>NZ_BAAGWT010000001.1:0-702899 GCF_054780215.1 Leifsonia lichenia
ATCGCTTGGGGGCGGGCGGGCGGGGGTGGGGTCAGGGGGTGGCGCGGAAGGCGTCGAGGGCCGCGCGAGTGGGGTAGGAGGACTGCGCGCCGTGGCCGGTGGCGGCGAAGGCGCCGACGGCGGCGGCGAAGGCCGCTGCCGCCGTGAGCGACTCGCCCGCAGCCAGGCGCAGCGCGAGCGCCCCCATGAACGCGTCGCCGCATCCCGTGGTGTCGACCGCCGTGACCGGGACGGCCGGAACCGTCGCGCGCTCCCCGTCGTCGAAGACGAGCGCGCCCTCCGACCCGCGCGTGACGACAGCGCGCCGGATGCCGCGACCGGCGAGCCGGGATGCGACCTCCGCCGCATCCACCGACTCCACGTCCACGCCGAGCAGCGTGGACGCCTCGTGCTCGTTGACGAGCAGCACGTCCGTCGCTGCCAGCAGTTCCTCCGGCACCTCCGCGTACGGCGACAGGTTGAGCAGCACGGTCGCGCCCTCCGCGGCGGCGCGCTGCGCGGCGGCCAGCACCACGGACGTGTCGATCTCCAGGCACAGCCCGAGCACGCCGCGTCCGGAGAACGCGCCGCTGGTGCTCACATCGTCGGCCGTCAGCCGGTCGTTCGCGCCCGGGCTGACGACGATCGTGTTCTCGCCGTCCGCGTTCACCGTGATCATCGCCGTGCCGGTGGCGACCCCGTCGAGCCGGCGCACGCCGTCGACGTCCGCGCCGGCGCGGCGCAGCGAGCCGGTCAGCAGCTCGCCGTGCGCGTCGGCGCCGACGGCCCCGAGCATCCGGACGTCGCCGCCGAGCAGCGCGGCCGCCGCGGCCTGGTTCGCCCCCTTGCCTCCCGGCAGGGTCACCAGCTCGGAGCCGCGCACGGTCTCCCCCGGTCCGGGGAAGCGGTCGGTGCGCACGACGAGATCGGCGTTCAGCGAGCCGACGATCAGGATGCCGGAGTCAGTCATGCCACAACCCTCTCATCTTCCTCTGGTCACGCCTCGGCCGTCACGGGCTTCGGGATGAGGAACGACACCGCGAGCGCGACGACCGTGATCGCGGCCCCCACGAGCATCCCGGCGCTGTAGCCGACCGTGGAGCTGCTCCCCGCTGGGCTCAGGACCACCTGCAGCACGGGCAGCAGCGCGAAGCTGAGCCCGGCGCCGAGGTTGAACGCCCCGGCGTTGAGGCCGGGCAGGAAGCCGGGGTTGTCTGCGGGCGACAGCACGATGCCGAGGCCGTTGAGCATGATGTTCGCGATGCCCGCGTAGCAGACGCCGATCAGCACGGTCGCGATGATCAGCACCGGCATCGAGTGCACGCCGACGAACGCCATGATGAGCGTCGCGACGATGCTGCCGACGAGGCCGACGCGCAGCACGGTGCGGTAGCCGAGTGTCGGAGCGAGGCGTCCGGCGAACGGCCCGACGATCCAGCCGACGATCGCGTACGGGGTGAGGAACGCCAGGGAGGCGAGGTCTGCCTGCATCCCGAACCCCGCGTCGCCGTTCTGAGCGAGCGACGTGACGAGTCCGTTGACGACGGCGAAGACGCCGGTCATCGTCAGCAGCGTGGTCACCAAGAGTGCCCAGGTGCTGCGCTGGCGCAGGTACTTCGGCGGCACCAGCGGCTCCCGGATGCGCTTCTCCACGAACCAGAACACCACGAACGCCACGAGCGACAGCACGATCCCGCCGATGACGAGCGCCCAGTTCGCCGCAGCGAGCTTGCCTGCCTCATTGAGGGCCATGAGCAGCGCGCCGATCGAGACGACCAGCGGGATGACGCCCCACCAGTCCATCCGCGTTCCTGCGGAGGGCTTCGACTCGACACCCCAGATCATGACCAGCGCGACGGCGATCACCGAGACGACCGCGATCACCCAGAAGACCGAGCGGAAACCGAGGGTGGTGGCGAGCCAGCCGCCCGCGATGGCGTCGATTCCGGCGATGCCGCCGTTCACCGCGGTGAGCAGGCCCATCGCAGCGCCGTACTTCTTCGGGTCGGAGATCTCGGCGCGCAGCATCAGCAGACACACCGGCACCACAGGACCGGACACGCCCTGGATGGCGCGGCCGACGTACAGCATCGGCAGGTTGACGGCGAGGGCGGCGACGATGCTTCCGAGCATCATCACCACGAGCATCCCGATCAGGATGCGCTTGCGGCCGACGATGTCGCTCAGTCGCGGCAGGAACAGCGAGAACAGCGCCGCGAGCGTGAAGAACATCGTCTGCGAGAGGCCGACCGATGCGTCGTCGGTCTTCAGCTCGTGCGCGATGGTGACGAGCACGGGGCTCAACATGCTCGCGTTGAGCTGGAAGGCGACGCAGGCGGCGAGCAGCGCCGCGGTGAGCGCGGCGAGGCTCTTGCCGCCGCTGGTGAGGCCGGTGCGGCCCGTGGATGCGCCTGGCCCGGTGGATGCGCCTGGCCCGGTGGATGCAGTCAGGTTGCTCATGCCTGCACCTCGCCGATGCGCTCGAGGGCGTCCACGACGAGCGCCCAGAAGCGCTCGTGGTCGAGTTCGGTCGCGGCCCAGGTGCTGCAGTCGTCCGGCGCAGGTGCGCGGAAGTCCGCCACGGTCATCCCGAGGGTGAGCGTGCCGGTCAGCTCGATGTCGATCGGCACCTTGACGGTGCGGACGACGCTGGGGTCGATCACGTACGCCACGGCGCACGGGTCGTGGACGGGCGGGGCGTCGAAGCCCTGCGACTCCTTGTACGTGTGGCCGAAGAACTCGAGCAGCTCGACGACGAACTGCGACGGTTTCGTGCCGACCGCTGCGATGGCCTCGACGACCTCGGGCGTCGCGAGCGCCTGGTGGGTGAGGTCGAGGCCGACCATGACCACCGGCCAGCTCTCGTTGAAGACGATGTGCGCGGCCTCGGGGTCGATCTTGATGTTGAACTCGGCGACGGCGCTCCAGTTGCCGATGTGGTAGCCGCCGCCCATGAGCACGACCTCCTTGACCCGCTCCGCGATGCGCGGCTCCTTGCGGACGGCGAGGGCGATGTTGGTGAGGCCGCCGGTCGGGACCAGGGTGACCGTGCCGGGCTCGTGCGCCATGACCGTGTCGATGATGAGGTCGACCGCGTGACGCGCATCCACCTGCATCGTCGGCTCGGGGAGGACGGGGCCGTCCATGCCGGAGTCGCCGTGGATCTCCGGCGCGTTCTCGATGGTGCGCACGAGCGGGCGGGTGGCGCCCGCGGCGATCGGGACACCGATCATGCCGGCGATCTCGGCGACGGCGAGCGCGTTGCGGGTGACTTTCGGCAGGGTCTGGTTGCCGACCACGGTCGTGACGGCGAGCAGGTCGATGTCGGGGTTGCCGTGCGCCAGCAGCATCGCGATGGCGTCGTCGTGCCCTGGGTCGCAGTCGAGGATGATTTTCTTGCCCGTATCGGTCACGGGGGCTCCACTTCGTCGGGGGATGAGTTAAGCGCTTAATGCTTATCACGTTAAGCGCTTGACGTTAAATCGGGCGCGGATACCATCGAGGTATGCCCCGACCATCCCGAGTCACAGCAGCGCAGGTGGCCGACCACGCCGGGCTGTCCATCGCGACCGTGTCGCTGGTGCTCAACGGCAAGACGGACGGGCGGGTCTCCCCCGCGAACATCGAGCGGGTTCGCGCGGCCGTGGCGGAGCTCGGCTACGTGGTCGACCAGGGCGCCAGCGCGCTCGCCCGCGGACGCTCCGACCTCGTCGTGCTGGTCGCGCCCGACCTCTCCAACCCGTTCTTCGGCTCCGTGATCCAGGGCATCGAGCAGGAGCTCGGCCCGCGCTTCCAGCTCGTGCTGTCTGTGACGGAGAGCGGAGTGCAGCCGTCGGCCTCCGATGTGCGCCGCTTCGCAGGACTGCGACCTGCTGGCTACCTGGTGGATGCGCCGTCCGACGAGTTCCTCGACGAACTGGGCGACGACGTGCCGCTCGTGGTGCTGGATGCGCCGGAGCTGCGCACCGACGTCGCCGCGGTCAACTACGACATGCGCGACGCGATCGACGAGCTGGCCGCACACCTCGCATCCCGTGGGCACCGTGCGCTCGGCTACCTGGACAGCATCACCGGCACCCGCACGTTCCAGCTCCGCAGGGAGCAGCTCACCGAGGCCGCCTCGCGCAACGGCATGACCGTGCGTGCGCCGGATGCGGCCCGCAGCATCATCGAGCTGGGTGCGGCGGCCGCGGCGTTCGCGTCGGCGTGGCCGCAGTGGCGCGCCGATGGCGTGACGGCGGTGGTGTGCGCGACCGACACGCACGCGTACGGAGTGCTGGAGGCGGCGCGCGAATCCGGGCTGTCGGTGCCGGGCGACGTGGCGGTGACGGGGTTCGACGACCTCCCGTACTCACGCGTGACGGCGCCGCCGCTGACGACGGTGCGCCTGCCGGGCGAGCCGCTCGGGCGTGCGGCGGCGCGCCGCCTCACCGCGCAGATCGACGCGCCGGTCGCCGCAGCGGCTCCCGCCGCCCCCGCCGCCTCCGCGGCTCCCGCCGCCGCCGCTCCCGCGGCTCCCGCCGACCTCGTCGCCACCTTCATCCCCCGAGGCTCCACCGCCGCCACATAATCGAGCCGGAGGTTGTGCACGCGACACGCCGAGTGGAGACGGCGTGTCGCGTGCACAAGTCCCGACTCGATGGCTACCCGAGCAGGCGTTCGAGGAGGTGCGCGTCGAGGGGGCGGTCGGTGTCGAGGACGACGCGGATGTGCGCGCCCGGCTGATCGACGGGGCCGAGGCGCTGGCCTCGGAGGTCGCAGATGGTCTGGCCGCGCGCGGGGCCGGGCGTCGCATCCACCACCACGTCGACCTGCGGCGCATTGGTCGGCAGGATCTGGCCGACCGCGATGGCGGCGGCGAGCGGGTCGTGCAGGGCGCTGGCGCGGCGGCCGTACAGGTCGACGTAGAAGTCGAAGTAGTAGCCGAGCATCGCGCCGACCGCGCGAGCCAGCGGCTTCTCGGCGGCGAGGAGGCCGGCGAGGTGCTCCTCTTCGAATGTGTTCTCCACGGTCACGTCCAGCGGCACCAGCGTGACCGGCCACGGAGCGGACAGCATGACGGCCGCCGCTTCCGGGTCGTTCCAGATGTTCGCCTCCGCAACCGGCGTGACGTTCCCGGACGCGAAGGCCGCTCCGCCCATCGCGGTCACGGCGGCGACGCGGCCTGGCAGCTCCTGGTCGAGCCGCAGCGCGAGGGCGATGTTGGTCACCGGCCCGATCGTGATGACCTCGAGGCGTCCGGCGTGCTCCTCGGCGAGCCGGATGAGGAACTCGGGAGCCGTCTCGGCGATCGGGGTCAGATCGGTGTCCGGCAGCTCGACGCCGCCGATCCCATTGCCGCCGTGCACGTGCACCGCTCCCCCGTCGAACGCGCGGGCGAGGGCGTCGTGCGAGCCGACCGCGACCGGGATGTCCCCTCGCCCTGCGAGCGCCAGGATCCGCAGCGTGTTGTCCGCGGCCTGGGCGGCGCTGACGTTGCCGCTGACCGTGCCGATCCCGACAAGCTCGATCTCGGGCGAGGCCAGCAGGTAGGCGATGGCGAGCGCGTCGTCGATGCCCGTGTCGCAGTCGAGGTAGACGGGACGGCGGCTGGTGGTGTCGGTCATGTGCACTCCGGGCTCAGTGGATGGGCGAACGTCGGCCGAACACGAGGCTACCGCGCACGCGCCCCGCGCTGGCGACGAGATGCCAGTAACTGTCGCGAAACGGCGCAGATCGACGCAGTTGCTGGCATCTCGTGGCCGAGCAGAGCTCGCCTGTGGAGAGCCGGGCGGCACGTCGGCGCACGTCAGTCGCGCGCCGCGCACGTCAGTCCCGCGTCTCGCCCCGGCGTTCCGCGGCACGGCGCGCCCGCCGTTCGCGCCACGTTAGCGTCACGTCTTCCGCCTCGCGACGTTCCCGCTCCGCCTGCGCCGCCTGGATGCGCGCGTCGCGCCGGTCCCGCCAGCGCGCGACGTCCGCATCCACGTCTCTGGTGGCTGTGACGACGGGCGGGCCGCCCTGCAACTGCCTGCGCGCCTCGACGACGCGCTTGTTGAAGTCGTGCAGGATCTCGCGGACGCGCGCCTCCGAGCCCGTCGCATCCAGTTTCGCTTCGAGCTGCTCGTTCTCGGTGCGGAGGGTGAGGGCGGGAGGGCCGAGGCCGGTGAGGCGTTCGCGCTCGATCTTGCGCCGGATCCACCAGTCGGGGTCGTGCGTGCCTGTCAGGTTCTCCAGCGGTTTTCCGGCGCCGGGGAGGTTGTCGAACTCTCCGCGGCGGATGGCCTGCTGGATGGCGTTCTCGACGACGTGGGCACGCTGATCCATCGTCGGCGCCCCCGCGTTGCTTGGCTCGGCCTCCCGTGGTTGCTCGCCCGCCTGCGCCCCCGCCCGCGCCCCCGCCCGCTCCCCCGCCTGCCGACGCTCCTCGTCGACCAGCCGGTCGACCAGATAGCGAGCGGCCTCCACGCGGGAGTCGCTGTGCTCCTCCCCTTTCGCCATGCTTCCAGCGTACGACGGAGCGGCCTCGCCGAGCTCAGCGGTCCACGATGTCGTACGTCAGGTGGGTCGCCCGAGGCGACACGACCACCTCCCGTTGCACCAGCGCAGCGGACCCGGCGACGGCGAACAGCCGCGTCCCCGACCCCACCAGCAGCGGAGACAGGTGGATGCGCAGCTCGTCGGCCAGCCCGGCCGCGATGCACTGGTCGACCACGTTCGCGCCGCCCATCACCACCACGTCCTTCTCCCCCGCCGCCTCTCTCGCCTGCCGGACGGCGTCCTCCACCCCGCCTGTCGCGAACCGGAACCGGGAGACCAGCCGCACGCGCTCAGGCACCGTGTGGGTGACGACGAAGCACGGCGGCGCGACCGCCTGGTCCTGGTCGTGGCCGTAGCCGATGTCGTCGCTCCAGCCGTCCGGTCCGTCCACGATGTCGAACAGCCGACGGCCGAGCACCACGGCGCCCGTCTCCGCGTAGCTGCGCGCCAGCACCTCCTCGTCGACCGTCGAGCGCGGCTCCTCCAGCACCCAGGCGTGGATGCCCTCCCCGCCGATGCCGAGGCCGTGCGCCAGGTCGACGTCCGGTCCGGTCACATACCCGTCGAGCGACATCGAGATGTCTGCGATCACTCTGCTCACGATGGTCCTCCGATCACTTTCCATTGGACAGGTACAGCACTGCCGGCCCGGACGGGAACGGCGAGGAGAACCCGACCGACCCCGGCGCATCGACGACCACCGGTTCGCCGGACGTCGTCTCCCTGTTGCTCACATCGAACCACTCCACGGCGTACACGCCAGCGGGAAGGTCGACCGTGAACGGGCCGTCCTCCGGTTGCAGCACCAGGTGCTCGACGCCGGGGTTCACCAGCGCGTATCCTGTGGATGCGGTCTCCCCGCCGGGCAGCGCGTCGATCAGCCCCATGCGTTCGGCGTACCGTCTGGTGTCCCCCATCGCCCACCTCGCCGCTTCGTACGCCTCGAACGGCGGCACGCCCGTGTCTGCGGGGTCGGCGTCCGTCGGCTCGAGGCCGCCGATCAGCCCGAAGTCCATCAGGATGGGGTGGCCTCCGCGCAGGAACGTCTTCCACGCCCACAGGGCGTCGCCCTGGCCGGGTGCGTAGTGGTCGGTGTCGCTGACGATCACTTTCGCGCCGTCTGCCGCGGGCGGGTCGGCGTACCAGTGCGACGGCGGCGCGCCTGGGGCCATCGGGTGGCCTCCGTCCGCGAAGATCTCGTCGTCGTAGCCGGGCGAGATCCATTCGGCGCGGCTGGCGAGCAGAGGGTCGTTGACCGCGGTCTGCGTCGCGACGGGGAACTGCATGGTCATCCCGATGGGATGCGGCGCATACCCCTGCGCCGCCTCGTGCGACTTGACCGTGTCGATCACCCGGTACTGCCACGCTGTCGAGTCTCCCCAGTGCGGTGCGGTGCTGAGGCCGATGAACCCGGCGAACTCGTCGGTGACGGAACCGCCGCCCGACGATTCGTTGGCGACCTCCCACAGCACGGTGGGGAGATCGTGGAGCGTGTCGACGACGCGGCGGATGTACGCATCCTGAATCGCCTGCACGCGAGGATCGAGCGGCAGCACCTGCAGGTCGTCGATGGATGCGGCGGAGATGCCGTTCACGTTGTTGGCGGCGTGGAACGGGTGACCTTCGATGTGGTCGGGGGCCGGGCTCAGGTGCAGCGCCCAGCCGTCGAACAGCATCACGCCCACGTAGATGCCCGCGCTCGCCGCCGCGACCACCCTGTCGCGGAGCCGCTGGAAGTACGCGTCGTCCTGCTGGTCGAGGTCGAAGCGCGGCTTGCCGTCCTTGGCTGTGCCGCCGCCCGTGCGCAGCCACGGCTGCGGGCTCATGTTCAGGTGGTAGTTGCCGCCCGCCGCCTGGGAACGGACCTGCTCCCAGCGCCACAGCCGGATGAAGTTGTGGCCGCGCTCGCTGAGGAAGCTCAGGTATGCGTCGAAGTCCATCCGCTCCGGCTCGGCCGGGCTGCCGGGGCTCTGGCTGTCGGGGCTCTGGCTGTCGGGGCTCTGGCTGTCGGGGCCTGGGCCCATCCCGTCGTGGAAGTTGTTCCAGATGTGCGACCCGGTGAGGTAGACCGCCCGCCCGGCGTCCGGGCCGGATGCGGGGGTGAAGTACCGCGGGTTCTTCGGCGAGACGATCAGCGGTCCCGTCGCCTCAGGTGTGGATGTCATACGCGCCTCTCCATTCGTGGTGGTCTCGCTGACTCCGAGTCTCCTGCGCTGTCCCGTCGGGAACATCGGCCAGGTGGCCGATACTCCGAGGGCGGCGTGGCCGACAGGGTCGACCGCCCCCGCCTGCCCGTGGTCACGCGGCGTGGCCCGTGGCAGGGTGGAGCCATGACCACGCGCGAGGGGCACGCGGAGCGCACGCCGACCTGGCGGGCGGACGGTCCGGCTGTCCCGTTGACCAGCTTCGTCGGGCGCGCAAGCGAGATCAGAACCGCCGACGAGCTCGTGAACGGCTCGCGCCTCGTGACGCTGACCGGCCCGGGCGGTGCAGGCAAGACCCGGCTCGCAGCGGAGGTGGCGCGCGGCCGTGCCGACCGGCATCCGGATGGCGTGCGCTGGGTCGACCTGTCCACGCTGACCGAGGGAGCAGAGGTCGCCGCCGCTGTGGCGACGGCTGTCGGCGCGGCCGTCGGCGCGCCCGTCGTCGGCGACCAGCTCAGGACGGTCTGCGCCCACCTGTCCGCGCGGCGTGTGCTGCTCTGCGTCGACAACGCCGAACATCTTCTCGACGGTGTCAGCGAGACCGTGACCGCGGTGCTGCAGAGCTGCCCCGGCGTCACGGTGCTCGTCACGAGCAGGGAACCGCTCGGGATCGCGGGAGAGGCCGTGCTCGGCGTGCCTCCCCTGTCCGACGACGACGCGGTCGCCCTGTTCGTGGATCGTGCGCGCCTGGCGCGGCACGGCTTCGCTCTGGACGATCAGTCGGAACCGGCGGTCCGCTCGATCGCCGCCCACCTCGACGGGATCCCGCTCGCCATCGAACTCGCCGCCGCGTGGATGCGCACACTCACCCCCCGCCAGGTGGAAGAGGGACTGGACGATCGCTTCGCCATGCTCGTCCGCGGCCCTCGCGGAGCTCAGCGCCGTCAGGCGACGCTCGCCGGGTCGATCCAGTGGAGCCACGACCTGCTGGACGAGGTGGACCGCGTGGTGTTCCGCCGCCTCTCCGTGTTCTCCGGGACCTTCGGGATGCGGGCGGCTCAAGCGCTCTGCGCCGGCGGGGCGGGGTCGGCGGTGCTGCCGGCCGACGTGCTGTCCTCCCTCGGCCGCCTCGTCGACAAGTCCCTCATCGTGGTGACCGAGCACGACGGCGACGCACGGTACCGGCTGCTGGAGACCATCCGCGCCTACGCCACGGCCCGCGCCGTCGACGCGAAGGAGCGCGACGACCTCCGCTCCCGTCACCTGGCGTGGTGCGTGGACCTCGCCGAATCCGCCGAGCGAGCCAGGGAGAACGACGACGACCGGTGGCGGGATGCTCTTCTGACCGACTACGACAACCTGGCCGCCGCACTGGACAGCGGCCTCGCCGCGGACGATCCGGACGCCGCCCGCAGGCTCGCCGCGTCCCTCGCCTGGTTCTGGCATTTCGACCGCAGGGGCAGGGATGGTCTGGACCTCCTGCGCAGGGCGGTCGAACGCTCCCCCGACGACCGCTCCCTGCTTCAGGCCCGGCTGCTGACCGGCTTCGCCCTCGTGGCCGACACGGCCGGACCGCTGGACGTGGAGTACGAGGCCGCCTCCCGCGCCGCGGAGCTCGCCGCGGAGGTCGGCGACGACGGGCTGCTCGCGCTGTGCCTGAACCTGCTCGCCGTCGGGGCGTTCTACACGGAC
The DNA here is from genome assembly GCF_054780215.1 of Leifsonia lichenia. Classification (NCBI taxonomy): domain Bacteria; kingdom Bacillati; phylum Actinomycetota; class Actinomycetes; order Micrococcales; family Microbacteriaceae; genus Leifsonia; species Leifsonia lichenia. The sequence continues at coordinate 10,335 of NZ_BAAGWT010000001.1, forward strand.
TTCGACGAGGCGTGGGCGCTGTGCGATCGGGCCGCCGCAGCGGCCGAGTCGAGCGGCAGCGTCGTCGTCCGGGGCGGGGCGCGGGCGCTGCAGGCGATGATCCTGCACCTGCAAGACCGGCACGAGGAGGCGCGGACGCTCGCCGACGAGTCCGTGATGGATGCGCTGCAGCACCACCACGGCATCCTCTCCACCCTGCTCGTCTACCAGGCGGACGGCGCATACGCCTGCGGCGATCCCGCACGCGCACAACTGCTGGCGGAGGAGGCCCTGCGGATGGCTGAGCCGCTTGGCGACTACCTCCGCCTGGGCTTCGCCCGCTCGATGCTCGCGCAGCTCGTCGCGCTCCGAGGCGACCCGGCCGGAGCCGCGGAGGTGCTGGAGCCGATCATCCGGTTCGCCGGCAGGGCGGAGGTCTTCGTGCCCGGACTCGACCGCGCCGCCGCGGAAGTCTCGATGCTCTCCGGGGATGCGGTGTCGGCCATCGAGCGCCTGCGCCCGTCCGCGTCCTCCACCGAACGCGGAGCGCCCACCTGGATGACCGGCCGAGCGCTCCCGCGCCTCGGAGCCGCCCTCGCCGCCGCCGGCCGCACGGACGACGCTGCCGCCGTGCTCGACCGCGCGGTGGATGTCTGCCGCCGACTGGGCCTTCCCGGGGCGCTCGCGGAGGCGCTCTTCGCGCAGGCGGAGCTGGCCGCCGGGGGCGCCGGCGCTGGCGCTGGCCCTCGCCCTCGCCCTCGCCCTGGCCCTGGCCCTGGCCCTGATGCGGTCCGCGGCGCCCGCGCCCGCACCGGCCACGGCGGCCTTGAGCGCGCGGCCGAGCTCCACCACGCCGCACTGACGATCCGGGTCGAGCACGGTCTGAGGACGGCACAGCTCGATAGCCTGGACGCGCTGGCCAGGATCGACGCGGCGGCCAGGATCGACGCGGCGGCCAGGATCGACGCGGCGGAGAAGCCGCTGCCCGATGTCGTGCGCATCCTGTCCGCAGCATCGAGCGCGCGTTCGCGCCTCGGGCTTCCGCGCTCGGCGGCCCAGCACGCTGCGCACGACGCCGTCATCGCCGCCCTGCGCGACGCGCTCGGCGACGCTGTCGTCGACGCCGCCGAGGCGGAGGGCGCACGCCTCGCCCTCGATCAGGCCGTGAGTTCCGTCCGCCGCGCTCGCGGACCGCGCGGCAGACCGGCGAGCGGCTGGGCGAGCCTCACCCCCACCGAGCGCGAGGTCGCCTGCGTCGTCGCCGAAGGCCTCAGCAACCCCCAGATCGGCACCAGGCTCTTCATGAGCCGCGGCACCGTGAAGACCCACCTCTCGCACATCTACGCGAAGCTCGGCATCGCGGGCAGGACGGAGCTCGCTGCCGTGGCGGTCGCTCAGTCGGCGGGGGCGGACTCCGCGGACTCCGCGGGCTCCGAGGGCTCCGCGGGCTCGGCGGGCTCCGCGGGCTCTTCGGGCTCCGAGGGCTCGGCGGGCTCCGCGGGCTCCTCCAGCCGCCTCTGACGCAGGCTCGGGATGCGCGACCCGGCCCACCCCGCACCCACAGCCTGACGCGACCCGCCCATCGCGCCCGCCTCGGTCACGCGCCGATCGCGTCCAACTGCTGAACCGCATCCACCGGAAGCTCCAGCCCCGCCCCCGCGACGTTCTCCCGCAGGTGCGCCCGTGTCGACGTGCCAGGGATCAGCAGCATGTTCGGCGAGCGCTGCAGCAGCCACGCCAGCGCGACCGCCATCGGCGTCGCGCCGAGCTGCGCGGCCACGTCGGCGAGCGCGTCCGACTGCAGCGGGGTGAACCCGCCGAGCGGAAAGTACGGCACGTATGCGATGCCCTGGCGCGCCGTCTCCTCGACCATCGCGTCGTCGTCCCTGTGGGCGATGTTGTAGAAGTTCTGCACTTCCACGACGGGTGCGATCGTCTGCGCCTCCGCGAGCTGTTCGACGCTGACCGTGCTGAGCCCGATGTGCCGGATGTGCCCCTGCTGCCGCAGTTCGGCGAGCGCCTCCACCTGGGGAGCGATGCTGCCTGGCTCCGGCTCCCCGAAGCCGCCCATCCGCAGGTTGACGACGTCGAGCGCGTCCAACCCCAGCGAGCGCAGGTTGTCGTGGACCGCGGCGCGCAGCTCGTCCGGGGTGCGGGCGTCCGGCCAGCCGCCTTTCTCGTCCCGCCGGGCGCCGACCTTCGTGACGATGTGCAGATCGTGCGGGTACGGCGCGATCGCTTCCCTGATGATCTCGTTGGTGACGTGCGGCCCGTAGTACTCGGCCGTGTCGATGTGCGTGATGCCGAGCTCGACGGCCTCGCGGAGCACGGCGACGGCCTCTGCGCGGTCGGCGGGCGGACCGAAAACGCCCGGTCCAGCGAGCTGCATCGCGCCGTAGCCGACGCGGGTGAATTCGAGATCGCCGACGGTGTACGTGCCGCCGGGGAGGATCGAGGATGCCATGGTTCCTTCCCGCCGCGCGGCCTCGTGCCGGGCGACGGTTCCTACGATGCTCCTCTTTCGTGTGCGCTGGCAGTGCTGCGGCAATGAGCGTTTCGGATCGGTTGGATGCGGTCTCTGGCGCACATCCACCGATCGGTGCTATATTCACCCACATGGGTGAATATCAAGCGGCAACACTGGACCGGGTGTTCGGGGCGATCTCCGACCCGACCCGCAGGGAGATCCTGAACAGGCTCGCCGGCGGCGACGAACGCGTGACCGAGGTGGCGAGCAACTTCACCATCTCCCTCAACTCGGTCTCCAAACACGTCCGCGTGCTCGAACAGGCCGGGCTGGTGACCCGCACCATCCAGGGCCGCAACCACGTGCTATCCCTCAACGCCGACCCGATGTCGCAGGCCGCCGAATGGATCGACCACTACCGGGCGTTCTGGACCGACCGCCTGGCGGCGCTGGACCGCTTCGTGACCGGGGCCGGGTCCGTGACCGGGGCGGATGCGGCATCCATCGCGGATGCCGCGCCCACCTCACGCACCGCATCCACCGACTCCTCCCCCACGAAAGGCGACCGTTGACCTCCACCGTCCCCACCACCCCGCTGGTCGTCTCCCGACTGATCGCCGCCGCCCCTGAGCCCCTCTTCGACGCCTGGCTGAACCCCGACGCCCTCGCCGTCTGGATGCGCCCCGGCAACGCCACCCACACCGACGTCACCGCGGACCCGACTGTCGGCGGCGAGTTCCGCATCGTCATGCACAACCTGGATGCGCCCATCGTCCACCGCGGAACCTACCTGACGATCGACCGGGCCACCCGCCTCGCGTTCACCTGGCGCTCGCCGGTCACCGAGGACGAGGAGACGCTGGTCACCGTCGACTTCGAGCCCCGCGCATCCGGAACAGAGGTCATCGTCACCCACGAACGCCTGCCGCACCAGGCAGCAGTGGATGCGCACTCCGACGGCTGGACCGACTGCCTCACCGGCCTCGCCGTGTACACCACGACAACCGCAACGAAAGGACACTACTGAGATGGTCGACATCCTGCACCAAGTGGGCGTCAAGGACGCCTCCCCCGATGACGCCTACCGCGCCATCACCACCCTCGACGGGCTGTCGGGCTGGTGGACGGAGAACACGACGGGGGATCCCGCGATCGACGGCGTGATCCGGTTCCGGTTCGAGCCGGGCGACATCGACATGAAGGTGGTCGAGCTGCACCCCGGCTCTCGCGTGCGCTGGGAGGTCGTCGACGGCCCGGCCGAGTGGATCGGCACCCACGTGAATTTCGCGCTGGAACAGGACGGCGATTACACACTGATCCGGTTCATCCACGAGGGCTGGGCAGAGCCGGTTCCGTTCATGCACCACTGCTCCACGAAGTGGGGCGTCTTCATGCTGAGCCTGAAGTCGCTGCTGGAGACGGGCGAGGGCGCCCCGGCGCCGCGAGACCAGAAGATCGACGCGTGGAACTGACGCTCAGCAGACCGGAGCGATGATCGAGTCGGCTCGACGGCCCTAGGAGCGGGTGCGACGTTCAGTCTCGCCAGCGGTCGCGGGGGCGGTGTCCCGTCGATCGTCGGAGGACGGGACGCCGTCGATCGCCCTGTCCTCCGGCGGCGCGTCACCGGACGGCGCGTCACCTGGCGCCGCGTCACCGGAGGGCGCCTCATCGGGCCGCGTGTCACCGGACGGCGCGTCGTCTTGCAGAGCCTGTCTGATGATCTGACGAGGGTTGTACTGGCGGGGGTCGAGCTTCTTCCAGTCCACGTCGTCGAAGTCGGGACCGAGCTCCTCGCGCATCCGGTCTCGTGCACCGTCGGCCATGCGCCGCAGAGCGGTCACGAGCGCGGCGAGTTTGCTCGCGTAGGCCGGGAGCCGCGCCGGACCGACGAGCGCGATCGCGATGACAGCGATCACGATGAGCTTCTCGAACGAGAATCCGAACATGGGAACTCCGGTCGTCAGGTGCCGAGTGCGGCACTGAGGGCGGCGGCAGATCGCGCGACCCGCCGGTCGTGGAGCCACGCGACCCCGGCTGCGGCGAGATAGAGGACGACCATCGGGATCGCCAGCAGGAACATCGAAACGATGTCAGCCGACGGTGTTGCAATAGCGGTGAACAGCACGATGGAGATCAGCGCGACACGCCACGAACGTAGGATCGTCCGCGCGCTGAGCACCCCGACGACGTTGAGCAGCACGAGGAACACGGGCAGCACGAAGGCGATACCGATCGCGAGCACGAGCTTCAGAATGAAGTCGAAGTAGTCGGATGCCTGGATGAACGAACTGGATCCGTCGGGCGCGAAGCTCGTGAGCAACTGGACGATGTGAGGCACGACGAGTGCTCCCGAGGCGCATCCAGCCAGGAACAACGGCACAGCGGAGAGGAAGAAGCCCAGGCCGTAGCGCAGTTCCTTGCGGGTGAGAGCCGGCACCAGGAACGCCCAGACTTGATAGAGCCAGATCGGGCTCGACAGCACGACCCCGATCGTGACCGCGATCTGGATGCGCAGGTCGAACGCCCCGGTGATGTTGTCGTAGTTGAGTTCGGCGAGGCGATGCTGCTCCTCGGCCAACGCGACGATGGGTGCGCGCATCGCATCCAGGACGAGGCCGGAGAGGAACCATCCGGCAATGGATGCGAGGAGCACGGCGCCGGCAGCCCAGACGATGCGATGGCGGAACTCGCGCAGGTGCTGCGCCAACGTCATCCGGGACTGGCGGCGCGTGCGCGTCCGTGCGGTCGCAGATGACATGGCGGTCACGGCTGGCGCGGCACGTCGGTCGGCGGGAGCGGCCGCGGGGCGGCGGGAGCGGGTGCGGGTGCGGGCGTCGTCGCCGGGTCCACGCTGTCCGTCGTGTCCGCCTTGGCGACCGCGTCCGTATCCGGCTTCGCCACCTTCAACTCCGATTTCAGAATGCGCGCCGACTGGCCCATCGCCTTGGCGAGCCCGGGGAGTTTGGAGGCGCCGAAGACGAGGAGGACGACGGCGAGGATGATCAGCAGGTGCCATCCGGTGAGATTGCCCAACATGGGAAAGTTCCTTTCACTCATCGAGCGAAGAGCTCGTGCGGTGACGGTGACGGTGTCAATGACCGTGAAGAATTCGCGGACGCGCCCGCCCGCGCGCTGTATCGGGTCAGCGCGCGGGCGATCGTGCCACCCCGGCCAGCGCGCCACGGCGACCGGGGTGTGGAGGCGCGCACCATTGCGCGCATCCGGTCTCAGGCGCTGGTGTTGATCGAACCGTTCACGCCGGCGGGGAAGAATCCGCCGGAGCGTACCGCGCCGGGGTTGAGGTAGACGATGTTCAGCACCTGCCCGGTGGTGCGGCTGTATGCCAGCGAGTTGGCGTCGGTCGGCACCAGGTTCGCCATGGCGGGGGTGCCGATGCCCTGGTCGTCGTCGGTCGGTCCGTCGAGGCTGTCGCGGGCATCCGAGATCTTCTGCACATCCGTGTAGACGACGGGAGCGATGACCCCTTCGGCGTACAGCGTCGTGCGGATGATCCCGGCGTGGTACGCCTCGACGGCCAACAAGCCCGCCGCCGCATCCAGGTAGGTCTTGTTCTGGATGAACGGCGCAGCGCCCTTGTACGCCGTGACGCCGACATCCTCGAAGATGAACGCAGCGAACAGGAAGTTCAGTTCGTTCGCGTACGGGTCGAAGGTCTGCCCCTTCTTGATCAGGCCCGCCGCTGTCGCCGCCGCCGTGAAGCTCGCGTCAAGCGAGATGGCGGGCCGCGAGACCGCTGCCGCCCCGAGGGCGCTCCGCAGGAACGCGACGTGGTTCCTTTCATCCGCCGCGATCTCCTGCGCGTATTTGCGGATGATCCGCGTCTTGAAGGGCACTTGGCGGCCACCCTGCACCCGGCCACGGGTTCCCGTGCCGGTCGTCAGCTCACGTGGCAAGCCCTCCCCGGTGACAGCGCGCAGGTAGAACTCGGCCTCCAGGTACTCCAGGTTCAGCGCGAAATTCAGGATCGAACCGTCACTCGGCGTGCCTGGAGCGGGCGGCGGCGTGCTCGGCCCGGGTGTCGGCGTCGGTGCGGGCGTGCCGGTGGTGGCCAGCGCGGGGTCCGCGGCCACGAGGACGGATGCGGCGCTGACACCGGCGATACCGGCCATCGTGAGGAGCCGACGCCGGTCGAGCGCGGTCTCCCCACTGCGCTTGATGGCGTTGGTGATGAATTTGTCGTCGAACATGCTCGTGCTCCAGTCATTGTCATCCAATGACGGGGACGTTGCCTGCCCGACAATCCTCGTCGACGCGGACGTTCTCCGCGTACGAGGTGAGAATAGCTCACGATGTGCAGGTCTCGGTAGCCCCTTGACTTCATCGCGGGTCTGCGCGGTGCGCTGCCGTTGCCCGGATCTCCGCCCGTCGACGTGTGGCAGGACGCATCGAGCGGGCGGAGACGGGGAGGCTGAGGCCGAGAAAGGGCCAGCCGTAGTCGTGTTCGGACCGGCACGGCGAACGGATTGGATGGCGAGGATTGCCGTCTCGTTCGATCGGGCGTTACCATCGCTTCGCACCCCGAAACACCAGTGAAGGGGGATGCAATGACCGATACAGCGAACATCCCGGGCGACGACCCGCTTCCGGTCCCGCCCGTACCTCCCGACGCCACTCTGCGCGTCGACGATTCCGGCGACCTGCTGCCGCCGCTCGACGTGGACCGAACGCCCGCGCCTCCCGCCATCAGTTCGAGCTTCGGGGAGGAGGTCCCGCTCGATGCCTGAGCTGCTCCCCCGGGGCATGGAGGACATGCTCGCCGAGATGGGCGCCCCGGGAACCTGGGGTCGCACCTGGCCGAACCCGTGGTGGCCGAGCGGCAACAGCGCATACGACGACTGCGCCGCCTGCGTCAGCTTCTACCTGTTCGGGCTCAATTCGTTCCAGAATCCGTTCTTCACCTACGTTTCGCAGATCCAGAACTGGGGCCGGCAGGCGGGCGTCTACCACGACGGCTCTGCTGGTGTGCAGCGCGGCGATGTGCTCGGTTTCGACTGGAACGGCGACGGCGACTACGACCACACCGAGATCGTGGTGGCGGTTTCCCCCGGCGGTTCTGTGGTCACCTCGCGCGGCACCAACTCCAACCCCGGCGACGACATGCGCGACCGCACCCGCTCGGCGCGGTACATCCTGAGCTACATCCGGCCCCCGTACCAGGGTTCGCCGGGGCAAGGAGACGAGTTCGACATGGCTTCCCTCGACGACCTCCGACAGATCGTGGATGCCGCGGTCAGCGACGCCATCGGCGCGATCGGCCAGTCCAGGCAGAACGAGAAGACCGCGATCAGGAGGGAGGGTCGAGGGCGGCTCTACTACTGCCCGAACCCACCGGCCGGCCTCCCCCACTTCGTCGTGATCTTCTGGGATCGCACCAGCAACAACATCCTCTACGCCAACGCGGATGCGGACGGCGGTGTGACCCAGGCCCGCAACTGGAACGAGCTCTACTACCAGACGGCCGACACGGTCGAGCAGGCGATGAGCGCGGGCATCGACCCCGACCGCTTCCGCAAACTCATCGACTTCGCCCTCGGCAAAGATTCGGCCTTCACGAACCAACTGGCGGCGAACCCGTAGGAGCGCGGCAGCCGGGAGGTCGTGCGGCACTGGGCCAGCCAGTGTCCGCGGTCCATGCGACCATTCTCCCGACGCGCAACAGATCGGAGGACGGGATGCGGGGCGAGGCCACCGTGCTGCACGCGGACCTCGACGCGTTCTACGCCTCCGTCGAACAGCGCGACGCCCCGGCGCTGCGCGGCCGTCCGGTCATCGTGGGAGGCGGCGTCGTGCTTGCGGCGAGCTACGAGGCGAAGGCGCGCGGCGTGCGCACCGCGATGGGCGGCAGGCAGGCCCGCGACCTGTGCCCGGAAGCGATCGTCGTCCCACCCCGGATGGATGCGTACTCCGCGGCGAGCAAGGACGTCTTCGCGATCTTCCGCGACACCACCCCGCTCGTGGAGGGCCTGTCGATCGACGAAGCGTTCCTGGAGGTCGGCGGCCTCCGACGTATCGCCGGGACGCCGGAGCAGGTCGCGACGCGTTTGCGCGAGCGCGTCCGCACGGAGGTCGGTCTCGCGATCTCGGTCGGGATCGCGCGCACCAAGTTCCTCGCCAAAGTCGCCAGCGCCGTCAGCAAGCCCGACGGGCTTCTCCTGGTCGAGCCCGACCGCGAGCAGGAGTTCCTGCTCCCCCTTCCCGTGGAGCGCCTGTGGGGCGTCGGCGCTGTCACCGCCGAGAAGCTGCACCGCCTCGGCATCCGGACCGTCGGCCAACTCGCCGAGCTCGAGGAGGCGGCGGCGGAAAGACTGCTCGGCAAGGCGACCGGCGCGCACCTGCACGCCCTCGCCCGCCTCCGCGATCCGCGCCCGGTCGACACCACCCGGCGACGCGGCTCCATCGGCTCCCAGCGCGCTCTCGGACCCCGCCCCCGCACGCCAGACGAGCTCGACCTCATCCTGTCGCAGCTCGTCGACAGGCTCGCCCGCCGCCTCCGCGACGGCGACCGCACCTGCCGCACCGTCGTGCTGCGCCTCCGCTTCGGCGACTTCACCAAGGCAACGCGGTCCCGCACCTTCGCCTTCCCGACCGACCGGACCTCCACGCTGCTCGCCGTCGCCCGCTCCCTCCTCGCCGCCACGCAACCCGAGCTCACCGAGCGCGGCATCACCCTCATCGGCATCTCTCTGTCGCACCTGGGCCGCTCCGACACCTTCCAGCCCGAACTCCCCATCGACTGGAACGACGGAGCCCGCCTCGACTCCGTCCTCGACGCCGTCCGAGACCGCTTCGGCGCAACCTCTGTCGCGCGCGCCACCCACCTCGGCCGCGACCCCGGCTGGTCGGCCCCGCTGCTGCCGGAGCACGAGTGACGCGAGAGACGCGGCGCGCAGCGGAGCTGCGGGCTCGTCGGACCTACCGCCCCTGACGCTTCTTGTACGGCTTCGGCTGCCCCTTCACAGCCGGAGCGCGCCCCTTGCCCTTCGAGGCTTTCGCCTTCCCACCGGCCGGAACGACAGGCTTCTGGGCCGGTGCGGGCGCCGCAGCGATCTCCTCCCGAGCTGTTTCCAGAAAGAGTGTTCCGGCCTTGGTCAGCCGGGTTTCAGCAGAGCCCCGGACAAAGAGCGGAGCTCCCACTTCCTCTTCCAGCTTCGCAATCGACGAGTAGAGGGACGCAAGAGGGATGCCGAGCTCCCGCGCCACCCGCGGAAAATGCAGCCCCTCAGCCACGGCAACAAACCGAACAAGCAGGGTGATATTCACTCAAGACCCTTCATGGTTCCACGACCCGCGCGATTCGCGACCCCTCGCCCCACTCAACTGTACGGAGGCGCCTCCCCCTGCGCGACCGCCTACTGCGTGACGCGGACGCTGCGCCCCTCGAACGTGACGATGTCTCCAGCCTGCAACTGTCGCCCACGCCGCCGATCAACCTCGCCATTCACGCGCACGTACCCGTCGACGATGGCTTCCTTCACGTCCCCACCCGAGTCAAGAAGCCCGGCAAACTTCAAAAACTGCCCCAGCCGAATGCCCTCCCCACCAACCGCAACATCCTCGATCGGCCCCTGTTTCGTCATCCCCGAATGCTAGCCGATCGTGTGCCAGTCGCCGGTTGCCGGTCACTGGGTGTGTTCGTAGAAAGCCAATCAGCCGTTGAGTGCCGCTCAGCAACAGCAGCTTGATTACGGTGCGACCGTGCCTGATTAATCGGCTCGACCTCAATCCCGCAGACCTATGGCCGGTCGTCACCGCGCACCCGACCAACTAACTCGGAGCTACGACCTCAAAAGCGTCGTCCGATCGGACAACGAGCGTGATACCCAGGTTCGCGATGAGCTCCGCGAGATCCGGTTCGGGGGTGCCCGGCAGCAGGATCACCGGCCTGGCTTCAAGCCCGGCATTTCGAGCAATGTGGACGTAGTCCAACACTTGTCCGATGGCAGTCCGAACGTGTCCTCGCGCGATCGATCGTTTCGCTTCCACTATCCAGCGTCTGTCAGGCACATAGAGATCTGGTTCGATCGTGATGTTCCGCACTCGCAGAGGCAGCCGCTGGGGTGGTGTGCCCTCAGCGACCAGCCACGATCCGAAATCGGACTGCAGTTGGAATTCGACGCGGGATACCGTACGTTCACCGGCACCTGTTTGCTCGCCCAGTACCGCAACCACCACGTCCGAGTAGTCGGGCGGCGACCACACGCGCGGGAAGGCCACGTAGTCGATTGGTGATTCCTCTGAGTCCACCTCTCCACCGCCGTACGCCGGAAGCAGATCGACCCTCGCCTCCACTGGAATGAGGTTGAAGATAATCCCCTGACGAGGCGCGCCGTCTCGATCCGGGATCGTCTCGAATTGGTAAGCAGGACTGTCGAGCGCGAAGGAGCCAACGTAGGTGGCAAATACCCCGTTGGTCCTGAGCAGCCTGATGGTCTTGCCTGCGGCTGCGGAATCGCGCAGCGCTCGGTTACCTCTTACGAACTCTTGCGGGCCGGTCTGGCCCTCTCCGGTGTACGCATATGATCCGTCCTCGCGAAGACCTTCGAACTGGTCATAGCCGTAACGCGCTCCGGACGCGGGATCCGTGAAGATGATGATGTCGGGGACGCTCCGCGGAGTACATATGCCGCCCTGCTGCTGGCCGCCATACGCCGCGTGAATCGAACGCCGCCGAACGGTGTCCCCCGGTTCGAGCGTCCACACCTTTGCCTCGCGATGACGCCCCTCCAGCCGAGCTCGGACGGTGTCTGCTTGAGCGTCGTCAATCTCCCATCGCGACGTGCCGACCGGCAGCACCCCGTACAGGTCGCGAAGGACGGAGCGAACGCGTTTCTGCGACATGGAGAGCTCGAGCGAAAGGTCAGCTGGAGTGATCATTCCCATACCGCGAGGTTATGGCATGACGCGTGTTTGGCGACAAGGTGCCCCTGGAGGGACTCGAACCCCCAACCTTCTCCTTAGGACGGAGCAGCTCTTCCATTGAGCTACAGAGGCTGACCGCACGAGTCTACCGGGGGCTCCCAGCCAGCGCGAAACCGGGACACGCCCGAAAGGCTCACGCCGCGGGCGCCAGGTAGTCGCTCCAGTCGGGCTGCGTCACCTCGGTGCCGCGCACGACCCAGGAGGCGTCGTGGGGGACGCGGGGGGTGAAGGCGAGGGACCAGTTCATCTCGGCGGGCGTGTGGTTGCCCTTGATGTTGTTGCAGCGGAGGCAGCAGGCGACCAGGTTCTCCCAACTGTCGGCTCCGCCGCGGGAGCGTGGGAGGACGTGGTCGATGGTGGTGGCCGACTTGCCGCAGTATGCGCAGCGGTGCAGGTCGCGGCGGAGCACGCCTCGGCGGCTCACGGGGACGGCGCGACCACGGGGGATGCGGACGTAGCGGGTGAGAAGGATGACCGACGGGCGCTCGTAGCTGGCTGAGATGCCCCAGACCGGGTGGGCCTGGTCCACAGAGAGCACCGTGGCCTTCTGGTTCATGACGAGCACGATGGCGCGTTTGAAGGAGACGACCGCTAGGGGCTCGTAACCGGCGTTGAGGACCAGTGTCTTCATCGTGGACCTTCCTGCGAAACAGCGACGGGATGCGGTGCGCTGGGGCTGAGAAACGGGTCTGGGGAAATTGAGTCTGGGAAAAGAAAAAGGGCACTGTCCGTGCGGACAGCGCCCAGTGAAGCGGCGGCATGGTGGCGGCAGGCCACGAAGGGGCGGCGGCAGGCCACCACGTGGGTGCGACAGGCGAGGAAGTCGTGATGGCGGGCGACCAGTTGGCCGCGCTCTACCCCGGAAGTCACCCTGCGCGGCTCGGCCATCGCACTCCCCGGATCTCTCGCGGTGCGAACATCCAACGCGTGGACATTCACGGTTTCAGGGGATCAGAGTAACGCAGAAACGGCGCGCCACATATTCGGGGCGCGCCGTTCCTGGTCCGCGTAACGCGGAGTTCACGTTCTGTTCCGGTCCCGGAAGCCTCGGGACCGTGTCGAAATCAGCCCTCGATCGGGCGGATCGTCAGCCTCAGATGCCGAGACGGACGATGTAGTAGTCGCTGGTCCAGATCGGGCGGATCGAGATGCTGCGGCCGGTGTCCGGCGCATCCATGATGTTGCCGTTGCCGGCGTAGAAGCCGTCGTGGCCTGGCATGATGACCAGGTCGCCGGGCTGGGCGTCCGCGATCGAGATGCGCTTGCCCATGGCCGCCTGGCCGGAGACCGAGTGCGGCAGGGAGATGCCGAACTGGGCGTAGACGTACATGACGTAGCCGGAGCAGTCGAAACCGGCGGGCGTGGAGCCGCCGAAGACGTACGGGGTGCCGATGTACTGCTGCGCCACCGAGAACACCTGCGGGAGGCTGAAGCTGGGGTACGGCGGGTTGGCCAGGAAGTCGGTGACAGACGGGCCGGAGTAGCTGGCGTAGCTCGCGAACGAGACGGCGGCCTGCTGGCGGGCCAGCTCCGCGGCCTTCGCTGCCTTGGCGGCGGAGAGCTCCTGCTCGCTGGTCGCAGTGGCGGCGTCGCGGGCGACGGCGGCGGCTGCGACGGTCTGAGGCACCTCGACGCTCTGCGACTGGGCCTTCTTCATGCTGTCGACGGCGCTGCTCTTGAACTGCGCGGTGTCGGCGCCCTGAGGGTTGAAGGCGTAGGCCGGAAGCGCCATCGTGGCGATGAGGCCGGCGGCGAGGGTCATGACGGCGACGTTGATCACGCCGCCCTTGACCTTCTTGCTCGGCTTCTTCGCTGCGACCTTCTCCGCGGGCTTGCGGAACGCGGCCCCGGCGGAAGCGACAGAAGAGCCAGCGGACGAACCAGAGCCAGAACCGGATGCGGTGAGGGGCGCGGCCGCCTTCTGCTCCACCCGTGCGCCGCGCAGAGTGCGGCGGGACACGACGTCGGAGGTTGCGGGGGTCGAGCTATTCGGGTTTGTGGGGCTCTCTTCAGAGCCTGGTCTACCTAATAGGGCCAAGGGTTGAACCTCCTGCGCTCCAGCAGCACTAGGTAGCTGCCCCGTCCCGGATGCTTATAGCTTGGCTTCGCGAACCAGGAGACAGGGGTGGGGGGTGGAGCGTCCCGGTTCGGGTCCTGTGGCCGGCTTCTGGCCCGTCGGACTCGTTAGAGACTACGGGACGACCCCCGCTTTGTCACATCCTTTTTCCGATATTTTAACAAGTCGGTAACGGAAATCAGGCTTCGACGAAGATGTGCGCCGCCAGCTCGTTCGGCAGTTCCAGGCCGTTCTCGAAGCCGTCGATCTGCACGGCCACGTAGGAGCCCGCGGGAGTGAATGTGCCGGTCGAGCCGGGAAAAACGCCCGCCTGCTTGAGCTGAAGGAGAAGCTCGGGATCAACCTGAGCCGGCTCTCCGAGGCGCTTGATCCTGGCAGAAACCCCGGAATCCTTGCCGACGACCACATCCACGAGGTTGGTGAGGCCCTCTGTGGTGGGCGACACGATGTCGCCGAGTTCGTCGAGACCCGGGATGGGGTTGCCATACGGCGACTCCGTCGGGTGGCCGAGCATGGTCAGCAGCTTGCGCTCCACCTGCTCGCTCATGACGTGCTCCCAGCGGCACGCCTCCTCGTGCACGTACTCCCACTCGAGCTCGATCACGTCGCTCAGGAGGCGCTCGGCCAGGCGGTGCTTGCGCATGACGTGCACGGCCTTGCGGCGCCCGTCGTCGGTCAGTTCGAGGTGGCGGTCTCCGGACACGACCACGAGTCCGTCCCGCTCCATGCGGCCGACGGTCTGGGAGACGGTCGGGCCTGAGTGGCCGAGACGCTCCGAGATGCGCGCACGCAGAGGGACGATGTTGTCCTCTTCCAACTCCAGGATGGTGCGAAGGTACATCTCGGTCGTATCGATCAGGTCGGTCATCAACCCTCCAGCTTTGTCGCGCGCGTGTGTCCAGTAGAGACTACTGGGTGCCGGTGACAGCACGGAGTTGCCGCGGCGGAGTCGACCGACAGGGGTACTAACAGCCAATAGACTCTGGATATGCCGGATGTGACGATTCCCACTGATCTGCTGCCCGCCGACGGACGATTTGGATGCGGTCCATCCAAGGTCCGCGAAGAGCAAGTGGCCTACCTCGCAGGAGCGGGCGCGAAGCTGCTCGGCACCTCCCACCGCCAAGCTCCGATCAAGAACCTCGTCGGCAGCGTGCGCGACGGGCTCGCCGAGCTGTTCCGCATTCCGGAGGGCTACGAGGTCGTCCTGGGCAACGGCGGCTCCACCGCGTTCTGGGATGCGGCAGCCTTCTCGCTGATCGAGAAGCGCAGCCAGAACCTGGTCTTCGGCGAGTTCGGCGGCAAGTTCGCCGCAGCGGCGAAGACGCCGTGGCTGGAGGCGCCCCAGGTGATCGACGCGCCCGCAGGCTCGCGCAGCGAGGCACAGGCGGCGGAGGGCATCGACGTCTACGCCTGGCCGCACAACGAGACGTCCACCGGAGTCATGGCGCCGGTGAAGCGCGTGCACGGCGACGACGGGGCCCTCACGGTCATCGACGCGACCAGCGCGGCCGGTGGCGTCGACATCGACGCGGCCGAGTCGGACATCTACTACTTCGCCCCGCAGAAGAACTTCGCGTCGGACGGCGGCCTCTGGCTCGCACTGTTCTCCCCCGCGGCCATCGAGCGGGTCGAGCGCATCGCGGCGAGCGACCGCTACATCCCCGAGTTCCTCAGCATCAAGAACGCGATCGACAACTCGCGCCTCAACCAGACGCTGAACACCCCGGCCGTCGCCACCCTGGTGCTCCTCGAGAACCAGATCCAGTGGATGAACGGCAACGGCGGTCTCGCCTGGGCCGGTGCTCGCACGGCCGAGTCCTCGAACACCCTGTACGCCTGGGCGGAGAGCGTCGAATACGCGACACCGTTCGTCGCCGACCCCGCGCACCGCTCTCAGGTGGTCGTCACGATCGACTTCGACGACGCGATCGACGCCGCCGCGGTCGCGAAGGCGCTGCGGGCCAACGGCATCGTGGACACGGAGCCGTACCGCAAGCTCGGCCGCAACCAGCTCCGCGTCGCCACGTTCACGGCCATCGAGCCGAACGACGTGCGCGCGCTGATCGGCTGCATCGAGTACGTCGTCGGCAAGCTCGGCTGAGCGGAGCCACCGTGCGCCTCTGGCTCCGCG
Source organism: Leifsonia lichenia (assembly GCF_054780215.1). Lineage (NCBI taxonomy): Bacteria > Bacillati > Actinomycetota > Actinomycetes > Micrococcales > Microbacteriaceae > Leifsonia > Leifsonia lichenia. The sequence continues at coordinate 25,932 of NZ_BAAGWT010000001.1, forward strand.
ACGACGAGCGACGGCCCGATCCTGTGCCCGTGAAGACGGACGACAGGAAGGCCGTGCTCGTCGGGCTAGGCCTGTGGGTGGTCGCCCTCGTCGTGACGCTCGTCTTCTTCCGCCAGCTCAGCGCCTCCGGCGACGGCTGGTGGCTCTGGACCGTCGTCGTCGGACTCGCGCTCGGCCTCGTCGGACTCGGCTACCTCACCGTCAAGCGGCGCTGAGGCGTCGCCGGGCACGTCGAGATCGGCGTCGTCCTCGTCGAGGTCGTCCGCGTCGTCGTCGAGCTCAGCGTCGTAGGTGTCGTCTGCGCTCTCGATGTCGACGCCGTCGAGGTCTTCGGGGTGGAGGTCGTGCACGTCGTGCTCGCCGTCCTCGTCCTCGAAGTCGTCGTCGGTGTCGTCCTCGTCGTCGGACTCGTCGGTTTCGTCATCCTCGTCGTCGGAGAGGGCTTCCGCCTCCGCCGCCGCGATGGCCTCCTGCGACGCCTGGTAGTCGGCGAGCCGCTCGGACCACGGCACCCAGTCCGGCGCGAGCAGGGCGCGCTCGCCGGGCATCAGCTCCGCCTCCAGCACGCTCGGCGCTGCGTCGCCGTCGATGCGCGACAGCGTCACCGTCCAGTGCCAGCCCGGATAGCCAGACATGGTGCACTCGAACAGCAGGGAGAGCACGTGCTCCCCCTCCACGATGTGGCCGGCCGGCGCGCCGATGGTGGCCTCCGGAGTGATCTCCTTCAGCGCATCCCGTGCCTGGGCGATGGATGCGAGGAGCACGTCGTCGGGAACGGTCCAGACGGGCGCGGACGCCTCCGGAGACTCCGCAGGCGACTCGGCCTCAGCGTCAGCCCCGAACTCGGCCTCAGCCCCGAACTCGGCCTCAGCCCCGAACTCGGCCTCGAACTCGGTGTCAGGCATCCAGGTCGTCCGCAACCCGGCGCAGCACGGCGGCGATCTTCGCTCCGTGCGCCTTGTCCGGGTACTTGCCCCGCTTGAGGTTCGCCCCGATGCCGTCGAGCAGCTTAACGAGGTCTTCGACGATGATCGCCATGTCGTCCGCCGACTTGCGGCTGAGCTTCACGAGGCTCGGCGGAGCGTCGAGGACGCGCACCGACAGCGCCTGGGCGCCGCGCTTGCCGTCGGCGATGCCGAACTCGAGGCGGGTCCCCGCTTTCACGACGGCACCTGCCGGCAGGGCGGAGGCGTGCAGGAAGACTTCTTGGCCGTCATCGGAGCTGATGAAGCCGAAGCCTTTCTCGTCGTCGTAGAACTTGACCTTGCCGGTTGGCATGGGAACCTCATTTCACATGGGGGATCGTATGACCAACCTCAATTATCCTTGATTTCGTGACCCAGCAGACCCCACAGGCGGCAAGCCGCCTCCAACGCATCCTGTCGTACATCATTGCGGCACTCGTGATCATCTCCCTGGTCTGCATCGCAGCCGTCCTGATCGGCTCCGCTCTCGGCGGTATGCCGGAGCAGGGATCGGGTCAGGGCCTCTGGCCGGTGGTGTTCGTCCTGCCGATGATCGGCCTGTCCGTGGCGTTCATCCTGGTGATCGCGCTCATCGTCATCACCGGCAGGCAGCGCAGCAAGGCGGCGAAGGCTGCAGGGCCCTCCGGCTCCGGCGGAGCCGGGACGGGCAAGCGGTAGGCCGGCGGACGGGCTGGATCAGCGCCGATGACGAACACGCTCGCTCTGGCTGCGCGCCTGCGGGCGATGCCGGACGAGTCGATCGTCCACATCCTGCACGAGCGGACGATCCGCCGTGCGGGGATCTCCGATTTCTTCGACCTCGCGGACGCCCTGCTCGACCGCGACGCGGTTCAGCGCGCGCTCTCCGGGCTCGACCGCACCCGGCTGGCCGTGCTCGTGACGCTCGGTCGCGCATCCACCCCGCTGGATGCCGCTGAGGTCGCCGCGGCGCTCGCCGGCTCCCCTGCCACGCCGGGGATTACCTCCGCGGCTGCTCAGGAGGCCCTGGACGCCGTCTCCGGCCTCATCCTCGCCCACACCGACTCCGGCGCGTTCTCGGCGTACGAGGCCGTCACAGCGCAGCTCGCGGCGTGGCCGAGCATCCATCTGCCTGCCCCGGATGCGCTGCTCGCCGAACCTGCGCCCGCCGCCCTGGCCGCCGTGCCGGACACCGAGCGCCGCTTCACCGACCGCCTCGCCGCCGAGCGCGCCTTCGACGCCGTCACCGCCGTGTCGGAGCTGATCGCCGAGCTTTTCAGGGAGGGGGCGCGGGAACTGCAGAAGGGCGGCCTCGCCCTGCCCGCGAGCAAACGCATCGCCGGAGCCCTCGCCGTGGACGTCTCCGTGGTGCCGACGGTGTTCTCCGTCGCATCCCGTGCCGGACTCGTCGCCATGGAGGATGCGGCCTGGCTTCCGACCGACGCCGCCTCCGCCTGGCAGCACTCCCCCACCGCCGACCGCTGGCGCGCCCTGGCCGCGTCCTGGCAGGACGCCCTGCCAGACGACCTGCGCAGGATCCTCTCCTCGCGCAGCCGCGCCGCCTGGGGCGACAGCCTGCGCGAGTACGTCGCCTGGCTGTACCCGGCCGGTCGCGCGTTCGCAGAGGAGCGGGTGGATGCGTACACCAGGGATGCGGAATGGCTCGGCATCACCGCCCAGCAGGCTCCGAGCAGCGCCGGAAGCGCCCTGGTCGAGAACGGCCCGGACGCCGCAGCCGCCGTGGTGCGCGAGCTGTTCCCCGCCGAGGTGGACAAGGTCTACCTGCAGCACGACCTCACCATCGTGGCCCCCGGTCCGCTCGACCCGGCAATCGACGGGCGCCTGCGCGGCATGGCGGACGTGGAGAGCAGGGCGCTCGCATCCACGTTCCGGGTGTCTGCCGCGACCATCGACAGGGCGATCACGGGCGGGGAGACGGCGGAGAGCATCCACGCGTTCCTGGCCGAGATCTCGCTGACCGGCGTGCCGCAGCCGCTCGACTACCTGGTGCGGGATGCGGCGGAGCGTTACGGCCGCGTGCGCGTGCGGGCCATCGACGGCGACGGGCGGATGCGGTCGGCCGTCGTCTCCGCCGACCTCACGCTGCTGACGACCATCGAGGTCGACCAGTCGCTCAGCGCGCTCGGGCTCGTCCGGGCGGCGGAGGACCGGTTGGAGAGCCGGTTCGCACGGGATGTGGTGTTCTGGGCGATCAGCGACGCCCGCTACCCGGTGGCCGCGGAGGACGCGCACGGGGACGTGGAGGCGCTACGGAGACAGCGGGTCGCGCATCCCCGGGTCGCGGAGCGCGTCGACCAGGAAGCGGAACTCGTCGCCCGGCTGCGGGAGGCCGACGCCACCGCGGACGAGAGCACGGGAGAGCAGTGGCTCACCCGGCAGCTCGACCTGGCCATCCGGGGCAAGCAGCTCGTGGTGGTCGAGGTGGCGATGCCGGACGGCCGCGTCGTCGACTACCTGCTGGAGCCGACCGGCGTGGGCGGCGGACGCCTGCGCGGCCGGGACAGAGCGGCCGACATCGAGCGCACCCTCCCCCTCTCCAGCGTCCGGGGCCTCCGCCCTGCCGACTGACGCCCTCCCGCCGAAGCCATCGAGCCGGGACTTGTGCACGGGTCGGCTCGGCGTGTCGCGTGCACAAGTCCCGGCTCGATGGCTTCGGGGCGGCGGAGGGGGCGGGCTGAGACGGGCGCAGAGAAAGCGGGCGTAGACTCAGCGGTTATGTCAGATGGCCCCCTGATCGTCCAGAGCGACCGCACCGTCCTGCTGGAGGTCGCGCATCCGTCGGCCGAAGACGCACGGCATGACCTCGCCGTGTTCGCGGAGCTCGAGCGCGCGCCGGAGCACATCCACACCTACCGGATCACCCGGCTCGGACTGTGGAACGCCCGCGCGGCAGGGCACACCGCCGACGACATGCTCGGCACCTTGGAGCGATACTCGAAGTTCCCCATCCCGCAGACCGTTTCCGTCGACATGGCGGAGACCGTCGCCCGCTACGGGCGGCTCGTGATCGAGCGCGACGACGACGGCGTGCTGCTGCTGCGCTCGACCGACCTGCCGGTGCTCACCGAGGTCGCCGGAGCCAAGCGGATCGCTCCGCTGCTGCTCGAACGACGGGATGCGGACACCTTCGTCGTCGAGGCGTGGGCGCGCGGCCAGCTCAAGCAGGAGCTGGTCAAGCTCGGCTGGCCTGCAGAAGACCTCGCGGGCTACACGCCGGGCACGCCGCATCCCATCGACCTGGTGGAGGACGGCTGGAAGCTGCGCGACTACCAGAACAAGGCGGTCGACAACTTCTTCGACGGCGGCTCCGGTGTCGTCGTCCTGCCCTGCGGCGCGGGCAAGACCCTGGTCGGCGCCGGTGCGATGGCGACGGCGAAGACCACCACGCTGATCCTGGTGACCAACACGGTCTCTGCCCGGCAGTGGCGCGACGAACTGCTCAAGCGCACCACCCTCACCGCCGAGGAGATCGGCGAGTACTCCGGCCAGGTTAAAGAGGTGAAGCCGGTCACCATCGCCACCTACCAGATCCTCACTGCCAAGCGGAAGGGCGAGTACGCGCACCTCGCGCTGCTCGACGCGATGGACTGGGGTCTCGTGGTCTACGACGAGGTGCACCTGCTGCCCGCGCCGGTGTTCAAGCTCACCGCCGAGCTGCAGGCCCGCCGCCGCCTCGGCCTCACGGCCACCCTGGTGCGCGAGGACGGCCGCGAGGGCGACGTGTTCAGCCTCATCGGCCCGAAACGGTTCGACGCGCCATGGAAGGAGATCGAGGCGCAGGGCTTCATCTCCCCCGCTGCCTGCTACGAGGTGCGCATCGACCTGCCTGCCTCCGACCGGCTCAGCTACGCGGCCGCCGCCGACGACGAGCGCTACCGGCTGGCAGCCACCGCGCCCGCCAAGCTGGATGTGGTTCGCCGGCTCGTCGAGCGCCACAAGGGCGAGCGCATCCTCGTGATCGGGCAGTACCTCGACCAGATCGACGAACTCGCCGAGGCCCTGGATGCGCCGTCGCTCACGGGCGCGACCCCGGTGGACGAGCGCGAGCGCCTGTACCAGGAGTTCCGCGAGGGCCGGACGGAGGTGCTCGTGGTCAGCAAGGTCGCGAACTTCTCCGTCGACCTTCCGGAGGCGACGGTCGCCATCCAGGTGTCCGGGTCGTACGGGTCCCGCCAGGAGGAGGCCCAGCGCCTCGGCCGGCTGCTCCGCCCGAAGGAGTCCGGCCTGTCCGCGAACTTCTACACGCTCGTCTCGCGCGACACCGTCGACCAGGACTTCGCGCAGAACCGGCAGCGGTTCCTCGCGGAGCAGGGGTACTCGTACACGATCCTGGATGCGCACGCCCTGGCCGCGTAGGCAGCCTCGCCGGTGCTGTCCGCTCGTGCGGAAAGCGCGGTGGGGAGCTCGGCGGCTCGTGCGATAAGCGCGGTCCCGCGGCCTACGACCGCGCGTTTCGCACGACTCGTACGCACTCCGGGCTGGCGCCTCAGCGGCGGACGTACCGCAGCAGCAGCGTGTCGCCCGAGACGAGGGTGTGCGCGAGCCGCAGCCCCACCGGCACGATGGGCGACGCCCCGGACGAGATACGGGTCGCGACACCCGCCTCCAGCCGCGGGCTGAGCGTCAGGCACAGCTCGTCGAGCTCCCCCGACGCGATCAGGTCGCCGAACAGGTGCGGCCCTCCCTCGCAGTGGATGCGGCTCAGCCCTCGCTCGCGCAGCACCCGCACCAGCGCCTCCGCCTCCACGCGGTCGCGGCCGCAGACAACGACGTCCGCCACCTCGGCGAGGGCTTCGCGGGTGTCCTCGCGCGACCGTTCGGTGGTGAGCACGATCGGCCGCACCGGCGCATCCTGGAAGATCGGGCTGGCCGGGTCGAGGTCGAGGCTCGCGGAGACGATGGCGAACACCGGATGCGCGGCCCGGCCGTGCTCGGCCCGCCAGCGCTCGGAGGGCTCGTCGACCCGCATCGCCGCGTACCCCTCTGCGCGCACCGTGCCAGCTCCGACCACCACCACGTCGCAGAGACGGCGCAGGATGGCGAACACGCGCCTGTCCGCGTCGTCGGACAGCCCGCCGGAGAGCCCGCCGTGGGTGGCGGCTCCGTCGACGCTGCTGACGAAGTTCACGCGCAGCCACGGCAGCTCGGCGGCTCCGTCGCTGTAGAGGGCGGCCAGGTCGTCGTCGCCGAGTCCCTCTGCCGCCGGCAGCGGGTAGACCCTGGCGATGGCCGCGTCAGTCATTCACGTCTCCCATGTTGTGCTTGAGGTGTGCGGGCTCGCGCAGCCCCAGGATCGCCTCGGTCATCCTGGTCGCGGCGACGGAGGCGGCCACGTCGTGCATCCGGATGATGCGGGCGCCGTTCACGATCGAGACGACCGCGGCGGCGAGCGAGCCTTCGAGTCGTTCGGCGCGGGGCGCATCCAGGGTCTCGCCGATGAAGTCCTTGTTCGAGACGGCGGCGAGCGTCGGGTATCCGAGGTCGGCGATCTCGCGGAGCCGCCTGGTCAGCTCCAGCGACTGCAGCGTGTTCTTGTTGAGGTCGTGGCCGGGGTCGACGATGATCCGCTCCTCGGGGATGCCTGCGGCGAGCGCCACTTCCACCCTGCCGAGCAGGAAGGCGGCGATCTCCGCGGCGACGTCGTCGTAGTGCGGCCGCGGATAGAAGGTGCGCGGGGCGGCGAGGCTGTGCGTGATGACGAGGCTCGCGTCGCTGTCGGCCACCACCGACACCAGGTCGGGATCGCTGAGGCCGGTGGTGTCGTTGACGACCGTCGCACCTGCGGCGATGGCGCGGCGTGCGACCTCGGCGTGGAAGGTGTCCACCGAGATGACCACGTCCGACCCCGCCCGCAGTTGGGCCACCACCGGCACGACCCTGTCGGCCTCCGCCTCGACCGGGATGGGGTCGCCTGGCGCGAACGGGGCGCCGCCGATGTCTACCCAGTCCGCCCCGAGTTCCACGGCGCGGAAGCTCGCCTGCACGGCCTTGTCGAGCGCGAAGGTCCTGCCCTGGTCGAAGAACGAGTCCGGCGTGCGGTTGACGACGGCCATCACGGCGACGCGGCGGGAGAAGTCGAACGTGCGGGCGCCGATGGTGCGGACGGGGATGCGGAGCGGTGGCAGATACATGTCAGAGCGAGGCAAGATCCACGCTCTCGTCGGTGAGCCGGCCCTCGTCCACGCGCGCGCCGGAGCGGATGAGCCGCTGCACCTGGTCGTTCACATCCCAGACGTTGACGTTCATCCCGGCCACCACGCGCTCGTTGCGCAGCCAGAACGCCACGAATTCGCGCGCGTCGACATCGCCGCGGTAGACGACCCTGGCGTCTGCCGCCAGCGGTCCGTAACCCGAATACTCCATGCCCAGATCGTATTGGTCGGAGTAGAAGTACGGGATGTCGTCGTAGCTCGCGGCCTCGCCCAGGATGCTGCGCGCGGCGACGACGCCTCCCGCGATGGCGTTCGCCCAGTGCTCGTTGCGCAGGTGCCTGCCGATGACGGGCAGGAAGGGGTTGGCGAGGTCTCCCGCCGCGTACACGTCTTCGGCGACTGTGCGCATCCCCTGATCGGTCGGCACGCCGTTGTCGACGGAGAGGCCGGAGCGTTCGGCGATGGCCGTGTTCGGGATCGCCCCGACGCCGACCACCACCAGATCGGCGGGGATGCGCTCCCCGGTGCCGGTGACCACCTCGCGCGGCCCGTCGTCACCTCCGTCGATGGCCACCACCGACGCCGCGTTGCGGAACGAGACGCCGTTGTCAGTGTGCAGCCTCTCGAACACGCGGCCGAGCTCCGGCCCGATGGCGGAGCTGAGCGGCACGGCCGAGCTGCCGACCACGGTCACGTCGTCGCTGTAGCCGCGGGCGGCCGCCGCGACCTCCAGGCCGATCCAGCCGGAGCCGACCACCACGACGCGCCGTCCGCCCACCTCGAGAGCCGAACGCAGCCATTCGCTGTCCTCGACGGTCCGCAGCGTGAACACCGCTCCGTGCCCCGCGCCCGGCACCGTCAGCCGCCGCGGGCTCGCTCCCGTCGCGAGCACCAGGCTGTCGAAGGTGATGCGCGCGCCGCCGTCGAGAAACAGCTCGTGCGCGGCAGCGTCGAACGAACTCGCCACCGTGTCCGGAAGGAACTCCACGGCGTTCTCCGCGTACCAGTTCTCGGGATGCACGTCCCCCGCCCGGCGCTCCGCCTCGCCCTTCAGGAACTCCTTCGACAGCGGCGGCCGGATGTACGGGTGGTGCGACTCCGCGCCGAACAGCAGGATGCGGCCGTCGAATCCGCGCTCGCGCAGCTCGGTGGCGACCGTGGCTCCCGCCAGTCCTGCTCCGGCGATGACGACGGTGGGCTTCGACATGGTGTCCTCCTCGCGACGGCTCTTCCCAGCATCCACTGTTCCCACGGCGGCCGCCAGACCCTCACACCAATCCCACACCGTGCGCTCACAGGCAGGATTCAGCCAACGCGCAGATACTAGGTGCCATGAACGCCGGACCTCGCATCCTGATCGTCGACGACGAGCCCAACATCCGCGACCTGCTCACCACCAGCCTCCGCTTCGCCGGGTTCGCCGTGCGCGCGGTCGGCAATGGCGCCCAGGCCATCTCCGCGGTCCTCGAAGAGGAGCCAGACCTCATCATCCTCGATGTGATGCTCCCCGACATGAACGGCTTCGGTGTCACCAAGCGCCTCCGCGGCGCCGGGTACACGGCCCCGATCCTGTTCCTGACGGCCAAGGACGACACCGAGGACAAGATCACCGGTCTCACCGTCGGCGGAGACGACTACGTCACCAAGCCGTTCAGCCTCGACGAGATCGTCGCCCGCATCAAGGCCATCCTGCGCCGCACGATGCAGGCCGACGAAGACGCGGTCATCCGCGCCGGCGAGCTGACGATGGACCAGGACACCCACGAGGTGTTCGTCGGCGACACCGCCATCGAGCTGAGCCCCACCGAGTTCAAGCTGCTGCGCTACCTGATGCTCAACCCCAACCGCGTGCTGTCGAAGGCGCAGATCCTCGATCACGTCTGGGAGTACGACTTCAACGGCGACGCCGGCATCGTCGAGTCCTACATTTCGTACCTGCGCCGCAAGGTGGATGCGCACTCCAGCGAGCCGCTCATCCAGACCAAGCGCGGGTTCGGCTACATGCTGAAAGCCGCAAAGGTCTGACCAGGCTCCTGCACATGCCCGGCACAGCTTCGGCTGCGTAAACTGGCGGCCTCATGCACACACGCTTACTGGATCGATGGAACGCGATCTCGCTGCGCACCAAGATCACCGGCGTGACCGTCCTGATGCTGACCCTCGGGCTGCTGGTGACCGGCATCGGCACCATGTCGATGCTGAAACCGGTGCTGCTCGACCAGTTGGATGCGCAGCTCTCCGCCGCGTCGGGGGGAAGCTACCTCAACACCTACCTCAACGGCACGTCGTCCGACAGTGAGACGATTGCGACAGACGCGAGCCCTTCGGACTACTTCGCCGCTCTGTACGACGCTGACGGCAAGCTGGTGGCCTCCAACTGGAAGAACATTCCGGAGGCGCACCGGCCAGCCATTCCGGAATCGCTGACCGTGCCGCAGAGCAAGCTCCTTCCGCCCGGCGGGTATCCGCTGCTCAGCAATGACGGACACACCGCCTATCGGGCGCTGGCGACGACGGTCACGCTGACCAACCCGCCCGGCGCCCTCGGCACGGCGATCGTGGCCACGACCACCTCGCAGATCGACACGGTGATGGCGAGCTTCCTCGCGATCTTCCTCGGCTTCGGCGTCATCGTCATCATCGTCGGAGCGGGTCTCACCCGGATGCTGGTGACCACCACGTTCTCCCCGCTGCGCGAGGTGGAGCAGACGGCGGCGGCCATCGCGGACGGCGACTTCAGCCAGCGCCTCGGCGGCGCGACCCCCAACACCGAGGTCGGCCGCCTCAACCGCTCGCTCAACACGATGCTGAACCGCATCGACCGGGCCTTCAACGACCGCGCGAGAACCATCGACCAGATGCGCCGCTTCGTCGGCGACGCCAGCCACGAGCTGCGCACCCCGCTCGTCTCGGTGCGCGGCTACGCCGAGCTGTACCGGATGGGCGCCCTGCAGACCCCGGAGGACGTCGCGCAGGCGATGGACAGGATCGAGAAGGAGGCCATCCGGATGGGCGGCCTCGTGGAAGACCTGCTGGAGCTGGCGCGCCTCGACGAGACGAAGCCGCTGAATCTGCATCCGGTCGACCTGGTGCGGATCGCGCAGGACGCCGCGATGGATGCGATGGCCGGCTCCCCCGGCCGCGTCGTCACGGTGATCACCCCGCAGGCGATCGCCGCCCCCGAGTTGGGGCCGGAGGAGCCGGGCGTCGACACGGTGCCCATGCCCATCCAGGACCCGGCACGGGTCAGCAACGCCACCGGGCCGATCGCGTTCGCCGGGGCGACGCTCGCACGGCTGCGTCGCGGACGCGCCCGCCGCCCTGGCGGCACAGAGCAGGCGCTGGTGACCACCGCGGAGAAGGTGGTGCTGCACCAGCCGGTCGCCGCAGAGCCCGCGATCGTGCTCGCCGAGGAGAACAAGCTGCGCCAGGTCGTCACCAACCTGATGGGCAACGCCCTCCGCTACACCGCGGACGGCACCCCCATCGAGATCATGGTGCAGGTGAACCACCAGACCGGCCGGGCCATCCTCGAGGTGCGCGACCACGGCGATGGCATCCCGCCGCAGATCCGCGAGAAGATCTTCCAGCGCTTCTGGCGCGCAGACACCTCCCGCGCCCGCGAGACCGGCGGCAGCGGCCTCGGTCTGGCCATCGTGTCCTCCATCATCGCCGCCCACCACGGCACGGTCGAGGTCGTCGAGACGGAGGGCGGCGGCGCCACCTTCCGCGTCTCCCTGCCGCTGGCGGAGACCGCTCCCACGAGACACCAGTAACTGCGCCGCATCCCGGGCGTTTCGCGACAGTTACTGGCATTTCGCCACCGGATGCGCGGCCGGGCTGTGGGGTGACTGGGTTCAGGGCGATGTGAGAAGCTTCCGGGCGACCTCCGCCACGGGCTCGGTGCCCTGCCCGCCCCAGGCGGAAACCTGCACCCACTCACCGCGGGACAACACGTTCACTCCGGTCAGCCAGGCCTCCTCGCCCATGGCGGACCACCCGACAGTCTCTCCGTCGACGCCGGGGATGGCGAGCGGCGACCGCGCGACGCCCGGCGTCGCGTCGGCGTCAGCCAGGTAGACCGCATCGGCATTGCTCATCCTGGTGATATGAACGGCCCAATGCCGGGCCTCCGTGTCTTCGTAACGGCATTGGGAAGCGCTGCCGAGTCGCAACGCCGCGCTCTCTATCGCGAAAGACTCACCCCAGGTCGCGGCCTTCACGTTTCGGAGGCCGTACACGGACTGGATGGCGCCGATCGCTTCCTCGCAGTGCGGCCGAGCCGCGAGCGCGGGCGCAGCCGTCGGGACTGGTGCTGCCGCGACCGCGGTCACGATGCTCTGGACGTACTCGTGGAAGCTGTGCTCGGACAGCCCTTCGCTACCCGATTCTGCGCCCGCTGCTGAGAGATTGGCCGAGACGGCGAGCCAGATGTCGCCGACGAGAACGTCGGTGCGGCAGAAGATGGAGTGGCACTCGCCGCCGAGCGACTCGCCGCCTTCGTACGCGGCTCCCGCAGCAGGAGACTCCGTTGCTGCCAGCCGCTCCCAGGCCGAGCGCGCGTGCGGCAGCGTCGCCACAATCACCGTCGGGTCGTGTTGTCCCTCATGGCGCAGGCCTCCGAGCCCGCCCCACCCGCAGAACGAGCCGTTCGCGGCCAGGATCGGCCACGGGCCACGAAGCACGGCTCCCACCTGGAATTCCGTCAACGTCTGCGGTTCCCCAGTTCCTCCAACGAGTTCACGCACCGCGTCCGGAGTCGTCAGGCTCTCGCACGCCGTCGGAGCGACCACGGGCTCCGCGACCGGCGTCGCGGTCGGCGCCGGTGAAGGTGTCGCGGACGCGTGAGAGATCGGCTCTGCCGTCTCGGCGCATCCCGAGAGCAGGCCGACGAGGAGGGCGGTCGCCCCGACGAGCAGCGAACGTGACAACGCGGATGCGCGCATAGATCCCCCAAAGGAATGTGAAACGTTATCTATTCAATCTCACAGAGCCTTCCAAGCCAACTCGGCGCGGACACGAAAGAGGGCGCCTCCCGTGCGGGAGACGCCCTCTTCGTGGTGCTGGGTCGGACTTAGAAGTCCATGCCACCGGTCGGGTCGCCGACCGGAGCAGCGTTCTTCTCCGGCTTGTCGGCGACGACGGCCTCGGTGGTGAGGAACAGGCCGGCGATCGACGCTGCGTTCTGCAGGGCCGAGCGGGTGACCTTCACCGGGTCGTTGATGCCGGAGGCCAGCATGTCGACGTACTCGCCGGTCGCGGCGTTGAGGCCGTGGCCGACCGGGAGGTTGCGGACCTTCTCGACCACGACGCCTGCCTCGAGGCCGGCGTTGATCGCGATCTGCTTCAGCGGAGCCTCGATGGCGACGCGGACGATGTTGGCGCCAGTGGCCTCGTCACCCGTGAGCTCGAGCTTCTCGAAAGCGGTCTTGCCCGCCTGGATGAGGGCCACGCCACCACCGGCGACGATGCCCTCTTCGACGGCAGCCTTCGCGTTGCGGACGGCGTCCTCGATGCGGTGCTTGCGCTCCTTGAGCTCGACCTCGGTCGCGGCGCCTGCCTTGATGACCGCGACACCGCCGGCGAGCTTCGCCAGGCGCTCCTGCAGCTTCTCACGGTCGTAGTCGCTGTCGGTGTTGTCGATCTCGTTGCGGATCTGAGCGACGCGACCGGCGATGGCCTCGGGGTCGCCGGCGCCCTCGACGATGGTGGTCTCATCCTTGGTGATGACGACCTTGCGTGCCTGACCGAGCAGGTCGAGGGTGACGTTCTCGAGCTTGAGGCCGACCTCCTCGGAGATGACCTGGCCACCGGTGAGGATGGCGATGTCCTGGAGCTGCGCCTTGCGGCGGTCGCCGAAGCCGGGAGCCTTGACGGCGACCGACTTGAAGATGCCGCGGATCTTGTTGACGATCAGCGTGGCCAGAGCCTCGCCGTCGACGTCCTCGGCGATGATCAGGAGCTGCTTGTTGGCCTGGATCACCTTGTCGACGATCGGCAGCAGATCCTTGATGTTCGAGATCTTCTGGTTGGCGATGAGGATGTACGGGTCTTCGAACACCGCCTCCTGGCGGTCCTGGTCGGTGACGAAGTACTGCGACAGGTAGCCCTTGTCGAAGCGCATGCCCTCGGTCAGCTCGAGCTCGGTGCCGAAGGTGTTCGACTCCTCGACGGTGACGACGCCCTCCTTGCCGACCTTGTCGATCGCCTCGGCGATGATGTCGCCGATGGTGGTGTCTCCGGCGGAGATGGATGCGGTCGCAGCGATCTCCTCCTTGGTCTCGACCTCCTTGGCGCTCGCGATGAGCTCCTCGGTGACGGCCTTGACGGCCTTCTCGATTCCACGCTTCAGGGTGATGGGGTCTGCGCCGGCGGCCACGTTGCGGAGGCCCTCCTTGACGAGCGCCTGAGCGAGAACGGTCGCGGTGGTGGTTCCGTCACCCGCGACGTCGTCGGTCTTCTTGGCGACCTCCTTGACGAGCTCCGCGCCGATCTTCTCGAACGGGTCGTCGAGCTCGATCTCCTTCGCGATGGAGACGCCGTCGTTGGTGATCGTGGGGGCTCCCCACTTCTTCTCGAGAACGACGTTGCGGCCGCGCGGGCCAAGCGTCACCTTGACGGTGTCGGCCAGGATGTTGAGGCCGCGCTCAAGGCCGCGGCGGGCGTCCTCGTCGAAAGCAATGATCTTTGCCATGGTTGTTTCTCGTCCCTCCCGGACGTCTGCGAAAGATGCGAACGGTTAGCACTCGATCAGATGGAGTGCTAAAGCGATTCTGGCACTCGTGCCCGTCGAGTGCAAGATGAGCGGTCACGCTCGGGGCGGACGCACGAGAGCGCCGCCCCTTTCGGGACGGCGCTCCACCAGGTTGGTTGCTGCGTGCTACGCCGGACGCACCGACTCAGCCTGCGGGCCCTTCTGTCCGCTGCCGACTTCGAATACGACCTGCTGGCCCTCTTCGAGGACCTTGTAGCCGTTCATGTCGATGGCGGAGTAGTGGACGAACACGTCCTGTCCCCCGTCGTCGACGGTGATGAATCCGTAGCCCTTCTCAGCGTTGAACCACTTCACGGTTCCGTTCGCCATGCATTACTCCTATTGCTGTGTTTCGTAGCGACGGCCCATCACCGGCGCGTTGAATCCAGATACTAATGCTTTCAATGCAGGCAAACACCAGCTATTTCGCGAAAAAGACAGGAAATGACCGGAAACCGTTAGAAGTTAAACACGCCCGAAACAAAACGGGATGCACGGAAAACCTCAGCCCGTGAAGTTGCTTCCCAGCACCACTGTGATATCGGCGCCGGTCGCGGCGTAGTCCTGGGTCTCCGCTGTGGTGGCACCGGGGAGCACCTGGGCGACGCCGAGGGCGGCTCCGGCGTTCTTCGCGTCCGAGTAGTAGACGACGGTCTGCGTGAGGTCGGACTTGTCCGCGTTCGCGAGTGCGCCCACCTTGACGCCGGCGGCGGTCAGCTTGGTGCCCGCCGCGGAGGCGAGGTCGGGCGTCGTGGTGCCGTTCAGCACGTTCACCGTGAGCGCAGGGTCGATCGTCGGCACGATGGTCGGCGTCGGCGACGCGGTCGGGGTCTTCGAGGCGGAGCTGGTGCCGGGGGCACCGTGGAACGAGATGCTGCCGTTGACGAGCGAGAGCCCGAAGACGCCTGCTCCGATCAGCACGATGGTGGCGAGCGCCGCCCAGCCGAAGCCGATCCAGCCTCGTCCCTTCGCGCGGGGTGCGCGGTGCGCTCCGACGCGGTTCAGATCGTCCGGAATCGCGTCGAACCGGTCCTTGGGGTACTTCTCAGCCATCGTGTCGAGGGTCCTCAGTCGTCGGACGCGAGCGTCCGGGAGCTTCTGGCGGCCATTCTCGCCTCGCGCAGTCTGAGCAGGCGTTTGACGAGCATGGGGTCGTGCTGCAGAGCGGCCGGCTGGTCGATCAGTGCACCGAGTAGCTGATAGTACCGTGCCGCGGACAGACCGAACTCCTCACGGATGGCCTGCTCCTTGGCACCGGCGTGCCGCCACCACTGCCGCTCGAACGCGATGATCGCGACGTCGCGCTCGCTCAGGCCGTCTGGGCGCTGGATGGATGCCCGGTCGTCTGCCGCGTTCGCCACCCTGGTCCCTTCATTTCCTGTCGGTCGTGCGTCGCTGGTGCGTTCGCGGTTCATCCTATTTCCGGCTTTCTGTGTGTTGGCCTTCCGCCGCGCGGCGGTTCGCGGGACGAAACAGGGAACAGGCGCGGCCCCGCATCCGTTTAGTGTGGAGAACGACGAAAGGAACACGCATGGAGTACAACGTCGCCAAGAGCGAAGACGAGTGGCGCTCAGAGCTCAGCCCGGAGCAGTACGCCGTGCTGCGTGAGGCGGGCACGGAGCGGCCGTGGACGGGCGAACTGCTCGACGAGAGCCGCGCCGGCCTCTACACCTGTGCCGCCTGCGGAGCCGAGCTCTTCAAGTCGGGCACCAAGTTCGACTCGGGATGCGGCTGGCCGAGCTTCTACGAGTCCGTCCGACCGGACGCCGTGCAGCTCCTCGAGGACAACAGCCTCGGCATGGTCCGCACCGAGGTTCGCTGCGCGACCTGCGGGTCGCACCTCGGCCACGTCTTCGACGACGGCTTCGGCACTCCGACGGGCGACCGCTACTGCATGAACTCGCTCTCCCTCAACTTCACCGAGGGCGAGTAGCAGTGTCCAAGCTCGTCGACGCCGTCGCCTCCCGTCGCTCGTACTCGCGAGTGACGGAGGCGGCGCCGACACACGAGCAGCTCCTGCCGCTGATCGCGGCGGCGGGACGCGTGGCCGACCACAGCTCACTGCACCCGTGGCGCGTGATCGAGTTGCGTGGAAACGCTCGCTCCCGCTTGGGCGCCGCGTTCGCGAAGGACGCGCACGCCTCCGGCTCCGACGCGGAGAAGATCGCGGCCAAGCCGCTGCGCGCACCGCTGCTGCTGGCGATCGTCTCGGTTCGCACCAAGAGCGAGAAGGTGCCCGGCTGGGAGCAGGACGCCGTCGCCTCCGGTGTGGCGCACATCCTGAGCCTGCTGCTGCACGACGCCGGCTGGGGCGTGATCTGGCGCACGGGTCACCAGACCAGGGCCAAAGCCGTTCACAAGATGCACGGCCTGAAGAAGAACGAGCGGCTGCTCGGCTGGCTCTACGTCGGCGGCATCCCGGACGGCTCCAAGGAGAGCCACCGCAAGACCGTCGACCCTGAGCGCTACCTCACGACGCTTTCGTAGCCTGGCCGCTCCTGGCAGCGTTCCCCCACCGGATGCTCGCGACGGCCACCGCGACCAGCGCCAGCAGCGTGCCGGCGACCGTCGAGAACGCCACGGGATGCGCGGAGCTCGGTGCGAGCAGATCGAGCAGCAGCGCGGTGAGGAGCTGTCCGGCCACCGTCGCGAGCCCGAGCACCAGCACACCGAGCACACGGACGAGCAGGGCGGCCCCCGCGATGAAGATGCAGCCGATCGCCCCGCCGACGTAGAGCCACGGCTCGGCGGGCAGCGATGTCGGCCAGCCCACGATCGACGAGTGGATGACCATCAGCACCACGAGCACGGTGGTGCCGACCACGAAGTTGATGAAGGTCGCCGTCAGCGCGCTCTCCGCGACGACGCGCACCTGACCGTTGACGGCCTGCTGCCAGCCGACTCCGAGTCCGGCGATGAGCGGAAGCGCCATCATCCAGAGCGGCACGCTCCCGCCGAACTGCGAGGAGACGGCCCAGCTCACGGCCGCCAGCGCGAGAGCCGCGCCGACGACGCGCGCCGGAGTGAGCGGCCGCTTGCCTCCCGCACCGACGCCGATCATGTCGAGGACGAGTCCGCTGACGGTCTGACCCGCGACGATCGACACGGTGAACAGCGCGACGCCGAGCACCGCGGCGGTGAGTCCCTGCGACAGCACGAGGAACGAGCCTGCCGCGCCACCGCAGACGTACCACCAGCGCAGCTCTCCCCCGCGGAGGGCGCCGACGACCCTGCCGAGTCCGCGGCGCCCGGCTGGAGCGACGGCCAGCGCGACCAGCAGGATGAGCAGGCCGGAGCCGAAGGAGATGACGGCGGCGGTGAAGCCGTCTCCGATCCGCGCGCCGAGCTCGCCGTTGACCCTGGACTGCAGTGCGACGCCCGCCCCGCACAGAACGGCGAAGACGATGGCCAGCCACACGGGGAAGGCCCGTCTCCTGTCAGCACTCACCGAACAAGCCTAGATGCACGGGTGGTCCCGCAGCCGCGCGCGCCGGACAGGCGGCACGGCGGGCGGCACGGCGATGCGGGACCACCTGTGCAGAGCGGACGCCGCGGTCAGGGAGCTGGCGCGTCCCCGTCGGCAGGCGTGGGATGCGGCAGCCAGGGGATGTTCTCCTCCGGCGCCACTTCCTTCTCGATGGACAGGTCGTAGTCGTCGTCTTCCGGCTTCTTGTCGGTCATGTCCGACAGCGTACGCCCGGCCGGTCAGACTCCGTAGCGCGCGAGAACGGCTTTCTCGTAGGTGTGCGTGATGACGAGCTCACGGGTGAGATTCTCCCAGTCGCCGCTCTGCACGTATGGAGTCCACATCGTGGTGCCGATCGCGCTGACCGGCAGCCCGAGCAGCTCCCGGTACTGCTTCTCGAGGTGCCTCGTCGCGTATTCGGGCGACGCCAGGATCGACCGGGCGACGTCGAATCGCCCTGAGACCGCCGCGGCGGACACCCCGGCTGCGAGCGCGGCGGAGTCGCCGTCTCTGCCGAGGATTCCGCGGTGGAGGGAGGCGACCCACGCGGTGTCCGTGCCGCCCGCTCCGGCGTGCGCCTCGTCCGAGCTCCACAGCGTGGCCAGGAGGGTGCGCTGCGTCGTCCCCCGTTCCAGCGAAGCCAACTGCTGCGCGAGTTCGCCTCCGCTCGGCGTGCGGCCCAGCGCGGCGCGATAGCTGTCGACGATCACCCTGGTGCGATGCTCGGCCGAGTTGAGAAGGCTCGCGGCCACCGCATCCTGGCCGCGGTGGATGACGTCGTGCGTCCAGACGTCCAGCTCGGCGGCCGTCGGTGCTCGCCCGAGCAGGTCGCGGAAGTAGCCGGTGACGATGGACGGCGCGATGAGGGTCGGGTTGCTCAGGAATCGGAGACCGGCCAGGTCTCCTGTCCGGAGCGTGGTCGCCTCGTACGAGGCGAAGTGCATGAGCTGTGTCGCGCCCTGGTGCGTCTGGTCGTAGTGCGCGAGTCCGAGGGTGTGGCCGAGTTCGTGCGCGACGACGTGCTGCTTCTGGTCTGCGGTGTATCGCAGCACCTGCGGCGTGATCCAGGCCAGACCGGAGACGGCGTGGTATTCGCCTTCCATCCAGCGGACACCCGGGCTTGCGCATCCCGCCGAGGTCGGGCACTTCGTGTCGTCGATGGCCACCAGGATCTCTCCAGCGGAAGCCACTCGTGCGGCGGTGACACCGGGCGCGAGGGTGAGCCGGGCGGCATGCTGCGCGTTGACGTCGTCGACGGACGCCTTGACCGCCGCGCGCATCTCCTCGATGCCCGGAGTGTCGACGAGGCGAACGGTGTACGTTCCTGCGTTCTGCGTCAGCATTCCGCCCGAGAAGGCGAAGAAGGCGTAGCCGCTGCCGATCGACCGCGTCCGGCCAGCAATGGGCAGCAGCTCGGCGCCGGTGTCGACGTCGACCGCCACGACATCGCCCTGCAGAGCCGTCTCGGCTGCCGCCGGTACGGCGCCGCTCGTGACAGCGAGAGAGACGACGAGCGGGAGAGCGGTGGACAGCGACAGCCAACGGACAAGAGTTCTCAATCGGAGTGACATGTTCTATTTTTACATGTTACACGCGTGATATCTATGAATTTGGGGATTATTGCTCATGTCGGAGGCGCGTCCGCCAGAAGAGCGAGCGGCGACTCCAGAGCGTCGGCGATGTCGCGCAGCAGCCCGGCGGCGACGCCTCCGTCGGTCACCCGGTGGTCGAAGACGAGGGAGAGCTGGGCGATACGGCGAGGCACGACGACGCCGTCGACCACCCAGGCGCGCTCGATCATCCGGCCGATGCCGAGGATGGCGACCTCGGGGTGGTTGATGATCGCAGCGCTGCCGTCGACCCCGAGACTGCCGTAGTTGTTGATCGTGAACGTCGAGCCGGTGAGCTCGGCCGGTGCGAGACCGCCCGCACGGGCGTCGCGGGTGAGCCTGTCGAAGGCGCCGTCGAGTTCGCGGATGGTCATCCTGTCGGCGCGGCGCACCACCGGGACGACGAGTCCGCGCGGCGAGTCGACGGCGAAGCCGAGGTTGACGCCGTCGAAGGTGTCGATGCCCGCGCCGTCTCCGGTGACGCGACCGGCGAGCTCGGGTCGGCGCGCGAGCGCTGCCAGCGTGAAGCGGGCGACGAAGGACAGCAGCGACGGCGTACGGTCGCCGAAGCGCATACGGCGGCGAGCATCCCACAGCTCGGTGGCGTCCACGTCGACCCAGACGGTCGCCTCCGGGATCTCGGAGCGGCTGCGAGTCATGTTCGCCGCGACCGTGCGGCGGAAGAGCGAGAACGGGGTGGATGCGCGCAGCGCGAGACCGGTGCGGTGGTCGACCGAGGGGGCCGTCTCGGCTGGCGCCGGGGCAGCGGGCGCGAGGGCAGTGGGCGCGGGGGCAGCGGGCGCGGGGGCAGCGGGCGCGGGGGCAGCGGATGCGCCCGCTGCGAGCGCCGCCTCCACATCGCGTCGCGTGATGACGCCTCCCTCGCCCGTCGCGCGGACCGTGGACAGGTCGATGCCGTGGGTGCGGGCCAGCGTGCGGACGACGGGCGAGATCACGGGCACGGGACCGGAACGAGCCGGCGCAGCGGCGGGTGCCGCGGCTGCGGCGGCCGTCACCGTCGAGCGGCGCACGCGCCGACGACCGGAGTGGTGCAGCTCGGTCGTGCCGTAACCGACCAGGACATGGCCAGAGCCCCCCGTGCTCTCCGGGTCCGGCGCACTCTGGGACTCCGGCGCCGGAACCGCATCCCGAGCCGGCTCCTCCACCTCGATCAGCGGGGCGCCGACGGCCAGCGCCTCCCCCTCCTCGCCGTGCAGGGCGGAGACGGCTCCGGCGAACGGCGAGGGCACCTCCACCACCGACTTGGCCGTCTCCACCTCCGCGATCGGCTGGTCGACGACGATCACGTCGCCGACCGCGACCAGCCAGCGCACCAGCTCCGCCTCGGTGAGTCCCTCGCCGAGGTCGGGCAGCCGGAAGACCTGCGCGCTCACGCGTCCTCCCACTGGAGATCGTCCACCGCGTCCAGGATGCGGTCGACTCCCGGCAGGTAGAACCGCTCCAGCTTGGGCGGAGCGAACGGAGTGTCGAACCCTGTCACCCGGCGCACAGGCGCCTCCAGGACGTGGAAGCAGCGCTCGGAGACGCGCGCCGCGATCTCACTGGCCATGCTGGCGAAGCCAGGGGCCTCGGCGACCACCACGGCACGGCCCGTCGAGCGCACCGCTGCGCAGACCGTCTCGTCGTCGAACGGAACAAGACTGCGGAGGTCGACCACCTGCAGGCTGCGCCCCTCCTCCTCCGCGGCATCCGCCGCGGCGAGCGCGACCGGCACGCTCGGGCCGTACGCGATCAGGGTGGCGTCTGTACCCTCTCTGGCGATGCGGGCGCGGCCGAGCTGCGGGACGGGCGCTGCAAGGTCGACCTCTCCCGTCGACCAGTAGAGCTTCTTCGGCTCCAGGAACACGACCGGGTCCGGCGACGCGATGGATGCGCGCAGCAGCCCGTACGCGTCCTGCGGGGTGGCAGGCGACACGACCGTGAGGCCTGGCGTGTGCGCGTAGTAGGACTCGGACGAGTCGGAGTGGTGCTCGACGCCGCCGATGCCGCCCGCGTACGGGATGCGGATCACCATCGGCAGCCGCACGGCTCCCCTGGTGCGGTTGCCCATCTTGGCGACGTGGTCGACGATCTGCTCGAACGCCGGGTACGCGAACGCGTCGAACTGCATTTCGACCACCGGGCGCATCCCGTTCATGGCCATGCCGACGGCGGTTCCGACGATCCCGGCCTCCGCGAGCGGGGTGTCGAAGCAGCGGGACTCGCCGAACCGGGCGGCGAGACCGTCGGTGATGCGGAAGACGCCGCCGAGCACGCCGACGTCCTCGCCGAAGACGAGGACGGCCGGGTCGGCGTCGAGGGCGTCGGCCATGGCCCGATTGATGGCCTGGGCCATCGACATGGTCACGATGGCGGACCCGGGGACGGCCGGTGCGTCGTGCATGAGTGTCATCGGGCTGCCTCCTGGTCGTGTGCGTTCTCTGCCTGCCGCTGCCTGTCCAGCTCGTCGGCGAGCTGCGCCGCCTGCTCCCGCAACTGCGGCGTCTGCGTGGCGTAGACGTGTGCGAACAGGTCTTCCGGATGCGGTTCGGCCTCGGCGTTGACGGCGGCGCGCAGGTCGCTGGCGACCCGCTCCGCGTTGGCCTGGAGCTCGACCTCGTCTCCGTCGCTCAGCGCATTCATCGTCTTCAGCCAGGCGCGCACCCGCAGCAGCGGGTCGCGGGCGAGCCACGGCGTGACCTCGTCGTCGCTGCGGTAGCGGGAGGCGTCGTCCGCGTTGGTGTGCGACTGGATGCGGTAGGTCAGCGCCTCCACCAGGGTCGGGCCTCCTCCGTCGCGCGCCTCGTCGACCGCTTCGCCGAGGACGGCGAGCAGCGCGGCGAGGTCGTTCCCGTCGACCTGGCGGCCGCGCATCCCGTAGCCGATGCCCTTGTGCGCGATGCTGGGCGCCGCTGTCTGCCTGCTGAGCGGAACCGAGATGGCGTAGCCGTTGTTCTGCACGAGGAAGACGACGGGCAGGTGGAAGACGGCGGCGAAGTTCATGGCCTCGTGGAAGTCGCCCTCGCTGGTGGCGCCGTCGCCGCAGATGGCGAGCACGACCGTGTCCTCGCCCCGCATCCTGGCGGCGTGCGCGAAGCCGACGGCGTGCAGGAGCTGAGTGGCGAGCGGGGTGGCCTGCGGGGCGACGTTGTGCTCGTGCGGGTCGTAGCCGGAGTGCCAGTCGCCGCGCAGCAGCAGGAACGCGTCGAACGGGTCGACGCCGCGCGTGATGACGGCGACGGTGTCGCGGTAGGTCGGGAACAGCCAGTCCCGGTCGGCGAGCACCATGGCCGCTGCGACCTCGCAGGCCTCCTGGCCGTGCGACGACGGGTAGACGGCGAGCCTCCCCTGACGCACGAGCGCGTTGGCCTGGTCGTTGATGCGGCGGCCGAGCACGAGCTTGCGGTAGCCGTCGAGCATCCGCCCTACGGACGGGGTGGGGTATTGGTCGTCCTCGTGAGACGAACCGTCCTGTTCGATCAGCCGCACCGGGGTGGCGCGCGGCAGCAGGTCGTCGGCGTGCATCCGTTCTCCTTTGAAAGACGTCGCTGTCTTTCAGAATGACTTCGCTGGATCGCGCACGCTAGAGGCGAATCATTTTCGAGACGAACGGATGCACATCACCCGTTTCGGTGTCAAACTGTCTGACAGCTATGGACGACATCGACTCCCGCATCATCGACGCGCTCCGCGCCGACGGCCGCGCCTCCATCACGGCGGTCGCCGAGGCGGCGCACGTCTCCAGGGCGAACGCGTACACGCGGCTCTCCCGGCTGATCGAGGATGGCGTGATCACGGGCTTCACGGCGAAGGTCGACCCCCGGCTGTCCGGCCGTGCGTCGTCGGCGTATGTGACGCTGCGGGTGGACCAGGCGTCGTGGCACGAGCTCAGGGACACGCTGCGCGCCATCCCCGAGGTGGAGCACTTCGCACTGGTCGGCGGCGACTTCGATGTGATCCTGCTCGTCCGCGCCCGCGACAACGAGGACCTGCGCCGCGTGGTCCTGGAGGAACTGCCCGCGATCCCCTCCGTCCGCGACACCAAGACGTCGCTCGTCTTCGAGGACCACGACCTGCGCTAGTCCGGCGGCGGGCACGAGTCGTGCGAAAGGCGCGGTGGCGCGTGCGAGGACCGCGCCTTTCGCACGAGTCGTGCGTGAGGCGTGGTGGCGACGGGGCGGAGCGGAGGGGGGCGGGCGGAGCGGGCTCAGTCGGCCTTGTCGAGGATCAGATTGGTGATGCGCACGGTGCAGAGGCGGTTGCCGTCTTCGTCGGTCACGACGATCTCGTGCGACGCGATGGTGCGGCCGAGGCGGATGGCCGTGGCGACGCCGGTCACGAGTCCGCTGCGGGCCGAGCGGTGGTGCGTGGCGTTGATGTCGACGCCGACGGCCGTGCGGCCAGGACCGGCGTGGATCACGGCCGCCCAGGAGCCGAGCGCTTCCGCGAACGCGACAGACGCGCCGCCGTGCAGCAGCCCGAACGATTGCCGGTTGCCCTCGACCGGCATGGTGGCGACCACACGCTCCGCCGACTGCTCCAGGATGCGGACCCCCATCTTCTCGTCCAGTTCCCCGAGGTGGATGGTCCAGTCGCCGTCGCTCATGCGCCACAGCATAGCCGCGGAGTTGTGGTGAGCGGCTGCGTCTGAAAAGATTACTTCCTGAACGTTCGGTCGGTAATTCCGGACGTCGCTCGATGATGAACGAACAGGGGCAGCAATGACCGAGGCCTACCTCGTCGGCGGAGTGCGCACGGCGGTCGGACGCTACGGCGGAGCCCTGAGCGGAGTCCGACCAGACGACCTCGCGGCGCTCGTGATCGCGGAGGCCGTTCGCCGCGCCGGCATCGAGCAGCACACGATCGACGAGGTGATCGTCGGCGCCGCCAACCAGGCAGGCGAGGACAACCGCAACGTCGCCCGCATGGCCGCGCTGCTGGCCGGACTGCCGGACGCCGTGCCGGGCATCACGGTGAACCGGCTCTGCGCATCCGGGCTCTCCGCCGTCACAATGGCGGCGCAGGCGGTCAGGGCCGGGGATGCGGACATCGTCGTCGCTGGCGGCGTCGAGTCGATGACCAGGGCGCCCTGGGTGCAGGGCAAGCCGGAGCGCGCCTACGCCAAGCCGGGGCCGCAGTTCGACACGTCGATCGGCTGGCGCTTCACCAACCCCCGCTTCCTCGAGCGCGCCAAGGCCACGTACTCGATGCCGGAGACGGCCGAGGAGGTGGCCGGCATCGACGGCATCAGCCGCGACGACGCCGACGCGTTCGCCCTGCGCAGCCACCAGCGCGCAGCGGCGGCGACGGACGCGGGACGTTTCGCGGACGAGATCCTGCCGGTCGAGACCCCGCGCGGCCTGGTGACTGTCGACGAGAGCATCCGCCGCGACACGACCAGGGACGCGCTCGCCGCCCTGAGGCCGGTCGTCGCAGGCGGCAGCGTGGTCACCGCAGGCAACTCGTCCCCGCTCAACGACGGCGCCTCGGCGATCGTCGTGGCGAGCGCGGACGCCGTCAGCCGGTACGGTCTGACGCCGAGAGCCCGCGTCGTCGTCGGCACCAGCGTCGGCGTCGCCCCGGAGATCATGGGCCTCGGACCGGTGCCAGCAGTGCACAAGGCGCTGGAGCGCAGCGGGCTGGAGCTGGGGCAGCTCGGCAGCGTCGAGCTGAACGAGGCGTTCGCCAGCCAGGCCATCGCGTGCATCAGGAGACTCGGGCTGGACGACAAGCTCGTCAACACCGACGGCGGCGCCATCGCCCTCGGACACGCGCTCGGGTCGAGCGGCGCACGCCTGCTGGTCACACTGCTCGGCCGGATGGAGCGCGAGCGCTCGCGGTACGGGCTCGCCACGATGTGCGTCGGCGTCGGCCAAGGCGCCGCGATGATCGTCGAGGCAGCATGAGCGGCGGCGGCGGTGGCGGCGGTGGCGGCGGCGACATGAGCGGTGGCGGCATGAGCGGTGGCGGCGACATGAGCGGCAGAGCCGGGAACGGAGCCGGGATGAATGGGATGCGCACCCTCCTGGTCGAGGAGAGCGACGACCGCGTCGTGGCGCGCCTCAACCGTCCAGAGACCAGGAACGCCATCGACCAGCGGATGGTCGACGACCTGCACGCCTTGTGCGCCGCCCTTGAAGAGGAGCCGCGCATCCTGATCGTCACGGGCGGCGACGGGGTGTTCGCATCCGGTGCGGATATCGCCGAACTGCGCGATCGGACGGCGGCCGACGCTCGCCTCCTCATCAACGCCACGGTGTTCAGCAGGATCGCCGCCCTCCCGCTCCCTGTCATCGCCGCCATCGACGGCTACGCGCTCGGCGGAGGGGCCGAACTGGCGTACGCGGCCGACTTCCGCCTCGGCACCCCACGGCTGCGCATCGGCAACCCGGAGACGGGGCTCGGCATCATCGCGGCGGCCGGTGCGCTCTGGCGGCTAGCGGAGCTGGTCGGCGAACCGCTCGCCAAAGAGATCGTCCTCGCCGGACGCATCCTGGACGGCGGAGAGGCCCTGACGGCGCGGCTCGTCACCGAGCTGCACGAACCGGATGCGCTGCTGCCGGCCGCGCACGCGCTGGCCGACCGCATCGCCGCCAACGACCGGCTGGCCACGCGATACACGAAAGCGGTGTTCCACGCGCCGCGTTCCGCGCATCCCGCTGCGGAGGCGGACGCGCAGGCTGTGCTGTTCGAATCGCCCGAGAAGCACAGGCGGATGACCGAGTTCCTGGAGCGGAGGCGGAAGCGATGAACGGTGTCGACGAGCGGATGGGGGCTCCTGACTCCGGCGGCGTCCCCGAGCGCGGTGGCATTCCCGAGCGCGCTGGCGTTCCCGAGCGCGTGGGGGTGCTCGGCGGCGGACGGATGGGCGCGGGCATCGCGCACGCGTTCCTGCTGGCCGGGGCGGCGGTGACCGTGGTGGAGCGCGACGGCGAGGCGGCCGACGCCGCCCGCGCCCGCATCCGGAGCGCTCTCGACGCGTCGGTGCAACGTGGCGCGACCGAGCGCAGCGCCGACGAGCTGGTGGCCGGCCTCACGACCGCCACGGCCACGAATGCCTTCGCCGAGTGCGGACTGGTCGTGGAGGCCGTGCCGGAGGACCGCGACCTCAAAGTGGATGCGCTGCGCCGTGCCGAGAGCGCCATGTCCGTCGACGCCGTGCTGGCGAGCAACACCTCGTCCATCTCGATCGGCGAGCTCGCAGGCGCCCTCCGCTCCCCCGGCCGTTTCCTCGGGATGCACTTCTTCAACCCGGTGCCGGCCTCAGCGCTGGTCGAGGTGGTCACCGGCCCTGCCACCCGGCCGGAGGTGGTCGCTGCCGCGCAGGGCTGGGTCGCCGCGATCGGCAAGACGCCCATCACCGTGTCCGACGCCCCCGGCTTCGCTTCCTCGCGGCTCGGCGTCGCGCTCGGGCTGGAGGCGATCCGGATGCTCGAGGATGGCGTCGCGAGCGCGGACGACATCGACGCGGCGATGGTGCTCGGCTACAAGCATCCGGTGGGACCGCTGCGGCTCACCGATCTCGTAGGCCTGGATGTGCGGCTCGGCATCGCCGAGTACCTGCACGAACACCTCGGCGCGCGCTTCGAGCCGCCCGCCCTGCTGCGATCGATGGTCGCCGACGGGCGCCTCGGACGGAAGTCGGGGCGCGGCTTCTACGACTGGCCGGATGCGTCCGCCCCGACGACGCCGTCCCCTGATTCCCGCACTGTTACCCACCCCGCGACACCGGAGGTTCACCGATGAGCCAGCACGACATTCTGCCCAGCTACGTGAAGGGCGGATGGTGGACACCAGATGCAGCAGACGCGCCAGATGCCACGGAGGTGCGCGACACCACGGAGGTGCGCGACACCACGGAGGTGCGCGACGCATCCACCGGCGAACTCGTCGCGAGGGTGAGCACCGCCGGCCTCGACCTGGCGGGCGCGCTCGACTACGCTCGCACGGTCGGGCAGGCGTCGCTCGGCGCGCTCACCTTCCACCAGCGTGCCGTGCTGCTGAAGCAGTTCGCGCAGGCGCTCACCGCGCGCAAAGACGAGCTGTATGCGCTGTCGAGTCGCGCCGGTGCCACGAAGACCGACTCGTGGATCGACATCGACGGCGGCATCGGCGTGCTGTTCACGTACTCGTCGAAGGGGCGACGCGAGCTGCCGAACGGCCAGGTCTACCTCGACGGACCCGTCGAGTCGCTGTCGGCGGACGGCTCGTTCATCGCCCGCCACATCTACACCAGGCTGACCGGCGTCGCCGTGCAGATCAACGCGTTCAACTTCCCGGTGTGGGGCGCGCTGGAGAAGTTCGCCCCTGCGTTCCTCGCCGGAGTTCCGACGCTGGTGAAGCCCGCGACGCCCACCGGCTACGTCGCCGAGGCGATGGTGCGCATCCTGGACGAGACGGGGCTGCTGCCCGCCGGGTCCCTGCAACTGGTGTCCGGCGCAGTCCCCGACCTGTTCGAGCACCTGCGGCTCGGCGACATCGTCGCGTTCACCGGTTCGGCGTCGACCGCGGAGAAGCTGCGCGCGCACGACGCCGTGCAAACCGGCGGCGTGCGGTTCACCAGCGAGACCGACTCCATCAACGCCTCCGTGCTCGGCGCGGA
Organism: Leifsonia lichenia; assembly: GCF_054780215.1. Classification (NCBI taxonomy): domain Bacteria; kingdom Bacillati; phylum Actinomycetota; class Actinomycetes; order Micrococcales; family Microbacteriaceae; genus Leifsonia; species Leifsonia lichenia. Next base: position 53,481 of record NZ_BAAGWT010000001.1, read on the forward strand.
CGCCGTGTCGGGGACGCCCGAGTTCGACGCGTACGTGAAGCAGCTCGTCACCGAGCTGACGGCGAAGTCCGGGCAGAAGTGCACCGCGATCCGCCGCGCCATCGTGCCCGCCGCCGCGGTGGACGACCTCGTGGCCGCGGTGCGCGAGCGCATCCAGCAGCGGGTGGTCGTCGGAGACCCGCGAGCGGAGGGCGTGACCATGGGACCGCTCGCGTCGCTCGCTCAGCGCGACGAGGTGCTGCGCCAGGTCGGCCGCCTGGTCGACGCGGGCGGCGAGATCGTCGTCGGCGACCTGGCGGCGCCGGAGGTGCTGCGCGCGGACGGCTCGACCGGCCAGGCCACGGACGGCGCGTTCGTCTCCCCCATCGTGCTCCGCTTCGCCGACGCCGACGTGGATGCGGTCCACACGATCGAGGCCTTCGGTCCCGTCGCGAGCATCCTGAGCTACGACACCACGGCGGATGCGGTGCGCCTGGTGGCACGCGGCGGCGGCTCGCTCGTGACCAGCGTCGCGACCCACGACCCCGCTCTCGCGCGGGATCTCGTCACCGGGATCGCCGCATCCAATGGCCGCGTGCTGCTTCTCGACCGCGATGACGCCCGAACGTCGACCGGGCACGGCTCTCCGATGCCGCACCTCGTGCACGGCGGGCCGGGCCGGGCCGGCGGCGGAGAGGAGCTGGGCGGCATCCGTGCCGTGCTGCACCACATGCAGCGCACGGCGATCCAGGGCACGCCGGAGCTGCTGACGGCGGTGACCGGGGTGTGGCACCAGGGAGCGACGGCGAGCGCGGACGGCGTGCATCCGTTCCGCAAGGCGCTGTCGACGCTGACGATCGGCGACCAGGTGCTCTCGAAGAGCCGCCGCGTCACCCTCGACGACATCGAGACGTTCGCGACGTTCACCGGCGACACGTTCTATGCGCACATGGACGAGGAGGCGGCGGCGGCCAACCCGTTCTTCCCCGGCCGCGTCGCGCACGGCTACCTGCTCGTCTCCTGGGCGGCAGGGCTGTTCGTCGACCCTGCGCCAGGGCCGGTGCTCGCGAACTACGGGCTGGAGAATCTGCGGTTCCTCACGCCGGTGGTGCCGGGCGACAGCATCCGGGTGACCCTGACGGCCAAGCAGATCACGCCGCGCGAGACGGACGAGTACGGCGAGGTGCGCTGGGATGCGGTCATCCACAACCAGCACGACGAGACCGTCGCCACCTACGACGTGCTGACGCTGGTGGCGAAGGAGTAGCGGCGCGACCGTCCGGCAGGACGTCGCGGCCGCCACGCCGGGCGAATCTCCGTTCGAACGGAGACCGAGGCCGCCGCGCCGCGGTTCTCCTTCCGAACGGAGTCGCGCAGCGTGGGGCAGCGTCTCCGTTCGGAAGGAGAATCGGGCCGGACGAGGGCTGGGCTCCGTTCGGACGGAGAATTGCGCGGCGTGTCGGCCGAGGACTCCGTCCGGACGGAAAGGATGAGCGCGGGGCTACTTCACCCGGAGGCCGTCGAGGGCGACGGTGAGGACGTCGGCGGCGAGCTGGTCGGCGTCCTCCTGGCCGCCGGGGCGGTACCACTCGGCGATCGAGTTGATCATGCCGAAGAGCAGCCGGGAGACGATGCCGGGGTCGAGGTCGGCGCGCAAAGAGCCTGCGTCCCGCGCCTCCACCACGAGGGAGGCGACGGCACGGTCGAAGGCCCGGCGTCTGGACAGGGCGGCGCGCTCCACCTCGGTGTTGCCGCGCACGCGCAGCAGGAGGGTCACGTACGGCAGCTTGTCCACGAGCACGCGCACCGCACCGCGCAGCACGTGGGCGAGGCGGTCCGCTGCGTCTCCCGTCGTCGCGCCGCGCTCCGTGAGGACACCCTCCAGGCTGTCGAGGGCTTCGCCGAGCGCGAGCTCCAGCAGTTCGTCCTTGGACGAGACGTGGTGGTAGATGGCCGACTTGGAGAGGCCGAGGCGTTCGGCGAGCATCCCGATGGAGGTGGCGTCGTAGCCGTGCTCGTTGAAGGCCGCGACCGAGACTTCGAGGATGCCGCGCTGGTCGTAGCCGGGGCGCCCCCGTCGGATCTCGGTCTCAGTCATAGCCCCTCAAGTCTGGCATGGCGCCCGGGCGCCGCGCCTACCGCAGGTCGAACAGCCGCTGCTGCTTGCCTGCGCTCGGCTCCAGGCTGCCCGGCTCCTCGCGCGCGACGTTCACCGTCACGCCGATGCGTTCCTTCACCCGCTGCACCAGCAGCGCGCACGCCCTGTTCGCCGCATCCACGCCGGCCCCCGGACGGGACTCGATGCGCACGGTCAGCACATCCAGGGTCGCCGGGCGGGTCAGTTCGAGGACGAAGTGCGGCGAGAGGTCGTCGATGCCGAGCACCAGCTCTTCGATCTGCGTCGGGAACAGGTTCACGCCGCGCAGGATGATCATGTCGTCGTCACGGCCCGTCACCTTCTCGATGCGGCGCATCCCCGGCCTGGCTGTTCCCGGCAGCAGCCGGGTGAGGTCGCGGGTGCGGTAGCGCAGCACGGGGAAGCCCTCCTTGGTGAGGCTCGTGAACACCAGCTCGCCCGGGCTGCCGTCCGGGAGGACGGCACCGGACTCCGGGTCGACCACCTCGGGCAGGAAGTGGTCCTCCCAGATGTGCGGGCCGTCCTTCGACTCCAGGCACTCGCTGCCCACGCCCGGCCCCATCACTTCGCTGAGCCCGTAGATGTCGAGGGCGTCGATGCCGAGCCTGTCCTCCAGTTCCAGGCGCATCGCGTTCGTCCACGGCTCCGCGCCGAGCACGGCGGCGCGCAGGCTGGTGGAGCGCGGGTCGATGCCCGCCTCCACCATCGCGTCGGCGATCGTGAGCAGATAGCTCGGCGTGCACAGGATCACGTCCGGCTCGAAGTCCTGGATGAGCTGCACCTGCTTGGCGGTCTGCCCTCCGGACATCGGGATGACCGTCGCACCGAGCTTCTCGATGCCCGCGTGGGCGCCCAGACCGCCCGTGAACAGGCCGTAACCGTATGCGTTGTGCACGCGCATCCCCGGCCGCACCCCCGCCGCGCGCAGTGAGCGGGCGACGAGCGACGCCCAGCGGTCGAGGTCGCCTGCGGTGTAGCCGACGACGGTCGGGCGCCCGGTGGTGCCGGAGGAGCAGTGGATGCGCGCGATGCGCTCCATCGGCACGGCGAACATCCCGAACGGGTACGTCTGCCGCAGGTCCTCCTTGGTGGTGAACGGCAGCAGGGCCACGTCGTCGAGCGTGCGGATGTCGTCCGGCCGCACGCCGGCCGCATCCAGTTTGGCCGTGTAGAGCGGCACGTTGTCGTATGCGTGGCGCACGGTCCACTGCAGGCGTTCGAGCTGCAGGGCGCGGAGCGCGTCCGGGTCGAGGCGTTCCTCCTCATCGAGCTCTTCCGCCGCCGGCGGGTGGAATCCTGGCTTGCTCGGTGTCGTCGTCGACATCGGGACCTCCGTTGGTGCTGTGGTGCTGGTGGAGAACGGTCTGGGTGAGGCTAGACGGTGCGTGCGGTGGTGTGGCTGCGTCCCCGGAACTCGGCGACGGGTTCGCCGTCGTCGTCTGTCACGCTCACGTCGTAGAGGCCGGTTCGGCCGCTGCGCGCTCGCACGCGCGCCGTCGCGGTGAGGGTCTGCCCCGCCGTGGTCGGCTTGAGGAAGACGATGTCGGCTCCGGAGGCGAGGGTCACCCGCTCATCCTCGTTGCAGGCGATTGCGAACGCCGTGTCGGCGAGGGAGAACACGAAGCCGCCGTGGGTGACGTCGAAGCCGTTCAGCATGTCGTCGCGGATGAGCATCCGCACGGTGGCGCTGCCGGGTTCCGACTGCTCGACCACCATGCCGAGGGCGCGGGATGCGCGGTCGCGTTCCATCATCGCCTTGGCGGGCGCGTGCGTCATTCCGACCTCCTCGTCCCCGGCCCAGCCGCGTTTGCCGGACCGTGTTCCAGACTATATACTAACCGAACGATCAGTTAGTAATTCGGAAGGGTCGACGATGACCATCACGGCAGAGCCGCTCCCCCAGGAGCGCACACCGGAAGAGCTTCGCTTCGCCGAACTCCTCGACACCGACTCCCGCGTCGAGCCTCGCGACTGGATGCCGGACGACTACCGCAAGACCCTCATCCGGCAGATGTCGCAGCACGCGCACTCGGAGATCATCGGGATGCAGCCGGAGGCCAACTGGATCACCAGGGCCCCGAGCCTCAAGCGCAAGGCCATCCTGATGGCGAAGGTGCAGGACGAGGCCGGTCACGGCCTCTACCTCTACTCCGCCACGCAGACCCTCGGCATAACCCGCGACGAGATGACGGAGCAGTTGATCGCCGGCAAGGCGCGGTACTCCTCGATCTTCAACTACCCCACCCTGAGCTGGGCGGACATGGGCGCTATCGGCTGGCTGGTCGACGGCGCGGCGATCTGCAACCAGGTGCCGCTGTGCCGCGCGTCGTACGCGCCGTACGGCCGCGCGATGGTGCGCATCTGCAAAGAGGAGTCGTTCCACCAGAGGCAGGGCTTCGAGATCCTGCTCACGCTGATGCGCGGCACGGCGGAGCAGCGCGAGATGGCCCAGGATGCGGTGAACCGCTGGTACTGGCCGTCGCTGATGATGTTCGGCCCGCCGGACGACGACTCCCCCAACTCCGCCCGTTCGATGGCGTGGAAGATCAAGCGCTTCTCCAACGACGACCTGCGCCAGCGGTTCGTCGGGATGCTCGTGCCGCAGGCCGAGGTGCTGGGCGCCACACTCCCCGACCCCGACCTGCGCTGGAACGAGGAACGCCAGGCGTACGACCTCGGCCCGATCGACTGGACGGAGTTCCAGGAGGTTCTCGCCGGTCGCGGGCCGTGCAACGCGCAGCGGATGGCGCGCCGTCGCGAAGCCCACGAGGACGGACGCTGGGTGCGCGAGGCCGCCGCCGCGTACGCCGCAAAACAGACCGGCGCAGCGCCGACCGACGCCGCGCATCCCGGACAGGTGGGCGCCTGATGGCCGCCCCCGGCACCCCTGACGCAGGGCACGCAGAGGTCTGGCCGCTCTGGGAGGTCTTCGTGCGCTCCAGCCGCGGGCTCAGCCATGTGCACGTCGGCTCCCTGCACGCGCCGGACGAGACGATGGCCGTGCGCAACGCCCGCGATCTCTACACCCGCCGAAGCGAAGGCGTCTCGATCTGGGTGGTCCCGTCCGACGCGATCACCGCTAGCGACCCGGATGCGAAGGGCGCGTTCTTCGAGTCGCCGGCGGGGAAGAACTACCGGCACGCCACCTATTACACCGAGAGCGAGGGGGTGAAGCACCTGTGACGGAGCCGACCACCCCGCCGACCGCCGAGCTGCCCATCGAGCCGGAGCACGGCCACATCGAGCTCTCCGCCGTCACCCTCGACAGCGAATTCATCGCGGGTGACGAACTCGCCGACCCTGACACCGCCGAATACGCCATGCGGCTTGGCGACGACGACCTCGTGCTCTCTCAGCGCCTCGGCTCCTGGATCTCCCGCGCACCGGAACTGGAGGAGGACGTCGCGCTCGGCAACATCGCGCTCGACCTGCTCGGGCACGCGCGCTCCCTCCTGCGCTACGCGGGAACCGCATCCGGCCGGTCGGAGGACGACCTCGCGTACTGGCGCGACGAGCACGAGTTCCGCTCCGCGCACCTGATGGAGCAGCCGAACGGCGACTTCGCGCACACCATCGTGCGGCAGTTCGCCGTCTCGCACTACCTCTTCGAACTGTATGAGCGGCTGCGCGCCTCCGCCGACCCGACGCTCGCCGCCATCGCGGCGAAGGCGGTCAAGGAGGTCGACTACCACCGCGACCACGCCGACCAGTGGATGCTCCGCCTCGCGCTCGGCACAGACGAGTCGCGCCGCCGCACCGTCACCGCCCTGTCCGACCTGTGGCCGTACGTCGACGAGCTGTTCACCGACGACGAGCTGTTCGACCGGCTCGAAGACGTCGCGCCGCGTCCGTCGTCGCTGCGTCCGGCCTTCGACGCGAGCATCCGCCCGGTGCTCGCCGAGACCGGACTGGAACTGCCGGCCGTGTTCACCGCCTCGGGCGGCGGGAGGCACGGACGGCACTCGGAGCACCTGGGTCCGATGCTCGCCGAGATGCAGGTGCTCGCCAGGCAGTTCCCCGGAGCCACCTGGTGAGCGGCCACTTCGCCGAGGCGGACACCGCCTGGAACGTGGCGGCCGCCGTCGTGGACCCCGAGGTGCCCGTGCTCACAATCGACGACCTCGGTGTGCTGCGCGAGGTCACCGTCACCGACGACGGCGTGCACGTCGTCGTCACCCCGACGTACAGCGGATGCCCCGCGATGGAGACGATCCGCGCCGACGTGGTGCAGGCGCTCACGGCAGCAGGGTTCGGGCCGGTCACGGTGCGCCTCGCCCTCTCCCCCGCCTGGACCACCGACTGGATCAGCGACAAGGGCAAGGCTGCACTCGCGGCGTTCGGGATCGCGCCACCGACGGGAGCCGCCGCGGCCGGATCGGCGCGGGCGACCGGGCCGGTGCGCATCCAGATGGCCGTGAAGTGCCCGAACTGCCAGTCGCTCGACACCCGCGAGCTCTCGCACTTCGGCTCGACGTCGTGCAAGGCCCTCTACGAGTGCAGCGCGTGCGGGGAGCCGTTCGACTACTTCAAGGTGCTGTGATGGCGCGCGCACGATTCCACACGCTCGCGGTCGCGGAGGTGCGGCCGCTCACCGCGGCCAGTGTCGAGGTGACGTTCGCGGTGCCGGAGGCGCTGCGCGGCGAGTACGACTACCAGCCGGGGCAGCACGTCGCTCTCCGCGCGACCGTGTCCGGGCGCGAGCTGCGCCGCAGCTACTCGATCTGCAGGCCACCGCAGCGCCCGGCGGAGGGTCGAGCAGGCAGCATCAGCGTCGCGATCAAGCGCGACCTCGGCGGCGCGTTCTCCACGTGGGCGACCAGCGAGCTCAAGCCGGGCGACCTGATCGACGTGATGAGCCCGCAGGGCACGTTCACCACCGACCTCGGCAGCCTCGACGGCAAACACATCGTCGGGATCGCCGCGGGCTCCGGCATCACACCGCTGATGTCGCTCGCGCACAGCATCCTGTCGGCGTCCGACACCTCGCAGTTCACCCTCGTCTACACGAACAGGACGGCGATCGACGTCATGTTCCTGGAAGAACTGGCCGACCTGAAAGACCGCTACCCGTCTCGGCTGGCACTCCACCACGTGCTCTCCCGGGAGCAGCGCTCGGCACCGCTGCTGTCCGGCCGGATCGACGAGGAGCGGTTCCGCCGGATGCTCGACGTGCTCATCCCCCCTGCCACAGTGGACGAGTGGTTCCTCTGCGGGCCGTTCGAGCTGGTGCAGCTCTGCCGGGATGTGCTGGAGTCGGTCGGCGTCGACCGCTCGCACCTCCGATTCGAACTGTTCACCACCGGCGAGCCAGGGCAGGTCACCGGCGACGCCGGCCACCCCGTCGTCGCTCGCGAGGGCGACAAGACCGTGCAGATCGAGTTCACGCTCGACGGTCAGACCTCGACGGTGGACACCCGCGTGGATGCGAACGAGTCGGTGTTGAACGCCGCCCTCCGAGTGCGGCCCGACGTGCCGTTCGCCTGCGCAGGCGGTGTCTGCGGCACCTGCAGAGCACGGCTCGTCACCGGCGACGTGCGCATGACGGAGAACTACGCCCTCGAACCGGAGGAACTGGAGCGCGGCTACGTGCTCACCTGCCAATCGCATCCACTGACAGACCGCGTCGTCGTGAACTACGACGTGTGAGGGGGAACAGATGATCGACCTCGCCATCGCAGACGGGATCGCCAGGGTCACCCTGGACGCGCCCGCCACGCTGAACGCGCTCGACGAGACCGGCCTGCGCGAGCTGGCGTCCGCGTACGAGGCGGCCGAGGCCGCGGGAGTGCGCGCTCTCGTCCTCACCGGCGTCGGGCGGGCGTTCTGCGCCGGGCGCGACATCGCGGGCGTCGACCCGGCGACCGACGACGTCAGCGGCTACCTCGACGGGCTGGTCACCCCGCTGCTGCGCCGGATGAGCGCCTTCCCCGCGCCGACCTTCGCTGCGGCGCAGGGCGCATCGCTGGGCGTCGGGCTCGGGCTGCTGCTGGCGACGGACGTGGTCTACGTGGCGGAGGACGCGAAGATCGGCTCGCCGTTCGCGGCCCTCGGGGCGCTGCTCGACTCGGGAGGGCACTCGCTGTTCGTGTCGCGGCTCGGTGCGCACAAGGCGCTCGAGCTGATCTACACCGGGCGGCTGATGAGCGGTACGGAAGCGGTCGCCTCCGGGCTGTTCAGCCGGGCGCTGCCCGCGGACGAGCTGCAGCAGGCGGTGGATGCGGCCGCCGCGACCGCCGCGACCGGCGCCACCGCGGCGCTGCTGGCGAGCAAACGGATCGTGGCGGCCATCCGCGACGGAGAGCTCGCCCTGTGGGATGCGGTGGCCGCCGAGAACCGCGCGCAGGCCGAACTGCGCGACACGGCGGACTACCGCGAAGGGTTCGCGGCGTTCCAGCAGAAGCGGAAGCCGGAGTTCCGCGGCGAGTGAGGCGGGTGATGTGCGGGTGACGTGCCGGTGATACCGCCGTCCATGTTTCTTTACGCCAGGTTTCGGCCGGTGTGCGGTCGGGGACGGTCGTCCCGCATCCTGGCTTCATGACCCGTCAGATCCGATTCAACGCCTTCGATATGAATTGCGTCGCCCACCAGTCCTCCGGCATGTGGCGACACCCGGACGACCAGGCCTGGCGCTACAAGGACCTCACATACTGGACCGAGCTGGCCAAGCTGCTCGAGCGCGGCGCGTTCGATGGCATCTTCATCGCGGATGTGCTGGGCACCTACGACGTGTACGGCGGGTCGAACGAGGCCGCCATCCGCCACGGCGCCCAGGTGCCCGTGAATGACCCCGTGCTGCTGGTGTCCGCGATGGCGCTCGTCACCGAGCACCTCGGGTTCGGGATCACGGCAGGGACGGCGTACGAGCATCCATACCCGTTCGCGCGCCGCATGTCGACGCTCGACCACCTGACCAACGGCCGGATCGGCTGGAACGTTGTCACCGGGTACCTGCCGTCCGCCGCGCGCAACATGGGCCACGAGGACCAGCTCCAGCACGACGACCGCTACGACCAGGCCGACGAATACCTCGAAGTGCTCTACAAGCTCTGGGAGGGGTCGTGGGAGGACGACGCCGTCGTCCGCGACCGCGAGACGGGCGTGTTCACCGACCCGTCGAAGGTGCACGAGATCGGGCACCACGGCAAGCACTACACGGTGCCGGGCATCCACCTGTCGGAGCCGAGCACCCAGCGCACGCCGGTGATCTACCAGGCGGGCGCATCCAGTCGCGGCATCGGCTTCGCGGCGGAGAACGCGGAGGCCATCTTCGTCGCCGCCTCCACCAAGGAGGGGCTGAAGGCGACAGTCGCCAAGCTGCGGGATGCGCTCGAAGCGGCCGGGCGCGACCGGTACGCCGCGCGCATCTACACGCTGCTCACGATCATCACCGACGAGACCAGCGAGAAGGCGCAGGCGAAGTACGAGGACTACCTGACGTACGCATCGCCGGAGGGTGCGCTGGTGTTCATGTCCGGGTGGATGGGCGTCGACCTGTCGACCTACGACCTCGACGAGCCGATCGGGAACGTGCAGAGCAACGCCATCCAGTCGGCGGTCGCCAACTACCAGCGCGCCAACGAGGACGGCAGCGAGTGGACGGTGCGCGACATCGGCCGTCTCGGCGCGATCGGCGGCCTCGGCCCGTTCATCGTCGGCTCAGGTTCGGAGATCGCCTACCAGTTGCAGGAGTGGGTGGAGGACACCGACGTCGACGGCTTCAACCTGGCGTACGCGATCACTCCGGGGACCTTCGAGGACGTGGTGGAGTTCGTCATCCCCGAGCTGCGCAAGCGCGGCGCATACCCGGAGGAGTACGTGGAGGGCAGCCTGCGCCACAAGCTGCACGGGGCAGGCGACCGGCTGCCGGAGAACCACCGCGGCGCCGGCTACCGCATCGTTGCTCAGGCTACGACTCAGCAGTAGAATCCCCAGTCTGTCTACCGCCAGGAGCCCGGCAGCAGGACAATCGCCGCAAGGCGGCACAGGGCTTCGATGCGCCGACCCCACGTGGCGCCGGACGCGCGGGTAACGCTCCGGCGCCGCGGTGTGGGCGCGCGGCCCGGCAGGAGTCCCAGCACGACACGCCGCTGGGGGCTCCGTCCGGAAGGAGAACCCGGCTGGATGCGCGGAGAACTCCTGCGCAGCGGGAGCGGGGTTGCCGGGGGCGCGGTGGTGGGGGCGGTGTGGGCGGCTCGATTGGTCCGCAGGAGAAACCCTGTGGATGCGGCGCGAACTCCGTTCGGACGGAGGGTTCGGCGGCGTGTCGCTCGAAATCTCCGTCGCGACGGAGAACGGCGTCAGCCGATGGCGGGCGTCGGGGAAGTCGGCGTAGGGGCAGTTGGCGTCGGGGCAGTTGGAGTTGGGGCGGTCGGCGTCGGGGCCTGCGGGTGCAGGTGCTTCGTGTACGACGCGAGCAGCAGCACCGCGGACAGGGCCGCGAGCACGACGAGGGCGATGAAGAGGCCGATCGTGCTGAGCGGGGGCGTCAGGGCCGCCATGATCGTCGGGACCAGGAACCCGGCGTACGCGACCGCGTAGAACATCCCGGTCAGCCCGGCGAGGTCGCGCGGACTCGCGATGCGCTGCACCTCCAGCAGGCCGGACACCAGGGCGACTCCCATCCCCGCCCCGAGGACGACGCTGGCAGCACCGCCCAGCCACAGCGACCCCCAGGCGACTGCTCCGGTGAGCACGACCAGCCCCACCGCGATCACCACGAGCGCCGCAACGAGACCGCGTGCGCTCGAGACCGAGTGCAGGCGCTTCGCGAGCGGCTGGACCAGAGACGCGACACCGAGCGCCACCACCGTGAGCAGCGTCGCGTAGCCGAGCCCCCAGTCGCCGGTCTGCTTCGCCAGCAGCACGGGGAGGTAGCCGTACGCGAGCGCCGCCGCGGCGAAGATCCACGGCGCGGCGACGACCACCACCCTGGTGAAGCGTTTGTGCCCGGCGCCCGGGATGCGAAGCCGAGCGAGCAGAGGACCGCGCTCCCCTCCGGCTGTCGCCGTCTCCGGCGCGCGCAGCACCAGCCACGCGAACGGCAGGGTCAGCAGGATGTGCACGGCGAACGGCAGCTCCTCGCCGAGCGCGGTGAACTGGGCGATCCCGCCCGCGACCAGCGCGCCGGTGGCCGAGCCGAGCGTGAACGCGAGCGAGGAGCGCCGCGCTCCGGCAGCAGCATCCACACCGGGTTCGTAGCGCGGGGAGGAGAGCTCCTTCATCCAGCTCGTTCCCACGGCCATCGCGATGCCGACCGTGATGCCCGACAGCAGCCTGCCGACGTAGATCGGCACCGGCCCGAACGTGCCGAGAGCGAGACTCGCACTCGCCAGCACGGCGGTGAGCACCCCGGCGAGCATCAGCGGACGCCGCCCGTGCCGGTCGGACAGCGGACCGGCGACGAGGAGCGCGGGAGCGAGACCGAGCACGTAGACGCCGAGGAACATGTTGACGGTCAGCTCGGAGTAGTGCTGCACGTCCTTGTACATCAGCAGCAACGGGCTGAACTGATTGCCGCACCAGGAGCAGAAGAACATCAGCGCGAAGACGATACGCCACGGCGGGCGCGTGGTGGGTCGGCTCACAGGGCGCCCTGGTTCCTGGCGATGTGCGCACGCAGGCGCTCCTCGAACGCCGTCCCGCCCCTGCGCTGCGCCGCGCCGCCGTCGTTGTCGCCGTCGTTCTCGGCATCGTTCTCCACGTCGTTCCGCACATCGCTGCCGTCCCGGAGCGCGGCGAACAGGGCCTCGTGATCCGCGAGCGAGTCGCCGAGGGTGCCGGGCCGCACCCGGAACAACTGGTGCCGGATGCGCTGCTGCCTGTCTCTGAGCATCCCGAAGAAGTGCACGGCGAGGTCGTTCCCCGACGCCTCGACGATCGCCGCGTGGAACCACTGGTCGGCCTCCACGAAGCGTTCGACGTCGTCTGCCGCGATGGCAGCGCGCTGCTCGGCGAGCGCGTCGTCGAGGGCGGTGATGAGCGCGTCGTCCGGGCCGCCCGCATCCAGCACCCGGCGGGCGGCGCTCGCCTCGATGGCCTCGCGCAGGTCGAGGACGTTCTGCGCCTCCCTGGGCGACATCGGCGTCACGATCGCGCCGCGGCGCGTCTCCAGCGTGAGCAGCCCTTCGGCGGCGAGACGCAGGAACGCCTCGTGCACCGGGGTGCGGCTCACGCCGAGTTCCGCGCCGACCTGCGCCTCGCTGAGCAGGGCGCCGCCGGGGGCCGTTCCACTCAGGATGAGACGTTTGGTGGTGGCGTACGCAAGCTCTGCCGCGGGGATCATGCGGCCAGTCTACGCTCTTGTATGCAAGCTTGCGTGCAAGACGGAGAATCGTGCGTCTGTGGCCAGGCGTTCCCCGCCGCCGGACCTCAGCCGACGCGGGTCGAGAGCAGCCTGCGCACCGCGGCGAGCGGGATCGGCACCCACGACGGCCGGTGCCGTGCCTCATAGGTGACCTCGTACACGGCCTTGTCGAGCTCGAAGGCGTCGAGCAGCCGCTGATGGTCGGCCACCGCGGCTCCCGCCACGGACGCATACCCCTCGAGGTACGCCTGCCTGGCCCTCGCCGCCCACGCACTCACGTCGATCGGCGGCTCCCGACGCGCGAGAGACCCTGCGACGTAGTCGAACGAGCGCAGCATCCCCGCCACATCCCGCATCGTCGCATCCGGGATCGCGCGCTCGGACAGCGGCCGCAGCGGCTCCCCCTCGAAGTCGATGAACTGCCAGCCGCGCTCCGGCGAGTACAGCACCTGCCCGAGGTGCAGGTCGCCGTGGATGCGCTGCAACAGGGGATGCGGTTCCTCCGCCGCCACCTCGTAGACCGCCGCGATCCCCGCCCGCAGCTCGGCCACCTCCGGCACCTCGCTGGAGGTGATCGTGAGGCGCTGGAACATCCCGTCGAGGGCCAGGGCGACATCGTCGCGCGTCGCCTGCTTGGTCGGCAGCGCCTCCGCCAACGACAGGTGCAGCTCGGCCGTTCCCGCGCCGAGCTCCCTGGCACGGTCGGCGAAGTCCTCCCCGCGCTCCGCCGCGCTCACCGCGAGCTCCCAGCCGTCCTCCGCGCCGCTCAGGAAGTCCTGCACCAACGCCAGCTCGCCGGATGCGCGGCCTCCGCCAGCGGGCGCCGGCCAGCTTCCGGTGAGCCAGCCGAGCAGCGCCGGGGTGCGCAGCGACCCGCCCGCGGTGAGCGCCGCGAGGGTGGACACGTCCGGGTTCTCGCCGTCCTGTACCACCCGGAAGACTTTGATCAGCGCGAGCCTGCCCCCGACGAGCTCGCCGACGATCGACGTGTTCGACTGCTCGCCGGTGAGCTTGCGCGACGACTGCACGGCGATGGGTGCGCCGAGCGTGTGCCCCTGCGCGGCCGCATCCCTGCCGTCGACGCCGAGCGCGCCGTCCATCAGGCCGACGAGTGCCGTGACGTACGCCTCGTCGTCCGGGCCGTCGTACAGATAGCGGCCACCGGCCTCGCAGATGAGCGCCGCAGGGTCGCCGTCCGCGTTGGGCCTGGCGACGACGGGCACCTGGTACACCCGAGGGGTGCGCGGCGCGTCGTCGGCGAAGAAGTGCGTGACGATACGGACGTCGTCGTCCGCCCGTCCGGTCTCGAAGGACGCGAGCAGCCGCAGCCGCGGTTCGACGCTCTTGGTCGAGTACCAGCGCTGGCGCCGCATCCATGACCCGACGAGCTCGGTGAGTTCGGTCATGTGTGCACCGTACGCCCGCGAGACGGAAATCGGCCAGAGCACCCTGGGAACACAGAGGAACGCGCGTCGCGCTGCCAGGGTCGGCGCGTCCGGCGCGTTCGGGCCGGTGGGTCCGGCGCGTTCGGGCCGGTGCGTCCGGCGCGTTCGGGCCGGTGCGTCTGTCAGCGCGTTCCGAGCGTCACGCCTCGCGCTGCCATGAACGGCAGCGGGTCGATCTGCACGCCGTTCACGCGCACCTCGAAGTGCAGGTGGCACCCGGTGGATGCGCCCGTGCTGCCGACCAGCGCGATCGGCTGCCCGGCCTGCACCGTCTCGCCGACGGTCACGCCGATCCCGCCGTCGACGATGTGGCCGTACGCCGTCGCGACGCCGCCGCCGTGGTCGATCATCACGAAGTTGCCGTACGACCCGTTCGGTCCCGCCGCCACGACGGTCCCCGCAGCCGCGGCGACGATGGTGGAGCGGCATCCTGCGCCGATGTCGTCACCGGGGTGGAAGAGCGCGGTGCCAGCCGGGCGCGAGGGACGCGGACCGAACAGGTCGGTGAGCGGCCCGTGCACGGGAAGCACCCAGCCGGACACGCCGGCCGGCACGTCCGCGAGCGCCTGCCAGCCGATGCCGGCCGCCTGCAGCGTCGGCAGCGACGCGAGCGCCGACTCCGCGGTGTCGACCGCCGTCTGCGCGTCGGCGACAGCCTGCTCGCTGCTATCGAGGTCGACGCCGTCCGCGGTCTGCTGTGCCTCCTCGGCCCTCCTGTGCAGCGCTGCCGCCTGCTCCGCGTCGCGCTTCGCGGCTGTCATCGCCGCTTCTCGGGATGCGGTCACCGAGCGGAACCGGTCGACGGCGCCGAGCTTGTCGAGCAGGTTGCCAGGGCTTTCGAGCGCGGCGGCCAGCGGATCCATCGTCAGCGACCTGGAGCCCTGCGACCGGATGAGGGCGGTCGCGAACGCTGCCGACTGCTGCGCCTGCTTCTTCGCGGACTTCGCCTGCGCTGCGAGCGTGTCGGCGGCGGCGACGGCCTGGTCCTTCTCGCGCTGCACGCCGATCGACTGCTGCGTGGCGTCGGCGAGGGTCTGCTGGGCGGCGGCGAGGTCGCTGGCGAGTTGCGCAGCCTGCTGCAGCTGCGACTGCGACTGGTCGAGCGTGACGCCGTTGTCGAAGACAGGTGAGGGTTCGAGCGGGATCTGGTCGGTGGGCGGCGGGGTGGTCGGTGGCGTGGCTGTGGGGGTCGGGGTCGGGGTGGGAGTGGGGGTCGGCGTTGGCGTAGGTGTGGGGGTCGGAGTGGGCGTGGGCGTCGGAGTGGGCGTGGGCGTTGGTGTCGGGGTCGGCGTCGGGGTCTCGGTCGGGCTCGGCGTCGGGGTCGGCGTCGCGTCGCCGTCTCCGGTGCCGCCCGGATCGGTCGACGGCGCATCCGTGGGGGTCGGTGTGGGAGTCGACACCGTGCATCCACTGTCGCCCTCTGCGCATCCAGCTCCGAAGGCCGCCTGCTGGGTTCCGAAGACCAGCGCGACGGCGACCACGGCGACGGCACAGGCTCTCCCAGCGCGGCGCGGGCGTTCGCGTCGTGACCACTGCTCGGAGCGTTCCAGCGCGTTTCGCATCGTCACGCGGGCGGCCGGTGGGACAGGCGCGCCCGTGCTCTGATGGTCTCACCCCGGCACCCACCGCACAAGGGTCCCCAAGCGGGGGCACGGGGAGTCGGATGCAGCTCACAGGGTCGGCACGCTACGGTGAAAGATTGTGACCGAAAGCACCACAGCCACCACGCGCCGCGGCGCTAGGAAGTCGACCTGGAAGACGCTCCTCAGGGATGTCGTCGTCATCTTCCTGGTCGCCGTTCTGGTGTCTTTCCTGGTCAAGACGTTCGTGGTCCGGTCGTTCTACATCCCGTCTGGCTCGATGGAGAACACGCTCCAGATCAACGACAGGATCATCGTCAACGAGTTCCAGCCCAAACTGTTCGGTCTGCAACGCGGAGACGTCGTGGTGTTCAAAGACCCGGGCGGCTGGCTCCCCGCTCCGGCGCCCAGCACCGCGAACCCGCTGCAGAAGGCGGTCGGGGCCGTCCTCGACTTCGTCGGCCTCGGCGCATCCGACAGTGATCAGCACCTGGTGAAGCGCGTCATCGGCCTGCCGGGCGACAGGATCACCTGCTGCAACGCCCTCGGCCAGATGAGCGTCAACGGCGTCCCGCTGAAGGAGCCGTACGTGCTGCTGCCCGCCGGTGTGCAGGCGGTGTCCGGCAAGCCGTTCGACGTGACCGTGCCCGCAGGCAAGATCTGGGTCATGGGAGACAACCGCTACTCCTCCGCAGACTCCCGCTACCACATGGACGACCCAGGAAAGGGCTTCGTGCCCCTGGACGACGTGGTCGGCCGCGCCTTCGTGGTGAGCTGGCCGCTCAGCCACTGGTCGTGGCTCAGCAACTACCCCGAGACGTTCGCAGGAACGGACAGGCAGAGCAGCGGGGGCTGAGGCTCCGGCCTACGACTCGGCTCTTCCCAGCCGCCAGTACCCCATGAAGGCGACGTGGCTGCGGTCGATTCCGCTGCCGGTCACGAGCATCCTGCGCAGTGTCTTGACGGTGGAGGACTCGCCCGCGATCCAGGCGTAGAAGCCGGTTCCCGCCTGCTCCGGGCTCTCCCACAGCGTCTCGACGTCGATGTCGACGTCGTCGAGTTCCTGCACCCTGGTGCTGGATGCGGCCGCTACGGTCTCCGGATGGGCGGCCAGCCACTGCTCGACGGCGGGGATCAGGCGGCTGCCGTTGTCCCCGCCAGCGCGGTCGAGCCAGGTGACCGTGCATCCGGCCGGGTGGTCGAGTGGGAGGCCGTCCCGCGCGTCAGGGACCTCGATGTACGCGTGGGCGCGGCGCCCGGCCGGGAGCGACTCGAGGATCGCGGAGATGGCGGGCGCGGCGGTCTCGTCGCCGACCAGCAGCAGATCGCTCGCCTCGCCGGGACGCCAATCGATGCCCGTTCCGCAGTGGATGCTTCTGGCGTCGGGGCCGACGACGACCACCTCCGCGCCGGGCGCGGCGGCCGCGAGCCACTGTGCGGCCGGCCCGCCGTCGCCGTGGGACACGAAGTCGACGTCGAGGAGGCGCGCATCCTGGTCGATCGCGCGAACCGTGTATGTGCGGAACGGGTTGCGCTGTTCGTCGGGGAGTGCACGCCAGCGGTCGTACCAGTCGCCGGCGAGCATGGCCTCTTCGCTGTCCATCCCGAGATCGGAGATGCTGCCGTCCGGCAGGGGGAAGACGATCTTGATGCGCTGGTCGAGGCAGTCGGTGCCGAACGTGTCGAAGGCGTCGGATGCGAAGGTGACCCTGACGAAGCTCGGGCTCAGCGGTCGCACGGCGACGACGGTCGCGCGGTACGGGCGGTAGCCGGGGCGGTCGGTCTTCTCGCGTTCGAGCAGCGGCACTGGTCGCCTTCCTGATCGGGTCGTTGGGCTGGTCGGTGACTAAGGTAAGGCTACACTAAGTACCTTTCGGAACGGCTGGGACGAGCGCGGGCAGGCGAGCCACGGCGGACGACCGCATACGCTGGTCACCGTGGAGACCAACGGCAGCAGCAGGGCACCGGGCGTCCGCGACGTGGCCAGGGTCGCCGGGGTGTCCCGGCAGACCGTGTCGCGCGTGATGAACGAGCATCCGAGCATCCGCGACGAGACCAGGATGCGCGTGCTCGCCGCCATGGAAGAGCTGCACTTCCGCCCCAACAGGGCCGCCAGGATGCTCAGCACGGCGCGCTCGACCACCATCGGCATCCTCGCGTCGTCCGCCTCCACACTGTTCGGCCCGGCGAGCAGCATCGACGCCGTCGAGAACGCCGCCCGCGCGTCCGGCTACTTCGTGACGATCGCGCACGTCGCAGACACCTCGGCGGAGGAGGTCGCGGCGGCGCTCGACCATCTGGCAGCGCAGGCGGTGGACGGGATCGTGGTGGTCGCACCCGAGCGCCCGGTGGTGGATGCACTCCGCTCCGCCTCCGTCGGCGTCCCGTTCGTCACGCTGCACGGCTCGCAGGAGCCGGGCGGGGACGGCGTGTTCGTCGACCAGATCGCCGGCGCTCGGCTCGCCGTGCGGCACCTGCTCGACCTCGGCCACCGGCGCATCGCGCACCTCGCCGGACCGCCGGAGTGGGCGGAGGCCGCGGCCAGGCAGCGTGGATTCACCGCTGAGCTGGCCGCTGTCGGGCTGGACGGGATCGTGACAGCGCCAGGCGACTGGACGAGCGCATCCGGAGCCAGGATCGGCGCCGCCCTGCTGGCCGGGGAGGGCGGACGGGACGTGACCGCCGTGTTCTCCTCGAACGACCAGATGGCTCTCGGACTGCTGCACGCGCTGCGCACGGTGGGACGAAGGGTGCCGGAGGACGTGAGCGTCGTCGGCTTCGACGACATCCCGGAGGCGGCGTACTTCGCGCCGCCGCTGACCACGGTGCGCCAAGACTTCGCCGAGCTCGGCCGTCGCTGCGTCGCGCGGCTCCTCGCCGAGATCGACGCGCCCGCCGCCGCGCCCGCCCCCGCGGCCGCGGCCCCCGCCCCGATCGCGCCCACCCTCGTCCTCCGCGCCTCCACCTCCCCTCGCGCCTAGCCCGAAGCAATCGAGCCCAGGCTTTTTCACGCTATTCGGCCCGCATACAGTGAAAAACCCTGGGCTCGATTGCTTCGGGGTGGGGCGAGTTGACAGGGGAAGAAGCGGCGGCGGATACTGGATTCGATGTGACCGGTCACATGGGCATGAGGGAGACCAATGGCGGACGACGTGAACGAGACTGTGACGGCCGACGACAGCGCGGCGCACGACGCCATCGCGAGCGGGCGCACGGCGCTCGGCATCGAGCTGGGCTCGACGCGCATCAAGGCCTGCCTGGTCGACGCCGACGACCCGTCCGTGGTGCTCGCCGTCGGCTCGCACGCCTGGGAGAACGAGTTCGTCGACCGCACCTGGACGTACTCGCTCGATGCGGTCCGCACCGGTCTGCAGGCCGCGTACGCCGACCTCGTCTCCGACGCGGAGCGCCGCCACGGCGTGCGTCCAACGACGTACGGCGCCATCGGCGTCTCCGCCATGATGCACGGCTACCTCGCCCTCGACGCCGCTGGCGCGGCCATCGCGCCGTTCCGCACCTGGCGCAACACCTCCACCGGTCCGGCCGCCGCCGAGCTCACCGAGTTGTTCGGCGTGAACATCCCGCTGCGCTGGTCGATCGCGCACCTGCACCAGGCCGTGCTCGACGCCGAACCGCACCTGCCGCAGCTCGCTGCGCTGACCACGCTCGCCGGATACGTGCATCGGCAACTCACCGGACGTCACGTGCTGGGCGTCGGGGACGCATCCGGGATGTTCCCCATCGACCCCGCCACGAAGTCCTACGACTCCGGCCTCATCGCCCGATACGACGCTCTCGCCTCTGAGCGTCTCCCCGTCGCGAGCATCGCCGAGCTGCTGCCGGAGGTCCTGGTCGCCGGTCAGTCCGCGGGGGCGCTCACGGCAGACGGCGCGGCGTTCCTCGACCCGACGGGCGCCCTGCGGCCAGGGGCCGTGTTCGCCCCGCCTGAGGGCGACGCAGGCACCGGGATGGTCGCCACCGACTCGGTGGCGCCACGCACGGGGAACGTCAGCGCGGGCACCAGCATCTTCGCGATGGTCGTGCTCGAACACCCCATCGCGGGCCTGCACCGCGAGCTCGACCTCGTCACCACCCCCGCCGGCGATCAGGTCGCGATGGTGCACTGCAACAACGGGGCGAGCGAACTGGCGGCGTGGGCCGGACTCTTCGCCCGATTCTCCGCCGCGTCAGGAGGCACAGCGGCCGACGCGGACGCCGTCTACGACGTCCTGTTCCGGGAGGCGCTCGACGGCGACAGCGACGCCGGCGGCGTGCTCGCTTACAACACGCTCGCCGGCGAGCCCATCGCAGGACTCGCCGAGGGCCGCCCGCTCGTCGTCCGCACCCCGGACGGCCGCCTCACCCTCGCCAACTTCATGCGCGCCCAGCTCTACGGCGTGTTCGGCACCCTCGCACTCGGGATGCGGGTGCTCGCCGAGGAGGGCGTCGCGCTCGACCGGATGTTCGCCCACGGCGGCATGTTCCGCACCGAGGGGGTCGCGCAGCGATTCCTGGCGGCGGCTCTGGATGCGCCGGTCTCCGTCTCCGAGACGGCCTCCGAGGGCGGCGCCTGGGGGATCGCCGTGCTGGCGGCGTTCACCGGCACGGCAACGGGAACCGCGGCAGGCAGCGCAGCCGCGGAATCGGCCGCGACCTCCCCCGACGACCTCGACACCTACCTGCGCACGCGCGTCTTCCACGCCTTCACGTTCGACACCGCCAGGCCGCACCCGGACGACGTCGCCGGGTTCGCCGCCTACCTCGACCGCTTCGACGCCGGACTCGCCATCGAGCGTGCCGCCGTCGACGCCCTCCCCCTGGAAGGACCAGCAGCGTGACAGACACCACCGGCCAGAACAGCGCCGGCCAGAACAGCGCCGACCAGAACAGCACCGACCAGAACAGCACCGACACCCCCGCCGTCCGTGCCGTCCGCGAGCAGGTCGCCGCCCTGCACTCCGAGCTGACCCGCAACGGCCTTGTCGTTTGGACGGGAGGCAACATCTCCGCTCGCGTCCCCGGCGCCGATCTGTTCGTCATCAAGCCGAGCGGCGTCGACTACGACGACCTCGCGCCGGAGAACATGATCCTCTGCGCGCTCGACGGGCAGGTGGTTCCCGGCTCCGCCGGAGGCGACCGCTCGCCGTCCAGCGACACCGCCGCCCACGCGTACGTGTACCGGAACATGCCGGAGGTGGGCGGCGTCGTCCACACGCATTCGACGTACGCCACCGCCTGGGCGGCGCGCGCGGAGCCGATCCCCTGCGTCATCACCGCGATGGCCGACGAGTTCGGCGGCGACATCCCGGTCGGGCCGTTCGCGATCATCGGCGACGACTCGATCGGCCGCGGCATCGTCGCCACGCTGACCGGGCATCGCTCGCGCGCCGTGCTCATGCAGAACCACGGCGTGTTCACCATCGGCCGGGATGCGCGCGACGCCGTCAAGGCGGCCGTCATGACCGAAGACGTCGCCCGCACCATCCACATCGCCCGGCAGGGCGGCGACCTCGTGCCGATCCCCGCCGCGAGCATCGACGCGCTCTATCACCGCTACCAGAACGTCTACGGACAGAACCCGGAAGGATCTCTCGCCTGATGCCCGGCACACCTCGCACCCCGCTCGCTACCACCCTCGACCACTACGAAGTCTGGTTCCTCACCGGCAGCCAGCACCTCTACGGGCCGGAGACGCTCGCGCAGGTCGCCGAGCAGTCGCGCGCCATCGCCGACCAGCTCGCCGCATCCACTGCTGTTCCCGTGCGCGTGGTGTGGAAGCCCGTGCTCACCGACGCCGACGCGATCCGCCGCATCGCGCTCGAGGCGAACGCCGACGACGCCGTCATCGGCCTCATCGCCTGGATGCACACCTTCAGTCCCGCGAAGATGTGGATTGCCGGACTCGACGCCCTGCGCACGCCGCTGCTGCACTTCCACACGCAGGCGAACGTCGAACTGCCGTGGGGCGAGATCGATTTCGACTTCATGAACCTCAACCAGGCGGCGCACGGCGACCGCGAGTTCGGCTACATCCAGTCGCGGCTGGGCGTCGCGCGCACGACCGTGGTCGGCCACGTGTCGAGCCCGGCCGTCACCGAGCGCATCGGCACCTGGGTGCGCGCCGCCGCCGGCTGGGCGGCCACCCGTTCGCTGAAGCTCGCCCGCTTCGGTGACAACATGCGCTACGTCGCCGTCACCGAGGGCGACAAGACGGAGGCGGAGCTGCGCTTCGGCGTGCAGGTGAACACCTGGGGCGTCAACGAACTGGCGGAGGCGGTCTCGGCCGCGTCCGATGCCGACGTGGATGCGCTGGTCGCCGAGTACGAGGACCTGTACGACGTCGCCCCCGAACTCCGTCGCGGCGGAGACAGGCACGCCTCCCTGCGCGACGGAGCCGCCATCGAGCTCGGTCTGCGGTCATTCCTCGAGTCGGGCGGCTTCGGCGCGTTCACGACGAGCTTCGAAGACCTGGGCGCGTTGAAGCAGCTCCCCGGTCTCGCCGTGCAGCGGCTCATGGCGGACGGCTACGGCTTCGGCGCGGAGGGTGACTGGAAGACCGCGATCCTGGTTCGCGCCGCGAACGTGATGGGCGCGGGTCTGCCGGGCGGCGCATCCCTGATGGAGGACTACACCTACGACCTCACGCCGGGCGACGAGCGCATCCTCGGCGCGCACATGCTGGAGGTGAGCCCGGCGCTCAGCTCCTCTCGGCCGACGCTGGAGGTGCATCCGCTGGGCATCGGTGGCAAGGACGACCCCGTGCGCCTGGTGTTCACGGCCGACCCCGGGCCCGCGGTCGTGGTGGCGCTGTCGGATATGCGCGACCGGTTCCGGTTGGTGGCGAACGTCGTCGAGGTGGTCGAGCCGACCGCGCCGCTCCCCCGCCTGCCCGTCGGTCGCGCCGTCTGGAAGCCCGCACCGGACTTCACCACGTCGGCGACCGCGTGGCTGGAGGCCGGCGCCGCCCACCACACGGTGATGTCGACGGCGGTCGGCCTACAGGCGTTCGAGGACTTCGCGCAGATGGCCGAGACCGAGCTCGTCGTGATCGACGAGCACACCACGCTGCGCGCCTTCACCGACGCGCTCCGCTGGAACTCCGCGTACTACCGTCTCGCCCGCGGCCTCTAGCCAGGCCGCCCCATACCCCTGGCCGCCGTACCTGTCATCGGCGGCGGCGGCCAGGCCCCCTCGCTCCCAAGCAATCGAGCCCAGGGTTTTTCACCTTAAGAAGCGTTCTCAAGGTGAAAAACCCTGGGCTCGATTGCTTGGGGATGGGGGGCGGGGGCGCGGGTTTAGAGGTCGAGGGGACCGAGGGACGGGCGTGCGACGAAGCGCACGGCCGGGTCGGTGGCGACTTCGAGCTCGAGGAGCAGGATGCGGTTCCGGCCGGCCGCGAGGATCGGCGCCGGGACGTAGAGCGTGTACTGCGGGCCGCGCGACCAGTAGCGGCCGAGGCAGAAGCCGTTGATCCAGACGACGCCCTTGCCCCAGTCGCTGGTGTCGAGGAACAGATCGGCCGGTTCGTCGATGTCGAAGGCGCCCGAGGCGAACACCGGGCCGGAGAGCACCCCGGCGCCGTCGCCGCGCACAGACGTCAGGGCGCGCTCGACAGCGTCGATCGCCTCGGGAGACGACACGTCGATCGTCTCGACCGTCCAGTCCGTCACAGCGCGCCCGTCCACCGCGACCGGCCCGATCAGCCCTTTCGCCTCCCCGATGCGCGCGCCGTAGTCGACGCGTCCCTGGTTCTCGATCAGGATGCTCAGCTCGCCGCCGCCCGGGAGCACGAGCGCGCGCTCCTTGTTCTCTCTCGCCAGCTTGCCGACGGCCACACCGTCGAGCGTCACCCACGCGCGATCGCGCACCTCCCCGACCGTCAGCACGGCACCGGCTGCCGCGTCGACAGACGCGCGGTAGATCGCGAACGGCCCGAAGTGACCGAGCGCATCCATCGTCGGAGGCTCCTCGGAGCGAACCGGCGCCGCGACGATCGCGTCGACGGCGCGTAGCGGGAGCACGGCGTCCAACGCGCCGGACACGACAGGGGCGGCCCCGGAGGGAGTGGGCACCTCGTCGGGGACAGGCGCGTGCCGCGCGATCGTCTCCCTGAACGCCCAGTACTTGGCCGTCGGGTTTCCGGCCTCGTCGAGAGGGGCGTCGTAGTCGTAGCTCGTCACGATCGGCGTGTAGTGGCCCTTGTGGTTGGCGCCGTTGGTGAAGCCGAAGTTGGTGCCGCCGTGCACCATGTAGAGGTTGACCGACGCACCGGCGGCGAGCACCGCATCCAGTTCCGCAGCAGAGTCTGCGGGCGACGTGATGTGGTGGTATTCGCCCCAGTGGTCGAACCAGCCGTTCCAGAACTCGGAGCACATCAGCGGTCCGGTCGGCTGATACTCCCGCAGAGTGGCCAGGCGCTCGACGGCGCGAGACCCGAACGACGCCGTGCGGTGCAGGTCCGGCAGGGAGCCGTTCTCGAGCATCGAGGGCTGCGGCTGGTCGACCGTGGTCAGCGGAACGACGATCCCGGATGCGCGGGTCACGTCGACGAGCGCGCGCAGGTAGTCCTTGTCGTCGCCGTATGCGCCGTACTCGTTCTCGATCTGCACGAGCACGACGGGGCCGCCGTTGTCGAGCTGGCGCGGGGCGACGACGGCGTACACCTCGCGCAGGTAGCGGCTGACGGCGGCGAGGTAGCGCGGCTCGCTGCGCCGGATGCCGACGCCGGGCTCGGCGGTCAGCCAGGCCGGCAGACCGCCGTTGACCCACTCGGCGCAGATGTACGGGCCGGGGCGCACGATGGCGCGCATCCCCTCGGCGGCGACCGCGTCGAGGAACGCGCCGAGGTCGAGGCCGTCCTCCGCCGTCCACGTGCCCTCTACGGGTTCGTGCAGGTTCCACGGCACGTACGTCTCGATGGTGTTGAGGCCCATCAGCCTGGCCTTGTGGATGCGGTCCGCCCACTGTCCAGGATGCACGCGGAAGTAGTGCAGGGCGCCGGAGATCACCTGGAACGGCCGGCCGTCGAGCAGGAAGTCGCGCTCGCCGATCTCGAACCGGCCTGGCCGTCCCTGCGATGCGTCCGCCGCCCCGCTCGCCGCCTCGCTCGCGGCCGGCGCATCCAGGATTCCGGTGTCTGCTGTCCCCGTTGTCATCGGTGCTGTCGTCTCCATCGTGTCCCGTGTCCCTGCTGTGTCGTGGCTGCGGCCGGTCGCGCGGGGCGACCGGCCGCGGCCACTGGTCGTGCGGTGCTACTTCGCCGTGACGGTGAAGCCCTGCTGGTTGCCGTAGTCGACCAGCGACTTCTGCCAGGCTTGGAGGCCGGCGTTGAGGTCGCTGTTGTTGGAGTACGCCTGGCCGACGGTGTCGCCGTAGATGCTGTTCGCGTACACCTGGAACGGCAGGTACTGCCAGCCGGTCGAGACGTTCTTGGCGCCGTCCACGAGCACCTCGTTGATCTTCTGGCCGCCGAAGTACTCGGGGGCGGAGGCGAGGAAGTCGCTCGCTTCGAGGTCCTTCGTGGTCGACGGGAAGCCGCCGGACTGGAGGAAGACCTTGATCGACTCGTCGCTGTTGTTCAGCCACTTGAGGAACCCGGCGGCGAGCGCCGGGTTCTTGCTCTGCTTGAGCACGACCTGGCCGCCTCCGCCGTTCTCGGCGTTGGCCGGGGTGCCGTCGTAGGTCGGGATCGGAGCGACGCGCCACTGGCCTGCGCCGTCCTTGACGGACGACTCGAGCACGCCCGGCATCCACGCGCCGGTCACCAGGGTGGCGATGGAGCCGTTGCCGAGCGCCTTGAACCAGTCGTCACTCCAGCCGGGCACCGAGGAGAGCAGCTTGTTCTCGACGAGTTTGTTCCAGGTGCTCGTCCACTTCTTGGTGCCGTCGTCCTGCAGGTTGATCGACACCTTCGTGCCATCGACCTGGAACGGGCGTCCGCCCGCCTGCCAGATCATGCTGGTGGTGAAGCCGGAGTCGCCGGAGTCGCTGGTGATGTATGCGTTCGGGTCGGCGGCGTGCAGCTTGGTGGCCGCATCCACGTACTCGTCCCAGGTCTTCGGCACGGCGATGCCGTACTTGTCGAAGACCGTCTTGTTGTAGAACATCGCCATGGGGCCGGAGTCCTGCGGCAGGCCGACGAGCTGACCGCCGACGTTGACCGAGCCCCAGGGGCCGGGGGTGTAGTCGCTCTTGAGCTTGTCGAAGCCGAACTGCTTGAGGTCGACGAGCGCCTTGCCGAGGGCGAACTGCGGGATGGCGTAGTACTCGACCTGGGCCACGTCCGGCGCGCCGGAGCCCGCCTTGATGGCGTTCTGCAGCTTGGTGTACTCGGTGGTGTTGGTGCCGGCGTTCACCAGCTTGACCTTCACCTTCGGGTACTGCTTCTCGAACGCGGCGACCTGTGCCTCCGCCGACGGCGTCCACGACCAGTATGTGATCGTGCCGCCCTCCTTCAGGGCGGACTCGATGTCGGAGGAACCGCCTCCGGATGCTGCGGTGCCTCCTGAGCAGGCGGCGAGCGACGCGCCGATCACGGCGCTGGCGGCGATGGCCGTCACGACGCGTCGAAGCACCGACGAACGCGAGATGCGCTTCATGGTGTTTCCTTTCACTTCATTCACTTCATCGGGATGAGGGTGTGTGCTGGGCAGGACGCCCGTGGGAGGGGTGTTGCGGGTGCAAGCAGCGGTCTCCCGTCACTGCTTGACGCTTCCGGCGCTCAACCCCGACTGCCAGAACCGCTGCAGGAAGAGGAAGGCGATGACGATGGGCACGATGGTGAGCAGCGAGCCCGTGATGACGAGGTTGTAGATCGGCTGCGCTCCGACGCCGATGGCCTGGGCGCTCCACTGACCGAGGCCGACCGTGAGCGGATACCACTGCGGGTCGCTCAGCATGATCAGCGGGAGGAAGTAGTTGTTCCACGTGGCGACGATGGCGAACAGCAGCACCGTGACGATTCCGGGGGCGAGGAGCCGCAGCGAGATCGTGAAGAAGGTGCGGAACTCGCCGGCCCCGTCCATCCTGGCGGCTTCGAGCAGCTCGGTCGGGATGGCCTCCGACGCGTACGTCCAGACCAGGTAGAGGCCGAACGGGCTCACCAGCGACGGCAGGATGACCGCCCAGGGCGTGTTGGTCAGGCCCACCTGGCTGAACATCAGGAAGGTCGGGACGGCGAGCGCCGTTCCCGGCACGGCGATGGCGCCGAGAACGATGGCGAACACCGCGCGCTTGCCGGGGAACTTGTACTTCGCGAGCCCGTACCCCGCGACGGTCGCGAGCAGGGTCGCGCCTCCCGCCCCGACGACCACGTAGAGGAGGGTGTTGCCGAACCACTGCAGGAAGATCCCGTTGCGGTAGCCGAGGGTGTCCGCGATGTTCTGGAACAGCGAGAAGCCGTTGCCGAACCAGAGGCCGAACGACGAGAACAGCTCCGGCTGGGTCTTGGTGGCGTTCACGATCAGCCAGACCAGAGGGACGATCGAGTAGATCGTGAAGATCACCATGACGATCGTGAGCACGATCGATCTGCGCTGGCGCGGGTTGCGGCGGGCTGAGCCTGCTCTCGCGGGACGGCGGGAGGCACCGGATGCGCGACGCGCCGGGGTGCGGCCCTCGCGCTCGGGGGCGATGACGGCCATCAGGCGTTCTCCTTCCTCGAGCCGCGCAACTGCACGACGTAGGCGATCACCGCGGTGAGGACGCCCATGACGATCGCGACGGTGGCCGCGTAGTTGAATTGCTGACCGGCGAACGAGAGGTTGTATGCGTACATGTTCGGGGTGAAGTAGCTGGAGATCGCGTTAGGTGCGAGGGGCTTCAGCAGGTTGGGCTCGTTGAACAACTGGAAGCTGCCGATGATCGAGAAGATCGTGGCGATCACGATGGCGCCGCGCACGGCGGGGATCTTGATGCTGAACACCGTGCGGAACGCGCCGGCTCCGTCGATCTCTGCCGCCTCGTACAGCTCGCCGGGGATGACCTTGAGCGCCGCGTAGAAGATGAGCATGTTGTAGCCCATGAACTCCCAGGTGACGATGTTGCCGATGGAGCCGAGGATCCAGGAGCCGCTGAGCGGGGCGAAGCTGGTGCCGAGCAGGTCGTTGATGCTCGCCGTGAGACCGAACTGGTCGCCGTAGATGAAGCCCCAGATCAGGGCGGCGACGACGCCGGGGACCGCATACGGCAGGAAGATCGCGATGCGGAAGAATCCGGCCCCGTGCAGCCGCGCGCTGTCGAGGGCGAGCGCCGCGGTGAGCGAGAGCACGAGCATGATCGGCACCTGCACCACGAGGAAGACGGTGACGCGGCCGAGGGACTCCCAGAACTTCGCGTCGGTGAAGACGGCGATGTAGTTCTCGAGCCCTGCGAACACGGTGCCGCCGACGAGCTGCTCGCGGAACAGGCTGAGGTAGATCGCGTAGAGGACCGGGGCGATGATCATCGCCGCGAACACGACCATGAAGGGAGCCACGAACGCCCAGCCGCGCCAGTCGCGACGGTGGCGTCGGCGCGGCGCGCTCAGGGCGGCGCTACGGGGTGCGGACGTCGTTGTCAAAATGGCCTTCCTTGTCGTTGCACCGATGTTTACGTCAACATCGGCGGGGCTACACTAACATGTTGACGTCAACATGGCGCAAGTCCTTCTTTCGGATCTGCCAGAGTTGACCCAGACGGACAGCACAGCCGAACAACGCAGACGCTTCGAGAAAGGGCAGCGCGATGACCGAGCAGAACACCGCGCGCAGCCGCGCCAGACGCGGGCCGTCGCTCGCCGACGTCGCCGGGCACGCCGGGGTGTCGACGCAGACTGTCTCCCGCGTCGCCAACGGGCTCACCAACGTGGAGCCGGCCACGCGCGACCGCGTGCTCCACTCGATGCAGGCACTCGGCTACCGGCCCAACCGCGCCGCCCGTGCGCTGCGCTCCGGCCGCTTCCGCAGCATCGGCGTCGTCATGTTCACGCTGTCGTCGTACGGCAACATGCGCACCCTCGACGCCATCGCCGTCTCGGCAGCGCGAGCCGGATACTCGATCAACCTCGTCCCCGTCGAGCATCCCACCCAGCAGGATGTGTCCGTCGCGTTCTCGCGCCTTCTCGAGCAGGCGGTCGACGGCATCATCATCGTCATCGAGGCGCACATCGTCGACAGGGCGGACGTCGAACTGCCTCCCGGCCTGTCCGTCGTGGTCATCGACTCGACGGCGCGCGCCGACTACCCGCAGGTCGACACAGACCAAGCGCAGGGCGCGCGGCTCGCCACGGAGCACCTGCTCGCCCTCGGCCACGAGACGGTGTGGCACATCTCCGGCCCCGCCGACTCGTACTCCGCCACCCGGCGCGCCCAGTCCTGGCGTTCTGTGCTGGAGGAGGCGGGCCGCCCTGTGCCTGAGCCGATGCTCGGCGACTGGTCGACCGCTGCCGGATACGAGCACGGCAAGACGATCGCCGCGCATCCGGAGATCACGGCCGTGTTCGCCGCGAACGACCAGATGGCGCTCGGCGTGCTGCGCGCTCTGCACGAGCACGGCCGCCGTGTGCCGGAGGACGTCAGCGTGGTCGGCTTCGACGACATGGCGGAGTCCGACTCGTTCTGGCCGCCGCTCACCACGGTTCATCAGGAGTTCGAGGCGACAGGCCACCGCGCGGTCGAACTGCTCATCGCGGAGATCGAGTCCCGCCCCGAGCCCGCCGCGGCCACCGTGCTGCCGACGCGGCTCGTCGTCCGCGCATCCACGGGGCAGGCGCCGGCGCGCTGAAACCCAGCTCGCATCCTGGCCAGTGGATTAATTTCGCTGCAGAATGTCGATGGTGTGCGTCCTCGTTCGACGTGGGGGTGAACCGTTCGCAATCGAAAGGATGAACGATGAAGTACATGATGTTCGTTGTCACCGACTCCGACCGAGACACCGAGTCGGACGAATCGGATGTGAACCTCTGGGTCGACGAGCTCGATGCCAGCGGCAAGCGCATCATCGGAGAGGTCCTCGAGCCACCGGCGAAGTCAACGATCGTGCGCGTGCGCGATGGGAAGCGCCACGTCACAGACGGCCCGTTCGCGGAGACCAAGGAGTGGATCTGCGGCTTCGACATCCTCGAGTGCGAGAGCCTGGACGAGGCGATCGAGATCGCGTCCCGGCACCCCATGGCGCGCAACGGCCAGTTGGAGATCCGCCCGTTCATGACCTGGGAGTGATCCGGCTGCGCCACGCCGACTGCCGCGCCGGTCCTGCTCAGGCGCGGCGGTAGCGGTGCTCCGGACGGCCGGTGCTGCCGTAGCGCAGGGCGACCTCGACCAGACCGCGGGCGGCGAGCGCCGCGAGGTAGCGCTGCGCCGTCGCCCGCGAGACGCCCGTGACGGCGGCGACGTCCGCCGCCGTCACCTCTCCGCCGTCGAGCTGGGCGAGCACGAGCTGCTCCGTCGCCGACCGCGACGACGAGGCGGCGGCGGTGTCGCCGGAGTGCAGGATGCGCAGCGCACGTTCCACCGCCTCCTGGTCTGCTCCCCTGTCGTCGCGCAGCACGTTGCGGTAGCGCAGGTACGCGTCGAGTCTGTCGCCGAGCAGCCGCGCGTCGAACGGCTTGATGAGGTAGGTCAGCGCGCCGGAGCGCAGCGCGCGGCGGATGGTCGCCCCGTCGGTCGCGGCGCTGATCACGAACGCGTCCGTGTCGAGCTCCGCGAGCAGCGCGAGCCCATCTCCGTCCGGCAGGTAGACGTCGACCAGCACGAGGTCGGGCGCCTGGTCGCGCACGACGGCGCGCGCCTCCCGGGCGGTGTGCACCGCCTCCAGCGCTGTGAAGCCGGGGCGGGAGGCGACCACGTCGCGGTGCAGACCGGCGACGTGGAAGTCGTCGTCGACGACGAGAGCGCGGATGTCGTCGCTCACGGGCGACCCCTTTCGATCGGTGGCTGCGCGGAGCCCGGCTGCGCGGAGCCCGGATGCGCGGAGCCCGGCTGGACCGCATCCGCCCTCATCGTGCCAGGCAGTCGCGCGCACAGCACGGCGCCGCCTCCCGACCCTTCCGGCCCCGCCGCCCCACCTGCGTCCACCAGCCACACCTCTCCCCCGCGCCGTCTGGCGATGTCGCGGCACAGCGGAAGTCCGAACCCGTGCCCGTGGACCGCGTCCACCCCCGCCTGCTCCCTGTCGTCGCCGCGCAGGAACAGTGCGGAAGGGTCTGCGACCCCTCGACCGGAGTCGCCGACCGTCAGGAACAGGTCGTCCCCGGCGTCCAGCAGCTCCACCTCGACCCAGCGCGGCTCCTCGCCGTCGACGGCCGCGTTGATCGCGTTGTCGATCAGGTTGCCGAGCACGGTCGCCACGTCCTCCGGCTCGGCGACAGCGCCCGTCACCAGTGTCTCCGCGCCGAGCGTCAGCAGCACACCCCGCTCCGCCGCCTCGATGCCCTTGGCCCCGAGCAACGCCTGCAGGTATGGCTCCTGGATGCGGTCGGCGTGCTCCACCGGGAACTTCAGCGGCCCGCGGGCGACCACGTCCGCGAGGTAGCCGCGCGCATCCCGCACCCGGTCGGCGTCGATCAGCCCGGCCACGACGTGCAGCTTGTTCGCGAACTCGTGCCGCTGCGCCCGCAGTGCGTTGGTCATGGTCGCGACGGCGTCCAGGCGTCTGGCCAGCGCATCCAGGTCCGTCCTGTCGCGCAACACAGCGACGGTGCCGAGGTCCCGTCCGCCGCGCTCGACTCTGCGCACGTCGAGGTAGACGACGCGGCCGCCTGTGACGACCACGTCCTGCACGGCCGCGTCTCCCGGCACGGACTGCAGCAGCCGTTCGAGCGGCGCAGGCAGCCCGAGGTCCCGCACAGGCGAGCCGACGGGATGCGGCAACCCGAGCATCCGCGCCGCCCGCTCGTTGCAGACGCTCACCTCCCCGGAGGGGGTGACGGCGAGCACGCCCTCTCCGACGCCGTCGAGCACGGCCGCCTGGTCCTGCACCAGCGCGCTCAGCTCCTCCGGCTGGAGTCCGATGGTCAGGCGGGTGAGCCTGCGCCGGATGAGCACGGACGCGACCACCCCGATCGCGAGCGCGACCACGGCAGCGACGGCGATCCCGCCGAGCAGAGCGGGAAGCTCGGTGAACACACTGGCGGCGGCGAAGCCGACGCTCACCTCCCCCACCGGCACACGGCTGTCGGCGCCCGGCGCGTACACCGGCACCTTCGCCCGCGCGGACTCGCCCAGCGTCCCCGTCTCCCACGCCACGGTCTCCCGCCCGGCCACCGCGTCCTCGAAGCTCGTGCTCACCCGCTCGCCGAGGCGGCTCTCGTCCGGATGCGCGAGCCGGATGCCGTGGTCGTCCGTGATCACGACGAACAGCGCACCCGTGCGGGTCCGCACGGCTTCGGCGAGCGGCTGCAGCGGCCCTGCGGCGACGGCGGCGTGCGTCGGCGTGCCAGGGTCGTCGCTGAACTCGGCCACCGAGGCGCGCACCTCCACGTCCTCCGCGACCGTGCGGGCGATGGCGAGCGCCGACGACTCCGCCTCCCGCTGCAACTGCTGCACTCCGAGCACGGCGAACACACCGGCGCTCACCGCGACCACCGCGGAGACGGTCGCCAGCTGGAGGAGCAGCACGTGGCTGGCGAACCGCATCCGAAACTCCTTCGTGTCGCATCCAGGCTAGGCGTCCACACCGCGAGACACCGAATGAGCAGAATGCGCAGAACCCGGAGAATGCGCAGATCGTGCGGGAACGCGCGATACCCGGCCGCGCACCGCATCCCCTCGTAGCGTGTGACCGTCGCATCCGCTCGACAGCTCCATCCACTACGACAAAGGAGTCGGCGTGCTCGTCATCCTCGGATTCGCCATGATCCTCACCTTCATGGCGCTCATCATGACCAAACGGCTGACGCCGATGGTCGCCCTCATTCTCGTGCCGACCATCTTCGGACTGTTCGCCGGGGCGGGACTCGGGCTCGGCGACATGATCATGAAGGCGATCGGCGGTCTCGCGCCGACCGCCGCCCTGCTGATGTTCGCCATCATGTTCTTCGGCATCATGATCAACGTCGGCCTGTTCGACCCGCTCATCCGGTTCATCGTGCGCTTCCTCGGCGACGATCCGGCGAAGGTCGTGCTCGGCACGGCGGTGCTCGCCGGCGCCGTCTCCCTCGACGGCGACGGCTCGACCACCTTCATCATCACCACGTCGGCCATGCTGCCGATCTACCTCCGGCTCGGGATGAGCCCCGTCGTCCTCACCTGCGTCGCCGGGCTCGTCAACGGCACCCTGAACATCGTGCCGTGGGGCGGCCCGACCGCACGAGCGGCCTCCGCGCTGAACGTCTCGCCGACCGACATCTTCGTGCCCATGCTGCCGTCGCTCGGCATCGGCCTCGTCGTGGCGTTCGCCCTGGTGTGGATGCTCGGACTCGGCGAGCGCCGCCGCCTCGGCACGCTGGCCGTCGCCACCCCGATGCTGCGCGAGCCGGTCGCGGCCGGTTCCGGCGCCGGTGCCGGCGCTGGTGCCGGCGCCGCATCCACCCGTTTCTCGCTGTTCCAGGGCGGACGGCTGGTGCGCGGCTCGCAGGCGGCTCCCGGCGCCCGCGGCGCGGTGGACACCACCGGAATCGTCACCGTCTCCGGCGCGCGGCCGAACCAGGGCGACACGGCGATGGCCGACACGATGCTCGACCCGAACCGCCCGTCGCTGCGCCCGAAGCTCATCTGGGTCAACTTCGCCCTCACCGTGGCCGTGATGGTGCTGCTCGTGCTCGACGTGCTCCCGCTGGCGTACATCTTCATGGTCGGCACGGCGCTCGCCCTGGTGATCAACTTCCCGAAGCTGCGCAGCCAGGCCGACGAGATCGTCGCGCACGCCCCGAGCATCGTCGGCGTGGTGTCGATGGTCCTCGCGGCCGGCGTGCTCGTCGGCGTGCTCAACGGCACCGGCATGGTCACCGCGATGGCCAACTGGGTCGTGCACATCGTGCCGGCGTCGATGGGACCGTTCCTCGCGGTGATCACCGGGCTGCTGTCCATCCCGATGACGTTCTTCATGTCGAACGACGCCTTCTACTTCGGCATCCTCCCGATCCTCTCGGAGACGGCAGCCACCTACGGCATCAGCCCGGTCGAGATGGCCAGGGCGTCGATCATCGGCCAGCCGATCCACCTGCAGAGCCCGCTCGTTCCCGCGATCCTGCTGCTGGTCTCCCTCGCGAACGTGAACCTCGGCGACCACCACAAGAAGGTGCTGTGGCGCGCGCTCCTGGTCTCGCTGGTGATGCTCACCGTCGGCGTGGTGCTGGGCGCCATCCCCTTCGGCTGACGCCCCACCCACCCCACCCACCCATCCACCCCACCCCATCCCGTCCACCCATCCACCCCACCCCATCGAGTGGTCCCGAATTGCCGTGCGGCCCGGGCGCTCGCGGCAATTCGGGACCACTCGATGACGGGCGCACACGGAGCATGGGCTCAGACACAGCGTTCCCATAGGATCGGGCCATGCTGCTCGTCCCGCTGCTCGCGCTCACGCTGTTCGTCTTCGCCCTGGTGGACATCATCCTGCGTCCGTCCGACCAGGTGCGGCACCTGCCGAAGCTGGTCTGGGTGTTCATCGTGATCCTGCTCCCGCTCATCGGCAGCATCCTGTGGTTCGCGCTCGGCAGGGAGTACGGCCAGCGCGAGCCCCGGCAGAAGCGCACCGTGGTGGTGCGGGAGGCGGCGCCGCAGCGCGTTCAGCACACTCGGACGCTGAGCACGGAGGAGCAGCTCGCCGCGGTCGAGAAGGAGATCGCATACCACGAGCGCCAGGAGCGCATCCGGCAACTCGAGGATGAAGTGCGGCGGCGCAAGGACGCCACGGGAGACGCCGCCGTCTAGAGCACCAGTTCGCGGCGTACGATCTGCTGCGCCACCATGGTGAGCTGCATCCCGTTGCTGCGCGCATACGACCGGATGCGCGTGAACGCCTCGTCAACGGGAATGCGGTGGGAGTACGACACGACGCCCTTCGCCTGCTCGATGACCACCCGGCTGTCGAGCGCGTGCTGCAACTGATCGCGCACCACATCGCTCTCCGCGAGCGCCCTCTGCTGCATGATGCCGATGGTCGCCACATCGGCCATCGCCTGCGCAGCCACCGCGTCGATCTCCGTCATCGAGCCCGTCTCGTCGCCGAACAGGTTGAGCGAGCCGATCGTCGCGCGCCGCAGCCGCAGCGGGAACGCGTGCACCGCGTGGAAGCCCTGGTCGGTCGCCTGGGCGCAGAACTGCGTCCAGGTGCGCTCGACGAGCGCAAGATCGGGCACAGCGACCGCCGAACCGCTGCGGTAGCACTCGACGCACGGCCCGCCGTCCGGCCCGAGCTGCATCAGCTCGATCAGGCCGCTGCGCTCGTCGGTGGAGGCGACAACGTGCAGCTCACCCGTGCCGTCTGCCAGCAGGATTCCTGCCTGGCTGATGCTCAGCAGCTCCTGGCAGCGCTCGACCAGTGTCTGCAGCAGATCGACGATGTCGTAGTCGGCCACAAGCGAGTCGGCGAGCACGGCGAACGTCTCCAGGATGCGTCCCTCGCGCGTTGTCTCCTGCATCGTCCCTCACCTCTCGCCGTCTGCGGCGAAGTCCAGCCGCCACGCGAGGATGTCCTCCGACACCTCGCGCATCGTCATGTCGTGCGCGAACGCGTGCGCGCGGA
The DNA here is from genome assembly GCF_054780215.1 of Leifsonia lichenia. Taxonomy (NCBI): domain Bacteria; kingdom Bacillati; phylum Actinomycetota; class Actinomycetes; order Micrococcales; family Microbacteriaceae; genus Leifsonia; species Leifsonia lichenia. The sequence goes on from NZ_BAAGWT010000001.1 coordinate 88,590, forward strand.
TCACGAGCTCGGCGTCCTCCGGCGTCACCCCGAGCTGTGCGATGACGGCGCCCGTCGCCTGGTGGATGCGCCTGCGCGAGAACTCCCCGCCGTCCGCGTCCTCCCCCGGCTTCCTGTCCAGCCTGCCGAGCAGGTCGCGCAGCAGGCGCCGCCCTGCGTCTTCTGCGAGCTCCGTCGCGCGCCGGGTGTCCGCATCCCGAAGCTGGACAGGCTGGGCGCTGTAGAGGTCGATCACCCCGAGGTTGAGCGTCCCGATGGCGAGCGGGAACGCGAACAGGGACGCCACCGGCAGCCCGGCGGCCGCGTGGGCGAAGGACGGCCATGGCGCGCCGGGCATCCGGCGCAGGTCGGGCGCGAGCACAGGGCGCCTGGTGGCGAGCGCCTCCCAGCACGGGCCCTCGCGCAGGTCGAACTGCAGTTCGTCGAGGCGCGCGGCGACATCGTCGGTCGCGCACACCGTCTCCGGGGCGACCAGGTCGCCGATGGTCGACACGGCGGCGCCGGTCACGGGCAGAGCGCGGAGGAACGGCGCGCAGTATCCGGCCTCGCCCGCGATGGCTCCTCGATCGTCGCTCACGTCGCCGCACCACCTTCCGTGTCCTTCTGCCATTGTCGCGCATCTCCCGGTGCGCGCATCCAGCCAGTGCCACGGCGGTTTTGTTTCAGTTTTCGACAGCGCGTTGGCGCTCCGGACGATACCCGAGGACAGTTATCGCATGAGTGGCATTCACGCGCGACCTCTCGCCGACCTGCGCGAACGCAGGACCAGCATCAAGTGGCACCGGTTCCCCGCCGACGTCCTTCCGATGTCGGTGGCCGAGATGGACTTCGAGATCGCGCCCGCCGTCGCTCAGACCGCGATCGACCACCTGCTGCGCTCCGACACGGGCTACCTCGACTCCCCCGGTCCGCTGGCCGCGGCGTTCGCCGGGTTCGCCTCCGGCGCGTGGGGCTGGCACGTCGACGAGACCAGGGTGCACCTGGCCACGGATGTGACCGTCGGCGTCCTGGAGACCCTGCGGCTCGCCGTCCCCGGCGTGGGCGGTCGCGTCGTGCTCACCCCGCCGGTGTATGCGCCCTTCTACGAGATGGTCGGAGAGGCCCGCGCAGAGGCCGTCGAGGTGCCGCTGCGCGAGGACGACGGCTGGTCGCTCGACCTTCCCGCCATCGAGCGCGCCTTCGCCTCCGGGGTGGATGCGTTCCTCCTCTGCAACCCGCACAACCCCACCGGCCGCTCGCACAGCAGGGACAGCCTCGCGGAGCTCGCGCGGCTCGCCGCCCGGTACGACGTGCTCGTGGTGAGCGACGAGGTGCACGCTCCGCTCGCGCATCCTGGGTCTCCGTTCACGCCGTTCGCCGTTGCGTGTACCGGGGCGGGGGTCCGCTCCGTCACCGTGACCTCCGCCAGCAAGGGCTGGAACCTCGCAGCACTCAAGTGCGCCGTCGCCGTCGCGAACGACGCAGACTCCGCCGCCATGCTCACCCGTTTCCCGGAAGAGCTCGCCGCACGCACCAGCATCATCGGCCTTCACGCCAACATCGCCGCATTCGAGGCGCAGACCTGGCTGCACCAGACCATCGACCGCATCACCGACAACTACCGCCTGCTCGTCGGCGAGCTGCGCATCCACCTGCCGGAGGTGCGCGTGGTCGAGCCGGACGCCGGCTACCTGGTCTGGCTCGACCTCCGCGCCCTCGGCCTCGGAGACGACCCGGCCGCGACCCTGCTGGCAGACGCCAGGGTCGCCCTCAACTCCGGCCCCGCCTTCGGCCGGGGCGGCCGCGGTTTCGCCCGCATGAACATCGCCTGCGACCCCGCCACGATCACCGAGGCGGTCCGCCGCATCGCCGCCCTCGTCCAGCAGCGCACCCCCGCGCACGCCATCCCCACCCCCGCCTAGCTCCCCTACCTCCCCCCAACCGCTCCGCTCCCCCCAACCGCTCCGCTCCCCCCAACCGCTCCGCTCCGCTCCGCTCCGCTCCGCAGGAGAAATCGCCCGACCGCCCCCATTTCTCCGTCCGAACGGAGAAAATCGCGGCGTGTCGCCCGAAACCTCCTTCGCTAGCCCGCAGCCACCAGCCCGCGCTCGAGGTCTTCGATCACGTCGCGCACGCTCTCCAGCCCGATCGACAACCGCACGAGCCCCGGCGTGATGCCCGCGTCGGCCCGCTCCTGCTCGGTGAGCTTGGCGTGGATCGTGCTGCCCAGGTGGATCGCGAGCGTGCGGACGTCGCCGATGTGCGTCATGGGGCTGACCAGCTCCAGAGCATCGATGAACCGACGCGCCGCCGGCCGTCCGCCCGCGAGGTCGATGCTGACGATCGACCCCGGCCCGAGCGGCAGGTACTTCTGCGCCCGCTCGTGAAACGGGCTGGATGCGAGGCCAGGGTAGTGCACGGCCGCCAACTCGGGCCGTTCCTCCAGCCATTCCGCGATGGCCTGCGCGTTCTGCACGTGCCTGTCCATCCGCAGCGACAGGGTCTCGACGCCGTGCAGCAGAAGGAACGTGCTCGTCGGCGGCACCGTCGGCCCGTACTCCAGCACCGTCACCGTGCGCAGATAGCCGAGGTACGCCGCAGCACCGAAGCGCTCCACGAACGACGGGACGCCCGGCCTCGGCGCATCCACGAGGTGCGGGAAGCGTTCGGCGTTGGCCGCCCAGTCGAACGTGCCGGCGTCGATCACCGCTCCGCCGATCACGGCTCCGTGCCCTGCCAGCCACTTCGAGGTGGAGTGCACCACGATGTCGGCTCCCCACTGGATGGGGCGACAGAGATAGGGCGTCGCGACCGTGCTGTCCACCACGAGTGGAACTCCCGCGCCGTGCGCGATCCCGGCGAGCCGCTGCAGATCCACCACCTGGTTGAGCGGGTTCGGGATGGTCTCGGTGTAGATCGCGCGCGTGCGATCGGTGACCCGCGCCGCCCACTCCGCCTCGTCGGCGTCGTCGGGCACGTACTCCACGTCGAGCCCCTGCCGCTTGAGCGCTCCGCGGAACATCTCCCGCGTCCCCTCGTACAGCGACGAGGTGGCCAGGATGTGGTCGCCTGCGCGCGCGAGCGAGAACAGCGCGGCCGCGATGGCGGCCTGCCCGCTGGCGACGACGATGCCGTCGACGCCGCCCTCCAGGTCGGCGAGCCTGCGTCCGGCGACCGCGTTCGTCGGGTTCTCGTTGCGGGAGTACGCCCGCATCGCGCTGCGCCCGGCGAAGCGCTCCTCGCCGTCGTCGAAGTCCGAGAAGACGTACCCGGCGGTCTGGTAGATCGGCGTCACGCGCGCGCTGGTCTGCGCATCCACGATGGCGCCGGCGTGGATCTGCCTGGTCTCGAAGTCAGCCATGGAGCAACTGTACGAACCGCCGAGGGGATGCGCGTAGCCTCGCGCAACATTCGGTCGTACGGAGCAAGCTCGGGCGCCCGCGGCTCAGTCCGGGTCGCTCGGGTCCACCGGCGCGTGGTGGTCGAGGGCGACGACCCCGCGCTTCCAGTACCCGCTCGCCACGACCTGCTCCGCCGGAAGCCCCAGCTCGCGCCGCAGGTAGTGCCGCAACGGGATGAGCGCGCCCGCTTCTCCGGCGAGGAACACGAACGTGTCGCCGCCGATCGGTCCCAGCGCGCGCAGTGCAGCTTCGACACGGGATGCGCCGCCCGCCTCGCTCAGCCCGCCCGCCTCGCTCTCACCGCCCGCCTCGCTCTCACCGCCCGCCTCGCTCTGCCCGCCCGCCTCGCTCTGCCCGCCGGCCTCGGTCGCCCGGCTCAGCCACCGCGCATCCACTCGGCCGGCGACGGCGGCGGGCAGGTAGGCGGGCACGCTGTCGTCGGCCACGTCGAACAGCGCCGTGACCGGCACGGACGGGTCGACAGCGTCCAGCCACTTGGTCGCGGCAGGCAGCGCGGTCTCGTCGGCGACCAGGATCAACCACCCGATGCCTTCGGGGGCGAGCTGCGATCCGCGCGGCCCTCCGATGGCGACGACGTCGCCTGGTGTGGCGCGGGCCGCCCAGGCGGACGCTGGCCCTTCGTCGCCGTGCAGCACGAAGTCGATGTCGAGCTCTGCCGGGTTTCCGTCCACCGCGGGGCGGAAGGCGAGCGGCGTGTAGTCGCGGGCGATCGGCGTGCCGCTCTCCGGCGGACGGATGCCCTCCGGCGTGACAGAGGGCACCACGAGCATCCCGGACTGCTGATCGGGGAAGAACACCTTGACGTGGTCCGCCGGTCCTGCGCTCGTGAAGCCGTCGAGATCCTTCCCGCCGAACGTCACGCGGACGATGGACGGGACGATTCTGCTCACACGGCGGACGGTGACGTGGCGGACGGCGAACTCGTGCCGAAGGCGCTGACGAGCGAAGGGCATCTCCTGAGACTCCAGTCGACGGGGGGCGAACTGTTGATGAGGCCAACCTAACGCAGCCGACCTTCGCCTCGTTTCAGGCCACGCAGCGCAGCGCTCGACGGAGACCGATTCCCTCGAAAATCCCACAGGGCGCGCTGCGCGGTCCAGAATGTCTCCATGACCAGCTTGACCGTCATCGAGCGGTCGCCCGACCCCGACCTTCCCGAGTCAGGTGCCCGCCGCCCCACCATCGCCGACCGCATCCGCGCTCTGGGCCAGAACCGGATCGGCGCCCTTCTGCTGCTCCTGGCGACGGTCGTCGCGATCGTCTGGGTGAACGTGTCGTCCAGTTCGTACGACGCGCTGTGGGAGACGCACTTCACGGTCGGCGTGCAGGACATCCATCTGGACTTCACACTGCACGCGCTCGTCAACGACGCGCTCATGGCGATCTTCTTCTTCACGGTCGGGTTGGAGGTGCGGCGCGAGTTCGCGATCGGCGAGCTGACGAGCTGGTCGCGGGCCGTGATCCCTGTCGTGGCCGCTGTGGCGGGGCTCGTGATGCCCGCGCTCCTGTTCGTGCTGATCAGCGCAGGGTCCGGTCAGGAGCACGCCTGGGGCGTCGTCATCTCCACCGACACCGCATTCCTGGTCGGTGCACTCGCGCTGGTCGGCCCGCACGCGCCCGGCAGGCTCCGCGTCTTCCTGCTCGCCCTCGCGGTCGTCGACGACATCGGGGCGCTCAGCATCATCGCCCTCGTCTACACCGAGAACTTCAACCCGCTGCCGCTGATCGTCGCGGCGGTCTGCCTCGTCGGCGTCTTCTTCACGCGCTACCTGCGCGGCGGACGAGGGCCGGTGTATGCGGCGCTCGCCATCGTCGTCTGGTTCTCGTTCCTGGCGTCGGGCGTGCACCCCACCCTCGCCGGTGTCGCGATCGCCCTGCTCGTGCCTGTGTACCGCCCGAACCGCCGGGATGTGGAGCACGCCCTCGACCTCGCAAGGACGTTCCGGCAGTCGCCGAACACCGAGTACGCCAGGGCGGCGGCGAACAGCCTCCGCGAGTCGATCTCGATCAACGAGCGACTGCAGTCCGCGTACGCGCCCTATGTCGCCTACGTGATCCTGCCCTTGTTCGCCCTCGCGAACGCCGGTGTGCAGCTCAGCGGGGAGATCCTTGCCGCCGCCGTCACCTCACCGGTGAGCTGGGGCATCCTGATCGGCCTGGTCGGCGGCAAGTTCATCGGCGTCTTCGGGTCGAGCGCGCTCCTGCGCGCCTTCCGGATCGGCGACTTCGGCGCCGGTCTCTCGCTCGATCGGGTCGCCGGAGGGGCGGCGCTGTGCGGCATCGGGTTCACGATCTCGCTGTTCATCATCGACCTGGCGATCGACGACCCCGGCGTGCAGAACGAGGCCCGCGTGGCCGTGCTGACCGCATCCGTCGTCGCCTTCCTGCTCTCCACGCTCATCTTCCGGGTCTCGGATGCTCGCCACCCCGGCAAGGAGAGCGGCCGCGTCCTCGCGCGGCCCGTCGACCCGCGCAGGGACCACATCTACGGCAGGGCGGATGCTCCGTACACGCTGGTGGAGTACGGCGACTTCCAGTGCGGCTTCTGCTTGAAGGCCACCGGCTCGGTCGAGGAGGTGCGGCGGGAGATCGGCGACCAGCTCCGCTACGTCTGGCGTCACGCTCCGCTCACCCGCTACCACCCGAACGCGCAGGCCGCGGCGGAGGCGTCCGAGGCCGCCTCCCTCCAGGGCCGTTTCTTCGACTTCGAGCGCAGCCTGTTCGCCGACCAGGAGCACCAGCTCCCCTCCGACATCATGAAACGCGCAGCAGACCTCGGCCTCGACGTTGAACGCTTCGAGTCCGACCTCAACTCCGCCGAGGTCGCCGCCCGCGTGCGCGACGACATGCTGGATGCGGAGGCGATGGACATCACCGCGGTGCCGACGTTCTTCGTCAACGGCCGCCGCCACGTCGGCCCGTACGACGCCCAGTCGCTGATCCGCGCCCTGGAAGCGACGGCACCAGGAGCGGCGACGGCACCAGGAGCGACGGCGTCAGAAGCGACGGCGCCGGGCACGACGGCACCCATTCCGAAACCCCACTGAGAGAGCCGGCCACGGGACTCGAACCCGTAACCCCCGCTTTACAAGAGCGGTGCGCTACCAATTGCGCCAGGCCGGCAGTCGACGGTCGCCCGTCGTCGGCACCATCCTAAGGGATCGTGCACGTCTGGTTCGTCAGCCTGCGCTGGGGCTCGGCGTCGGCGTCGCGGTCGACGAGTACTGGTCGCCCTGGGCCTGCAGCACGAACGCCTTGAAGTCGGCGGCGCTGGTGAGCGAGCCCGTGTACTGCTTGCCGTTGACGAGCACCAGCAGTGCGTTCGTCATCTTCTTGACCGTCGAGTTCGGGATGGGGCCGCTCAGCGCGCGGTCGCTCGCTGTCGTCGCCCAGGTCTTGAAGCGGCCGTCGTCGATGCAGGACGAGATCTCGCTCGTCTTGCCGGCGCCGGCGTCGCTCACGCGCTTCTTGATCTGCGCGTCCGTCAGGCCGGGGCCGCCCTCCTTGGGCTGGCTCATGAACATCGTCGCGTTGAACTTCCAGAACGCGTTCGGGGAGTAGTTCGCCACGCACGCGGCGGCGTTGGCCGCTCGCAGCGAGTACTTCGTGCCCGCCGAATGGCTGGTGTAGATGGCGACCGGGTGCACTTCCATCGTCACAGCGCCGTTCTTGACGAGCGGTTCGAGCTGCTTGAGGTTGGTGCGCTGGAAGTCGCCGCAGAGCGAGCAGAGGTAGTCCGCATACACGCGGATGTCGACCACGCTGCCGCTCGGGTCAGGGGTGGATGGGATCGGCTTGGCGTCGGCCGCGAGAGCCGGAGTGGGCGTCACCTTGAGGCCGGAGCCGATGAGCACGCCGTCGCTCGCCATGTTCTTCGGGCCGGGGACGGTGGGCCGGATCGCACTCACGATGATGAGCGCCACGACCGTGACGACCGCGAGCACGCCGATCACGATTCCGCCGGTCAGGAGCGTCTTGTTCCTGCGATCCTTCCGCTGCTGCGTCGTGCGCAACTGGCGGGCCTTCTCCCTGGCTGCCTCGCGCCGCTCGTTGGCAGGGCGGCTGTCGTCGGGACCGTCGGTCATGGATGTCACTTTCAAGGGATCGCTAGGGGGTACTGCGCTTCGGGTGCAGTGTTCGGCTTCGCGTGCGCTGCACGCAACCGGACGATCGTAATTCGGCAGTCTGGGAATCGCCCAGACGCCTGCTGAACGCGCGCGGAACCCGGAGGTTCGCGTGTGGTCACGACGCCGTCGCCGATGTCATACTATGGGGTCGTGGCACCGTCGCCTCAGGATGACAGTTCCACCTACCCATTCACAACGGATCGTCCGGCACGTACCTGCCGGTGAAGGAGTAAGAAAGAAATGGCGTCAGTCACCTATGACAAGGCAACCCGTCTGTACCCGGGTTCCAACCGCCCTGCAGTGGATGCACTCGACCTCGAGATCGCCGATGGCGAGTTCCTCGTTCTGGTCGGCCCCTCCGGCTGCGGCAAGTCCACCTCGCTGCGAATGCTCGCCGGCCTCGAAGAGGTCAACGACGGCAACATCTTCATCGGCGAGCGCAACGTCACCGACGTTCCGCCGAAGGACCGCGACATCGCGATGGTGTTCCAGAACTACGCTCTCTACCCACACATGACCGTCGCGGAGAACATGGGCTTCGCGCTCAAGATCGCCGGCGTCAACAAGGACGAGCGCGCATCCCGTGTGCTCGAGGCCGCCAAGCTGCTCGACCTGGAGCCCTACCTCGGCCGCAAGCCGAAGGCGCTCTCCGGTGGTCAGCGTCAGCGCGTCGCGATGGGCCGCGCGATCGTCCGCAGCCCTCAGGTGTTCCTCATGGACGAGCCGCTGTCGAACCTCGACGCCAAGCTCCGCGTCCAGACCCGCACGCAGATCGCGTCGCTCACCCGCCGCCTCGGCGTCACCACGGTCTACGTCACGCACGACCAGACCGAGGCGCTGACCATGGGTGACCGCATCGCGGTCCTCAAGGACGGCGTCCTGCAGCAGGTCGGCACCCCGCGCGACCTTTACGCCCAGCCGAACAACGTGTTCGTCGCCGGCTTCATCGGAAGCCCGGCCATGAACCTGTTCTCGGCCGACGTCACCGACGGCGGTGTCAAGTTCGGCACCTCGGTCGTCCCGATCGAGCGCGAGGTTCTCGCGAACGCCGGTTCGGCCGTCACCATCGGTGTCCGCCCCGAGGACGTCGTGGTCTCCACCGCCGAGAACACCGGCCTCAAGGTCACGGTCGACCTGGTCGAGGAGCTCGGCGCAGACGGCTACCTCTACGGTCACTCGGAGATCGACGGCAAGCGCACCGACATCGTCGGTCGTGTCGACGGTCGTATGCACCCCAACGCGGGCGACACCGTCTACATCACCCCGAAGCCCGGCCACGTCCACGCCTTCCACGCGGAGAGCGGCGAGCGCCTCGGCGGTGCGGTCGTCGACTGAGGTCGCAACGCAACCTGACAGTGCCGCAGTCCTTCACGGACTGCGGCACTGTCTTTTTCCCGCTCTTCTCCCCCGCTGCTCGTTCCCCGCCTCCAGCGCTTCCACCCGCATCCGATAGGTTTTCATCATGGCAGGCTCCCTCAACATCACCGCGGCGACCGTCGATCCCGCCCTCCTCGACCTCCCCTGGAACCTTCCACTCGATGAGTGGACGAGCGAGCACATCGCCGTCCTTCCGAAGGGCATCTCGCGCCACCTCGTCCGCTTCGCGAACCTGTCCGGTTACGTCATCGCCATCAAGGAGACGACGGCGGAGATGGCCACGCGCGAGTACGAGATGCTGCGCACGCTGCAGCGCGTGGACATCCCGTGCGTCGACCCCGTCGCGGTGATCAAGAACCGCACGGACGACGAAGGCGATCCGCTGAAGGCCGTGCTGGTCACCCGTCACCTCAAGTTCTCGCTCCCCTACCGTGCGCTGTTCTCGCAGACCCTGCGCCCCGACACCGCGACCAGGCTGGTGGATGCGCTGGCCGTGCTGCTCGTGCGCCTGCACATCGTCGGCTTCTTCTGGGGCGACGTGTCGCTGTCAAACACGCTGTTCCGCCGCGACGCCGGTGCGTTCGCCGCCTATCTGGTGGATGCGGAGACCGGCCAGCTCTACGACGGCGGCCTCTCCAACGGCCAGCGCGAGAACGACCTGGAGATCGCCCGCGTCAACATCGCCGGTGAACTGATGGATCTCGAAGCCGGCGGCCGCGTCGACGAGGAGCTCGACCCGATCAAGGTCTCCAACGGCATCGTCGCCGCGTACCGGTCGCTCTGGAAGGAGCTCACCGGCAGCGAGTCGTTCAAGTCGTCGGAGCGGTGGCGCATCAACCAGCGGGTCGACCGCCTCAACGATCTCGGTTTCGACATCGAGGAGCTCGCGATCAAGACCTCCGACCAGGGAACCACCGTGCGCATCCAGCCGAAGGTGGTGGATGCGGGCCACCACCAGCGCAGGCTGCTGCGCCTCACCGGCCTCGACACCGGCGAGAACCAGGCCCGCCGCCTTCTGAACGACCTGGATTCGTACTCGGCGACCCTCGGCAAGCAGGGCCTCGACGAGGAGGCGATGGCGCACGAGTGGCTGATGCGCGTCTTCGAGCCTGTCGTGCGCGCGATCCCCGCCGACCTCAAGGGCAAGCTGGAACCCGCGGAGGTCTTCCACCAGCTCTTGGAGCACCGCTGGTTCATGTCTCAGGCCGAGGGCCGGGATGTGCCGCTCGCCGAGGCGCTGACGTCGTACATCAACGACATCCTCCGCCACCGCCGCGACGAGGCCACAGTGATCGCCCCACCCACCGAGACGATCAGCATCCCGATCCTTGCCTCGGAGACGGGCACCGGCGACACCGACGACGACGCGGACGACTGGCGCAGCAAGGTCTGACCCCGCTCCACGCACGAGATGCCAGTAACGGCGCCGATTCCGGTTGAATTCGGCGCCGTTCCTGGCATCTCGCCCGTTCGCGGGCTACTTCGTGCCGGCCTCGGCGCGCAGCTTCGCGATCTCGTAGAGGGTGACGCTGGTGGCGATGCCCGCGTTCAGCGACTCGGTGGTCGCCGTGATCGGGATGGACACGATCGCATCACAGGTCTCGGTGACGAGACGCGACAGGCCCTTGCCCTCGCTGCCGACGACGATCACCACGGGCCGGTCGGCGAACGACAGGCCGGGCAGGGACACGTCGCCGCCGCCGTCGAGCCCGAGCACGAAGACGCCGGCCTCCTTGAACGCCTTGAGCGTCTGGGTGAGGTTGGCCGCCATCGCGACGGGCGTGCGCGCCGCGGCGCCGGCGGATGTCTTCCACGCGGATGCGGTCATGCCGACCGATCGACGCTGCGGGACGATGACGCCCTGCCCGCCGAACGCCGCGGTCGAGCGGATGATCGCCCCGAGGTTGCGCGGATCGGTGATGCCGTCGAGAGCGACGAAAAGCGGCGTCTGCCCCTTGCGGATGGTGAGGTCGAGCAGGTCGGACGGGTGCGCGTACTCGTACGGCGGGACCTTGAGGGCGACACCCTGGTGCACGGAGTCGCGACCGGCCAGCCGATCGAGCTCCGGACGCATGACCTCGAGGATCGGGAGTCCGCGGCCGGTGGCGATCGACAGGATCTCCTTCACCCGCTCGTCCATCTCGACGCGTGCCGCGATGTAGAGGGTGCTGGCCGGGATGTGCGCGCGCAGCGCTTCGACGACCGAGTTGCGGCCGGTGACGATCTCGCTCTCGTCTCCGGACTTGGCACGGCGAGCAGCGCCGGACGCACCGCGGGGAGCTGTGTCCCCGCGCCCGCGGCCCTGGCCCGAGCCCTGCCCGCGGCTCTCGCCCGGCTTGCCGCGACCGCCGGCGGCGACGTAGCGCTCGCGCGCCGCCTTCGCCTTTCCGGCGGGGTGGTACGGCCGGTCCTCCGCCTTCGGCGTCGGCTTCTTGCCTTCGAGAGCCTGACGACCCTGGCCGCCAGAGCCCACCTGGGGACCCTTGCGGCTCTTCCTCACAGCCCCGGCGCGGGGCTTTCCACCCGAGTTCTTCATGATTCGATGCTCCAATGCGACCCCGTCTGGGTGTCTTCGATGGTGATTCCCGCGCTCGTCAGTTCGTCGCGGATGCGGTCTGCTGCCGCAAAGTCTTTCGCCTGCCTGGCCGCCTGCCTGTCGGCGAGCAACCGCTCGACCAACTGAGCGAGCGCGGCGTCCGCCGCAGACGACCCTGCCGTGTTCCAGTGCGGGGACAACGGATTGATGCCCAGCACCTCCGCCATCGCGAGCGCGTGCCCGCGTGCGGCGGCGGCGGCTTCCAAGTCTTCCGCATCCAGCGCCGCGTTTCCTGAACGCACCGTGTCGTGCAGCACGGCGATGGCCTGAGGGACGGCGAGATCGTCGTCCATCGCCTCAGCGAAGGCGTCGGGGACGGTCTCGACGCCGCTGCCGGCGAACCGCGTTCCCGCGAGGCGCCGGTCGACGCGCTCGAAGAAGCCGGAGATGCGCTCGAGCGCCGCCTCCGCCTCTTCCAGCGATCCGTCGTGGAAATCGATGGTGGACCGGTAGTGAGCAGCCCCGAGGTAGTACCGGACCACCAGAGGGCGCGCGGCTCCCAGCAGGTCGGCCGCGTAGACCGAGTTGCCGAGCGACTTGCTCATCTTCTGGCCGTTCACGTTCACCAGGCCGTTGTGCACCCAGTAGTTGGCGAACGCATCCCCCGCCGCCGTGGACTGGGCGATCTCGTTCTCGTGGTGCGGGAAGCGCAGGTCGAGACCTCCGCCGTGGATGTCGAACTGCGGCCCGAGGTAGCGACGCGACATGGCGGAGCACTCGATGTGCCAGCCGGGGCGGCCGTCTCCCCAGGGAGACGGGAAGGCAGCGGACTCCGGCTCATCGGCCTTGCGCCCCTTCCACAGCGCGAAGTCTCGCGGATCGCGTTTGTCGCGGGGGTCGGCGTCTGCCGCCGCCTCCATGTTGTCGATGCTCTGCCGGGTGAGCTCCCCGTATGCAGGCCAGCTCTTCACGTCGAAGTAGACGTCGCCGGAGCCGTCCGCCGCAGCGTACGCGTGGCCGCGCTCGATCAGCCGGGCGATGATCTCCTGCATCTGCGGGATGCTCGCGGTCGCCCGCGGCTCGTACGTGGGCGCCTGCACGCCCAGCGCCGTATACCCCGCGGTGAATTCGAGCTCGAACCGGTACGCGAGCGCCCACCACTCCTCCGCGCTCCCCGACTCGCGGGCGGCAGCGGCGTTGATGAGGATCTTGTCGTCGATGTCGGTGACGTTGCGCACCAGTGTCACGGTGTAGCCGCGGTAGGTCAGCCAGCGTCGCAACTGGTCGTAGACGAGAGCGGAGCGCAGGTGGCCGATGTGCGGCGACGACTGCACAGTGGGTCCGCAGACGTAGATCCCCACTTCGCCGTCGCGGAGGGGGATGAAGTCGCGAAGGGCACCGGCCTTCGTGTCGTAGAGTCGCACAGTCACGGCATACAGCCTACGGGCCGTGCCGCGCGGCTGCCGCGCGAGCGATCGAACATGTCGACAACTCGTCAGAACTGCGGGCTGTGGAGAACCAGGGCGGTCGCGAACGCAGCGATGCCATCACCGCGCCCGGTGAAGCCCAGGCCGTCCGTCGTCGTGGCCGACACGGACACCGGCGCGCCGAGGATGCCGCCGAGCACGGCCTCCGCCTCCTCGCGCCGCGGGGCGAACTTCGGCCGGTTGCCGACGAGCTGCACCGACACGTTCCCGATCCGGAATCCCGCCTGCTCGACGAGCCGCCTGGTCTCGGTCAGGAACACCGCGCCGTGCGTGCCGACGAACCGCGGGTCGCTCGTGCCGAACACCCCGCCGATGTCGCCGAGCCCTGCGGCGGCGAGCAGGGCGTCCGTGATCGCGTGCGCGACCGCATCCCCGTCGCTGTGTCCTGCCAGCCCTGCCTCGCCCGGCCAGTGCAGTCCGGCAAGCCAGAGTTCTGCGTCCTGGTCGAAGGCGTGCGTGTCCGTGCCGAAGCCGACGCGTGGCACGGCCTGCGAGACGCCGGAGACAAGCTCCTCCGCGCGGCGGAGGTCCCAGGGCGTCGTGATCTTGAACGCCCGCGCATCCCCCGGAATGACGGAGACGGCACGACCGGATGCGGCAACCAGTCCTGCGTCGTCCGTCTCGTCCGACTCGGCGGCGGCGTATGCGGCCTCCAGGTCGGCGCGGGGAAATCCCTGCGGCGTCTGGACGGCGGAGAGCACAGAGCGATCGACCGTCTCGTGGATCTCGCCGTCCGCGCCGACGCGTTTGATCGTGTCGCTGACCGGCAGGCCGGGCACGACACCGTGGCCACGGGCATCCACCGCTGCGGCGACAGCGTCGAAGAGCGACGACGGTGTGAGCGCGCGCGCGGCGTCGTGCACGAGCACCACCGCGACGGCGTCGTCGAGCGCTGCGATCCCGGATGCGACGGACTGCTGACGCGTTGCACCACCCGACACGACGGTCACGGGCGCGCCGAACGCACCGGAGGCGAGCTCTGCAGCCTCGGAGACGAGTTCTTCGGGCGCGACGACGACGACCTGCGCCTGCTCTCGCATACCCGCGACGGCATGAACCGACCGCTCGAGAAGAGTCGAGCCCCCGAGAGCCACGAAGGCTTTCGGGAGCTCTGCACCCAGACGCGTGCCAGTGCCGGCGGCGACGATCACCACCGCGAGGCGCGGCGACACTTAGGAGGCCAGGACCTCGTCGAGCAGGCTCGATGCCTTCTCGTCGTCGGTCTTCTCGGCGAGCGCGAGCTCGGAGATCAGGATCTGACGAGCCTTCGCGAGCATCCGCTTCTCACCGGCGGACAGGCCGCGGTCCTGGTCGCGGCGCCACAGGTCGCGGACGACCTCGGAAACCTTGATGACGTCGCCGGAGGCGAGCTTCTCAAGGTTCGCCTTGTAGCGGCGGGACCAGTTGGTGGGCTCCTCGGTGAACGGAGCGCGCAGCACCTCGAACACGCGGTCGAGGCCCTCTTTACCGATGACGTCGCGGACGCCGACCAGGTCGACGTTCTCAGCGGGCACCTCGATCGTGAGGTCGCCCTGAGTCACATTGAGCTTGAGGTACAGCTTCTCTTCACCCTTGATGATTCTCTTCTTGACTTCGGTGATAGTCGCAGCACCGTGGTGGGGGTAAACGACGGTTTCGCCAACCTCGAAAAGCATAGATTGATGTCCCTTCAGCAACTACTAGGATACCACATGAGGCACATGCTAAGGTTCGCCTTCGCGCGCCTGAGCGCCCGTGCGCATACGCTAAACTCGAACAGCATTCCGCTTTCTCACACGGCGCATTCGCAGGCCGAGCGGAACGATCTGGAGGGTCATTCAGTGAAAGCTCGTGTCGCAGCGTCCATCGCCCTTGCTCTGGCGGTCGCGTTCGGAACGGCGGGTTGCGGCTTCATCGCACCGCAGGCCACCACGAAGCACTACGACGCCAGTGACGGGGTGAGCGGCAACGTCGGCGAGATCGACGTTCGCAACGCCATCATCATCACGGACGCGAAAGACGGCACCGTCGGCAACCTGGTCGTCACCCTCGTCAACAACGACTCCAAGAGCATCGACCTCTCCATCCAGGGCGGCGACCAGGGCGCGGCGACCGCGCAGGTCACGGTCAAGCCCGGTCAGGTCAAGCAGCTCGGCAGCCACCCGCAGTCCAGCTCCAGCAGCAACGTCTTCTTCGCCAACTTCGACGGCAAGCCGGGCTCGCTCTACAACGTCTTCTTCCAGTACGGAGACGAGACCGGCGTCAACCTCAAGGTTCCCGTGCTCGACGGCGCCCTGCCCGAGTACCGCGACCTGGTGCCGCCGACCATCCTGCCGGCCGCCAAGTAGCCCCACACGAACAATCGACTCCGAACTTCTTCACGCGACGCGCAGAGCGAAGTGTGAACAGGTTCGGAGTCGATTGCGTTTCTACGCGTTGAAGCGGTAGCCGAGCCCGCGCACGGTGACCAGCATCGACGGTTCCGACGGGCTCTCCTCGATCCGCGACCGGATGCGCTTGATGTGCACATCCAGCGTCTTGGTGTCCCCGAAGTAGTCGCTCCCCCACACCCGGTCGATCAACTGGCCACGCGTCAGCACCCGTCCCGCGTTGCGCAGCAGCAGCTCCAGCAGCTCGAATTCCTTCAGCGGCATGGAGATCTCCGAGCCGTTCACCTGCACGGTGTGCCTGTCCACATCCATCCGCACGGAACCGGCTTCGAGGATGGCGTCGTCGATCGCCTCCTCCGCCTCCACCCTGCGCCGCAGCACGGCCCGGATGCGCGCGAGCAGCTCACGGGAGGAGTACGGCTTGGTCACGTAGTCGTCCGCGCCGAGCTCGAGCCCCACGACGATATCGACCTCGGAGTCCTTCGCCGTGAGCATGATGATCGGCACCGACGAGCGGGTGCGGATCTCCCTGCACACCTCGGTTCCCGGGATGCCGGGAAGCATCAGGTCGAGGAGGACGAGGTCCGCCCCTCCCTTGTCGAACTCGGCGAGCGCTGTCGGCCCGTCCTCTGCGACCGTCACGTCGTAGCCTTCGCGCTTCAGAAGGTAGGCGAGCGGCTCGCTCAGAGCGGCTTCATCCTCGACGAGCAGGATGGATGTCACGTTGGTTCTCCTATCGGGGGACGAACAGTGGATGCTTCCGGCAGCCGGATGGTGAACGTCGAGCCGCGACCGGGCTGCGACCAGACGCGCACCTCGCCACCGTGGTTCTGCACGGCGTGCTTGACGATCGCGAGGCCGAGGCCGGTTCCTCCCGTGTTGCGGGAGCGGGCCTGGTCGACGCGGAAGAAGCGTTCGAACACGCGGTCGAGGTCGTCCTCCGGGATTCCCTCGCCCTGGTCGGTGACCGCGATCTCGACGACGCCGTCGACCACGCGCACGCCGACGCCGATGCGCGAGTCGTCCGGCGAGTACTGGATCGCGTTGGAGATGAGGTTGTGCACGGCCGTCACCAGGAGGGGTTCGTTGCCGATCACTTCGGCCGCCTTGTCCCCGCGCACCGCGAGCTCGATGCCGCGGGTCTCGGCGGCGACCCTGTTCTGATCCACGGCGGCGCCGACCACGGAGCGCGCGCTGATCCGCTCGGCGTTGCCGATCGCATCCGTCGCCTGCAGCCTGCTCAGCTCGATGATGTCCTGGGTGATCCTGGCGAGCCGGTGCGCCTCCTGGGTGAGCCTGTGGGCGAAGCGGCGCACCTGATCCGGGTCGTCCGACGCCCCGTCCAGCGCCTCTGCCAGCAGGCCGACGGCGCCGATCGGCGTCTTGAGCTCGTGGCTGATGTTTGCGACGAAGTCGCGCCTCACCGTCTCCAGCCGGAACGACTCCGTCCGGTCCTCGGCGAGCAGCAGCACGTAGCGTGCGCCGAGCCTGGCGACGCGCACGCTCAGGTGGATGTTCGCATCGCCGAACGGGCCGCGAGCGAGTTCGCAGTCCTCGGTGATCGGATCGCCGGTGCGGCGCACCCTGTCGACCAGCTCCACCAGGTGGGGGTGCACGAGGGCGCCGTTCCAGACCAGCCCGATCGCGTGCGCGCCCGGGGACGCCTTGATGACGTTGTTCGACGGGTCGAGCACGACACCGGCCGATTCCAGCGCATCCAGCACCTGATCGACACCGTCGGGAACGCTCGGGCTCACCACCTGCACGGCGTGATCGCCCCGTCTCGCGGCGATGTGCAGGATCCACACGAATCCGGCGCCGACCACGAGGCCGAGTGCCAGAGACAGCAGCACCAACCAGGCGGAGTCCATGAGGCAAGCGTATGGGATGCGCAAACCGGGCAATGCACTCAATGCGTCTCGACCCGCGTGTTTTCGCGGGTACTTTAGACAGTGTTCAGGCTGGCGGCACCAACCGTTAACCTGACGAAGGGAACATGCTCACGAGGTCAGAAGACCTCGCATCCCGCGTGCGTGCGCACGCCAGGAAGGACCACACCCCATGCGCGAAGTATTCCAGCAGGAGCTGGCGGAAGTTCAGGACCGTCTCGTCGAGATCGCGGAACTCGTCGTCGTCTCCATCCAGAATGCGACGCAGGCGTTCAACAACTCCGATGTCAGCCTCGCAGAGGATGTCATCGCCAACGACAACAAGATCGACGAGCTCACCGTGCTCCTCGACGAGCTGTCCATCCAGATCCTCGCCCGCCAGCAGCCGGTCGCCCGCGACCTCCGCATCGTCGTGAGCGCGCTGCGCATCAGCGCGTCGCTGGAGCGGATGGGCGACATGGCGGAGCACATCGCGCAGCTTGCGCGCTACCGCTTCCCGGACAAGGTCGTTCCGAAGAGCCTGCGCTCGACCTTCGCCGAGATGGGCAGGCTCGACGTGCTGATCGCGCAGAAGCTCGCCGAGCTGCTGCGCACGCAGGACCTCGCGCTGGCCGATGAGATCCGCAACGAGGACGACCAGATCGACGAGCTGCACGTCAGCGTCTTCGACAAGGTGCTCGGCGAGACCTGGAAGGGCCAGGCCGTCGACACAGTGGATGCGACCCTCGCCTCGCGCTACCACGAGCGCTTCGCAGACCACGCCGTCTCCATCGCCAAGAAGGTCCAGTACCTCGGCACCGGCGACTGGGCCCCCGAGCTCGCCTCCTAGCCGACTCCCCCGGCCCCAACGCCATCGAGCCCAGGGTTCTTCACCTCAAGACCGCGTCTTAAGGTGAAGAATCCTGGGCTCGATTGCTTACTTCTTGCCCTGGGCGGCCACGGCGGCGGCGCCTGCTGCGGCGGCCTCCGGGTCGAGGTACGCGGCGGGGGCGATCGGACGGAAGTCGTCGTCGAGCTGGTACACGAGCGGGATGCCGGTCGGGATGTTCAGCTCGGCGATGTCGTCGTCCGAGATGCCGTCGAGGTGCTTGACCAGGGCGCGCAGCGAGTTGCCGTGCGCGGTCACGAGCACCGTCTTGCCCGCGGCGAGATCCTTCGTGATGTCGGACTCCCAGTACGGGAGCATCCTGTCGATGACGTCCTTCAGGCATTCGGTGCGCGGCAGGTCGGCGCCGAGGCCCGCATAGCGCGGGTCGTGAGCCTGCGACCACTCGCTGTCGTCGTCGAGCGGCGGCGGCGGCACGTCGAACGAGCGACGCCAGAGCTGGAACTGCTCCGGACCGTACTTCTCCAGCGTCTCCGCCTTGTCGAGGCCCTGCAGCGCACCGTAGTGGCGCTCGTTGAGGCGCCACGACCGCTTGACGTCGATCCAGAGCCTGTCGGCGACCTCGAGGGCGAGGTTCGCGGTCTGGATCGCGCGGGTGAGCACGGAGGTGTAGAGGACGTCGGGGTGCAGACCGGATTCGGACAGCAGCGCTCCAGCTCGCTTGGCTTCTGCGACGCCCTGCTCGCTGAGGCGGACATCCACCCAGCCGGTGAACAGGTTCTTCTGGTTCCACTCGCTGTTGCCGTGGCGGAGGAGGATCAAAGTGTGAGGCGCGGACATGCTTCCTAATCTATCGCCTCGCGTTTGGCAGACTGGACGCATGGCATCCGGCGCGATCGGCACGGTCACCCGTGGCACGACCAACACGAACAGGCTGCGCCGCGTCGACCGCTGGATCGCGACGCTTCCCGTCCTGCGCCGCACCGCCGACCCGCTGGTGGTCGACCTCGGCTACGGGGCGAGCGGCGTCACAGCGTTGGAGCTGCACCAGCGGCTGGCCAAGGCGCGACGGGATGTGGAGGTCATCGGCCTCGAGATCGAGCCAGGCCGCGTCGCCACAGCGCGTTCGCAGCTCGAGGCCGTCCGGGCCGGAGGCACGGCCTTCGCACCGGATGCGCGGATCGGCTTCGCGCTCGGCGGCTTCGAGGTTCCGCTTCCCGACGGCAGGCTGGCCGCGGTGATCCGCGCATCCAATGTGCTGCGCCAGTACGACGAGGCGGAGGTCGTGCCCGCCTGGCGGCGGCTGGTCGCCCGGCTGCAGCCGCACGGCGTGGTCATCGACGGCACCTGCGACGAGATCGGCCGTGTCTCGGCGTGGGTCGACGTCACCGCGGACGGGCCGCAGCACCTCAGCATCTCGCTGCGGCTCGCCGGACTGGACGCCCCGTCGATCGTGGCGGAGCGCCTGCCGAAGGTCCTCATCCATCGCAACGTGCCAGGCGAGCCGGTGCACCGGCTCATGCTCGACCTCGATCGGCTGTGGCGCATCCACTCGCCGCTGGCGGCGTACGGGCCGACGCAGCGCTGGATCGCCGTGGCACAGGGGATGCGCGACGCCGGCTGGCCGGTGCGCGGCGGCCGCACCCGCTGGCGGCTCGGCGAGCTCACCATCGACTGGGCGGCCGTCGAGCCGCGCGGCTTCTCCTGGTAGCGGCTAGGAACGCGGCTGGCGCGTGACGGCTCCGAGCCGGGGCAGCCGAGGCACATTGGCCTCGGCGCCTGCCTCGGGCGGGACCACGATCTCCTGCGCGGCCGCCACGGCGGTGCCGTCCGCATCCACCACCAGGGTCGCGTCGGCGGGCGTCGACCGCTTCACGACGGCGAGCGCGATCGGCCCCAGCTCGTAGTGCAGCGCGGACGACGTCACCGCCCCCACATCCTTGCCGTCGAACGAGACGGCAGCACCCCGCTCGGGATGCACGCCCTCCGATCCGTCGAGGTGCAGCATCACGAGCCGGCGAGGCGGGTGACCGAGGTTGTGCACCTTCGCCACCGTCTCCTGACCGCGATAGCAGCCCTTGGTGAGATGCACCGCGGTGCGCAGCCAGTCGAGCTCGTGCGGAATGGTCTTCTCGTCCACCTCGGTGGAGAACCGCGGACGCCAGGCGGCGATGCGGAGCGCGTCTGCCGCCAGAGTGCCGGCGGCGGGGAACTCGCCCGCCGACACCCGGGAGACGATGGAGGGAAGCGCATCGCGGGGCACCAGGCGCTCGCTCCACGTCCAGGAAGCCCCGGGATGCTCGCCATGCGCGTACTGGTGGCCGCCAGGCGTGACGGCGTGCCACGGGTCGTGCCAGATCAGCGGGACGCCGTTCGGGGCGGCGATCGGCAGCGCTGGATCCCCCAGCGTGCCGATGGTCGCGAGGTCGGCGGTGCGGTCGGCGAGTTCGACGCGGAGCATGAAGCGCATCCTGTCGAGCCAGGCGAGAAGACCGTCTGCCTCTGCGCGGTCGACGAGAAGCCAGAGCGTCTCGCCGTCCTCGATCAGGCGGACGGCGTGCTCCAGCCTGCCGGTGACGTCGAGCAGCAGGGTCTCCGACGATTCGCCCGGCGCGAGCCCGAGCAGGCTCTGGCTGGTCAGCGAGTTGAGCCAGCTCAGCCGGTCCGGGCCGGTGATCGTCAGCACGGCGCGATCGGACAGGTCGACGATCGCGCGACCCTCCGCGAGGGCGCGCTGCTCGACGAGCGGGTTGCCGTAGTGCGATGGGACGCCGGACTCCGACGTGTCGACGGCGCCGGGAAGCGACAGGAACGGCGAGGAGGACATCACTCCGCCTTCGCGAGGCGGGCGGATGCGTGCGTGCGCAGCTCCTGACCGAGCGCGGCGATGTCCCACGCCCACAGCAGGTGGGCGTCGACGAGGCCGTAGAGGCGTGTGGCCGCCGTGTAGTCCTTGGCGCCCGCTGTGCGGACGACCGCATCCGTCGCCAGGTCGATGCGCGGGCCGTTGACCTGACCGAGGTAGAGCTCGCTCACGCCGTCCGGGTGGATGATCGACACGTCGATGTCGAAGCCGCCGTGCGAGTTGCGGAGCGTCTCGACCGACTGGGCGGTGGAGAACGGCTGTGCGCCCTGGCCGGGCAGCATCGCCGGCCCGGAGTCGCCCTCGACGAGCGTGCGGCTGAGCCGCCAGTATCCGGTCTCCGCAGCGAGCGGCGTGCTGTCCTCGTCGAGCACCCACGAGGTGGACGAGTAGTTGAGGTACGGCTGACCGTCGTGGCTGAAGCTCACGCGCTGGCCGAATTCGAGCTGGGTGTGGTCGTCTCCGACCGCGTAGTCGAGCACACCGGTGCCCTCCCACACTCCGATCAACCAGGAGAGCGGAACCAGTTCGGCGGGCAGATCGGTCGGGATCTCGATCATGGGAGTCGCGAAGCGCTTAGCGCTGGCCCCGGAACAGGTTGTAGACGACGACGACCGAGACTCCGGCGATGGCGAGCGATGCCAGACCGAGGAGTCCGACGAAGAAGAGTTCGAGGGCAACCAGCATGGTCTCAGTCTAGTCAGTGTGCGTGGGCTGTCGCGACGGCCGGGCGCGCGCGACCGCCTACTGCGTGGCCGCGACGATGCCGAGGACGACCCCGAAGATCCCCAGGATGACGAACGACCCGGTCACGGTGGCGGCGAGCCTGTTCACGAAGCCCTCCTTCTGCTGCGTGGCGAGCTGGGCGATCAGCCCGAGCAGCACGCAGGCGGCGAGCGCCAGAGACAGCCAGGAGGCGTAGCGGTCGACGGGCGAAATCGCGGCGATCAGCACGGCGAAGACGAGGGCGAGCAGCCAGACGGCGCCGATGCTCCCGTAGCGGACGCCGGGAGAGAGCGTCGCATCGCCGTCGAAGGCTGCGGCCGGACCCCTGTTGCTGTCGCTCACCCCACCATTGTGCCCTGAACCGCCGGGAAAGGGTTCACACGCATTTCCGGTAGCATTGCCGCACAGCACGTTCAGGAGGCTTGAGTGGCGCAGTTGTTGATACTCACCTCTGCGCCAGACGCGGAGGTGCTCCCCTCCCTCGCGCTCCTCAGCCATCGCACCAGGCAGATCCCCGCTGAGCCGGCGTCGCTCGTCAACGCGCCCAGTTGCGACCTGATCTTCGTGGATGCGCGGCGTGACCTCGCCAGCGCCAAGTCGCTCTGCAAGATCCTCACCACCACCGGCATCACCGTGCCGCTGCTGCTGGTCCTGACAGAGGGCGGCCTCACCGCGGTCAGCGCGGATTGGGGCGTCAACGACGTCGTGCTGGAGACCGCGGGCCCGGCGGAGGTGGATGCGCGCATCCGGCTGGCGATCGGCCGGCAGACCCAGGAGCACGCGCAGACCAAGATCCAGGCGTCCGGCGTCACCATCGACGAGGCGAGCTACTCCGCCAAGGCGCACGGCCGTCAGCTCGACCTGACCTTCAAGGAGTTCGAGCTGCTGCGGTTCTTCGCGACCCATCCGTCTCGCGTGTTCACCCGAGAGCAGTTGCTCAGCGAGGTCTGGGGCTACGACTACTTCGGCGGCACGCGCACGGTGGACGTGCACGTGCGGAGGCTGCGCGCCAAGCTCGGCGACCTGGAGTCGCTGATCGGCACGGTGCGCAACGTCGGCTATCGCTTCAACGTGTACGAAGAGGACAACGACCGGCTTCCGTCGTCGGTCCGGTCCTGACCTCATCCGCTCCCTGCACAGGGTCCGTTTATCCACAGTTAACCTGCTGCGGTGCCGCCGCTGTGCACACGGTGCAATGATGTTGGGATGGACGGCGAGCGCACCACACTGGAGAACGGCCTTTTGGACAGCGGGCTGAGCGGCAGCTTCGGCAGCGACTTCGACGACGACTTCACCCCGTTCGTCTACGAGCCGGATCCCGACCTGCCGGAGGACCGGTATCTCGACAGGGAACTGAGCTGGCTGGCGTTCAACCAGCGCGTGCTCGAACTGGCGGAAGACCCGACGCTGCCCGTTCTGGAGCGCGCGAACTTCCTCGCCATCTTCGCCACGAACCTCGACGAGTTCTTCATGGTGCGCGTGGCCGGCCTGAAGCGCCGCATCGCGACCGGGCTCGCCGTGCCGACCAACGTCGGCCGGGCGCCGGTGGACGTACTCGCCGACATCTCGGAGAAGGCGCACGAACTGCAGTCGCGGCACGCCGCCGTCTACCGCGACCAGGTCCTCCCCGCGCTCGAAGAGGCCGGGATCACCGTCGCCAAGTGGGACGAGCTCGACGACGCCGACAAGGCGCAGATGCGCGAGATCTTCTCGCAGCAGATCTTCCCCGTGCTGATGCCGCTGGCCGTCGACCCCGCCCACCCGTTCCCGTACATCTCCGGGCTGTCGCTCAACCTTTCGGTTCGGGTACGCAACTCCCGCACCGGCAAGGAGCAGTTCGCCCGCCTCAAGGTGCCGCAGATGCTGCCGCGTTTCGTACGCATCGACCAGCGCGAGACGGTCGACCAGATGCGCTTCATCGCGCTCGAAGACCTCATCGCCAACCACCTGGGCGACCTCTTCCCCGGCATGGAGATCCTCGACCACCACGTCTTCCGCGTCACCCGCAACGAAGACGTCGAGGTCGACGAAGACGAGACGGAGAACCTCATCCAGGCGCTGGAGCGCGAACTGCTCCGCCGCCGTTTCGGTCCGCCGATCCGGCTCGAGGTGACCGAGGACATGGACCAGGTCACGCTGGGCCTGCTCGTGCGCGAACTCGACGTGACAGAGCAGGAGGTCTACCGCCTCCCGTCGCCGCTCGATCTCGGTGGCCTGTTCGTGCTCGCCAAGATCGACAGGCCGGATCTGCACTACCCCAACCACGTACCGACCACCGCGGCTCAGCTCATGCCGAGCGAGCCGAACGCGAAGCCGGACATCTTCTCCGCCATCGCCAGGCAGGACATCCTGCTGCACCACCCATACGAATCCTTCGCCACGAGCGTGCAGGCGTTCCTCGAGCAGGCCGCTGCCGACCCGCACGTGCTCGCGATCAAGCAGACGCTGTACCGCACCTCGGGTGACAGCCCCATCGTCGAGGCCCTGATCGACGCGGCGGAGTCCGGCAAGCAGGTGCTCGCCCTGGTCGAGATCAAAGCGCGCTTCGACGAGCAGAACAACATCTCCTGGGCCCGCAAGCTCGAGAAGGCCGGCGTCCACGTCGTCTACGGTCTCGTCGGGCTCAAGACGCACTGCAAGCTCGCGCTCGTCATCCGCGAGGAGAAGGGCATCCTCAAGCACTACAGCCACATCGGCACGGGCAACTACAACCCCAAGACCTCGCGCATCTACGAAGACCTGGGACTGCTGACCGCCGACGACCAGGTGGGCAAAGACCTCACCAGGCTGTTCAACGAGCTGTCCGGCTACGCGATCGAGAAGAAGTTCAAGCGCCTGCTGGTCGCCCCGCTTCACCTGCGGAAGGGGCTGCTCAAGCGCATCCAGATCGAGACGGCGAACGCTGCGGCCGGAAAGCCGTCCGGGATCCGGATCAAGCTGAACTCCATCGTGGACGAGGCGATCATCGACGCGCTGTACCGCGCGAGCGAGGCCGGCGTTCCCGTCGACCTGTGGGTTCGAGGCATCTGCGGGCTCCGGCCCGGCCAGGAGGGTCTGTCGTCGAACATCCGGGTGCGCTCGATCCTCGGCCGCTACCTGGAGCACTCGCGCATCTTCTCCTTCGTGAACGATGGCGACCCGCAGGTCTACATCGGCAGCGCCGACATGATGCACCGCAACCTCGACCGTCGTGTCGAAGCGCTGGTGCGTCTCACCGACCCTGCGCACCTCTCCGAACTGGATGCGTTGTTCAACCGTGCGTTCGACGACCGCACCTCGGCGTGGGCGCTCGACGAGAGCGGCACCTGGACCCGCCACAACCTCGACGACGCAGGCCAGCCCCTCGACGACCTGCAGAATAAGCTCATGCAGCAGATCAGCCATCGTCCACGTTCCACCCGCACGGGCTCGAGGCGGTGAGCGCGGCCATTTTCGCCGCGGGCGCCCTCTGCTGGCGCGTCGTGGACGAGAAGATCGTGATGCTCGTCGTCCACCGAGCCAAGTACGGCGACGTCACCATCCCCAAGGGCAAGGTGGATCCCGGCGAGACCCTGCCGCAGACCGCGGTGCGGGAGATCGAGGAGGAGACGGGGCTGCGCGTCGCGCTCGGCGTGCCGCTCGGCGTCTCGACATACCCGATCGCCAGCGGCCGCGAGAAGATCGTGCACTACTGGGCGGCCGAGGTCAGAGACAAGGCCATCGCGCAGTCCACCTTCGTCCCCAATTCGGAGATCGCCGCCATCGAGTGGGTCACACTCAAGAAGGCGCGCGGGTACCTCACCTACGAGCGCGACGTCGAGATCCTCGACGAGTTCGAGAAGCTGGTGCGGCAGGGAGTCACGTCGACATTCGCTCTGATCGCCCTCCGGCACGGCAAGGCGGCGCCGCGAGGCGACTGGGACGGCTCTGACGCCTCGCGTCCGCTCACCGATCGCGGGGTCAAGCAGGCCTGCTCCGACGTCCCGACCATCTCGGCCTGGCGTCCGAAGCGCATCGTGACGAGCGACGCCGTCCGCTGCGTCGCGACGGTCGCGCCGCTCGCCGCCTCCACCGGCATCAAGCCGCGCCGCGAGCCCGGCATCAGCCAGGACGCCTACGAGGACGGCCGGGCAGAGGTGCGCGACGTCATCGGCAAACGGGTGCGCTCCCGCAAGACCGCCGTGCTGTGCAGCCACGGCCCCGTGCTCCCGGAGATCATGCGCGAAATCGCCCTCGCAACCGGCACGATGCCCGGCGCCTACCTCAACGATGCCGCCGACCTCGACACCGGCGGTTTCTCGATCGTGCATCTGTCCGCCAGCAACCCCGCATCCGGAATCATCTCCATCGAGACGTACGCGCCCGTCGCGTGACGGGCGCGTACGTCTGACGGCGCGAAGCGGTCATCGGCTGGCGCTCAGCGGCTGGCGCTCAGCGGCTGGCGCTCAGCGGGTGGCGCTCAGTGACTGGCGCTCAGTGGTTGGCGACCCACTCGTTCAGGGTGTCGTCGCGGAGCGCATCCCGGATCGACGGCAGGGCGCCCTCGTCGATGTAGACGACGGACTGGTCGCCTTCCATCCCGGTCCCGACCGTCGGCAGCGTGAAGAAGTGGATGTTCGCCGGGCGGATATCGCGCAGGCTCGCGCCGAGTTCGAACATCGCCTGCGGAGTGAACGACTCGTCCACCGCTAGGTGCTTGCTGACCGCCGTCGTGAATGCGAAGATCCGCTCCGGGTTCGTGAGCGTGTTGGAACTGATCGCCTGGTTCGAGATCGAGCGCAGGAACTCCTGCTGATTGCGCGCACGCTGATAGTCGCCGTCGGTGAACGAGTACCGCTCGCGCACGAACCCGAGGGCTTGCGATCCGTTGAGGTGATTCGGGCCGGCGACATAATCGAAGCCCTCCCTGGTGAATGGCACGGCGTTGTTCACCGTGATCCCGCCGAGCGCGTTCGTCATGTCGGAGAAGCCGTCGAAACCGATCAGCGCCACATGGTCGATGCGAACGCCGAACAGGTTCTCGACCGTCGCGACCGCCAGCGGCGCGCCGCCCCATGAGTACGCGGCATTGGCCTTGGCCCTGCCGTGGCCGGGGATCTCGATCCAACTGTCGCGGAGCACGGACATGACCTCGACGTTCTTCCTGTCCCCGTCGATGCGGACGACCATCATCACGTCGGAGCGCTGGTTGTCCGGATCGTCGTCGGCGACGGCGGAGACCGAACCCCTGGCGTCAGAACCGAGGAACAGGATCGTGCGGCTCCCATCCTCCGTCGCGGCCGGCCTGGTCGACTCCTTCGGGAACGCCTCAGCCGACGAGAGCGTGGTGATGTTGGAGCTGATGGCGTTGGAGAGACTCATCACGAAGATGAGGACCGCGATGGCGAGCGCACCGAGGAGCCCGGCGAATCCGCCGCCGATCCACAGTGCGATGCGCGCGCCTCGCGAGAGCTTGCGCCGTCGCCGAGTGGCTGAGCGTCTGCCCATGAGGTGTTTCCTTTCGAGAGTGCGGTCGCGGCTCAGCCGCGGACCAGATCGTTGGCGAGGTGGGCGCCGTATCTGCCCAGCTCGAGCGCCTTGCGTGCGCGGGTGGAGGTGGTGGCGAGATACGGGCCGATGGCGTCGATCCGCGACGGCGTCGTCTGGACGTGCGCGGCGCGGGCGGCGATCGCGCGCCTGTGGCGCTCGTTGTCCCACCAGTAGCCCCAGCGCGGGAACCGGCTGCGCACGGCGCAGTCCAGGACGAACTCCGGATGCGGCACGAAGGCCCCGGCCGACCATCCGCGGGCGAAGAGGTCGAAGTCCTCGGCCACCCTGATCGTGGGGTCGTAGCCGCCCGCAGCCAGGAACCAGTCGACACGGAACGCGCTCGCGCCGTGCGCCACGCCCATCCGCCCGCGGTCGAACGCCGTGTCGACGTCGTCGGTCTTCCCCGGCATCACCGGCCAGTGCCTCCCGTCGCCCGACGGACTGAGTGCCCAGATGTTCCCGAAGTGGGCAGCAGCGCCGGGCGTCCGGGCGATGGAGGCCGCGTGGGCGAACAGCCGCCCCTGCCGGGATCGATCGTCGGCGTCACAGGGGACGATGTAGTCGCCCCTGGCACGCGCGACAGCCTCGTTTCGCGCGGCCGCCCGCCCGCGATTGGCGTCGAGCGTGATCACGGTGAGCCGCGCATCCTTGATCTCGGACAGTCGCTCCGACGTGCGGTCGGTCGAGCCGTCGTCGACGACGATCACCTCGAACCAGCCCTCGAACTCCTGGTCGAGATTCGACGCCACGGACTCTGCGATCGTCTCCTCCGCGTTGAACGCGGCGGTGATCACGGTGAATCGCGGAGTGGTCATGCCGAGGCCAGCTCCCGCACGCCGAGCTCGCCGTCGATCCAGGTCTGCAGTTCGGCGATGCCCTCGGTCAGGGAGAACGCGGGAGACCAGCCGAGCGTGCGACGGGTCTCGTCGATCGTGCATCCCGCAAAGCGGACATCGCCGTCGCGATACGCGCCGCAGATGTGGGGTGCCGGCGCGTCATGGTACGCGGCGATCTCCGAGGCGAGCTCCTGGATCGTCGCCCCGTGACCCGTACCCACGTCGAGCGTGCGCCGCCCCACCGCGCCGCCCGCTGCGACGGCGGCCTCGAACGCCGTCGCGACGTCCTCGATGAAGACGAAGTCGCGGGTGATCAGTCCGTCCTCGTAGATCGGGATGCTCTTGCCGTCCCTGGCGAGCTGGGAGAAGAGGGAGACGATGCCCGTGTACGAGTTGATCAGCGACTGGCCTGGGCCGTAGACGTTCTGCAGGCGGAGCACGGTGAGCGCTGTGTCACGCGAGCCGCACCAGGCGCCGAGCACGTTCTCCTGCGCCAGCTTCGTCGCGCCGTAGACGCTGGTGGGATGCGGGACCGTCGACGCCGCCGAAGACGGCACGGCCGCCGCGCCTGCGAAGTCCCACTCCCCCGATTCGAGCTGCGCGTGCGTGCGCTGGCCGGGGTATGACGCGACACCCGAGGCCGTTTCGACCCACCGGCCCTCGCCGTAGACCGCTCTGCTGCTGCTCAGCACGATGTGCGACGGCACGATGCCGTGGCGGGTGAACGCGTCGAGCATCCTGGTGGTGCCGACGACGTTCGCCTCGGCGTGCCTGCTCGCCTCGTCGAGCGACTGCGCCGTGCCGGTCTCCGCGGCGAGGTGGATGACGACGTCCGGCTGTACATCGGCCAGCACGGCGTCCCAGACACTCGCGTCGGTGACGTCGCCGACGATGAGCTCCGCGGCGGCGGCCAGCTCTGCGGGGCGCTGGCCTGACGCGTGCACCTGCGGGTGGAGCGAGTCCACCACCACCCAGCGGGCAGCGGTCTCGGAGAAGCGGCGGGCGAGTGCGACGCCGATGAAGCCGGCACCGCCGGTGACGAGCACGGTACGAGGCGCGTTCATAGTTGATCCTTCGGGAAGAGTGCGGATTTCGATGGGCCGTACGCCACATCTCACCACAGACCATAAAGGTCTAAGGTGTGAAATTCCTCACTTATTTCTGCGTATGCGCTCGCGCTCCGTCGCCGGGAGCCCCAGGGAGAGCCCGATGAGGGCGGCCAGCGGAACCATGACGAACGGGTACAGGAAGACGTTGTCCGTCGCAGCGGCGGCGAGCGCCGCGAGCACACCGAACAGGGCTGCCCAGTGGATGGGGTGATCGGTGCGCGCCGCGCGGACCGAGATGCGCACGATGAGCACAGTGCAGCCGAGCGCGAAAAGCGCGAGGCCGACGATGCCGAAGTCGTGGAACAGCCGGAGATACTCGTTGTGCGGAAGCAGGATCGGGTAGAAGCGCGACTTCACCAGTGCAGCGGCGCTACCCGGACCCTGGCCGAACCCGGGGCTCGTGATGGCGCTGTCCCACAGCGCGTCCCAGAGGGCGGACCGGCCGGACGTGTTGATCGACAGCCCGCCGAACTCCGCCGCGTTGTCCCCGCCGAGGAAGCGATCGCGGAGCGGAGGGAACGTGGTGATCAACACCCAGGCGCCCGCCGCGGACGCCGCGAGACCGCAGAGAGCGAGCACGAGCCTCCTCCCTCGCGGCAAGCGCACCACCAGCCCGGCGAGAAGGAGGACGCCGATGATGGACGCTGTTCTGGAGAGGCTCGCGACGATGGCGCCGACGATCAGCAGCGGTGCGATGCGCGCGAGGATGCGGCCTGACGGAACGGCGATCGCCGCGGCGACGGCGACGAGCGCTGCAAGGGCGAAGGACCGCGTCCCGAAGACGACGATCCCCGTCCCCGCTTGGAACAGGGCGACCAGGCTGATGACGATGCCACAGGTCGCCAGGATGCTCACCCCCAGTCCCGCGCTCTCGACCGTGGAACGACGCGCAGCGAACGAGGCTCCGAGCCCGAACATGAGCAGTACGGCGACGTTCTGCACACCGTCGATCGAGGGCGACATCGCAACACGGACGACGCAGTACGCGAAGAACAGCACGAGCGGCAGAGGCATGACCCGAGGGTCGCCCGTGCGCAGGATCAGCGGCGACAGGGCGAGGAGCACGCCGGCGACCACGATGGTGAGAGCCGCGCCCAGGCTGAACGCCCCGAACCGGATTGTGATGGGCACGTCGACCACGAGCAAGAAGCCAGCCGCCACGACGACGATCGCCTGCGCCCGCTGTCTGCTGCCACGCGTTTCGCGCCGGAACAGCCGACGATCTACGAACGACGGCGACCAGTCCCCTCCACGGCTGCTCAGCGCGCTCCCCCTGCGAGACACGCTTCCCACGCCGTCGCGAATGCCAGTGCGGAATACCGTTCGAGGAACGACGCTCGGGCGGCTTCCGCCATCCGCTGTCGCGTGGCCGGATCGGAACAGAGCGTCGCTACACGCTCCGCGAAGGCCCCGATATCGCCCGGCTCGACTAGGAAGCCGTTCTCTCCGTCGACGATCAGGTCACGCATCCCGCCCGCCCGGAATGCCACGATGGGAACGCCGCAAGCGAGCGCTTCGATGATCGTCAGGGGCTGAGCCTCCCACAGCTCCGACGTGAACGCGAGGCACGTTGCCGAGCCGATGGCTCCCCACTTGGCAGCACCGGAGACGGAGCCGAGTAACTCGACCCTCGACCGCGCATCCTGGGCGTCGAGTTCGGCGGTCACCGTCGCCGCCATGGCGGGATCGCCCGCATTTCCCGCCATGAGGAACGCCGTGGACGGCAGCTCGCGGTGCAGCATCCCGACGATGCGAGCGAACACGTCGGCGCCCTTGCCCGCGATGAAGTTGGACAGATAGAGCACGCTGGTCTCGGGCGGCAGCTCTGCGGACCCCGTCCGGTTCGTCGCTTCCCGAGCGCCGCTCTCGCCGGGAAGCGCGGTGGGAAGGTCGACCGGCGTGTTCGGGATGAGGACGATGCGGTCCCGCGGGACGCGCGCGGGCACGTCCGAGGTGAGGGATGCTCCGAGGCAGACCACCTCGATGCGCGGAGAGGAGAACAGGCGCGCCACCATCCAGCGCCACGCCCCGCCGCGCGCTTCGAGATCGGCGAAACCGACGGAGTGCAAGTAGAGGATCACACGCCCGCGGGAGAGGCGCAGCACCTCGGAGAGCGCCCAGTCGACGACGAAGGAACCCGGCCTCGTGGTCGCGAAGAACACGGTGGCGTGCGGGCGCCAGCAGAGCACGGTGCGGACGGTGCGCAGCACGAGGCCGATGACCGCGAACAGCTTGCGCGCCGACCGGGCTCCGATCTCCGCGACCGAACGGCTGAATCGCCTATCGATCAGTCTGACGGGATGTCCCATCTCAGCGAGCGAGACCAGGAGTCGCTCGGTCATCAGGGTGGCGCCGTGCACGGGAGGCGGCACCTGACTGATGACGGCCACGCGCACGGGTGCGCGATCGGTGACGCGCTGTCGATCGCTCATGCCGCGCTCACCGGCTCGGCTGCGTCGCGCGATAGCGGCGAGAACCGAGGGCCGCCCAGCAGAACACCGCGTTGCCGATCAGGTAACGCTTCCAGAGCCTCCGCGGCTCGGACGCGAGACGGAACAGCCACTCGATGCCGAGCGTGCTCATGATGTGCGGCGCGACCGGCTTCGTTCCCGCGACGAAGTCGAACGCGATCCCGACGCCGATCGCGACCTTGCCGAGGTCGCGGGCGATCCGTCGCATCTCCGCGTTCTGCAGAGGGGTGCCGAGCCCGACCCAGACGATGTCCGGCGCCGTGGCGAGGATGTCAGCATCCTGCGCCGCCAGCTCTTCGGGGCTGGGCGGACGGAAGTACGACTTGTGGCTCCCGACGATCTGCACGCCGGGATAGCGGCGCTCCAGCTCGGCGGTGAGCGTGGCGAGCACCTCATCCGTGTTGCCGAGCAGATAGTGGCGGAGGCCGATGGTGCGCCCGGTGTCCATCATCTCCGGGAAGAGCGACGGACCGCGCACCTGGGACAGGTTCTTGCCGGGCAGGACCTTCGAGACCCAGGTCAGCGGCTTGCCGTCGGGGAAGATCGCCGCTCCGGAGCTCAGCAGCCGGTGGTACTCGGGATCCTGGTGTGCGAGCGCCACGACGTAGGAGTTGACCAGGTGTACGTCGCCGCCCTGGCCGGATTGCGCCACCGCGGCGATGATTCGTCCCGCCTCCGCCCTGGTGGCGACGCAGATGGGCAGGCCGGCGATCGTGGTGCGCGGCAACGTTTCGAAGGACATCGGTTTCCTCGGGTTGAGCAGTTTCGGGGCAGGCTGTCATAATATGCCAATAAATATGACTACTCAACCACAATTCATCAACCCGAGAAAGATACATCCATGCGCGCGCTGAAGCGGGCGGCGCTCCCGCTCGCAGCGCAGATCCTGTTCACGTTGGCACAGCTCAGCGTCACCGTCGCAGGAAGTGCGACCCTGCATCCGGACGACTGGGGCCGGTTCGCGCTCCTCCTGTCGGTGTTCTTCATCGCAATGGCACTGGTGCGTGGATTCAGCTCTATGCCCGTCCTGGTGTTCCTCTCCGGGGACGAGGAACAGGCCAGGGGCGCGAAGCGCGCCTCGACGATCGTCGGCGTGATCGTCGCCCTCCCCGCGATGCTCGTCATCGCCGCGACCGGGGTGATGATCGACAGCGTCGTCACGGGAGCGATCCTCGGTGTCTCGATCGTGTCGTACACGCTCTACGACTGCGCCCGCGCGGTCGAACTGGCAGCGGGCCGATTCGGGCGAATCGTGGCGAGCGACGCCGTTGTGCTCGCAGCCCTCGCCACGGGATGCGCTGTGAGCTTCCTTCCCGGCATCGCTCCCTCTGCGGCCCTCCCAGCGGCCATGGTCGCGTCATACGCGCTCGGCGCGGTCACACTCTCTCTCGGCCGACGGCCCGCCAGCAGGTGGACCGTCAGGACGTTCACGACCGAGTACCGAAAGGACATGCCATTCCTGGCCATCGACGGCGTGCTTCTCGCATCCATTCTCGGCTCATTCGTGATCGTCATCGGCGCGGCATCGTCACTTGCCCAGGCCGGAGCGTTCCGCACGTGTCTCGCCCTCCTGGTCGGTCCGCTCCAGGCCGTGCAGAACAGCCTCTCGCCACTAGCCATCCGCAGCCTGCGACAGGCGGCGAAGGCGCGCGGCGAATCGCCCGAGGAGGACACCAAGCTCGCAACGCTCGGTCAGCCAGGGCTCTTCGTCGCTGTCGGGCTCGGGTCGGGCGCCGCGTACGGCCTCGTCGCCAGCATCCTGGCGTCGATCCTCGTCACAATTGTCGAGCTGCCGGTCGTCGAGACCGCGCTGCCGTACGCGTTCGCCGGAAGCGTCCTCGTCTCGGCCCTGTGGTCATCGTCGATCTTCTCGTCGTTCATGCGCTACCGCCGACCGAACTCGGAGCTGACCATCGTCCGGTTGTTCACACTGACGCTGTCGCTCGCTGCGTTCGCAACCCTGACCATCGCGGCCAGGGCCGAACTGTCTACCGCTCTCCTGATCGGGTCACTCCCCCTCGTGCTGATCCCGGCTGCGCACACGGTGCTCCGCTGGCGACCGGTCGCACGCAGCTTCGTCGCTCCGACAGGCTCGCCGAACAGCACCAGCACACCCCAGAGACAAGCCTTCCAATCATGAATATCAATGTGATATGGTCCATGTTCACCAACCCCGACCCGAAACCCCACTGATGGAATTCGCCGACTACATACGACTTCTGCGCAAGAACTGGACGATCATCGTCGCCGCGATGCTGCTCGGCGTCATCGGCGGTGGCGTCATGGCGGCCACTGCCACCCCGAAGTACACCGCCTCCACCCGTCTCTTCGTCTCAGTGCGGGCAGGCGAGGGGGCCGCGAGCATCGACCTGAATCAGGGCACGACGTTCGCGAGGCAGGCCGTCACGACCTACGCCGATGTGGTGGTCAGCGCGATCGTGCTCGAACCGGTCATCGCGAAGCTCGGCCTCACGCAGTCGGTCGGAGACCTCGCGGCTCAAGTGAGCACCTCATCCCCTGCCGGCACGGTGCTCATCGACATCGCCGTCACAGACCCGTCGCCGGCGCGAGCGGCGAAGCTGGCGAATGCGGTCGGCACGAGCTTTGCCGAGGTCGTGGCCGAGCAGTTGGAGAAGCCGAGCGGCAGCGGGGTCTCGCTCGTCAACATCCGGACCATCCAGCCTGCGTCTGCGCCGACCAAGCCCAGCTCCCCCAACATCGCGTTACTGCTCGGGGTCGGGCTGCTCGCCGGGCTCGGTCTGGGAGGGGGTGTCGCGGTCGCTCGCACCCTGCTCGACACCAAGGTGCGGACCATCCAGGATCTAGAGACGATCACGCGCAAGCCGTTCCTCGGCGGGATCGCATTCGACCCCGACACGAAGAAGCTGCCCGTCGTGATGCACGCCGAGCCGAACAGTATTCGCGCTGAGGGCTATCGGCGACTGCGCACGAGCTTTCAGTTCGTCAACGTCGCCGCGGGACAGCGCACGGTGGTCATCACGAGCGCAGGCCCCGGCGAAGGCAAGAGCAACGTCGCGACCAATCTCTCGGTCGCGCTCGCCGACACAGGGGCCAGCGTCGTCCTCGTCGACGGCGACCTGCGCAAGCCCCGCGTGGCCGACTACCTCGGCATCGAAGGCGGAGCCGGGCTGACCGACCTTCTGATCGGACGGGCGGAGATCAGCGACGTACTCCAGCCGTGGGGGGATTCACCGCTCTCCGTGCTGGCGGCCGGGCGCATTCCGCCCAACCCGAGCGAGTTGCTCGGCTCGCAGGCGATGCGCACGATGCTCGAACACCTCAGCGAGGATTTCGACTACGTGATCATCGATGCCCCTCCGCTCCTCCCTGTCGCCGACGCCGCCGTGCTCAGCTCCATCGCCGCCGGCGTGCTGCTCATCACGGGCATCGGGCAGACCACCAAGGCCAATGTGGTCTCCTCCCTGCGGATGCTCGACGGAGTCAAGGCGAACCTGCTCGGCGTCGTGGCGACCATGCTCCCCACTTCCGGCCCGGATTCCTCGGCATACGGCGAGTACCTGTACTACGGAGGCAACGCCGAGGCCGAGGCCGAGGCCGAGAGGCAGCACAGCAGGCCGCGGCGATCGCGGGTCAAGCGTGCCGGGTCTGACGGATGACGGACGGAGCGCACCTGCCCATCTCGACCCTCCTCCGCCAGCGATTCACCCAGGAGCAATGACACGATGACCACTCTCGTCACCGGCGGAGCCGGCTACATCGGCTCGCACGTCTGCCGCCTGCTGGAGGAGCGCGGCGACCGCGTCGTCGTCGTCGACGACTTGTCCTCCGGGATCGCCTCCCGAACCCGCGCACCCCTCCGCATCCTCGACCTCGCCGCCCCCGACGCCACCGAGCGGCTCGGAGACATCGTCCGGTCGGAGGGCGTGACCCGCGCCATCCACCTCGCCGCGCTCAAGGACGTCGGCGAGTCGATGGACGACCCCGAGCGCTATTACCGCGTCAACGTCGCCGGGCTCGGCAACCTCCTCGCGGCGCTGCGCGCGACCGAGGTCGACGAACTCGTGTTCTCCTCCTCCGCGGCCGTATACGGCGATGCCCCGCACCAGGTGGTCGACGAAGGCACCGCGTGCGCGCCCGCCAACCCGTACGGCGAGACCAAGCTCATCGGAGAATGGATGCTCGCCGCCGCCCGGCGCGCCTGGGGGCTGCGCGCGATCAGCCTCCGCTACTTCAACGTCGCCGGGGCCGGATGGCCGGACCTCCGCGACACGGTGGCGAAGAACCTCATCCCGATCGTGATCGACCGAGTGCGGAACGGCGACCGGCCCGTGGTCTTCGGCGCGGAGCACGACACGGAGGACGGCACCTGCGTCCGCGACTACGTCCACGTGCTCGACCTCGCGCAGGCGCACCTCAGCGCGCTGGATGCGCTCGGCACCGGACGGCTGGATGTGCAGACCGTGAACATCGGCACCGGCTCCGGCGCCTCGGTCCTCGAGGTCATCGACGCCGTGCGCCGCGTGTCGGCGCAGCCCATCGTCGCCGAGATCGCCCCTCCGCGCGCGGGGGACCCCGCCGCCATCGTCGCAGACACCAGCCTGGCAGGCGACCGCCTCGGCTGGACGGCCCGCTTCACGCTGGACGACATTGTCCGGTCGGCCTGGTCGAAGCCAGCCGAACGCGTGTAGCGCCGGATCAGCGGGCGTTGGCGGCGGCGACCAGCTCGGCCGTGGAGACCGCTCCGTCCTGCCAGCCCCGGATGAGGTCCGCCGCGCGGCTCAGGTGAGCGCAGAGTGCGGAGACCCGGGAGGCGACAGCCCGCTGCTCGATGGAGTCGAGCGCCGCTTCCGCCGCGGCCAGAAGCTCCGCGGCGTCCGCGGACGCCGAGACGAGCGGCCGGTCGGTGACGCTGCTCCAGAAGTCGACGGACTTCGAGGCGTATGCCAGCGGTACCGTCGGCACACCGAGGGCGACCCCGGCGACCACGCCGTGCAGCCGCTCGGAGAAGAACAGCCGCGTGCCCGCAATCGCTCGCATCGTGTCGTGCACATCACCACGGAACTCGACGAGCGCGCTCGGCGATCGGAGAAGCGCACGCAGGCGCGCACACACGGCAGCATCCTCTTCAGCCAGTTGGAAGATGAGCACGCGCTCGGCGGCCACCCGCTCCCTGCACGCGTCGACGGCGGCGGCGACGGCGTCCAGGTCGAACGAACTGCGCCCGCCCGCCCCGATCGAGACGCCGAGCGACGACGGGCCACCCGCGACCGCGACCGGTCGCACCACCGGGTACAGGAGGGCAGGGTCACCGACCATCGGCGCATCCCGCCAGTGCGAGGCGGACTCCGCCGAACTGATCGGTCCACGCACACCGAAGTACGCCACGCTCGGCAGCGCGGCCCACACATCCCAGTCCTGGGTCTGTGTGGACAGAGCGCGCTCGTCCGTGGCTGCGGCGATGCCGGCCCCCGCCACGATCAGGCTCGACGCTCCGTATGCGGTCAGCGCGCGGCTCGCGTGCCGTCCCCAGTTGGCGAAACCGACGGTCGTGCCGCCGCCGAGAAGGACCAGACGCTCGGAGCCGACGGCGCGCAGCCGGGTGCCGATGACCTGCGGAGCACGACGGAGGTAGTCCCTGCCGAGCGGAGCGCAGGCGGCGAAGCGGTCACCGAGCGCGGCACGCCACGTGTCGTAGAGGAGGTCGTCGCCGAAGTTCTCGAAGCCCTGCCAGCCCAGGTAGATGAGAGCACGGCGCGACGTAGCCTCAGTCATCGGCGTTGCGGCGCTCGTGGACCTGGTCGGCCCGCCTGCGCTGGTAGTAGTCGTCTGCATCCGTGATCACGCGCGCCGGATTCCCCGCGACGATCGACCGCGGCGGGACGTCTCGTGTGACGACCGACCCTGCCCCGACGACCGAGCCTGCTCCGACGGTGACGCCAGGGAGGATCGTCGCCGCCATCCCGATGAACGAGTTCCGTTCCAAGCGGATGCGGCGACGGAAGTGCAGGGACTCGCCCTCGCCGATGTGACCGAGCTCCCGCGCGACGTTGGCGAGGCTGTAGTCGTGGGTGAGGAGACGCACGTCGTTGCTCACGACGACACCGTCTTCGATGTCGAGGAGTACGTCTGGCCCCGGGTCATAGTATGCGCGGCTGCTGAGCCACTGGGCGTCGCCGACGGTCGCACCGGATGCGCGGAGCACCGAGGCCATGTACGCCTGGTACTTCGGAAGACCGAATCGCCGGATCAGAGGGGCGAGGGAGAGTTTGAAGCGCAACGGGATCATACGCAACCTTTCAGATTTCAAATTTATACGTTATCACCGAGTCCGGCCCCACACCCATCCGTTGCTGGTCATTTGATATACGAAATCTAGACCCGGTATGTTTGACGACGGCCGTTACTCGGCCACGAAACACAAGGGGAAATATGCTTTCAACTGCACGAGTGCGCTTCGGTGCCGTGGCGACCGCCGTCGCGGTGGTTGCCGCCGGTCTTCTCGCCGCGACGCCGGCCAACGCAGCCGGACCGGAGATCACGGTCGCGAACACGACCTTCACCGAGGGCGACTGGGGCACTGGCCTCGACGTGAAGGGCACAGGATTCGCGGTAGACGCCCCGGTCGTCATCGCCGTCGCCAACGGCCTCGCCGTGCTCGCCGCGGAAAGGGTCACGGCGGACGCGGACGGTTCGTTCGCATCCACTTTCGTCCCGGAGAACGCGCTGGAGCTTCCGAGCGACTCGGACGAGGTCATCGTCTTCGCCTTCGACGCCGACAACGAGGCGGAGCACGTCGTGCTGACGGTGCTGCGCACCGCGGGCATCGAGGTCGACTCCGCCACCATTTCGGCCGCCGACCTCGCCGACCGCGAGGCGGGCGTCTCGCTCATCGCCGGCGGATTCGTTCCGGGCGAGACGGTCACCGTCGCGGTGACCCTCGACGGCGAGAACGTCCAGATCAATAACACTCTCACCGCGGACCGCAGCGGCAGCGTCATGGGTTCGCTGTGGATCATCGGGGCCAGCGCCGGAGAGCTCGTCATCACCCTCACGGGTGCCGCTGGACACGTCGAGACCACCACCGTCACCGTGACCGGTGAGCCCGCATCCACCCCCGGCGAGAACACTCCGCCGACGGCAGAGGTCGACAACGCCCCGGCGGCTGTGACGCCCGCAGTGAAGCTGCCCGTCGTCAGCGGCTGAGCATCGAACTCCGGACGTCGTCCGGAACCAGAGGGTGAGCTCGGATTCCGGGCTCACCCTCGCTGCATTCCCACACGCACCACAGAGGTTCCCACCGTGAAACGCACACCGCCCGCCATCGCCGCACTCACCGCCCTCCTTCTCGCGGTCGGCCTGACCGCCTGCGCGCCGGACCAACCGAAGCAGGCCAAGACGCCGACACCGGCGCCGAGCACCTCCGCGACCGCCGCAGGACCTGCGCTCGCCCCCGAGCTGTCGCGCCGCGAGGTCGCCGCGCTGCCCGCTGCGGTGTACGACGCCGTCATCCCGGGGCTCGTCGCCGGCCCCGAGCATCCACAGTTCGGCGCAGCGCACACCGTCGGATTCGATGCCGCCGTCTACGGCGACGACTTCGCGACGCCGGTGGCCCGCATCCCCGCGAAGAACTTCCTCGGTACGCCCAGCGTCATCGTCCCCGTCGCGACCCGCGGCGCGTGGAGCCTCGTGCTGACGCCGAGCCGCCAGGTGCTCCCGTCTGCTGTGCCGGAGGGAACCACGGCGCCTGCACAGACCGCCGGGTGGATGCCCACCCACCTTCTGCGGCCGCTGAACGACCTCCCGAAGCGCGTCGTCGTCTCGGTGTCCGAGCAGACGCTGACCGTCACAGACGCGGACGGAACGATCGTCGAGACGTTCCCCGTCGGCGTCGGCACGGACGAAACCCCGACACCGACCGGCGTCACCGGCTACCTCCAGGCGCGCTATCTCGACCCTGCGCAGGGGCAGAGCACCCACCGCATCCAGTTGACGTCGCTGCACGCCACCGGCGACGACGAGCCGTTCGCGGGATCCGACGGCGGACTGATCGGGATGCACTACCAAGACGCCGCGAGCGGCGCCGTCTCCCACGGGTGCATCCGCCTCGGCACCGCGGCGATCACGGCCGTGGACGCTCTGCCGCTCGGCACGCCCATCCAGATCGCGGGCTGAGAAGACAGCCGAGGCGCCCGTCTCCGCACAGGCCTCGCACCGCTCCACGTCCCCAAGAGCACACTCCGCGTTAACCTCCCGTTTACCGCTGCGGGGGACTCTGGACAGACACCGGGAATAGCGTCGCAGGCGGGTCGCACCGGCCCCGTCCTGTTGTTACTGATTCCCCGGAAGGGACAACTGTGAAACTCAAGCGTGTTGGCGCTCCTCTGGCCATCCTGGCCGCCGTCGCCATCTCACTGACCGCCTGCGCGTCGAACGAGGGCAGCACCCCGGCGACGACGACGGCGAAGCCGTCGAACCTCTCCGGCACCCTCAACGGCATCGGCTCCTCCGCTCAGGGCGCAGCCCAGACCGTGTGGGCGGCCGGCTTCCAGACCGCCAACCCCAAGGTCACCGTCAACTACGACCCGCAGGGTTCCGGCGCCGGCCGCACCAGCTTCATCTCGGGAGCAGCCGACTTCGCCGGTTCGGACGCCGCCCTCAAGGACGCTGAGCTCGCGAGCACCTTCGCCGGTTGCGCAGCGGGTGCCAAGGGCATCGACCTCCCCGTCTACATCTCCCCGATCGCCATCGCGTACAACGTCGACGGCGTCAAGGACCTGAAGCTCGACGCCGCGACCATCGCCGGCATCTTCTCCGGCGCGATCACCACCTGGGACGACGCCAAGATCAAGGCGCTGAACTCCGACGCGTCGCTGCCGTCCGCACCGATCACCGTCGTGCACCGCTCCGACGACTCCGGCACCACGCAGAACTTCACCGACTACCTCGCGGCGAACGCTCCGGACGTGTGGACCAAGCCTGCAGGACAGACCTTCCCGTTCCAGGTCGGCGACGCAGCCAAGGGCACCTCCGGTGTCGCTGACGCCACCAAGAACGCGAAGAACTCGATCACCTACATCGACGAGTCCGGCTCGGCCGGCCTCAGCATCGCGCAGCTCAAGGTCGGCGACAACTTCGAGAAGCTCAGCGCTGACGGCGCAGCAGCAGTCGTCGCGGCGTCGCCGATCGCGTCCGGCCGTGGAACCAACGACCTGGCCATCCAGATCAACCGCAAGGACACCACCAAGGGCGCATGGCCGCTGGTGCTCGTCTCCTACGTGATCGCCTGCCAGGAGTACAAGGACTCGGCCAAGGCCGACCTCGTCAAGGGCTACGTCGACTACATCATCAGCGGCGACGCCCAGAAGGCAGCCGCTGAGCAGGCCGGATCCGCACCGCTGTCCTCCGACCTCGCCTCCAAGGTGAGCAAGGCTGTCGCATCCATCAAGTAATGACAACTGCATCACTCGGCCTGGGCTCCGCGCCCAGGCCGAGTGGTGCATCCTCACCACCCGAAAGTGAGAGCCAGATGAGAAGCTGGGCCGTGACGAAAGAATGGCAGGAATGACCGCCGGAACCGCAGGCGCCATCAGACCGAGGGCGAAGACCCGCCTCGGAGATCGCGTTTTCTCCACGAGCACCATCGTCGCCGGCTCGCTCATCCTCGCGGTGCTCGCCGCCGTCGCCCTCTTCCTCGTCGTGCAGAGCATCCCGGCTCTGTTCGCCGGCGCAGGCGAGCTCCCCAACAACGCCACCAATTTCTGGTCGTGGGTGTGGCCGCTCGTCTTCGGCACGATCTGGGCCGCGATCATCGCGCTGCTCATCGCGACGCCGCTCTCCATCGGAATCGCGCTCTTCATCTCGCACTACGCGCCACGCCGCGTCG
This sequence comes from Leifsonia lichenia, assembly GCF_054780215.1. Classification (NCBI taxonomy): domain Bacteria; kingdom Bacillati; phylum Actinomycetota; class Actinomycetes; order Micrococcales; family Microbacteriaceae; genus Leifsonia; species Leifsonia lichenia. The sequence goes on from NZ_BAAGWT010000001.1 coordinate 129,980, forward strand.
CTCAGACGCTCGGCTACGTCATCGACCTCCTCGCTGCCGTCCCGTCCGTCGTGTTCGGTCTCTGGGGCATCGCGACGCTGGCGCCGTTCGTCCAGCCGTTCTACGCCTGGCTCGGCGACAACCTCGGCTGGTTCCCGCTCTTCGCGCCGCCCGTCTCCGGCACGGGCCGCACCATCCTCACCGCCGCGATCGTCCTGGCCGTCATGGTCATCCCGATCATGACCGCGATCTGCCGCGAGATCTTCCTCCAGACGCCTCGCCTGCACGAAGAGGCGGCCCTCGCCCTGGGCGCGACCCGTTGGGAGATGGTCAAGATGGCCGTGCTCCCGTTCGCCAGGTCCGGCATCATCTCGGCGATCATGCTCGGTCTCGGCCGCGCACTCGGCGAGACGCTCGCCATCGCGATGGTCCTCTCCCCCGCCCTGATCGTGAAGTTCGCCGTGCTGCAAGCGCAGAGCCCCAACACGATCGCGGCCAACATCGCCCTGCAGTTCCCCGAGGCGACCGGGCTCTCCACCAACGCGCTGATCGCATCCGGTCTCGTGCTGTTCGTGGTGACCCTGCTCATCAACATGCTCGCCCGCTACATCGTCAGCCGCCGCAAGGCCTTCTCTGGAGCGAACTGATGACCGCCACCACCTCCGCTCCCCTGACCAGGCCGATGACCAACTCGCTGACCGCCGGCAAACTGCCGCGCGGCTCGGCGTGGATGATGCTCGTCGGGTCCTGGATCGTCTTCATCGCGATCTTCGCGATCCTCGCCATGAGCGGCGCGACCAAGGGCTTCAACGCCGTCGGCGCGATCTTCTTCGGCACCGTGCTGTTCGACGTGGTGATCTTCAGCACGTCGCTGCTCGTCGAGGGCGGACGCAAGGCGAGGGACAGGCTCGTCACCTCGCTGGTGGCGACCGCGTTCATCATCGCTCTGCTCCCGCTCGTGTCGCTGATGTGGACCGTGATCAGCTCCGGTCTGGCCCGCTTCGACATCCAGTTCTTCTCCGAATCGATGCGCAACGTGATCGGCGCGGGCGGCGGCGCGCTGCACGCCATCATCGGCACGCTGCTCGTCACGCTGATGGCGGCGATCATCTCGGTGCCGATCGGCCTGCTCACGTCGATCTACCTCGTCGAGTACGGGCGCGGGATGCTCGCTCGCGGCATCACCTTCTTCGTCGACGTGATGACGGGCATCCCGTCGATCGTCGCCGGTCTGTTCGCGTACGCTCTGTTCGCCCTGTTCTTCGGGCCGGGCATCCGGAGCGGCTTCATGGGATCCGTCGCCCTGTCCGTGCTGATGATCCCCGTGGTCGTGCGGTCGAGCGAAGAGATCCTGCGGCTGGTTCCGAACGAGCTCCGCGAGGCCTCGCTGGCGCTCGGCGTTCCGAAATGGCTGACGGTGCTGAAGATCGTGCTCCCGACGTCGCTCGCCGGGCTCACCACCGGCGTCATGCTCGCCATCGCCCGCGTCATCGGCGAGACGGCGCCGCTGCTCATCGTCGCCGGCTTCACCACGAGCATGAACTACGACCTCTTCTCCGAGCGGATGATGACCCTCCCGGTGTTCGTGTACACGTCGTACACGCAGGCGGCCGGGCTGCACGCACAGGACTCGATCGACCGGGCGTGGACGGGCGCCCTCACCCTCATCATCATCGTGATGCTGCTCAACCTGGTCGGCCGCATCATCGCCAAAGCCTTCGCCCCCAAGTACGGCCGCTGAACGCGTCCACCCGAACCCAAGGAATCCACGTGTCCAAGCGCATCGAAGTCAACGACCTCAACGTCTTCTACGGCAACTTCAAGGCCGTCGAGGGTGTCTCGCTCACCATCGAACCCCGCACCGTCACCGCCTTCATCGGCCCGTCCGGCTGCGGCAAGTCGACGTTCCTCCGCACCCTCAACCGGATGCACGAAGTCATCCCCGGCGCCTACGTCGATGGTGAGGTGTCCATCGACGGCAACAACCTCTACGGCCCTGGCGTCGACCCCGTGCTCGTCCGCCGCCAGGTCGGCATGGTGTTCCAGCGCCCGAACCCGTTCCCGACGATGTCCATCCGGGAGAACGTGCTCGCCGGCGTGAAGCTCAACAACCGCCGCATGGCGAAGCCGGAAGCCGACGAGCTCGTGGAGAGCTCGCTGCGCGGCGCCAACCTCTGGAACGAGGTCAAGGACCGCCTCAACCTCCCCGGCTCCGGCCTGTCCGGTGGTCAGCAGCAGCGCCTGTGCATCGCGCGCGCGATCGCCGTCTCCCCCGACGTGCTCCTGATGGACGAGCCGTGCTCCGCGCTCGACCCGATCTCGACCCTCGCCATCGAGGACCTGATCGAAGAGCTCAAGAACGACTACACGATCGTGATCGTCACCCACAACATGCAGCAGGCGTCGCGCGTCTCCGACCGCACCGCGTTCTTCAACATCGCGGGCACGGGCAAGCCGGGCAAGCTCATCGAGTACAACGACACCAACATGATCTTCTCGAACCCGAGCGTTCAGGCGACGGAAGACTACGTGTCCGGTCGCTTCGGCTGATTCGGGCGTTCGCCCCGTGATGCTGCGCGTCCTCGAGTGCGCTGCGTGACCGACGCGGCGCGACCGGCCACCACTCGTGCGTAAACCGCGCTCCGCGCCGCGCTGACCGCGCTCTTCGCACGAGCTGACGGCGCGTGCGCTGCGATGCGGGCGTCTGGCCTCGTCTCGGTGACCCTGGCGCTCAGCACGTGCGGTCGACGGACAGCGCCAACACGGTCGCGGCGATGCCGTCCGCGTGCCCGATGGCTGCGCTTCGGCGGGCAGGGCGTAGGCGGGTTTTCTCGCTTCGCGGGTCAGGAGTTGATCGCGACGATCGGCTGCGTGGTCGGCTGATCCGAGCCGCCGCGCGGTTCGACCGTGACGCCGACCGTGTCGCCCGCCTTCATGGTGCCGGTGAGCACACGCCAGGTGGACCCGGAGTCGGCGGCCGTCATCGTGCCGGCGGGCGTCGCCTCTCCACCACGGATGTACCAGAGCTCGTAGGTCTTGTCGTTCGGGAGGGGCGGGAGGTCGTTGGCGACCAGCGCCGACTTGCCGAGGTCGCCAGACCAGACGAGGGTGGCCGTTCCTCCGCCTGCGATCGCCGCGGTCGCGCGCTGCGCATCCGGTGCCGCGTTGATCTGCGCGAGCGACGACGCCTGCTGCTGCTGGAACGAGTTGTTGCCCGCGAGTGAGCTGCCGAGGAAGGTGCCGCCGAGGAAGAGCACGACGGCTGCGGCTGCGGCCGCCGCGATGGTCATAGGGCGGGTGAACCAGCGGGTGCGCGCCTTGGTCTCCGCGGGGGTCTCGGCCGGCGTCTCGGCTGGTGTCTCCGGGATGCGCGGTGCGTCCGCGGAGGGTGCATCCACCGGGGCAGGCGCGATCGCGGGGGCAGCAGCGGGGGCAGGCGCAGCAACCGAGGCGCCCTCATCCACCGGCACAGCCGCATCCACCGGGGGCAACTGCGGGGTGGAGGCGAGTTTCGCGAACAGGTCGGCCTTCAACGACGGCGACGGGGCGACAGGGTCTGCGGCGAGGCCGAGTTCTGCGGCGACGGCCTCGAACTGGCGGGCCTCGTCGGGGGTCTCTGCCCCAAGTTCGTAGCCGAGGCGCTCCGAGGAGCGTCGTGGTTCGTCGGTCATCAGGTCACCCCCAGTTCGTTTCGTAGCCGTATCATCGCATCGCGCAGCCGAGTTTTCGCTGTGCCGAGCGGGATGCCGAGCGTGGCAGCGACCTCGCTCTGACTGAGACCGCCGTAGTACGCGAGAGTGACGGCTTCGCGCTGGGTTTCGGACAGCTTCGACATCGCCACCTCCACCCTTTCGTGCTCCACGCGCACCTCCACCGTCTCCGACACCTCGTCGAACGCTGTCGGCAGATCACGGATCCCGACGGCGACATCCCGGTCCCGCGACGCCTGAGCGGCACGGACACGGTCGATCGCGCGTCGGTGGGCCATCGTCATGATCCACGTCAACGCTCGACCCTTATTCGGATCGAAGCGGGAAGCGGATTGCCACACCTCGAGGAACACCTCCTGGGTGACCTCTTCCGACTGGGCGGGGTCGACGAGCACGCGTCTGACCAGTCCGAGAACACGGGATGCGATGTGGTCGTAGAGGACGGAGAACGCAGCCTGGTCACCGGCGGCCGTGCGCGACAGGAGGTCGTCGAAAGAGACGGTCACCTCGTCGTCCACGTCGTCTCCTGTCTCTCGGCGCAAATGCAAGCATTGCAGGTCGGGGCCGCATCCGCTTCCAGCACCTCCGTAGGGCGCGAAAAACCGGGCCGCAGAACGCCTCTCGGCGCGAGGCCGCTCGGAGCGGCTAATTTTGGAGCCCGGGGTTACTGCGGCCCGGCTGAAGAAGTTTACCCGAGGCTGAGGCCGGGTGCGGCGGCGTGGCGTTCGCGGGCCGAGAACGCCGGATGCGCGGGGCGGAGTTGACTAATCGCGGTCGCCGCGGTTGCTGCGGTCGCCGCGGTCACGCCCGGCCTCGCGGCGGCGGCGGTCCCGGCGCAGGTGGTACACGATGCTCGCGATCCCCAGGCCGACGCCCAGGATCGACAACCCTGCACCGCCCCAGGTGAGCAGGGGGCTGGCGTCGGGAAGGTCCGTGCGCAGAAGTCGGGTGATCGCCAGGGCGAACGAACCGGCGAAGAACACAGTGATCAGGGCAGCCGCGGTCACCGACCGTCCGATGATCCACCACGATTGCTTGGGGGTGCCGTCGTCCATAGGGCCGAGAGTACCGCGGACTACTCGAGCGACTCGCTCCGCCAGAGCTTCGCGCACGACGTCAGCTCCTCGGCGGTGCGCGAGAACCGCAGTGCCCGGGTGGTCAACTCGCTCGCGCGTTCGGCGTTCGTCGTCTCCTGGTCGTCGGCGACCGACACGCATCCGGCTGCCGTCACCCGGCAGAACGCGGCCGCCCGATCGAGAGCGACCGCGAAGTCGCCCTCGAAGACCCCGCGCAGGATGGCGTCGGCCAGCTCGGTGACCTCCGCTGGGCCCGCGGGCGACGGCGCCCCGGCCACCACAGGATCGATGGAGGGGACCACCTCGGTGCCGCGCTGATACAGCAGGGCGGTGCCAGCCGCATCCTGTCGGATCAGCAGCCGCAGCAGATAGATCCGCCACAGCGCACCGGGCAGACTCTTCGCACTCGACCGCGACCACAGCTCGGCGACCGCGTCGATGCCGTGCGCATCGGTGAACGCGACCAGCCGATCCACCACCTCCGGGTCAGGATCGGAACGCACCCGCGCGAGCAGGGCGTTCGCGGTCTCATGCGCGACCCTGCTGATCTGGGCAGGATCCTCCCCGCCCATGAACGCCTCGAACATCCCGGTCGGAAACGTGGTCGGCTTGTGGAAACGCTCGGTCATGCACCCATTCTCCGCCCGACACGAGCACTCGTGAAACCACGCTAGATTAGATGCGTAGGGCCTGTAGCTCAGTTGGCAGAGCATCGGACTTTTAATCCGCGGGTCGTGGGTTCGAGCCCCACCGGGCCCACCCAATTCTCGGCCGGAGAGTGGGCGATCTGCCCCTCGGCGACTCTTCGGGCGGCGAGCACTCAACGGAGCAGCCGTCGAAGCACACCTGCGAGCTCAGACCCGATCCATCCAGCGTGGCGGCCCGTCGACGTGATTCTCTCGCACCCACGTTCGGAGCTCCTTCAGGCACGCTGCGTTGTGACGCGTAAGGAACGGGGCCGGATTCGGGTTCGACCAGAACGGCAGGAGCGGCGTCACGACGCGCATCCCGTGCCTGGTGCGCCAATGGATGGCCGCGTATCCACCGTTCACGGCGTCGATCTGCCGCAGCGGAATGCTCCGAGACCAGAGCAGCCCGGTGACGACCACGCGCTCGCCCGCTCGACGCATCCCGGAGAAGAACATCCACCGTACGTCGATGTACAGCGCGATCGCAGCCACAGTGACGGCGATCGTCGCAGCCGCCTCGCTGGGGCGCTCCACCCACGTCACAGTCGACGCGAAGACGAGTGCTCCAGTGGGAACCAGCAGACCGAAGCGCGCCAGCCAGTGAGGATGTATCCGCGTGCGTCTCGGCCGGAGTGGGCGCGGAACCGCGTCGACCACTCCTGAGTGGCCGGTCACGCCACGCCCGTCACGCGGCCGCGCTCGAAGAGGTAGCCGACGGCAACCGCGCCCGCGACGCACAGCATCACGGGGGCGAACATGTCGGGGCCCTGGTTGGTGAACTCCATCACCAGGAGCAGCGCCGTCAGCGGGGCGCGCATGGAGACCGCGAGGAACGCCGCCGCGCCGATCAGGGCGAAGACTGCGACGGGGGCGCCCGGCCAGACCAGATTCCAGGCGGCGCCGATGGTGAGGCCGAAGCCCGCGCCGACCGCCAGGGAGGGGGTGAGGGTGCCGCCGGCCGCGCCGGAGCCGATCGTGCCCGCCGTCGCGAAGACCTTGAGGAGGGTCAGGACCAGGATCAGCAGCACGGGGAGGGATGCGGTCAGTGCGAGCTGGCCGAGGGAGCGGCCGTTGCCGAGGATGGCGGGGAACCACAGGGAGACCACGCCCACCGCGGTGAAGACCACGGGCATCACGATCAGGATGCCCCACGACTTCGGGCGGATGCCCTGCGCGAACTGCATCAGGCGCACGAAACCGATCGCCGCGAAACCGATCACCGGCCCGGCGACGATGGCCCAGACGACGATGGACGGCGACAGCGGGAACTGCTCGATCGGGTAGAGGGGGTTGGCGGGGACGACGAGACGCGCGACCAGGGTCGCGATGGCCGACGAGGCCAGCGCCGGCAGCACGGTGGCGAAGCTGATCTCCGCCAGCAGGATCTCGACGGCGAACACAGCACCGCCGAACGGCACGTTGTAGACCGCGGCCAGTCCGGCCCCGGCACCGCACGCGACCAGGATGCGCCGCTCGCGGGCGTTCACGCCCGCCCTGTCGGTCAGCCAGTCGGCGACCAGCGCGCCCAGCTCACGCGGGGCGACCTCGCGGCCGATGGATGCGCCGAGCCCCACGATCACGACCTGCAGGCCCGCGTTGGCGATGGTGACGAACCACGGCATCCTGCGGCCGTTGACGGCGGACTCGACCGAGACGATCGCGTGCTTCGGGCGGAGCCTGCCCCAGCGGCGCAGCGCCCACCAGCCGACGCCGCCGATCACGCCGGCGATGGCGAGGGCCACCACTCTGCTCACGGGAGGCGCATCCAACAGCCCCTCGATGAAGGTGCCCTCCGAATAGCCGAACGCGAGGTGCTGGATGGAGTGCAGCGCCAGGTAGACGAGGCCGCCGCCGATCCCCGACCCGATGCCGACGAGGGCGGTCACGACCACCAGTCGGAGGATCCAGTTCGGGGTGCTGGGCAGGGCGATGGGCACGATCCAACGCTACTGGGTCAGCCGACTTCCCCGATCAGCGCACGCAGGTATCCGGCGTACCCGCCGTCCACGCGGCCGACCAGCCTGGCGGAGGTGGTCACCGGGTGCTGCTCCGTCTCCGCGATGCGCGCATCCCGGGCCCGCAGGCGATGGACGAGCGCAGCGTCCTCGTCCATCGCCACGGGGGCGAAACCGCCGACGGCCAGGTAGAGGTCGGCGCGCAGGCCGAGGTTCGCGCCGTGCACGTGGCCGAGCGTCGCTCCCGGGTGGTGCTTGGACAGCCAGACATGCCTGCGCAGCGGGTCGAGGTCGTCCAGCGGTGGGACGACAGCGCCGACGAACGCGTCGGCTCCCGCATTCGCGTGCGCGAGCTGCTGAGTAAGCCACTCCTCCGGCACGGAGCCGTCCGCATCCGTGGTGGCGATCCACACCGACGCCGGGTCCGTTCCGGCGAGGCTCAGGCCGACCGCCGCACCGAGGGCGCGACTGCGTCCGACGCTCGCCGCGTCCGTCTCGACGACGGTCACCTGCGGGAACGCGCCGGCCACCTCCGCCGAGCGGTCCGTGCAGGCGTCGAGGACGAGCACGATCACGGGGGCGCGCATCCCGTGCCTGTGGAGCACGTCGCCCGCGCGGACGATCGACGCCAGGCAGGCCGCGAGCGTCTCCTCCTCGTTCCGGGCAGGGACGACGACGATCACGCGCTCGATTGCGACCGTCACGAGAACACCTCCAGCAGGAACTCCGCGTCACGGTGCGCGATTGACGCGGTGAGCCCGGAGGCGCTCCGGAACGTCCCATGGGCCTGCTCGCCGCTCTGGGCGAAGTCGTCGGCGGCGCCGAGCCAGTGGCACAGCAGTACCTCGCCCCCGGGGGCGAGGGCGCCGACACAGCGCTGGATGAGCGTGCGCCACTCGTCGTCGGCGAGGTAATACGCGAGTTCGGAGACGACGACGAGGTCGAACGCGCCCGACGGCCACCCGCCAGGCACGCGCATCCTGGTCACCGTGACGCCTGCACGATCGGCGAGGCGCGCGCGAGCCGTGTCGACGGCAGCGGCGGAACCGTCGACGGCCAACACCGTGTCCGCACGCTCGGCCAGCTCGGCCGTCAGCTCTCCGACCGACGCGCCGAGCTCCAGGATGCTCGCGTAGTGCTCCCTGGGGAGGGTCGCCACCGTCACCGCGCGCTTCCGCCGCTCGTACCAGCGCGAGCGCACCGCCCACGGGTCGTCGCTGTCGCGGTGCAGAGCCTCGAAGTGCTCGGCGAGCCGGTCGGGGGCGCGGCGTTCCGGCCGGATGAGCACTTCGCGGCCGTCGCGGGCACGGTCGAGGAACTGCGGGGTGAGGACGCCGTCGCGATTGTCGTCCGACCAGTGCTGCGAGCCGAACGCGTCGAGCGCGTGCGCCTTGCGCGAGCGCTGCGCGTCGGCGAGCGGGAGGTCGATGGTGCGCTCCCACGGCATGTCCGCCGGTTCGCCCCACTGCCAGAGCCACACCGGATAGAAGAGCACGGCGTCGCCGGTCTCGGCCGCGGCTGCTTCCACCTCCCTTCCGAGGGTGCGGTGGTCGCCGTGCCGGTCGCCCGGCCACGGCGCCAGCACCCAGCGACGGCCAGTGGATGCGCCGAGCACCGCATCCACTTCGGCACGCAGCCGCTCGGCGTCGTGCTTGAGCGCGCCGTCCGGCAGGCCGAGGAAGCGCGGGCTCGCGGCCGCCCCCAGTCGCGTGAGGGCGTCGCGGAGTTCATCGGCTCTGCCGTCGTCGTCGCCCGTCGCGACGACGACGCGGACGGGGATCCCCCTGGCTGCGGCGAGGGCGAGGAGGCCGCCGAGCGCGATCGTCTCGTCGTCCGGATGCGCGGAGAACACGACCAGCTCGTCGAGGCCGTCGAGGTCGCTCTGGTCGAGCGAATCCACGGTCTGCCACCCGTCCTGCGCCTCCCACTCCGCCGCCGTCGTGACCGTGCGGAGGGCGTCGAACGCTACCATCGCGCTCCCCCGTCCGGCAGGTGCCCGACGAGCGAGACGTCGTCCGGCCCGCGGTGGTACTGCGACACGTAGAGGTCGAGGTCGGCATAGCGGCGCGCACGCGACTCGTCGAAGGCGAGCGCGGAGGGGCCGAGCACGTCGCGCGCGGCGGCGAGCGTTTCGACCACGGCGTCGGCGACCGTGCCGCGCACCGCGTGAGCGAGGACCGCCGCCTCATCGTCGGCCACGGCGGCGGGAGCGGCGGCGGCATCGCCAACGGAAGTGCGCCCATCGATGACGGCGGCGGCCGCGGCCAGGTGGGCGCGGGCAGCGGCGAGCATCCGGTGCACCCGCCCAGCACGGGATGCGGTGAGCTGGTTCGCGCCCTGACGCGTGGCCTTCGCGAGCAGCGCGTCCGCCAGCGGCAGGCAACCTCCCCACCACGCGGCGGCCACGCCGATCGCTCCCCAGCGGAAGCCTGGACGATCCAGGTACCAGCCAGGACCGCCGACCGGGCGGGCCGGGACGCTCGCGAACTCGAGCGGTCCGCTCGCGACCTCCGCGAGGCCGCGCGCCACCCAGACGGCCTGCTGCGCGGTCACGCCCTGCTGCCGGAGGGAGACGCGGAACATGCGCCTGCCACCGTCCTCTGTCGCGGCGGTCACCAGCGCGTCCGTGAGGCGGGCTCCGAGCGAGCACCACGGCTTGACGCCGTCGAGCACCCAGGCGTTGCCGTCGGTCGTCGCCCGCAACTCCGCGCCGGGCGCCTCCGCCGCGAACACGCCCCAGGTCGTGCCTGCCGCGGCTGGTTCGTCGCCTGCTTCGTGCAGGATCGTCAGCGCATCGAGGTGCGGTTCGAGCACGCGCGCCGCGGTCACGTCTGCCGCGGCCGCACGCGCCAGGAACCGGAACCGATCGGCCGTTCCGCCCTCGCCGGGGAACGGCGCGAGGTCGTCACCGCGCACGGCGGCGAGCGCATCCAGCAGCGGACCAACCCGGCCGTCGCAGGTCGCGGCGGCGTCGAGATAGCCCTGGTGCGCCGGTCTCACTTGGTGGCGGGGGTACGGTTCTCGGCGCTCACCATCCAGGCGTACTGCTCCAGCGACGCGATGATCGCGTGCAGCAGGTCGGCGGAGGTCGGGTCTTCCTCGTCCACCTCGTCGTGCACCTCGCGCATGGTCGCGACGGTCGCCTCCAGGCGCTCGGTGATCAGGTCGACGGTCTCGGCCGTGTCGACCTCGCCGTTCGGGAACTCCGGCAGGCTGGTCGACTTCGCGACGACCGAGCTGCGGCCGTCCGGGGTGGCGTGCAGGGCGCGCAGGCGCTCGGCGACCTCGTCGCTGAACTCCCGGACGGCCTCGATGATCTCGTCGAGCTGCAGGTGCAGGTCGCGGAAGTTCTTGCCGACCACGTTCCAGTGCGCCTGCTTGCCCTGCAGGTGCAGCTCGATCAGGTCGACATGCACGCGCTGCAGGTCGGCGACGAGCTCCGGCGACGCGACGAAGCCGTGCTCCGCGTGCTCCCTGCGGGTGGCGTGCGCCCCGGCGCGGGCGCCTCCCGTCGACTTCGCGGCAGCGCTCGTCGTGGTCTTCTTCGCAGTGGTCGTGGTCGCAGTCGTCGCCATGAGCATCCCGTTCTGTTGTGTCCGGTAGTGGAACACGAACGGTAGACGCACCTCGCGCATCCGGTAACCGGGTTGACGGGACACGGATGCTCTGCTCAGTGTTCCCCGCGGGGGTGCCCCGCTCAGGCGGCGTCGCGGTGCTCGGCCAGCAGCAGCTCGGCGACGATGGCGCGGTACTGCTCGGGGTTCAGGCCGAAGGTGCGGCGGATCGCCTCGTCTTTCGCGGCGCGATCCGCCGACTCGGGGTGCTCGGCTTCGAACAGCAGCAGGAGTCTCTCGCGCGGCGTCGGCATGTCCCCAGTGTGCACGGGACCACCGACATCGCGGCCAGCCGGAGACCCGGCCAGCCGGCCAGTCCGGCTCAGCCCTGGACGAGCGCCCCCACGGTCAGGAGCGAGATCGACTCGGACGTGCAAGCCGTCACATCGGCGTCCTTCACGAACAGCGACTCCTTCGATCCTGGCGGGTAGACCCGGAAACCGTCGGCCGGCTTCGGCTGGCAGTCGGACGTGGAGTAGTTGAGCGCCTGAGCGATCTTCAGCGGCGCCGTCGCCGTACCGCCCGGCGCCAGGTTCACCGTGGGGTGCGGCGTCGACCTGTCGAACTCGGCCGCCTTGCCGAGCTGCGTGCCGTTGCCGTCGCCGACGAACGACACCCCTGGCCAGCCCTGCAGCGCGCAGGCCGTCGTGCCGTTGTTCGTCAGCACCAGCGTCACCTCGACGCTTCCGGCCGCTCCCCCGCCGCCCGCGCCGATCGTGCCCGTCAGTTTGGCGGTGTCGCACTGCCCGTCCACCGGAACGGAGGTGGTGGTCCCTGTCGGCCGCGGCGTCGAAGACGACGTGGATGACGACGAGACCGGGGTCGAGCTCGGCGACCCGCTCGGCGTGGAGGCCGAACACGCGGTCAGCGCGAGCGCGAACCCGACGGTGATCAGGGAGGCTGTGACGATCCTCAAAGAAGTCATGCCCCTATCTGACCATCATCCGAAGGTGAACGAGTATGCCGAAACACCTTTCGGGATGGTCACGATCACATTTCCGGTCTTCGACGCCGCCGATTTCAGCAGCTCGTAGGAGTCAGGGGTTCCCGTGACGTCGATGGTCTTGGTCACGCCGTCCGCGGTGTAGCTCACCGTCCCACTGCCGGAGAGAACCATGCGCACCTCGGCGGCCTTGTAGTCCAGGCGGATGCGCGCATCCTGTGCCGTCGGTTCGACGAACTGGGTGTTGAGGGTCCAGGCGCCGTCGAGGGCGAACGAGTTGGCCGGCTGCTTCGCCGGGAAGGCGAAGGTCGGAGTGGACGCCGAGTACTTCTCCGAACCGCCGAAGTTCACGACCTTGGTGGTGCCGAGATAGGTCTCGCGCGTCGTGCTGCCCGCTGTCGGGGTGGTGTCCTTGACCTCGGTGGCTGCGGGGAGGCTCACGCCGGGCTTCGCATCCTGCAGCAACTGGCGGATGAGCTTCTCGGTCGAGGCGTAGTTGCCCTCCCCGAACTGCACGTTCCGCACGACGCCCTTCGCGTCGATCAGGTAGTGCGCCGGCCAGTAGCGGTTGCGGTAGTTGGTCCAGGTGCTCAGTGTGTTGTCGATCGCCACCGGGTACGTGATGCCGAAGCCCTTGGCGCCCGCCTCGACGTTGGCTGGGACCTTCTCGAACGCGTACTCGGGCGAGTGGACGCCGATCACGTCGAGGCCGGCGGCCTTGTACGCCTTGTCCCACGCCACGACGTGCGGGATGCTGCGCTGACAGTTGATGCAGGAATACGCCCAGAAGTCGACCAGCACGACCTTGCCCTTGAGCTGATCGAGTGCGATCGGCTTGTCGCCAGGGGTGTTGAACCACTGCTGGATGCCCGTGATGTCCGGCGCGGTGCCGCAGCTCTGCAACTGGTCGGCGTTGTTCGTGCACTTGGACAGGTTCTTGTTCTGCGCGTTGACGATGCCACCGAGGTTCAGCGCATCCGACACCTGGCTCGAATTGGAGAACTGGTCCTGCAGCGCGCTGGTGTAGTCGGGGATGAGCCGCTGCAACGCCTGCGGGAGGTTGAACAGCAGCCCGACGGCGAGCGCCAGCATCAGGACGCCTCCGGTGAGGCGGATGCCCTTCTGGTGCTTGCGGAACGACTTCACCCGCTCGGCCACGCGTCGACCGGCGAGGGCGAAGATGAGCAGAGGGATGGCAGCGCCGATGGCGAAGGTGACGGTCAGCACGATCGTCTCCGGGCCGATCCTGCCGGTCGAGCCTGCGACGGTGATCGCGGCCAGCACCGGGCCTGCGCACGGCACGTAGACGGCGCCGAGTGCGATGCCGAGCACGAAGCCGCCGCGCTCCGTTCCCACGTTGCGCTGCGGGATCCAGGAGAACGGCTTCTCCAGGTACTCCTCGAACTTCGGCACGATCAGGCCGACGCCGATCAGCACCAGCACGACGATGCCCGCGTAGCGCAGCACGTCCTGCGGGAGGTGCAGCAGCGCCAGGATGAGCGAACCGGCCAGTGTGAAGACGCTGAAGCTGACGACGAGGCCGAGGATGACCTGGTACGGGCGCCAGCGGGAGACCGTCGGCTCGGGCGGCGCTTCCTTCTGCGTCTGCGTGCGGGTCGCGGTGGCAACGGACCCGCCGTCAGTGGCGGTGGCGGTGCCGCCCGCATCCCTGGCCGCCGCATCCCGGGCGTCGTCCTTCTTCTGCTGCTTCGCCGTCCGCGCGCTCTGCGCCCCACCGGAGAAGAAGATGACCGGCAGGACCGGCAGGATGCACGGCGAGATGCCGGTGATGAGGCCGCCGAGGAAGCCGATGATCGCAAGGGTGAGGTACATGCCAGGCGTTCGGAACGGAACGCCGCATGGATTGATCCGGGGATTCTGCAATCCGATTCCCACCCCGCCCCGAATGCCCTTCTGAAGCCGCTGCTGCGGCCGAGTACAAATGCACCGCACACAAAGGAGTAGTTCCCATGCGAGTTCAGAAGCGCCACGTCATCGCCGCCCTCGGACTCGCCGCAGTGGCCGCCCTCGGTCTCTCGGCGTGTTCCTCCGGAAGCTCAGGCTCCGGCTCATCCAGCTCATCGTCGTCGATGACCTCCAGCTCCCCCAGCGCATCGGCCATGGACCCGGCGGCCGACCTCGTCGGCAGTGGATGCGCGGCATACGCCAAGGCCGTGCCGTCCGGCGCAGGCTCGGTCACGGGCATGGCCCAGGACCCGGTGGCTGTCGCAGCGAGCAACAACCCGCTGCTGACCACCCTCGTCGCCTCGGTCTCCGGCAAGCTCAATCCGGATGTGAACCTGGTTGACACGCTCAACGGCAGCGAGTTCACCGTGTTCGCACCGGTCGACGACGCGTTCAAGAAGATCGACGCCGCCACCATCGACACCCTGAAGACCCCCGCGGGCGCCGACACGCTCAAGAAGATCCTCACCTACCACGTGGTTCCCGGCCAGATCGCCCCTGACGCGATCGACGGCACCCACAAGACCGTCGAGGGCGGCGACGTCACCGTCACCGGCAGCGGCGACAACATCATGGTGAACGGCGCCAAGGTGATCTGCGGTGGCGTCCACACCGCCAATGCCACGGTGTACCTCATCGACACCGTGCTGATGCCGCCGGCCAACTGATCCCCTCCGTCACCGGCTGCATCGAAGAGCGGCCCACCGGTTCGTCCGGTGGGCCGCTCTTTTTCGTCGCGCGCGTCGGCCGTGCGGACCGCCTGCTGCCATGATGGGAGGCATGAAGGGCATCACCACGTGGATCACCCGGTTCTGGCCGGTCGTCGTACCGATCCTCGGGGTGATCCTGCTCATCGCCTGCTGGAACGCCGAACTGGGGCCGTTCCTGGTGGGACTGGTCGCTGTGGTCCTCGCCGGCACGGTCCTGGCCGCCGTTCAGCACGCCGAGGTGGTCGCGCACAAGGTCGGTGAGCCGTTCGGCTCCCTCGTGCTCGCTGTCGCGGTGACGGTGATCGAGGTGGCGCTGATCGTGACCCTGATGACCAGCGGCAAGGACGCATCCACCCTCGCCAGGGACACCGTGTTCTCGGCGGTGATGATCACGATGAACGGCATCGTCGGCCTGTCGCTGCTGCTCAGTTCGTCCCGGAGCACGAGCAGCAAGTTCAACGCGCAGGGCAGCGGAGCCGCACTCGCGACGGTGGCCGCCATGGCGACGCTGACGATGGTGCTGCCGACCTTCACGGAGACGCCAGGCCCGCAGTTCTCGCCGAGCCAGCTCGTGTTCGCCGCCGTCGCATCCGTGGCCCTCTACGCGATGTTCGTCTTCACGCAGACCATCGCGCACCGCGACTACTTCCTGCCGGTCACGTCGAAGGGCAAACCGCTCGACGAGGACAGCCACGCCGACAAGCCGTCGACGCGGACGGCGCTGATCAGCCTCGGACTGCTTCTCGTCGCCCTGGTCGCGGTGGTGGGCCTGGCCAAGCTGGAGTCGCCGTCGATCGAGCGCGGTGTCGCGGCGATCGGGTTCCCGCAGTCGTTCGTCGGCGTGGTCATCGCGCTCCTGGTGCTCCTGCCGGAGGGCATCGCAGCCGCGAAGGCCGCCGTGCGCAACCGGATGCAGACCAGCCTGAACCTGGCGCTCGGCTCCGCCATCGCCAGCATCGGCCTGACCATCCCGTCGATCGCCATCGCATCCATCTGGCTCACCGGGCCGTTGCACCTGGGGCTCGGTGCGAGCCAGATCGTGCTGCTCGCGCTCACGGTGGGAGTGAGCATCCTGACTCTGATGCCGGGGCGCGCGGTGCGGCTGCAGGGCGGCATCCACTTGGTGCTGTTCGCGGCGTTCGTGTTCCTGTCGATCGCGCCCTGACGCGTCCGACCGGCGGCCGATCTCACGGGAGGCTGGCGCGGCATCCCGTGCGGGAGCAAGCTGGGTCGTGAGCCGACGCTTCCCGCGCGGCTGCGACCGAGACGAGGTGGATGCGATGACCGCTGAACGCGAACCGATCGAGTACCCGGACGAGGCAGGCTACCCAGACGGCACCGGTTTCCTGGACGAGGGGACGGCCGCGAGGGATGCGGGGGCCGACCAGGATGCCGGGGCCGACCGGGATGCGGCCGCTGCCGACCAGGACGCCGCCGACCAGGACCCCGCGCCGTCTGTGGACGGCATCGCCGCCTTCGCCGACAGCGACGAGGAGGACGCGGAACCCGCCGACGGCCCCGACGTGTGACCGCGCGCCCTCACCCGCGAACTCCGTTCGGACGGAGAATCGGCGCCATCCGGTCGGGAACTCCGTTCGAACGGAGATCCGTGCGGCGTGGCGCGCGCAGGCTCCTGCGGAACGGTTCGGCAGGACATCTGCGCGACACGCCGGGCACGATCTCCGTTCGGAAGGAGATATCGGGGTGGCCTGGCCGGAACTCCGTTCGGACGGAGAATGTCGGGGGCCGGGGAGGCTGGGCGTCGGGGGCTGGGCGTCAGGGGGCGGGCGCGGGGGCGGGGGCCGCGTGGCGGCCTCTGGGACGCGGCGGCGGCAGGGTGCGGCCGTCGTGGAGTTCGATGACGCGGTCGGCGCGGGCCATCAGGAGCGGGTCGTGCGTGGTGACGACGGCGGCCACGCCGCTGCTGTGGACGAGGCCGACCAGCAGGTCCATCATCGCGGCGCCGGTGACGCTGTCGAGCTGACCGGTCGGCTCGTCCGCGAACAGGATGCGCGGGCGCGCCGCGAGAGCCCTGGCGATGCCGACACGCTGCTGCTGGCCTCCGGACAGCTCGGTGGGGCGCTGCCTGGCATGCCCGGCGAGCCCGACCAGGTCGAGCAGTTCGGCGACGCGCGCATCCCGTTCCGCCGGAGGTGTGCCGCGCAGCCGCAGCGGCACCTCGACGTTCTCGGCGGCCGAGAGCACAGGAACCAGCCCGAACGCCTGGAACACGAAGCCGATGCGGGAGCGACGCAGCTCGACCAGTTCCGCCTCCGTCGCCTCTGTCAGGTCGGTGTCGTCGAGCTGCACCCGGCCGGCGGTGGGCTTGTCGAGGCCGCCGAGGATGTTGAGCAGGGTCGTCTTGCCCGAGCCGGAGCGGCCGCGGATCACCAGCAGCTCGCCGGGATGCACGTCGAGCGACACCGCGTCGAGCGCGGACACAGAGCCGGCCTCCGTCTCGAACACCCGGCTCACACCTTCAGCGCGCAGGATCGGCTTCGGCGCACTCCCCGGAGCGTCCGCCACGGCGGCCTGCGTCGCCTCTTCGTCAGCGAGCGTCATCGCGTTCTCCTTCCCTGACCGGCTCCGTGACCGGCGCCGCGACCGACTCGCCGGCCCGCTCCGCGCCGGGTTCCCGCTCAGCGCCATCCGCCTGCTCGTCGTCGTGCGGCCAGACGCCCACGTGGTCGCTCTCCAGTGCGAGTCGCACGCGGTCGCGCATCCGGAGACTGGTGAGGTATTCGGGCGGGAGCTGCAGCCGTCCCACCCTGTCGAGCACGGCGAACTCCTCCGCCACCATGTGCTCGTCGCCGCTCGCGGTGATCCCGGTGCGGCGCAGCACCTCGGTGGATGTGCGCCCATCCCGGATCTGCACGGTGCGGGCGACATGCTCCGACACAGCGGGATCGTGGGTGACGATGAGGGTCGTGACGCCGAGTTCCCTGTTGACGCCGCGCATCGCCTCGAGCACCTCGGCGGACGTCGCCTCGTCCAGCTCACCCGTCGGCTCGTCGGCGAGGAGCACGCGCGGATCGTTGGCGAGGCCGACCGCGATGGCCACCCGCTGCTGCTCGCCGCCCGACATCTCGGTCGGCCGCCGGTCTGCGCAGTGCGACACCTCCAGCAGGTCGAGCAGCTCCTGCGAGCGCTCCCTCCGGCCAGGCGTCTTCGCCAGCGACATCGTGAGCGCGATGTTCTCGCGGGCTGTCAGGTACGGAAGGAGGTTGCGCGAGGTCTGCTGCCAGACGAACCCGACCGTGCGCCTGCGGTAGTCGACGCGCTGCGCTGCGGTGAGCGCGAGCAGGTCGCGGCCCGCCACGGAGGCGCTGCCCGCTGTCGGCTTGTCGAGCCCGGAGAGAATTCCGAGCAGGGTCGACTTGCCGGAACCGGACGCCCCGACGATGGCGACGAGCTCTCCGCTGCCGACCCGCAGGTTGAGGCCTTGGAGCGCCTGCACCTCGACGCCGTCCGCGGTGAAGATGCGGACGAGGTCGGAACAGGCGATGCTCGCGTCAGCTCGCGCATCCGTGGTCTGCGCTGTCGTGGTCTGCGCTGTCGTGGCCTGCGCTGTCATGTCGGTCATTCTTCCCCTCCTGCCCGGAGCACGGTCGCCGGGGAACGGCGCCGGGCACCGGCGAGTGCGATGAGTGTCGCCGCGGCCGTGACGACGGCGAAGCCGACAGCCGCTGCGGCGATGAGGACCGGGTCGATCACCACGTCCGGACGCACGGGTCCCCCGGTGAACCCGGTCAGGTCGATGGGGGCGAGCACGACGGCGGGCAGTGCGAGCCCGACGAGGATGCCCGCGATCAGCCCGACCGCCAGCACCGGGCCGAGCTCCCAGCCGAGCAGCCCGGCGGTCTGCCTGCCGGTGAACCCGATGGTGCGCAGGGTGGCGACCAGCCTGGTGCGGGATGCGGTGTTCATGACCAGGGTCAGCAAGAGTGCTCCGATGCACATCAGGGCGGAGAGCGCGATCGAGACCAGGGCGACGGTCTCCAGCCCGGAGACCAGCGGCGCCTTCCGCAGCGTCGTCTGCTGCTGGACCGCATCCCCCACGATGGCCCTGGCGCCCGCGATGGCGGCGAGGTCGGCGTGCACGGTCGCGGCGCTCGCACCGGGTCGCAGGGCGACGAGGACCGTCGACGGCCGCTGGGTCAGCTCGATGCCGGACGGCAGCCCTGTCTTGTCGATGATCGTCCACTCGGCGTCGCGGATGTATACGCCGGGGGCGAACGAGAACTCGGTGACGCCCAGGTGAACGGTGGTGTCGGCGTAGAGGATGGCGCTCGTGACCGGGATCTTCGAGCTCCAGCCGCCGACCACCGCGGCCGTCCGGCCCGGGACGCTCGACCTCAGCGCCGACGAGACCCTCGCACCCTCCGGCACGTTGCCTTCGACCGTCGCGAGCTGCTTCGGGTCGACGAGGTACGCACTCAGGTCGCCGCCCTGGGTCCCGGCGCGAACGGTCTGCCCGCCCGCCGAGTACACGATGGCGGAGTGGGCGACGCCCGGCACCGCGCGGATCCTGGCGAGCTGGTCATCGCTGAACGCGACGGGCGTGGAGACGCTGAGGTCGGCGCCGACCGCGGCGTGCGCTCCCCCTTCGATTCCGGCCCGCTCCGTGCTGAGCACAGCGGCCGAGAACACGGTGATGCTCACTCCGGTCACCAGTGCGAACACCGGCCACAGCCCGCCAGCGCGCGAGCGGACGGCCGTCGTCGCACCGATCGCGGCGACGGCCCCGCGCCTCCTGCGCAGCGCGGCCGCAAGCCAGCCCAGCGGCAGCGGGTACAGACGCAGCACGAGCACGCAGGCCGCGAGGGCGATCAGGATCGGCGTGACGGCGAGCAGCGGATCGATGCCGAGACCGGCATCCGGCGTCGGCGCCGCCGTTCCACGCTGGAAGAGCGTGACCACGCCGGCGACGGCCAGCCCGACGGCGAGCACTTCGAGCACCCAGCCCCAGCGCCGCCGAGCGGACGACTCGCCGCGGAGGTCGTCACGAGGGCCGAGCGCCCCCGCCGCCACGGCCAGGATCAGCGGAGGAGCGACGGCGCAGCACGCGGCGAGCGCGATCGACAGCCCGGCAGGGCCGCCGGTCGGCGTCAGCAGCAACGCCGCCACGAAACCGAGCGCGGCAGCAGGGATGGCGACCGCGGCGCCCTCGAGCGCCAGTCCCCAGCGCAGACGGCCAGGGGATGCGCCCCGCGCCGCCATCAACGCCAGCGCGTCTCTGCGGCGTCCGAGCACCAGGCGCACGCCGAGCACAAGCACAGCGAGCGCGACGCCGAGCGGCCCGGCCGCGAGAATCGCGAACAGGGTCGAGGCCGGTTGCGCCCTGGTCGTGAAGTCGGTGAGCGCCCTGTCGAGCTGGGTGGAGAAGCGGAGAGCGGTCGGCACGCCGCCGATGTCGGCCGTCGGCGTCGTGGCGAGGAAGCGGCCGAGGGAGCCGCTGACCGCATCCAGGTTGTCGACGCCGAACGCGGCAGGGGCGACGGGGAACCAGCCCTCCGTGAGCGTGCTGGTGAGCGAGCGCGCGACGACCGGCCACGATGCCGCGTCCACCCAGGCCACACCGGTGAGCTTCTTGCCGGAGTCGCCGAGGTCGGCGAAGCTGCCGGTCGCCCTGAGGGTGTCCAGGTTCCAGAAGTCGGCGTCGGTGTCGCGCGGGCTCACCGTGCCGACCAGGGTGAGGCTGACGCCCACTCCCGCGACACGCGTCTGCCCGACCTTCCACCCGATCACGTCCGCCGCCTCGGTCGTCATGACGACCTGCGCGCTCACCGGAGGAGGGGGCGGCGGAACGAAGAAGCCGTACTGGTCCGTCACCGGTGGCGCGGCGGGAGCAGTGGATGCGGGCGACGGCGTCGCCCGGCCGGGCCACGCACCGGCGTCCAGCGTCGCGACCCCGCGCAGGTCGCTGAACGCCTCGACGGTCGCGAAGTAGTGCCGGTCCGAGGTGGCACCGGGCGGTGAGCTCGTCGGAAGCTCGTCCGACGACGCCGAGTACTGTGCGTCCGCCGTCACCCCTCGCAGCGGCGCCGTCATGGTCGCGCGCACGTCGCGGAGCGCGCCTGGCATCGCCGTCCACGCCGCGCCAGGGTCGTCGAGGGTGACAGCGCCCGGCTGTCCCATCCCGGATCGAAGCACTGTCACGAGGTCGCGGTTGACGGGTGCAGCCTGCTCGAGCCCGTAGCGCAGGTCGCTGGTGAGGAGGGTGTTCGCGAACCGCGGCCAAGCGGCGAGCGCGGTCGTCGCCACGAGCACGACGACGCCGAGCATGATGAGGCCGCCGCGGAAGGCTGCGGCTGCGCGGGCGGCGAGGCCGAAGCCGCCGAGAACGGAGCTGCGGGAACGGGATGCTCTGCTCATCGCGTCTCCTCCCTGTACGACGTGTCCAGCACCTGCCTGCGCACCGCGCGACCGTACGCCCAGAGCACCGCCCCGACGGCAGCGGCGAGCAGCACCAGCGCGGCGAGCAGGGAGGGCAGGTCGACAGCCCCGCGCACGGAGAGGGTCGGCGGAGCCGTGACGACGGAGAGCCTGGCGAGGGTGTTCCCCGCGAGCAGGAACACGGCGACGCCGCCCACCAGTCCGAACACCGCCGCCGCGACGACGATGCCCGCCAGTTCCACCCGACGGCTGCGCGCTTGCTGGCGTGAGCTCATCCCGACCGCACGCAGCACGGCGACTTCGGCCCTGCGACCGCGCAGCAGCGCCGCGATGGTGGCACCGATGGCCACCAGGGCGAGCAGCGCGCATCCCGCCGTCCCCAGCCACAGGCTCACGACGGCACTGGCCATGAAGCGGGAGACGAAAGCTCCGGAGGAGTCGGCCACCACGGCGTCCGACCCCGCTGTGCGCTGGGCGGCCGCTGCGACCCGGTCCGGCTGGTCTGTGGCGAGCCACACCATCCCGAGCCTCGGCGGCGCCGGCTGAGCACGAAGGGCGGCGTCGCCGAGCGCGCGCTGGTCGACGAGCACGGCGGTCGGGTCGCTGGTTCCCGGCACTGCGGCGACGACGGCCGCGATCGTGCCGCGCGCGGACACCCAGGCGGCGTCGAGGTCGACGGCGTCGCCGACCGCGAGCGCGTCCTGCTGGGCGGCGCTGGTCGTGATGACCACCGGGAGCGGCGCGCCGGCCGGGGGCATCAGGCGCACGAGGCCGTCCGCGGTGGTCACGCCGGTCGCCGCCGTCCAGGAGGCGATGTCGAGCGTGGCCGTGCCCGCCGCGACCGAGCGGATGCTCGGTGCGGGAGCACCGTCGGCCGCAGGTCGCGCATCCACGGCGGCGAGCGTCCAGCGGCTCCCCGCTGGGACCTCCGCGCTGAACCGGCCGGAGGAGCCGCCGACGGGATGCGCGGCGAACGGAGCGAGCGCACCCCGCGCATCCACCAGCCAGAAGGTGACGGAGGCCGCCGACGCGGCGGTCGCGGTGAGCGTCGTCGTTCCGGACGGGATCTCCTGGCCACCCAGGCGGGAGGCGTGTGTGAGCTTCCCTGCCACGTATTCCGTGTCGAGCATGTAGCCCCCGACCCGCGTGAGCCTGGGCAGGCGTCCGGCGTCGAGCGCCACCAGCGTGACCGTCCGCTGCCCCAGGCCTGCCTCGGTGATGAGCCCAGGGGATGCGGCGCTCACCGAGGGGATGCCGGCCAGCGCATCCACGTCCGGCAGGTCTTCCGAACCGCGGACGACTCCGGCGAGACCGGTGTCGACCCGCACGTCGGAACCGGTCACGAGCCGCGACGAGTCACGCAGGAATCCGGACCAGGTGCCCACATAGCCCGCCGAGAAGGTCGCGGCGCCCACCGTCAGCACGACGAGCGCGACCGGCGCGGCGAACAGGGTGAGCCCCCGGCCGACCTGGCGCGCCGGCAACACGCCCGACAGTCCCGAGCCGCGCGACGCGACGCCCTCGACGGCGGCAGCGGACGGCCCGAAGAGCAGCAGTCCGAGCACGGCGATCGCACAGAGGACGGCGGCGGGAGCGATGACGCCGATCGGGTCCACCTTCCCGTCCGCCGACACCGGAGAGCCGAACGCGACGAACCGCCACAGCGTCAGCCCTGCCGCTGCGAACGCGAGCACACCGACGCCGATGGATGCGGTCGCCCTGGCCCTCCCCGCCTCCACTGCTCCCGGCGCCCCGCTGGCCGCCCGGGCGGAGAAGGCGGTCACCACGGCGCAGCACGCGACGGCGACCGCGAGCACGACGAGCGGAGGGAGCACCAGGTCGAGCACCCCCGCGACGCCTCCTGCCGGTGCGCCGACCATCGCCAGCAGCACGGACTGCGCAGCGACGAACCCCACGGCGACGCCGACGAGCCCCACCACTGCGGCCTCGACCGACCCGGCCGCCACGAGTTCGCCCACCGTCGCTCCGCGCGCCCGCAGCACCCGGGACTCGGCCAGCCGCGAACGGGCGAGCAACTGTGCGAGCAGGATGAGCGCCACCACGGAGCACACCGCCAGCACGGAGAGCGGAACGGGAATGACGGCCGCGAGCGCGCCCACGGACTGCTGCATCGCCGTCACGGTCGCGAGCGCGTCGCCCTGAACCGAGAACGGAGACGACGAGGCTGTCGGGCTCTCGGTGAGCGCGTCGGTCACGGTGCGGAAACCGGACTGCAGGCGAGGGAGCTGGGAGGCGGTGCTGCTGCGCGCATCCGGGGCGACCACCCACTGGACGGACGCGGAGGTGCTGAGCGCCGCGAGCCCGTCCGCGGTGAGGATGGCTCTGCCGTCCGTCCCGCCCGCGCCGGGTGTGAGGCCGAGCCACGCGGGGGCGGAGGGGGCGGTGGCGTGCCAGACGCCGGTGACGGTGAAGGCGACACGGTCGGCGGCGGCGTCTTCGCTGTCGCTGGTACTTGCGCTGCCGCTGGCACTGCTGGTCGTGATCGTGGACCCGGTGCGGACGCCCAGCGTCTTCGCCAGCTCGGCGTCGACGGCGAGCTGCTTCGCACCGGTCGGCCAGGCGCCCGCATCCAATCGGGCGCGCTGCAGAAGCGTGTCGTCGGCGGCGAGCGCCAGCATCGACCTGCTCCCGGCCAGCGGCACGGACGGCACGAAGGCCGAGCGGTCGACCGTGACGGCCGCTCCGGTGAAGTGCTTCCGGATGATCGACCGCACCGTCGCATCCTGGGCGGCCGCATCGGCGGCGTCGGCTGCGTCGCCGGCGAGCGCACCCTGCTCCGACTGCGCGATCGAGACGGCTGGGCCCGCCTGGATGCTCTGCCGCACCGCGACGGTCGGCGAGCGCAGCGCGAGCCCCACCATCGTGCTCGCCAGCAGCGTGACCACCAGCACCGTCAGCGCGGTAGCGGACAGCACCCCCGCCTGGGCACGCGAACGCTGCAGCCAGAACGCACGAATGCGTCCCTCACTCCCCCGGGATGCACGCACCGGACTACGCTATCGCGCCCGCACGCAAAAAATCAGCGTCTTCACGCCTCAGAAGCCGTCGTGTCGAATGCCCCACAAAACCGACCAGGTCTCCCCCGGTTCCAGCCAGCGCACGCCGCGCCCGGTGTTGAGTGCGTTCGCCGGGGCCGTCATCGGTTCGACCGCGAGCGCGACGTCTCCCTTCTCCTTCGTCGCGAGCGTGCGCGACGTGTAGAGCTGGAGGTAGGCGAACGCCGGATCGGCCCAGAGGGCGACGATCCGGCCGTCCGGCGCCGTGAGCGTGTGCACCACCTCTCCGTCTGTGACAGGCAGGTCGGCGAAGCCGTCGTCGAGTTCCAGCTCGCCCACCGAGCCTCCGGCGCTCAGGTCGAAGCGCGTTCCGTCAACAGCGGACTCCCCGATCACGTTGAGCCTGTCGTCCACGTCGAGGTGCGTGCGCGCCCCGACCGTGAGCGTCGCCTCGGCGGTCGGCACGTCGCCGACGCGGAGGTACGGATGCGCGCCGACCGCGACCGGAGCCGTTCTGCTCCCCGTGTTCTCGATGGTGTGGGTGACCGTCAGGCCGCCTTCTGCCACCTCGTGCCGCACCGTGGTGGCCAACTGGAACGGATAGCCGAGCTCGGGGAAGATCGCCGCGCTCTGCGTCACCGACGACGCCGTGTGCTCCACCAGCTCGTACGGCCGGTAGCGCAGCAGCCCGTGGATGGCGTTCCCGCGCGCCGGCTCCGTCACCGCGAGCCGCTGGGTCACCCCGTCGAGCTCCCACGCCGCATCCTTCACCCGGTTGGGCCACGGAACCAGCACGATGCCGCACCCGGACGGCGGCGGCGCGTCGACCGGGAACGGCTCTGTCAGGTCGGCGTCACCGAGGCGCAGCGAGCGCAGCCCGGCCGCCACCTGCGTGACGGTCGCGGTGAGGTCGCCTGCGGCGATGTCGTACTGGGCTCCTGTCGGCGGGTGCATACGGCCAGCGTATTGTCAGGCGACGACCACCGCGAGCCCCGCCGCCCGCAGCGCGGCCACCTCGCCGTCCGGCGCGCTCTCCCCCGTGATCAGCTCGCCCACCTCGCCGAGGTCGGCGATGCGGCCGAGGTGCGTCCGGCCGAGCTTCGATCCGTCCGCGACCACGACGGCACGGCCCGCCGCGCCGACCATCACCCGCTTCAGGTCGGCTTCCGGCAGGTTCACGTTGGTGATGCCGCCCTGTGGATGCACGCCCGTGCACCCGATGAACGCCAGGTCGGCGTGCATCCGGTCGAGCAGGGTGGAGGCCAGGGGCTCGACCAGCGAGTGCTGCAGCGGGCGCAGCGTTCCTCCCGTGACGATCACCTGGAAGCGCGGGATGGCGCGCTCCAGCGAGAGCGCGATGGTGAGGCCGTTGGTGATGACGGTGACGTCGTCCAGGTCGTCGCGGTCGGCGAGGGCGCGCGCGATGGCGGCGGTGGTCGTTCCCACGTCGAGGAGCACGCTGCTGCCGGAGACCACCATCGCCGCCGCCGCCGAGGCGATGCGGCGCTTCTCGTCCGCGGAGGTTTCGAGCGCTTCTTCGAAGCTGGCCTCGCGCATCCCAGGGGTGCGGAGGACGGCGCCGCCGTGGACGCGGCGGATGCTCTGCTGCTCGTCGAGCTGGTCGAGATCGCTGCGGACGGTGACGTCGGAGACCTGGAACGCTTCGCTGAGGTCGCCGACGCGCACGAAGCCGTTCTGCCCGATCAGTTCGAGCATCCGTTCGCGGCGGAGGGCGGCGGGGAGCGGTTCGGCCATGCAGCCATCGTGCGGCTGTTGCGTTTACTTGTCAATACGAAAGCGAATGGCTAGATTTGCTTTCGAAACCGAAAGGGACGCTTCGTGCCAGCAATCACCAAACAGGTCCACCGTCTCGCCGACGGTCGCGAACTCATCTACTTCGACGACGCGGACACCACGCTCTCCCCCGAGCGCGGCCCCGACCTGCGCGAGCCCACCGTGCGCCCCGCGACCGCCACCATGCGCCAGGACCCGCTGACCGGCGAGTGGATCTCCATCGCCGCCGCCAGACAGAACCGGGTGTTCCTGCCGCCCGCCGAGCTCGACCCGCTCGCGCCCGCCACGCCCACCAACCTCTCCGAAGTGCCGAGCGACTACGACGTGGCGGTGTTCGAGAACAAGTCGCCGTCGTTCGGCCCGCTGCTCGCCGACGCGAACGCGCCAGAGGGCATCGACGACCTCACCGCAGTCGGGCTCGGGCGCACCCGCACCTCTGTCGGCCGCTGCGAGGTGGTCTGCTTCAGCCCGGACTCCACGGGCTCGTTCGGCAGCCTCACCCCATCGCGCGCCCGCACGGTCATCGAAGCGTGGGCCGACCGCACCGCCGCACTGTCCGCGATGCCGGGCGTCCGCCAGGTCTTCCCGTTCGAGAACCGCGGCGAGGCGATCGGCGTCACCCTGCACCACCCGCACGGACAGATCTACTCGTACCCGTACATCACCCCGCGCACCACCGCGCTGATCCGGTCGCTCGACGCGTACGGCCCCACCCTGTTCGCCGACATCCTGGAGCGCGAGCGGAACTCCGAGCGCGTCATCCTCTCCGGGGAGCACTGGACGGCGTTCGTGCCGTTCGCAGCCCGCTGGCCCATCGAGATCCACGTGCTGCCGCACCGCCATGTCGCCGACTTCACCGAGACCTCCGCCGCAGAGCGCGACGAGCTCGCCACGCTCTACCTCCGCGTGCTGCGCGGGGTGGATGCGCTCTACGACAGCCCGACGCCGTACATCGCCGCCTGGCACCAGGCGCCCGTCGGCGTCCGACGCGACGAGATCCGGCTGATGCTGCAGATCACATCGCCGCGCAGGGCCGCGGATAAGCTGAAGTTCCTCGCCGGATCCGAGTCGGCGATGGGCGCCTGGATCGGCGACATCCCGCCAGAGCAGGCTGCAGAACGACTCCGGGACGCTGTCGCCCGCGCAGACAGGGACAATCCGGCCGGCGCGCTGCCGCAGGGAATCACCGGCCTGGCGACGGACGTTGTCCCTTCCGCGGGCGAGGCATCGACCGCATCCACTGTCACGCCAACATCACCACGAAAGGCCGACCGATGACCGACCTCCGCCAGGACACCCGCGACAGCTTCGCCGAGATCTTCGGACGGGAAGCGGACGGCGTCTGGTCCGCCCCCGGCCGCGTCAACCTGATCGGCGAGCACACCGACTACAACGAGGGCTTCGTGCTCCCGCTCGCGATCAACCGCCGCACCGTCGCCGCCCTCGGCCTGCGCGACGACCGCACCGTGCGGGTCGGCAGCTCGTTCGCCGACGAACTGGTCGAGATCGACCTCGGCGACCTCCGCCCCGAGGTGCTCTCCGGCTGGTCGGCATACCCGCTCGGCGTCGCCTGGGCGCTCGGAGAGTTCGGCGCCGATCTGGATGCCGTCCCCGGCTTCGACGTGCTCATCGACTCGAACGTGCCTGTCGGCGCGGGCCTCTCGTCGTCCGCCGCGATCGAGAGCGCCGTGGCCATCGCGCTCAACGACGTCTGGCAGCTTGGGCTCGACCGGAAGACGCTCGCGAAGGTCGGGCAACGGTCGGAGAACGTGGTCGTCGGCGCTCCGACCGGCATCATGGACCAGTCGGCGTCGCTGCTCGGCGAGCGCGACTCCGTCGTCTTCCTCGACTGCCGTTCGCTCGACGCGCAGGTCGTGCCGCTCGGACTCGAGGCTGCGGGGCTCGAGCTGCTCATCATCGACACCAACGTCGAGCACGCCCACGCGACAGGCGGGTACGCAGAGCGGCGCGCATCCTGCGAGGCGGGTGCGGCAGCGCTCGGCGTCGAGTCGCTGCGCGATGTGAGCCTGGCCGACCTCGATCGTGCCCGCGAGCTTCTCGACGACGTGACCTTCCGCCGCGTCCGCCACGTGGTCACCGAAGACCAGCGCGTCCTCGACACCGTGCGCACCCTTCGCGAGCACGGGCCCGCCGCGATCGGCGAGCTCCTCGACGCCTCCCACCGGTCGATGCGCGACGACTTCGAGATCTCGGTTCCAGAGCTCGACCTCGCCGTGGAGACAGCGCAGGCGAACGGGGCCATCGGCGCACGGATGACCGGGGGCGGCTTCGGCGGCTCGGCCATCGCACTCGTGCCGTCTGACGCGCTCAGCCGCGTGCTCGTCGCCCTCGACGGCGCGTTCGCCGAGCACGGCTTCGGTCAGCCGGATCTTTTCACCGTCAGTGCATCGGAGGGTGCGAAGCGCGAGAATTGACGGTATGACCGCAGCCGACGTCACCTGGCTCGACCCCGACACCGTCCAGCTCCGCCAGCCCAAGTCATCGCACTGGGAGGCCCCGTTCCTGTTCCTCCTCTTCGGACGCGACAGGGCGATCCTATTCGACACTGGAGCGACCGGCGACGAGCGGGTGTTCCCGCTGCGCGGCACGGTCGACCACCTCATCGAAACCTGGCTGCGCAAGCATCCCGCCCGGGTCGCCCGGCCATACGAGCTGGTGGTGGCGCACACGCACGCCCACGGCGACCACATCGCCGGGGACGCGCTGCTCGCCGCGCGACCGGGAGCGGTCGTCGTCGGCACCACCCCCGCCGAGGTGATCGCGTTCTTCGGGTTCCCGTCCTGGCCGGATGCGGTCGTGCCGTTCGATCTGGGCGGCCGCGTCATCGACGTGATCGGTGCCCCGGGCCACGAGCCGTCCGCTGTGGTGTTCTACGACGCCGCCACGCGCATCCTGTTCACGGGCGACACGGTGTGCCCCGGCAATCTGTATGTGCGCGACCGCGCCCCGTTCGCCCAGACCATCGACAGGCTCATCCGGTTCCGGGATGCGACGAAGCCGCGGATCAAGCACATCCTCGGCGCGCACGTGGAGATGTCGACGAAGGCTGGCGTCGACTACCCGCCCGGCACCGTCGACCAGCCGGACGAGGCGCCGCTGGCCCTTCCGCCGAGCATCCTGGACGAGGTGCGCGAAGCCGTCGCTGTCGTCGACAAGCACGGCAGGCCGAAGCGCAGGGTCGTGCGCGACCGCTTCATCGTGGTCGACGATCCGCGCTGATCGCGCCTGGCTAGGCTGACGGCATGACACGCATCACCATCGCTGATGGCTCCACGCCTGAGGTCCACGAAACCGCATTCGTCGCTCACGGCGCCGTGCTCGCCGGACGCGTGCACCTCGCCGCGGACTCCAGCGTCTGGTACAACGCCGTCCTGCGGGCCGAGGCGGAGGACATCCGGATCGGCGAGCGCAGCAACCTGCAGGACAACGTGTCCTGTCACGTCGACTCCGGCTACCCACTCACGCTGGGCACCGACGTCTCCGTCGGTCACAATGCCGTGCTGCACGGCTGCACCATCGAAGACGGCGTGCTGGTCGGGATGCACGCCACCGTGCTCAACGGAGCCGTCGTCGGCGCCGGCTCGCTCCTCGCCGCCGGAACGCTGGTCCTGGAAGGCGCCGTCATCCCGCCCGGCTCACTCGTCGCCGGTCTGCCGGGGAAGGTCCGGCGCGCGCTCACGGACGAGGAGCGCGCCGGAATCCTCCGCAACGCCGACGCCTACCTCCGGCACGTCGCCGAGCATCGTTCCGCTTCCACCGACGCCCCCTTCTGACCGGGTCCGGGGACGACTACTCCGTCACGCGACCCGGCGTCCCCCCTGTGATGCGCACCAGTTCCTCGAACGTGGTCGGGAACACGGTGTGCGCGTGGCCTGCGGCCGCCCACACCTCCGGGTAGCCGGCGAGCGCCACATCCACCACCGTGCGCAGCGGCGCCGGATGCCCGACGGGGGCGACACCGCCGATGGTCTGGCCGGTCGCCGCCTTCACGGTGTCCGCATCCGCCCTCCGGATGCGCCCGCCGAGCCGTGCGCCGAGGAACGCCGTGTCGACACGGTGCGCGCCGGACGTCATGACGAGCAGCGGCTCGCCGTCGATGGTGAACACCAGCGAGTTCGCGATCGCGCCGACCTCGACGCCCAGCTCTTCCGCCGCGGACACGGCCGTCGGGGTGGCCGACTCGAACCAGCGGACGCGCGGCTCCACACCGGCCGCGATCAGCGCGGCTTCGACCCGCTCGACGGCCGGATGCGTCCGGTCGCTCACCACAGTGCACGCTCCGCGGACTCCACCACGTTCTGCAGCAGCAGTGCGCGGGTCATCGGCCCGACACCGCCCGGATTCGGGGACACCCACGCGGCGACCTCCGCCACCTCGGGTGCAACGTCTCCCGCGACGCGGCTCGCACCGGTCGCCGGGTCCTCGATGCGGCTGACGCCGACGTCGAGGACGATCGCGCCCGGCTTCACGCCGTCGGCGGTGATCAGCCCGGCCACGCCGGCGGCGGCGACGATGACGTCCGCCCGCTTGAGGTGCGCATCCAGGTCGACGGTGCCGGTGTGGGTGAGCGTGACGGTCGCGTTGATCTCCCGGCGAGTCAGCAGCGAGCCGATGGCACGGCCGACCGTGACGCCGCGGCCGACGACGACCACATCATTGCCGGCGAGCTCGATGCCGTGACGCAGCATCAACTCGATGATGCCGCGGGGCGTGCACGGCAGCGGCGTGGTGATCGGACGGTTGACGTTGAGCATGAGCCGGCCGAGGTTGGTCGGGTGCAGGCCGTCAGCGTCCTTCGCCGGGTCGACGAGTTCGAGGATCGCGTCGGTGTCGATGTGCGGAGGCAGCGGGAGCTGCACGATGAAACCGGTGCAGTCGGGGTCGGCGTTGAGATCCTCGACCACGGCCTCGAGCTCGGTCTGCGAGACGTCGGCGGGCAGGTCGCGTCGGATGGACGAGATGCCCACCTCGGCGCAGTCGCGGTGCTTGCCGGCCACGTACCACTGCGATCCAGGGTCGTCTCCGACCAGGATCGTGCCGAGACCGGGCACGACTCCGCGCTCGCGCAGCGCGCTGACGCGCTCCTTCAGCTCGGCCTTGATCTCCGCGGCGGTCCGCTTCCCATCCAGAATCCGTGCGCTCATCCGGCGCTCCTAACGTCGTGAAGCCATCGAGCCGGGACTTATGTACGCCCACGACCGGCGTGTCGCGTACAGAAGTCCCGGCTCGATTGCGGAGGGGGCGGGAAGGCTAGATGGAGGACGGGAGCTCGACCGGGAAGGCGTCCTGGCCGGACGGGGTCAGGCCAGGGTAGAGCGGGAACGCCGCGGTCAGTGCGTCGACACGACTGCGGAGCGCCGCCGTGTCCGCGCCAGGCTGCAGCGCCGCCGCGATGATCTCCGCCACCTCGGTGAACTGCACGTCGCCGAAGCCGCGGGTCGCGAGCGCCGGGGTGCCGATGCGCAGACCGGAGGTCACCATCGGCGGACGCGGGTCGAACGGCACAGCGTTGCGGTTGACGGTGATGCCGACCTCGTGCAGCACATCCTCCGCCTGCTGGCCGTCGAGCTGCGAGTGGCGCAGGTCGGCGAGCACCAGGTGAACGTCGGTTCCTCCGGTGAGCACGTCGACGCCACCGGCGCGCGAGTCCTCCGCTGTCAGCCGGTCGGCCAGGATCTGCGCACCACGGATGGTGCGCGCCTGGCGGTCGCGGAACTCGTCGGTCGCCGCGAGCTTGAACGCGGTCGCCTTCGCGGCGATCACGTGCATCAGCGGGCCGCCCTGCTGGCCGGGGAACACGTTCGAGTTGAGCTTCTTGGCCAGCTCGGTGTCGCGGGCGACGATGAAGCCGGAGCGCGGGCCGCCGATGGTCTTGTGCACCGTCGACGAGACCACATCCGCGAACGGAACGGGCGACGGGTGCAGGCCGGCGGCCACGAGACCGGCGAAGTGCGCCATGTCCACCCAGAGCTTGGCGCCGACCTCGTCCGCGATGGCGCGGAACGCCGCGAAGTCGAGGTGGCGCGGGTATGCGGACCAGCCGGCGATGATGACCTGCGGCTTGTGCTCCAGCGCCTTGTCGCGCACGACGTTCATGTCGACGAGGAAGGTCTCCGGGTCCACGCCGTACGAGACGGCGTTGTAGAGCTTGCCGGAGAAGTTGAGCTTCATGCCGTGGGTCAGGTGGCCGCCGTGCGCGAGCTCCAGGCCGAGGATGGTGTCTCCCGGCGTCGCGATGGCGGAGAGCACCGCCGCGTTCGCGCTGGCGCCGGAGTGCGGCTGGACGTTGGCGTACTCGGCCTTGAACAGGCTCTTGGCGCGGTCGATCGCGAGCTGCTCGGCGATGTCGACGTACTCGCATCCACCGTAGTAGCGGCGTCCGGGGTAGCCCTCTGCGTACTTGTTGGTCAGCACGGAGCCGACGGACTCGAGCACGGCGCGCGGAACGAAGTTCTCCGACGCGATCATCTCGAGGTAGTCACGCTGGCGGCCGAGCTCCAACTGGAGCACCTCGGCGATCTCAGGGTCGACCTCGGCCAGCGGCGCAGTGAAGGTCGAAGGGAGTGTGTCAGTCAAAACCGGCTCCTTTGTAGGTGAACGCTTCCGTGGATGAACACGGACGGGTGGGATGCTTCCCGTATCGACCCAGGCGCGCGGCCGATCCGCCCGTTCCTACCAGGGCATTCGTCGCTCCCCAATGGTGACCATTTGAGCGCCAGTCGCGACGCGAGCAAGCATAGCAAAGGGCGGCCTCGACACGTACCCTTGCCGTTTGTTAGGACGCCTGCAATACTCGCAGGTGGCCGACCGGCGGGGAGGGCGGTGTCGGCCGTCACACACACCAGCACCCCAGGTCGTCACCCACCTGAAGGAGAACGCGTGGTCATCCCCCGCCCTGCGGCGCTCGAGTCCGTCGACTCCGCGCCGTTCACCCTCGCACCGGATGCACGGATCAGCGTCGCGGGACCCGGCGCCTCCGCGGTCGCCGAGCTGTTGCGCGCGGAGCTCGCCTCCGACTGCAGCCGCACCCTGACCGTCGTCCACGAACCTCCGTCGTTCGGGGACATCGCCATCGTCATCGCAGACGACGAGGCGCCCGCCGGCCACGAGGCGGAGGGCTACACGCTCGAGGTGGCCGCCGAGGGCGTCAGGGTCGGAGCGGCGACCGCTGCCGGTGCGTTCTGGGGCGTGCAGACGCTGCGCCAGCTCGTGCCCGCCGAGTGCTCGTCCGACCCGCTCACCATCGCCGCCGTGCGCGTCGTCGACCACCCCCGCTACGCCTACCGCGGCGCGATGCTGGACGTGGCCAGGCACTTCTTCGCCCCGGATGCGGTCAAGCGCTTCATCGACGCCATCGTGCTCCTCAAGCTCAACCACCTGCACCTGCATCTCACGGACGACCAGGGCTGGCGCATCCACATCGAGAGCTGGCCGAACCTCACGGCGCACGGCGGGTCGACGGGAAGCGACGGCAGCGCCGGCGGCTTCTACACCCAGGAGCAGTTCAGCGATCTGGTCGCGTACGCAGCGGAGCGGCACGTCACGATCGTCCCCGAGCTCGACATGCCCGGCCACACGAACGCCGCGCTCGCGTCGTATCCGGAGCTGAACGCGGACGGGGTCGCCCCTGCGCTCTACACCGGCGCGAAGGTCGGCTTCAGCACGCTGCTGACCGGCGACGAGACCACCGCCCGCTTCGTCGACGACGTGGTGCGGGAGGTCGCGGCCATCACCCCCGGCCCGTACCTGCACATCGGCGGCGACGAGTGCCAGAGCACCGACCCTGCCGACTTCCTCCGCTTCATCGCTGATGCGGCGACGACGGTCGCCCGCCACGGCAAGATCCCGGCAGGCTGGCACGAGATGGGGAAGAGCGATCAGCTTCCCGACGGGACGGTCGGCCAGTACTGGGACTTCCTCACCCCGCGCGGAACGGCAGCCGACGAGACGCTGTCCTTCGTGCGCCAGGGCGGCTCGGTCATCCTGTCCCCCGCCGACGTCGCCTACCTCGACATCGTCTACGAGGACGGCGACCGCCTCGGCCAGGACTGGGCGGACGGACCGACCACACTGCGCCAGTCGTACGAGTGGGATCCCGCCCGCATCGTGCCGGGGCTCGCGGAGGCGCACATCCTGGGCGTCGAGGCGCCGCTCTGGACGGAGACGGTCGAGACGGTCTCCGACATCGAGGAGATGGTGTTCCCCCGGCTTGCCGCCGTCGCCGAGATCGCCTGGTCACCGGCGCCGGCCGACACGGATGCGGTCGAGACCGTCCGCGATTTCGACGAGTTCGCCGAGCGTGTGGCCGACCTGGCCGAGCACTGGGAGGCGGCTGGAACGAACTTCCGGCGCGTCCCTGAGGTGCGCTGGCGCGAGCGCGTCAGCTCCTGAGCCGACCCCGGTCTCGCTCAGGGGTAGCCGAGGAACCACAGCAGCACGAGCGCGACCGGCTGTAACGCGATCCCGCAGATCAGCACGATCATCCTGGCTTTCCGGTTGCTCGCGAGCGCCGGCGCTCCCGCGAGCGGCGCCAACGGCATCAGCAGCCGGAACAGGCTCTGCTGCGGCAGGAACACCGCGAACAGGTAGAGCCCGTAGCTCGCCGCGAACGCGACCACTTCCGTGCCGAGGGCGCGCACGCTCGGGCGGCTGAGCAACCACGCGAATCCGGCGATGGCCGCGACGACCAGCAGTGCGCCGATCACACTGGCGTACTTCCAGGTGAACAGGAACCACGGCGTCAGCGGCACGAACGCCACCCGGCCGATGAAGCCCGTCCACCAGGACAGCTCCGTCTCCACGTACGCGTCCGGGAACCCGGTGACGATGGATGCGATCAGCGGCCACGCCAGCCCGGCCACCGCCGTCACACCCCCGGCCACGATCACCGCGGCACGCTCCCGCCACGCGAACCGCTCCCGGCCGTGCCGCGCGGCGAGCAGCCGCGCGATGAAGACGATGCCGAGCGCCAGCGGCAGCGCCAGCTCGCCCGGTTTGGTGAAGGCGGCCGCCACCCCGAACGGGATGATCAGCCAGTATCTTCGCGCCATCATCGCCCACAGCCCGGCGAACATCAGGAAGAAGAACAGGCTCTCCGCGTATGCGATCTGCAGCACGAACGAGAGCGGCCCGAAGCAGAAGAAGACAGCGGCCCAGAGCGCGTTCGACGCTCCGACCCTGGATGCGACCAACCGGTAGAGCACGAGCGTCGCCGCGGCGCCGAACAGGGTCGCGACGATGACGGCGGCCGGGTAGAACCCCAGCCCGGTGACGACCATGAGCCCGCGCGCGATGACGGGGAACAGGGGAAGGAACGCCCACGAGTTCTGCTGGACGTTGCCGTCGCCGTCTGTCGGGATGGTGGTCGGGTATCCGCCCTCGGCGATCTTCCGGTAGTACGACGCATCCCACGAACCTGAGAAGGTCCAGAAGTTCGGTTCCGTCCGCGAACTGGCGAAGTGCCAGTCGCCGACCGTCGCCGCAACGAACAGCGACACCATCAGCGTCGTCGTGAACACGCGCGACGCGAGGTAGACCGCCAGGATGACGACCCACCAGCGGTACTCCCGCCCGGCAACGCGGATGCGCGCGGGCGACGCGATTCCCCCCTCGACGAGCACGCCGAGCCGCTCTTTCACGCTCATAGTCCCAGTCTGCCGACCCCGGTCTGTACGTTCGCCGCGATCGTACTCTCCGGGCGGGCCGGATGCACGCGGTTCCGGCAGGGAGCGCCCGCATCGCGCCACACGCGCGGACGCTCCCTACCCGCTTTACTTGACGCTGCCCTGCGTGAGGCCGCCGACGAGGCGCTTCTCGATGAGCATGAACAGCACCACGACCGGGATGATCGCCACGATCGACACCGCGAAGACGTACTGCCAGGCGGCGTCGTACTGGCCGACGAACTTGGTGAGGGCGACCGACAGCGGCTGGTTCGCATCCGTCGACAGGATCACCAGGCTCGCCGCGAACTCGTTCCAGGAGGCGACGAAGGTGTAGATGATCGCCGTGACGATGCCCGGCCAGACCAGCGGGAGCTGCACCCGGAAGAGCACGGTCCACTTGCCCGCGCCGTCGAGCTGAGCCGCCTCGTCCACCTCCTTCGGCACACCGGCGAAGAAGTTGTGCATGATCCAGATCGCGAACGCGAGGTTGAACGCCGCGTTGATGAGGATCATCGCGAGCCAGGTGTCGTTGATCCCGAGCGCCACCATCTCTTTGAAGAGACCGGTGGCGAGCACGGTCGGCTGCAGCATCTGCGTCACGATCACGAGGAACAGGAACACGCCGCGACCGGGGAACCGGAAGCGCGCCGTGTAGTACGCCGCCGGCACGCAGACCAGGAGCACGAGCGCCGTGGCGAACACCGAGATGACGATGGTCGAGATCAGGTTCTCGGGCAGCGGGGTCTCCGGCGTCGACCACATCGTGAGGTAGTTCTCCGGATGCCAACTGGTCGGGAAGTACGTCGGCGGCACCGTGAGGATGTTGTTGCGGCTCTTGAACGAGCCGAACAGCATGATCAGGTACGGCAGCACGAAGATCAGCGCGATGACGAGACCGGCGACCATGCGGCCGACGACTCTGCCCGTGATGCGGGACGCGCTCGGGCGGCGCGTGCGTGGCGGCCGCGGCGGGCGCGCCGGGGCGTCGATGGTGGCCTGCGCGGTCACGAGACCTCCTTCATCGGCTTGACGATCCACAGATAGAGCGCGACGACCACGAGCACGATGAGGAAGTTGATCACGCTGAGCGCGCTCGACAGGTCGATCCTCTGCTCGTTCTGCAACAGCTTGAACACGTAGGTCGTCGTGGTGTCCGCCTTGTATCCGGGTATCGCCCCGGTCATGAGTTTCAGGATCGGCAGCGAGTTGAAGACGTTGATGATGTTGATGAGGCTGGCCAGCGCGATGGCGCTGCGCAGGTTGGGGAGGGTCACACCGAAGTACGTGCGGGCGGCGCCGGCCCCATCCACCTTGGCGGCCTCGAGCATGTCGCCGGGGATTCCGGCCAGGCCGGCGAGCAGCGTGTATGTGGTGAACGGCAGCGAGACGAACACCGCGATGGCGATCGACGACAGGAACGCGGGGATCGGCTCCTTGGTGAAGCCGTACGGCTCCGCCAGGAGGTGGATGTCCACCAGGAACTTGTTGATGATGCCGTAGAACGGGTCGAGGCCGTAGACGAACACGGTCGTGGTCATCACGACGCTGGCTGCCCACGGGATGAGGATGGCCATCCTGACCCACTGCCGTCCCGGGAAGTTCTTGTTCAGGAACTGCGCCAGTGCCAGTGAGATGACGACCGTCAGGACGACGACCGACGCCACCCAGAGCAGCGTGTTGAACAGGATGCCGGGCAGCTCGGGGCGGGAGAGCACGGTGATGTAGTTCTGGAAGCCGACCGAGCCGTGGTCGACTCCGGCCACCGAGATTTTGCGGGTGGAGTTGAAGATCATGTATCCGGCGGGGAACAGCACGACGCCGAAGATCAGGATGAGGGCGGGCAGCGTCCACGGGACGGCGTGCCACAGATCGGTGGCGCCTGTCCCTGGCCGCTTCTGCGACGCCCCGCGACGGGGACGGCCGGTGGCCGTCCCCGTCGGGGTCGTGTCGATGGTCTGACTCATTACGTGCGGTCTACTGTCCGTCGGCCTTCGCCTGGATCGACTTGAGCAGGTCGGCCGGGTTCGCTCCCTGGCCGAGCTGACCGATCTGGCTCTGGATCGCACCCTGGGCCGCTGCCCAGTTCGGGTTGGTGGACGGGTAGAACTTGGCGTTCGGCAGCAGGTCGAGGAACGGCTTGATGGTCTCGTCGGAGGCCATCGCGTCCGCGCCGGACTTCGTGGTGGGCAGGAAGCCCTCCGCGCCGACCCACTTGGTGTAGACGTCTGCGCTGTAGAAGTAGTCGAGGAACTTCTTGATCGACGCCGTCTTGTCCGTCTTGTTCTTGAACGCCATCAGGTGGTCTGCGACGCCGAGCGTGAAGGCCGAGCCGTCCTTGGTGGGGATGGGCGCGATGCCGTAGTTGAGGCTCGGGTTGCTCTTCTTGATCTGGCCGACGATCGGCGGGAGGCCGATCTGCATCCCGATCTGACCCTGGATGAAGACGTTCATCAGCGGGGTGCGGTTGGTCGAACCGGGGTTCGCCTCCGTCAGGCCGTCGTTGATGATCTTCTGCATCTCGGTGGCGCCGGTGACGTTCTCCTGGCTGTCGATGGTCAGCTTCTTCGCGTCGCCGTATCCGCCGCCTGCTCCGTAGAACCAGATCGCGGTCTCCGCCTGGGCTTCCTCGCTGCCGAGGGGCATACCGTACGCGGTCGCGCCCGATGCCTTGAGCTTCGCGGCGTCCGCCTCGAACTCCGCCCAGGTCTTAGGCGGGTCGGTGATGCCGGCCTTGGAGAACAGGTCCTTGTTGTAGAACAGGGCGCGGGCCGATGCGATGAACGGCAGGCCGTACTGGGTGCCGTCGATGGATGCGTTCTTGGAGAACGCCGGCTGGAAGTCGTCGAGCGTCTTCGACGAGACGATGTCCTTCGCCGGGTAGAGCAGGTCGTCGGCCGCGAAGCCGGCGAACGCGTCGATGTTCAGGATGTCCGGCTGCTTGCCGGCCTGGATGCGGGTCTTGATGACGTTGTTGATGTCCGTCCACGACTCGACGTCGAGGTTGACCGTGATGCCGCTGTTCTTGGCCTCGAAGTCCTTGATGATCTGCTGCCACTCGGCCTTGGTGTTGTCCGAGTAGCTCGCCACCATGAGGTCGAGGCTTTGCGCGCCGTTCGACGATCCTCCGCCGGATCCGCTGCTGAACCCGCAGGACGCGAGTGTCATGGTCGCAGCCGTCGCCATGGCGACAGCGGCACCCCACCGCAGTGACTTCTTCATTGACTTCCTCACTCTCGAAGGGAACGAACCGTCAGGTGCAATGGTGCAATCTCCTGCGCGACGGTGCGTCAGTATTGATCCTTTGTGACTTGTTTCTGCTCGAAACAATCACATGTATTCAATGGATGCTCGAATCATTGCGCGTAGACGCCCGATCGTCAAGGAATTCGCCCCAGATCGTTACACGCCGTTTACACGCTCGCCCGAGATCCCGCTCACAACGAGCCAGAGCGATTGAAGATGCTCACTAGACAGAGATATCGCTCATAAGCAATCATTGGCATGGAACAACCCTTGATAGACAGGAGACGAAGCAGTGACGCAAGCATCCACGCTCGGTGCCGACATGGAGGCCGAACTCCGTTCGCAGCCGCAGACCTGGGCTCGCGCGGTCGACCTGCGCACAGAGCAGGGGCTCCTGCCGTCTGCAGGTCAGCGCATCGCCGTCGTCGGCTGCGGGACCTCCTGGTTCATGGCGCAGTCGTACGCAGCCCTCCGCGAGACCGCCGGCCTGGGCGTCACCGACGCGTTCGCCGCCTCCGAGGCGTTCGTCGACCGCGACTACGACGCCATCGTCGCCCTCACCCGCTCCGGCACGACGACCGAGGTGCTGGAACTGCTCGAGCAGCTCCGCGCATCCGGAAGCAGCGCCAAGACGGTCGGCGTTGTCGGCGACCCGGACTCGCCCCTGGTCGACCTCGTCGACGACGTGATCACGCTTCCGTTCGCCGACGAGAAGTCGGTCGTGCAGACCCGCTTCGCCACCACCTCCCTCGCTCTCATCCGCTCCTCGCTCGGCGAGAACCTGGATGCGGCGATCCGGGATGCGCAGACCGCGGTCGAC
This sequence comes from Leifsonia lichenia, assembly GCF_054780215.1. Classification (NCBI taxonomy): domain Bacteria; kingdom Bacillati; phylum Actinomycetota; class Actinomycetes; order Micrococcales; family Microbacteriaceae; genus Leifsonia; species Leifsonia lichenia. The sequence continues at coordinate 169,577 of NZ_BAAGWT010000001.1, forward strand.
GAGGAGCTCGACGACGCTCTCGTCTCGGCCGACCAGTACTCCTTCCTCGGCGCCAACTGGACCGTGGGTCTCGCGCACGAGGCCGCGCTCAAGATGCGCGAGGCGTCGCAGTCCTGGACGGAGTCGTACCCTGCCAAGGAGTACCGCCACGGCCCGATCGCCATCGCCGCCCCCGGCCGTGTGACCTGGATGTTCGGGGACGCCCCTGCCGGTCTAGCCGACGACGTCGCCGCCACGGGAGCGCACTTCGAGAACGGGACGCTGGACGGCATGGCCGACCTCATCCGCGCGCAGCGCGTCGCGCTCGCCAGGGCCCGCCGGTTCGAGCTCGACCCCGACCACCCGCGCAACCTGACCCGTTCCGTCATCCTGGCGCCGTGACAACGCCGTCCACCTCCTCGACCAGGTCGGCGCCTCTCGGCGCCGGCCGGGCCGTGCTCGCCTTCGACGTCGGCGGCACGGACATGAAGGCGGCGCTGATCGACGGGGACGGCAGGATCGTCGCCCTCGAACGGCGGGCGACCCCGCACGACGGAGACAGGACGGCGGAGGCCGTGGTCGCCGCCGTGGCCGAGCTGTCGTCGCGCTTCCGGGCGGAGCATCCGGAGGTGCGTCCGCTCGCGCTCGGGCTGCTCGTGCCGGGGCACGTCGACGACGAGGCGGGCATCGGGGTCTTCTCGGAGAACCTGCGCTGGCACGACTTCCCGTTCCGCTCCCGCGTGGAGGAGACGGTCGGCCTCCCCGTCACGTTCAGCCACGATGTGCGCGGCGCCGGAGAGGCCGAGCACAGAATCGGCGCTGCCGCCCCGTTCCGCGACGTGGTCGTGATGGCCATCGGCACCGGCATCGCCGGGGCGATCTTCGTCGACGGCCGGCTGCACGCCGGAGGCGGCATGGCGGGCGAGATGGGTCACTCCCGCGTCGCCGACGGTCCGGAGTGCGCCTGCGGCGGCCGCGGCTGCCTGGAGGCGATCGCCTCCGCCGCCGCCATCGCGCGCCGGTACAGCGCCCTGTCCGGAGTCGCAGTCCCGGGAGCCAAGGAAGTGCTCGAACTCGCCGCCGCCGGCGACGCCGATGCGCTGTCCGTGTGGAACTCGGCGCTGGACGCGCTCGCCCTCGACCTCTCGCACACCGTCGCCCTGCTCGCGCCGGAGGCCATCGTGATCGGCGGAGGGCTCGCCCAGGCCGGTCCTGCCCTGTTCGAGCCGCTGGCCGCCAGACTGGATGAGATCCTCACCTTCCAGCGCCGCCCCGTGCTGCTCCCGGCCAGCATCGGAGAGAACGCGGGCGTGATCGGCGCCGCGCTGCGCGCCAGGGATCTGCTCGACGCGGCCTCCCCCGCCCAGGAGCAGACCGCGTGATCCTGACCGTCACCCCCAACCCCGCCGTCGACCTCACATACACGGTCGACGAACTGGACGTCGGCGAGAGCCATCGCGTCGCCGCACCCGCCGCCCGCGCCGGCGGCAAGGGCATCAACGTCGCGCGCGTCATCGCCCAGACAGGCGGACGCGCCTTCGCGCTGACGACGGCCGGTGGCCATGCGGGGCTGCGCCTCGCCGACGACCTCATGGCGAGCGGCCTCCCGCACGAGGTGGTCCCCGTCGCCGCGCAGACCCGCGGCAGCGTCGCCATCGTCGACAGGGCGAGCGGGCTCACCACGATCTTCAACGAGATGGGCGAACCGCTCAGCTCCGCCGAGTGGACGACACTCAGAGACGCGATCACCAGGCTGGCCGTGCCTGCCACCTGCATCGTCGGCTCCGGCAGCCTCCCTCCCGGCGCTCCCGACGGCTTCTACGCCGAGCTGGTCGTTCTCGCGACGGCCAGGGACATCCCGAGCATCGTGGATGCGATCGGTCCCGGCCTCCTGCACGCTGCGGAGGCCGGAGCCTCCGTCCTCAAGCCCAATCGGCGCGAGCTCGCGGAGAGCACGGGCGTCACCGACCCCGTCGCCGGTGCGCGCATCCTGCTCGACCGGGGCGCCGGCCTCGTCATCGTCTCGCTCGGCTCCGACGGGATGCTCGCCGTCGGCCCGTCCGCCGAGCCGGTCCAGGCACGCCTCCCCGAGCCGCTGCACGGCAACGCCACCGGCGCGGGAGACGCCGCCGTCGCCGCGGTCGCCAGCCTCCTCGCGGCCGGGGTCACGCATCCGGAGACCATCCTGCGCCGCGCCACCGCCTGGTCGGCCGCCGCCGTGCTCGCTCCGCTCGCCGGAGAGCTCGACGCATCGTATCCGCAGCTCGAAGACCACGTCATCGTCACCCGCTGACCGCCAGCCACGACAGAAGGAAGCCATGCCGCTCGTCCCCACCGCCGACCTGATGCACTCCGCCGCCGCCAGGCAGACCGGGATCGGCGCGTTCAACGTCATCCACCTGGAGACGGCGGAAGCCCTCGTCGCCGCCGCTGAGGAGACGCAGCTTCCCGTGATCCTGCAGATCTCGCAGAACTGCGTCACCTATCACGGCGGCCTCGAGCCGATCGCGCGCGCGACCATCGCGGTGGCCGCGGCATCGCAGGCGCACGTCGCCGTCCACCTCGACCACGCGGAGGACGAGGACCTGACCAGGCAGGCCATCGATCTCGGCTTCGGCTCCGTGATGTTCGACGGCGCGAAGCTCGACTACGACAGGAACGTGGAGGCGACCATCCGCGTCGTCGACTACGCCCACGCCAACGACGTGTTCGTCGAGGCGGAGCTGGGCGAGATCGGCGGCAAGGACGGCGCGCACGCCCCCGGAGTGCGCACCGATCCTGACGAAGCGCACCGGTTCGTCTCCGAGACCGGCGTCGACGCCCTCGCCGTGGCCGTCGGAAGCTCGCACGCGATGACGGAGCGGACAGCGTCCCTCGACCTGGATCTGATCGGTCGGCTGCACGCCGCTGTGCCCGTTCCCCTCGTGTTGCACGGCTCTTCGGGCGTGTCGGATGAGACGATCGTCTCGGCGATCCGCTCCGGCATCACCAAGGTCAACGTCTCCACCCACCTCAACCGCTTCTTCACCGAGGCGGTCCGCGGCTACCTGTCCGCGCATCCGGAGGTCGTGGACTCGCGCAGATACCTGCGCGAGGGACGCACCGCGGTGGCCGGTGAAGCGGCCCGCCTCCTCGCACTGTTCGCTGTCGAGCAGTCGCCCACCCGAACGGAGACAGAACGCCGATGAACAGAGCTGAGCGGCTGAACGCAGTGCTCGACCTGCTCGCCGAGACGGGACAGCTCGAGGTCGACGACCTCGTGTCGAAGCTCGACGTCTCCGCGGCGACCGCCCGCCGCGACCTCGACGCGCTCGCCTCCCAGCAGCTCCTCACACGCACCAGGGGCGGCGCGGTGGGGCAGTCCGTCGCCTACGACCTCCCGATCAGGTACAAGCGGGAGCAGCACGCGCCGGAGAAGCTGCGGATCGCGCAGGCGGCGAGCGCACTCGTCCCGCGCGGCGCGGTCGTCGGGCTGTGCGGCGGCACGACGAGCACCGCCGTCGCCACAGTGCTCGGCTCGCGCCCCGACCTGATGGAGCCGTCGCCGCACCCGAACCTCACGGTGGTGACCAACGCCATCAACATCGCGGCCCAGCTCGTGATGCGCCCCCAGATCAAGACCGTCGTCACCGGAGGCGTCGTGCACGCGCGGTCATACGAGCTCGTCGGTCCGTACAGCGACGTCGTGCTGGAGAAGATCACCATGGACATCGCGTTCATCGGCGTCAACGGCATCGACCCGCTCATCGGCGCGACCGTGCACGACGAGGGTGAGGCGAGCGTGAACTCGCTGATGGCCAGACGCGCCACCCGCGCCGTCGTCGTCGCCGACTCGAGCAAGATCGGCCGCACGGCGTTCGCGACGCTCGGCGGCCCGAAGGTGCTGAACACGCTCATCACCGACGCAGGAATCACGGCAGAGCAGCGTGCCGCTTTCGCGGACGCAGGCTTCGAGGTGATCGTCGCCTAGGCGACGATCACGGAGACCGCCACCCGATTCGGTATCGTCGACACAATGCCTGCGCACGTCATCCACTCCGCCCGCCTCGTCAGCGAGGGCCGCATCCTGCACAACGGCTGGGTCCGTTTCGAGGACGACACGATCGCCGAGGTCGGCACAGGGGACGACTGGCGCATCTCCGTCGCCGGCGATCAGCCGGATGCGGTGACGGACGCGGACGGCGCGTGGCTCACCCCCGGTTTCGTCGACATCCACAATCACGGCGGGGGTGGAGCAGCCTTCGACGACGGTGACGACAGCATCCGGACAGCGCTCGCGATGCACCAGCGGCACGGCACGACGCGGTTCGTGCTCTCCCTCGTCACGGCGCCTGTCGAAGACCTCGCCGTACGCCTGGCCGGAATCGCCGCGCTGATGGCCGACGATCGGCGCATCCTGGGCTCGCACCTGGAAGGGCCGTTCCTCGACGTCGGCCACAAGGGCGCCCACGATCCGCGCCTGCTCCGGCCATCCACCAGCGCCGACATCGACATCCTGCTCGGCGCGGCGGGCGGCACGCTCCGGCAGATCACCATCGCCCCCGAGCTTCCTGGCGGGCTGGATGCGGTGCGCGCCTTCGCGGCGGCAGGCGTCGCCGTCGCCGTCGGACACACCGCTGCCGACTACGGGCAGACGCTCGCTGCGTTCGACGCCGGAGCGAGCATCCTGACCCACGCATTCAACGGGATGGACGGCATCCATCACCGCGCGCCGGGTCCCGTCGCTGCGGCGACGCGCACGCCGGGGGTCACGCTGGAGATCATCAACGACGGCACCCACGTGCATCCGGAGGTCGTGCGGATGGTGTTCGCCTCCGCGCCCGGCCGGGTCGCCCTGATCACCGACGCGATGGCCGCGGCCGGATCGAGCGACGGCGACTACATCCTCGGTCCGCTCGCCGTCGAGGTGCGCGACGGCGTCGCCCGTCTCGCCGATGGTGGATCGATCGCCGGTTCGACGCTCACCCTCGACGACGCGCTGCGACGCGCCGTCACAGAGGTGGGCGTCTCCGTCGAAGCCGCTGTGCTCGCGCTCACCGAGGTCCCGGCATCCGCCGTGGGCAGAGGGCACGACCTCGGCAGGCTCGCCGCCGGATACGCGGCAGACGCTGTGCTCCTGGACGACGACTTCCGCGTGCTGCAGGTCTTCGCGGCGGGCGCTCCTCTCCCGCACTGACACTTCTGCACCGGACGAGGTCCGGATGCGAAGGTCCGGCTGCGAAGTTCCGGAGGGGAAGGGGCGGCGGGCCGGGCTAGGGTTCCCGGCCCACCGACGTTTCCGCAACGCGGACCCCCTCGTCTGACGGAAGTTCGGGCCGTCCATCAGACGCGGCGGAGCGGGCCGAATAAAACGCACTCCGCGCGGTGTCGGCCATCACTCGTCGACGGCCTCAGTGAAAGAGACGCACGACCCGTTCGGCTATGACGCCGGTTTTCGAACCATTTCACGAAGTTCTTCCGATGCCGCCAGACCATCGAAATATCAGACTTCTATCAGCCGATCTCCGTCACAATAGGGGGATGCCCCCGGTCACCGAGCAGTCGGACGCTGCCCTCGTCGAACTGACGCGCGCGGGCGACACGGAGGCGTTCGCCGAACTGTGGAGGCGGCACGCCCGAGCCGCGCACACCGTCGCACGCTCGCACACCTCGACCTTCGACGCCGACGACCTCATCTCGGAGGCGTACGCCAAGATCTACCAGGCCATCGCAGCGGGCGGCGGTCCTACCACCGCGTTCCGGGCGTATCTCTTCACCACCATCCGCAACATCGCAGCCTCCTGGGGGCGAGCGAAGCAGGAGACCGCCATCGACGAGATGGAGGCGGTCGAGGATCCCGCGTTCAGCGAGAGCGCGACCATGGAGGCCCTCGACCGGTCGCTGACCGCACGGGCGTTCCACTCGCTGCCCACCCGCTGGCAGGAGGTGCTCTGGTACTGCGAGGTCGAGGGCATGACGCCGCAGGAGGTCGCGCCGCTGTTCGCGATGACGCCCAACGCCGTCGCGGCACTCGCGTACCGCGCTCGCGAAGGACTCCGCCAGGCCTGGGTGCAAGCGCATATCGCCACTCTGCCGGAGGACTCGGAGTGCCGCTGGACCACGGAGCGCCTCGGCTCGTACGCCCGCAACGGGCTCGGCAAGCGTGAGAAGTCCAGGGCGGAGGCGCACCTCGCCGACTGCGCGAGGTGCACGATCGTCGCCTCGGAGGCGCACGAGGTCGGTTCGCGCCTGGCGCTGGTTCTCCTCCCCCTCACGCTCGGCATCGGAGGGGCGGCGGCGTACTCCGCGTGGTTGCACTCCGGCACGGATTCCGCCTCGTACGCCATCGGGGAGTCGGGAGCGGTCGCGCCCGGTTCCGCCGCGCCGTCGTCGAGCAGCGCGGGCGGCCAGGGCGGCGCCGGCGGGACGGGCGTCGCATCCATCGCGTCGAGCACCGGCTCCGGCGGCGTGCTGGGCGTCGGTCTGGCCGTCACCGGCGTGCTCGTCGCCGCCGCCGTCGTCGCCGGATTCGTCTTCGGACCTCACCTCTTCGCTCCCGTGTCCGACACCGTCGCCGCGAGCGGGGCAGGCGCAGCGGGCGTGGACCAGACCGCTCCGCCCCAGACCGCTCCGACCCGGACCGCTCCGGCCCCGGCTCCGGCCCCGGCCCCGGCTCCGCCCGACGCGACCACGGCCCCCGTCCCCGGCGCTCCCGCTTCGCCGACGCCGGTTCCTGCCACACCCACCCCGGGTGTCACCCCGGCTCCGGTCGATTCCGCTCAGCCCGTCGATCATCCAACGCCCCCGTCCCCCGGGCAGCAGACGCCCTCCCCCGGTGTGCCATCCTCACCGTCGCCGACGACTCCCCCGAAACCGCCCGTCACTCCTCCTGCAGCGCCCACGATCTTGTCCCCCGCCGGCGCCACCGAGACGGCGAGCGCCACTCTCGCAGCGTCCGGCACGGCAGCTCCGGATGCACAGCTCGCCGTCTCAGCGCACCGCACGCAGGGCACCTCCGCCGCGGCGCTCGCTGTCGCTGCCGTCACCGGCCCCGTCGCCGTCGGAACGACCACGGCGGATGCGGCGGGGGCGTGGGCGCTGACCCTCGACCTCTCCGCTCTCGGCGACGGCGAGTGGACGCTCGACTTCGTCCAGACCACCGCGGCAGGAGCGTCCCCGGCGCAGTCCGCGGCGGTGCTCATCGACCGGACCGCCGAGGTGCCCGTGCTGAACGCGCCGGACACCGGAGCCGGAGCATCGGCCGGTCTTCTCGCGCCCATCCTGACCGGCACGGCCGAGCCGGGGGCGACGGTCGACATCTACGACGGCGACGCGCTGCAGGCAACGGTCACCGCGTCCGACGACGGCACCTGGACCTCCGGGCAGCTCACCGGCGTGCGACAGGACTTCGCCCTGACCGCCAGGCAGATCGACCGGCTCGGCAACGCATCGGAGCCGGCCGCGCCCCGCACCGGCTCGGTCGGCGTTCCTGACATCACGCTGTCAGGGGGCACGGGGATGACGTTCCAGATGACCGTCGACGGCGCACCTGGCGCCACAGTCCAGCTCTTCGCCGATGGCCGTGCGATGCACAATATCCTTCAGCTCGACGCGTACGGACGACTTTCCACCCGGTTCGAATGGTTGCTCGACTCCAGCGTCGACCACCGGTTCGGGATGGTCTACATCGTCGGCGACCGCCGCGGCCTGCTCGCCGACCAGCCCCTCACCCTGCGCTGACGGGCTCCAGCTCTGGAACCGCATCCACCTGTCGTGCAGAACGGGTCATCCGGCCGATCACGATGACGAGCACGAGCGACACCACGAGCAGCCCGATGTAGACGACGGGGAGCACCATCAGGCCGCCGAGGTCGAAGATGACCGCGCCGATCAGGGCGCCGCCGCCGATGCCGACGTTGAACGAGGTGGTGTAGAGCGCGCTCGCGGTGTCGCGGAACGCGGCAGACGAGGTGTGCAGCAGGCGCGTCTGCAGCAGAGGAGGAAGCGCCCCGAAGGCGAGCCCCCAGACGATGAACGCGATGAGCGCGATGACCGGCTGGCCGGAGAAGGCGGCGAGCGCCGCCACGGCCACCCCCGTGACGATCAGAGCGACGATCAGGCCGAACTGCGGGCGACGCCCGAGCACGGTGCCCGCGAGCACCAGGCCTGCCGCTCCCGCGATGCCGTAGAAGAACAGCAGCCCGCCGACATCACCGGGCGCGACCCCCATCGGGCCTGTCAGGAAGGGGACGACGAAGGTGTAGAAGGTGTAATGGCCGACCATCGTGACCGCGGCGACCAGACACACCATGACCACGGCGAGGATGGTGGCGTCCGCGACGCGCGCCGGTTTGGCCGGGCGCTGGGAGCGCGGCACGCCGCGCACACGCTGGGGGCGCGCATCCGATTCCCGTTCCACCTTCGGCAGCAGCTTCCAGACGAGGAGCGCGCCGACCAGCATGAGGCCCGCGAGGAACGCGAACGACAGCCGCCAGCCGAAGAGGTGCCCGGCGAACGTGCCGAGCGGCACGCCGAACACGAACGCGAGCGTTCCGCCGCCGAGCGTGATCGACACGGCCCGGCCGATCTGCTCCTTCGGCACCAGGTGACCGGCGTATGCGCCGACGATCGACCAGAACAGGCCGTGCGCGACACCGCCCAGAACGCGCGAGGCCACAACGAACCCGTAGTCGGGCGCTACGGCCGTGAGCGCGTTCGAGAGCCCGAGCGCGATCAGGATGCCGACGATCATCGCGTGCCGGGGCCAGCGCTTGGTCAGCGCGGTCAACGGCGTGCTGGTGATGACGACGGTGAAGGCGAAGACGGTGACGAGCAGCCCGATCTGGGCCTCGCTGACGCCGAGCGATGAGCTCATGTCCGGCAGCAGGCCGGTCGGGATCATTTCGCTTGTGACGGACAGGAAGACGGCCCCTGCGAGCGCGAGCAGTCCGGCCCAGGGGAATTTCTGTGAGGTTTTCATTGGCGACGTTGAAGTGGCAGACATGACGAACTGTCCAACGAACGGCGTTCCCCGCCCATTCCGGTCGCCGTTGCGGCTAGACCTCGGATGGCGGGTCGACTACGCGCCGATGTGCGCGCCCAGGGCCGGTGTTCGAACCACCGACCACGCACGAGTCTACCCGATGGATGCGCGCGAAGCCCTGGTCAGCGTCCTTCCTGGCGGCGGATCGCGCCGCGCGAGAACAGCACGGTGCCGAGGTAGCCGATCACCAGAGCGACGAGCACCCCGAGGTTCGCGTACGCCCAGTCGCCCCGTGTGCCTCCGAGCCCGAACGGCCCGAGCAGGTAGCCCTGCCAGGTGAGCCAGTTCGCCGAGGCGTTTGTGACAAGCCCCCAGCCGATCGCCGTGCCGACGACGATGAGCGCGATGGGCAGCCAGCGGACGCTGCCGTACCGTCCCCGCCTGTCGTAGAGGTCGGCTTCGGCGTAGTCGCGCTTGCGCAGGCTGATGTCGGCGATGAAGATCCCGCACCACGCCGCGATGGGCACGCCCAGGGTGATGAGGAAGCCCTGGAACGGTCCGAGGAAGTCGTTGGCGAAGAACACCACATAGACGGCGCCCGCCGTCATGATCACGCCGTCGATCCCGGCCGCGACATACCGCGGCGCCCGAAGGCCGACGCTCAGGAGGGCCAGCCCGGACGAGTAGATGTCGAGCACGGCGCCGCCGACCAGCCCCAGCACGGCGACGATCACGAACGGCACGAGGAACCAGGTGGGCAGGAGTGACGCCAGCGCGCCGATCGGGTCGGCGGCGATCGCGGTGCTGAGCTTCTCCGACGATCCGGCAAGCAGGATCCCGAACACCAGCAGGATGACCGGCGCGAGCGACGAGCCGAACGTTGTCCAGCCGACCACGCCGGAGCTGCGCGCCGACCGCGGCAGGTAGCGCGAGTAGTCGGCAGCCGCGTTCACCCAGCCCAGCCCGAACCCGGTGAGCATGAAGACGAACCCGCCGACGACGTGCGGGATGTCGCCCGCCGGCAGGGCGGAGACGGCGCCGAGGTCGATGTGCCCGAGCACCAGCACGATGTAGACGACGGTGAGCACACCGGTCACGATCGTGATGACCATCTGCATCCGCATGATGAGGTGGAATCCGATGACGCCGCCCGCGATGATCAGCGCGGCCACGACGATGAGCGCGACCACCTTCGTGGCGACGCCGCCCTCCCAGCCGAGCTGGGTGAACACGGTGGCGGTGGCGAGCACGGCGAGCGCCGTGAGCACGGTCTCCCAGCCGACGGTGAGCAGCCAGGACAGCACGGACGGCACCCGGTTGCCCTCGACCCCGAACATCGCCCGGCTGAGCACCATCGTGGGAGCAGAGCCGCGCTTGCCCGCGAGCGCGATGAAACCGCAGAACAGGAACGAGATGACGATGCCGACGATTCCGACGATGGTCGCCTGCCAGAACGAGATGCCGAACCCGAGCAGGAACGACCCGTAGCTCAGCCCGAACACCGAGACGTTCGCGCCGAACCACGGCCAGAACAGGTCGCGCGGGCGCCCCTTCCGCTCGCTCTCGTGGATGGTGTTGAGCCCGTTCAGCTCGACGCCCAGCCCCGCGGCCGGAGTCGTCGGAGCGTCCGGGGTGTCCTCGCCGGTTGTGGTCATGCACCGATCCAACTTCACTGCGGCGCGCGACGTCAATGGCCGCGCGCGACGCACCTGCGCCTGCGAGGTGACGGCGGCGGCGTGTCGCCAGCGTCCCCACAATCGGTACCCTGATGATGTGACTCCCTCCGCGACCCCAGCCACAGCCCCGCAGCCCAACCACTGGGTCCTCACCTTCAGTTGCGCGGACAAGCCAGGCATTGTGCACGCCGTCAGCGGCGCGATCGTGGCCGCCAGGGGCAACATCACCGAGAGCCAGCAGTTCGCGAGCACCGACACCGGGCGCTTCTTCATGCGACTCCAGGTCGAGTCCGCCGCCGACCGTGCCGAGTTCGAGCGCGCGCTCGCCCCCGTCGTGCACCAGTTCGGGATGCAGCACCGGGTCGACAACGTCGGCCGGCCTCTGCGCACGCTCGTTCTCGCATCCACGGCTGCGCACTGCCTCAACGACCTGCTATTCCGGCAGCGCGCCGGCCAGCTTCCGATCGAGATCCCGCTCGTCCTCTCCAACCACGGCACGCTGCGCGACCTGGCCGGGTTCTACGGCGTCCCGTTCGAGTCCCGCCCTGTGACGGATGCGGCGAGCAAGGCCGCCTTCGAAGCGCGCGTGATCGAGGCCGTCGAGGAGCACGACATCGAGCTGGTGGTCCTCGCCCGCTACATGCAGATCATCTCCCCCGAGCTCTGCGAACGGCTGGCGGGCCGCGCCATCAACATCCACCACTCGTTCCTCCCCGGCTTCAAGGGTGCGAATCCGTACCGTCAGGCACACGCCCGCGGCGTGAAGCTGATCGGGGCGACGGCGCACTTCGTCACGAGCGACCTCGACGAGGGCCCGATCATCGAGCAGAACGTCGTCCGCGTCGACCACTCGCGCACCGTGCAGGAGCTGGTGGCCATCGGTCAGGACGAGGAGAGCCGCACCCTCACCCAGGCGGTCAAGTGGTTCGCGGAGGACCGCGTGCTCCTCGACGGGGCGCGCACCATCATCTTCCGGTAGCTGGATCGCTCCCCTGACCCGCGCAATAGAATGGCTCCCGTGACTTCCACGCAGCACCCGCAGAGCGACATCACGATCGGGCCGAACGACGTCCTCCGATTCGTGCTTGAGCTGTTCGCCATCTTCTCGCTCGGCTTCTGGGGCTTCGTGGCGTGGCCGCTGCCCTGGAACATCGTCGTCGGCATCCTCGCGCCGGCGATCGCCATCGTGCTGTGGGCGCTGTTCCGCTCGCCGAAGGCCGTGCTGCACGTCGACCCGTTCGTCAAGGCGCTCGTCGAGATCGTCGTCTTCGCGTCCGCTGCTCTCGCCTGGTGGAATCTCGGCCAGCCGATCGTCGCCGCCGTGTTCGCCGTGATCGCGACCGTGAGCGGCATCGTCAACGGGCGCAAAGAGTTCTCGTGACCGGCCTCGTCGTCCACAACGCCCGCAAAGTGGATGCGGACGGGCTGGTCGACGGGTTCTGGCTGGTCGTCGACGGTGACACCATCACCGCCACCGGGTCAGGGACGGGGTGGCACGCTGCGGCGCAGGGCAGTGGCCGTGAGGTGGTCGACGCCGGAGGGCACTGGCTGACGCCCGGCTTCATCGACCTGCACTGCCACGGCGGAGGCGGTCATCCATTCGACGACGGCCCGGAGCAGATGCTCGCGGGGCTGGCGACCCACCGCGCCCACGGCACGACCCGCTCCCTCGTCTCGCACGTCGCGAACCCGCTCGCCTCTCTCCGCGAGAGCCTGTCGATCGTCGCCGACCTGGTCGCCGACGACCCGCTGGTGCTCGGCTCGCACCTGGAGGGCCCGTTCCTCGCCCCCGAACGGCGGGGCGCTCACGATGCGGCCTTCCTGCGGGAGCCTGGGCCCGAGATGGTCGAGGAGCTGATCGGCGCGGCACGCGGCACGATGCGCGTCGCGACCATCGCGCCCGAGCTGCCGAACGCCCTCGAATCCATCGGCGTGCTCATCGAGGCGGGCGTCGTGGTCGGCGTCGGGCACACGGCGGCCGACTACGCGGAGGCCACGCGCGCGTTCGAGGTGGGAGCGCGACTGCTGACCCACGCGTTCAACGCGATGAATGGAATCCACCACCGGGCGCCAGGACCGGTCGTCGCGGCGTTCGAGAACCCGGAGGTCACCCTCGAGCTGATCCTCGACGGCCTGCACGTGCATCCGTCGGTCGCACGACTCGCGTTCACCGAAGCGCGCGGCAGGGTCGCGCTCGTCACCGACGCGATGGCAGCGGCCGGCGCGAGCGACGGCGACTACCGACTCGGCAGCCTCAACGTCTCGGTGCATGACGGCCTGGCCGTGTTGTCCGGAACGCAGACGATCGCCGGCTCGACCCTCACCCAGGATGTGGCGGTCAAGAACGCCGTCACTCTTGCGGGCCTTGAACCTGCGCGAGCGGTCGAAGCGGTCACTCTCGCGCCCGCACGTGTGCTGGGTGAAGACCACCGCTTCGGTCGTGTGCGCCCGGGGTACGCCGCTGACGTTGTGCTCCTCGATCACGAGTGGCAGGTTCGCCGCGTCATCGCGGCCGGTCGCACGATTGCCGGCGTCTGACCCCGGTGACCGATGGCACAAAGACGTGTGGCCCGACCCCAGGGGCCGGACCACACGGATGGGCGTGCCTGGTGACTACTTGATCAGGTAGTCCATGGCGACGGTCCCGAGCTTCGTGCCGTCGTACGACTGAACGGCAGTGCCCGTGTAGCGTCCTGCACCGAGGTCGAAGTCGGCGGTGGCCGACCAGACGCCGTAAGAGTCGACGACCGCCGATGCAATCGTGCGGCCGGAGCTGCCCTTGATCTCGATCGTGGCACCGGGGTGCGCGGTTCCGGAGTAGACGGGACGCGGTCCGGCGATGCTCTCACCTGCGCCCGGGCTGGTCACCGTGAGCGCCTGCGCAATCGTGTAGTCGAGGTTCGCTGCGCTGCTGCCCGTGCTGTGCGCCTGGGTCGCGTATCCGACGTACCGGCCACTGCTGAGCTGCACCTGCGACGTAGCGGACCAGTTGCCGTCGGCGTCGATCGTGGTGGATGCGAGCACGCGACCGCTGCTGCCACGGATCTCGACGGTCGCACCAGGTGTGCCGACACCCGCGAACACGGGGGTGTCGGTGGCGAGGACTGCCCCGATGGCCGGAGACGTCACCTCGAAGCCCTTCGCGGCGACGACCTTCACGGTGTACGACAGGGCGACGGAGGTGGTGTCCCCACCAGGGACGACCTGACTCACCGTGCCGACGTAGTGGTCATTGCCCAGTTCGATCTCCGAGGTGACGGACCAGTTGCCCGCTGCGTCGACCGTAGCCGAAGCCAGGACACGGCCGCTGCTTCCCTTGACCCGGATCGTCGCACCCGGCTCACCCGTACCGGAGAACTCCGGCTTGCTGACAGCGACCACGTCGCCGATCGCGGGCGATGTCAGAGTGAGCGGCTGAGCGACGTGAGCGGCTGCCGCGACGGTGAACGATACGGACGCCGTGGTGGCCCCCGTAGCGCCCGCGACGGTCTGGGTGGCGGTGGCCGTGACTGCGCCATTGGCAAGCGCGACCTCTGAGGTGACAGCCCATGCGCCGTCGGTTCCGACGGTGGTCGACGCGAGCTCGACACCGTTCGCGTCGGACACGACGACGGCCGCGCCAGGCTCACCGGAACCGGTGAACACCGGATTCGAGTCAGCGACAGTCTCGCCGTCGACGGGGCCCGAGAAGGCGACCGAAGCGGCGGGTGCCACGGTGTTCACGTAGATGAAGTGCTTCAGCGACGATACGACGGTGGTGCCGCGCATGAAATCGACTCGGATCACGTGCGGGCCATCGGCGAAGTCGGCGAACGACTCTGCAGACCACGTGCCGTCCGGCTTGATCATCGTCGACACGGCCACCCCCGTGTCGCCGTTGAACACGAACACGCCCAGGCCGGGCAGGCCCGTTCCGGTGAACACGGGACGACTGGTATCCGCCGTCGCCCCGAAGCCGGGAGTTGTGACAGCGTATGGGGCCTTCGCCGGGTCGGCGATCGCGAAGTTGCTCGTGGCACCCTTGTGATAGACGGTCACATCGACCATGTAGGCGGTGTAGTCGAGCGGCAGCTTCGGGTTCGAGCAGGACCAATTGCCGTTGGCGTCCGATTTGAACGTGCAGTACGTGAACTTGGCGCCGAGCGCCGACGTCAGGTAGAGCGTGCCCGAATAGTTGCTCTTCGAGGTTCCCGCGAACGTCGGGTACCGGTCGAAGATCGTCGACGATGTTGCGGGCGACGTGACGACCGGGATCGTGTCGTGATCCGTGTCCGCAGACGCGGGAGCCGCGAAGGCGAGGCCCGCGGCCGTGACGACGACGACAGACGCGGCGGCAACGCCGGCCCGAGCGGCGCGGACCGCAGATGCGCTCGACGCATCGACGAGCAGTGTGTTCTTTCGCATGGAGATGCGGATTTCCTTTCGTAGTCCGCGCGACACGAGCGCGCGGTCCAGTTCTCTCTGATGGGGGTAGACCCGCCAGTAGTCTTCCATGCAACATGTGATGTTGACAGATTCACGTTAAGAAATCCAATATTTACTTTGTTATGGCAAAAAGTGCATCAACCAGGAGGGGCGTGGCACATCCCTTGCGGGATGGGCCACGCCCCTCGGTTCGAGTCGAACTAGTTGATCGAATAGTCGATCGTCAAGGAGTCCATGAGGACGTCGTTGACGTAGTGGTGCGCGGTGCCGATGTAGTACCCAGCGGGGAGGGCAAGGTCGGACACTGCGGTCCAGGAGCCGTCCTCATCGACGACCGTCGAGGCGACGGTACGACCCGAGTTGCCCTTGATCACGACAGTGGCGCCCGGGTTACCGGTTCCCGTGTACGTGATGAGCTCGGCGGAGGTCGGGTTGCTCGCGGTCGGGCTCGTCATCGTCAGACCCGGGATGACCTGGTAGTCGAAGACGGCCTTCAGCGTCTCCCCGTCCGAGACGTGGGCGACGTGACCGATATAGCGCCCGAGACCGAGTTTCACCGTCGACGTCGCCGACCACTTTCCATCCTTGTCGACCGTCGCAGAGGCGATCACTCGTCCGCTGTTTCCACGAACCTCGATCAGCGCATCCGGCGTGCCGGTCCCGGCGAAGACCGGGTTCGCCAAGGTGGTGACACCGTCGATCGCGGGCGAGACGAGCGAGAACGAGGTCTCAGGGTTCGCCACGGGAACCACGATCGAGTAGCTGAACGTGGTGCTCGTCGTCACGCCGGCCGCATTCTGGACAACGGTGCCGATGTATCGACCGTCGAGCAGTGCGATGGTGGACGCGGCCGACCAGTCGCCATTGTCGTCAACGATTGCTTCCGCGACGACACGGCCGGAGCTTCCCTTGATCTGGACTGTCGCGCCCGGCTCGCCCTTTCCAGTGAACACCGGATAGGAGGTGGTGACGACCTCATCGAGTGCGGGCGACTGCAGCGAGATGATCCCGTCGACCTCACCCTTTCCACCGTTCTCGTCGCCGGTGCCGTTCTCGTCGCCGGTGCCGTTCTCATCGCCGGTGGCATTCTCGTCGCCGGTGCCGTTCTCATCGCCGGCGCCGTTCTCGTCGCCCTCACCTGGGACGACGACGCCACTGTTGACGTTGACGAAGAAGGTCGCGGAGGCCGTGCTGACCCGTGTGCCGAACTCCTGGACGACCCACACGGTGTGGCTGCCGTCTTCCAGTTCGGTCTCGGACTGGACAGACCAGGTGCCATCCTCGCCCACGATCGTGGTGACGAGCGTGCGCTCGTCCCTGATCGTGATGGTCGCTCCCGGCTCCCCGACACCGGCGAAGACCGGCTTGGAGTCCGTCAGGATCTGGTTGTTCGTCGGGGTCGTGACCGCCACGGGGAACGCCTCGGCGGTATCCGAGACGTTCGGCAGCTTCCAGAAGACCCCACCGATCTGGGTGCCCTCGGAAGCAACCGCGGGGTTCCACGAAACCGCACGGCAGTCCTGGGTGGCCGATCCGCTGGAGCTGGTGGCCTGCGGCCATGCCATCAGCTTGTAGTAGCCTGCCTCGTCGAGTTCGAACTCGCCAAGTTCCGTGAGGAGAACGCCACTGATGCCGCTGGCGTGGCTGGGGATGTTGATGTGCACCGGTTCGGGGGTGACCGATGCGGGAGCGCCATTGTCGCCACGGACAAACTGGTAGTAGAGCGAAGCCGTCACGTTGCAGCCAGTAGTCGACGAGCGGCCCGAGGTGAGCGCGTCAACGTGGAACTTCGCACCATTCAGCTTCTGGGAGCTGCCAGCCTCGACGACGTTGCCCCATCCGGTGACCGAGTTCGGACCGACGTATCCTGACAGGTACCTCGTGGTCGTGCCCGTCGCCTGCGCGACGACCGGACGGCCGCTGGTGGTGTTGCGGGTGATGCCCTCGACGACGTGACGGTACACGGTCACGCCGCCGGCCGCGGTAACGCGAATGCCGATGTTGTAGTTCACGGTCGCGTTCAGGCTGCTCATGGACATCGTGCCACGCGCGCTGATGAAGTGGATGTCGTAGTCGCCATCGTGCTGCGTCTTCACGATCGAGTAGTTGGCGCCGGTCTCCAGCTGGACATCGGAGACGGCGGCGAGCCCAGTCCACCGGTTCTCATCCGACGCCGTGGCGTTGAACTCGATATTCGACGGGATTTGGCCCTTCGGAACGCGCACGGTGAAGTCGGCGCGGAACTCGTCGTTGTACGCGTTCATACGGTCAGCGAAGCCCAGAATCCCGATCGTCGGGGACTCGAGGATCGTGATCTCGGCAGCCGCAGGGCTGGCGACAGCGGCCGAGGCAAGCACGATGGCGCCGAGGGCGACGGCTGCGCAAATCTTGCCGCGTGATGCACTGAAACCGGACGCGCCGGCGTGGTTGTTCTTTTTCGTTTGCACGTGAATGTCGATTCCTTTCGGGGTGCTCCAGCCGGACCAGGGAACCGGCGGGAACTCGCTGGAATGAGGTGTCATACCTCGGGATGTACCTTCACTTCGTCCGAGCGACGCAGCCGCGCGGTCAAGGTGCCTGAGGGCAAAGCCCCTAAGAAATCTTCGCATAAAATACGCTGAGCGTAAAATGCGCTACGCACTAAATTCTAAGTCTCAAAATCCAACATATGATTTGCATGTCATGCAAAAATGCCAGTAGCCCGACTCTTTACAGAGCCGGGCTACTGGTCAGTCGTGCTATGACTACTTGACGAAGTACTCCATCGCGACGGTGTGAAGGGTCACGCCGCCTGCCGAGTGGACCGCCGTGCCGACGTAGCGGCCCGCCATGAGGTCGAAGTCAGCCGTGGCCGACCAGCGGCCATCGGCGTCGACGACAGCGGAAGCGACCGTGCGACCCGTGCTGCCCTTGATCACGACCGTGGCGCCAGGCTGACCGAGACCGGAGTAGACCGGTCGCGGACCAACGGCGTCCCCACCAACCGCGGGGGTCACGGTGAGACCCTTCGTGATGGTGTACTCGAGGGAAGCCACGGTGACCTCGCCCTTACCGAACTGCTTCGCGGAGCCGAGGTAGCTGCCAGCCGCGAGCTCGATCTCGGAGGTCGCGGACCAGTTGCCGTCCGCATCGACCGTGGTCGACGCAAGGAGGCGACCGCTGTTGCCGCGGATCTCAACTGTCGCACCCGGGGTGCCGACGCCAGCGAAGACCGGGTTGCTGGACGTGGTGTTGCCACCAGTCAACGGGGAGGTCACAGTGAACGGCTTCACGTCGACGACCTTCACGGTGTAGGAGATCGCAGCCGAGTTGGTTGCCCCGCCCACGAGGCTCTGAGTGACCGTGCCGACGTAGTAGCCGTTGCCCAGCTCGATCGCGGACGTGGCCGACCACGTACCGGACGCGTCGACCGTGGCCGACGCGAGAACGCGGCCGGTGCTGCCCTTGACGTAGATGGTCGCACCCGGCTCACCCGTTCCCGAGTACACGGGCTTGTTGACATCGACGACGGCGTTGGTCGCCGGGGATGCGACGACCAGAGGAGCGACGACCGCTGCCGGGACGACGACGACGAAGGACGTCGAGGAGGTGCTCGTCTGACCCGTTGCACCGATCGTCTGCGTGACCGTCGCGGTCACTGCGCCGTCCGCCAGGGCGACCTTCGACGCCACGCTCCAGGTTCCATCCGCAGCAACCGTCGTCGAGGCCAGCTCGACACCGTTCGCATCCTTCACGACGATCGAAGCGCCGGCCTCACCAGCGCCGGAGAATACCGGCTTCGCCTCGGACACCGTCGAGCCAGCAGCCGGACCGGCCACCGTCACCTCCGCAACAGGTGCAACCGTGTTCACCGTGATGAAGTGATTCACGGACGACACAACCTGCTCAGCCCGAAGGAAGTCCACGCGAACTGCGTGCGAACCGTTCGGCACGTCGGCGAAAGACTCAGCGGTCCAGTTGCCGTCCGAGTCAACGTACCCGATTGCCACGACCTGATTGCCCACATACACGAATGCACCCTGGCTTTCGAAGGGACGGGCAGTTCCCGCGAACACCGGACGGTTCGTGTCCACCGTCGCGCCGAACCCGGGCGACGTCACCGAGTACTGATACTTGGCGGGGTCCATGACGTTGAGGCTGGTGCTCGCGCCCTTGTTATAGACGGTCACATCAACCGTGTAGGAGGTGTAGTCAAGCGGCTTGCTCGGGTTCGAGCAGGACCACGTGCCCTCCGCCGTCGACTTGAACGTGCAATAGGTGAACTTCGCACCATTGGACGGCGTCAGGTACAGCGTTCCGCTGTAGTTCATCTTCGACGTTCCCGAGAAGGTCGGGAACTTGTCGAAGATCGTCGACTTGGCCGCCGGCGATGTCACGACCGGAATCGTCAGGTCGTCGGGTGCAGCCGATGCGGGGGCTGCGAAGGCCATGCCCGTCGCGGTCACGATCAGGGCAGAGGCGGCAGCGACACCCGTCCTGGCAGCGCGGAGCGCGAGCCCCTTCGAGGCACCAGACGGCTGGGTGGTTTTACGCATGGAAGTGCATTTTCCTTTCGGCGCCCGCAGACGTCCTAGGGAGACGGCGCGGGCAATCGGGCTGGGGATCATTCCCCGTTTGGTTCAAGCGATGTCAGATCGGGTCTGATCTTCGCTGCCGAGAAGCAATTCGGAATGCTTTGTTCGACATATTTATTCTTACACCTACACCTGTTGCGTGCAACATTTCACTATCCTTTTCAGGAATCTCTAAGCAAATAGGTCGGTCCCGTTCGGAATGCCGCCAAACGGCGTCCGAACGGGACCGACCTATTTCGAGAGTGTGTGCCCTACAGCTTCTGCCAGGCAGGCTTGTTCGCGTACGCGTAACGGTAGTAGTCGATGTTCTTCAGGCGAGACGCCGCCGCCTCGTCCACGAGGACGGTGACGTGCGGGTGGAGCTGGATCGCCGAACCGGGGTTGCTGGCTGAGACAGGACCTTCGACGGCGCCCGCGACCGCATCCGCCTTGCCCTCCCCGAACGCGAGCAGCAACAGGTGGCGCGCCCGCAGGATCGTCGACAACCCCTGCGTGATGCAGTGCATCGGCACGTCGGCCTCGGAGTCGAAGAAGCGCGCGTTGTCCTTGCGCGTCTGCTCGGTCAACGTCTTCACGCGCGTCACGGAGGCGAACGACGATCCTGGCTCGTTGAACCCGATGTGGCCGTCCGTGCCGATGCCGAGGATCTGCACGTCCACCCCGCCGGACTCAGCGATCGCCTTCTCGTAGTCGGCTCCGGCGTGCTCGATGGTCTCGATGGCTCCGTTCGGCACGTGGATGAGAGACGGCGTGAGTCCGAGCGGCTCGACGACCTCGCGGCTGATCACCGCCCGGTAGCTCTCCGGATGGCCGGCTGGCAGCCCGACGTACTCGTCGAGGGCATATCCGCGGACGTGGGAGACGTCGACGCCCGCCGTCTGCACCTTCGACGCCAGCGCGCGGTACAGTGCGAGCGGCGTCGATCCTGTCGCCAGGCCGAGCACGGCATCCGGCTTGCTGGAGATCAGATCCAGGATGCTCTGCGCAGCGAGCTCTCCCGCTGCTGCCTGATCGGGGACGACGACGATTTCAGCCACTTAGTTCTCTCCTACGAGTGCGGCGCCGAGCGCTGCGACGGGTGAATCTTCCGGGACGAGGCGCACGCGATCCTGCAGCGACAGCGACGCCAGGAACGGCGAGCTCGTCGACCAGGATTCGAGCACTTCGTGGACGTCGCAGAGCAGGCGGTCCCCGAGATGACTGAGTCCGCCGCCGATCACGACGGAGTCGGCGTCGACGGTCAGCACGAGAACACGCACCGCGGAAGCGATGCCCTCTGCAAGCCTAGCCTTGATCGCCCGCGCGGTCCGGTCGCCGTCCGCCGCTGCGGCGAACACCGCGCGCACGGGGAGCGGGTCGTCCGTGATCCACTGCCTGGCGACTCCCGACCCGCTGGCGACGGTTTCGAGGCACCCTCGCTGACCGCAGGCGCAGAGCACGCCGTTCGGGTCGACAGGAATGTGCCCGATCTCTCCCGCGATCCCTCCGCTCCCCCGCCAGAGTCTGCCGTCGACCACGATGCCCGCGGCCATCCCCGTGCCGAGGTTGAGGTAGGCCATCGTGCCGCCGAGGCCGAGCACGTGGTACGCGCCGAGCGCCGCGGCCTTCACGTCGTTCTCGATGCGCACCCCGACGCCGAGCCGCCCGGCCAGCTCGCCGCCGAGTTCGAGCTTCTCCAGCCCGAGGTTGACCGCGTGCGCGACATGCCCGGATGAGCTGTCGACCAGCCCGGGGATGCCGATGCCGATCGAGTCGAAGGCGGTCGCGGACAGGCCGGTCAGCTCGCCGATCCTGGAAACCGCTGCGACGGCCGTCTCGACCACCGCGGTCGATCCGAAGCCGGTGGAGAGCCGGATGCGCTGGGCGAGAGAGCCGAACTCGTCGACCGCGACCGCGTCCGTCTTGGTCCCGCCGATGTCGATGCCCAGTCTCACGATTCCGGGCCGAGCAGGTCGAGGAGGGCGCGCCCGACGAGCCTGGATGCGCCGAACGTGGCGATGTCGGCATAGGCGCGGTCGTCGCTCGGCCAGCCCATGTCCACCACGAGCACGCTGTCGCGTTCGGCCCGCAGCCGGTCGATCGCATCCCTGGCGAACGCGTGCCTGTGATTGTCCTTACCGATGACGAGCACGGGAGACTGCGCGGCGAGCACGAGCTCCGGATGGTCGCCCTCCGTGAACACGACGGTCGGGTTCGCGGCGAACGCGACGGCGAACTCCGCCCCGGGGTCGGCGGCCATCTCGGCGAACGGCCCCCAGGGGGCGACGCCGACCGCGATGTTCGCGACGGTGTCGATGCGCACGACGGAGCACGGGCCGCGGTGGTCGCGCATCCACTGTGCTGCGTGCTCAGAGATGTCGAACGTGCTGATCGCGACGACGACGTCGGACGGGTCTAGACGCCCTTCCGGAGCGTCCACCGGCACGGGGAGGGCCGCCTGCTCCGCGCGGAGCCCGGCGGTGAGGGCGAGAACGCGCTCTGCCGCCTGCTCCACCCTGGATGCGGCGAGTCGGCCGTTCTCGATGGCCGCGACGATCGCATCCTCGATCTCGGTGAGCTGGTCGTCTGTGTTCTCCGTGCCGATGCAGAGCAGGTCGCAGCCCGCGGCGAGCGCCAGCACCGCGGCCTCCGGAATCCCACGCTCTCCGCTCGCGCCCTGCATGTCGAGCGCGTCGCTGACGACGACGCCGCGGAAGCCGAGCTCACCGCGCAGCAGTCCCTCGATGATCGTCGGGCTGAACGTCGCAGGGCGTTCGGCGTCGAGCTGCGGGAGCAGGATGTGCGACGTCATGATGGTACGGGCGCCCGCCTCGATCACCGCGCGGAACGGACGGAGTTCGCGCTCGCGCAATTGCTCGACGCTCAGGTCGACCTCCGGGAGCACGAGGTGCGAGTCCTGCGCCGTGTCCCCGTGACCGGGGAAGTGTTTGGCGCAGACGGCGACGCCCGCCGATTGCAGGCCGCGCGTCCACGCGGCGCTCTGCTCGGCCACCAGTTCGGGCGACGAGCCGAAGCTGCGCACGCCGATGACCGGGTTGTCCGGGTTGGAGTTGATGTCCACATCCGGTGCGAAGTCCAGGTTGCAGCCTGCCCGACGCAGTTCCCAGCCGACGCGGCGCGCGACCTGCTCGGTGTATCCGGGGTTGCCGAGGCGCCCGAGGACGGCGTTGCCGGGGTACGGCGAACCGGTCTCGTAGTAGAGCCTCGTGACGTCTCCGCCCTCCTCGTCGATCGCGACCACCGCATCCGGGTTGGCGGCGTAGATCGCGTCGGTGAGCTCGCGCAGCTGCGCGACGGAGACCACGTTCGGTCCGAAGACGCACACCCCGCCGAGGCCGGCGCGCAGGCGCTCCGCGAGCCAGTCGGGCAGCGTGGTCCCCACAAAACCGGGAACAAGGGTCGCCGCGATGCGTCGACGGAGGTCGGCGTTCGCGTTTCCCGGTTCTGTGGTGTCCTTCTGGTCGGCGATGCTGGGGCCGCTCACCCCTTCACCGCCCCGCTCACCAGGCCGCTCGTCATCCGGCCCTGCACGAAGAGGAAGAAGATGATGACGGGAACGGCGACGAGGGTGGATGCGGCCATCACCTGGCCCCAGTCCGTCGCTCGGGATGCGGACTGTTGGATGAAGCCGCGCAGCCACAGCGGGAGCGTCTGGCTGGAGTTCTCCTGCAGGATCACGAGCGCGACCGTGAACTCGTTCCACGCCTGGAGGAACGCGTACACGCCGGATGCGACGAGGCCGGGAGCCAGCAGCGGGAACGTGATGCGCATGAACGCCTGCGTGCGGCTGAGGCCGTCCACCATCGCGGCCTCTTCGAGGTCCGCCGGGATTCCGGCGACGAAGCCGCGGAGCATCCAGATCGTGAACGGCACGACCGCTGCGATGTAGATGATGCTCACGCCGACGACCGTGTTCAGCAGGTTCAGGCTGCCCATCAGCTTGTACTGCGCGATGAAGAGGCCTTCGGCCGGGAGCATCTGGATGAGCAGCACGGCCAGCACGAACGACTTGCGTCCGCGGAACTTGAACCGGCTGATCGCGAGAGCCGCGAGGAACGCGAACAGGATGCAGAACACGACGGTGACGACGGCGATGATGACGCTCATCCCGAGTGCGGGGAAGAACGTGCCGCCGTTGATGACCTCGGTGAAGTTGTCGAACGATCCGCCGAACGGCAGCCAGGTGGGCTTGGTGTTCTGCAGGACCACGTTCGGCAGCAGCGACGAGTTGACCATCCAGTAGACGGGGAACACCCAGATCAGCGAGATGACGACGCCGACGATCCCGAGGATCACGCGCGACGGCTTGATCTTCTGGCGGAGCTTGCGCGGCGGCTGCGGCTTCGCGTCGATGCCGGCGATGGACGTGGCCGGGGGAAGCGTACTGGTCACGATTCGTCCTCCTTGAGCAGGTTGCGCACGTAGAACCAACTGATCGCGATGGTCAGGATGAGCACGAAGACGCTGACGGCGCTGGCCATCGCGAAGTCGCTCGATCCGACGCCGAGCTGGTAGATGTACGTGCCGAGCAGGTTGGTCTCGCTTGCGATCGAGCCCTTGTCCTGCAGCAGCCGGATCTGGGTGAAGACCCGGAGGTCCCAGATGATCTGCAGCAGCAGCACGATGCCGAGCACCGGGCGGATCATCGGCAGGATGATGAAGCGGAGGCGCTGGAAGCCCTTCGCGCCGTCCATCTGGGCGGCCTCGAGCACTTCGCCAGAGACCTGGGTGAGACCGGCGAAGACGGAGAAGGCCACGAACGGCACGCTCATCCAGACCACGATGATCATCGCGACGAAGAAGAAGGAGAGCGGGTTCTGCAGCCAGTTGTGGTTCTGGAAGTCGAGGCCCCACGACGTGAGCGTGTAGTTCACGATGCCGCGGCGCCAGTCGAACAGCCAGTTCCAGACCGTCATCGCCGCGACGACGGGCATGGCCCAGGCGAGCAGCATCGAGATCTGGATGATGATGCGCACCGCTTTGTTGACCGCGTTCATCAGCAGCGCCATCCCCACGCCGACGACGACGGTGACGGCGGCGGTGACCAGGCAGAAGGCGATGGAGCGTGCGACGACGACCCACATGTACGGGTCGGAGAAGAGGGTGATGTAGTTCTCGAACCACACGAACGGCGCGGGCTGGCCGAACTGCTGGGCGAGTCCGAAGCTCTGCATCGACGTGACGAGCTGCCACACGATCGGGTAGCCGAGCGCGAGGATGAGGATCGCGACGGAGGGGATGAGCAGAGCGTACGGGGTGAACTGGAATTTGCGTTTGCGCGGCGTCTGAGCGCCTGGACGCTCGGGCCGGGATGTGGCCGTCACAGCATCCTGTGTCGTCGTCACGTCTGGCCTCCTTCCTGAGAGAGAGTCTGGCGGCAGGACCGGGGGCGCGGAAGGTCTTTCCGCGCCCCCGGCCTGCTCGGTGGTGCTACTTGCCGGTCTTGACGTTCATCAGAGCGTCGAGCTTGGTGTTGTACTCCTGCGCGAGGCTCTTGAGATCGGTGGAGTCCTTGATCTTGCTGAAGAACTCCTCCATCACGTTGCCCGCCTCGACGGACGCCCAGCCGGGTGCCGCCGGGGTCAGCTTCGAGTTCGACGCTGACTCGATGAGAGCCTTCGCGAACTGGTCGTCGCCGAGCGAGGAGGTGTAGTTGCTGTTGGCAGGGCCGAGGCCGTTCTTGCCGAGCATCTCCTGGTAGTCCTTCGAGAAGATGATCTTCAGGAGCGTCTTGGACAGGCCGGGGTTCTTGGTCTTGGCCGAGATCCCGATGTTGGAGCCACCCGCGAAGACCGGGGCGGGCTTGCCGTCGTTGCCGGGGAGGACGAACGTTCCGAAGGTGTCGTCGTTCCAGGTGCGGACGACCTTGCCATCCTTGGTGGATGCGTCGCCGATCGACCAGTGCGCCCATCCGGGAGCCATGATCGTCGCGGCGGCGAGCGAGGTGTCAGCCGTCTTGTTGCCGTCGGCGTCCACGGTCTGGTCGCTGTCGTTCAGGTAGATGTACTGGTTCGAGTCCTTGGCGTCGTTCGGAGCCTTGGATGCGTTCTTGTACAGGTCCTGGAGCTGCTGGAGACCCTTGAGCGAGCCCTCGGAGTCCAGCGTGGCGACCCACTTGCCGTCCTTCTTCTTCGCGATGTCCCCGCCGTTGGCGAAGATCCACGAGATGCCGTTGCGCCAGTCCTGGCCGCCGAGGTAGAAGCCGGAGAAGTCCGCGATCCCCTTCGGGTTCTTGGACGTGATGGTCGCGACGTCGGTGTTGAACTGGTCGAGCGTGGTCGGCACGGAGACGCCGGCAGCGGACCAGACGTCCTTGCGGTAGAACGCGTAGCGCGAACCGAAGTAGTACGGGAGCGTGTACTTCTTGCCGTCGACCTCACCGGCTGCCACGAAGGACTGCAGCAGGTCGTCGCCGCCGAGGTCCTTGTACATGTCGGAGATGTCGAGGAACGCGCCGACGTTGGTGAAGGTCGGCGACTGGGTGTTGCCGATCTCGGTGACGTCCGGCGTGTTGTTCGCGTCGGGGAGCGACGTCGTCAGCTTGGTGACGATGTCTCCCCAGTCCTGCTGCTGGATGTTGAGGGTGGCGCCGGTCTCCTTCTTGAACTCGTCCTTGAGGTAGGTACGGAGTGCGTCAGGAGTGTCGGCGCCGACGAGCCACAGGGTGACCGTCTTGCCCTTGCCGTCTGTGCTCGGGGCGGTTCCTCCGCCGGAGGCGCATCCCGCGAGCACGAGAGCGGAAGCCGTAGCCACTGCGGCGAGGCCGACGAGCTTTCTCTTCATTGCTTTGTCCTTTCGTAGTGAATGGGGCTTTTCTTGGGTGGTCAGTGTGTGCGATTGCCACACCGTGGTGCCGGGGCCGTGGTTGGTTCGTGATCGGGCGGTGCTGTGTTACGAGACCCCGAGTTGTCCGGAGAGGACGAGTACGGCCGCGCCGCGCAGGACGATGTCCTGCCCGAGCGTGGTCATCCGGAGCGTGAGCGTGGCGTGGTTCTCTGCCATCGTCCTGTTCCGGAGCGTGTTGATGGTCGCCTCGGCGAGGGGGCCATCGAGCAGGGTGGTCGGGCCGCTGAGCACGATCTCCGACAGGTTGAGTGCGCCGACGACCGGCGCGAGGGCGATGCCGAGCCGCTGCCCGGCTTCTCGCAGGATGGGCGTCGCGTCCTCGCCGGCAGCTTCCGACTCCCGGATGCGCGCCTGCAGCCGCGGCACGCTGAGCCAGTGCTCGAGCACCTGGTCGCGGTTGTACGTCGTCTCGAGCCCGAGGTCGGTACCGACCATGACCTGGCCGATCTCGCCCGCGGCGAAACGGCTGCCGTAGACGAGGGCGCCGGCGACGATGAGTCCTGCGCCGATGCCGTGCCCGACCGTGATGAGCATGAGGTCGCCGGCAGCATCCCCGTACCCGTGTTCGGCGAGGACGGCGACGTTGGCGTCGTTGGCGACGACGACGGGCAGCCCGGACCGCTCCTGCAGTCGCTGCTGCACGCGCTCGTCCACCCAGCCGAGGTTCGGCGCGGTGAGCACCGTCCCGCTGAGGTCGACGACACCGGGCGATCCAACGCCGATGCCCAGGATGGGAGCGGTCGCGGCGGCCATGAGGGTGTCGGCCAGCTCGGCCACCTTGGCGTATGCGGCTTCGCCGGTCGCGCCGTCGAGCGGGACGTCGGCCCTGCTGAGGATGCCGCCGTCGATGTCGAGCACCGCGCCGCGGAACATGGCGTGGTCGCTGAGGTCGATGCCGACGATCTGGTACGCGGTCCTGTTGATGTCCAGCAGCACAGCGGGCTTGCCCGGCCGGGCGGTCGCACGGTGGCCGAGTTCGACGACGAGCCCCTCCGCCAGCAGCTCCGCAACGAGGTCGGAGATGGTGACGCGGGTCAGTCCGGTCTCGCGGGCGATGTCGGCCCTGCTGCGCTCCCCCGCGCGGTACAGCGTCTGGAGCACGAGCGAACGGTTGTGGCTGCGAGCGTGCTCAGGGAGCACCTTCGCACGCGGCCGAAGGGCCCGGCCAAGCGCGAAGTCGCGACCCGGCTGCGACGGCTGCACATGCGCATCCACGGCCCCTGCCGCGGTGCTGCGTTGCACGTCCGTCGCATTCATGTTTGTTAGTAAAGCTTACGAACAAAAGACGCGCAAGTCTTCAGTCGCATTTCCCGCGTTGTTTACCGAGTCGTAACACAATCGAGCCCAGGCTTTTTCACCGCTAGACGCGTTCTAGCGGTGAAAAAGCCTGGGCTCGATTGCTCCTACGAGCAGGAGTGCAGGGTGTCGAGCGCGTCGGAGAGGACGGCGATTCCGCCGACGAGCGTGAAGCTCGTCACAGATCCGCTTCCGAACTGCGCGTCGAGGGGCGCCGGCACGCACCCGGACGTCATCGCGTAGACGGGTGCATGCGTCGTCGCGGCGAGCACCGCCCCGCTCATGGCGTCCGGGAAGTTGTCGCCCGACGCGAAGAACGCCGCCTTCGCACCAGGGAACGCCGCCTTCGCGAGCGCGACGGACGTCGCGAAACGGTCGGCACCGGCTACCCGGCTCGTCGGCGCCAACCGGCCGAGGGCCGCGACGACCGCGTCCGGAACGGCGCTCGGCCCGCCGACGACGACTATGCGTGCAGGGTGCAGCCGCGTGATCGCAGCAGCAGTGGATGCTGCAACACCCGGCGACGACGGATCGACGAGCAGGAGCGGATCGCCGGCCGAACCTGCGGCTGCGCCGGCCCCGAGCGCGTCGGGGAACGTGGCCCCCGACGCGACATACACCGTGCTCGCCGAGTGGAAGACACTTCCGACGACCTGGTTGGCGGTCTCGTAGCGGTTCGCCCCCGATCGGCGCTGCACTGTCGCCGACGGCAGCAGCCTGCGCACCGAGCTCTCAACCGCCGATCCGATGGACGACGTCCCGCCGACTATGACAACGCGCCCGGGAGCGAGCGCTTTCAGTTCAGTCGCCGTCGCAGCGGGAATGCCGCTGGAGGTGGTCAGGAGGAGTGCCGCACGATCTGCCGCGGCGGCGGGACCCGCGGCGAGCGCATCCGGGAAGTTGCCGCCGGCGGCGAGATAGACCACGGCGGCGTGCGTCGGATAGGCGCGCTTGGCCACGGCGACCGCTGTCTCGTAGCGATCGTCTCCCGCCAGGCGGGTGACGGCAGCCGGGGACCGCAGAGCAATCATGGAATGCGCCCCGCTCGTCAGGTACACCATCCACGGCCCGTCGGCGCTCACGCCCCCCCATAGGGCGCTGCGCTGAGCGTACGTCTCCCAAACGAGGCTTCTCTCGGAGATCACCGACCCATCCGCATTGAGGTGCCACGATCCGTCGTTGCTCCACACGGAACCGTCCGGCCCCAAGGAGAAGCCGGAGGAGCCCGCGATCCTCGTTGTTCGACCGTCCTCTCCGATCGCGTACTCGACGTCGATACCCGCTTTCTGGTCGTACAGCGGCAGCCAAAGCGAGTGGGCTGCCGGCACCCACAGGATCTGCGAGGGAAGTGCCCCTGTCATCGGAATCACCGGCTGCCACCCCGGCGTACCGAGCCGGTGCAGCTTCCGGTGTGCTGAGTCGACCGGCGTCGTGTAGAACGCCTGGTCGCCGGACTGCGTGATGTCGGTCACCCCTGACGCGACGGCGGTCGTCGAGCCGTCGGGGTTGACGCGGTTGATGTTGTTCTGGAGGTCGACCAGATACTCAGCGCCCGCCGCCTGGAACTGCCACAGGGCAACAGCGTTAGGGCGCACAACATGCCCATCTGGGTAAATCCCGACTGGTTTGTTGTAGAGCGCAGTCCCCCACACGCTTCCGTCCGGTCCGGCGTTAGCGTAGCCGCCTTGATACTGCTCGAAGTCCGGCCAGTCGCCGGATTCCGGGAACGATTTCTGGGTGCCGTCCGGCGCGATGCGCACAGCAGCCCAGCCCGTGCTGGACGGGTAAGTCATCCAGGCAGCTCCGTCGACCGCCACTTTAATTCCCGAGGTCGGGCGGGCGCCCGATACGGGAATGACCGCGAAGGATCCATCCGGACCCACGCGCACGACCGTGGAAAGCTGCGTCGACTCAAGCCACAGCGACTGATCAGGCCCCGTGGTCACGGACTCGCGGGTCCAGTCGGTACCGGAGGGAAGCTGATGCGTCACTAGCGCACCGTGCGCAACTGTCTTGAGCACACCGGATTCCAGCCACCACGGCTGGCCTCCCGGCCCGTCATAGAATTCGGCGTGCCCTTGCTGGGTTGCGCCTGGCACCGGAACGGGGAAGTCGATCTCCGTGGTCGTAGCCCGATCCACTGCGTGCGCCGCGGGCGCCGCTGACCCCGTTGCGACTGGCAGCACCCCGGCCACGACTGCGGCCGCGAGTAGGACCCCCAGCCAATTGCGCCGTCGACCGACCATCACGCCCCCTCACCCGGCCCGTCGGGCCCCGGAACAATCTAGCCTGTGGTGGGCCAGCGCATCCGCCCGCGAACAGGGGCCACCGAGGCGCCACCCGCTACGCGCACTCCTTCTGCGCCGCCGTGAACTTCGTGGCCAGCGCCTGTGCCTTCGACGTGATCTCGTTCACGTCCAGGCTGGCCGGGTTCTGCATGACGCCTTTGAGGTATTTCGAGTACGCGTGGATCGACGCGGCCGCATCCCTGGTGAGCGCTTTGACCTTCTCGTTGGTGACCTTCGCGTCGATGGCCGCGACCTTCGTGTCGACCTCGCCGAGGATTTCGATCGACTTGGCCGGGTTGTCCGCAGACACCTCGCCCTGCAGGGAGGCGACGTCCTCCAGTCCGGCCGTGACGATGGCGCAGGCCTCTTCGTGTGTCTGCGCAGACGCCTGTGCGGTCTTCGTCGGTGAGGCCGCCGGGGTGGCGCTCGGCGCCGGACCCGACGTGCATCCGGTCAGTGCTGCGACGGCGACAACGGCCGAGACGACCAGCGCCGACCTGAGTCCATTCGTTCCCACGGTTCCCCCTCGATGTTCCGCTCCCTCACACTGACGGAGCGCGACACCACGATACAGAAAGGCCCGGTGGATGCACGCATCCACCGGGCCTCCGCCGCGTGTTCGAACCCTATGCCAGGCGCGCCTTCAGGTTCTCGCCGAGGGTCGCGAGGAACTCCTCAGTGGTCTGGTACGGCTGCTCAGGGCCGACGAGGAGCGCGAGGTCCTTCGTCATCTTGCCGGACTCGACCGTCTTGATGACGACGTCCTCGAGGGTGTGCGTGAAGTCGATCAGCTCCTGGTTGCCGTCGAGCTTGCCGCGGTGCGCGAGGCCGCGCGTCCAGGCGTAGATCGAGGCGATCGGGTTGGTCGACGTCGGCTTGCCCTGCTGGTGCTGACGGTAGTGGCGCGTGACCGTGCCGTGCGCCGCCTCCGCCTCGACGACCTTGCCGTCCGGCGTGGTGAGCACGCTGGTCATCAAGCCGAGCGAGCCGAAGCCCTGCGCGACGGTGTCGGACTGCACATCGCCGTCGTAGTTCTTGCAGGCCCAGACGTATCCGCCCTCCCACTTGAGGCTGGATGCGACCATGTCGTCGATCAGGCGGTGCTCGTAGGTGAGCCCTGCCGCGTCGAACTTCTCCTTGTACTCGGCGTCGAAGACCTCCTGGAAGAGGTCCTTGAAGCGGCCGTCGTACGCCTTGAGGATGGTGTTCTTGGTCGACAGGTACACCGGGTACTGACGGTCGAGGCCGTAGTTGAACGACGCGCGTGCGAAGTCGCGGATCGACGCATCCTGGTTGTACATCGCGAGCGCGACACCGGCGCCGGGCGCCTGGTACACCTCGAACGACTTGGCCTCTCCGCCGTCGCTCGGCTGGAAGCTCAGCGTGAGCGTGCCGGGGCCGTCGAAGGTGAAGTCGGTTGCGCGGTACTGGTCGCCGAAGGCGTGACGACCGATGACGATCGGCTTGTTCCAGCCCGGCACGAGGCGGGGGATGTTCGAGATGATGATCGGCTCGCGGAAGACGACGCCGCCGAGGATGTTTCGGATGGTGCCGTTCGGGCTCCGCCACATCTTCTTCAGGCCGAACTCCTCGACGCGGGCCTCGTCGGGCGTGATGGTCGCGCACTTGACGCCGACACCGTGCTTCAGGATGGCGTTCGCCGCATCCACGGTGATCTGGTCGTCGGTCTCGTCGCGCTTCTCGATGCCGAGGTCGTAGTACTCGAGGTTCACGTCGAGGTACGGGTGGATGAGGGAGTCTTTGATCGCCTGCCAGATGATGCGAGTCATCTCGTCGCCGTCGAGTTCGACGACGGTGCCTTCAACCTTGATCTTGTCCAATGGATCTCCTGTGGTCTGTGCCGTTTTTCAGCCGTCGACAGCTTACCGGAGGCAGGCAACTATCTTGACATCGAGACAAATTCGCTCAGCGGATCGGCAGGCAGCGCGACTATGCCAGTATCCCCCGCGCACGTTACCCTTTCGTTATGGCTGAGTTGAGACTTGAAGAGTTGAGCGCGTCGAACGTTGTAGCGGCGAACGCTCTCACGCTGAAGCCGGGCCAGGAGCAGTTCGTCGCTCCCGTCTCGTACTCGGCTGCCGCTGCGGTGACCAACCCGCAGACCTCGTGGCAGCGCGTCGTCACCGACGGCGAAGAGGTCGTCGGCTTCATCATGGGCAACTTCGACCCCGACGCCGAGCACGAGGAGTTCCGCGCCATCCTCTGGCGCATCAACGTGGATGCGGACGACCAGGGCCGCGGCATCGGCACCTTCGCCGTCCGTTCGCTTGCCGACGAGGCGCGCACCCGCGGGCTCTCCCGGCTCTACGTGATCTGGGAGTCCGGCGAGCTCGGCCCCGAGCAGTTCTTCCTGCGCAGCGGCTTCCAGCCCATCGGCGAGACCCAGTACGGCGAGACGATCGGTGCCCTCGAGCTCTGACGGGAGCGGCGACGAGCCGTTCGTCGAGCGCGTCCTGTCCGTCGTCGAGTCCATCCCGCCCGGCCGCGTCATGACATACGGCGACGTCGCGGCCACCCTCGGGTCCCGCGCTGCGCGCATGGTCGGCCAGATCATGGCGTACTACGGCGGCGATTACCCGTGGTGGCGAGTCGTGCGGGCGAGCGGGCATCCACCGGTGGATCACGAGCACATCGCGCTGCAGCACTACCGTGCGGAGGGCACTCCCCTGCTCGGCGGAGGCACGGTCGCGTACCGGGTCGACCTGCGGGCCGCCCGATACACTCCGTAGCAGGATCATCCCAACGACCGATGAACGTCACAGCTTGATCGTGTTGACTAAGGGGGTCTGTCTACCGCACCTTCAGGAGTTTCTGTGCCCCGTATGCGTCTCGTCGGTCTCGCCGCGTCTGCTGCCGCAATCGCCGTGACCCTCTCCGGATGCTCCGTCGTCTCCGCGTTCGTCCCTCACGTCGACGCGGCCATCTACGACTCCGCCAAGGAGTTCAAGGCGGCGTCGACGGCGGCGTTCGGCTCGCCGACGTTCGTCCCGGACGACGCCACGATCATCCGTGTCGACTACGACACCAAGGGCGGCGGCGCGATCCTCACATACACGTCGAAGACGCACTTCGTCGCCGGAACCTGCGAGAAGGCCGCCGCCATCCCGAAGCCCACCGTGCAGGACAGCTGGTGGCCGGTCGACGGCATCCCCGCTCAGGGCGTGAGCTGCCCAGGCGGCTGGTCGGCGTTCCTGATCGGCGACCAGGTGTTCGCGGCGACCCCGACGAACTAGGGCGCCAGACTCCGCTACTCCCCCGCCGTCCCCGCCGCCGCGTGCTGCACGGGGATGGTCAGCTCGATGATCGTCCCGAGGCCGGCGACCGACTGCACCACGGCGTGGCCGTCGACGGCTTCGACCCTGTCGCGGATGCCGCCGAGGCCGCCACCCGGCTCGACGCGGGCTCCGCCCTGGCCGTCGTCTTTCACGATGACCGTCACCGTGCCGTCCGACCGGCTGACGCTCACCGAGCAGTTGCGCGCCTGCGAGTGCTTCGCCGCATTGGCGAGCCCTTCCGACACGCAGAAGTAGATCGTCTCCTCGATCACGTCGGACAGGCGCTCCGGCATGTCCACGTGCACCTCCACCGGCAGGTGGCTGCGGTTGGCGAGCTCTTCGATCGCCGACGTCAGGTCGCCGTCGGTGAGCACGGTCGGGTGGATGCCTCTCGCCAGCTCCCGCAGTTCGCGCAGCGCGTCCGCCAACTGCGTGGATGCACGCTCCAGGTCGCCGGCGAGCTCCCCGCTCCCCGCAGCCTCGGCTTTGGCCGTCGCGATCCGCAGACTGATCGCCAGCGACACGAGCTGCTGCTGCGACCCGTCGTGCAGGTCGCGTTCGAGCCTCCGCCTGGCGAGGTACCCCTCCTCCACAATGCGGAGACGCGACTCGCGCACCTCCTGCAGAGTGCGCTCCAGCTTCTGCCGCAGCCGGTCGTTGTCGACGGAGAGCAGCAGAGCCGAGGAGACCGCATCCAGGAGCCTGTCGTCCTGACTCAGAGCGACATCGTGCTCGATGAGCGCGATCGGGCCCTGGTCCGAGTCGATCGTGAGCGTCGAACGGCCGGGCCGTTGCGGCCCTCCCCCGTCGGCGATGCGTTCCCCGTCGCTCGTCTCGTAGCCTTCGAGGTGATCGTCCCACCAGTAGACGCGCAGCGAGCTGTCGTGCAGCGTGCGGGCGAGGCTCGACTCCCAGAGTGCCCTGTCGACCTTGTCGCGGGCGACGATCACGAGGTCGGCGACGCGCGAGCGGAGGCCGCGCGCATAGAGCACGCCGCCCACATAGGACGGCGGGATGAGGGCGATCGCGATGGGCGGGACGAACTGCAGCCAGCCGCTGTCCCAGCCGAGCGTGAAGCTGACCGAGTCCTGCACGGTGCCGTAGCACCAGAGCAGCAGGGCGAGCGGCATCACGAACGCCACGCGACGCGCAGGCAGCGTCGACTGGAACCAGCGCATCGCGAGCCGCACGGCGACCGTCAGCAGCAGAGCGAGACCGGCCAGCCGCCAGCCGACGCCGAGCCAGAAGTCGGCACCGTCGCTCGCGACGACCGCGTATGCATTGGCGACGCAGCCGCACTCGCTTGGCTCCGGGGACGAGAACAGCAGGATGCCGCCGAACCGGATGACGAAGGCGACGGACACCGCGAGCACCAACCAGCGGTCGAACCGGGAGACGATGCGCCCTGTCGGATACGAGAGCACCAGGATGCCGACCAGGACCGCCCAGAGATCCGTCACGCCCTCCAGCAGAGGCCACAACCAGCCGATGTCCCGCACGAGCGGATACCAGGCGCCCGCCGCCCAGAACAGGGATGCACCGACCATCAGCCATCCGGCGATCGGGCTGCGGACGACCTTCCAGGCGACGATCGCGCATCCCGCGTAGACCAGCGCGACCAGGACGAACACGATCGCCCAGCCGAGTCCCTGCGGCCGAGGTCCGTAGTCGCCCGTGACGGCGCTCGCCACCTGGGCGATGACGTTCGCCGCCACAGCGGCCACGACCGCCAGTGAGCGGAGCCAGATCCGCGCGGCCCTCATCCCCGCTCCGGTCTCCGCCTAGACGTCCCTGCCGAGGAAGCGCAGCACGGCGAGCACACGACGGTGGCCCTCCGCCGAGTCCTCGACGTCGAGCTTGGACATGATATGGCCGATGTGCGATTCCACCGTCCGCAGGCTCAGGTGCAGGTCGGCCGCGATCCCCGCGTTCGACTTGCCCTCCGCCATCAGCCGGATGACGTCGCGCTCCCTGGCGGACAGCGTGTCGAGCGAGACGCGGGCCGAGCGGGCGGAGACGAGAAGCTGCACGACCTCCGGGTCGACGACCGAGCCGCCCGCCGCGACGGTCCGCACGGCGTTCACGAGCGTGTCCGCGTCCGCGACGCGATCCTTCAGCAGGTATCCGGTGCCGCTGCCGGCGCTCATCGCACGAATCGCATACGAGGCCGTGGTGTACATCGACAGGAGCAGCACGCCCACCGACGATCCGGATGCGCGCAACTGCTCCAGAGCGCGCAACCCCTCGTCCGTGTGCGTCGGCGGCATCTTGATGTCGAGCACGACGGCGTCGATGGCGGGGTCGGCCTCGACCACGGCCAGAAGCTCCTCCGCCGTGTCGACGGAGGCGACGATGTCCAGCCCGCCCGCGCGCAGAATCTGCCCGATCCCTTCGCGGAGCAGTACCGCGTCATCGGCGACGGCGACGCGCAGAGAGCGCGGCTCTGTGCTGGTTCCCGCGATCACGCGCTTACCTTAGCAGGCTGCGAATCGCCTCGCCGGTCAGTTCCGCCTTGCTGATGAATCCCTCTGCCCCGCTGTCCGCGACCCGGTGTCCGTAGTCGCGCACGGAGCGGCTCGAGGTGAGCACGACGGCGGCTCCCGTCGCGTGCATGGCGGACACGAGCTCGAACCCGCTGGTGTCCGGCAGCGCGATGTCGAGCAGCACCAGGTCGGGTGTGAGGCGGCGGCTCAACTCGACACCGCGCGCTCCCGTGTCGGCGTCTCCGACCACGGTGAACTTCTCGAGCTTCAGCAGCTCGGCCGCCTGTGCACGGAAACGCGCGTGGTCGTCGACGATCACAACACGGAGGCACATGTCCACCATCATCGCCGAACCACGGCGACCCGGGCATCCGTGCCCCCACGCAAACGAATGGGGTGGACCCCCGGATGTGGGCCATGGCGGCCAGGGCCAGCATGTGAGTACGCCGACCAGAACCCGAGGGATGCCGAACGGCCCGACGAGCGGCATCCCATGGCCGGCAGAACAGAGCGAGGAGAAAGGCCATGTTCACCGCAACCCGACCCGCACGGCCGAACGGCGCGCAACCCGAAGGCGCGCCGCCGGCTGCGGGGGTGGACATGAACACCGGGGTGGACGAGGCCGTCGCGCTCGAGTTCGATCTCGACATCGAGGAGCTCGTGGCGCGGCACAGCCTGCCGCTCGTCGTCATCGACGTCGCTCGCGCAGCGCGGCAGTACCGGTCGCTGCGGGATGCGTTCCCCAGCGTCGAGGTGCACTACGACGTGAGCGCGCTCGCGCATCCTGCGCTGATCGCGGCGGTCGCGGAGGCAGGCGGCTCGTTCGTGGCAGCGCACGATGGCGCCCTTGCCGCGTTGACGGCGTCGCAGACCGATCTGCGGCGTGTGTTGCACGCGACGGCGGCGACGCATCCGCACGAGGTGCTCGCCGCGTACAACGCGGGCGTCCGCCGGTTCGTCGTCGACGGACCGGCGGACGTCGAGAAGTTCGCCTCCGCGCCGCACGATCTCGATCTCGTCGTGCGACTGCAGCCGCACACTCCCCCTCGGGCGGCGCACGTCGCGCCCCGCGGCGTTCCGGCCCGGGATGCGCACCGCATCGTCCGCGACGCCGCCGCCCTCGGCGTGCGCATCGCCGGTTTCTCGCTGGCCACACGGCCGGGTGCCACCTGCCAGGACTACGTGGCCGCGATCGCCAGGACAGCCGCTGTGATGGCCGATGTCCGCGCTGCGACCGGCGCGCGGCTCGACGTTATCGACCTGGGGGACGGCTTCCCCGGCCGGGCGGCCCGTCGTCCCGGCGAGCGCGCGGAGCTGGCGCGGGCGATCCGCGCGATCGTCGCGCCCGGCAGCTCGCGTGTCGCCGTCACGGCATCGGCCGGCCAGGCGGTGACCGCTGGCTGCATCACGATCATCGGCGGGACGGTCGAGCACGATGTCGACCCGTTCACCGCCAGCGAGTGCATCGACGCAGGAGCGGAGGTCGCGATCCTGGTCGAGGGCGACCAGCCGCATCCACTGCTCCGATTCCCCTTCTTCCGCGCGGTCGCCACCGGTGGGCACCGCATCCTGCGCGGCGCACAGCGCGGAAACTCGACCGGGTCGACGGCGGGCTGAACTTCAACCCCTCTCCCGCCTCACACGGCGGTGGGGGAAGCGGCAGTCGCCGCCTCCCCCACCGGAACCCTCGCCGCAGCGGCGGCTACTTGACGTTGACCTCGTTGGCCTTGCCCTGGTCGTCCACCTGAGGCTGATTGCCCGACTCGACGATGTTGCCGCTGGCGGTGAAGACCACCGACTCGATCGACGTGGCGGTGACCTTGTTGATGGACCCGTTGATCGTGAGCGACTGCACAGCGCCCACGGTCACGAGGGTGTTGGATGCGTCGACGATCACGGTCGCGCAGTCTCCGGGGATGGTGACGTCCAGGTTGTTCTCGGTGATCGTGGCGGTGCCGTCTGCGCACTCGGCGTCGGACTTGGGGAGCTCTGGCAGCGCGTCGGCCGGGACGTCGGTGGAGGTCGGTGCCGAGGACGTCGGCGTGGACGTGGAGGTCGAGGCCGGCTTTCCCGCCTCCGCGCATCCGGTGAGTGCGGCGACCGCGATGGCGACGGATGCGATCACGGCGGTTCGTCGACGTGCCTGCGTGTTCGTCGGCGTGAGGTTCATGGTGTTCCTATCTGGTGATTCAGGTTGATGCTGCGGGGTCGCAGCGCGGTCAGTACGCACCCCGCGAGCGGAGGACCGCCGACGCGGTGCGGACGAGGATGACGAGGTCGCGGAACAGGGTCCAGTTCTCGACGTAGTCGAGGTCGAGTCCGACACCCTTCTCCCAAGACAGGTCGGAGCGGCCACTCACCTGCCAGAGGCCGGTGATGCCGGGCCGGACGAGGAGTCGGCGGTCTTCGTGGCGGTCGTATTCGCTGGTCTCGTCGGGCAGCGCCGGGCGCGGGCCGACCAGGCTCATGTCGCCCACGAGGACGTTCCAGAGCTGAGGCAGCTCGTCGAGAGAGAAGCGACGCAGGAAACGCCCGATCGGCGTGACGCGCGGATCGTCCTTGAGCTTGAAGAGCGGCCCCGATCCTTCGTTCTGCTCGAACAGGTCGGCCTTCATGGACTCGGCTCGCACATCCATGGTGCGGAACTTGACGATCGAGAATCGCGCGCCGTTCTGGCCGACGCGGACCTGACGGAAGAACACAGGCCCGCCGTCCTCCGCCTTGATCATGACCGCGATCGCGGCGAAGACCGGCAGCAGCACAATGAGCCCAGCGGCCGCGGCCGCGGTGTCGAGCAGTCGCTTGAGCGACCGACGAGCGCCGAAGTACTCCGGAAGCTCGACGTGCATGAGCGGAAGGGTGCCGACAGGGCGATGACGCACGCGAAGCTGGTCGACTCCGATGAGCGGCGACGACACGACGAGCTCCACCCCGACGCGCTCGAGGTCCCAACCCAGGCTGCGCACCGCGGTCCGGCCGCCCGGAAGTTCGCCGGCGATGACGACCGCGTCGACTCCGAGACGAGCTGCGGCGGCCGCCGTCCCGCCGATATCCGAAACTCGCGGGAGGGCCTCCGCATCGAGCGGGCGTTCCGACACCGGCGCGTCTGACGCTACGGCGACGACGGCGAAGCCTGCACTCGGGGTCGAGCGCAGCGCGGCCACCGTGAACGCGACGTCGGCTGCGCAGCCGACGATCAGCACGCGAGCGAGATAGTCGCCCTGCTCACGCCGACGGGCAAGCCAGGCACGCCACAACTTGCGATTGGCACACAGTGCCAACGCACCGAGCGGAAGAGCGACCACGAGATACCCGCGCGCGATGTCGATCTGGAACATGAACGCGACGATGGCGATCATCCCGAACGCTGAAATGCTCGCGAGGAGGACTCTGCGGTACTCGTCGTCGCCCACACCCATGATGCGCGGGTCGTACGAGTGGAACCAGGCGAGGGCGGCGGACCAGATGATCACCAGAGCGGCGGAGACCACCACGTAGTCGAAGGCGACGCCACCGACGCTGAGGACGCTGGCATCCGAGGTGAATCGAAAGAGCTGGGCGGTGTGAACCGCGATCGCAACGATCAGGGTATCGGTGAGCCACAGTCCCCTTCGGGGGGCGACCATCCGGGCGGCAGGGGAATCGGTGGACGACGAAGACGTCCGTCGCTGTGCAAGCGCGGTCATGTGCGGGAGTACTTCCAGTCGGGATCGAAGTGTGCGATGTCTTCGGATAACGTCGCGACACATCGATTATACGACCACTCACGTTTGAAATACCATGGTTCAAACCTCAGATTTTCCTGAATTGCGATCCCGGGCAGTGGTCTCTACACTCATTACATGTGAAATATGAAAAGCGAATTGCACTAGCCCTGACCACCGCCACGGCCGTGGTCATCCCGACCACCGGCTTCGCTCCCGCCACCATCCCGTCCCCGTCCATTTACACCGTCGCCGGCACCGTCTTCGCAGACACCAACGGCGACGGCGCCCTGACTTTCGGAGAGCCACTCCTCTCGGGCGTCAGCGTGTCCCTCTACGCCTCCGCCGAAGATGCGCAGGCTCGCCTCAACCCCGTGACGACGACCGCGACCAGCGCGCTCGGCCTCTACCGCGCGAGCTCGCTCCCCGCCGGCACGTACTTCGCATCGGCCGATGCTCCGGGCACGACCGTGCACTCTGTCACCGTCGGAGGCTTCAACCTGATCGAAACGGCCGACATCGCTGCGACGCCGAAGGGCGCGCTCACGGCGACCGTCTTCTCCGACGCGAACGGCAACGGAGCGAAGGACTCGTCAGAGGCGAATCTCGACGGTCAGACGATCGTCTTCATCGATGTCGCAAAGACCATCGAGCTGATCGACAGCGGCGACTTCGGCGATCTCGACGTCGCCTCGGCCGTCGCAGGAGCCATCAGCGGCAACCTCGACATCGGCGACGCGATCCACTTCCGCACCACCGCCAAGGGCGAACCCATCGCGTACTCCGACCTCGATGCCGGCGCGTACGTCATGATGCGGTCGCCGTTCAACCTGACGCTCGGCGACGCGCTCAAGAACACCGCGCGCATCAGCGCCCTGATCGAGGTCATCGCCTCGGGAGACGCGTCCGCCATCCTCGACGACCCGTCGCTGCTGTCGTCGGCGGACATCAGCACGACCCCGGACAACGAGTACATCAAGAAGGTGGCGACGGCGCTCGCCTCCCTCGCCGACAGCATCGACTCCGCCGACATCGCACAGTACGTCGGTCAGGACCTCGGCGCGGGCGCCGGCGTGGTCAGCGGCGGCGTCCGGCTCGTCGCCGAGCTGGTCGACGCCGTGCCCGCTATGCACTTCGCGTTCATCGACCGCCGAGGTCAGGGCTGGTCGATCACCGGCCTGAAGCTCGCCAAGACGAACTACTTCCTGTTCGGCATCCGCAAGCCGGTGAGCATCACCGGCACCGTGTTCAACGACAGCAATGCGAACGGCAAGAAGGACACGTTCGACCTCACTGAGGCCGTGACGCTCACGGTGTACACCGAAGACGGAACGGCGGTCGCCACGGTCAAGACGCCGTCGCTGCTCGGAACGTACAAGATCGACAAGCTGCCGTACGAAACCGATCTCTACGTCGTGCTCTCCGGAACCACCAAGCGGCCGACCAACGGTTACAGCGGGGCGACTCCCGCCGCCCTGTCCGGCATGACGGTGGTCGGCACGACCAGGGTGAGCTGGGACAGCGCCGCAAGCGCGGTTCCGCTGACGTTCGGCGTCACCTCGAAGAAGTAGCCGCAGAACGCTCGAAGGGCGGCCGGGTCGAATCGACCCGGCCGCCCTTCTGTTCGTTCAGAACCCTGCGATCACACCAGCGAGTCACGCCATGCGGCGTGCAACTGCGCGAAGCGGCCCGTTCCGGCGATGAGGTCGGCAGGGGTGCCGTCCTCGACGATCGCGCCGTGCTCCATCACCAGCACCCTGTCGGCGATGGCGACCGTCGACAGGCGGTGGGCGATGATCACGGCCGTGCGATCCGCGAGCAGCGTCTGCAGTGCATCCTGAACCAGGCGCTCGCTCGGGATGTCGAGCGAGCTGGTCGCCTCGTCCAGGATGAGGACCGCCGGGTTCGCCAGGAACGCCCGCGCGAACGAGATCAACTGACGCTGACCTGCTGACACGCGACCGCCGCGCTTGTTCACGTCGGTGTCATAGCCGTTCGGCAGGCCCTGGATGAACTCGTCGGCGCCGACAGCACGCGCCGCGGAGACGATCTCGTCCCTCGACGCGTCCGGTTTCCCGAGCGCGATGTTGTCGGCGACGGACCCGCTGAACAGGTAGGCCTCCTGGGTCACCATCACGATCGCCCTGCGCAGGTCCTTCGGGTGAAGGTCGCGCAGGTCGACGCCGTCGAGCGTGACGGAGCCGTCGCTCGGGTCGTAGAACCGGGAGATGAGCTTCGCCAGCGTCGACTTGCCCGCACCGGTCGACCCGACGAGGGCGATCGTCTGCCCGGCCGGGATGTCCAGGCTGAAATTGGGCAGGATCACCCGGTCACGCTTGTACGCGAACGTCACCTCGTCGAAGCGCACATCGCCGCGCGCATCCCACAGGTCGACCGCCTTGACGGGATCCGGAACCGACGGCTCCTCCTCGAGGACACCGGAGATCTTCTCCAGCGCTGCCGCTGCCGACTGGTAGGAGTTGTAGAACATCGCCATCTCCTCCATCGGGTCGAAGAAGCGGCGTGTGTAGAGCAGCGCGGCCAGGAGCACACCGATGGCGAGCTGACCGTCCGCCACCCGGAATCCGCCGACCAGCAGCACGACACCGACCGTGACGTTTCCGATCATCACGAGGCCGGGGTCGAAGATCCCGAACAACTGGATGACGCGGGCGTTGACGTCACGGTAGTCCTCGACGAGACCGCCGAACTCCTTTTCGTTGCGCTTCTCCTTGCGGAACGCCTTGACGGCGCGGATGCCCGTCATCGTCTCGACGAACTGCACGATCAATTTCGCCGACGCCACCCGCGAGATGCGGAACAGCGACTGCGAGCGCTTCTGGAACCAGCGGGTGAGGAAATACAGCGGCACCAGCGAGCACACCAGCACCACACCGCTCACCCAGTCGAGGGAGAACAGCGCGATGGCGATGAACAGCATGTACAGGAAGCCCTGCACGAGCTGGTTGATGCCAGAGTCGAGCAGCTCGCGGATAGAGTCGAGATCGCTCGTCTGGCGCGAGATGATCCGGCCGGACGTGTACGACTCGTGGAACTCCAGCGAGAGCTTCTGCGTGTGCAGGAACACCCGCTTGCGGAGGTCGATCAGGATCGCCTGGCTGATCCGAGCGCTCAGCACGGTGTACCAGGCGATCAGCACGGCACCGATGATCCCGGTGAACAGGTACGCGATACCGGCGGCCGCCAACGGGAACCAGTCCTGCTTGAGCAGGGCGGGCAGGCCGTTGTCGATGCCGAACGCGATGATCGCCGGGCCGGCCACCTGGCCGGCGGTGCTGACCACGACGACGGCTGCCGTCAGGATCAGGCGCAGACGCAGCGGACGCATCAGCGAACCGAGCAGGCGCAGCGACCGCTTGCGGATCTGCTTGCTCTCCTCCTTGGTGAAGTCGTTGCGCTCTTCGCCCTCGACTCCCAATACGGTTGCGGTGCTCACAGGTTCACCTCCTGAAGGATCTCTTCGTTCTCATCGTCTTCGAGACTCGAGATGACGAACTTGTAGTGCTCGTTCGTCTCCAAGAGCTCGTGGTGGGTGCCGACCGCCGTGATGCGGCCGTTCTCCAGCAGGGCGACCCGGTCGGCCAGCATCACCGTCGACGGACGGTGGGCGACGACGAGGGCCGTCGTGGCGGCGAGCACGCGGCGCAGCGCTGCCTCGACGAGCGCCTCCGTGTCGACGTCGAGCGCCGACAGCGGGTCGTCGAGCACCAGGATGGACGGGTTCGCCGCGACGGCGCGTGCCAGCGCGAGGCGCTGACGCTGACCGCCCGAGAGGCTGAGCCCTTCCTCGCCGACCTTCGTCTCCAGTCCCTCAGGGAGCTCGTAGACGAACCCTGCCTGAGCGATCTCGACCGCCTCGGCGAGCACGCGCTCCGCCTCGGCGGAGTCCGGGTCGAGGTCGTCGCGACCGAGCAGCACGTTGTCCCGCACGGATGCGGAGAACAGCGTGGCGTCCTCGAACGCCATCGCGATGCTCTTGCGCAGGTCGTACCTGGTGAGGTCGCGCACATCCACGCCGTCGACGCGCACCGAACCGCCGGTGACGTCGTACAGGCGCGTGGTGAGGGCCGTGAGCGTCGACTTTCCGCATCCGGTCAGGCCGACGAGCGCCATCGTCTCCCCCGGCTCGACCGTGAGGTCGATGCCGTCGAGGAGGTCGGGGAAGCGCTCAGGCGAGTCCTGATAGCGGAAGTGCACGTTGTCGAAGACGAGCTCTCCGCGCGGGTTCTCGATCTTCTTCGGCTCGGCAGGGTCCTGGATCGTGTTGACCTCGTCCATCACCTCGAAGAAACGGTCGGCTGCGGTGCGGGTGTCGAAGGTCATCGACAGCAGGAAGCCGATCGACTCGACCGGGAAGCGGAGCACCGTCGCTGTGGCGAAGAACGCCACCAGCTCGCCGACGGAGAGCTGCCCTTGGGAGGACAGCCAGACGCCGACGACCAGGCAGATGCCGAACGCGACATCCGGGACCAGCAGCAGCCAGAGCCAGATGCCGGCGATCGCCTTCGCCTTCTCGATCTCCGTGCCGCGCAGCTCCTCCGCCTGCGACTCGAAGCGCTTGAGCGCGTGCTTGCCGCGACCGAACGCCTTGAGGACGCGGATGCCGTGCACCGACTCCTCGACGGCCGTCGCCAGGTCGCCAGCCTGGTCCTGGCTGCGCCGAGCGATCACCGAGTACTTGCCCTCGAAGATGAACCCGTAGATCCACAGCGGGATCGAGCAGACCAGGAAGATCAGGCCGAGGATCCAGTTCCAGCTGATCAGGATGGCGAAGCCGACGACGATCGTCACGACGTTGACCACGAGCAGCACGATGCCGAACGAGAGCCACCGGCGGATGAGGCCGAGGTCGCTGACGGCGCGCGACAGCAACTGGCCGCTCGGCCAGCGGTCGTGGAACGCGACAGGAAGGTCCTGCAGCTTCTCGTACAGGCCATTGCGCATCTTCGCCTCGACGTGCGTGCCGGGGGTGAGCACGAACCAGCGGCGCAG
The DNA here is from genome assembly GCF_054780215.1 of Leifsonia lichenia. NCBI lineage: Bacteria > Bacillati > Actinomycetota > Actinomycetes > Micrococcales > Microbacteriaceae > Leifsonia > Leifsonia lichenia. The sequence continues at coordinate 214,119 of NZ_BAAGWT010000001.1, forward strand.
CGAGATGAACACGGCCTCCGCAGCGCCGAGGCCGACCACGAGCAGGGCGGCGGGCCACACCGAGGCGGAGTCACCCGTCGACAGCGGGCCGTCGACCAGCCAGCGAAGCACCTGCGGGATGCTCAGTGCGACCAGGCTGGCGAGCAGCGCGGCGACCATGCCGAGCAGGATGCGCGGCGCAGCCGACTTGGCGAACGGCAGGATGCGAAGCAGAGTCCGCACGGTGCCCGGCCGTGCCTTGTTTTCTTTTTGTGGGGGGTGCTGATGAGTTTCAGCGACAGACATTATCGATCCGTTTTCTTGTAGTGATTGCTTCGTGGGCCACTCGTGGACCCGATTCTGAGCGTGCTGAGAGGTCGTGCGGGGTCGTCAAAGACGTAAGTTCCACCGGGGGTGGACTCCGCGAACCATGGATGGTCCGCGCGACGTGCCGACGACGGTCAGCCGGGAAGCATCTCCTGCCTGGGACCTACCAGGCGGGGGCTGGCTCCGGGGACGCATAAGCGACGGCGGCGACGAGTCCGAACCCGGTCATGGTTCGTGTGTTCTCTGTCGTTGTCATGGCGTCCTCCCTAGCCCGAATGCGTTCACGTAATGCCGCCTAGGCAGCCCTACAGCCTATGACGACGCACAGCAAATACACAAGAGGGAAAGAAAAGTCGTTATCTCCGCGCTACCGGATGCGGATGGAGAGGCAGGTCACGCATCCCTCGAGCTTCTCGAACTCGCTGATGTCGACCTGCACGACCGTGTAGCCGAGGTCCTCGATGAGGGCGACGGACGCCGGTGCGGACGAAGACATCAGCACGGTGTCGTCGGACAGCACGACGACGGCGGTGCCGTGCGCCTCCGGCACGGGCAGGAAGCGCTCGAAGACGCTGGTGTTGTCGACCAGGGACTCGTAGCCGATCACGGTGCCATCCGGAAGGGCGGTCACCGCGGTCTTGAGATGGAGCGCCTTGGTCACCGGCACGGCGACGACGGTGTAGCCGAGCGGCGCGACGAGCGCGCGGAGCTGGCGGATGCCTTCGGCGTTGGTGCGGCCGCCGCGGCCGACGTACACGGTCGAGCCGACCTTGAGGACGTCGCCGCCGTCGAGCGTGCCCGGCTCCTCGATGCGCTCGATGCGCAGGCCCTGGGCGCGCAGCGCCGCCTCGGTGCCCGGCGTCTCCGCACGGCGGGAGTCCGCGCCGGGGAGGCTGATGACGGCGGTGTCGCCGAAGACGATGGCGGTGTCCTCGACGAAGACCGAGTCGGCCAGGTTGTCCGCGCTCGTGACCTCGACGGTCTGCCAGCCGGCCTGCGACAGGGCGGCGACGTACGCATCCCACTGCTTGTCTGCGAGCTCGGCGTCGACCTCTTCGCGGTCGATGTGGGTGACGAGGCCGTCTGCCAGGTTGGTGGCCGGGATGCGCACGAGTGCGATCTTCAGACCGGTGCCGAACGCGGACCCCTCGTCGATGGCCTGGTACACGGCATAGCCCGCGGTCGGGATGGCGATGGCGACGGCCAGCCAGAACGGCAGGTTCAGTCCGATGAGCGACTGGAAGATCTGCCCCCAGACCGCTCCGGACAGCCCGACGTTCAGGGTGGTGAAGAGCACGAGCGTGCCGATCAGGGCGCTCACCAGCGCCACGACGACACCCGTGATGACGGAGACCCAGCGGCGGATCAGGCCACCGAGGAGTGCCGCGGCGAAGGTGAGCACCAGCGCGACCAGCGCGTTGTACATCACGTACGGCGTGATGCTTCCGAGCGCCGCTGCGTTGAGCTGGTTTGCCGCCAGCAGAACGAAGGTCGCCGCGATGAACGCGATAGCGCCCACCGCGACGGCAGCGGACACGGATGCGATGAGCCGGCGGCCCCACGAAGTCGTCATGAGACCCAACCCTATCCGAGCGTTGCTATGCGTTAGCTGGCTCGCGGAGCCGCGCCAGCGCGATCTCCTCGGCCGCCTCCAGCGTGGTGATCCCGCGCTCCTCCGCGACGGCGAAGATCTCGGTGACCGTGTCCCCGATCCGATCGACCCTCTCCTGGGTCGCCTCCGCAGAGGCGTCCTCCTCGTTCATCATCGACAGGAAGATCACGCCGCCGGCGTTGACCACGAAGTCGGGCGCCCACAGGATGCCACGCGCGGCAAGGCGCTCCGCTCCCGAGCGGTGCGCGAGCTGGTTGTTGGCGGGGCCGACGACGGCCTTCACCCGCAGCTCGTCGATCACGCTGTCGGTGAGGACCCCTCCGACGCCGGCGGGGACGAACAGGTCGCCCTCGACCGCGTGCGCCTCCGACGGCTCCACCCAGCGGGCGCCGATCGCATCCGCCAGTGCCCGCTTCGCCGGGTTGACGTCGGTGACCGTGAGCTCGGCGCCCTCGCTCGCCAGGCGCATCGCGATGATCGAGCCGACGTGACCGAGCCCCAGCACAGTGACCCGGCGACCCGCGACGGAACGCGTGCCGAACGCGCGCTCCAGGGTCGAGAGCAGCCCGGCGTACACACCGGCAGCGGTCGCATCGCTCGGCTCACCGACGCCGCCCTCGGCGGACGGCAGGCCGCACACGTGCGCCGTGCGGGTGGACACGATCGACATGTCCTCTGCGGAGGTGCCGACGTCCTCCGCGGTCATGTACGCGCCGCCGAGACTCTCCACCGCGTCGCCGAGGTCGAGCATCAGCTCGTAGCGCTCCTCGTTCGTGAGCACCGTGCCGCGCGGGAGGTACACGACCGTCTTGCCTCCACCGCGGTTGAGCCCCGCTGCGGCGTTCTTCAGCGTCATGCCCTCGGCGAGGCGCAGCGAGTCCGCCACCGCCTCCGCCCACGAGTCGTACGTCCAGACACGGCATCCGCCGAGAGCAGGACCGAGGATCGTGGAGTGCACCGCGACGCTGATCGTCAGGCCGCTCCGCCTCCCCTTCACCACGTGCAGCGTTTCGTGCGGCAGGTTCACTCCGGTCGTTTCGACCAGGTCAGCGGGCAGGACGGACATCGGTGTCTCCTTGTGGGATCGCGTTGAGTTGTTCAGCGGCCTTATGAGCCGCCGACAATTCTCCCACGAGTCCCGCCCGCGCGCCTCCCTCTAGTGGAAGAAGTGACGCTCCCCGGTGAAGTACATCGTGACGCCGGCCGCCGTTGCCGCCGCGATGACGTCCTCGTCGCGGATCGAGCCGCCCGGCTGTACGATCACGCGCACCCCGGCAGCGATCAGGATCTCCGGACCGTCCGCGAACGGGAAGAACGCGTCGGATGCGGCGACCGAACCGGATGCGCGCTCGCCTGCGCGGGTCACGGCCAGGTTGCACGAGTCGACCCTGTTCACCTGTCCCATGCCGACACCGACGGATGCGCCGTCGTGCGCCAGCAGGATCGCATTCGACTTCACGGCGCGGCACGCCCTCCAGGCGAACTCGAGGTCGGCGCGCGTCGCGGCGTCCGCCTCCTCGCCGGAGACGAGGGTCCAGCCGGCCGAGCTGCCGAACGACGTCGACTCGGCATCGAAGCGGTCGGCGTCCTGGACGAGCACACCGCCCGAGACCTGCCGGAACTCCGTCGTCTTCCTCGCGTAGCCTTCCGGGAGCTGCAGGATGCGCAGATTCTTCTTGGTCTGCAGCAACTCCAGGGCATCCGGCTCGAAGCCGGGAGCGATCAGCACCTCGGTGAAGATGCCCTTCACGGCCTCGGCCATGGCCAGCGTGACGATGCCATTGGCGGCGATCACGCCCCCGTACGCCGACACGGGGTCGCACTCGTGCGCCTTGCGATGCGCCTCGGCGATGTCGTCAGCGACGGCGATGCCGCACGGGTTGGCGTGCTTGACGATCGCGACGGCGGGCTGGTCGAAGTCGTACGCGCTGCGGAGCGCCGCGTCCGCATCCACGTAGTTGTTGTACGACATCTCCTTGCCGCCGAGCTGCGTCGCCTGGGCGATGCCCCTGCGCGCCGGGTCGGCGTAGAGCGCTGCCGCCTGATGCGAGTTCTCGCCGTAGCGCAGCGTCTGCTTCAGCTCGGCCTGCACCTCGAAGCGCTCAGGGAAGTCGTCGGTGCTCGGCGCATCCCCGGCGAACCAGGCTGCGACGGCGCCGTCGTACGCCGCCGTGTGCGCGAACGCCTGCGCGGCGAACGCACGACGCTGCTCGAACGTGGTGCCGCCTGCCGCGATGGCGTCCCCGATGGCGCCGTAGTGCTCCGGCGAGACGACGATGGCCACGTTGGCGTGGTTCTTCGCCGACGCCCTGACCATCGCGGGACCGCCGATGTCGATCTGCTCGACGACGTCGTTGCCGACAGCACCGGATGCGACGGTCTCGACGAACGGGTACAGGTTCACCACGACGAGCTCGAACGGCTTGATCTCCAGCTCCTTGAGCTGATCCTCATGGGATGCGAGCCGCAGGTCGGCGAGGAGACCGGAGTGGATGGCGGGGTGCAGGGTCTTCACGCGGCCGTCGAGCGACTCGGGGAAACCGGTGACGCTCGCGACGTCGGTGACCTCGTGGCCCGCATCCCGGATCGTCGACGCGGTGCTGCCCGTCGACACGATTTCCACGCCCGCGTCCGCGAGCGTCGTGGCGAGCTCGAGGAGCCCTGTCTTGTCGCTGACCGAGATCAGCGCGCGGCGGATCGGGACGACGTCCCTTTCGCGGTAGAGGCTGGCATCGTGGCGGGGTCCGCTCATGCTCTGGCAAGCTCCTTGAGATCGATATGTCCGTTGGCGATGTCGAGGACGGCGTCGATGAGCAGCCGTCGCTCCACAGGTTTGATGCGTTCGTGCAGGGCGGCCTCTGTGTCGTCCGGGTGTACCGGCACGCGCTCCTGGCTGATGATCGGCCCTGCGTCGACGCCGTTGTCGACCACGATGAGGCTCGCGCCGGTCTGGGTGACCCCGGCCGCCAGCGCATCCCGGACCCCGTGCGCCCCCGGGAACTCGGGCAGATAGGCGGGATGCGTGTTGATCAGGTTGGGCGAGAACGCCGCGACGACGCGCGGCGGCACCAGCCGCATGAAGCCGGAGAGGATCACGAGGTCCGGCTGCCACTGCTCGATCTGCGCGAGCAGCTCGTCGCCCCACTCGTCCCTGTCGTCGAACGACGAGAACGGGACGGTGAACGACGGGATGCCGAACTCCTCAGCGTGGGACAGACCGTCTGCGTCGCGGTCGGCACCGACGGCGACGACCCGTGCGGGGAACTCCGCATCCTGCGACGCTTCGAGGAGAGCGCGCAGGTTGGACCCGCCGCCAGAGATCAGCACCACAATCGAGAGCACGCCACCAGCCTAGCGGCGCGCCGCAGAAGGTTCAGACCAGCCGCAGGCCCCACCGTGCCGGGGCGACACTGAAGATCTGCCGGTACAGCGCGGTGCCGACGAGGACGCCGAGCGCGATCGCGACGATCGAGCCGACGATGGTCGGAAAACTGTTCGCGTCGAAGTTGACGCCGGATGCGCTCTGCGTCAGCCCGATCAAACCGGTCGCCCCCGGCACCAGCAGCCAGAACGCGGGCAGGAAGCACACCACGGCCGGAGGAGCACCCCGGATCGACTGGATGAGATAGGCGACAACCGTGAGCGCGAACGCCCCGAAGAACCCGCTGAACACACTGCCCATGAGCACGGCGCCGATGAGCTGCGCTCCATACGCGACGAGAAGCACGAGCGTGAGGAAGTAGATGGACCGCCGCGGACCGCAGTAATAGAGAAAGATCCCGAGCGAGAACAGCAGCACCCCCACCCACGGCTGGAACGCCCCGAGCGCCGGGTGGGTGGTGAGCAGGGCGGTGGATGCGGGGACGCCCGTGATCGTCAGCGCCGCCAGGATCCCGAAGGACAGGAAGAGCAGTTGCGCGATGCCGGAGACCAGCCTGCTCGCGCCAGCCACCATGTCGCCCGCCGCCAGCTCCTGGATGCCCGTGGTCAGCACCGCGCCGGGCAGCAGTGTGACGAGCGGCGGCACCAGCACCTGCAGCGGCTCGGCGACCACGACCGTCCGCGCCGCGGCGAAGACGATGAGCGCGAGCGCGAACGCCGTGATCACGGGCAGGAGGATCGCCGCGTACGTGCCGGGACGGACGAGCAGCTTGGCGACTCCCACCAGCACACCGAGGACGAAGGCGTACAGCATACTGAGCGGCTCCGCGCCGAGCAGCACGAGCCCGACTCCGGCTGCCGCCAGACCGTGACCCAGCACCCGGACGAGCGTGTTGAAGCGCGGTTTGGCCGCCGTGATCGCCTCGATCGCGTCGATGCCCTGCGTCGCTGTGATCGTTCCGGCGAGCGCGTGATCGACCACCGTGTAGATGCGCGCCGCCCTGTCGAATCGGACCTCGCCGCCCGGCGACTCCGCGATGTCGAACCGGGTCTCCTTCTCGTCCGGCATCCCGACGAAGATCAGGGTGGGGAAGACGATGAGTGCCGCGTTCGGCGAACCGAGCGCTATGGCGACGCGTTTCAGGGTGCGCTGGATGTCCGTCGCCGCCGTTCCGACCGAGAGAAGGGCGCTGCCGAGTTTGACGAGGAATTCCTGCAGTTGCGCCGATGGGCTCTCCACGAGCTGCTTCGCCTCCACCGAACGCCGGTGGAGCTCCAGCTTCGGGAAGCGGAACGGCGGCTGCCAGGGACTCATCTTCTCGCCCGACCTCCCGCCAGCAGTCCGATGACCGCCGCGACAGCGACCTCCGCCGCCGCGATCGAACCGACCAGCCACGGATTCGGGCCGACGTCGTGCAGCCGCCCAGGGCCGAGTGCCCCGGACGACCACCAGGCCAGAAGGCCAAGTTCGATGCCCGCAACGATACCGATGCCGAGCGCGGCGACCAAGAGTCCGGATGTCCCATGCAGGTCGCGCAGCCTGGCCGCGCGCGAACGAAGCAGCGCAGCGGCGAGGAACCCGGCCACGAGAGGCACCAGGACCCCGATGAGGCCGAACGAGAATCCCCCGGCCGGGATCACCCCGAACAGCGGCAGTCCCGGCAGCGGCCCGAGCTCGGTGCCGATCGGGCTGACGGACGAACCGGTGCCGATCGAGAAGCCGGGCCCGATCATCCAGGAGGCGAGCCAGATCACCAGATTGGGCAGGAACGCGAGCTGCCCGATCGTGAGTGCAGCGCCGCCGAGTGCACCGGCCTGAAGCTGCTCGTAGAGGCTGATGATGCCCCCGTAGTTGCCGAAGATCAGGATGGTGAGCACCAGCGCCGCCCCGGCGATCACCATGGCGGCAGCGCCGGAGCCCGCACGGAAAGCAGTGGCGGCCGCATCCCTGACCATCGGCGGGATGCGGGTGAACCAGCCGGTGAGCGCGTCCAGCCGTTCGCTGCTCGCCGTGCGTCCTCCGCGGTCCTGGCCGTCCGCCCGTTCAGCGCGCAGCGCCGCGAAACCGAATCCGCACGCCACGCCGACGGCGTAGACGAACGGCGGGAGCACAATCCCCTGCCAGACCGATGGATGCACGGGGGCGCTCCCCGCGGTGAACGTCACGACGGTCGCGAGCACAGCGAAAGCGACGATTGCGCTGACAGCGCCCGTGACCCGGTACGGCGTCTCCGACGCGCGGAGTCCCGTGCGCATTCCGAGACCGGCGGTGAGCACGGCGAACCCGAGGGCGGCGATCGTCACCTGGAACGGAACGGCGGCTCCGGGGAGTCCGAGGGTCGCGGCGGTCTGGGCATCGAGCGACACCGTGAGGTTCACGCCGTGACCGACGAGCCAGATGTCCGCCGACGCGCGCCAGAAGCTGAACCAGTCGGCAGCGAGGTGATACTGGGCGGCCCACAGGACCGTGAGAGGTACGAGGGAGATCGCGAGACCGATCGCGACGACGATGGCCGCCTCCAGCGCGGCGAGCAGGGCGACGGTTGTGCGATTCATGACCGAATGGAGCCTACCGGTCGGGCACGGCGGCGCCCCGCCGACACTTCGGCGGTCAGGAGACGGTCACGATCGGGGTCTCGTCGTCCGCCGTCTCCGGCACGGTGATGACCGGCCGCTGCACCAGTTCGAGGATGGCGACCACCAGCGCGGCGATCACCAGAGTCCAGATGATCAGCCCAGGAGTCAGCGGCCGGACGAAGAGGACGATGGCGGCCGCGATCACCGCCACCGCCGCCCGGAGCAGGGCGCGCTGAGCGTAGATCCACTCCCCCGTGCGGCCCGTCGTGATGCCGTGTCGTTCCGCAGCGTCTCGCACCCACGCGACCCCCGAGCCGAAGAAGCCGCGCAGCTTTCTCGGCACGCCGAACGGCCCCGAATACCAGGCGACGACGGCGACCACGATCGCCAGCACCAGCACTGCGACCCCTGTGTCTTTCATCGCCGTCGTGAGCGTGTCGAACACCGTGCGTGCCACGCCGGCGGGGATCAGCGACGGCGACACCGAGCCGATGAACACCAGACGACCGATGGCGATTCCGGCCACGATAATCACCATGGAGAGGGCAAGCGCCACGGCGGCCCACACCAGAGCGAGCGCGCGCCGACGGGCGACGACGACACCGGCAGCGAGGAACAGCAGCGCCACCCACGGCAGCCAGGCACCGGCAGCGACGGCGACTCCGTAGAACAACTGGATGGTGGGGAGCGACGAGTTCTGCGCGATCGTGATCGTGCGGTCCACGGACGGGATCTGCGACGCGAACGTGAGCCCCTGCTTCACCAGGATCTCTTTCACCCTGTCGATGATCGGGCCGAGCTGGACTCCGACCGAGCCGTCCGAGCCGACAGCGATGGCTGCCTTCGGGTCGTTCTGCATCGTCGCCACGAGCTGGGCGTGGCTGGTCCGCAACGCCTCCTGCCAGACCTGCGCGAACGCGTCAGAGCGGACGAACCCGTCCACGGTCGACCGCATCAGCGAGATGATGCCCTGAGCGGCCGGTCCTTTCAGCGCTTCGAGCGCCCTGGTCGCCGCTGGACCGGTGCCGAGGGACGTGATGCCGTCGACCACCTCGGACGTAATGGCGGGCACATCGACGTTCTGCTGGATCACATCCATCGTCTCGCTGGTGATGAACGACTGCACACCAGGGTCTTTCGCCAGTGGAGCGTATGCGGCGACGAACGCATCGGTATCCGTGAGCTGCACCTTCGCCCAGGAGGCGATGACCGAAACGGGTGCGAGCAGTGCGCCGATCAGGATGAGCACCGTGGCGAGCAACGTCCACGCCCAGCTTCGCGTGTGCTTTCGCGACGCTGTCGTGGTTACCGCTGTGGTGTCGTCGAGCGGCGGCAGCGGCTGCGTCGGCCCGTTCTCGATCGCCTCCCGCAGCGTGGCATTCTCGCTCTCGAGCTGCGCGATGCGCTGGAGCAGCTCGCTGTTGGTGATGCGCGCCATGTCGCTCCCCCTTTTCCCGATGCTGCTCACTGTAGCGCTCGGGGTGCGCGGCGAGGCCAAAGAGAAAGGGCCCCGTGGACAAGTCCACGGGGCCCTTTCCTGTGGAGGGATGTCGTCCCTCCTGCGTCTTACAGCGCTGCGTAGACCTCGCGGAGCAGGGCGGCCGTCTCGGACGGCGTCTTGCCGACCTTGACGCCGGCGGCCTCCAGGGCCTCCTTCTTCGCCTGAGCCGTGCCCGCAGAGCCGGACACGATGGCGCCGGCGTGGCCCATCGTCTTGCCCTCGGGAGCGGTGAAGCCGGCGACGTAGCCGACGACCGGCTTGGTCACGTTCGCCTTGATGAAGTCGGCGGCGCGCTCTTCGGCGTCGCCGCCGATCTCGCCGATCATGACGATCGCCTTCGTCTCCGGGTCAGCCTCGAATGCGGCGAGCGCGTCGATGTGCGTGGTGCCGATGATGGGGTCGCCGCCGATGCCGATGGCCGTCGAGAAGCCGAGGTCGCGGAGCTCGTACATCATCTGGTAGGTGAGCGTTCCCGACTTCGAGACGAGTCCGATCGGTCCCTTGCCGGTGATGTTCGCCGGCGTGATGCCGACGAGCGACTCACCGGGGGTGATGATGCCGGGGCAGTTCGGGCCGATGATGCGGGTCTTGTTGCCCTTCTCCTGCGCGTACGCCCAGAACTCGGCCGAGTCCTGCACGGGCACACCCTCGGTGATGATGACGAGCAGCGGGATCTCGGCGTCGATGGCCTCGATGACCGCGTCCTTGGTGAACGCCGGGGGTACGAACGCGATGGACACGTCGGCACCGGTCTTCTCGATGGCCTCTGCGACCGTTCCGAAAACGGGGAGCTCGACGTCGCCGTGCGTGACGGTCGTGCCTGCCTTGCGGGCGTTCACGCCGCCGACCACCTGGGTGCCGGCCTTCAGCATGAGGGCGGTGTGCTTGGTGCCCTCACCGCCGGTGATGCCCTGCACGATGACCTTGGAATCCTTGTTGAGGAAGATAGACATTGTTCGTCGCGCCCTTACTTCGCAGCCAGTTCGGCGGCCTTGTCGGCGCCTTCGTCCATGGTGAGAGCCAGCGTCACCAGCGGGTGCGCGGCTTCGGTGAGGATGCGGCGACCCTCGTCCACGTTGTTGCCGTCGAGGCGCACGACGAGCGGCTTGTTCGCCTCGTCGCCGAGGATCTCCAGCGCCTTGACGATGCCGTTCGCAACCGCGTCGCACGCGGTGATGCCGCCGAACACGTTCACGAACACGCTCTTGACCTGCGGGTCGTTCAGGATGACGTCCAGACCGGCGGCCATGACGGCAGCGGATGCTCCGCCGCCGATGTCGAGGAAGTTCGCGGGCTTGACGCCCTTGTGCTTCTCGCCCGCGTACGCCACGACGTCGAGGGTGCTCATGACGAGTCCCGCGCCGTTGCCGATGATGCCGACCTCTCCGTCGAGCTTCACGTAGTTGAGGTCGCTCGCCTTCGCCTTCGCCTCCAGCGGGTCTGCTGCTGCCTTGTCCTCGAGGGCCTCGTGGTTCGGGTGGCGGAACCCAGCGTTCTCGTCGAGCGTGACCTTGCCGTCGAGGGCGATGATGTCGCCCTCCTCGGTGAGCACGAGCGGGTTGACCTCGACGAGTGTCGCGTCCTCGCCCGTGTAGACCTCGTACAGCTTCACGAAGACGTCCGCGACCTTGCCTGCCAGCTCGTCGGGGAAGCCTGCGGCCTTCGCGATCTCGGCGGCCTTCGCTGCGTCGATGCCCGCGATCGGGTCGACCTCGATGCGTGCGAGCGCCTCCGGCTTCTCGACCGCGAGCTGCTCGATCTCCATTCCGCCCTCGACGCTGGTCAGCGACAGGTAGGAGCGGTTGGCGCGGTCGAGCAGCACCGAGAAGTAGAACTCCTTCGCGATGCGGGCGCCACCGGCGACCATCACGCGACGGACGATGTGGCCCTTGATGTCGAGCCCGAGGATGGCCTTGGCCGCTTCCTCTGCCTCGTCGGGGTTCTTGGCGACCTTGACGCCGCCGGCCTTGCCACGACCACCGACCTTGACCTGCGCCTTGACGACGACCACTCCGCCGAGCTTCTCCGCCGCTGCGCGCACCTCCTCCGGTGTGTCCGCGACGATGCCCGGAAGGACCGGGACACCGTACTGCTCAAACAGGTCTCTGGCCTGATACTCGTATAGATCCACGGTTATCCAATCCGCTGGTTCCGGCGCGCTCGTGGCGCTGCCGGCCGATTTCTCCTAGGCAGTTCGGCGGGAGAATAGCTCGACGCCGAGATAAATTTCGCCAGAAAGAACTCTAGCGCGTCCTGCTGAACGCCCGCGAAACGAGCTGCGAAATCCACAGCCATCGTGGATGCTCCCTCCACACCTGGACAGTCGTGAGCACTTCTCCACAGCTTTCCGTTCCGGTCCCATCGCCGCGTCACGACCAACGACGGTGGATGCCATGACACATCGAATAACCACTCTCATCACGTCCTTCGCCGTGGCCGGCCTGCTGTTCTTCTTCTCGGCGATCCACTTCGCGACGGGAGCGAACGCCCTCTCCGCCGATGGCCACGGTCCCGGCTATCTCTCCGGTGACGGGTGGTGGCTGGGCTCATACTCGCTCGATGACGGATCGAGGGGCTTCTGCCTCCAGCCAGGCAAGAAGAGTCCCACCGGTCATGAGGTCGATCTGGTCGCGGGTTCGGCGCTCGAGTGGTACACGCCGGAGCAAGCGGCGAAACTCGCGTTCATCTCCCGCTCCTGGGCGGGCACCGCCGACAGGGGAACCGCTGCAGCCGGACAGTTGGCCACCTGGATGGTCGCCGGCCTCGACGGAGCGACGGCCTCGTCGTATGCGGCCAGAGCGGGGGCGGATGCGGCGACCGTGCTGGGGTGGGCGCACTCGATGGTCGCCGATGCTGGAACGCTCGGATCGCGATCGGTGAAAGCGTCCGCCGTCACCGAGCTCGGCGACGAGGGCGCCGGACGATTCAGGGTCGAGCTGACGGTCGACCGCCTCACCGGAGCCGAGGTCCTTCCACCGAGGAAGCACTGGGGAAAGGCGACGCTGGTCGGCGCCACGTTCGAGGACGGGTCGACGAGGGCGGACATCCAGAACGGTGTCGACATCCCCATCGTGCCGAACGGCACGGACGCGAGTGTCGCTGTCACCGTCGATGCGCGTTTCACCGGACTTCCGTACGGCGATCGGCTGACCGTCGCGATCCCGCGCGGCGATGCGCAGGCGCTTCTCGTGGCTGTTCCCGCCGACGCCGAGGCACGGGCGGAGGCTCGATCCACAGGCGTCTCGCCTCTCCCGTTCCAGCCGATGGTCTCCACCGTGACCAGCGCCGCCGTCGCCGAGCCTGGCGCGAGGATCGCCGACCACCTCACGGTGGCGGTGCGCCAGGACGACGGGCTCCTGCCCACCTGGGGCGTGTGGCTGTCGTCCGACGGACTCGAGCCCGTCCGCGCGACGATCAGAAGCCGCCTCCTCGGCCCTTTCACCGACCCGATCACCGAAGCCCCGGACGCGCCGACCGACGCGCCAGTGGCGTGCGAGGTCGAGCTGGTGGTCGCAGGGACCGGCGAGTACGAGACTCCGGAGTGCGAGCTGAACGCCCCTGGTCACTACGTCTGGGTCGAGACGATCGCGTCGGAGGACACCCCTGCCGCGCAGGGCGGCAGCCGCTTACGGCCATGGCGGTCGGCGTTCGGAGTCGCGTCGGAGATCACCCGTGTCGACACTCCCGAGGCACCGGAAGTACCCGAAGTGCCCGAAGTACCCGAAGTGCCGGAAGTGCCGGAAGCACCCGAAGTGCCGGAAGCACCGGAAGCACCGGAATCGCCGGAGGCGCCAGAGGCGCCAGAAGCGCCCGAGACACCGGAGCTCCCCGGCTCTCCCGAATCACCCGAAGAACCGACGACCCCGGACGTTCCCGCCGAGCCGGAGGCGCCTGCTCCTGTGCAGCCGAACATCGAGCCTGCCGCTGTGCGCCAGCCGGAACTGGCGGACACGGGATCCGAGACCACCGCGCTGATTCCGCTCGTCTGCGCCGGCGGCGCCGCGCTCTCTCTCGGCACAGGGGTCTGCGGACTCGCGATGCGCGGTCGTGAACGCCGTGCGGCTCTGGTGGCGCGATGAGAGGCGGACCGCTCCTGCTCGACGGGGCAGCGCATCCCGGACCTTCGCAGACTGTCGCGGCAGGATGGTGGGATGCGACCCCGTCAGGCTCCCAGCGGCCTCACCGCGAAAGACATCGCGGCCGAGGCGATCTACCTGGCCGGGGGCGGCAGGGCGCTGCTGCTCCAGATCGCCCATCCAGCGGTGGGGCGCGGTGTCGTGGAGCACAGCGACTTCGCCAACCGGATGATGGACAGGCTGCACGCAACCATGACCTTCGTCTACGCGTCCGTCTATGCGACGCCGGAGGAGTTCGCCGTCGTGCGCAGGTCCGTGAACCGCGCGCACTCCCCCGTCCGAGCTCAGGCGGTCGGCGACGCCCCCGCGTACAACGCGTTCGACCCGCAGCTCCAGCTCTGGGTGGCAGCGACGCTCTACGCGACCATGATCGACCTCTACGAACGCTTCTTCGGCAGCCTTGCAGCCACGGACGCCGAGCGGATCTACCGCGAGTTCACGGTGCTCGGTTCCGCCCTTCAGGTGCCGCCGGAGGCGTGGCCGCAGAGCCGGGCAGCATTCCAGGTGTACTGGCGAGACATGATCGCCACGCTGCGTCCGACCACGGACACGAAGCGGGTGGCGCGGCAGATCCTCTATCCGTCCGCCATCCCGAGGTGGATGCGCGTGCTGTTCCCGCAGGCGCGACTCGTCACCGTCGGGCTGCTCCCTCCCGAGGTGCGCAGAAGCTTCGGCCTCGCCTGGAACGACCGCCTGCAGCGACGATTCGACCGGTGGATGCGCTGGGCCACGCTCATCTACCCTCGGCTTCCCGGCCGGCTGCGGCACAGCCCGCGCGATGCGTACCTGAAGCGGCTGCGCGCGTCCATCGGCTGACCGTCCGAGCCGGACGGTCCGGTTCCGGCCGGTCAGGTGGCGGCCAGGCCGCGCGACCTCTCGATCCAGCGAGCGGCGAGAACCAGCAGGACACCGACTGCGGCGCCCAGCACCGTCTCCAGCACCCGGTCGACCGCCAGCGTCGAGAGCACGACGGGAGCGGCCAGGTACGAGACAGAGAGCGCCATCGGGGTGATGAACACCAGGGCCGTGCCGTAGTGGGCGCCGACGAGCACCTCCGCGAAGACCTGGCACACCACGATTACGCCGATGACGAAGAGCGGTGGAGGCGACCAAAACAGGAGCAGCACCGTCACGCCCACACCGACGACCGTACCCACGACGCGATGCACGGAACGGGAGAGCGAGTGGGCGGCGCGGGCAGGCGGGATGACGGCCACCAGGCTCACCACCGCCCAGTACGCGTGGCCGAACCCGAATGCCAGCGCGATCCCGCCTGCCACGATCACTCCGGTGACGTTCTGGGCGACGGACAACCAGACCCGCGCATCCCGGATGGCCGTTCGATCGACGGCCGGGGTGCGCCGCAGGTCCTTGAGGAAGACCGGGTTGGAGGCTGTCCCTGCGAGTCGTCTGATCGCCCAGCCCGACATGGTCAGCAACCAGGAGAACGCTGCGGAGACCGCGGCGATGCCGACCCGGAGCCAGAATTCGTCGGCCGGGGTCGGCACGGCGGCGCAGACCAGGAGGGCGAACACGAAGAAGAGGGGCTGAGCCGGCAGCAACTGGAACGTCGTCGCCAGCAGGGTGCCGCCCGCGACCACCACGACGAGCAGCGGTACGAGGAGCGCGAGCGGCTCGCCCAGCACGGCGACCGTCGTGCCCAGAGCGATCGCGAACACGAGTGCCACCGCCGCCACCGTGATGCTTCGGATGCGCAGTCGGTACGGCTCGTTCCTGCCGTACAGCGCGGTGAACGCTCCGAAGGTCGCATACGCGGCGAGGTCGAGTCGCCCCACCGCCCACAGGATCAGCAGTGGAACGGCCACCGCGGTCGCCGCCCGCACACCCACCTCGACGCTCAGCGAGGTGAGCTTCGGAGGCCTCACAGCTTTTCGATGGGGGCGATCTTGATGAGCAGCTTCTTCGCCCCCACCTTCTCGAACTGCACGTGCGCCACACGCTTGGCGCCTTCGCCGGTCACCTGCGTCACCCGGCCGTCGCCGAAGTCGGTGTGCCGGATGCGGTCACCGGATGCGAGCTCCAGGTCTCCGTTGTCGCGAACCTGCCCCGTGACGCGGTTCGGCCACTCCGTCTTCGGTCGGTCGGAGGGTCGACCGCCAGCGGAGAATCCGCCCGAGGTGAGGCTCTCGTTCCAGCGCGAACCGCTGCCGGAACTAGACCCGGAACCCAGCCCTGGACGTCTGGCGTTGAGGGCGCGCGACTGGCTGCCGCCTCGGCCGTTCGCCGTTCCTGGCGACTGCTTCCAGTCGATGAGGTCTGCGGGGATCTCTTGCAGATAGCGGCTCGGCATCGCCACGGCGGTCTCGCCGAACTGCGCCCTGGTCATCGCCAGAGACAGGAACAGCCGCTTCTTCGCGCGCGTGATGCCCACGTAGAAGAGACGGCGCTCCTCAGCGGGTCCTCCCGGTTCGTTCGCCGACATGCGGTGAGGAAGCAGGTCCTCCTCGATGCCGGTCAGGAACACGGCGTCGTACTCGAGGCCCTTGGCGGTGTGAAGCGTCATCAGCGAGACGGTTCCGCTCGAATCGTCGATCTCGTCCGCTGCCGCCACCAGGGAGACCTCCGTGAGGAAGTCGATCAGACCGCCGTCCGGATTGTTGCGCGCGAACTCCCTGGTGACCGCGACGAGCTCGTCGACGTTCTCCGCTCGCGCCTCGTCCTGCGGGTCCCTGCTGTTGCGGAGCACGTCCAGGTAGCCGCTGCCGTCGAGCAGGAAGGTCAGCACATCGGAGACCGAGGAGACCCCTGCAGGGTTCGCCGGGTCGATCTTCGCCGCCGCCTCGTCGAGCAGCGTGGCGAGCTGAAGGATGGCCGCGGTGACCTTCGGCCCGAGTCCGAGGGACCCGGCGTCGCGCATCGCCTGGCGGAAATTGATCCCGTTATCGTCGGCGTAGCTCGCGAGCTGCGTCTCTGTCGCCGGGCCGATCCCGCGCTTCGGGGTGTTGAGGATACGGCGAAGCGCCAGGGTGTCGTCCGGGTTCGCGACGGCGATCAGGTAGGCCATCGAGTCCTTGATCTCGGCCCGCTCGTAGAACTTGGTGCCGCCCATGATGCGGTACGGCAGAGCGGACCGGATGAAGATCTCCTCCAGCGCACGCGTCTGAGCGTTCGTGCGGTAGAACACGGCGATGTCTTTGTAGTCCATGCCGGCGCTGTGCAGCTTCTCGATCTCGTCCGCCACGAACTGCGCCTCGTCGTGTCCGGAGTACCCGGTGAAGCCGATGATCTTGTCGCCGTCGCCGACCGCCGTCCACAGCTTCTTGTCCTTGCGGTCGAAGTTGTTCGCGATCACCGAGTTCGCAGCGCTCAGGATGTTCTGCGTCGACCGGTAGTTCTGTTCGAGCAACACGACCTTCGCGCCGGGGAAGTCCCGCTCGAACTCGACGATGTTCCGGATGTCCGCGCCGCGGAACGCGTAGATCGACTGGTCGGAGTCACCGACGACGGTCAGCGACGCTCCGGGAATCACGCCCACCGCATCCCGCATCGACTCGACGTGGTGGCCCTGGGCCTCCAGTTCGTCGGCGATGGCGGGGGCGATCGGCCTGGTCAGCTCTCGGATGAGCGAGTATTGCGCGTGGTTCGTGTCCTGGTATTCATCCACCAGGATGTGGCGGAAACGCCGCTGGTACAGCGCCGCGACCTTCGGGAACGCGCGGAACAGGAAGACCGTCTCCGCGATGAGGTCGTCGAAGTCGAACGCGTTGGCCGTGCGGAGTGCCCGGGTGTACTGCCGGAAGATCTCGAGGAACATCACCTCCTGCGGGTCGCTCAGGTTCGCGGAGCGCGCGAAGGTCTCGATGTCGGTGAGCTCGTTCTTGAGCTTGGAGATGCGCCCGGAGGCGCCGGCGACCGTAAACCCGAGAGTGTCCGCGTCGAGACCCTTGATGATGCGCTTCAAGAGCGCGCGGGTGTCTCCCGAGTCGTAGATCGTGAAACTCTGCGTCTTGCCGATCGTCTCGGCCTCGCGACGCAGGATGCGGACGCACGCGGAGTGGAACGTGGAGATCCACATGCCCTGGGCCTTGCCGCCGAGCAGCGCTTCGACGCGCTCCCGCATCTCGGCGGCCGCCTTGTTGGTGAACGTGATCGCGAGGATCTGACTCGGCCAGGCCTCGCGCGTCTCGATCAGCCCGGCAATGCGGCGGGTGAGCACGCTCGTCTTGCCGGAACCAGCACCGGCGACGATGAGCAGAGCGGCGCCGCGGTACTCCGCCGCCTCGCGCTGCTGGGGGTTCAACCCCGCGAACAGGCGGTCGTTCAGGGCGTCCCCACCGTCGCCAGGGCGCCCGGAACCGGATCGGCCGTCGAGGATGATCGGGGTGGCGGAGGGAGAGGCGTCGGGGAGGCTCGTCATGTCTCCAACGATTTTAGCCTTCACCACTGTCATCCCGTCCGAGAGACGTCAGTGGCCAGCGAACGATCAGTGTTCGTCGCGGACGGCGACCGCCAGATCGGGGTGGTCGGCGAACACCCCGTCCACGCCGGAGTGCAGCAGGATCGAATAGAGCCGCCGCCAGTCACCCCACTCGTCGTCGCGACCGGGGCCGCGGAAATCCGCCGGCATCAGCGCGTTCTCCGGCCGAAGTGTCCAGCAGAACACGCCGAGCCCCGCCGAGTGCGCCGTGTCCACCAGATCCGAGGTCACCGCGCCGATGTCGATGCCGGACGGGTCATCCTCGAACAGGGATACGGCAACCGATCCCGACGCGAGCACCTGCGACACCTCGACGCTGATCCCATCGACGCGATCGAGGTTGCCTGCGGCACCGAGCGCGTACAGGCCGCGGGCGGTCAGGTCGTCCGCATACCCTGGCGCGGAGGAACCGAGCGCTGCCACTCGGTCGGCCGGCGCGCCCGTGTCCTCCAGCAGATACACGCAGCGCCCACGGAAACCGTGCCTGCGCACCTGCCCGAGCGCGTTCTTCTCGAAGCTCTCCACGATCAGCTCCGGGTTGTCGCCCCATCCGGTCTCGGCCAGCTCCGCGGTGAACAGCTCGGCCAGCGGGAGGCCGATGGAGTCGAAGTACGTCGCGTGCTTGAGCTCCGCGACGACGCCGAGCAGCCGGGCCGCGTCCTCCGACGCCCTGTCGACCAGCTCCAGCAGATCGCGCAGACGCAGCACCGGATAGCGGCCGTCGAAAGTGGAGCTCGCCTGCCTGATCTCCGGCAGCCGCTCTGTGGCTCTCAGCGTCGAGAGCTCCGCCCAGGTGAAGTCTTCCGTGAACCACCCGGTCAGCGTCGCGCCGTCGATCTGCTTGGTCGTCCGCCGCCCGGCGAACTCGGCCCGGGACGCGACGTCGGTCGTCCCCGAGATCTCGTTCTCGTGGCGCAACACCAGCACGCCGTCCTTCGTGGCGACGATGTCGGGCTCGACCGCGTCCGCTCCCAGCGTGAACGCGAGTTCGTATGCGGCCGTCGTGTGCTCCGGGCGGTATCCCGAGGCTCCCCGATGACCGATCACCAGGGGGGCCGTCCGCGCTCGCATGTTGAGATACTAGCCCGCGCCTTGGGGGTTCTCAGGCGCGCATCCGGGTGACAGAATCAAGCGGTGTCCGCAGCGGAATCGCCCTCTCCGAGCCACTGGTGCGAGCCTGCGAGCCGACTCGACCTGCACTGGGGCGCCTACCGCCAACGACTCATCATCGGGCTCGGGATGCTCGTGGTGGGCACCGCTTTCATCCTCATGACCAGCGCGTACAGCCTCCCCTTCCTGCTCGTCGGCTCCCTACTGCAGCCGGCAGGGTGGGCGATCCTCCCGTCGACGATCGGGCGGAGAGTCGCGGTGGCCGTCCCCGTGCTCGGATTCACCTGGCTCATGCTCGGCGGCGCGGGCTTCGCCTGGTGCTTCGCAGTCCCGCTCGCAGCGTGGCTCCTCATCCGGCTGCGCCCCCTGCTCAGCTACATCGTGCTGCTGCTGCCCATCGCATCCAGCATCGTGCTCGCCAGCTCGATCCACGATTACTCTCAGGGCTGGGTGTCGATCGCAGTGAGCACGGTGACGATCGTCGGGGCCGCCTGGCTGGCACGCTGGGTCGCGGAAGCAGTTGATTCAAGGCAATCTGTCAGAACTCTCAGACGATAAATCGGTAGGTTTGAGTGCACCGATCCGGCTCGTCCGGACCCCACATGCGATCAGAGGAATCATGGCTACCTCCAACCCGGCATTCTCACAGAGCCCGGCCTTCCAGAACGGGTCGACGGCGGCTGCGACGCTCAGCGCCGAGAACCTCCAGGAGATGTACAACTCACCGTCCGCCGGCGCGGTCGAGACCGACCGCATGACGGTCGAGGACACGATCGTCAAGACCGCGGTCAGCTTCGGCGTCCTGCTCGTCGGAGCGGTCATCGGCTGGATCGTCCCCGTCCTCTGGATTCCGGCGATGATCGTCGGCCTCGTCCTGGCCTTCGTCAACATCTTCAAGAACCGCAAGAAGCCGTCCCCGGCGCTCACCCTGGCGTACGCCGGCGCGCAGGGCATCTTCATCGGCGGCATCTCGCTCTTCTACGAGACCGCGTGGAGCGGCGTCGTCCTCCAGGCCGTCATCGGCACCATCGTCGTCGTCGGCGTCACCCTCGCCCTCTTCGCGAGCGGCAAGATCCGCGCATCCGCGAAGGCCACCAAGGTCTTCCTCATCGCGATGGTCGGCTACGTGGTGTTCTCGTTCATCAACATCATCCTGATGCTGACCGGCGTCAACAAGGACCCCTGGGGCGTCCTCGGCACCCAGGTGTTCGGCATCCCGCTCGGTATCATCATCGGCGTCCTCGTCGTCATCATGTGCGCGTACTCGCTCGTGCTCGACTTCGACGCCATCCAGCAGGGCGTGAAGAACCGAGCACCGCGCGTCTTCGGCTGGGCCGGCGCCTTCGGCATCATGGTCACCGTCATCTGGCTCTACCTCGAGCTGCTCCGCATCTTCGCGCTCTCGCGCAACTAGCGGACCACGCACGCCGAAAGGGCGGGCAGGGAGCCTACGCTCCCTGCCCGCCCTTTTCGTTGCCGCGACTGCGCCGGCAGCCCCTGTTACTTCCGATCCCCTGCTACGTGCCGATCTCCGGCTACTTGCCGATCGCCGCGCAGTCGAGGGTGCTGTACGTCGTGACGATCGGGTTCACCATCGGAGTCACCGTCGCATTCAGCTTCTTGGTCTTGGTCTCGCCGGCGTCGAACAGCACGTCGAGCGTCATCGTCTGTCCCGGTCCCATCTGCTGCACACCCTGAGCGACCGCGTAGTCACCGTCCGACCCGATCATCGGGGCGGCGGACGGCTTGGCGTCGATCGCGGTGCCCAGCACCTTGTAGCCCTTGGGCGCGTACACGCTGGTGCCGATCTGCACGTAGCCCTGTGCGACCAGCACGCCGTTGCCCATGACGTACGGCGGGAGGATGTCTGCAGCGTTCGCGGGCGCCGTGCTGTTCAATGCGACGCGCGTGAACACGTAACGGTGCTTGTCGGAGCACACAGCCTGCGACACCTCCACCTTCGCCTTAAGGAAGTAGTCCATCTTCGATGGCGTCTGATCCATGAAGTACACGCCGAGCTTGTCGGTGTCGGCGGTGCTCACGGGCGGTTCCGAGTAGAACGGGGTCAGCTTGATCAGATCCTGCTCCGCCTTGTCGCCGGTCCACATCTTGACGCGACCTTGCTCTCCCGACTGAAGAAGCGTGGTGAGCAGCGTCTTCGGGTTGGCGCCGCCACCGAGGATCTTGGAGAACGCGCCGACGGAGATCGTCTGGTTGATCCTGTCGACCGTCGCCGGGTCCGGGTACATCGTGTAAATGTCGATGAGCAGAATGCGGACGGCGTTCTCGGAGTTGATCTGAAGTCCGGGAAGGACGTTGATCGGTCCGGTCGCCTTCAGGAGGTTCGCGAGCGTTACGGTGTCCATCGCGATGACGCCGTCGATGTCGTCGCCCTTGGCCGACTTCCACATCGTCTTCGCCACTTCGTACGTGAGCGAGAACCGCGGAGTGATCGTGAGATCCTGGACCTGTCGTCCGAGCCCGTACGGGTACAGCTTCTTCACGTCCTCGGGGATGGGGACGACGTAGTCGCTGAAGGCGGGGAAATCACGCCCGGAAGCCGACGACTGCTTGACGAGGCTGATCTTCCCCTTGTCGAGTTGGAGCAGCGCCATCGAGCCGGTCGTTCCTCCGTTCGGAAGCAGCTCTCCGCTGTTCTCGAACACGACGAGGTAGTTGCGCGGCTTGTCCGCACCCATCGCACCGGGAAGCACGTGCAGAGCGTCTTTGAGCTGGCCGACCTGCGAGTTGACCTTCGTCAGCATGTCAGCCATCTGCTTCGTGGCCTTGCTGACCGGTCCGATCGTGCTCGACGTGTCGATGCCCTTGACCTCGTCCGTCGCCTTCGAGAAGGCTGCGGCGGCCGCATCGACCTTCGGGGTCGCCGCGACGATGGGCTTCAGGTTGATCGCTCCATCCACCGGCTTGATGCTCTCCGGGCTCACCGTGTCGAGCAGTCCGACCATCGGGTCGATCGCATCCACCACGACGCTGTCGGTCGCGCCGGCGAGTGTGCGCACAGCACTGAGGTTTGGGCCGACGAAGGGGACGATTTCGCCCGCTCGCCAGATCGGATCGCTCGTCAGATCGCGGGCAGAGTTGACCTTCGGCCGCAGCTTCGCGAGTGTTGCCTTCGCGCCCTTCACATCCTGCGCGACGATCTGCGTCTTGAGGGTCGTCACCATTGGAAGCGCCGACTCGAGTTCTGACTTCGCCGTGAGGGCTCGCAGACCCACCCAGGCCACGCACCCGATGAGCACGATCACGAAGGCGCCTGCTCCGATCAACCAGTAGCGACGGCGACGACTGGGCTTCCGCGCGTGGGCAACGGCGGCGCGTCGTTGAGGGAGCGGTTCGGGCATTCGACCATTGAAGCAGACCAGACCTGGATATTCGGCTGAGAACCTGCTGCGGGATACCAGTATGTCACCCGTACAGGTGTCATCTGTCGGCACTTTCAGGCACAGACGGCGGTAGGCACCGTCCGCCAGGGAATCGTCTGATAATTTAGAGTTTCGGAACGGGCGGTCGGTCCCGTATCTGATGAGCAGGTCGTGCGCGGGACACGCGTGAAGCGTCCGCGAACGGAACCGGGGAACCCATGAGCCTCCAGAATGAACTCGTCGTCGTCATCGGCCAGGGCTATGTCGGCCTGCCTGTCGCCATGCGTGCCGTCGAGGTCGGATACTCGGTGGTCGGGCTGGATGTCGACGAACGCCGCACGAACAGCCTGCAAGCCGGCATCTCCTACGTCGACGACATCTCGTCGGACGAGCTCGTCTCGGCCACCGCATCCGGTCGATACACGGCGACGACGGACTACGCAGCGGCGGAGGGTTTCGACATCGCCGTCATCACCGTCCCGACACCGCTGCGCGAGGGCCTCCCCGACCTCAGCTTCATCGAGGACTCAGCCGCGTCCCTCGCAGCGCGACTGACGCCTGGCGCGACCGTCATCCTCGAATCGACGACGTACCCCGGCACGACGGAAGAGCTGCTCGTCCCGATCCTGGAACGCGGCTCCGGCCTGACGGCCGGCAAGGACTTCTCTGTCGGCTACAGCCCGGAGCGCATCGACCCCGGCAACGCGACCTGGGGCTTCCGCGAAACGCCGAAGGTCGTCTCTGGCATCGACGAGGTCTCCCTCTCCCGAGTCCAGGCCTTCTACGACCGCCTCGTCGCAACAACGGTCCCGGTGTCCGGCACCAAGGAAGCGGAGCTGACGAAACTCCTCGAGAACACCTTCCGTCACGTCAACATCGCCCTGGTGAACGAACTCGCGATCTTCGGCCACCAGCTCGGTGTCAACGTCTGGGAGTCGATCGACGCCGCATCGACCAAGCCGTTCGGATTCATGAAGTTCACTCCCGGCCCCGGCGTCGGCGGGCACTGCCTTCCCGTCGACCCGAGCTACCTGTCCTGGCAGGTGCGACGCAAGCTCGGTCAGAGCTTCCGGTTCGTGGAGCTCGCCAACGACATCAACGATCACATGCCCGACTATGTCGCGCAGCGACTCATGGTCCTCCTCAATAAGAAGGGTAAGGCCATCAACGGCGCGCGCATCGTGCTCGTCGGCCTGTCGTACAAGCGCAACACCGGCGACATCCGCGAATCCCCTTCGCTGCGCCTCATCGACGTGCTCTCCGACCTCGGCGCGGAGATCGTGGGAGTGGACGGTCGCGTCGAGGACTACCGCTGGCCCGCCGGCATCGAGCGTGCCGACTACACCGAGTCGACGATCGGCGGTGCGGACGCGGTCGTCCTGATCACCGACCACGACGACTTCGACCTCGCGCTGCTCAACAACGCGACAGTGCCGGTGCTCGACACGAAGAACCGCCTCAGCGGCGCCAATGTCGAGCGACTCTAGCGACGAGTCGCGGCGCCCGCTTCCCCGCACTCTCATCGCCGTCGCGACAGCGACGAACGCAGCTTCGGTCCTGTCGACGCAGCTCCTCGGACTGATCAGCCTCGCACCGGCGGATTTCGGGCTCTTCTCTCTGCAATACCTGCTGTTCGCCCTGGCCTCCTCTGTCACCCTCTCTGTGGTGAGTGAACCGTGGATGCGCACAGACCTCCGTCAGAATCACCGCTCGACGTGGGCCGACTACTCGAGCATCCAGCTCTACGTGAGCGCGGCTGCGGCCGTCGTGACGCTTGTCTTCTCCCTCCTCGTCCCTGGCCTCGCCGTCATCGCCGTCACGGGAGCCCTCGCCGTCGGCGTCAACGTGTATCGGGCGGGCGTGCGCTATCACCAGGTGCGCACGAACCAGTGGAACCGTGTGCTGGCCGGAGACGTTGTCGCGTTCGCTCTGACGGTTGTCACCTGGGTGGCGCTTCTCCTGCTCGGGATGCACGGCCTGATGGCCCTCTCGATCGCGTGGCTCGCCGGAGGGATCCTGTCCGCTCTGGTGGCGCAACGCCCGCACCTTCGCGGGCCGCGGTCGATCGGCGCATGGTTCGGAACACACCGCGATCACATCGTCCCGCTGCTGAAGGACTCAACCCTGATGGACCTCGGCTCCATCGGAACCCCGTTCGTCGTCGCTCCGCTGCTCGGGATCGCCGACTTCGGTGTCTACCGGGCCGTATCGAACGTCGCAGCGCCGGTCCGCCTCATCCTCAACCCATTGCGCCCGGTGCTCGCTGGCCTTCCCGCGCACTCGCACCGCGTGCCGCGCCGGATCATCATCAGCATCGCTGCCGCCTTCTTCTTCGGCGTCGCCGCCTATCTCGCCCTGCTCGGCATCGGCCTGCTGCACATCCAGCTCGGTTCGCTGAGCGCCGTCGTCACCTATGCGATCCCAACTGCCTTGTTCGTCTCTGCGAACTTCTTCGGCCACTACTACTACATCATCGCCAGGTCGCACGCAGCGCAACGGGGACTCCTGATCGGCCGGATCGTGCAGACGTCGCTCGCAATCGTCCTGCCGATCATCGGCGCTCTGACCTTCGGCCTCGCGGGCGCGATCTGGTGCTATGCGGGCGCGACGGTCGTGTCCAGCACCGTCTGGGTGCTCGTGGTCACGGGAAGCAGGGAGGCGAAGCAGTGAGCAGTTCGACGGCAAGCGACGCGCAGAAGCGCACCTTCTCCTCACTGATGTCCGGCCAGACGGCGAGGGATGCGTTCCGCTGGGTCATCGTGATCTCACTCGCGTACGTCATGTTCCGGCCCGTCAGCCACAACGCGTTGCTCCTTCCTGCATTGGGCCTCGTCGCCGCAGGATCACTCGGTCTCGTCCTCACAGCGCGCCCCTTCCGTGTGCCCGCGCGGCCGATCGTCGTCGTGTTCGCGCTCGTCTTCGCGACCGGGATCTACGGATCGCTCCTCGGAATCGGGAATCCGGGGCTCACGAACGGCGTGCTGGTCTGGATCGTCGCGCCGGTCCTGTTCGCCCTGCTCGTATGGGCAGCAGACGAGACGCTGATCCGCATGGTGTTGTTCGCGGCGGCGATCGTGACGATCGTGATCTCAGCGATCGCTTTGAGCTATGTCGCGCTGTCCGTCGCCGGTTTCCGCGCATTCCCCGGCTGGCTGGTCAGTCAACTCGGCCTGAGTTTCGACGGGCATTCCTTCGGCATCACCACCATCACGCTCTATGGACTGTCCACTCTCGTGGCGACGTGCCCGCTCTGGCTGACCGCGCTCATCCTTCCTCGCCATCGGCTCCTGCCTGGAAAGTGGATGTCGGGGCTCGCGGGCGTCGCGGCGTTTCTGACCTCTCTCGTTGCGGGCAGGGCTGCCATCACCATCGTGGCCCTCATCGTGCCGATCGCAGTGTGGATCGTCTGGCGCGTCTACTCCTGGCAACGCCCACGCACGCGCTTCGTCGCCTTCGCGCCCCTCGTGGTCGCCGCTGTCGCCGCACTCGCAATCCTCGCCCTTTCCGCCCTGGGCAACAGCTCCGTCGCCCGCGCTTGGGACAGGGTCGCTTCCATCATCACAGGCTCCGGTCAGACGATCGAGGACCAGATCCGGGCAGAGGAAAGCCATGAGTTGATCGCGGGATGGCTGTCGTCTCCCGTCTTCGGACATGGATTCGGGGCGGTCATCCCCGGCTATTCCCGCAACGAGTCGCGACCATGGAACTTCGAACTTCAGTACCACCTCATCCTGTTCCAGGTCGGTATCGTCGGCGCTCTCGTCATGCTCGCCGCTGCCGTCGTGGGTATTCTCGCCCTCATCCGGTCGTTCCGCGTCGCGCCCGAGCTGGCGCCCGTCCTCTTCGTCGTCACGGCGGGCGCGTCCGCGCTGCTCATCGCCAACGCGTCGAACCCCTACCTCCAGGCTCCGGGGAACATGTGGGCGCTGTTCCTGCTCCTGGCGTTGATCAACGTGGCCCTTTCGGGCGATCGATGGCGCAGGCCGGCCGCGAAGATCGCAAACGAAACGGCCTGAGCTGCGATCACGCCAGCCCCAGCGCGCCCTTCCACGCTGGCGTCCAGGCGTCGAAACTGTAGTGCTCATCCACCGCCGCCCGTGCGCTGGCACCGCGCACAGCGCGTCCTGCTGCGCCTTCGGTCACCAGGGACTCGATCGCCGCGTACCAGTCGTCATCCGAGCGGGTCGCCAGGCCCGCCCCCAGCGACAGCACGCGCGTGTTCGCCCCGACGTCGTCACCGATTGACGGCAGCGCTGCCGCCCCGTATTGAAGCAGCTTGTACGCGCACTTGCCCCTGGTCCACGCATTGTCCGGCATGGGCATGATCCCGAAGTCGCCCAGAAGGAGGTCCGTGGCGAATGTCTCGCTGCGCCACTGGACACGCTCGACCATCGCATCCAATGCTCCGAGAGAACGGTCTCCAGCGCTGATGACGACGAGGCGAAGCCCGAGGTTTCGATGTGCTGCGAGCAGTGGCGCGGCGATGCGCAGGAGATAGTCCTCCGTGCTGGGAGAGCCGAGCCAGACAGCGGTCGGAGCGTCGGTGTCCCGATGTTGCTTCTGCCGATACTCGTCCGGCTCGACGCAGCTCGGGATGACCGTGACGCTGGGACTGTGCACCGACGCGGCGTCCGCGAGATAGTCGTTTCCCGCGATCACGACGTCTGCCGCTCGGACCGCTCGGAGCCAGATCCTCGCCTTCGGCCAAAGTCGTTCCGAGAGTCCATCGTGAGCGTGCATGAGTGCGTCGTCGAAGTCGTAGACGCCGCGCCCTGCACGCTCCAGGATCCGCGCCTCCAGCCGCCCTGTGCTGAATGGGCTGGCCTGCCGGGACACGATGGATGCGCCTGACGCGTCGCGCGCTGCACGCTGCCGCAGGCGCAGCTCTGCCCCGGGAATCCGGTACGCCTGACGCGCAAGCGTGCCCAGCCCATTGGACGAGCCACCAAGGTAGTCAGACCCCTCGGAGGGAAGGCCCAGGTGGTCGAGCCAATCGAACACGCGGACTCGCGCACTCCCAGCGCCTCGTCCGTAGCTGGTGTACGCCGTGACGCTAGCCATCGGCTCCCCCAGCGACGGTCGCGGTCGCGAGCCGACCCTCGCGGCGACGCCTGGCCCGCACGCGTGAATAAAGCAGCGAAAGCAGCACCACGTAGACAAGTTCGGATAGGAAGAGCGTGTTGTTGATCTTGGTGATGAACGGTGCGAGAAAGACCGTCGAGAGGAATGCGCTCTGCAACCAGAACATCACGGCCGATGCGCGGCGTCTCAGGTACAGCAGTGCGATCACGCCGCCGAGCAGCAGCGACCCGACGACGACCCCGTAGATGCGGAAGTCGCGATAGAAGGGTTCGAGCCAGGTGTAGACGTTGGTCAGCACGCCCGTGTTGATGAACGGGCTGATCGGATCGACCGACGGAGCGCCGGGGATCGCCTTCAGCACGGCCCCGAAGGTGCTTGCACCCCAGGTCTGCGGGTTGTAGTCGCCGACCAGGATGGAACCCTGCACGCGCTCCGGTGGCCACGCGTGGTTGTTGGAGTCGACCAACTGGAGGAAGCCCATCGTTCCGGAGGTGTAGTACTGGAACGGCGAGACGAGGCCCGATCTGGCCAGCGGCTCGGAGACCGCGCCGCTGCTGAGAGCTTGCTGCCCGGTTTTGTCGAGCGCGCCGCCGACGATCTGGAACGCCAGCAGGCCGACGATGCCGAACGCGACCAGTGCTGCGCCGATGCGCCACGGCCGCCCCAGCGCCATCCAACGCCCGCGTAGACCACGCGCAGGGGTCGGGTCCGAGACCCGCCCGTCAGCGGGAGCGGCGAGCGGTTGCGTGATCAGCACTGCGCACAGCCACAGCACTGCCATGAACAGGTTCGTCCGTTGAAGCAGGGCGAGCATCGAAAGCGCGAGCGCCACCATGCCGACGACCCTGAGCCAGAGGGCGAGTGGTTTGTCCACTGCCGCCTTGTAGCCCAGAACCACGAACAGAAGGGGTCCGAGATAGAGAAGGATGCGCGCCGCGAGCGGAACGGATTCGAGGTACGACTCTCCGTGTGCTCCGCGGACCATCTTGGGGTCGGTGATCAGCGTCAGGATGCCGAAGCGGAGCTGGATCGTCAGGAGGTACGATCCGAATGCTCCCGCGTAGACGATGGCAACGCCCAGGAGGGTCCATCTGTTCATCAGGTGCGTGTGCGCCGGAACTGCCTCCTCCGACGAGGTGGATGCGCCCCGCCGCTCCCTCAGCCATGTGACCACCATGGCGCCCACATTGAACCCAGCCAGCCCGGCCGCCAGTGTCAGCCACGCCCAGACAGAGGCCTCCTTGTATGCGATCAGGTTGGTCCCGATCAGCAGCAGCGCCCCCGCCCAGACGATGTTGTGGCACAGGACGATCAGGAAAACGCTCCGGAATCGATACCGCACGGCGACCGTCAGACCCGCGAGGAGGACGAGGAGGATCAAACACCACACCGGATTCGGCATCATGCGCTCTCACCCGCGAGGTCTCGATAGAACCGCTCCTGCGCCGCCCACACCACCGCGCGGTCGAACCGCTCGCGAGCGCGCTGCTTCGCCGCGGTGCCGTAGCGCTGCCGCAGTGCGGGGTCGGCGATCGCGCGCCGCAGGCCGTCGGCCAGCGCGTCCGCGTCGCCCACGGGCACGATGATGCCCGTCTCGCCGTCGACGACGGAGTCGACGGCGCCGGTCGCGGTCGTCGTCACGGTCGGCACGCCCGCCGCCGCGGCTTCGAGGACCACGTTGGGGAAGCCCTCGCGCAGGGTGGGCAGGCAGAGCACATCCATGAGCGGATAGTACTTCTCCGGGTCGTTCACGAACCCGGTGGTGACCGTCGTGATGCCCGGCGATGGCGGGATGAGGTCGCCGACGGACGCGTCGCCCTCGACGCCGCCGACGATGAGGAGCTGGAAGGCCGTCCCCTGGCCCGCGAGACGCTGTACGGCAGCGCTGAGGATCAGCAGGCCCTTGTCCTCCGTGAGGCGGCCGACGAACCCGACCACAGGCGCCGCCGCGGAAAGGGCGAGATCGGTGCGCAAGCGGTCGAGCGTGTCCGGCGCGGGCAAGGAGCGCTCGAACGCGTCGACGTCGATGCCGTTCGAGCTTCCGTCTCCGAGGACCGTGAACGCTTCCGGCGACGCCAGGTTCAGTTCCGCGGCTCGGGCTGCGAGGCTCGAGCTCACAACGAGGGTCTTCGTGGCCGAGCGGATCGACAGCCGCTCGAGCAAGGTGAAGATCCGCCTGCTCACGCCGGTCGACGTCTCCAGGCGCAACCCGCGGAGCATGTAGACGCGCCCTGGCACCCGCGTCAGTCGACCCGCGATTCCGCCGAGCAGGCCGGCCTTCGGCGTGCCGACCGAGATCACGTCCGGGCGCAGGCGGCGCAGCAGGCGCACCCAGGCGACGAGGGAGCGCAGGTCGGAGAGCGGGGAAGGCTCACGGGCCATGGTGAGCGCGTGGACGGTCACGCCGTCGACGCCGTTCAGCGCATCCAGCCGCGCACCGGGCGAGCACACCACATGGACGTCCCAGCCGCGCTGGGCGAGGAACTGCGGGAAGCCCGCCATCAGGCGCAACGACAGATCGACCGTCACTCCGAGGACGATGCGCGGCTTGCGCGCGGTCATCGGCTCTCGTGCCGCTCGCGGTACCAGTCGATCGTCCGGCCGAGAGCCGTTTCGAAGTCGGTCGGCGTGACCTCGGGGAACAGCTCCCGGATGCGGATGCCGTCGGCCTGGGATGCGCGCACGTCGCCGACACGCGGCTCCACGTGCTCGACGGCGATCTCGATGCCCAGGTGGTCCTTCATCAGGTCGATGACGCGCAGCAGGGGCGTGCTGGTGCCGAAGGCGAGGTTCACCGGGTCGGTGGAGCTGACCTTGCGCTGCACGGCGTCGAGCAGAGCGGCACAGACCGTCTCGACGTAGGTGAAGTCGCGGGACTGCAGGCCGTCGCCGTGGACGGCGAGCGGCTGGCCGTTCAGGGCGGCGTCGAGGAACTTGGGGATCACGGCCGCGTAGACGTGGTCGGCCGCCTGGTATGGGCCGAAGACGTTGAAGAAGCGGAAGGCGAGGGTGCGCATCCCGTACGAGTAGCCGTACGCGATCGTGTACCCCTCTGTTGCGTGCTTGGTGACCGCGTACGGGCTCATCGGGCGGGTCCAGTCGAACTCCGACTTCGGCAGCTTGGTGTTGCTCCCGTAGACCGAGCTCGAGGATGCGACGACCACGTGCTCCACCCCGGCGAGCCTGGCGGCTTCGAGCACGTGCAGGGTTCCCGTCGCGTTCGCGTGGTGCGAGGGAAGCGGAGCGGCGACCGAGCGCGGCACGCTGCCGAGGGCGGCCAGGTGCACGACGGAGTCGACGCCTGCCACGGCCTCGTTCATCGCGTCCTCGTCGAGGATCGACGCCTCGATGAAGCGCACGTCGACGCCGTCCAGGTTCTCCAGTCGACCGGTGCTGAGGTCGTCGATGACGCGGACCTCCGCGTCGGGGACCTGCGAGATGACGTAGCGTGCGAGGTTGGAGCCGATGAAGCCGGCGCCTCCGGTGATGAGTAGTTTCATTGGTCTTTCGAGTATTGACGTGCAGGAACACCGACCACGGTGCTGCCTTCGGGGACATCTCTGGTGACGCAGGCCGCAGCGCCGACGACGCTGCCTCCTCCGACGCGGAGACCTTGCAGGACCACGCTACCGGCTCCGATGAGGGTGGATGCGCCGACACGGACCTCGCCGGAGACGATCGCGCCCGGGTTGACGGAGACGAAATCCTCGAGCACCGCATCGTGACCGACGATGGCGCCGGGATTCAGGTGCACAGCGCGCCCGAGCCGGACGTTCGTGGACACCTGGACGCCGGAGCAGATCACCGAGCCAGGTCCGATCTGCGGAACAGAGCCGACGACGGCGAGGGGGTGGATGAGCGTGGCCGGCTCGAGCCCAGCGTGGCGCAGCTTCGCGTCGACGCGCTCTCTGACGGCCGGGCTGCCGATGGCGACCACATAGCTGGCGGATCCGCCTCCGGCCAGCCACGCGTCGATCGGACCGAGGAAGGTGACGTCGCGCGCGGCAAGACGACCCCCGACGACCTCGTCGGCCCCGTCGTCGAGGACGCCGAGGATGTCGTAACGTCCGGGGTCGGCCGCGTTGACGGCTTCGGCGACGTCCAGCGTCTCGCGGCCGAACCCCCCACCACCGACGACGACGAGAGGAACCGTCACGCGCCGCCTCCCGACGGCTCAGCCGTTCCGAACTCCGGCATGGTGGCGTGACCGTCGTGGGAGATGCCCTCACGAACGAAGACGGAACGCACCGTGCGCACCAGGATCAGCGCATCCAGCCGGAAGCTGCGGGTGTCGACGTACTCGACGTCGAGCTCCAGCCTGCGCTCCCACGGCACATCGTTGCGGCCGCTCGACTGGGCGAGGCCCGTGATCCCTGGCCGCACCTCGTGGCGTCTGGCCTGCCGCGGGGTGTACCGCTCGAGGTACGAGACGAGCAGCGGACGGGGACCGACGAAGCTCATGTCGCCGCGCAGCACGTTCACGAGGCTCGGCAGCTCGTCCAGGCTGGATGCGCGCAGCGTCTTCCCGAACGTCGTGAGCCGGTCTTCGTCGGTCACCAGTCCCGCTTCGACGTCGACGGACTTCATGCTACGGAACTTGCGGAGCGTGAAGACCGTGCCATCGCGACCGGGCCGCGGCTGCGTGAAGATGACGGGACGGCCGAGCTTCACGGCGATGAGCACCGCCACGACGCCGATCACGGGCGAGAGTACGACGAGCAGAATGCCGGACGCCACCGCGTCCAGCACCCGTTTGCCGCTGTCATACCCTCGCGTGCTCACGAATGCGCTCCGAGGAATGTGTGGATGCGATCCTGCACCCTGGCGAGCTGCTCTCCATCGAGCACAGATCCGCTGGGGAGGGTGATGCCCACCTCGAACAGGTGCTCTGCGCTCCCGTCGACGACGGCGCCAGCGTCGGCGAACGCCGGCTGCAGGTGCATCGGCTTCCACAGCGGACGGCTCTCGATCTGGTCGGCGTTCAGCCACTCGCGCAGCTCCTCGGCCGTCCAGCCGGACTCGGAGGGCTCGACCAGGATGGACGTCAGCCACTTGTTGTCGGCCTCGTCGCCCTCCCCTTGGAAGATCGTCACGCCGGGGACCGGCGCGAACAGGTCGCGGTACAGCTCGCGAACGGCGGCGCGGCGGGCGATCATGCCGTCGAGGCGGGAGAGCTGTGCGCGGCCCAGCGCCGCGAGCAGGTTGCTCATCCGGTAGTTGTAACCGATGTCAACGTGCTCGTAGTGCACGACCGGCTGACGCGCCTGCGTCGCCAGGTAGCGCGCGCGGGAGGCGAGAGGTCCGTCGTCGGTCAGCAGCATCCCGCCGCCGGAGGTGGTGAGGATTTTGTTGCCGTTGAAGGAGAGCGCGGCGGCGGCGCCGAACGATCCTGCCGGCTTGCCGCGGTAGCTCGCGCCGAGCGACTCTGCGGCGTCCGCCAGCACGGGGATTCCGTAGCGCTCGGCCAACGGAAGGATCGCGTCGTAGTCGGCCGAGCGTCCGAGAAGGTCGACGGGGACGATCGCGGCGACCTTCCGCCCCTCGGCGGCGAGCTGCGCGAGAGCCTGCTCGAGGAGCACCGGAGAGATGTTGCCGGTGACCGGGTCCGCGTCGACGAAGAACGGTGCCGCGCCCGTGTATGCGATGGCATTGGCCGTCGCGGCGAAGGTCATCGTCGCCGTGACCACCGTGTCGCCCTGGCCGACGCCCAGCCCGAGGAGTGCGAGGTGCAGCGCCGCCGTGCCGGACGACAGGGCGACAGCGTGCTCCACGCCGACGCGCTCGGCGATCTCCCGCTCGAAGCCGTCGACGTCGGGACCGAGCGGCGCGATCCAGCCGGATCGCATCGCATTGAGGACATACTCCTGCTCGAGGTCTCCGACATCCGGCGAAGACATGTAGATCTTGGAACTCACCGCGTCACTCCCCCGAGGCTTCCGCGCTCGATTCCGACGATCGCTGTCTCAGCCTGGTCGTCCTCCCAGCGGCGCTGCCACTCCGAGCGGTCGAGCCTGCTCGGGTCGATGGGCAGCACGCGAGCGTGGGAGATCAGTGAGTGGGTGCGGTGCGCGCCCTGCTCGCCGACACCGGTCAGCTCCTCGTGCAGCTTCTCGCCGTCGCGGAGGCCGGTGTAGACGATCTCGAGGCTCTTGCCGGACTGCGCGATCATGCGCCTGGCGATGTCCAGGATGCGCACCGGCTTGCCCATGTCCAGGATGAGCACCTCGCCGGGCGAGCCGATCGCACCCGCCTGCATCACCAGTTGGCAGGCCTCGGGGATGGTCATGAAGTAGCGGGTCGCATCCGGGTGCGTCACCGTCAGCGGCTTGTTCGCCGCGATCAGCGCCTGGAACGTCGGCAGGAGCGAACCCCTGCTGCCGAGCACGTTGCCGAACCGCACCGACAGGTACGAGTTGCCCGTCTCCTTGCCTGCCCAGGCCGTGAGCCGCTCTGCCGCGCGCTTGGAGTGGCCGAGGATGCTCGTGGGGTTGGCCGCCTTGTCGGTGGAGATGTTCACGAACGTCTCCACATCGATGCCCATCGCGGCGCGAAGCACGTTGAGGGTTCCGAGGACGTTGGTCTTCCATGCCTCGTCCGGGTACTGCTCAAGCATCGGCAGATGCTTGAGCGCCGCCGCGTGGAAGACGACCTCCGGGCGGCGCGCGATGAAGATGCGCTTGAGCGCGTCGGCGTCGCGGATATCCGCGAGGATGACGTCCGTGGAGTCGAGCAGGCCGTGGCCGGAGATCTGAAGCTGCGTCTGCTGGAGTCCGGTCTCGTCCCGGTCGAGCATCATCAGCTCTGCCGGGCCGAACTTCGCGATCTGCCGGCAGAGCTCCGAGCCGATCGAGCCACCAGCGCCCGTGACGAGGATGCGCTTGTTCGAGAGGTAGTCGGCGATGGATGCGACGTCGGTGTCGACCGGGTGCCGCCCGATGAGGTCTTCGATGGACAGGTCGCGCACGTCCTTGAGGGTGGTGCGGCCGTCGTTCACGTCGTCGAGCTCCGGCAGCACCTTGACCTTGAGGCCGACCGAGTCCGCCATGTTCGTGACGCGCTGGAGCAGATTGGAGTCCGCCCTGGCGACGCACACGATGAGCGCAGTCGCACGCGTGGCGTTCGCGACCTTGACGATGTCTTTGAACCGGCCGAGCACCGGCACACCCATGAGGTGCAGGTTGCGCTTGCTCCTGTCGTCGTCGAGGAACCCGACGGGGATGTACTCGGACTCGCGGTCGGTGAGCATCCGGCGCACCATCAGGCTGCCCATGAACCCCGCGCCGAGCAGCAGCACCGGCTGCGCGTTGTCCGGCCGCATCCGCTGGGCCACATACATGCGCTTGAGATAGCGCACAGCGCCCATCAGCCCGTATGCGATGAAGCCGGAGATCAGCATGAGGCTGCGCGGGACGCCGATCTGGCTGGAGAAGATCACGACGGGAACGGACGAGAAGAGCGCGATCGTCACCACCGTGTATGCGACAGCGCGGGCCTCCTCGAAGCTGCCGTATGTGAAGCGGCCGCGATAGACGCCGAATGTCCAGCCGAGGAGGAGCTGCAGGATGATGACGACCAGGCAGAGGAAGAGCACAGGAACCCAGTGGACCCTGGAGACCACGAAGTCGTACCGGAACACGACGGCGGCGACGATGGCGAGCACCCAGGCGACCGCGTCCGTCAGATACTGGACGCCGAAGCGGATGAAGATCGACTCGCCGCGCGCTCGCGTCTCATCTTGGACGTGAGTGCTCCAAAGCCAGTTCTTCACGGACATCGGTGGTGCGGACTCGCTTTCATATCACGGCTGCAGCGGGAATGGCAGAACTGCAGTCGCCATTTTCCCACACATCTTCGGCGTTTTCGTACCCTACGGTATTTAGCACGCGTTAAGGGCCGGGACGCGCGAGCATCCCGGCCCTTGTCAGGCGGCGGCCGGAGCCGGTCAACCTACTCCCATTCGATCGTTCCCGGCGGCTTCGACGTGACGTCGAGCACGACGCGGTTGACGCCGTCGACCTCGTTGGTAATGCGGTTGGAGATTTTGGCGAGCAGGTCGTACGGCAGGCGGGTCCAGTCGGCCGTCATGGCGTCCTCGCTCGAGACGGGGCGCAGCACGATCGGGTGACCGTATGTGCGGCCGTCGCCCTGGACGCCGACGGAGCGCACGTCGGCGAGGAGCACGACGGGGCACTGCCAGATCTCGGTGTCGAGGCCGGCGGCGGTGAGCTCGGCGCGCACGATCGCGTCGGCGTCGCGGAGGAGGTCGAGGCGCTCGCGCGTGACCTCGCCGACGATCCGGATGCCGAGGCCCGGGCCGGGGAACGGCTGGCGGCCCACGATGACCTCCGGCAGGCCGAGCTCGCGGCCGATGGCGCGCACCTCGTCCTTGAACAGAGTGCGCAGCGGCTCGACGAGCTCGAACTGCAGGTCTTCCGGAAGGCCGCCCACGTTGTGGTGGCTCTTGATGTTCGCCGTTCCGGAGCCGCCGCCGGACTCGACCACGTCCGGGTACAGGGTGCCCTGCACGAGGAAGCGGATCGGGTCGCCCTCGCTGGCCGCCTCCGCGATCAGATCGGCCTGCGCCTGCTCGAACGTGCGGATGAACTCGCGGCCGATGATCTTGCGCTTGGTCTCCGGGTCGCTGACGCCGGCCAGAGCCGAGAGGAACTGCTCCTCCGCGTCGATGGTGACGAGGCGGACGCCGGTGGCCTTGACGTAGTCCTCCTCGACCTGACGGGCCTCGTCCTTGCGGAGCAGGCCGTGGTCGACGAAGACGCAGACGAGCTGGTCGCCGACGGCCTTGTGCACGATGGCGGCTGCGACAGCGGAGTCGACGCCGCCGGACAGACCGCAGATGACGCGGCCGGAACCCACCTGGGCCCGGATCGCAGCGACCTGGTCGGCGATCACGTTGCCGCTGTTCCAGTCGGCCGGGATGCCCGCGGCACGGTGCAGGAAGTTCTCGAGCACGGCCTGGCCGTACGCGGAGTGCTTGACCTCGGGGTGCCACTGCACGCCGTAGAGCTTGCGCTCGTCGTTGGCGAAAGCCGCGACGGGGGTGGAGTCGGTGGATGCGAGGACCTCGAAGCCATCCGGCGCCTTGGAGACCGAGTCGCCGTGGCTCATCCACGCGGTCTGCTCTTCCGGCTGGCCGTCGAGCAGGACACCCGAATCCGAGATGCGCACGGCGGTCGAGCCGTACTCGCGCGCTCCGGTGTGGGCGACCTCTCCGCCGAGGGCGGTGGCCATCACCTGGAAGCCGTAGCAGATGCCGAGCACGGGCACGCCGAGCTCGAAGATCGCCTCGTCGAGCTGCGGTGCGCCCTCTTCGTAGACGCTGGACGGGCCGCCGGAGAGGACGATGCCGGACGGCTTCTTGGCCGCGACCTCCGCTGCCGTCACCGTGTGCGGAACGATCTCGGAGTACACGTTGGCCTCGCGGACCCTGCGCGCGATCAACTGCGCGTACTGCGCCCCGAAGTCGACGACGAGGACCGGGCCGGACGGGTTGGCCGAATCGGCCCCTCCGAGCAGGTCGGCGAATGCTGGATCGGTGCTAATTTGATGCCTCCACGAGGGTCGCTTCCTCGGCCTCTCGGCCGGCCAGATAGGACTTCACCTGCTTGGTGATGCGCGTCTCCACGAAGAACGAGAGGAACGGGACGACGCCACCGAGGGCGATCGCCACGAACTTCGTGAAGTTCCACCGCATCAGGCTCCAGAGCCGGAAGTCGGAGAAGAGGTACACGACGTACAGCCAGCCGTGTGCGATCAGGATGCCCGTGCTCAGGTCCACGCCGGTCGGCGTCACCGGGTCGTTCACCGGCACGAAGGCGAAGACGCCGTGGTTGCCGAACGCGAACATCTGGTAGCCCATGCCGTACTTGATGATCATCTCGACGCAGAGCAGCAGCAGCATGATGCCGGTGATGTACGCGAACACCTGGTAGAACCGGAGCGCCCCGCGGATCTTCGGGAAATCGGCGAGCTTGGGTGCGAGGGGCATAGGTCTATTCTACTTTCCCGAGCTGCGTCGCCGTTCCGGCCGCGAGCTCGCGCAGTTCGTCTTCCTTCTCCTTCGCGTCCTTCACCAGTCGATACCAGAGGAAGACCGCGAATCCGGCGAAGATGATCCACTCCGCCGCGTAGAAGATGTTGAGCCAGTTGAGCGTGCGCTCCTGGATGGGCGGGGGCGACTCGATCTTGGTGAGCCCCGCTGGAGGCGTCTTCTCGACGACGTACGCCGAGTACACGTCCATGCCGTCGACGCCGGTCCAGAGGTTGTAGAGCGCGGCGACCGACATCATCGTCATCACCGTCGGATGCTTCTTGTCGGCCGGCGCCTCCGGGCCTTCCGTCGGCAGCAAGCGTCCGACGATCTCCTGGTCGGCGGCCGGCTCGGCGGCGAGACGCTTCAGCGCCGACTGGGCTGTGGCCTCATCGGCCGCCCAGCCGCGCGCGACGGCGAGCGCGACCGGCCTCGCGCCGTCCGCGCCGGTCACGGTCACGTGCGCGACGACCCACCAGCCGGACGTTCCGTGGTTGAGGCGGCCCTTCAGCAACTGGTAGTCCTGCGGCACGAACGAGCCGGTCACCGAGACGTACTGCCCGGTCGCCGTGTCGGCGATCGGTCCTCCCGGCTTCGCCACCTGCGCGAGGGGCAGGACCGTCTCGCTCGGGACGTCGACGACCGTGCCTGCGGCCACGGCGCGCTCGAGCTGCCACTGGCCGAGCCACGCGAATCCACCGGCCAGCAGGAGAGCGAAGACGAGCGCGCCGATCCAGCGAGGGCGCAGCATCATCTGGAACAGTGTGGTCTCTCCACTGCCGGTGGTCGTGCTAATGGCTCAGTCCCGCTTTCGGTCGCTGCTGTCTTGCTGCATGGCCTGGTCGACGACGCGGTCGATGGCCTGCCGGGTGTCGTCCGAGCGCGCCTCGGGGTCGAGGTCGGCCGTGGCAGCCTCCACCAGCGCGATCTCCTCGTCGAGCATCGGATCGCGTTCGGGTTTCGTGGCGCGCTTCTTCTTCTGGCGTTTGCCGGTCCGAAGAATCATCGCACCGATCTTCTCGGAGTTTGCTGCGAGGATCGGCCCGAGGACGGCCATGATCAGCACGTACAGACCGGCGAACGGCTGGATGCGTTCATCCAGTCCAGCGCTCAGCGACAGTGTCGCGAGGATCAGCGCGAACTCGCCGCGGTTCTGCAGGATGACCGTGGTGTTGATGCCGGCCTGCACGCCCATCCCGTTGATCCACGCCACGAACTGTCCTGCGAGGATGTTCAGCACGATCGTCAGCAGCACGGCCAGCAGCACAGGGACGACCACCGACGGGAACTGCGCGGCGTTCAGCGCGAGGCCGAAGTTGAGGAAGAAGAACGCGGCGAAGACGTCGCGCAGCGGGATCGCGATGTGCTCGATCTTGTTGCGGTACTTCGTGGCTCCGAGCACGAGGCCGATCAGGAACGCGCCGATCGCGTCCGTGACGCCCAGCACCTCGCCGATGCCGGCGAACAGCACCGCGAAGCCGAAGAACAGGATGGTGAAGAGCTCGTCGTCCTTGGTGTGGAACAGCTTCGACACGTAGCGGCCGCCCCAGCGCGCGATCGTGAACATCACGACGAGGAACGTGAACGCGATGGCCAGTTTGGTCACGATCGGCCAGAAGTCCGTCTCGCCGCTCAGCACGACGGAGACGATCGCGAGGTAGATCGCGATGAAGATGTCCTCGACAACGGTGACGCCGAGGATCATCGGCGTCTCGGTGTTCGCGAGGCGTTTCAGCTCGATGAGGAGCTTGGTGACGATCGCGCTGGACGAGGTGGCCGTCATCCCGGCGATGATCAGCGCCTCGCGGGTGCCCCAGCCGACCATGAAGCCGAAGATGAGGCCGACTCCCATGTTGACGACGATGTACGAGCCGCCGGAGATGATGAGCTTGCCGAAGTTGCCGAAGAACTCGTCCTGATCGAATTCCAGGCCCAGATTGAACAGCAGGAGGATCAGGCCGAAGATCGCGATCAGCTCGATGTAGTTCGACTCGAGGTTGAGCGGGAACCACCCGGTGTGCGGGCTGGCGAGCAGCCCGACGATCATATAGATGGGGATCGCGGGGAGACCCACCAGCTTGCCGAGGCGCCCGAGCACGTATGCCACGAGCAGGAGGACGCCGAGAATGATGAGGTCTTCGCCGAGATGCATGGCTACCCCCCTGGCGGTGCGTCGACGGTGGCGCGCACGGGCAGCTCACCTGAACGGAAGAAGGCGAACGCCTTGGCGACCTTCTCCGGCGACCCTGCGACGACGAGCGTGTCGCCGGGGAACACCTTGAAGTCGGGCGCGGGCGCCGGATTGGCGGAGTCGCCGCGCACGACGGCGACGACGGTCAGGCCCGCGATGCCGCGGTCTGCGGGGCTGCCGAGCTGCTGCCCGGCGATGTGGTCTTCGTAGTCGACGCTGAACCAGTCGATGCTGAGGCCGGGGATCTGGTCGAGCGCGGTCAGCGACTCGGTGATCTGCGTGCCGCCGAGCAGTTCGGCGAGTGTGTGGGCCTCGTCGTCGTTGAGGCGCAGCGACACCTTCGTCACGTCCGCGCCGTCTTCGTGGTCTGAGAAGGTGATGAGGTCGCTGTGCCCGGACCGGTGGGCGATCACGCCGACCTTTCCGCCATCGTCCGTGACGAATGTGTGCAGCACCCCGACCCCGGGCAACTTGACCCGTCGAACGTCAACCATGTTCCGTCTCCAATTGTGTTGGGGGCAGGTGCACCAAGAATACCGGAGCCACCTGAAGGTGGCTCCGGGCTTGATGGTGTACGGGCCCTACTTCGCCGTCTTTGGCGCCTTCTCGGCTTTCAGTGCTGCTGCGTCGACATCCACGATGTCCGGCGCCTCCAACCGGATGCGGTCGGCCGACTCGTCATCCGGCTGCAACTGGCTCGCACGCTCGGCGGCGACGCGCTCGAGGTACGTGCGCACCTCGCGCTCCTCCCGCGCCTTGTCCCAGCCGAGCACACCGGCCAGAAGGCGCGCGGCGACCGGAGCGGCGGAGACGCCGCGGTCCCACGCCTCGATCGAGATGCGGGTGCGTCGGGCGAGCACGTCCTCCAGGTGCAGGGCGCCCTCGTGCGACGCCGCGTAGACGACCTCGGCGCCGATGTAGTCGTCGGCACCCGGCAGCGGGTTGCCGAGCTCGGCGTCGTCGCGCACGAGGTCGAGGATGTCCTCCGCCATCGTGCCGTACCTGTTGAGCAGGTGCTCGATCCTGGCGACGTGCAGGCCGCTGTCCGCTGCGATGCGCTTGCGCCTGTTCCACGCCGCCTGGTAGCCCTCCGCGCCGACCAGCGCGATGTCCATCGTGGCGCTGCTCGGGATCTTGCCGTCGAGTGCATCCACTGCCGCGTCGATCGCGTCTTTCGCCATGATGCGGTACGTGGTCCACTTGCCGCCGGCGATCACGACCAGGCCGGGCACGGAGTGCGCGACCAGGTGCTCGCGGGACAGCTTGGAGGTCTCCTCCGACTCCCCGGCGAGCAGCGGGCGGAGCCCCGCGTATACGCCCTCGACGTCTTCTCGGGTCAGCGGAATGCCGAGCACCGCGTTCACGTGCGCAAGAAGGTAGTCGATGTCGGCCGCGGTCGCGGCCGGGTGCGCCTTGTCGAGGTGCCAGTCGGTGTCCGTCGTGCCGATCAGCCAGTGCCTGCCCCACGGGATCACGAAGAGCACGCTCTTCTCCGTGCGCAGCAACAGCCCCATCTTCGACTGGAACCTGTCGCGCGGCACGACCAGGTGGATGCCCTTGGATGCGCGCACCTTGAACTGGCCGCGCTCCCCCACCATCGCCTGGGTGTCGTCCGTCCACACGCCGGTGGCGTTGACGACCTGCTTGGCACGGATCTCGAAGCGCTCGCCGGTCTCCAGATCGTGCGCCTGCACGCCGACCACCCGCTCGCCCACCTTGACGAAGCCCTCGACGCGAACGCGCGTGGCCACGTGGGCGCCGTAGTGCGCGGCCGTGCGGGCCAGGTTCGCGACGTAGCGGGCGTCGTCCACCTGCGCGTCGTAGTACGTGATTCCGCCGACGAGCGCGTCGTTCGCCAGGCTCGGGATGGCGCGCTGCACCTGCCGCTTGGACAGGTGGCGGTGGTGCGGGACTCCCGGCGGGCGCAGACCCGTGTAGGAGAAGATGTCGTAGAGCATCATGCCGGCGCCGACGTACGCGCGCTCCACCACCCGCTTCTTCAGCGGGTAGAGGAAACGCACCGGCTTCACGAGGTGCGGCGCGATCCGCTGCAGGAGCAGACCGCGCTCGATCAGCGCTTCGCGCACCAGCCGGAAGTCGAGCTGCTCCAGATACCGGATACCGCCGTGCACCAGCTTCGACGACCTGCTCGACGTGCCGGACGCGAAGTCGCGCGCCTCGACCAGACCGACACTGAGGCCGCGGGTGACCGCATCCACTGCGCTGCCGGTGCCGACGATGCCGCCGCCGACCACGAGGATGTCGAGCTCGGTGTCTTTCAGCGCCGCGATCGCATCAGCTCGCTCTGCCGGGCCGAGCCGTGACGGATATGTCACGGCGGGGTTGGACGTCGATCCTTGTGTGACCATCGTTCTCTCCCTCACTCGGCCGCCATCGGCCGACTCTTACTGCGCTTGGTACGGTGCGACGACGACCTCGACGCGCTGGAACTCCTTCAAGTCCGAGTATCCCGTGGTTGCCATCGAGCGTCGCAGGGCTCCCACCAGATTCGCAGAGCCCTCTGCCACCGGAGCTGGGCCGTACAGGATCTCCTCGAGCGGGGCCACCTGGCCGACAGCTACCCGGTTGCCGCGCGGAAGCTGCGAGTGGTGCGCCTCTGCGCCCCAGTGGTAGCCGCCGCCCGGCGCGTCGGTGGCCCTGGCGAGCGTCGTGCCGAGCATGACCGCGTCCGCTCCGCAGGCGATGGCCTTGACGATGTCGCCGGAGCTGCCGAGCCCGCCGTCTGCGATGACGTGCACGTAGCGTCCGCCCGACTCGTCCATGTAGTCGCGGCGAGCGCCTGCGACATCGGCGACGGCGGTCGCCATCGGCGCGTGGATGCCCAGGGTGGACCGGGTGGTGGATGCTGCGCCGCCGCCGAAGCCGACGAGCACACCGGCAGCGCCCGTGCGCATCAGGTGCAGGGCGGCGGTGTACGTGGCCGCTCCGCCGACGATGACGGGCACATCCAGTTCGTAGATGAACTTCTTGAGGTTGAGAGGCTCGACGCTCTTGGAGACGTGCTCTGCAGACACGGTGGTGCCGCGGATCACGAACAGGTCGACGCCGGCCGCGACGACGGTCTCGTAGAGCTCCTGGGTGCGCTGCGGAGAGAGGGCGCCTGCGACCGTGACGCCGCCCTCGCGGATCTCGGCCAGGCGCGCGGTGACGAGCTCGGGCTTGATGGGCTCTGCGTAGATCTCCTGCATCCTGGCCGTGGCGTTCTCCGCGGAGAGGGAACGGATCTCGGCGAGCAGGGGCTC
Organism: Leifsonia lichenia; assembly: GCF_054780215.1. Lineage (NCBI taxonomy): Bacteria > Bacillati > Actinomycetota > Actinomycetes > Micrococcales > Microbacteriaceae > Leifsonia > Leifsonia lichenia. The sequence goes on from NZ_BAAGWT010000001.1 coordinate 257,147, forward strand.
CGGGTCTTCGTAGCGCGTCCAGAGGCCTTCGAGGTCGAGGACGCCGAGGCCGCCGAGCTGGCCCATCATGATCGCGGTGGTCGGAGAGACGACCGAGTCCATGGGGGCTGCGAGGAACGGGATGGAGAACTGGTACGCGTCGATGGACCACGACACCGACACATCCTCGGGGTCGCGGGTGCGCCGGCTCGGAACCACGGCGATGTCATCGAAGGCGTAAACGCGGCGAGCGCGCTTGGCGCGCCCGATCTCAATCTCCATACTCACCCGTTCAGTCTATGGCGGAGGGCTGGCAGAGTGGTCTCATGACCGTCGAAGCCTCTCCGCTCTCCCAGCTCAGGATGCGCACAAGCGAGAAATGGCGCGCGTATCCCGACGATGTCCTCCCGCTCTTCGTCGCCGAGATGGACTATCCGCTCGCCGGTCCGATCGCGGCTGCGCTGCACGCCGCCGTCGAACGCTCGGACACCGGGTACATCGGGCCGGACGACCGGGCGAAGCGAGCGTTCGCCGACTTCGCCTCCTCCTCCTGGGGCTGGGAGGTGGAACCGGAGCGCACACTCACCACGGCGGATGTGAGCGTGGTGATCGTGGAGTCGCTGCGGCTGGCGATCGAGCCCGGGGATCGCGTCATCGTCACTCCCCCGGTGTATCCGCCGTTCTACGAGTTCATCCCTGAGGCGGGCGGGGTGGTCGAGGAGGTGCCGCTGCTGGCGTCGGAGGCCGACGGCTGGTCGCTCGATCTGGACGGGATCGAGCGCGCCTTCGCCGGTGGCGCGCGGGCGTTCCTGCTCTGCAACCCGCACAATCCGCTGGGGCTCGTCCACTCGGCGGAGCAGCTCGCAGCGGTGGCCGCGCTCGCGGCGCGCTACGACGCGGTGGTGGTGAGCGACGAGGTGCACGCGCCGCTGACCCACACCGACGCGACCTTCACGCCGTTCCTGTCCGTGTCCGCCGAGGCGCGGGCGCACGGCATCGCCGCCCACGCGGCGAGCAAGGCATGGAACCTCGCCGGACTCAAGTGCGCGCTCTTCGTGACGGCGGACGACCGGATGACCGACCGCATCCGATCGCTGCCGGTGGAGGTGGAGGTGCGCACCAGCCACTTCGGCCGCATCGCGACCGAGGCGGCATACCGCGACGGACGCGACTGGCTGGTGGATGCGCTGGCCGCGATCCAGGCCAACCGCGCCCTCCTCGGCGCGCTGCTGGCCGACCAGCTCCCGGATGCGCGCTACCGCGAGCCGCACGCCAGCTACCTCGCCTGGCTGGACCTGCGCGCGCTCGGCTGGGGCGACGACCCCAGCGCGCGCATCCTGTCGGAGGCGAAGGTCGCGCTGAACCCCGGCACCGACTTCGGAGCGCAGGGCGCCGGGTTCGTGCGACTCAACTTCGCGTGCGCGCCCGAGGTGCTGACGGAGGCGATCACGCGCATCCACGGGATGCGCTGAAACCGGATGCGCTGAACCCCGCCTGCCCTGACCGGTCCCCGACCGCTCAGCGCGCCCGCGCCACCCGCCCCTCGTCCCACACCGGCTCGTCCGCCTCGTAGACCTCACCATCCTCGCCGAACACCAGGAAGCGGTCGAAACCGCGGGCGAACCAGCGGTCGTGCGTCACGGCGACCACCGTGCCCTCGAAGCCCGCCAGACCCTCCTCCAGAGCCTCGGCCGACACGAGGTCGAGGTTGTCCGTCGGCTCGTCCAGGAGCAGGAGGGTGGCCCCGGACAGCTCGAGCAGGAGGATCTGCAGGCGCGCCTGCTGACCGCCGGACAGCGACTCGAAGGTCTGCTCGGCGGCGACCGCGAGGCCGTAGCGGTCGAGCACGCGGCTGGCCGCCTCTCTCGGCATCCCGTCCCTGCGCTCATCCCCGCGGTGCAGGATGTCCAGCAGGGTTCTGCCCACCAGCTCCGGATGCTCGTGGGCCTGTGCGAAGAGCCCTGGCGCCACCCGCGCGCCGAGCTTCGCGACCCCGGTGTGCGGAACGGGCGCACCGGCGACCTCCGCGGACGCGAGATGTCCGGCAGCGGGGTCGGGGTCCGTCCCTCCGGCGGCGAGCAGCCGCAGGAAGTGCGACTTGCCCGAGCCGTTGGAGCCGAGCACCGCGACACGCTCACCGAACCAGATCTCGGCGTCGAACGGGCGCATCAGTCCGGTCAGTTCCAGGGCGTGGCACTCGACGACGCGACGTCCCGTGCGCGCACCCGTGAGGCGCATCCGCACGTTCTGCTCGCGCGGGCGCGCCTCGGGCGGACCAGCCTCCAGGAACTTCGCGAGGCGGGTCTGCGCCGCCTGGTACGCCGAGGCGAGGTCGCTGTTGTATTTCGCCTTCTCCTTGAACCGCAGCACCAGGGCTTTCAGTTTGGCGTGCTCCTCGTCCCAGCGCCTGCGCAGCTCCTCCAGCCTGGCCATGCGCTCCTCGCGCGCCGCGTGGTACCCGCCGAAGCCGCCTCCGTGCGTCCAGGTGGTGTTGCCGGCCGCGCCGAGTTCGAGCGTGACGATGCGGTCGGCGGCGCTGGCCAGCAGCTCGCGGTCGTGCGAGACGAGCAGGACTGTCTTCGGGGTCGAGCGCAACTGCTCCTCCAGCCAGCGCTTGCCGGGAACATCCAGGTAGTTGTCCGGCTCGTCGAGCAGCAATACCTGGTCGGGGCCGCGCAGCAGCGCCTCCAGCACCACGCGCTTCTGCTCGCCACCGGACAGGGTCCGCACCTCGCGCAGCCTGGCCCGCTCGAACGGGATGCCGAGGGCCGCCACGGTGCAGTGGTCCCACAGCACCTCGTGGTCGTAGCCGCCCGCATCCGCGTACTCGGCGAGCGCTGTCGCGTAGCGGAGCTGGGTGTCCGTCTCGTCGCGCTCGATGATCGCGTCCTCGGCAGCGACCAGCCGCTCGGCCGCCAGGCGCACCGCAGGGGGCGCAACCTGGACGAGAAGGTCGTGCACGGTCCGGTCGTCGCGGACGTGCCCGACGAACTGGTCCATCACCCCCAGACCTCCGTCGATGGCCACGGCGCCGGAATCCGGTCGCAGCTCACCGCGGATGATGCGCAACAGCGTCGACTTGCCTGCGCCGTTCGCGCCGATCAGCGCGGAGACGCGGCCGTCGCCGACCCGGAAGCTGACATCGTCGAGCAGAGGCCGTCCGTCGGCGAGGGTGTACGAGACACCGGCGACGTCGATGTGACCCATGAGGGGAACTCCTGATCTGGATGCGGACAAAGCCTTCCAGAATAGACGAAACCGCCGCCCACGGGGAGTGGACGGCGGTTTCGGACAGCGGAGTGACTCAGCGGAGCCGAGTTCAGCGCGTGTAGTTCGGCGACTCCACGACCATCTGGATGTCGTGCGGGTGCGACTCCTTGAGCCCGGCCGGGGTGATGCGCACGAACTTGCCGCGCTCCTTGAGCTCGGGGATGGTGCGGGCGCCGACGTAGAACATCGACTGACGCAGGCCGCCGAGCAACTGGTAGGCGACGGCCGACAGCGGGCCGCGATACGGCACCTGGCCCTCGATGCCCTCGGCGATGAGCTGCTCGTCGCTCGGAACGTCCGCCTGGAAGTAGCGGTCGCGGGAGTACGAGGTCTTCTTGCCGCGGGTCTGCATCGCACCGAGCGAGCCCATCCCGCGGTAGTTCTTGAACTGCTTGCCGTTCACGAACACCAGGTCGCCGGGCGACTCCGACGTTCCAGCGAGCAGCGAGCCGAGCATCACGGTGTCCGCACCCGCGACGAGTGCCTTCGCGATGTCGCCCGAGTACTGCAGACCGCCGTCGGCGATCAGCGGGACCCCTGCCGGGCGCGCGGCGAGCGAGGATTCGTAGACCGCGGTCACCTGCGGCACACCGACACCGGCGACGACGCGGGTGGTGCAGATCGAGCCCGGCCCGACGCCGACCTTGATCGCGTCGGCGCCGGCGTCGATCAGGGCCTGAGCACCCGAGCGGGTGGCTGCCTGGCCGCCGATCACGTCCACGTGCTTGGCGCGCGGCTCGTGCTTGAGCCTGCTGATGATGTCGAGCACGCCGCGGCTCTCGCCGTTGGCCGTGTCGACCACGATGACGTCGACGCCCGCGTCGATCAGGGTCATCGCTCGCTCCCAGCCGTCGCCGAAGAAGCCGATGGCGGCGCCGACGCGCAGACGGCCCTCGTCGTCTTTGGTGGCGTTCGGGTACTTCTCGCTCTTGTCGAAGTCCTTGACCGTGATGAGCCCGCGCAGGCGACCGTCGGCGTCGACCAGGGGGAGCTTCTCGATCTTGTGCTCGGCGAAGATGGCGACCGCGGAGTCAGGGTCGATCCCGACCGGAGCGGTGATCAGGGGCATCCTGGTCATCACGTCGCGCACGTAGGTGGTGGTGCGCTCGAACGGCGACACGAAACGCATGTCGCGGTTGGTGATGATGCCGACGAGGGTGCCGTCCCCCTCGACCACGGGGAGGCCGCTGACGCGGAACTGGCCGCACAGTGCATCCACTTCCTCGACGGTGGCGTCGGGGGTGGTGGTGACGGGATTGGTGATCATGCCCGACTCCGACCGCTTGACCTTGTCGACGTGCGCCGCCTGGTCTTCGATCGAGAGGTTGCGGTGCAGGATGCCGATGCCGCCCTGCCGCGCCATGGCGACAGCCATGCGGGACTCGGTGACGGTGTCCATGGCGCTCGAGAGGAGCGGAGCGGAGACCGAGATGCGCTTGGTGAGACGCGAGGAGGTGTCGACCTCACTCGGGATGACGTCTGTGTACCCGGGAAGGAGCATCACGTCGTCGTAGGTCAAACCGATGAAACCGAACGGATCCGACTGATCCATTTCACCCCTTAGTCGTTGCGGAGTTGGAAGAAGTCCGCCGCCACCAGCGCCTGCGGATAATCAATCGTAACGGCAGAACCCTGGTGGTTTATTCCACGGTCGCAACGTCGAGTTCCGCGGCTTTCCGGCCGGAGCGGTTGGCGACGATCATGTCGACGCACAGGATCAGCAGCGCCAGCCAGACGATGGCGAAACCGAACCACCGCTCAGGCGGCATGGCCTCGTGCAGCACCACCACGCCGACCAGGAACTGGATGAACGGGGCGAAGTACTGGATGAACCCCATGTAGACCAGCGGCAGCCTCCGCGAGGCGGCAGCGAAGAACAGCAGGGGCACGGCGGTGATGACGCCGGTGCCGACCAGGGCGACCGTGTGCCAGACGCTGACCGTGCCGAGGGTGACGCCCACTGTCGCGCCGACGACGACGAGCTGCACGATGGCGACCGGGGTCAGCCACATGGTCTCCAGGGTGAGGCCGGAGACCGCATCCACTGCCCCTCCGACACGCTTCTTGATGAGGCCGTACAGTCCGAACGAGAACGCCAGGATGAGCGCGATCCACGGCATCGCGCCGTAGCCGATCGCCAGCACGACCACCGCGACCACGCTCACGCCGACCGCCACCCACTGAGCGACCCGCAGCCTCTCGCGCTGCACGAGCACCCCGAGGAACACCGTCACGATCGGGTTGATGAAGTATCCGAGCGCCGCCTCGACGACATGGCCGCTGACCGTCGCGAGCACATAGGTCTGCCAGTTGACGTAGATGAGCGCCCCGGCGACGCCCATGGTGAAGACGACCCGTTTGTTGAGCAGCAGGGAGCCGAAGGCGCGCCACTTCCGCGTGACCGTCAGCAGGATGGCGCAGAAGACCAGCGAGAACAGCACCCGCCAGGCGACGATCTCCCACGCGCTCGCCGGCACGAGCGACAGGAAGTAGATGGGCAGGATGCCCCAGAGGACGTACGCGGAGATGGCGTAGACGAGACCGGAGCGGCGGTGTTCCGACAGGGGCTTGGTGACGGGATCGCTCTGGGATGTTTCGCTCTGGGACACGGAGCGATCCTACGCGCGACGACGCGCCGGATGCGGAGCTCCGTTCAGAAGGAGACGGCGCGCGCCACGCCGACGGCTTCTCCGTTCAGAAGGAGAAACTGCCCGGAATCGCGGCGGATCTCCGTTCGGACGGAGATCCGGCAGAACGACGATGGCCCGGATGCGCGTGCGCACCCGGGCCATCGAACGGCCTGTCGTCAGCGGACGACGACCGCCAGAACGTCGCGAGCGGAGAGAACGAGGTAGTCCTCGCCACCGAACTTGACCTCGGTTCCGCCGTACTTGGAGTAGATCACCTTGTCGCCGACGGCGACGTCGAGCGGAACGCGGTTGCCGTTGTCGTCGATGCGGCCGGGGCCGACGGCGACGACTTCGCCCTCCTGCGGCTTCTCCTTGGCAGTGTCGGGAATGACCAGACCAGATGCAGTGGTCTGCTCAGCCTCGACCTGCTTGATGACGATGCGATCCTCGAGCGGCTTGATGGAGACCGACACGGTTGACCCTCTTTCCTACAAACACAGGCGTGAACAAAAGACGTGAGTTAGCAGCCTCATAGTGAGAGTGCTAACACGAGTTTAGAGGGTGCGTTAGCAGTCACGCAACGTGAGTGCCAGGAGGATGACACAGACGAGGTAGCGTGAGTCGCATGGACCGGTCGGAACTCGTCGAGCTGCTCTCCACCGAGGGGCTGCGGCTGCTCGATTCGCTGCCGCCGTACCACTCGGAGCGCGACGTGCTCCGGCTGGTCAGCGACCTGCGCAAGGCCGGCCACTCTCCTGGACTGGTGGCTGCCGTGCTCACCCAGGCCAAGCTGCGCTCGAAGGCGACGGCCAAGTTCGGCGCCTTCGCCGACCGGATGCTGTTCACCGAATCCGGCCTGGAGCAGGCGACCAGACTGCCCGTCGCCGCACGGCACGCGGGACGCTTCCACGCGGCCGGGCTGGAGCGCGTCGCCGACCTCGGCTGCGGCATCGGTGGCGACGCGCTCGCGATCTCGGCACTCGACATCGAGGTGCTGGCCGTGGACGCCGACGAGGTCACCGCCGCGATCGCCAGCTACAACCTCGCGCCGTTCCCCCGCACGACGGTGGAGCACAGGAGGGCGGAGGACGTCGACCTGCGCTCGTTCGACGGCGTCTTCCTCGATCCGGCCAGACGCACGGCCGGGCACGGCCAGACGTCCAGGCTCACCGACCCGGACGAGTACTCCCCCTCCCTCGGCTTCGCCTTCGAGCTGGCGACGGGACGGTCGGTCGGCGTCAAGCTGGGCCCGGGACTCGACCGCGACCTCATCCCCTCGTCCGCCGAAGCCCAGTGGATCTCCGTGGACGGCCAGGTGGTCGAGATGGGCCTCTGGTTCGGCGTGCTCGCGCGCCCAGGCATCGGCCGCGCCGCGCTGGTGATCAAAGGCGACGAGGCCACCGAGCTCACCGCGCGCGCCGACAGTGGCGACGAGGAGACCGGCCCGCTCGGCGAATACGTCTACGAACCGGACGGGGCGGTCATCCGCGCCAGGCTCATCGGCGACCTCGCGCGCAGCATCGACGGCAGGATGCTCGCGGACGGCATCGCGTACATCACCTCCGACAGTCTCGCCACGACGCCGTTCGCCAGCGGCTTCCGCGTGATCGAGACACTGCCGTTCAACGAACGCGACCTGAAGCGCGCCCTGCGCGACCGCGGCATCGGGACCCTCGAGATCAAGAAGCGGGGCGTGGATGTGGACCCCGCCGCCCTCCGCAAGCGCCTCTCCCTCAGCGGCTCGGCGTCGGCGACGCTGCTGCTCACGCGCGTGGCAGGTAAGCACACGGCGATGCTGGTGGAACGCATCCACTGACCGGAGACGACGATGGGCCGGGACGCGCTCACGCGCATCCCGGCCCATCGGACAGTCGGCGGATCAGTATCCGCTGTAGTAGTTGCTGCTCGCGCTCACGGCGATGACGAAGATGATGATGACCACCCAGATGATCACCGAGAACAGCACGCTGACGAAACCGGTGATGATACCGGTGAGCCAGAAGCCCTTCGCGGCCGGTTCCTTCTTCTTGCCGATGAAGCCGAGAATGATCGCGGCGACGCCGAACGGGAAGCCGATGCCGTAGACCCAGCCGAGCACGACACCGATGATGCCGCCGACCATCGACAGGATGCTCAGCGTCGGCGACTTGGCGGGAGCCGCGTACGGCTGCGCGTATCCGGGGGCCGGCTGTCCGTACGCGGGCTGACCGTATGCCTGCTGCTGGCCATAGGCCTGCTGCTGGCCATACGGCTGCTGACCGTACGGCTGCTGCTGACCGTAGGGCTGCTGCTGACCATAGGGCTGCTGCTGACCATACGGCTGCTGCTGGCCGTACGGCTGGCCCGGGGCCTGCGGCTGCTGGCCGTATCCGGCCGGCGGGACGGGCGCTGCCGGGGGCACGGGCGCTGCCGGGGCAGCCTCGGGCGCAGCGGGTGCAGCGGGCGCAGCGGGCGCTGCCGCGGGCTCGACGGGGGGAACAGCGCCGGTCTGCGCCTCTCCGGTCGGCACGTCGCCGCTCTGTGCGTTGGGGTCCACCGGCTCCGCCGGCACGTTCGGATCGGTCATGAGACCCATCTCCTTCAATCCTGAGAAATTCCTGTATCGCAGCCAATGCTGGCAGCGGGTGCACACGGGTGTCAACGACAGTCCCCCATCGGCGCCCCCTCGACCAGCCTACCGATCGGGATGCGCGACCGTGAGCGTCCGCACAGGAATGGGGACCGCGGTACCACGTGGCCTGGCGGTGACGCGATACCTCGGTCGTATCCGGGCCCCTGCAGGTCAGCGCATGACCTGGATCTCCGTGACAGGGAGGGTCGAGTCCGCCGAGAAGCCGAGGGTGCTCGGCTCGTGGCCCGCCATGATCAGTTGCGCGCCGAGAGCGGCGATCATCGCCCCGTTGTCCGTGCACAGCGACAGGGCGGGGATGCGCAACTCGACGCCCGCGGCCGTCGCCCGTTCCTGTGCCACCTGCCGCACCCGAGCGTTCGCGACCACCCCTCCCCCGAGCAGCAGGCGAGGGACGCCGAAGTCGGCGCAGGCGGCGAGCGCCTTCGTGATCAGCACATCCACGACGGCCTCGCGGAACGAGGCGGCGACGTCGGCGACGGGCACGGGCTCTCCCGCATCCTGTCGCTGTTCGACCCAGCGCGCGACCGCGGTCTTGAGACCGGAGAACGAGAAGTCGTACCGGTGGTGTTCGAGGTCTTTCGGCTTGGTGAGGCCGCGCGGGAACCGGATCGCCTTCGGGTCTCCGTCGACGGCGACCCTGTCGATCTGGGGGCCTCCCGGATACGGCAGCCCGAGGACGCGCGCGACCTTGTCGAACGCCTCCCCTGCCGCGTCGTCGATGGTCTCGCCGAGCAGCTCGACGTCGGTCACCAGGTCGCGGACCAGCAGCAGCGAGGTGTGGCCGCCGGAGACGAGGAGAGCGATCGTCGGCAGTTCGACGGGGTGTCCGTGCCCGCCGTGCGCGTCGAGCAGGTCCGCGCCGACATGGCCGACCAGGTGGTTCACCGCGTACAGCGGTTTGCCGAGCGAGAGGGCGAGCGCCTTCGCCGCCCCGACGCCGACCATCAGCGCACCGGACAGCCCAGGACCGCTCGTGACGGAGACCGCGTCGATGTCGGCCAGGTCGATGCCCGCGTCGGCGACGGCCGTGCGGAGCGTCGGCGTCAGCGCCTCCAGGTGGGCGCGCGCGGCGACCTCGGGAACGACGCCGCCGTAGCGGGCGTGCTCGTCCATCGATGAGGCGATCGTGTTGGCGAGCAGGGTCGTCCCCCGGACGATGCCGATGCCGGTCTCATCGCAGGAGGTCTCGATGCCGAGGACGAGGGGGTTCGCTCTGTTCATGCCGTCGTCTCTGCCGTCGTCTCTGTCGTGGTCTCGGTCGTCGTCGTTGCTGTCGTCGCCGTCGCTGTCGTGGTCTGCGGGGTCGGCACGGCGAGGCGCATCACGATCGCGTCGACGCCGTCCGGCTGGTAGTAGCGCGGCCGGACGCCGATCTCCTCGAAGCCGAGCTCGCGGTACAGGGTCTGGGCGCCTGGGTTGTCAGCGCGCACTTCGAGGAACACCTCGCGTGCCCCGCGCTTGCGAGCCTCGACGATGAGGGAAAGCATCAGCACGCGGCCGAGCCCCCTGCGGCGGGCGTGCGGGGCGACGGCGATGGTCTGGATGTCGCCCTCACCGGCGCCCTGCGGCGCAAGCAGTCCGGCATAGCCGTCGATCTGCTCTGGGTGCTCCGGCTCGAACGCGACCAGGTAGTACCCGTTGGCGCTCGCCACCTCGGAGCGCATCGAGTGCTCCGACCAGGCGTCGGAGACGAAGGTGGCGCGTTCGAGCCGCATTATCGCATCCACGTCGTCGTCCGTGGCGCGCCTGAGCTGCCAGGCGGTCACGCGCTCACCCTCTTGGGGCCGGAGGAGAGTGTGACGTCCGGCGACCGCAGGTAGAGCGGCTCGTCGGAGTCGAACGGCAGCCGGTTCGAGTAGCGCAGCTCGGCGATCATCCCGAGGGCGCCTGCGGAGACAGTGGATGCGTCGAACCGCGTCATCCCGCCGTGCGGCAGGTCGTCCGGTTTCGTCAGCCCTGGACCGTCCAGGCGCACGGGGATGCCGTGCTCGTCCAGTCCGGAGTATGCGGACCAGTAGAGCTCCTTGCGGCGGGCATCCGTCACGACGAGCAGGTCGCCCGCCGCGCCGGCGCCGTACCGCTCGAACGCGACGGCGTCGTGGCTGACCACGGGCACCAGCGGCTTCCCTGCGCCGAACGCGAACGCCTTGGCTGCGGCGATACCCACCCGCAGGCCGGTGAACGGCCCGGGACCCATACCGGCGACGACGCCGGACAGCGCGCTCACGGCGACGCCGGACTCGGCCAGCACCGCCTCGATCAGCTCGCCGATGACCTCGGCGTGCCGCATGGTGTCCGCCTCGGTGCGTTCGGCGATGATCCCGCGGTCGCGATCGACCACGGCCACACTCGTTCCGGCGGAGGTGTCGATGGCGAGAAGCATGGATCCAGCCTAAACGGGATCGGGCGACGTGCCGGAGGCCCAGCGCGGTCCGTACCCGGTCACCGTGACCGTGCGCGGCTCGTCGGCGTCCAGCTCCACATCGTCCACATCGTCCGCGGCGTCCGCGGCGTCCGCGGCGTCCCCGGCGTCCGCCGCACCCGTCGGTCGCGCGATCTCCACCTCGAGCCAGGACTCCGTCACGCCGTCGAGCATCCCGGCGCCCCACTCCACCACCACGACGGAGCGGGCGAAGTCGATGTCGAGGTCGTCCAGCTCCAGCGCGCTGCCGAGGCGGTACGCATCCACGTGTACCAGCGGCGGCCCGCCGACGACGCTCGGATGCGTTCTGGCGAGCACGAAGGTCGGGCTCGTCACCGAGCCGCGCACCTGCAGGCCATCGCCGATGCCGCGGGTCATCGTGGTCTTGCCTGCGCCGAGCGGGCCGCTCAGCACCACCAGGTCGCCCGCGCGCAGGATCGCCGCCAGCTCGACGCCGAACGTGTGCATGTCCGCCGCAGTCGGCACGACTCTCGTCACGGGCGGCCAGACGTAGCCGGTCACGGCATCCCCACGTAGCGGCGGCGCACCCTGGCGCCGATGCGCGTCACGATCTCGTAGTTGATGGTTCCAGCGGCCGCGGCCCAGTCGTCTGCCGACGGGACACCGGCCGCCGGGTCTCCGAAGAGGACGACCTCGTCGCCGACCTGCACGGGATGGTCGTCGACGTCTACCACGAACTGGTCCATGGCGATGCGGCCGCAGACGCGGAACCGTGCGCCGGCGATCGAGACAGGGGCAGTGTTGGAGGCGTGCCGCGGGATGCCTTCCGCGTAGCCGAGCGGCACGAGCGCCAGGGTCGTGTCACCGGACGTGCGATAGGTGTAGTCGTAGGAGACGCCGGTGCCTGCCGGCACGCGGCGCACAGCGGCGACGCTGCCGCGCAGGGTCATCACGGGGCGCAGTCCCAGGTCGGCGCTCGACCGGCCGGCGAGCGGCGACAGACCGTAGATGGTGAGGCCGAGGCGCACCAGGTTGAACCGCGCATCCGGGATGGTCAGCGCGGCGGCGGATGCGGCCAGGTGACGCAGCTCGGGTCGCAGTCCGGCCGCCGCAGCGCGGTCGAGCCCGCGGGTGTAGACGGCGACGGCGGCGCGGTCGTCTTCCGGGGAGGCGTTCGACACGTGGCTGAACACTCCGCGCACGACGATGTCACCCGCGTGCTCCAGCTCGCGGGCGCGGGCGAACGCCGCATCCCACTGCGGTTCGGAGATGCCGTTGCGGCTGAGCCCCGTCTCGAGCTTGAGCTGCACGAACGCCTGCCCGTGCAGCTCGCCGCGCTGTACCAGAGCGCGCCGCGCGGCCGCCACGGCGTCGAGCTGCGCGATCGAGGACACCCCGATGTCGACGCCGGCGGCGATGGCGGGAGCGAAGTCCGCATCCGGGTCGTGGAGCCAGGCCAGCAGCGGGGCGTCGATCCCAGCGTCCCTGAGCTGCATCGCCTCGGTGAGGTCGGCGACGCCGAGCCAGTCCGCTCCCCCGGCGAGCGCCGCCCGCGCACACTCGACGGCGCCGTGCCCGTAGGCGTTCGCCTTGACGACCGCCATCACGTGTTCGGTGCCGACCACCTCGCGGAGGTGCGCGACGTTCGCCGCGAGCGCCCGCAGGTCGATCACGGCCTCGCGGAAGTCCGCGCGCTCCTCGGTCTCGTGAGCGATGGTCAACTGTCCCTCTCCGTCACCACGAACGCCGTCGCGACCCCCGCGTCGTGCGTCATGGTCACATGGATGTGCGCGATCCCCCGCTCGCGCACGTCCCGTTCGATCAGGTTGTGCAGCACGAAGCCCGGGTTGCGCTCGTCGTCCGCGACGATCTCCATGTCGTGCCAGCGCACGCCCTCCGAGCCGCCGAGCGCCTTGATCAGCGCCTCCTTGGCCGCGAAGCGCGCCGCCAGCGAGTGCACGGGCAGGCCGCGCTCCGCGTCGGTGAAGAGCCGTTCCCGCAGGCGCGGCGTCCGCTCGAGGGAGCGGGCGAAGCGTTCCAGGTCGACGACGTCGACCCCGATCCCGGCGATCACGGCCGCTCCGTCACTCGACGGTGACGGACTTGGCCAGGTTGCGCGGCTGGTCCACGTCGAGGCCCTTGGCCGCGGAGAGCTCCATGGCGAAGATCTGCAGCGGCACCACGGCGAGCAGCGGCTCGAACAGCGGAGCGGCAAGCGGGATGCGGATGACCTCGTCGGCGAACGGGAGCACGGCGGCGTCGCCCTCCTCCGCGATCGCGATGACGCGCGCGCCTCTGGCGCGGATCTCCTGGATGTTCGAGACGACCTTCTTGTGCATCTCGTCCGACCAGCGCGGGCTGGGAACGACGACGAAGACCGGCTGGCCAGGCTCGATCAGCGCGATCGGACCGTGCTTGAGCTCGCCTGCCGCGAAGCCCTCCGCGTGGATGTACGCCAGCTCCTTGAGCTTCAGCGCACCCTCCAGGGCGATCGGGTATCCGACGTGGCGACCGAGGAAGAGCACGGAGCGGGTATCGGACATCCACCTGGCGAGCTGGGCGATGGTCTCGTGCGATTCCAGCACGGACGCGATCTTCTCCGGAACGGCCTGCAGCTCGTCGATGGCGTCGTGCTGCTGCACCTCGGAGAGGGTTCCGCGCACGCGCGCCAGGTGCAGGCCGAACAGGTAGAGCGCGGTGATCTGCGCGACGAACGCCTTGGTCGACGCGACGGCGACCTCCGGGCCCGCGTGCGTGTACAGCGCGGCGTCCGACTCGCGCGGGATGGTCGCGCCCTGCGTGTTGCAGACGGAGATCGCCGTGGCTCCGGCCTCGCGGGCGTACTTGACGGCCATGAGGGTGTCCATCGTCTCGCCGGACTGGCTGATCGAGATGACGAGGGTGTTGTCGGTGATGACAGGCTCGCGGTAGCGGAACTCGTGGCTCAGCTCGACGGTGACGGGCACGCGCGCCCACTTCTCGATGGCGTAGCTGCCCACCATGCCGGCGTACGCGGCGGTGCCGCAGGCGATGATCGCGATGCGGTCGATGGTCGAGAGCTTGTCGTCGCCGAGCACGTCCAGCTCCGGGATGTGCACGGTGCCGTCGACGATGCGGCCGCGCAGCGTGTTCGCGACGGCGTCCGGCTCCTCCGCGATCTCCTTGGCCATGAACGACGACCAGCCGCCCTTCTCGGCGGCGGAGGCGTCCCAGGCGATCTCGAACGGCTCCACCTCGACGGGCGAGCCGGAGAAGTCGGTGACGGTGACCGCATCCGGAGTGATGGTCACGATCTGGTCCTGGCCGATGGCCAGTGCGTTGCGGGTGTGCTCGACGAACGCTGCGACATCGGAGCCGAGGAAGTTCTCACCCTCGCCGAGGCCGATCACCAGCGGCGAGTTGCGGCGCGCGCCGACGACCACGTGCGGCTGGTCCTTGTGCAGCGCGAGCAGCGTGAATGCTCCCTCGAGGCGCGAGACGACGCGCTGGAACGCCTCGTTCAGGTCGCCCGTCGTGCGGTACTCGCGGCCGAGGAGCACGGCGGCGACCTCGGTGTCGGTCTCCGACTCGAAGGTGAAGCCGTCGGCGAGCAGTTCGTCGCGCAGCGTGGCGAAGTTCTCGATGATGCCGTTGTGGATGACGGCGAGCTTGCCGTCGTCTCCGAGGTGCGGGTGGGCGTTGCGGTCGGTCGGTCCGCCGTGGGTCGCCCAGCGGGTGTGGCCGATGCCCGTGCCGCCGTTCGGGATCGGGTGCGCATCCAGCTCACCGGCGAGCGCGGACAGCTTGCCCGCCTTCTTCGCCGTGCCGAGCTGGCCGTCCGGGCCGATCACGGCGATACCGGCCGAGTCGTACCCGCGGTACTCCAGCCGCTTCAGGCCGCCGAGCAGGACCTCAACACTCTTGTCGGTACCGACGTACCCCACGATTCCACACATGCTGCCGATTTTAGCCTGGCGCGACACCCTAGACTTGTCGCCTATGGCGGTGAACGGCGCAGCACAGGGCGTATCCACAGGCAACGGCGACTCGTCCCCGTTCGTCGAGCTGAGCAGAGCCGACTGGGCCGATCTCGCGCAGAGCACACGACTTCCGCTCAAGGAGACCGAGATCGTGCAGCTCCGCGGCCTCGGCGACCCGCTCGACATGCGCGAAGTCGAAGAGGTCTATCTGCCGCTCAGCCGCCTGCTGAACCTCTACGTCGGCGGCGCGAAGCAGTTGCACAGGGTGACCAGCCAGTTCCTCGGCGAGCGCGCGGCGAGCACCCCGTTCGTGATCGGCGTCGCGGGCTCCGTCGCCGTCGGCAAGTCGACGATCGCGCGGCTGATGCGCGAGCTGCTGTCCCGCTGGGACGACACGCCCCGTGTCGAGCTCGTCACCACCGACGGGTTTCTGCTGCCCAATGCGGAGCTGGAGCGCCGCGGCCTGATGGACAGGAAGGGCTTCCCCGAGTCGTACGACCGGAAGGCTCTCCTACGCTTCGTCACCGCCGTCAAGAGCGGCGCAGCCGAGGTGCGTGCGCCGTTCTACTCGCACCTCAGCTACGACATCGTGCCGGACGCCGAGATCGTGGTCCGCCGTCCGGACGTGCTCATCGTCGAGGGGCTCAATGTGCTGCAGCCGGCCGGAGGAGGCAACCGGCTCGCGGTCAGCGACCTGTTCGACTTCTCCGTCTACGTGGATGCGCGCACTCGCGACATCGCGCACTGGTACCAGGAGCGCTTCCTCAAGCTGCAGCGCGGGGCGTTCACCAACCCCAAGTCGTACTTCCATCGCTTCGCCGAGCTGACCGAGGAGCAGGCGCGCGCACGCGCATCCAGCATCTGGGAGTCGATCAACGAACCGAACCTCACCCAGAACATCCGGCCCACGCGCTCCCGGGCCAAGCTGGTGCTGCGAAAGGGCGCCGATCACACGGTGAGCTCCGTACTGCTGCGGAAGCTCTGATCGGGGCATAAATCCCCCAGGTCTGGATAACAGGGTCTTCACGCTCTGGTATTCAAAGCGCGTGTTATTCCATCATGAGGTATGGCCGCTCCACACTCCCGCGCCGCCGAGCTGTTCGGCGAGCGCGTGCGCGCGGCCAGGCTCGCCCTCGGCCTCTCCCAGGAGGACGCGGCGCACCTCGCCGACATGCACTCCACCAACTACGGACGGATCGAGCGAGGAGAAGCCAACGCCGAGCTCCACACGATCGTGCGGCTGGCGACAGCACTGAACGTCGACCCTGGCGACCTGCTCAAGGGGTTGTACGGGGACGAACTGCTGCCGAAGCGCACGCGCACGTACACGGTGGCCGATTTCATCGCATCCAGGAAGGGCGAGGGCGGCCGCTGAGCCGACCGGGAGACATCGTGCCAGTACAGCGTTCGAACGCCGCAGCGATCCTCGGGGACCGCATCCGGGATGCCAGGATCGCCCTCGGGCTCCCGCAGTCCGACATCGCACATCTCGCGGGAATGGACGTCGCGAACTACGGCAAGCTCGAGCGCGGCCAGAGCAATCCGACCCTCGAGACGCTGGTGCAGGTGTCCACCGTGCTCGGCATCGACCTCGGCGCGCTCACCGCCGGGCTGACCGGCATGGACATGCTTCCGCCGGAGGAGCGCGTGTTCACGGCCGCAGACTTCATCGAAGCCCGCGGCCGCAGAACCCGCTGAAAGCCGGTCAGAGACCGCTAGAGCGACAACCGCTCGCGCACGACGGTGGCGAGCTCCTCGGCGAGGCGCTCGGCCGTGTGGATGTCCGCCGCCTCGACCATCACGCGCACCAGCGGCTCCGTGCCGGACGGGCGCAGGAGCACGCGTCCGGTGTCGCCGAGCGTCGCCTCCGCCGTCTGCACGGCCGCCTTGAGGCCGTCGTCGGTGTGCACGGCGTGGTGGTCGACGTTCTTGACGTTCACCATCACCTGCGGGTAGACGGTCATCACCTGGGCGAGCTCCGCGAGGGTCTTGCCCTGGCGTGCCATCTCGCTGAGCAGGTGCAGGCCGGTCAGGATGCCGTCGCCCGTCGTGGCGAACTCGCGCATGATGACGTGACCGGACTGCTCCCCGCCGAGGGAGTAGTCGTTCTGGTTCATCTCCTCGAGCACGTACCGGTCGCCGACGGCTGTCTCGACGACCCTGATGCCGTGATCGCGCATCGCGAGCTTCAGCCCGAGGTTGCTCATCACGGTGGCGACGAGCGTGTCGTCGCGGAGCTTGCCGCGCTGTTTCATGCCGACCGCGAGGATCGCCATGATCTGGTCGCCGTCGACCACGTTGCCGTTCGCGTCGATCGCGAGGCAGCGGTCGGCGTCGCCGTCGTGCGCGATGCCGACATCCGCACCGGCGGCCAGAACGGCAGCGGCGAGATTGTCGAGGTGGGTCGAGCCGACCCCGTCGTTGATGTTCATCCCGTCCGGCGAGTCGCCGATGACGGTGACGCGGGCGCCCGCATCCGTGAACACCTCGGGCGAGACGCCGGCCGCTGCACCGTGGGCGCAGTCGAGGACGACGTGGATGCCGTCGAGGCGGTGCGGCAGGCTCGCGAGCAGGTGCAGGACGTAGCGGTCCTCAGCATCGGCGAAGCGGCGGATGCGGCCGACGGCCGCGCCGGTCGGAGCCAGCTTCTCGAGGGAGAGGTGCTCCTCGATCCTGTTCTCGACGATGTCGGGCAGTTTGGTGCCGCCCCTGGCGAAGATCTTGATTCCGTTGTCCGGTGCCGGATTGTGGGATGCGGAGACCATGACGCCGAAGTCGGCATCGAAGTCCGCGATCAGGAAAGCGGCAGCGGGCGTCGGGATGACCCCGGCGTCGTACACGTCGATGCCGGAGCTCGCGAGCCCGGCGGACACGGCCGCAGAAATGAACTCGCCCGAGACACGAGGGTCACGGGCGACGATCGCCGATGGGCGCTTGCCCGCGGCACGCCGCGCCTCCGCGCTGCGGCCTTGCGTCAGGACAGCAGCGGCTGCCTGAGCAAGGCCGAGCGCGAGGTCGGCGGTGAGACTACCGTTCGCGAGTCCGCGGACTCCGTCGGTTCCGAAAAGGCGTGGCATGAACCGAAGCCTAAGCGCTGTCGACGCTTAGCGCTTGGAGAACTGCGACGCCTTGCGGGCCTTCTTGAGACCGGCCTTCTTGCGCTCGATGACGCGAGCGTCACGAGTCAGGAAGCCCGCCTTCTTGAGGGTGGCACGGTTGTTCTCGCGGTCGATCTCGTTGAGGGCACGAGCGATCGCCAGGCGCAGCGCGCCGGCCTGGCCGGAAGGGCCACCACCGGTGATGCGTGCGATGACGTCGTAGCCGCCGATGAGGTCGAGGACCTTGAACGGGTCGGTGATGAGCTGCTGGTGCAGCTTGTTCGGGAAGTAGTCGGCGAACTCACGGCCGTTGACCGTGATGCTGCCGGAGCCGGGAACGAGGCGCGCGCGGGCGATGGCCTGCTTGCGACGGCCGACGGCCGCACCGGGAACGGTGAGGACGGGGCGCTGCGCCTGGGGGGCCTCGGAGGCCGGGGTCTCGGTCGAGTAGGACTCGACGTTGTCGGCCTGAGCCGACTCGATGCTGTCTGCGATCTTCGCCACGATGGTGATAATCCTTTATCTCTGAGTCTGAAAGGTCTGTCGGTCGCTTACTGAGCGACCTGGCCGAGGGTGTACGGCTTCGGCTGCTGGGCGGCGTGCGGGTGCTCGCTTCCCGTGTAGACCTTCAGCTTGCGGAGCTGAGCGCGGCCGATCGAGTTCTTGGGGAGCATTCCACGGACGGCCTTCTCCACAGCGCGGATCGGGTTCTTCTCGAGGAGCTCGGCGTAGGTGACAGCCGAGAGGCCGCCCGGGTAACCGGAGTGGCGGTACGCCTTCTTCTGCGCAGCCTTGGCGCCGGTGAGGGCGACCTTGTCCGCGTTGACGATGATGACGAAGTCGCCGGAGTCCATGTGGGGGGCGAACGTCGCCTTGTGCTTTCCACGGAGGAGAGCGGCGGTGTGGCTGGCGAGACGGCCGAGCACGACGTCAGTCGCGTCGATGATGAGCCAGTCGCGCTGGATCTCGTCTGCCTTCGGGGTGTAAGTGCGCGTCACAGTAGTGGCTGCTTTCTGTATCGAACGGAGGTGTTCGTGAATCCCACTCCCTGGCTGTTCCGCTCCTGGATGAGGAGGGAACCTGCCCTTCGGAGGGCTCACGTTCGTGTGTCGCACCGCAGAGGCGCGGACACCAAAGATCAATAGTACGCGACAGGCGGGATGCCGGTCAAACCGCGGGCGGGAAGCACTCAGCCTTGGGGCTGAAAAGCGGGGGAATGCGATGCGCCGGCCCCCGGAGCACCATAGCGTGAGGCGCATGGTCAAGCTATTCCCCGTCGCTCAGCGCTACATCGAGCCCCTGATCGCGATCGCGTTCTTCCTGTTCTGGGCGTTCGCGGAGGTCGGACGGCACCAGATCCATTCCGGCTTCCTGCAGAGTGTGCTGCCGTGGTGGGCGGCACTCATGGGGGTCTCCATCGCCATCGCGATCTGCCGGATCTGGCCGATGATCGCAATGGGCCTCTGCACGCTGATCGTCATCGGGCAGCTGATCTTCCCCGCAGGGGCGTTCGGCTCGACGGACTGGCCGATCGCGTTCGGGTTCCTCGTTGTGATCGTCGGCGTGAGCGTGAGCATCCGGGATCGCTGGAGGCCGCTCTCATTCGTGTTCGCCGTCGGGCTGGCTGTCTCTGTCGCAGGTCTGCTCATCGCATGGCCGAGGCTCGATTGGTACGGCCCGTTCCCCAGCACGACCACCAGCGTCGGTGCGATCGTCGTGAACAGGGTCATCATCTTCTCCGTCGCGATCGCGTTCGCGGTGTGCGCCTGGCTCCTCGGCTTCTTCGGCCGCGCCTGGCAGCAGAAGCTGCGCAGCGACGTGCTCCTCGCCCAGACCACCGACGAGTTGCGCAGCGCCGAGGTCGACCTGCTCGTCTCCCAGGAGCGCGACAGGATCGCCCAGGACGTGCACGACATCATGGCGCACTCGCTCTCCGTGATCATCGCTCAGGCAGACGGCGCCCGGTTCGTCGCTCCCGCCCGTCCAGAGGCGGTCTCCGAGTCGCTTGAGAACATCGCCGCCTCCGCTCGCACCTCGCTCACCGAGGTGCGGATGCTCATCCAGACGCTCGTCGCCGACCCGATCGGGCACTCCACCCCGACCGTCGACGACGTCGGCGAGCTGGTCGAACGGATGCGGACAGCAGGGCTCGCCGTGGAGCTGGAGCAGTTCGGAGACGCCGAGCCGCTGACCGGAGCGCAAGAACTCGCCGTCTACCGCATCGTGCAGGAGAGCCTGACGAATGCGCTCAAGCACGCGGGAGCAGAGCCGGCGGCGCGCGTCTCGCTCGACTGGCGCGGCCAGGGTCTCGCCATCGCGGTGACCTCCACCGGCACGCCGGGAGAGCGTGCACAGCAGACCACAAAATCGCGCGGCCTGTACGGGATGCACGAACGGGCACGCCTCGCCGGCGGCTGGCTCACCGCCGGGGACGACGACGACGTGCCAGGCGGATACGTCGTCACCGCGTTCATCCCCACCGCTGCCGTCGAGCAGGCGTCGTGAGCGCGATCCGGGTGGCGGTCGTCGACGACCAGGTGCTGTTCTGCTCTGGCCTCGCCATGCTGATCGAGTCGCAGCCCGACCTCGCGTTCGCCGGGTCGGCGCACGACGGCGAGGCGGCGGTCGCCCTGGTCGAGCGCGAACGGCCTGATGTGGTGCTGATGGATGTGCGGATGCCCGTGCTCGACGGCATCGCGGCGACCGAGCGCATCCTGTCCGGAACCGACCGGGGTGGCGCCGACCAGGACGGCGTTCCGAAGATCATCGTGCTCACCACGTTCCAGCGGGACGAGGCGGTGGCGCGCGCGGTACGGGCAGGCGCATCCGGATTCATCATGAAGGACACGACGCCCGAGTTCGTCCTCGCCGCGATCCGCACCGTCGACGCCGGTCACGCAGTGATCGCGCCGAAAGACACCGCCGAACTGTTCGGCGGTCAGCGGCGTGCCCCTGCGCCCGCCGCGATCGCCGGCCTCTCCGCCAGAGAGAAGGAGGTCTTCCTGCTCGCCGCTCGCGGACTCAGCAACGCCGAGGTCGGCCAGACCGCGTACATCAGCGAGGCGACGGTGAAGAGTCACATGCGCAGCATCCTGGCGAAGCTCGCGCTCACATCGCGCGTGCAGCTCGTCGCGTTCGCCTATGAGAACGGGCTGGTGCGCTGAGCAAGGCCTCCAGCGTCCCGGTCTACAGTGTCCGCCGTGCCCTGGTCTGCTCTGCGCGGATCGCGAGCCCGACGTCGTCGGGATAGCCGACCTGCGTGAGCGTCAGGCCGCGGGCCGGCATGACCTTGAACGCGTTCGTGCGCTGCTGGCCGTCGCGCAGCGCCACCAGCTCCTCCGGCGTGAGCTTGCCCTCCCCGACCCCGGCGCACGCTCCGACGAGGGAGCGCACCATGCTGTGGCAGAACGCATCGGCCCTCACCTCGGCCACGAGCACCCCGTCGTCGTCGCGCGACCAGCCGAAGTCCTGCAGTGTCCGGATGGTCGTCGCGCCCTCACGGGGCTTGCAGTAGCTGGCGAAGTCGTGGAGTCCGAGCAGGCCGAGCGCTGCCGCATCCATCGCCTCGACGTCGAGCGGGGCCGAGACCCAGGCGGTGCGGTGCCGCTGCAGGGGATCGCGCAGGGAGGCAGGGTCGGCGATGCGGTACACGTAGCGACGCCAGATCGCGGAGAACCGGGCGTCGAAGCCCTCCGGCGCAATGCTCGCCGCCGTGACGATCACGTCGGGCACAGGTCCGAGCACGCCGTTGACCCTGCGCGCCAGCACCTCGGCGGCGGGGAGGACGGGCAGTTTGCCCCTGCGGCGGCGCAGGACGGCCACCTGCGGCTCCGTCAGGTCCACGTGGGCGACCTGCCCGGTCGCGTGCACGCCCGCATCCGTTCGTCCGGCGACCGTCAAGGTGGGCGCGTCGCCGTACCGCCGGAAGATCGTCGCGAGGGCCGACTCGAGCTCGCCCTGCACGGTTCGCTGCCCCGGCTGGCGGGCCCAGCCGTTGAACCCGGTGCCCTGGTACGCGATGTCGAGGCGGAAGCGGGTGGTCACCAGGTCGTTCACATCACGATTCTACGGAAGCGCCGAGGACTGTCAGGAGCCGTTGCTATCGTGGTCCCTTCGCGATCACCCGACCCGCTATGACTCCACAGACTTCTCCCTCCCCCAGCACCTCGCCCACCAGAATCCACCCACCGCATCCGGTTCGACCGCATCCGGCGTCCGCCCAGCGGCTCACCGTCCGCCCTGCCGTCGCCGTCCGGCCCGCCGGACACCCGCCGTTCGCGGGCAGGGCCACCCGCCGCTACGCCGGCCTCGACGGACTGCGCGCCATCGCCGTCGCCGCGGTGCTCGTCTATCACCTGTTCCCCGGCGCCCTGCCGGGCGGGTTCATCGGCGTGGACATCTTCTTCGTGGTGAGCGGCTTCCTCATCACCAGTCTGCTGATGCGCGAGCGAGGCAAGACAGGGCGGATCGACCTGCGCAGCTTCTGGGTGCGAAGGGCGCGACGTCTCGTGCCCGCGATCGTGGCACTCGTCGTCGTGTGCTCCGCCGCAGCCCTGGCCGTGGGAGGCGACGTGCTCGTGGGGCTGCCGAGGCAGGTCCTCGGCGCTGCGACGTTCAGCGCCAACTGGCTGTCGATCGCGGCGGACAGCAGCTACTTCGCTCAGGATGCGCCGGAGCTGTACCGCAATCTGTGGTCGCTTGCGGTCGAGGAGCAGTTCTACCTCGTCTGGCCGCTTGTCATCCTCGCCCTCGCGCTGCTGCGGCAGTGGTGGGCGAGGCTCGCGGTGGTCTCGCTGGTCGCCATCGCATCCGCGGTCGCGATGTTCGCGCTGTACCCGGCAGGCGGCGACCCCACCCGCGTGTACTTCGGTTCGGACACCCACAGCTTCGGGCTGGCGATCGGCGCTGCGCTCGCCATCCTGATCGCCCGCGCCCGACCACTCGACCTCGACGCTGGCGAGACGGCGATGCAGGTCTTCGTCCGGCGCTGGCTGCCGCCGCTCGGCGTGCTCTCCCTGGCCGGGCTCGTCGTGTCGTGCGTTCTGCTGCGCGACGACGCCGCCTTCACCTACCGCGGCGGCCTGGTGCTGGTGAGCGTCCTGAGCGCGCTCGCGATCTGGGCGGCCGTCGTTCCAGGCGCTCGGCTCGGCCGCGTCCTCGACACCCGGCCGTTGCAGGCCGTCGGCGCACGTTCCTACGGGCTGTACCTCTGGCACTGGCCGGTCTTCGTGCTCGTCTGCGCTGTCGTGCCTGATGAGCACGACCCGGTGATGGCGCCCATCGTGGGCTTCGGCGCACTGGCCATTGCGTCCGCCGCCGCGTTCCTGTCCCACCGCTGGCTGGAGCAGCCCATCCGCAGGCACGGGATGCGCGGCGTCCTCCGCGCGGCCCGCCACCGGATGCGCGCATCCCGAACAGCACGCGCCGGAGGAATCGCGGTCGCGAGCGTCGCAGCGCTGCTCTCCGTCGCGACCGTCGCCGCGATGATCGTGGCACCGACCGCCACGGGCGCGCAGCACTTCATCGAGAGAGGGAAGGCGGCGCTCGGCGGCCCCGCGACGGGTGCGCAGCCGAACGCGGGCGGAGCCGTGCCCCACGACCGGCCGCACCTGCGCATCCCGCCCGACCCGCAGCCGGTCGCGACCGGCGCCGACATTTCGGCGTTCGGCGACTCGGTGATGCTCGCATCGGCGCCTGCACTGCAGGAGCGCTACCCCGGCATCCGGATCGACGCGGTCGTGTCCCGCCAGATGAGTGCCGCACCCGCTCTCGTCCGCGCGGCAGCGGCGGCGGGAGAGCTGCGCTCTGTGGTGCTGGTGGGCCTCGGCACCAACGGTTCGATCGGCGAGGACACGCTCGGCGCGCTCACCGATGCGATCGGCCCCCGCAGGAAGCTCGTCCTCGTCACCGTGCAGGCGCCGCGATCCTGGACGGACGGGGTCAACACCACCATCGCCGGTTTCGCCGCCGCCCACCCGAAACAGGTCGCCGTCGCGCCCTGGCGCGAAGACATCGGCGGCCACCTCGACCTGCTCGCCGACGACCAGATCCACCCCGGCCACCGCGGCGGCCTCGTCTACGCGGACGCCCTCCGGGATGCGCTGCTGACGCTGGCGGCCAACTCTCCCGTCCGCGTCGCCAACCCGTGGGACACGGCAGGACCGCGCCCCCAGTGAGCCGCGATGCCCGGGAGGCTCAGTACACCCGCACCAGGCTGAGCTCGGCGTTCGTTCGGACGAAGCCCATCCCGGTGTAGAGGCCGAGCGCGCCGGACGGGTTCTCCGCATCCACCGACAGCGTCACCTTCTCCCAGCCGAGCGCCTTGCACGCCTCCATCGCCCGGCCGAGCAATGCCGGCGCGATCCGCTTGCCGCGCGCGCTGCGGATGGTGCCGACCATTCCGATGTACGCCCCGGTGAAACCCTGCGTCTCCCAATCGCCCTCGTTCACCTGATTGAGCACGAACCCGACGACCTCGTCGCCGTCCAGCGCCAGGAACGAGATGTCCGGCCGGAAGGTTCCGCCGATCCAGGCCGTCCACTGCTCCTCGCTCATCGGCTGGCTCGACCAGTGATCGCGGAACGAGTCGTTGTGCGCCACCAGGGCCGCGGCAGTGAGATCCTCCCGGAACGGGACGATCCGGATGCCGCCTGCCGGCTCGACCTCCGGGATCGGGTCGGCGAGATCGCGCTCGAGCTCGAAGAAATAGCGGGCGGTCTCGAACCCGTCGCGGTGGAACAGCCGGGCCGCATCCTCGGCGCGCTCATCGGCGTACGCCATGATCCACGCGGGCAGCGTCTTCTCCGATGCGGCGAGCTTCTGCTCCGCCCGCGTCCTCGACCAGGACAGCAGTTCCCGCCCGATGCCGCGGCCACGCAGCTTGGGATGCACGCCGCCCTCCAGGAACACGCGCACCAATGACTCCTGCAGCGGAGGCATCGTCGTGACCCCGACGGCGACGAGCGCGCCGTCCCGCCCGAAGCCGAGCAGCGTGTCCTCCGCGAGGTCGACGAACGAATAGTCGAACAGCTCCTGCACCTCGTCGCGGGTGTGCAGCCACTCGGGGTGGTCCACCGCATCCATCGCGCGCTGCGCCTCTGTCACGGCGTCGACGTCCGCCTGCGTGGCCGGGCGCCACTCGGCGATCAGTGGATGCGCTGGGGTGTGCGTCTGGGGCGCGGTCACGCGCTCGTTCACGGGCAGGAGGTCGTCGTCGTGGTCGGCCATGCCCCCAGCCTAACGACAGCCCGGTGCACGACGAAGGCCCCGCATCCACTGGATGCGGGGCCTTCGGGAACCGTGAGAGGTTACGCCTTCTCGGCCTCAGCCTCGGCGGTGGTCTCCTCCGGGGTGACCTCAGCGTCGGCGGTGGTCTCCTCGACGACCTCTGCCTCAGCGGCCTCGGTCTCGGTGGAGGCGGCCTCGGCCGGAGCCTCATCGGCGGCCGGAGCAGCCTTCGGAGCAGCAGCCTTCGCCGACTTCGTCGACTTCACCTTCGGGGTGACAGGCTCGAGCACGAGCTCGATCTGCACCATCGAAGCGTTGTCGCCCTTGCGGAAGCCCAGCTTGGTGATGCGGGTGTATCCGCCGTCACGCTCGGCGACGAGCGGAGCGATCTCGGTGAACAGCTCGTGCACCACGCCCTTGTCGTGGATGGTGGCGAGCACGCGACGGCGCGCGTGCAGGTCGCCGCGCTTCGCGAACGTGATGAGACGCTCGGCGATCGGACGCAGGCGCTTGGCCTTGGTCTCGGTCGTCTTGATGCTCTTGTGGGTGAACAGCGCAGCGGCCAGGTTGGCGAGCATCAGGCGCTCGTGCGCGGGGCCGCCTCCGAGGCGGGGGCCCTTGGTGGGCTTAGGCATGATCGGTTATCTCCAGGTGTGAAAAGTCAAAAGGCGTCGTCGGAAGACAAGCCTCAGATGGTGGTCTCGTCTTCTTCGTAGCCGCTGTAGAAGTGGGCGCCGTCGAAGCCGGGGACCGAGTCCTTGAGCGAAAGGCCCATCTCGGTCAGCTTGTCCTTGACCTCATCCACCGACTTCTGACCGAAGTTGCGGATGTTCATGAGCTGCGTCTCCGAGAGCGAGACGAGCTCGCTCACGGTGTTGATGCCTTCGCGCTTGAGGCAGTTGTACGAGCGAACCGACAGGTCGAGGTCCTCGATCGGCATCGACAGCTCGGAGCTGAGGACGGCGTCGACCGGCGCGGGGCCGATCTCGATGCCCTCTGCGGCCGTGTTGAGCTCGCGCGCCAGACCGAACAGCTCGGTCAGCGTGCGACCGGCCGAGGCGATGGCGTCGCGCGGGCTGATCGCCGGCTTGGTCTCGACGTCGACCACGAGGCGGTCGAAGTCGGTGCGCTCACCGGCACGAGTCGCCTCGACACGGTAGGTGACTTTCAGGACCGGGGAGTAGATCGAGTCGATCGGGATCTGACCGGCCTCGCTGTACTCGTTGCGGTTCTGGGTCGCCGACACGTAGCCACGGCCGCGCTCGATGGTCAGCTCGACCTCGAACTTCGCCTTGTCGTTGAGGGTCGCGATGACCAGCTCGGGGTTGTGGATCTCCACACCGGCCGGAGCCGAGATGTCCGCAGCGGTGACCTGGCCGGAGCCGGTCTTGCGGAGGTAGGCCGTGATCGGCTCGTCGTGCTCGCTGGAGACGACGAGACCCTTGATGTTCAGGATGATCTCGGTGACGTCTTCCTTGACACCCGGGACCGTGCTGAACTCGTGCAGCACGCCGTCGATGCGGATGCTGGTGACAGCCGCGCCGGGAATCGAGGAAAGGAGGGTGCGGCGAAGCGAGTTGCCGAGTGTGTAACCGAAACCGGGCTCGAGGGGCTCGATCACGAACCGCGAGCGGAACTCGGAAATGTTCTCTTCGGCGAGCGTAGGACGCTGTGCAATGAGCACTGTTGATTCCTTTCGGCTAAGTGTCCGCTATATGACACTTGCGTTTGTGGGTATTGAGTTGTCGCATCGCGCGCGTCGGGCGACGGCTGGCTCAGCCAGCC
Source organism: Leifsonia lichenia (assembly GCF_054780215.1). Taxonomy (NCBI): domain Bacteria; kingdom Bacillati; phylum Actinomycetota; class Actinomycetes; order Micrococcales; family Microbacteriaceae; genus Leifsonia; species Leifsonia lichenia. Next base: position 284,110 of record NZ_BAAGWT010000001.1, read on the forward strand.
GCCGCCCCACGCTTGCGCGAAAAGGAATACAGCTTAGACGCGGCGACGCTTCGGCGGGCGGCAACCGTTGTGCGCCTGCGGGGTGACGTCGTTGATCGAGCCGACCTCGAGGCCTGCGGCCTGGAGCGAACGGATCGCGGTCTCGCGGCCGGAGCCCGGTCCCTTGACGAAGACGTCGACCTTCTTCATGCCGTGCTCCTGCGCCTGACGCGCAGCCGACTCGGCGGCGAGCTGAGCGGCGAACGGGGTCGACTTGCGCGAACCCTTGAAGCCGACGCCGCCGGACGATGCCCAGCTGATGACCGCACCAGTGGTGTCGGTGATCGAAACGATGGTGTTGTTGAACGTCGACTTGATGTGGGCCTGGCCCACGGCGATGTTCTTCTTCTCTTTCTTGCGCGGCTTGCGAACGGCCGACTTGGGTGCTGCCATGATTTCTCCTGAATCCTATGGGCGAGGCTGCTGGCTAAGGCCTAGCGAGCCTTCTTCTTGCCGGCCACGGTGCGCTTCGGGCCCTTGCGGGTGCGAGCGTTGGTCTTGGTGCGCTGACCGCGGACCGGGAGGCCCTTGCGGTGGCGGATTCCCTCGTAGCTGCCGATCTCGACCTTGCGGCGGATGTCGGCCGCGACCTCGCGGCGGAGGTCACCCTCGACCTTGAAGTTGCCTTCGATGTAGTCGCGGAGGGCGACGAGCTGGTCGTCGGACAGATCCTTGACGCGGATGTTTCCGTCGATAGCGGTGTCGGCGAGGGTCTTCAGAGCCCGCGTGCGGCCGACGCCGTAGATGTAAGTGAGTGCGACTTCCACGCGCTTCTCGCGCGGGATGTCAACGCCTGCTAGACGTGCCATTGTGGCTTCTCCTGTGAGTGAGTGGAGGTCTGCAGCAGTTCCGGTGCCCCGGCCTCCAACCGAGGGTGTCCCCCGTGGCGCTCACGCGCCGCAGGATCTGGAACTGCCATATTTCGATATTGAGTTATGGGTGGCCGGCGGGAGAGCATCCCACCGGCCGGAACCGCGATTAACCCTGGCGCTGCTTGTGGCGCGGGTTCTCGCAGATGACCATGACCCGGCCGTTGCGACGGATGACCTTGCACTTGTCGCAGATCTTCTTGACGGAGGGCTTGACCTTCATATTTCTTTACCTTTGTTCGCTGTCCTCGTACCTCGTCAGGGGCTACCCGGTGACGAGGCCGTTACTTACAGCAGACCTTTACTTGTAGCGGTAGACGATCCGGCCGCGGGTCAGGTCGTATGGGCTCAGCTCCACGATCACGCGGTCCTCGGGGAGGATGCGGATGTAGTGCTGGCGCATTTTGCCGGAGATGTGGGCGAGGACCTTGTGACCGTTGGTCAACTCAACGCGGAACATCGCATTGGGAAGAGCCTCGATCACGGATCCTTCGATCTCGATGACGCCGTCTTTTTTGGCCATAGCCTCACTGTCGCTAAAAGTCGTGGTTTGCTGGTCGTGCGTTGATTGTGGTGACGGCACGCAAGAAACGTGCCTAAGACACCAAGGATCAATCTTATGGGATTGTCTGGCGTTTCGCCAATCCTTGTGTATGATCTGCGCACGCTCTCCGCGAACGAGCAGGTCGGAACGGGAATCCCCGCGCGATCACGCGATGGGGGTCGGGGTGATTCCGAACGGCGCGAGGCCCTTCGCTCCCCCATCGGCAGCGGTCAGCACCCAGATGCCGTCTTTGTGCACAGCGACGCTGTGCTCCCAGTGCGCCGCGGACGTGCCATCCTCGGTGGCGACGGTCCAGCCGTCGTCCTTCACGTAGGTCTCCGGGTCGCCGAGCACGACCATCGGCTCGATCGCGACGACGAGCCCCGGCTTCACCTCCGGCCCCTTGGCGCGGACGCGGTAGTTGAACACCGGCGGTTCCTCGTGCATCTTGCGGCCGATGCCGTGACCGATGTAATCGGTGAGGATTCCGTATTCGCCCTGCGAGAGGATGTGGTCCTCGACCGCTTCGCCCACCTCATTGAGGTGCGTCGCCGTCGCGAGCCTGGCGATACCGTGCCAGAGCGACTGCTCCGTGACGTCGGAGAGCTTCTGCCGCTCGGCGACGAGCTCCGGCCTGGCAGGGTCGGGAAGCACGAAGCTGCGGGCGGAGTCGCCGTTCCAGCCATCGAGGATCGCGCCGCTGTCGATCGATACGATGTCACCCGGCTGCAGGATGCGGGACCCGGGGATGCCGTGCACGACCTCGTCGTTCACCGACGAGCAGATCGTGTGGTGGTAGCCGTGCTCGAGCTTGAAGTTGGGCTTGCCGCCCGCCGCCACGATGGCCTGCTCTGCCACCTCGTCGAGCTGGAGCGTCGTGACTCCGGCGACCAGCGCATCCCGGACGGCGTCGAGGGAGGCAGCGGTCGCGAGACCCGGCGGCACCATCAGCCGGAGCTGCGCCGGCGACTTGTAGATCGAACGCTTGAAGACCAACGGAGCCTAGGCCACCGACTGATCGCGCTCGGCGATGGGACGGATGCCCCGCTCGGCCAGCGCGGCTGCGATGCGTGCTGCGACCTCGTCGACCTCACCGAGTCCGTCGACCTCGACGAGCAGACCGCGCGAACGGTAGACGTCGATCAACGGAGACGTCTCGCGAACGTAGACCTCCTGGCGGTGCCGGATGGCCTCCTCGGAGTCGTCGGCGCGGCCCTGCTCCTTGGCTCGCTTGGTGAGGCGGGAGACGATCTCGTCCTGGTCCGCCACGAGCTGGATGACAGCGTCGAGCTTCTGCCCGTTCGTCTCGAGCAGCTCGTCCAGGTATGCCACCTGGTCGAGCGTGCGCGGGTATCCGTCGAGGAGGAAGCCGCCCGCGGCGTCGTCCTCGGCGATGCGGTTCGTGACGAGCTCGTTGGTCAGGCTGTCCGGAACGTAGTCTCCCGCGTCGACGATCGCCTTGACCTGCACGCCGAGCGGCGTCTCGTTCTTGATGTTGGCCCGGAAGATGTCGCCCGTGGAGATGTCAGGGATCCCGTATGCGGTGGTGATGCGCGAGGCCTGAGTGCCCTTGCCCGCTCCGGGAGGTCCGACGATCAGCATACGGGTCAACGCAGAAGCCCTTCGTAGTGCCGCTGCTGGAGCTGGGAGTCGATCTGCTTGACCGTCTCCAATCCGACACCGACGATGATCAGGATGGATGTGCCGCCGAACATGAAGTTCTGGCTGGCTCCGATTATCGCGAAGGCTACCAGAGGTATCAGTGCGACGAGACCCAGATAGATCGACCCTGGCAGGGTGACGCGGGTGAGCACGTAGTCGAGGTACTCGGCGGTCGGGCGTCCCGCGCGGATGCCGGGGATGAATCCGCCGTACTTCTTCATGTTGTCCGCAACCTCTTCCGGGTTGAACGTGATGGCCACGTAGAAGTACGTGAAGCCGACGATCAGCAGGAAGTAGAGCAGCATGTAGAGCGGGTGGTCGCCCTTGGTGAGGTAGTTGGTGATCCAGGTGACCCAGGGTGCAGGCGCCTTGCCCGCTGCCGGCTGGTTGAACTGGGCGATCAGCGCGGGCAGGTAGAGCAGCGACGACGCGAAGATCACGGGCACGACACCGGCCATGTTGACCTTGATCGGGATGTACGTGTTGTTGCCGCCGTACGTCCGCCTGCCGACCATTCGTTTGGCGTACTGCACAGGGATGCGCCGCTGCGACTGCTCGACGAAGACGACGGCCATCACGATCAGCAAACCGATCGCGATCACGATCAGCAGCGTCTCGACGCTCTGCGACTGGGCGATGGCCCACAGCGAGCTCGGGAACTGAGCGGCGATCGAGGTGAAGATGAGGAGCGACATGCCGTTGCCGATGCCGCGCTCGGTGACGAGCTCGCCCATCCACATGATGAGGCCGGTGCCGGCGGTCATGGTGATGACCATGAGCATGATCGCGTACCAGGAGTCGTCCGTGATGAGCTGGGTGCACTGCGAGACGGCGGTGGTGCCGAAGAGCGCGCCGCTGCGGGCGACGGTGATCAGCGTGGTCGACTGGAGGACGCCGAGCGCGATCGTGAGGTAGCGCGTGTACTGCGTGAGCTTGGCCTGACCGGCCTGGCCCTCCTTGTAGAGGGTTTCGAAGCGCGGGATGACCACGCGCAGCAGCTGCACGATGATCGACGCGGTGATGTACGGCATGATGCCGAGCGCGAAGATTGAGAGTTTGAGGAGCGCGCCACCCGAGAACAGGTTGACGAGCGAGTAGAGACCAGAGGTGTCCTGGTTGGCGTTGAGACAGGTCTGCACATTGCCGAAGTCGACGAACGGCGCCGGGATGAACGAGCCAAGGCGGAACAGGGCGATGACGCCCAAGGTGAAGGCGATCTTCCGGCGAAGATCTGGTGTGCGGAAGATCCGCGCAACGGCGCTAAACAAAAGTGCGTCCTGCTTTCCTGTAAGGAGTCAGCCGGGTGACCGGAGAAATACCGGTCACCCGACTGTACAGCTTTACGTGTGGCTACTTGACCGAGCCACCCGCGGCGACGATCTTCTGCTCTGCAGAGCCGGAGACCTTGTCGACCGCAACGTTCAGCTTAACCGCAATGTCCCCGTTGCCGAGAACCTTGACCTTCTCGTTCTTGCGAACGGCGCCCTTGGCGACGAGGTCGGTGACGGTGACGTCACCACCCGACGGGTAGAGCTCGGCGAGCTTCTCCAGGTTCACGACCTGGTACTCGACGCGGAACGGGTTCTTGAAGCCGCGAAGCTTCGGGGCACGCATGTGGAACGGCAACTGGCCACCCTGGAAACCGGGGCGGACAGAGTAGCGAGCCTTCGTACCCTTGGTACCGCGGCCAGCCGTCTTACCCTTGGAACCTTCACCGCGTCCGACGCGGGTCCTGTCCTTCTTGGATCCGGCGGCGGGGCGCAGGTGGTGGACCTTGAGCACGTGCTCGCGGGTCTCAGCAGGCGCGGCCTTCTTGGCGGGGGCCTTCGCGGCCGGCTTGTCAGCCTTGGCGACGGTCTCGTCCTTCGAAGCGGCGGCAGCCTTGGCAGGAGCCTTGTCGGCGGCAGCCTTGGCCGGAGCCTTCTTCTCGGCAGCGGGCTTGTCGGCAGCGGCCTTCGCCGGAGCCTTCTTGGCCGGAGCCTTCTCGGCGGCAGCCTTGGCAGGAGCCTTGGCGGCGGGCGCCTTCTTCTCGGCGGCCTTCTTCTCAGCGGCCGGCTTGGCGGCAGCCTTGGTGGTTGCTTCCTTTTCGTCAGCCATTAGTCAATCTCCTCGACCTTGACAAGGTGAGCGACGGTGTTGACGTACCCGCGGTTCTGCGAGTTGTCCTCGCGAACGACGACGTCACCGATGCGCTTGAGTCCCAGGCTGCGAAGGGTGTCGCGCTGGTTCTGCTTCTCACTTACTTTGGACTTGATCTGCGTGATCTTCAGACGCGCAGCCATCAGGCACCTGCCTTCGCGGTTGCGGCGGCCTCGGCCGCCTGGGCCTCGGCACGCAGCAGGCGAGCCGGAGCCACCTGGTCGTAGTCGAGTCCGCGGCGAGCGGCAACGGCACGAGGCTCCTCGAGCTGCTGCAGCGCCTCGACGGTCGCGTGCACGATGTTGATCGTGTTGGACGAACCGAGCGACTTGCTCAGGACGTCGTGGATACCGGCGCACTCGAGGACGGCGCGGACAGGGCCACCGGCGATAACACCGGTACCTGCTGCGGCGGGGCGCAGGAGCACCACACCGGCTGCTGCCTCACCCTGAACCGGGTGCGGGATGGTGTTTCCGACGCGCGGGACGCGGAAGAAGTTCTTCTTCGCTTCCTCGACACCCTTCGAGATCGCCAGCGGGACCTCGCGTGCCTTGCCGTAGCCGACGCCGACCAGACCGTTGCCGTCTCCGACGACGACGAGGGCGGTGAAGCTGAAGCGACGTCCACCCTTGACGACCTTCGAGACGCGGTTGATGGTCACAACGCGCTCGAGGAACTGGCTCTTGTCCTGGTCGCGGCTGCCGCGATCACGGTTGGGGTTGCGCTCGCGACCACCACGGCGGGCCTCGCGGGGCTCGCTCTGGGTGTTGGTGGTCGATGCCGCAGTCTCAACCGGCGCCTGGGCGTCGGTCGTCTGCTCAGAGGCCACGGTCTGCTCCTTGTTGTTCTGTTCGTCGCTCACAGGTTCAATCCACCCTCTCGAGCTCCTTCGGCGACAGCGGCGACGCGACCCGCGTACTTGCTGCCTCCACGGTCGAATACGACGGCGTCGACGCCAGCGCTCTTGGCGCGCTCGGCGACGAGCTCGCCGACCTTGCGTGCCTTGGCGGTCTTGTCACCGTCGAAGCTGCGGAGGTCTGCCTCCATGGTCGATGCCGACGCGAGGGTGTGACCCTTGCTGTCGTCGACGACCTGCACGAAGACGTGACGGGCCGAGCGGTTGACGACCAGGCGCGGACGGAGAGCGGTGCCCTCGACCTTCTTGCGAAGACGCGCGTGACGGCGGCCGCGTGCAGCGGACTTGCTCTTTCCTCTGGTTCCGAGAGCCATGGTTACTTACCAGCCTTTCCGGCCTTGCGGCGGACAACCTCGCCGGCGTAGCGCACACCCTTGCCCTTGTAAGGCTCGGGCTTGCGGATCTTACGGATGTTGGCGGCGACCTCACCGACGGCCTGCTTGTCGATTCCGCTGACCGTGAGCTTGTTGTTGCCCTCGACCGTGAACGTGATGCCCGCGGGCGGCTCGACGTTGACCGGGTGCGAGAAGCCGAGAGCGAACTCGACGCCCGCGCCCTTCTGCGCAACGCGGTAACCGGTGCCGACGATCTCGAGTCCCTTGGAGTAGCCCTCGGTGACGCCGATGATCTGGTTGTTGATCAGGGTGCGGGTCAGGCCGTGGAGCGAACGCGATGCGCGCTCGTCGTCCGGACGGGTGACGAGCACCTGTCCCTCTTCCAGCTTGACCTCGATCGGGCTGGCGACGGTGAGGCTGAGCTCACCCTTCGGGCCCTTGACGGTGACGGCCTGGCCGTCGATCTTCACATCGACCCCAGCAGGGATGTCGATGGGCAGTCTTCCAATACGCGACATGACGAACTACCACACGTAGGCGAGGACTTCCCCACCCACGCCCTTCTTCTCAGCCTGACGGTCGGTGAGCAGACCGGAGGAGGTGGACAGGATGGCGACGCCGAGGCCGCCGAGCACCTTGGGGATCTCGGTGGACTTCGCGTAAACGCGGAGTCCAGGCTTCGAGACGCGCTTGATGCCGGCAATGGAGCGCTCGCGGTTCGGTCCGAACTTCAGACCGAGTGTGAGGGTCTGGCCGACACGTGCGTCGCTGACCTCCCAGCTCGCGATGTAACCCTCGGACTTGAGGATGTCGGCGATGTGCGCCTTGAGCTTCGAGTGCGGCATGGACACGGTGTCGTGGTGCGCCGAGTTCGCGTTGCGCAGTCTGGTCAGCATGTCTGCGACCGGATCTGTCATTGTCATTTCGGTGTTTCCTTTGTTCACCAGGTTTCGTTCAACCGTTACACGACTGACGACCTGTGGTGGAAGCGGGCCGGCCGGATCGGCCGGCCCGACAGGGTGAGGACTAGTTCGCGGCCTCGTTGGAACGGAAGGGGAAGCCGAGCTGCTTGAGCAGCGCGCGGCCCTCTTCGTCGTTCTTCGCGGTGGTCACCACAGTGATGTCCATTCCGCGAACGCGGTCGATCCGGTCCTGGTCGATCTCGTGGAACATGGCCTGCTCCGTGAGACCGAAGGTGTAGTTGCCCGTTCCGTCGAACTGCTTGTCCGACAGACCGCGGAAGTCGCGGATACGGGGAAGTGCAAGCGAGAGCAGACGGTCGAGGAACTCCCACATGCGGTCGCCGCGCAGCGTGACGTGCGCGCCGATCGGCTGACCCTCGCGCAGCTTGAACTGCGCGATGGACTTGCGGGCCTTGGTGACCTGCGGCTTCTGACCGGTGATCTTGGTGAGGTCTGCGACCGCACCATCGATGACCTTGCCGTCACGAGCAGCCTCGCCGACACCCATGTTGACGACGATCTTCACGAGACCCGGCACCTGGTGCGGGTTGGTGAAGCCGAGGTCCTGGGAGAGCTGAGCTGCGATCTCGTTCTTGTACTTCTGCTTGAGACGCGGCTGGATTTTGCCAGCAGCGGTGGCAGTGTCGGTCATTACAGGTCCTTACCTGACTTCTTGGCGTAACGAACGCGGACCGTCTTAGTGACGCCGTCCTTCGTGACAGTCTCGTTGCGGAAGCCGACGCGGGTCGGCTTCTTGGTCTCGGGGTCGACGAGCGCCACGTTGGAGACGTGGATCGGAGCCTCGTGCGTTTCGATGCCGCCGGTCTTCGTGCCACGCTGCGTCTGGCCGACGCGAACGTGCTTGGTGACGAAGTTGACGCCCTCGACGATCACGCGGTTCTTCTCGACGAGAACCTCGATCACGCGACCCTGCTTGCCCTTGTCGCCTCCGCGCGCCTGCGACGCACCCGAGATGACCTGGACCAGGTCGCCCTTCTTGATGTTCGCCATGTGTTACAGCACCTCCGGAGCCAGCGAGATGATCTTCATGAACTTCTTGTCGCGGAGTTCGCGACCGACCGGTCCGAAGATGCGGGTACCGCGGGGGTCCCCGTCGTTCTTCAAGATCACTGCGGCGTTCTCATCGAACTTGATGTAGGAGCCGTCCGGGCGGCGGGTGTTCTTCACCACGCGCACGATGACGGCCTTGACGACGTCGCCCTTCTTGACGTTGCCGCCGGGGATCGCGTCCTTGACCGTGGCGACGATCGTGTCACCCAGGCCGGCGTAACGACGACCGGAGCCACCGAGAACACGAATCGTGAGGAGCTCCTTGGCGCCGGTGTTGTCGGCGACCTTGACTCGGGATTCCTGCTGAATCACTTGGCCTTCTCCAGAATCTCAACCAGGCGCCACCGCTTGGAGGCGCTCAGCGGACGGGTCTCGTTGATGAGAACGAGGTCGCCGATTCCAGCGGAGTTGTTCTCATCGTGCGCCTTCACCTTGGAGGTGCGGCGGATGACCTTGCCGTACAGGGGGTGCTTCACGCGGTCTTCGACCTCGACGACGATGGTCTTGTCCATCTTGTCGCTGACGACGTAACCGCGACGGGCCTTGCGGTACCCGCGGACGAGGGCCTCGTCGGCCGCCGACTCCGCGGCCGCAGCCTTGGTGGTCTCAGCCATTACTTGGCCTCCTCAGTCTCAGTCTCGGCGGCCTCGGCGGCCGGAGCCGCCTTCTTCGCCTTGGTCTTCTTCTCAGCCTTCGCGTCGGCGACCTCGGCGGGGGCCGGGGTGGGCCTGATGCCGAGCTCGCGCTCACGGATGACCGTGTAGATACGAGCGATGTCGCGCTTCACGGCGCGCAGGCGGCCGTGGCTCTCGAGCTGGCCGGTGGCCGACTGGAAGCGCAGGTTGAACAGCTCTTCCTTGGCCTTCTTCAGCTCGTCGACGAGACGCTCGTCTTCGAAAGTGTCGAGCTCCGCGGATGCGAGCTCCTTGGATCCGATCGCCATTACGCGTCGCCCTCCTCGCGCTTGATGATGCGTGCCTTGAGGGGCAGCTTGTGAATTGCACGGGTCATGGCCTCGCGAGCGAGTTCCTCGCTGACACCAGAGACCTCGAAGAGGACTCGACCCGGCTTGACGTTGGCGACCCACCACTCCGGCGAACCCTTACCGGAACCCATGCGGGTTTCGGCGGGCTTCTTCGTGAGCGGACGGTCGGGGTAGATGTTGATCCACACCTTGCCACCACGCTTGATGTGACGGGTCATCGCGATACGAGCGGACTCGATCTGACGGTTCGTCACATACGCGGGGGTCAGGGCCTGGATACCGAACTCGCCGAAGGAGACCTTCGTGCCACCAGTGGCCTGGCCGGAACGGCCAGGGTGGTGCTGCTTGCGGTGCTTGACTCTACGTGGGATCAACATGGTTATGCCTCAACTCCTGCTGCGGCCGGCGCAGTCTCGGCAGGGGCGCTGGTGCGCCCGCCGCGACGCGGACGGTCGTTACGCTCACGCGACGGCTTGGTGTTCGCCTGCTCGCGAGCGAGTTCCTTGTTCGTGATGTCGCCCTTGTAGATCCACACCTTGACACCGATGCGACCGAACGTGGTCTTGGCCTCGTAGAAGCCGTAGTCGATGTTGGCGCGGAGCGTGTGCAGCGGCACACGACCCTCGCGGTAGAACTCCGAGCGGCTCATCTCAGCGCCGCCGAGACGGCCGGACACCTGGATGCGGACACCCTTGGCGCCAGCGCGCTGGGCGCCCTGCAGGCCCTTGCGCATCGCGCGGCGGAATGCCACGCGTGCGGAGAGCTGCTCGGCGATGCCCTGAGCGACGAGCTGAGCGTCGGCCTCGGGGTTCTTGACCTCGAGGATGTTCAGCTGGATCTGCTTGCCCGTGAGCTTCTCGAGGTCGGCGCGGATGCGCTCGGCCTCGGCCCCACGACGACCGATCACGATGCCCGGGCGGGCGGTGTGGATGTCGACGCGGACGCGGTCACGGGTGCGCTCGATCTCGATGCGCGAAACACCCGCGCGGTCGAGCGACGTCTGCAGCAGACGACGGATCTTGACGTCCTCGGCGAGGTAGTCGCTGTAACGCTGACCCGGCTTGGTGCTGTCCGAGAACCACCGCGACACGTGGTCGGTGGTGATGCCCAGACGGAAGCCGTATGGATTGACTTTCTGACCCATTACTTGCTCGCCTTCTTCGTAGCCTTGGCAGCTTCCGCCTCATCCGGCGTCGCGAGGACGATCGTGATGTGGCTGGTGCGCTTGTTGATGCGGAAGGCCCGGCCCTGTGCACGCGGCTGGAAGCGCTTGAGGGTCGTGCCCTCGTCAACGAATGCGCTGCTCACGTACAGGTCCTGCTCGTCCAGATAGGTGTTCGACTGGTCGGCCTTGACTCGCGCGTTGGCGATCGCCGAGGCGACGAGCTTGTACACCGGCTCGCTCGCACCCTGCGGGGCGAACTTCAGGATGGCCAGGGCCTCCTGTGCCTGCTTGCCGCGAATCAGGTTGACGACGCGACGAGCCTTCTGGGGGGTCACGCGGATGTGTCGCACGCGTGCGATCGACTCCACCATTTCTCTCCTCCTTACGTCACCGCGTTAGCGGCGACGACCCTTCTTGTCGTCCTTCACGTGTCCACGGAAGGTGCGGGTGGGAGCAAACTCACCGAGCTTGTGCCCAACCATGGTCTCGGTGACGAACACCGGGATGTGCTTGCGACCGTCGTGCACCGCGATGGTGTGGCCCAGCATGGCCGGGACGATCATCGAGCGGCGCGACCAGGTCTTGATCACGTTCTTGCTGTTGGCCTCGTTCGCGGCGACAACCTTGCGAAGCAGGTGGTCGTCGACGAAGGGGCCCTTTTTGAGACTGCGTGGCATCTTCTACTCCTACTTACGCTTCTTGCCGACAGTACGACGACGCACGATGAGCTTGTCGCTTTCCTTGTTCGGGTGGCGGGTGCGGCCTTCCTTCTGACCCCACGGGCTGACCGGGTGACGACCACCGGAGGTCTTGCCCTCACCACCACCGTGCGGGTGGTCGATCGGGTTCATCGCGACACCGCGGACGGTCGGGCGAACGCCCTTCCAGCGCATACGGCCTGCCTTGCCCCAGTTGATGTTCGACTGCTCGGCGTTGCCGACCTCGCCGATCGTCGCGCGGCAGCGTGCATCCACGTTGCGGATCTCACCGGACGGCAGGCGGAGCTGCGCGTACGGGCCGTCCTTGGCGACGAGACGCACGGATGCGCCGGCCGAACGGGCGAGCTTAGCGCCGCCGCCCGGCTTGAGCTCGATCGCGTGGATCACGGTACCGGTGGGGATGTTGCGCAGCGGCAGGTTGTTGCCGGGCTTGATGTCCGCGCCTGCACCCGACTCGACGATGTCGCCCTGCGACAGCTTGTTCGGGGCCAGGATGTATCGCTTGGTGCCGTCCACGAAGTGGAGCAGCGCGATGCGTGCGGTGCGGTTGGGGTCGTACTCGATGTGAGCGACCTTCGCGTTCACGCCGTCCTTGTCGTTACGACGGAAGTCGATGACGCGGTACTGGCGCTTGTGGCCACCACCGATGTGACGGGTTGTGATGCGACCCTGGTTGTTGCGGCCACCGGTCTTCGACAGCGGACGGAGGAGCGACTTCTCAGGCGTCGAGCGAGTGATCTCGGCGAAGTCGGCAACGCTCGAACCGCGACGACCGGGGGTCGTGGGCTTGTACTTACGAATAGCCATTGTCTGTTTTCCTCTAGATCCCGGCCTTAGCCAACTGCCGTGAAGATGTCGATGGAACCGGACTTCAGCGTGACGATGGCACGCTTGGTGTCCTTGCGCTTGCCGGTGCCGAACTTGGTGCGACGGGTCTTGCCCTGACGGTTCAGGGTGTTGATCGACGCGACCTGGACCTTGAAGATGCTCTCGATGGCGAGCTTGATCTCGGTCTTGTTCGAACGCGGGTCGACGAGGAAGGTGTACTTGCCCTCGTCGATCAGGCCGTAGCTCTTCTCAGAGACGACCGGGGCGATGATGATGTCGCGCGGGTCCTTGTTGACGGCCATTACGCGTTCACCTCTTCCTTGTTGGACTTCGAAGCGATGAAGCCTTCGAGCGCACCCTTGGTGAAGACGATGTCGTCACTGACGAGCACGTCGTACGCGTTGAGCTGGTCGAAGGTCAGCGTGTGGACGGTGGGGAGGTTGCGGACGCTCTTGAGGCTCACAGCGTCGTCGCGCTCGAGCACGATGAGGACGTGCTTCGAGGTGGCGACGGTGGAGAGGTACTCGGCGACGGCCTTGGTCGACGGGGTCTCGCCGAGGGCGAGCGACTCGACGGCGTGAAGGCGGCTTCCGCGGGCGCGGTCCGAGAGAGCACCGAGCAGAGCAGCGGCGATCATCTTCTTGGGGGTGCGCTGCGCGTAGCTGCGGGGCACGGGTCCATGGACGATGCCACCACCGGTCATCTGAGGGGCGCGGATCGAGCCCTGACGAGCGCGACCGGTTCCCTTCTGCTTGAACGGCTTGCGACCTGCACCGGAGACCTCACCACGACGCTTGGTCTTGTGAGTTCCCTGACGTGCGGCAGCGAGCTGCGCGACGACGACCTGGTGGATCAGCGGGATGTTGGTCTGGACGTCGAAGAGCTCGGCGGGAAGCTCGACAGAGCCCGCCTTCTTGCCCTTGACATCGAGAACGTCAATCGAGGTAGCCATACGACTAGGCCCCCTTCACTGCGTTGCGGACGAAAACGATGCGGCCACGAGCACCGGGAACGGCGCCCTTGACCAGCAGGAGGCCCTTCTCTGCGTCGACGGCCTGCACCTTGAGGTTCAGGACAGTCACGCGCTCGCCACCCATGCGACCAGCCATGCGCATGCCCTTGAAGACACGGCTCGGGGTCGAGGAGGCGCCGATGGAACCCGGCTTGCGGTGGTTGCGGTGCGCACCGTGCGAAGCGGAGACACCCTTGAAGTTGTGGCGCTTCATGACACCGGCGAAGCCCTTACCCTTCGACGTTCCGACGACGTCGACCAGCTGGCCGGCCTCGAAGGTCGCGTCGACGGTGAGCTCCTGGCCGGCCGAGTACTCGGCGGCGTCCGCGGTGCGGACCTCGGTGAGGTGACGGCGCGGCGTGACGCCGGCCTTGTCGAAGTGGCCTGCGGACGGCTTGTTGACCTTGCGCGGGTCGATCTGGCCGTACGCGATCTGGACGGCGTTGTAGCCGTCGACCTCTGGGGTGCGGACCTGGGTCACGACGTTCGGCGTGATCTCGATGACGGTCACGGGAATGAGCTTGTTGTTCTCATCCCAGACCTGGGTCATTCCGAGCTTCTTGCCGAGGAGGCCACGGGAGGTCTTGGTTTCGATGTTCGACATGGCACTCCCCCTTAGAGCTTGATCTCGATGTTGACGTCGGCGGGCAGGTCGAGACGCATGAGCGAGTCGACGGCCTTCGGGGTCGGGTCGATGATGTCGATCAGCCGCTTGTGCGTGCGCATTTCGAAGTGCTCGCGGCTGTCCTTGTACTTGTGGGGAGAACGGATGACACACACCACGTTCTTCTCGGTGGGAAGGGGCACTGGGCCGACGACGGTAGCGCCTGCACGGGTAACCGTGTCGACGATCTTGCGCGCCGAGGTGTCGATGACCTCGTGGTCATACGACTTAAGCCGAATGCGGATCTTCTGTCCCGCCATGTCTGACTCACTCTCTTGTTATGGCGTCGTACGAGACCGGCTCTCGAGAGAACTTGCCTCGCATTGGACGCGGATGCGACGAACGCTTGTTGGGGAACGCCACTATTCTTCTGTCAACTCACCGACCCCCGCGCTCGGGCGTGTCACCCGTGCCGAGGACATGGGGGACCCCTTGTCCTCGAGGTTGTCGATTAAGCTTTGCTCTTCTACCCGCGGCCTAACCATCTTCCGCACACGGTCTGACGACCTCGCGGTGGGCTATGCACTGCCTGGCAGTGATCCGTTCGGAGCACACGTGAGCGCACTCGTTCCGAAATGTTGAACTAGACAAGTTTGCCAGACTCTCGCCCAAGCTGCAACCCGGGCGTGTCGCGGGCGCGTCGCGGGGTGCCGGGCGGGCCGTTTCAGTGCCCGCCTGCCCGCACGATCACGTCGACGGCGAGCGCGACGACGACGATCCCGACCAGCAGATCTGTCCACGTCGCGAGCGCCTCCTGGGCGTTCTTGCCCTTCTTCGGCACATGCATGATCCCGGCGATCAACAGGAAGACGCCGCCCGCGATCCCCGCGGGCAGCGCCCATCCGGGCACGAGTGCCAGCAGCCCGGCGACGCCCATGCCGATGTTGGCCGTACCGAGCTCGCGGGTGAGCTGCTTCTCCTGCACGCTCGGGGCGGTGGAGCCGAGGATCTCGGTGGTCGGACCCCGGCCGGAGACCTGGGCGACACCCGCGACGAGGAGCCGCGTTCCAACGCCCCAGAACACCCACCACTTGCCGAACACCAGGACGGGATCTCCCCCTGCGACCGCGAGCTCGATCGCGCCGCAGACGACCGGCAGCGCGATCGTCTGCGCGATGACCAGCACGAAGTAGCCCATGGATCACGACGGTAGCGCCGTGAGGCCCGCGCGCGCCAGTAGCGGACCGAGGCGATCCGCCCGGCGCGCGGTGCCCCATCCCCAGCGGACCACGCGCATCCCGGTCACCCGCTCGATCGCACGCTCGCGGGCCACCTGGTCGCGGAGGACCTGCATCGGCGACCTGGCCCCGCGCATCCTCTGGTCGGTGAGCTTGACGTCGCCGTCCGCCTCGCCCAGGACGCCGTGCTCCGGCCAGGCGAAGTCGACCCGCACAGTGCCACTCGGAAGCTCGACGCGATGCTGCAGCTCGGGCGGCGGGAGACCGACGATGCTCATGACGACTCTGCTGACCGACTCGATGGGACTCTCCGCGCGGCCGTCGGCGAAGGCCGCGACGTCGAGCGCCCGCTCCCGCCCGCGCAGGTCTGGGAGGCGCGCGGCCGCCCTCTCGATCGTCTCCGGCGTCGCCAGGGGAGTCCGCTCACCGAAGGCGCCCGCCGCGACGGCGTGGTCGGCCGCGACCACTCCGCCCAGGAAGGAGCCTATGGCCGCGAGGTCGGCCACGGTCGCTGCCACCGAGGTCGCCGCCAGACCGCGGCGCACGATGGTGGCGTCCTCGGCGCGAGCGGGGTGCTCCACGATGCCGCGCCAGGCGCGGTCAGCGACCAATGGACGGCCCAGGATGTGGATGGTGGACGGAGGAGGCCCGAGCGACGGCAGCCCGTGGACGGCCGCTGCCGACCAGTGGCTGAAGACAGGAACCGTCGGCCTGATCGCCGCGAAGGTGCGTAATCGGGCCAGGTAGTCGGCCGCTGCGGCGGCGCGAACGCGCGAGGCGGTTCGTGCCGACTCGTCCGGATCGACGAGTCTTCTGATGCGAGAGGGCATGGCTGCGATGGACATGCATCCAGCATCCGGTGGGCGGCCTCGAGGAGGGCCCGGTTCAGGGGATCGGTGGAGAAGTCGCGGGTGTGGAGAAATACGCCCCCGACGCGAGGAGCGGGGCCCGGCTGTGCGCCGGAGCCCCGCTCGGGTGACGCCTCGCACCGTCACCCCGTGCTAGTGCCAATGGGACCGCTTACGCGACTCCCGAACTTTCCGTCCGAATGCCTGTCTGCGGGTTGGCCTGGTTTGCGAGGTCATGGATATCCATACGCTCTCCCTTCATCGACGGAACCGTCCGGTTGAAACGGTGTCCTCATTCTGCGCTTCGGCCAGCGGGAGGTAAACCCCCTGGAGGAAACGCCCAGTGGGCTCCCCAGGCACGGTCAGGCCGCCTCTCCGCGGCGTCGGCGCATCCAGAGCAGGAATGCCAGCCCGATGGCCACCAGGGCGGCTCCGCCGACGACAGGGGCCGTCACGTCGCTGCCTGTCGCCGCCAGCCCGACCGACGGTCCTCCCGCGACCGTGGTGGTCGTCGTCGAGTTCACCGGCGTGCAGTGCGTCGACGGCGGCGGATAGGTGACGGTGGATGCGGTCGTCGGGTTGATGCGCACCTCGACCACTGCGTCCGTCCTCACGTCGTAGAACGGCGCGGCCGGGTCGAGCACCCAGGTGCCGTCGCCGAGCTGGCGCCAGCCCGGCCACGCGTTGCCTTTGCCGGACGCATCCACCCCGGCACCTGGCCAGAGCTGTGTTCCTGAGATGGCCTGGCCGTTCGCCCAGGTGGGCGGAACCGGCACGTAGCTCACCTGCGCGGCGCCGTCCGCGAGGATGGCCGCCTCGTCACCGGCCGGGATGGACGGATCGTGCGCGGCGAACTTCGCCGGCGACCACCAGATGAGGGCGATGGTCGGACTGCTGGTGAGGTTGTACGGCGTGATCGAGTACGACACGACGGGCGCGTCGTTCACGCAGAGCGCCTGCGCAGTCACGGCGATGGACTTCACCGGGGTGGTGTCCGTCGAGCAGTTGTCGGACGGGTTCGTGTCCGGCTCCGTGCTCGAGACGCACGCTCGGTTGTCGATGGCGGGGATCGGGCCGCCTGACGGCGGGCCGCTCAGCGTGCCGACGTCGGCGGTGAAGGTCAGCGTCGCGCTCGCACCCGCAGCGAAGGTTCCGCTGTATGCGATCAAGACGACGCCGCCGGTGATGGAGGCCGTCCAGCCGGGAGGCGCGACCAGCGAGCCGGGCACGTACGTGATGCCCGCGGGGAGTGGGTCACTCACGGACACTCCGGTCGCCGCATCCTGGCCGTGGTTGGCGACGACCAACTGGTACGCGATCGTCTCCCCCTCGTTGGAGTCGACGGGCGCTCCCTGACCTCCGGTCGGCGTGGAGTGCGTCTTGACGATGCTCAGGTCGACGGACGGGACCTGGTGATGCGTCTGACACTCGGCGGGAAGCTCGGTCGACGGATTCGGGTAGCCCTGCGGGACGCAGTTGCCGCCAGGGGGTGTCGTCACCACGTTGTGCAGGAGCACGCCCGCCGCCGTCGGGTCGACCTTCACCGAGTACGAGACCGTCTTGGTCTGCCCTACCGCGAGGCCGCCGATCGCCCAGAGGAGGTGGTCTCCCTGCCGCGTCAGCGCCGGGTCGAGCGGCTCGACGAGCGTCGCGTGATCGAGCACGGCGCTCAGGTCGTCGTCCGCCTGGACAAGCATGGGGCTGCCTACGGGCGCATCCGATGGGTTGGATGCGGTGAGTGTGTACGTGATCGTCTGACCGGCCTGCACGGTGGAACCGCTCGCCGGATCCGACGACTTGACCAGCGACCAGCCGGGCACGGGATGATCGGTGGTGCAGCTCTCCGCGCACTCGCCACCCGGTGGGACGAGCAGGACGTTGACGATGTGCGCATCCCGAGCGTCGGCGTTCACCGTCACGGAGTATGTGAGCACGAGCTCGTCGTCGAAGTTCGTGATCGTCCACACGAGGCCGGTTCCGACGATCTCGGCCGTGCCCTGGGACGGGACGATCGAGCCGGTGAGCGTCGCGTTGCCGAGCACGCCGGAGAGATCGTCGGTGATGACGAGCGACGACGGCAGGCGTCCGCCCGTGAACTGCACGTGCAGGGCGTAGTCGATGACGTCACCGGGATGCACGACCGTCCCGGACGCGGGATCGCTCGTCTTCCACACGGACCAGTTGGCGGGCTGTTCGCGGTTCACCACGACGCACCGGGTCGTCTGGTTGCTGGGAACGGAGACGCGGAAGCCGTTCACGCCCACGTTGGCGACCGTGCCGTCCGCGTAGGTGCAGACGGCGTTCAGGCCGCCCTGAGGAGAGAGTGTGTATCCGCTCTGCTGGGTCTCGGTGACCGTGACAGGAACGGACGCCGTGTTGGCCGGGATGCTCAGGGAGTATGTCACCGAGCCTGTGCCGTCGGTGGTGAGCGTCTGGGTGGCGAACGGCAACCCGGTGCTGAGCGCGGTGAACGTCCATCCTGCCGGCGTCGTGTCGATGACCGTGCCGTTCGCGTCTGCGATGTTCTTGACGACGATCAGCTTGCCCGTGGTCGATCCGCCCGACGGCGGCGAGCTGGGGCTCGGGCTCGGGCTCGGCGACGGCACCGTCGCGCGCGGAGCGCTCGCTGGCGGAGGAGCCGCTGGGGCAGGTGCGGTGGACGGCGCGGGGTCGGGAGCCGCCTGTGGTGCAGCCTGTGGTGCGGCCGCGGCGGGCGACGGATCCGGCGCCGGGCTCGGAGCAGGATCGGCAGGCGTCGAGGCGTCCGGAGGCGTGGATGCTTCCGGAGCGGGTGCGGGAGCGGGAGCGCTGTCCGCGGGCGCAGTGGCCGGCGCCGGCGTCGCTGCGTCGGCGGCGGGGGCCGCCGTGCTGGTCGCGCTCGGACCCGCGGGCGTCGGTTCTGCGGCGTTGGCCGGAGCGGCGACCCCGGCGATGGCCAGGGCGATCGCGAGAGTCGGGGCGGCGAGGCGACCGACCCAGGTGCGAGTCAGAGAGAACGGCGAGCGAGAATTGCCGTCGTCGGCGGGTGGATGCGTGTCACGTCGCATGGTCGAGACCCCCTTGTCAGTGCGACCGTTACCCCAGAGTCGGGTACTGAGGTTTGCTCAGTTTATGTCACACGCGGCGTGTTGTCTCGCTTAAGTGACTAATTCTCACTATTATTCCGTGCCCCGTTGGAGGGACGCAAAAAGGGGCCGGACCTTTCGGTCCAGCCCCTTTTCGAGCAGTCGAAGAAGACTACTTGATGATCTTCGTGACCGTTCCAGCGCCCACGGTGCGGCCACCCTCACGGATGGCGAAGCCGAGGCCCTCCTCCATAGCGATCGGCTGGATCAGCTCGACCGTCATGTCGGTGGTGTCGCCGGGCATGACCATCTCGGTGCCCTCGGGCAGCGTGATGACGCCGGTGACGTCGGTGGTGCGGAAGTAGAACTGCGGACGGTAGTTCGCGTAGAACGGGTTGTGACGCCCACCCTCATCCTTGGACAGGATGTACGCGGTGCCCTCGAAGTTCGTGTGCGGCGTGACCGAACCCGGCTTGACGACGACCTGACCGCGCTCGACGTCCTCACGCTTGGTTCCACGGAGGAGCAGACCACAGTTCTCGCCGGCCCATGCCTCGTCGAGCTGCTTGTGGAACATCTCGATACCGGTGACCGTGGTCTTCTGCGTCGGGCGGATGCCGACGATCTCGACCTCGGAGTTGATAGCGAGGGTTCCACGCTCGGCGCGGCCCGTGACGACGGTTCCACGACCGGTGATCGTGAAGACGTCCTCGATCGGCATCAGGAACGGCTTGTCCTTGTCGCGCACCGGGTCGGGGATGGAGTTGTCGACGGCGTCCATGAGCTCGACGATCGACTCGACCCACTTCTCGTCGCCCTCGAGAGCCTTGAGGCCCGAGACGCGAACGACAGGTGCGTTGTCGCCATCGAAGTCCTGGCTCGACAGCAGCTCGCGAACCTCGAGCTCGACGAGCTCCAGGATCTCCTCGTCGTCGACCATGTCGGACTTGTTGAGCGCGACCAGCAGGTACGGAACGCCGACCTGCTTCGCGAGCAGCACGTGCTCACGGGTCTGCGCCATCGGGCCGTCGGTAGCGGCGACCACGAGGATCGCGCCGTCCATCTGAGCGGCACCGGTGATCATGTTCTTGATGTAGTCGGCGTGCCCAGGGGCGTCAACGTGCGCGTAGTGGCGCTTCGGGGTCTCGTACTCGACGTGCGAGATGTTGATCGTGATACCGCGCTGACGCTCTTCCGGAGCCGAGTCGATCGACGCGAAGTCGCGCTGAACGTTGGTCGCCGACGGGTACTTGTCAGCAAGCACCTTGGAGATCGCCGCGGTGAGCGTCGTCTTTCCGTGGTCGACGTGACCGATGGTTCCGATGTTGACGTGCGGCTTAGTCCGCTCGAACTTGGCCTTAGCCACTGGGTCCTCCTCAGGACTCTCGTGTAGAAGCCCCGGCCGATGGTTTCCGGCCGGCAACTCTACGGGATTGTTTATCTATGTTACGGGATACTGCTAAAGGAGGGTGACCGGAGTCACTCGCCCTTGTTCTTCTGGACGATCTCGTCGGCAACAGCCTTCGGAACCTCCGCGTAGCTGTCGAAGGTCATCGAGTAGACCGCACGGCCCGAGGTCTTCGACCGCAGGTCGCCGATGTACCCGAACATCTCCGACAGCGGAACGTTCGCGCGGATAACCTTGACCCCGCTCGCGTCCTCCATCGACTGGATCTGACCACGTCGTGAGTTGAGGTCACCGATCACATCGCCCATGTACTCTTCCGGCGTGCGAACCTCGACCGCCATCAGCGGCTCGAGGAGCACAGGGTTCGCCTTGCGCGCAGCCTCTTTGTAGGCCATCGAGCCGGCGATCTTGAACGCCATCTCCGAGGAGTCGACGTCGTGCGAAGCGCCATCCACGAGGGTGGCCTTGACACCCACTGTCGGGAAGCCGGCGAGAACACCCACCTGCATCGCGTCCTGGATACCGTGGTCGACCGACGGGATGTACTCGCGCGGAACGCGGCCACCGCTCACAGCGTTGACGAACTCGTAGCTCGTCTCCGGGGTGACGTCCATCGGCTCGATCGTGATCTGGATCTTGGCGAACTGGCCAGAACCACCGGTCTGCTTCTTGTGCGTGTAGTCGTACTTCTCGACGGCGCGGCGGATCGTCTCGCGGTAGGCCACCTGGGGCTTTCCGACGTTCGCCTCGACGTTGAACTCGCGCTTCATGCGGTCGACCAGGATGTCGAGGTGGAGTTCGCCCATTCCCTTGATGACCGTCTGACCGGTCTCCTGGTTCTGCTCGGTGCGGAACGTCGGGTCTTCCTCGGCGAGCTTCTGGATCGCGGTGCCCAGCTTCTCCTGGTCGGCCTTGGTCTTCGGCTCGATGGCGACCTCGATGACGGGCTCGGGGAACGTCATCGACTCGAGGACGACCTGGTTATCCGGGTCGCACAGGGTGTCGCCGGTGGTGGTGTCCTTGAGACCGATCACGGCGTAGATGTTGCCGGCGGTGACGAAGTCGACCGGGTTCTCCTTGTTGGCGTGCATCTGGAAGATCTTCCCGATGCGCTCCTTCTTGCCCTTGGTCGAGTTGATGACGCCCGCACCGCTGTCGACACGGCCGGAGTACACGCGCACGTAGGTCAGGCGACCGAAGAACGGGTGGACGGCGACCTTGAAGGCCAGAGCCGAGAACGGCTCGGTGGCGTCGGCGTGGCGAAGGATGACCTTCTCCTCGTCGCGCGGGTCGTGTGCCTCGATGGCCGGCACGTCGAGCGGCGACGGAAGGAAGTCGATCACGGCGTCGAGCATCGGCTGAACGCCACGGTTCTTGAACGCGGAACCGCAGAGGACCGGGTAGATCTCGCTGTTGATCGTGAGCTGGCGGATGGCGCCCTTGATCTCTGCGATCGTGAGCTCCTCACCGCCGAAGAACTTCTCGAGCAGTGCGTCGTCGGTCTCGGCGACGGTCTCGAGCAGGGCCTGGCGGTACTCCTTGGCCTTGTCGACCAGGTCGGCCGGGATCTCCTCGACGGCGTACTTGGCGCCCATCTGCACGTCACCCTTGGCGTCTCCACGCCAGGTCAGGGCACGCATCTCGATGAGGTCGACGACGCCCTCGAAGTTCGACTCGGAGCCGATCGGGAGCTGCAGCACCAGCGGCTTGGCGCCGAGGCGGCTGACGATGGTGTCGACCGTGTAGTAGAAGTCGGCGCCGAGCTTGTCCATCTTGTTGACGAAGCAGATGCGCGGGACGTTGTACTTGTCGGCCTGACGCCAGACGGTCTCGGACTGGGGCTCGACGCCCTCCTTGCCGTCGAAGACGGCGACAGCGCCGTCGAGGACGCGGAGCGAACGCTCCACCTCGACGGTGAAGTCCACGTGACCCGGGGTGTCGATGATGTTGATCTGGTTCTTGTTCCAGAAACAGGTGACGGCCGCGGACGTGATGGTGATGCCGCGCTCCTTCTCCTGCTCCATCCAGTCGGTCGTCGAGGCGCCGTCGTGGGTCTCGCCGATCTTGTGGTTGACGCCCGTGTAGAACAGGATGCGCTCGGTCGTAGTGGTCTTGCCGGCATCGATGTGGGCCATGATGCCGATGTTGCGGACCTTGTTCAGGTCGGTGAGCACGTCCTGTGCCACAGGGTTCCTCCGAAAAGTAGAAAGTTGAAGGGGTGCCGGCCCGGGTGGGGCACTCCGTGGAGTACAACACCCGGACCGGCCTGGTAATGCCCGAAACCGGGATTACCAGCGAGCCTGGACTACCAGCGGTAGTGCGCGAAGG
Organism: Leifsonia lichenia; assembly: GCF_054780215.1. Taxonomy (NCBI): domain Bacteria; kingdom Bacillati; phylum Actinomycetota; class Actinomycetes; order Micrococcales; family Microbacteriaceae; genus Leifsonia; species Leifsonia lichenia. Next base: position 306,847 of record NZ_BAAGWT010000001.1, read on the forward strand.
CCTTGTTCGACTCGGCCATCTTGTGCGTGTCCTCGCGACGCTTCACAGCGGCGCCGAGACCGTTCGACGCGTCGAGGATCTCGTTGGTGAGACGCTCGGTCATCGTCTTCTCACGACGACCCTTGGCGTAGCTGGTGAGCCAGCGCAGCGCGAGCGTGTTCGCGCGGTGCGGCTTGACCTCGACGGGGACCTGGTAGGTCGAGCCGCCGACGCGGCGGCTGCGGACCTCGAGGGTCGGGCGGACGTTGTCGAGCGCCTTCTTGAGCGTGACGACTGCATCCTGACCGGACTTGGAGGCGACGCCTTCGAGCGCGTCGTACACGATGCGCTCAGCGAGGCCCTTCTTGCCGTCGAGCAGGATCTTGTTGACGAGCTGGCTGACGATCGGTGCGCCGTAGACCGGGTCTGCGACGACGGGGCGCTTGGGAGCTGGACCCTTGCGAGGCATTACTTCTTCTCCATCTTCGCGCCGTACCGGCTGCGAGCCTGCTTGCGGTTCTTGACGGCCTGGGTGTCGAGCGCGCCACGGACGATCTTGTAACGCACACCGGGGAGGTCCTTCACACGACCGCCGCGGACGAGCACCATCGAGTGCTCCTGCAGGTTGTGGCCCTCACCGGGGATGTAGGCCGTGACCTCGGTCCCGTTGGAAAGCTTGACGCGAGCCACCTTGCGAAGAGCCGAGTTCGGCTTCTTCGGGGTGGTGGTGTAGACGCGGGTGCACACGCCGCGCTGCTGGGGGTTGGCCTTCAGGGCGGGCGCCTTGGTCTTTGTGACCTTGGGGCTGCGGCCCTTCCGAACCAACTGCTGAATGGTTGGCACTGAACTTCTCCTTATATGGACTGCACGGTGACAGGTGTTGCTTCCCCAGGCCCAAGCGCGCCCTGCTGGGCGTGTCTGTTCTTGGGGGGATCGATCGACGTTCAGAAGTGTTCGTCATCGATATGCCGTGGGGGCCGGACTCCCGTGCGGTTGTCCTGCCCATCGGATGAGTACGTGCCTGCCCGCTCGCGGCAGCCATTTCTGGGCACCAGACGAGCGCGCGACAGAGCGCACACCCGATAAATCTTAGCTCGCGGGCAGCGCCCGGTCAAATGGATGCGGGTGCGTGCGGCGCGCCTGCAGCGAACATCCTCACGCCTGGGAGTATACGCAGAAGCGCGGGCATCCATCGTGGATGCCCGCGCTTCGCGGAGTGGGTCGAGGAGGCTCAGCCGCCGATGCCCTTGGCGAGCTCGCTGTCGACGTTCTGCAGAGCGTCCGCGGCCTTGGTGAGGAACTGCGACATGCCGTCGAGGCCGTTCACCGCATCCGTCGTGCCCTTGGTGAACTGCTCGTACGAGCTGTGGAAAGCTCCGGAGGCCTGGTCGGTGACGAAGCCGCCGTTGACCAGCCCGTTGACCAGGCTCTGCAGCTCGTGCAGCTTCGCGGTGATGTCGTCCTTGCCCGAGATGAGGCGGTTGGCGGCATCGGTCATCTCGCCGTACGTGACGTTCATGTTTGCCATGATGTCGTTCCCTTCGTGTTGTCCGAGAGGCCAACCCCTCGGCCGACCAGTGATGTCAAACTATCCGCGGTGGCGGGCGGAATGGAATGGGGAGCACTCCCCATCCACTCCCCTAGGCCGCGGACTCCCCGGAGCCCAGTTCTTCCCCCGCGCGCCAGAAGTTGGTCGCGCAGACGATGCCGGCGACGATCATGACCACGCCGAGCACGCCGAACACGACCGTCCATGGCAGCGCGTCCGCGACCGCCGAGCCGGACGACGTCGAGCCGACAGCCGAGGAGAGCGGCGTGAGCGCGAGCACCAGGATCACGCCGCCGAGCCCCGCCACCCAGAGGTCGAAGCGCCAGCGGTAGTCGAAGAAGCGCCAGAACCGGCGACCGGGCGCATCCACTCCCTGCTGCACCTTCCCTGTCGCCTGAGCGCGGTAGTACGAGAGCTTCTTGATGAGCGAGACGATAGCTGCGACGGTCACGCCGAAGCCGATCGAGCCGTAGATGAGCCAGTAGCGGGAGAAGTCGTTCTCGTCTCCGACGCTCGCCGGCCAGCCGCCGGTGAACCAGGAGATCACCGGAAGCCCCACCAGCAGCAGCGAGACGACGAGGCCGACGACGATCCAGAACACGTGCCAGCCGATCGGGAGCACCCGGAACCGGGAGACCATGCTCGCGGACGGCAGCACCGTGTCCGGCGGCGCAGGATTCCGCTTCATCGCGCCGCGGCGAAGCTGCTCGCCCGCGACCAGGCCGCACATGGCGAGCAGCAGGATCACGCCGGGCGTCGCGCCCATCGCGACGGCGGCGAGGCCGCGGACGCTGTCGAGCGACCCGTCGTCCTGGCCGCCTGCGACCGCGGTCATCACCAGCCCGCCGCCGACGAGCAGCACGAACGCGACAGCGGCGAGCACTCCTCCGATGATGCTCAGCACTTTGCCGAACGCCCGGTTGGATGCGGCGACCCTCTCCTGGCGCGCTGCGAGAGCCTCGCCGGTCAATCCGTCGGTCACATGGCCTCCTGTGTCTGCCGTTCCGCCCAGGTGAGCGAGTCGACGATCGCGTCGAAGAAGAGCGTGTACAGCTCGGGATCGTGGGCCGTCGGAGCGGAGACGCTGACAGTGAGCAGCCCGGTGTCCTCCGGGTACGGCACCGAGTATTCGAGATAGAGCGACGGCTCTCGCGTCTCGCCGATGACGTCGTCGCCGATCTCGCGGATGCGCGCCACTGGTCCGGTGCGCTGCTCGAGAAGCTGCGCGTCCGGGGTGGCGGCCGCCAGACGCTCGGCCAGCGGAAGGGCCGGATCGATCCCGTCCGGCCAGGCGCGGTCGCGGACGATGAGGGCGGCGGGAAGGGGGATGCCCGGCAGCACTTCGAGGGACATCCAGAACGCGGTGGCGCCGACCGCCCTCGCACGCTCGGCCGTGCTGATCAGCTCCTCGCGCGCATCCCGTCGCATCCGCGCCAGCCGGTCGTTGCGGCCGACCTGCTGCAGCACGAGAGCCCGGATGCGCTCGCGCATGGTCTCTTCGTCGGCCAGCGGGATCTCCGCCCACGTGCCGGGAAGGATGATCGAGTACGAGCCCTGGGGGGAACGGGCGGTGTAGGTCATGCCGGGACGTCCGCGGTGTGGGAGGGGGCGTCTGCGAGGGTGACGGTGAGCGTCGAGACGAGGGCCTGCACGTCGGACGCCATGTCGGTGAAGACGCCGAGGTTCTCGGCGGAGGCCACGAACTGCAAGACCTGCGCGGCGTCCGGAGGGTAGACGACGGCGACGACGCGCTCCTCCAGCTCGGCACTGCCGTCGGGGAGGGCGTGCGCGATCAGGTTGTGCGAGCCGACGAGTTCGCCCGCATCCACGGAGGAACGCCAGGTCTGGACGGCGAAGTAGCTCTGGCCGGAATCGGGCTCGACCACGGGGGCGGCCAGCGCCTCCTCATACTGGTCAGGCGAACCGACGACGGCCAGCGGGGCGAGCGAGAAGACGAGCGCTGCGCCGGCGCGGCCGATCTCCGGATACGGGATCCAGACCGCGGCGGTCATGACCGGGTTGCGCATCTCCCGGAAGCGGGAGCGCGCGAAGGCGAGTTCGTCCGCGAGTTTGGCGCGCATCCCCTGGTCGTCGACGAGTGAGGCGGCGAGCGCCGTCGCCCAGTCCGGATCGGACGCCTCCGCGAGCGGCATCGGATACCAGCGCTCCGGTGTGCCGATCCTGAAGTCGACGATGTCGCGCCGCGTTCCGTTCGCCGTCACTGAGCCTCCCCTTCGCCCACCGGTACCCTACCCGCTACTTCGTGCCGTCGTGGGCGACGTTCCAGACGTCCTTCACCACGCCGACCGTGCTGCTCGTGGCCCCGCCGATCTTGTCGTAGTCGCCAGGGACGAAGGAGGAACCGCTGTCGATGGCCTGGCCGATGGGGTTGTCGCCGAAGCCGGAGACAGCGCCGGTGACCACCTTCACGGTGTTCTGCACCTGGTAGAGCGTCGCTGCGCCGGCCGTGAACTTCATCCCGTTGGTGAGCAGGCTCGGGTCGGCCTTCGCCAGGTTGTAGAGGCCGACGAGGTCTTTGTTGATGCCGAAGCCCTTGCTGATGCTCAGGTTGAGGCCGGGGAACGCCTCGCGGGCGGCCTCCTTGATGAGTTCCGGGCCGGACTTGGTGCCCGACTGGAACGCCGTGAGCGCCGCCTTCTGCGCATCCGTGCGGATGAACGGGGATTTGAAGGCGTCGGAGAGGGGCTTGGAGAGCGCCTCGCCTGCCTTCGTCGCGCTCATGAAGTCCTCGCTGTGCGCGCCGACGCCCTGCAGAGCGGCGAGCTGGCGGCTGTCGGTGATCCCGGTGCGGATGACGGCGGTCGCGCGGAGGTTCTTGGCGACCATCGCGAAGATCTTGCCGCCGAACAGGGTGAGCACGCAGCCGACGGCGGCGAACGCGACGTCCCACCAGGAGCCGTCTCCGTTGATGACCTTCACGATCGACTCGACCAGGTCGATGATCGCGCCGATCGCGCCGAGGACGATGAGGATCTGACCGAGGATCGGCACCCAGGCGAAGAAGATGGCGAGCACGCCCGCCCATTTGCAGATGGTCTTGAAGATGCTGAAGACCGTCGCGCCCCAGTCGTCCCAGAACGAGTCCTTGAGACCGTGGTTGTTCTTGTCGACCACGTTGACGATGGCCGTGATGGCGGTCTCTGCTGCGGAGTTCTTCGCATCCAGTGCCGTGTGCCACTCGGCGTGCGCTGCCCGCAGGTCGGCGTCTGCGGCCTCCGCGGCGTCCTGCGACTTCGTGGCCGCCGTGGTGGCGGTGGTCTTGTCTGCGTCTGTCGCGGTGTCCGCGGCGTGCTGCGCGGTGGTGGCCGCGTGCTTGGCCGTGTTCGCGGCCTCCTGCTTGCTCTCGATGTGCGCGATGGCGGTGGTGGCCGCATCCTGCGCAGAGCGGAGCGACGACGAGTATGTGATCAGGGCGTCGGCTGTCTTCCGGTAGCGGTCGTGCGCCTTGTCGATGTCGCCCGCGACGTCCTTGGCCGAATCCCGGAAGGCGTCGATGGCCTTGCTGACCATCTCGTCGACATCGCCGATCTTCTTCAGCGTGGTGACCGAGCGCTGGATGGCGTCCGCGATCTCCGCGTAGTGGCGCGCCTTCGAGAGCACCAGGTCAGGGTCGCCCTTGAGCGGCTGGTATTCGACGTCACTCATCTCTTCCCCCTAGTTCTTCGCCGGAGCTGCCGGGTAGTCCTGCGACGTCGATGCGTCTTCCAACGCTTTCGCGAGGCCGTCGTCCACTTTGGTGAATCCATCTGTCACGCCGGCGACGGACTTGGACAGGCTCTCGACGGACTCTGTCATCTTCTTCCGCTTGTCGTTCCACTTGTGGGCGAAGTCGCGGACGTGACCGGAGAGTCCGTCGTGGCCGGTCGCGTCTGCGACGGCGTCACTGAAATCGTCGGCGCCTTTGAACTCGCTGACGATCGCCTCGAGGTCGGACTTCAACTGTCCGAGCAGTTCCAGGTCGAGCTTCAGGTCGGTCATGGCGATCCCTCCGTTTTCAGGCTGTAGCCAACCTACCGAGCGCTGTGCGGGGAGGCGATGGGGAGCGGTCCCCATGCAGTGCCGTGCATGTATATAGGTATCGTTCTTGCGTGCGCCTCAAACTCACGCTCTCCCGCCCCTCCGGAGCCGGAGACGACATCGTGGTCACCGCCGACGCGGCCGCCAGCATCTCCGAAGTCGCCGCGACCATCCGCCGCATCGACCCGCGCGGGGCCGCCGGGCCGGTGACGGACGACCGCGCGCTGACCCTGCGCGCCGCGATCCCCGGCCAGGCCGAGACGCTCGTGCTGCCACCGGATGCGCCCATCGGCGAAGCCTGGATCGGCAGCGGGGCCACGGTCAGCGTGGCGGACGCCGGGGTGTACTACGCGCCGAGCGACCTCGGCGACGCTCCGGTGGTCGCCACAGTGCAGGTGCTCACCGGACCGGATGCCGGGCGCGAGTTCGCGCTCCGTCCCGGCACCGCCATGCTCGGCCGCGACGACGCCTGCGACATCGTGCTGCACGACCCGCTGGTGTCGAAGCGGCACGTGCGGCTGGAGGTCGGCGACGGCGTCGAGGTCATCGACCTCGGATCGGCGAACGGCGTCGTGGTCGACGGCGGCATCGTGACGCGCCTCACCGTGCGGAGGTCGGAGACACTGCTGATCGGCGACACCGAGGTGCGCATCGCGGTCTCCGGGCTCTCCGGCGTGCCAGCGGCAGCGCCGAAGGCCGGACCGGTGTTCTTCAACCGCTCTCCGCGCGTCGAGCAGCGCTACGCCGGCCAGGTCTTCCAGGCACCCGAGGTGCCGACGGAGAAGGAGGACCCGCCCTTCCCCCTGCTCGCGATGATCACGCCGCTGCTGCTCGGCGGCGCGATGTTCGCCATCACCCACCAGCCGACCACGCTGCTGTTCGTGCTGCTCTCCCCGCTGATGCTGGTGGGCAATTACATGACCGGCCGCACCAGGGGCAAGCGCAAGCTCAAGAAGGCCATCGCGGTCTTCGACAAACGACTGGATGCGCTCACCGCCAAGCTCGACACCGAACGCCTCCGAGAGGTCGAGCTGCGCCGCGCCGAGTCGCCGACCACACACGCCGCACTGGCCGACGCCGTGCAGCGCGGCCCTCTGCTCTGGACCAGGCGCCCCGAGCACTGGTCCTTCCTCAACCTGCAGCTCGGCATCGGGTCGATGCGGTCGCGCAACACGATCGCGAGCAACGACAGGGGCGAGATGATCGTGGAGTTCCAGGAACGTCTGGACGCGGTCATCGACGCCAACGAGCGCGTCTCCGACGTGCCGGTGCTCGACAACCTGTTCGAGTCAGGCGCTCTCGGGATCGCGGGCCCGGCCGAGCACATCGCGGGTTCGGTGAACGCCACGCTGGTGCAGCTCACCGCGCTGCACTCCCCGGCAGAACTCGTCGTCGCCGCCCTCGTCTCCCCGCGCTGGTCGCGGGAGCTGGAATGGCTCAAGTGGATGCCGCACACGTCCTCGCCGCACAGCCCGCTCGGCGGGGGGCATCTGGCGGACAGCGCGTCGAGCGCATCCACTGTCCTCAGCGCGCTCGAAGGCCTGGTGGAGGAGCGTCTCGCCCGCGCCAAGGGCCCACAGCGCCGCGGGGCGATGGAGCAGGAGCGCGCGGCGATCGAGCGCGGGGCCGAGGTCGGCAAATCGCAGACGGTGGACGGCACTCCGTCGCCTGTTCCCGCCGTCGTCGTAGTCATCTCCGGCGACGTCGCCATCGACCGCCCGCGGCTGGTGCAGCTCGCAGAGGCGGCGGCCGACGCCGGGGTGTTCCCGATCTGGCTGGACACCGACATCGCCGCCCTGCCGGCGGTCTGCCGCACCTACGTCGCGCACGCGGACCGCGACGACAGGGCGACCGTCGGCTTCGTCCGCATCGGCGAGACCATCGAGGACGTCGTCACCGAACCGATCGACCGCGACACGGCTCTCGACTACGCCAAGCGCATGGCGCCGGTCATCGACGCAGGCGCCATGGTCGCCGACGCCAGCGACCTGCCGCGCAGCATCTCCCTCGTCAGCCTGCTCGGGCACGACCTGACCGAGTCGTCCGGCGCCGTGATCGACCGGTGGCGGCAGAACGCATCCATCCACGACCGATCCGGCGCCCGCCCTGTCAAGCACCGCGCGGGAACCCTGCGCGCCATCATCGGCTCCGCCGGCGTGGATGCGATGCACCTCGACCTCCGCAGCCAGGGTCCGCACGCCCTCGTCGGCGGCACGACGGGAGCGGGCAAGAGCGAGTTCCTGCAGGCGTGGGTGCTCGGGATGGCCGCCGAGTACAGCTCGGACAGGGTCACGTTCCTGTTCGTCGACTACAAGGGCGGCTCGGCATTCGCCGACTGCGTGAGCCTGCCGCACTGCGTCGGCCTCGTCACCGACCTCAGCCCGCACCTGGTGCGCCGCGCACTCACCAGCCTGCGCGCGGAACTGCATCACCGCGAGCACCTGCTCAACCGCAAGAAGGCCAAAGACCTGCTCGAGCTGGAGAAGCGAGGCGACCCGGAGTGCCCTCCCGCGCTCGTGCTGGTGATCGACGAGTTCGCCGCCCTCGTCGGCGAGGTGCCGGAGTTCGTGGACGGTGTCGTCGACATCGCCCAGCGGGGACGGTCGCTCGGCATCCACCTGATCATGGCCACCCAGCGCCCCGCCGGAGTCATCAAGGACAACCTGCGCGCGAACACCAACCTGCGCATCGCGCTCCGCATGGCGGACGAGTCGGACAGCCAGGACGTGGTCGGCGTCTCGGACGCCGCCCACTTCGACCCGGCCGTCCCCGGACGCGGCATGGCGAAGACCGGGCCTGGCAGGCTCGCGCCGTTCCAGTCCGCATACGCGGGAGGCTGGACCAGCCGCGAACCGGAGCGCGCGGGCGTCGAGGTGGCGGAGTTGCGCTTCGGCGGCGAGATCCGGTGGGAAGAGGAAGGGTCGGGCCGCGAGGAAGAGCGCGACCTCGGCCCGACGGACCAGCAGCGTCTCGTCTCCTCGATCGTGCGCGCGCAGGGCGAGGCACGCATCCCGTCGCCGCGCCGCCCGTGGCTGGACGAGCTGGCGGCGGTCTACGACCTCGGCCTGCTGCGCCAGCGGACGGACGCCGAGCTGCTGCTCGGCGTGAGCGACGTGCCGGACAGGCAGCAGCAGTCTCCCGCGTACTTCCAGCCGGATGTGGACGGCAACGTCGCGATCTACGGCACAGGCGGCTCCGGCAAGTCGGCCGCGCTGCGCACCCTGGCTTCGTCGGCCGCGATCACGCCGCGCGGCGGGCCCGTGCGGGTGTACGGACTGGACTTCGGCGCCGGCAGCCTCCGGATGCTGGAGAAGATGCCGCACGTCGGCTCGATCATCCCCGGCGACGACGCGGAGCGCATCATCCGGCTGTTCCGGATGCTCAAGGAGGAGCTGGAGGACCGCGGCCCGCGCTTCGCCGAGGCCAACGCCTCCAGCATCACGGAGTACCGCAGGCTCACGGGGCGACAGAACGAGGCGCGCATCCTGCTGCTCATCGACGGGTTCCCGAACTTCCGGGAGGACTTCGAGATCCCGGCCGGCCGCTCGCAGTGGTACGACGTGTTCAAGGACGTGCTCAGCGACGGCCGCCAGCTCGGGATGCACGTGGCGCTCACCGGCGACCGCGCCGGAGCCGTGCCCACCGCCATCCGGTCGCTCATCCAGCGGTCCGTCGTGCTGCGGCTCGCGGACGACGGCTACGGGATGCTCGACGTGCCGAGCGACATCCTCGGCCCGTCGTCCCCGCCCGGCCGCGCCATCGTCGACGGTTACGAGACGCAGCTCGCCGTCCTCGGCGGGAGCGCATCCGTCTCCGACCAGTCGGCGGCGACCACCCGCCTCGCGGAGGCGATGGTGCGGGCGGGCGTGCAGGAGACGCCACCCGTCGGCTCGCTGCCCAAGGAGTACGCGATCGAGACGCTGCCGTCGTCGCACGACGGCGCCCCCGTGCTCGGGGTCAGCGACCTCGACCTCGGACCGTTCGGTTTCGACCCGGCAGGGACGATGCTGGTCGCCGGTCCTCCCGCGAGCGGACGGTCGAGCACGCTGGCCGCACTGGCGGCGTCGGTGATGCGGTTCGACCCGCAGGCGCGGCTGTACTACCTGGGCAACGCGCGCTCCGCCCTGGGACGGGCTTCGCACTGGACGGACACGGCCACGACCCCGGAGACCGCCGCCGCGCTCGCGAAAGACCTCGTCGCCGCCATCGCGGACCCGGACACGGAGGGCCGCATCGCGGTGATCGTCGAGAGCATCGGCGACTTCCTGCAGACCCCGGCCGACTCGCCCATCGTCGATCTCGTGCGCGCGGTGCGCCGCAGCGACCATCTGCTGGTGGCCGAGGCGGAGTCGAGCGCGTGGGGGTCGTCGTGGCCGCTGCTCGGCGAGGTGAAGAACGGCCGACGCGGCATCCTGCTGCAGCCGGACTCCGTCGAGGGCGACCTGCTGCTGAAGACGCCGCTGCCCCGGCTCAACCGGTCGGAGTTCCCTCCGGGGCGCGGGGTGTACATCGCGAAGGGCAGGTTCGCCAGGGTGCAGGTGCCGTTGGTCGACGCGTGAGAGGAGCCCGGTCGGCTATTCCTCGTCCTTCTCCCACGGCCAGCGCGGGCGCCCGCGCTGCTGGAACCGGCCGACCAGCACGAGCTGGTACAGCAGTGTGACGACGAAACCGGCGATGCCGACCGTGATCGCGTAGACGCTTCCGAGCTGCCCGACCGCGAACAGGACGTAGGCGAACGGCTGCGACGGGTCCCCCGCCGCGCCGGCGACTCCGCCGGCGACGATGAACACGAAATAGCAGGCGAAGCCGACGACCAGGGCGACGCCGGGCGAGATCCGCTGCTTCTCGGCGGGGACGCGCGTGCCGATCACCAGCAGGAACACGAACAGCATCAGCGTCGCGCATCCGGTCATGATCGGGCCGACGAGCGCCCCGATCGCCGGGTCGGCGATCACCTCGGTGTTGGTCGCCAGCGAGATCAGGCCGAACGCGGCCACCACCAGCGCCAGGTAGAGGAACGTGGCGAAGGCGGCGACGACGGCCGCGTATGCACGCCAGTTACGCATGGTCAGGCATGGTCGGAGCGCCGGTCAGTACCCCTGCGGCGAGGCGTACGCGGCGACGGCCTGGTTCTGCGCATCCGCGAGCTGCTGGTCGTACGCGGCCTGCGCTTCGGCGTTGCGCACCTTGAGCTTGCGGCCGCGGGCAGCCAGCCAGGCGCCGGTCCACATCGAGATCTCGCGGGCGATCACACCGGCGAGGACGGCGAACGGGGCGACCCAGAGACGCTGCAGGACGACGGAGGCCTCGTTGGGGGTGAGGGACCAGACGTTCACATCGACGAGAGACGCACCGACGTACGCGAAGTAGACGAAGAGGGCGACGAACAGGCCGCCGAGGATGTACGCCCACCAGCGAGCCCGGTTGATGATCTGGATGAGCACCAGCATGCCGACGAAGAACGCGACGACGGGAACCCAGCTCGCCTTCTGGGTCAGGAAGAAGGTCGAGAGCGAGTCGAAGAACTTGTCGCTGGGGGTGAGGGCATACCCGACGACGAACACCGCGAGCACCCAGAAGAGGGCGAACACGACCGTACCGACCAGGGCGATCAGGATGCCGAAGCCCCTGTTGCTCTTCTTCTTCGGCGGCTCCGGACGCTGAACGTAGATCGGCGCGACCGGCTGCGCGTAGCCGGGGGCGGGGGCAGGTGCCGCGCCGGGTTCTGGCGCCCAGGTCGCCTCTCCGGCGGCGGCCGGTGCTGCGTACGCTGCGGTCGCCTGTGCAGAGGTCGCGGCCTCCGCGGCGACGATCACCGGCGTGGCGGACTGAACAGGGGATGCGGTGTCGACGGTTGCGGTGCCCGCGGCGGCGGCAGCGGGAACGTCCCCGGTGTGCGAGCGCGCGACGGCGGCGGCGATGTCATCGTCGGTGGCCACGACGGGCTCCGGCTCGGTGACCTTGGCGGGCGCGGCAGGCGCGGGCGTCGCCGGGACCTCGGGTGCTGCTGCCGTCTGCGTGTCGTCGACGGCCGCATCCGGACGGTTGATGTGACCGCGGGCGGAGACGGGGCTCGACGGCGGGTTCACGACCTGTGGGTCGGTGTCAGCGGGCTCCGGCGCGGCCGCCGGCTCGGCCGCTGCGGTCTGCGCGGGCGCCGTCGCCGGGGCCTGCCCTGCCGTGGTCGATGCACTCTCCCCCGCGGGCTCCGCGGCTGCGCCCTTGTTCGGCGCAGATTCCGGCGTCGTCTCGCTCATGATGCCACTCCTCGATCAGCCCAGTCGGGCATCCGTCAGTGGTGCCCACTGTAGCAACGGGGTGGGCGAAGTCCAGGGAGGCCTGGCGGCGAGGGGCGGAGGCGGTCACTTCTTGGCTTCGGCGGCCTCCGGGAGAGTGAGGACGTAGCTGAAACCGCTCACTTTGCCGTCGACGCCGACGCCGCTTGCCGCCGGGGCACTGCTGAAACTGTCCACGAGGAACAACCGCTCGCCGGTCTGGGCCGCGTGCAGGAAGGCGACGACGTTGGGATACGGGCCGGTCACCGTGAAGCTCACGGGGACGACGGTGAAGTTGTCCTTGGTGATCAAGGGACTGACCACGGGTGGCATTCCCGCGACCGGAGCCGCTGGCGCCGTCGCCGTCGGTGCAGGCGTCGGGGTGGCCGACGGCGAGGGGGTGGCGGTCGACGCTGTGCCAGAGCCGGTGGCCGCCACAGGCGCTGCCGGCGCAACGGGAGCCGCGTAGGGCTGACCATCGGCGATCGCCCACGCAGAGATGGTCACGCCGTTTGCTGCCGCGAAGCCGTTGAGCTCGTCCATGAACGCGGGATTCGCGGACTGGGTCGGCACGGAGGCTGCGAGCGACGCCAGGGTCTTCTTGAGCGTTGGCAGGTTGGTCGAGTCCTTCTCCAGCCGGTCGAGCACCGCGCGGTTCACCGCGTTCGTCTGGTCCACCTGCGCGATCTGCGCGTCGGCGGCTGCCGCCTGGTCGAGCTGCGGCTGGACCCCAACGACCCAGCCGAGCGCGACGACGGCGATCATCACGATCACGGAGCCGATCATCCACAGTCTGGTCTTGTCCATGATCACTTGTCCTTCTGCTCGAAGCGCTTCGCGTAGCGCGTCTGGTCGATGTGGAGCGTGATGGTGACCTTGTACTGATTGGTCGTCTGGTCGAGGGCTCCGATGTTCGGCACGACATCGGCGACACCGGGGATCTTCTCCAGCTCGCGCACCCAGGCGGTGACGTCGGGGATCGTCGGGCTGGCGCTCACGGTGGTGACCGTACCGATCCGCGGCGCCTGAAGCGGGTCCTGCGACTGCTGGTAGATCGCGAGGGGCGAGGCGGAGTCCGCAGCGACCGTCTCGAGCACGACTCCGGCCGGCTGAACCGCGCCGATCTGGTCGAGCAGCGCCTTCCAGTCGACCTCCGTTGATGCGCCCACCTGCTGAGCGGCCTGAGCCAGCGCCACCTGTTTCTGCACATCCCGTACCCCGGTGAACTTCTGCTGCTGGGTGAGCAGGTCGGTCGTGCTCAGTTGCGCGCCAAAGAGTCGCGCCTGAGCGGCCACGTTGTATGCGAAGGCTCCGCCGACGCCGAGGACGACCACGAGGAACACCACGAGCACGCCCCAGCCGAAAGCCCGTCTGGTGGACGAGTTCTTCCGTTCGCGCCTGACCTCGGGGGGAAGCAGGTCAACGCGCGGTTCCGTGCCGATGTCGAGACTCTCCGTCCTGCCCGCGGTCTTCGGAGCGGCGGGAGCCTTCGGCGCTCGCGACGCCTTCTGCTGCTTCGGCCCTTTGCGTCCCTTCGTCGCCGGAGCGACGGTCGGCAACTGCTCTGTCTCCTGGGCGTCCGAACGCCTCGACGTGATGCTCATGCTGCGCTCCCGAGTGCGAGGCCGAGCGCGACGGTGAGCGACGACCGGTTCTGCCGAAGCGCATCCGCGTTGAGACTCCGCGAGAGCGCGACGGCGTGGAAGGGATCACCGACGGCGACAGGCAGTCGGGTCATCTCGCTCAGCGCGTCGGTGAGGCCGGGGAGCTGGGCTCCCCCGCCCGTCACGACGAGACCGCTGACCGGAGTGTTCGGGCGGGTGTTGACGAAGTAGCTCACCGTGTTGCGCAGGCTGGTGAGGAGCTCACTCGTCACGCGGTAGATGATCTCCACGGCCTGCTGCTCCTCGATGCTCGTCACCTGTTTGGCGAGGCCGATGGTGGCCTTGATCCGCTCCGCCTCGCCGAGCTGGACATCCAGACCCTCGCGGAGCGCCTGGGTGAGCTCCGCTCCCCCGGCCGGGATGATGCGCACGAACTGCGGAACGCCGTCGGTGACCACCACGACGCTCGTCGTGTTCGCACCGATCTCGATAAGCGCGACGGTTCCGGCGATGCGCGGCCTGCTGACCAGGACGCGGCTGAGCGCGAACGGGATGAGGTCCACGTCCACAGTGGTGAGCCCGGCGAGCTGCGTCGCCTTCACGTTGCCCAGGACCGCTTCCTTGACCGCGGCGACCAGCAGACCGTTGACCACGGGGCCGTTGTCGCTCATCCCCTCGGACACCGGGTAGAAGTCGAGCAGCGCCTCGGCGACGGGCACCGGCAGCATGTCCTGCACCTGGAACGGCAGCGCCTCCCTGATGCGCGTGCGCGACATCTTGGGCACCGTGAGGTCGCGGGCGAGCACCCGCTGGTTCCCCATCCCGAGCACGACCTCTTTGCTCTTGAAGCCGCCCTGCTGCCACAGCCTCTTGAGGCTCGCGGCGACGGTGTTCGGCTCCAGGACCTCGCCGCGGCTCACAGCGCCCTCCGGCAGCGGGACCTCGAAGTGCCGCAGCAGCGTCGGGCGCGCCTTGGCCGGATCTGCAACCTCCACGGCGCGAACGGTCGAACTTCCGACGTCGATGCCGACGATGCTCGTAGCCATTCGATCTCCTCAGGTTCCTCTATGCGATTCCGAGAAGCGCCAGGTAGGCGCCCCACACTGTGTTTCCGGCGAGCACGCCGAGCCAGGCTCCCGCGAGCATCCAGGGACCGAACGGGATGCCCGTCCCACGCCGTGCCCTCCGAGCGATCAGGAGGGCGATGGCGAAGAGCCCTCCGAGCAGGAAGGCGGCGAAGGCCCCGACCACGAGCGCGCCCCAGCCGAGATAGCCGAGGAAGAGCCCGAGCACCCCGGCGAGCTTGACGTCGCCGAGTCCCATGCCTCCCGGGTAGATCATCGCGAGGATCAGGTAGAGGGCGAACAGCCCGGCAGCTCCGACGACCGCCCTGACCAGCGCTCCCGGATCTCCCGTCAGGAGCGCGGCGGCGCCGAGCAGGATCGCGCCGACCGCATACGACGGGAGCACGATCGCGTTCGGCAGGCGGTGCGCATCCAGGTCGATGAGGGCGAGTGCGATGCTGACCGCCGCGAGGTAGAGGAATGCGACGACGACCAGCACCGCGGCGACCGTGGCAGCGGTGCCCACGGGATGCGCGGCGCCGGGGCCGGCCCAGAACCACCACGCGACGAAGGCGAAAGCGAGACCCGTCGCGGCCTCGACGAGCGGGTAGCGGGCGGAGATGCCACTGCGGCAGGCGCGGCACTTTCCGCGAAGGAACAGCCAGGACAGCACGGGGATGTTGTCGTACGGCTTGATCTCGGCGCCGCAGCTCCCGCAGGCGCTCGGCGGAGACACGACAGAGCGACCGGCGGGGACGCGGTAGACGACCACGTTGAGGAAGGAGCCGATCAGGAGGCCGAAAACGGCGACGAACCCGACAGCGACGACGGCGATGGCGACGGTCATGACGTCGGGCTCCCATCCGGACGGTACGCGACGGCAACCTCGATCTCGGTGGTCACGTCGTAGGAGGTGGTGCGCGGGGTCGGGAACTTCGGCGGCGGCGAGTTGAGGAGCCTGGTGTCGTAGCTGTACCGCTTGAGGAAGCCGCTCGACCCGCTGCCCTGACCGACAGGGCCGCGGAACTCCTGAGCGATCGACCCGGTGACGCAGAGGTAGCCGTATGGGTCTCCTGAGTCGTAGTTCTGCACCTCGAACGAGTGGTAGTTCGAGAGGATCGCGGCTTTGATCGTTCGGGCACAGCTCGTGCTCGACGACGATGCCTCCCAAGTCATGCCCGACGAGGACGCACGGCACGTGCCGCTCGTCCAGTTCGTCGGATTCGTGCAGACGAGCGGGTTGTACACCCACACGGCGCCGGCCCCGACGAGCCCCAGGATGTCGTGCGCCGCGTCCGAATAGGTGAGCGTGCCGGTGACCCAGGCGAAGTGGTCGGCGTTGATCGTGATGGCGGAGTGCATGGTGCCCTGGACGAATGCGTCACCCGCTGTGCAGGAGTAGCTGGCGGCCGTGGAGACGACCTCGTACTTGACGGGATAGCCCAGGCCATTGCCCGCGGACGTGTTGTCGGCGCCCACGCACTTGAAAGCGTTGCCGTTCGGCGACTTGTTCGTCGCCCAGGAGTTGGGATCGCTGGATGCGGTGGGGATGCTCTGCACATAGATCAGGTTGTTGTAGAGCGCAGAAGACGGCCCGATGGCGATCGTCTGCCCAGCAGCCGTGTCCGAGAGCGTGCCGGCATTCGCCGTCAGCGACTTCGTCGGATCGCCGGGCTTGCCGCAGAAGGCCGGGTTCGCAGGAACGCCCGGCCCTGTGGCGGGGTTGCCGACGACCTGCGTCTGCTTGGTCCACGGAGAGATGACGTTCATGTACGCCGCCCCGCCGGAGACGCTGAAGGTGATCTTGGTCGGTCCGGTGTACAGGCAGCCGGGGTTCGGCACCTTGCCGGGGATGTCCGTGCGCACCTGGTCGAGCTGCTGCTGCGGCGGCGGCATCGTGATCAGCGCCGCATTCGCCGGAACGCCGGCGTTGAACACCGGCGTCGAACTGCCGGAGGGGCAGTTGTTCGCGCTGTACAGCTTGCCCGACGAGTCCCGGTTGGGGTTCGCCGTCGTCACGCGCTGCTTGAATGTTCCGCCGCAGATGTTGAGGGTGTCGTTCGAGTGCACGGCGCCGTCGAGGGTGTCACCGGTGATGAAGTTGATCAGGCAGCCGGAGTCGCGCGCCGTCGTCGACTGCCAGGCGTACGCCTTCGTGCACGATTTGGAGTTGAGCTGCGGGTCGAGGATCTCGTAGTCGGTGAAGTAGACGTAGTTGGTGAAACCGGTCTGCTTGATGTTCGCGACGACGCTCCGGGTCACATTGTCGACCAGCCCGGTCGCCCGCACGTGCAGGACCCCGGTGCTCGCGTATTTCGAGTTGTCCACCTCGTAGCGGAACGAGGCGTTCGCCGGCAGGCCGTCGGTGAGCGGGACGGCCGCCCAGCGTCCTCCCGACGCCTTCGGCTTCACGTCGAAGGCCGGGTTGCTGCTCGCGCCGGTGGGAAGCGTGACCGTCGACGCTGACCCGTTCGCAATGGTGAACTTCGACGCCGGGTTGCCGTACTGCTGGTAGCTCGGGTCGTTCGTGAGGCGACCCTGGTACTCGGCGATCCCGGCGTACGCGGCCGACATCGCCGCATCCCAGTCCTTGTCGTGGTCGGCGCGGACGATACCGGAGACGGAGAACGTCATCGTGAGCGTGACGAGCAGCAGCAGCACGGAGCCGATGCCGATCACCATCGCGAGGGCGACCCCCCGGTCGGACGACGCGGAGCCGAGCCTGCGACGGAGGATGGCGCGCATCACGACCCCGATCCGATGTTCGACATGCCGACCGAGTTGGTGAGCGTCACCGCGCTGGCGGCGCCGGTCGGCTGGATGGTGATGGTAATGGTGATGGAGGCGATGGCCGAAAGAGTGCTGATCGGCAGCGTGAGGGGCGCTCCGGATGCGTCGAAGTACTGGAACACGACGACACTCGACGGGATCGAGCCGCACAGCGTGCGCTTGAGATCCGGGGTGGCGCTCGTGTTGAAGTCCCAGTGCCCGTTGGTGCCCGCCGTCGTGGTGGTCGCCTTCCACTGGCTCTCGACCAACTGCCCGTTGACCACGGCGAACTGGACCTTGACCGGGCTCTCCGCTCCGGAGAGATTCACGAAGGCATAGAACAGGACGGAGGTGGCGGTCGCGCTGACGAAAGCCGGATCGTTCTGCGCACCACCCGGAGTGGGGTTGGCCAGCGGGTTCGGCGTTGCAGCGCGCACCATGCGTGCCATCTCGTTCATGCCGTTCGATCCCTGGCGGGTGCCGTTGTCGATCGACTGCGCAAGGCTCACACTGTGGGTGCTCGCGACGAACAGCGAACCGGCGAGCGTGGCGATCAGCGCGGCGATGCCCATCGCGATGAGGAGCTCGACCAGTGTGAGCCCGTTGTCCGCGCG
Organism: Leifsonia lichenia; assembly: GCF_054780215.1. Classification (NCBI taxonomy): domain Bacteria; kingdom Bacillati; phylum Actinomycetota; class Actinomycetes; order Micrococcales; family Microbacteriaceae; genus Leifsonia; species Leifsonia lichenia. Next base: position 324,739 of record NZ_BAAGWT010000001.1, read on the forward strand.
GCGATCCCCGCGCAGGCGTGCGCGCATCCGGCGGATCATGGCAGCCTCGGATCGAGAGTGAAGACCGTCGAGCTCGTGACGGCGGGGCTGCCGGCAGGACGGGTGATCTTGGAGACGTCGACGAGAGCCGACGAGGTGAGCGAGTCTCCCGAGTTGCTGAGCGCGTAGATCGACCACGTGCCGTATGGGAGGGCGATGGTCGCCGCGTTGCCGGAGGACTTGGGGTACGTCAGCGTCATCGCGCTCGCGGTCGTGGCGGTCGCGCATCCCGGGTCGCCGACCGTGGCTGCGGCCACCGCGCTCTTCGCCACCAGCCACTTGCCGGAGACGGCGACGGTGACGACGGGCATGGCGACGGGGGTGGTGGGGATGCTCGGCCCGGAGGGTGTGGGGACCGCTTTGCCGCGCGCGCCGACGTGTCCTGCGGCATTCTGCTGCGTCCACTGCTGCGGGTCGACCGAGAGGCAGGTCGGCTGTGAGGCGCCGGCGGCCATGAACGCACCGGCGAAGACGGAGTATCCGGAACCGAACGGGAAGAGCGGCGTCGTCGCCGTGACCCCGCTGAGCGTAGGGATCGTGGTGTACGGGTCTGACTGCGGGACGTACGTCATCGGGAGGTTGGTCGGGATGAGCGTGCCCGCCGCGGCGAGGGTGAGCTGCGGCGTCGCCGCCTTGTCGTACTGCATCTCGATGACGGCGGACTGGCCGGCGACGACCGAGGCTTTCACGGTCGGGACCTGCACTTGGGAGTTGCTGATCGAACCATCCCCCGCCTTGCCGATCGTGACCGTGTATGCGCCAGGCGTCACTTTGAGCGCATAGCTGCAGCCGTCGACATCGGTCGACGGCGGCCCCGGGGTGATGGTGGCGGCGGTGTTCGGGGTGATGCTCGAATCCGGCTTGGCCGTGATCGGGATGTTGGCGACACCCGCGCCGCTCGCGTTGGTCACGTGGACGAGGATCGTGCCGGACGCCGGGTCGTTGATCGGCCCGGCCGGGGCGAGCAGCGTGCTGGCCTGGACGGGGTTCGTGCCAGGGCGCATCCCGGACCAGGAGATGCTGACGTTGAGGGTCTTGTTCTGCAGGATGCCCTGGCTGGTGCCGCAGTCGGCGACGGCGCCGGTGCTGGTCACCCAGCCGACGGACTTCGTGATCGTGTACTTCGTGCCGTCGATGGTCTGGGTGAGCGTGCCGCTCGCGACGGAGAAGACGTCTTTCGCCGAGCGAGCCGCGTCGACCTGCTGGGCGGCGAGGTTGGCCGCGACCTCGTTGGCCCTGGACGACCGGGTGAGGGTCATCGACAGGGTGAGCGAGTATGCGACGAGGACGGAGATGATGCCGAAGACCATCATCGCGATGAGGACCTCGATGAGGGTGAAACCCGACTCGCGGGTCTCGGTGGTGCGGAGGGGGCTAAGCACGGGGGTCACCTCCCTGGTCGGGTGTCGGGAGTGGGTAGCCGGGGTGAGGCGGGGTGAGGCGGGGTGAGGCGGGGTGAAGCGGGGTGAGGCGGGGTGCCGCGTCAGGAAGCGCGGCACCCCGCCTGGCTACATCAAGAGCATTTGTCCTTGGTGGCGCCGACATTCTGGTCGATGTGGAACCAGTTGCCGGTCTTGCTCTGCGCCTGGATGCAGAACGTCGTCGCGCTGGTCGTGGTGCTGCCGAAGGCGGGCGGGGACTGGAGCTGGTCGCCGGATGTGAATCCGTAGTTCCCGAGTCCGGTCGTGGCATCCGTGGAGAGGACCGGCGTCGTCGCTGTCGACCCCTTGTCGGTGTAGTAAGCGACCACTGCGGTCTTCGCGTTGGTCAGGTCGGACTGGACCGACGCGTCCTTCGCGTTGTTCTGGACCCCGATGTAGATCGGGATGGCGATGGCGGCGAGGATGCCGATGATGATGACCACCACGAGGAGCTCGATCAGGGTGAAGCCCTTCTCGTCCTCTTCGAGCAGGCCCTGGCGGCGAGCGTTCAGCTTGCCCATGAGTCGGAAGTACATTGCAGTTTCCAATCGGTCGGGTAGTGCGGGTCGGGGAGCGTTTGCGAGTGCCGCTCCGGTGTTGACCATAATTCCCAGGAGATTTTGAGAAACATCCCACATTTGGGGGGTTTTTGGTGAGATATCACCCCAGTTGAGGGGAGGAAACGCACACTTCGCCCCTGGTCGGGGGTCAGCTACTTCACAGCGGAGGCGATGCTGAAGATCGGCAGGTAGAGGGCGACGACCATGCCGCCGATGATCACGCCGAGGAACGCGATCATGAGTGGCTCGATCATGGCGGTGAGCTGCTCGGTGGCGGCCTCCACCTCCTGCTCGTAGAAGTCCGCGATCTTGTCGAGCATGGACTCGAGGGAGCCGGCGTCCTCACCGACGGCGATCATCTGCGTGACCATCGCGGGGAACACGGGTTGCTTGGCGAGGGGCGCCGCGATCGATTCACCCTGCCGCACGGACTCGGCTACCTCCTCCAGCGCGTTCTGGATCACCCAGTTGCCAGAGGTCTCCCCCACTATTCGGAGAGCCTGCAGGATGGGCACGCCCGCGCTGATCATGTTCGAAAAGTTGCGGCTGAAGCGCGCGATTGCGATCTTCTTCAGCAGGGAACCGAAGACGGGCAGCTTGAGCTTGACCGGATCGACCTTCCGCCGGACCGCCTCGTCGTTCTTGTGCCTGCCCCACCAGATCGCGAAGGCGATGCCGCCCACGATCAGCACGGGCGCGATCCACACCATCGCGTGCGAGAGCTGGACGAGGATCTCGGTCGGCAGAGGAAGCTGGCTGCCCATGCTCGCGAACATCTTCTCGAAGATCGGGACGACGAAAAGCAGCATCACGATGACGGAGACGACCGACATCAACAGCACGATCACGGGGTAGGTCAGCGCCGACTTGATCGACGACTTGAGCTTGACCTCCTTCTCGAAGTTCGACGCGACCGCTTCCAGCGCGTCGTCGAGGAAGCCGCCTGTCTCCCCGGCTCGCACCATGTTGATCATCAGCGGGGGGAAGACGTCGGCGTGCTTGCGCATGGCCTCTGAGGTCGAGACGCCGGACTCTACTTGGTCCCGCACATCCGACAGCACCGCCTGCAGCTTCTTGTTCGGTGTCTGCTCGGCGAGGATGTTCAGCGTCCTCAGCAGCGAGAGACCCGAGGCGATCATGGTCGCCATCTGCCTGCTCATCACGGCGAGCTCTTTGAGCTTCACCCCCGAGCCGAAGCTGAGGTTGATATCGCGATTCAGGCCCGTGCCCTCCGGCGACTCGGCGATCGAGACCGGGGACAGGCCCATGGTCCTGAGGCGGGCGGCGACGGCCGCCTCGCTCGACGCATCCACCCGGCCTTTGACGATCTTGCCGTCGGCGTCCCTGCCCTTGTACGCGTACGCGGTGCTCGCGGGCATAGCTCTACCTCACCGTTCCTGAGTATGTGTCGCCGAAGTCCGGCCCGCTGGACGCGATGGCCATCGCGGAGGCGTCGGTGGGCGACTCCGCGCGCTGGATGAGACGGGTGATGCCCTCCAGGTCGTGCGCCTTGTCCATCGCCGCCTTGCGGGTGATCTGGCCGGAGTTGACCAGGTCGGCCAGGTGCTGGTCCATAGTGCGCATCCCGGAGTCGCGGCCCGCCTGCATCATCGAGGCGATCTGGTAGGTCTTGCCCTCGCGGATGAGGTTGGCGACCGCGGGGGTCATCATCAGGATCTCGGTCGCGACGACGCGGCCTCGGCCGTTCGCGCGCTTCACGAGTGTCTGGCAGACGACGCCCTGGAGGGTCGCGGCGAGCTGGGCGCGCACCTGGTCCTGCTGGTGCGGAGGGAACACGTCGATGACGCGGTCGATGGTCTGCGGCGCATCCTGGGTGTGCAGGGTGGCGAAGACCAGGTGGCCGGTCTCCGCGGCGGTGAGCGCGACAGAGATGGTCTCCAGGTCGCGGAGCTCGCCGATGAGGATGACGTCGGGGTCCTGGCGCAGCACGTGCTTGAGCGCGGCGCCGAAGCTGTGCGTGTCGTGGCCGACCTCGCGCTGGTTGACGATCGACTTCTTGTGGGTGTGCATGAACTCGATCGGATCCTCGACCGTCACGATGTGGTCGGCGCGGGTCGAGTTCACGAGGTCGATCAGGGCGGCGAGAGTGGTCGACTTGCCGGAGCCTGTCGGGCCGGTGACCAGCACGAGACCGCGCGGCAACTGGGAGAACGAGCCCACCGCATCCGGGACGCCGAGCTCGTGCAACTGCTTGATCTCGGTCGGGATGAGGCGGAAGGCCGCGCCGACGGAGCCGCGCTGCTGGTAGATGTTCACACGGAAGCGGGAGTTGGCGGAGATGGTGAACGCGAAGTCGAGTTCCAGTTCGCGGTCGAAGATCTCCTGCTGGCGGTCCGTGAGCAGACTCGTGATCGCGGCCCTGGTGCGGTCGTGGTTCCACGGCGTCGGCGCACCGGCCGGGCGGAGGCTGCCGTCGACGCGCACCATCGGGGCGGTGCCGACGGTGACGTGCAGGTCGGATGCGCCCTGGTAGACGACCTCGTGCAGTGCGGCGACGAGCTCGGCGTCAGCACGCTCCAGCGCCTCGCGCTCCACGGCGGTGAGGGTTTCGTCGATGGGGTCCGGCACGTGCGGGTGCTGCACGATGGGAAGGGTGGCTTCCGGCACGGGCTCTGCTGCCCGGCGTCCTGCAGGGATGATGCGTTGCACGGGGTACAGGTCGTCGGGGACCGGCGCAGGAAGCGACACGGGGTCGGAGACGGGCGCTGGCAGCGACACGGGCGCGGGCGGTGCCACGGAGACGGGCGGGAACGCGGGCGGCGGCAGCACAGGCGGCAGCACAGGCGGCGACACCGGCTGCAGCACAGGCGGCGGCAGCAGCGGCACCCCCGCTCCCGGCGCCCAGCCTTCAGCGGTCGAGCCCGGCGGCGTCACCGGGATCTCGTAGACCGGCTGCGGCTCCGATATCTCGTAGACCGGCTTCGGCTGCGGGATCTCGTAGACCGGCTTCGGCTCCGATATCTCGTAGACCGGCTTCGGCTCCGATATCTCGTAGACCGGCTTCGCCGTGGGCGGCGGGAATCCGCCCCAGCTCGTGTCGTTGCTCGCATCCGATGCCATGAGCCCTCCTAGGCCACCACTCGCAGGATCTCTTCCACCGAGGTCAGGCCGAGCTTGGCCTTCTCCCAGCCGTCTTCACGCAGCGTGAGCATCCCCTGCTCCCTCGCCGCCCTGCCGATCTCGGCACTGGATGCACGACCGACGGCGAGGCGCTCGATCTCCTCGCTCACCGCCATCACCTCGTGCACCGCGATGCGGCCGCGGTACCCGGTGTTCGAGCACGTCGGACAGCCGACGGGCACGAACACCACAGGCGGAGCCTCGTCCGAGGTCACAGGGAAACGCAGACGCTGCAGGTCGTCGGCCGAATACGTGGCCGGCTGCTTGCAGCGGTCGCACAGGCGACGGGCGAGGCGCTGGGCGACCACGCAGTCGAGGGCGGAGCCGACCAGGAACGGCTCGATGTCCATCTCGGTGAGCCTGGTGACAGCGCTCGGCGCATCGTTGGTGTGCAGCGTCGACAGCACGAGGTGGCCGGTCAGCGAGGCCTCGATGGCGATCTGCGCCGTCTCGTGGTCGCGGATCTCGCCGAGGAGGACCACATCCGGGTCGCTGCGGAGGATGCTGCGGAGCGCGCTGGCGAACGTGAGTCCTGCCTTCGGGTTCACCTGAACCTGGTTGATGCCCGCCATCCGGTACTCGACAGGGTCTTCGACCGTGATGACGTTGATCTCGGGCCGGGCGACCGCGTTGAGCGTCGTGTAGAGCGTTGTCGACTTGCCGGAGCCGGTCGGACCGGTTACCAGGATCATCCCGTAGGGCTTGGAGTACGACGTGCGATACGTCTCGAAGTTGCGCTCCAGCAGGTTGAGGTCGCGGAGCGTCATCCCGGTGTTCGTGTTGTCCAGGATGCGCATGACGACCTTCTCGCCCCACACCGTCGGCAGGGTGGCGACGCGCAGGTCGATCTGGCGGCCGCCGTGCACGACGGACATGCGGCCGTCCTGCGGTTTGCGCCGCTCCGCGATGTCGATGTCGCTCATGATCTTGAGACGGGAGATGACACCGTTCTGGATGCTCTTGGGCGCGCTCTGCATGGCGTGCAGCACCCCGTCGATGCGGTACCGGACGCGGACGTCGTGCTCGGCGGGCTCGATGTGGATGTCGGAGGCGTGGTCCTGGATGGCCTGGCTCACCAGCAGGTTCACGAACCGCACGATGGGGGCGTCGTCGTCGCTCGACTCCGCGATGGTGAGGCTGGACTCGTCCGGAGTGGTCGACTCCTCCTCAAGCGTGGTGGTCAGGTCGCTCAGCTCGTCGTCGGCACGGATGTACCTGTCGATGGCGGCGAGCAGGTCGCCGAGCTCTGCAACGGCGGGGGCGATGTTCATCCTGGCGGCGGCGCGCACGTCGTCGATGGCGAACACGTTGCCCGGGTCTGCCATCGCGAGGATCACGGTGCCGTCGGCCGTTCCGATCGGCAGCACGGAGTGGCGGCGGCAGATCGCGCCGTTCACGAGCGAGACGGCCGTGCGGTCCACGGGGTAGTCGGCGAGCTCCACGAACGGGAGGCCGGTCTGGGCAGCGCGGGCGCGCGCCAACTGGCCGGCGCTGATCGCGCCGCGGGCCAGGAGGTCGCGCACAGCGGCCTCATCGGCTGTCGGCTCGCTCGTCACCGTGTCGAGGTACTCGATCGGCAGATGGCCGTGCAGGATCAGGATTTCCGTCATCGACGCCACGGGAGCCTCCTCGCAAGGACGATGCCGGGGCGGGTCGGGTGTCTCGGCAGGTGCGGCGGTACTGCAATATCACTTCTTCGGGTGAAGCGGTGTCACACTATTCCCGCGCGTCCCGCGCGCACCACTCCCGCGTACAGGTGCCACACACCTGGGGGCCAGCGTCCTACGCGCCCCACGACTCGTGCCAACCACGCGGTGCAGGATGCGCGGACCGCGGTTATCGCACGAGTCGCCCGCGATCGGTTCGTGCAAAACGTGCGGTGCGGGATGCGCGGACCGCGGTTATCGCACGACTCGTGCGCGATCGGCTCGTGCGAAACGTGCGGTGCGGGACGCGCGGACCGCGGCTATCGCACGACTCGCGCGCGGCTCAGCGGCGACGGATGTCCGCGCGGCGAGAGGCGAGGTAGACGAGCACGCCCGCGATGACCGCGGAAGCCATCGTGGTGATCCAGAACGGAAGGGTCGCAGCGGCGCGGCCGGTGGTGGCCTGCACGATGCCGAGGACGAAGCTGCCGACGGCCACGACGAGGAGCGCCACCGCGACGCCGACCATCGCACGGCCGGTCGAGTCGGTGTATTCGAGGAGGTGACGCCACATGCATCCATTGTCGCGCATCCCGTGGGCTCCCCCGTCCACGCCCGAAAACGAGGACGGCCCCCGGTGCCGAAGCACCGGGGGCCGTCCGTCGTTCGGAATCGCTTAGTTGTACGTTCCGGGGGTGTAGTCGTCCGAGCTGAAGCTGTCGAAGTCGACGAAGCTCAGGTCGTTCTCGCTGAAGGCCGAGTCGTCGGCGAAGATGCGGTTGGGGTACCGCTCCGCCTTCGCCTCTTCCGTTGCCTCGACCGTCACGTTGCGGTAGCGGGCCAGGCCGGTACCGGCCGGGATCAGCTTTCCGATGATGACGTTCTCCTTGAGGCCGATCAGCGGGTCGGACTTGCCCTCCATGGCCGCCTGCGTGAGGACGCGGGTGGTCTCCTGGAAGGACGCGGCCGACAGCCACGACTCGGTCGCGAGGGAAGCCTTGGTGATACCCATGACCTCCTGGCGAGCCGACGCGGTCTTCTTGCCCTCGGTGAGAGTGGCGCGGTTGACCTCGTTGTACTTCGAGCGGTCGACCAGCTCGCCGGGCAGCAGGTCGGTGTCGCCGTGCTCGACGACGGTGACCTTGCGCAGCATCTGGCGGACGATGACCTCGATGTGCTTGTCGTGGATCGGAACACCCTGCGACCGGTAGACGCCCTGCACACCACCGACGAGGTGCTTCTGCACCTCACGGACGCCCTTGACGCGAAGAACTTCCTTCGGGTCGACGGCGCCGACGATGATCTGCGTTCCGAGCTCGACGTGCTGACCGTCCTCGACGAGGAGGGTCGAACGCTTGAGCACCGGGTAGACGTGCGGCTCGTCGCCGTTGTCCGGGGTCAGGATGACCTTGCGGCTGCGCTCCGTGTCCTCGATGGTGATGCGTCCGGCTGCCTCGGCGATCGGGGACGCACCCTTGGGGGTGCGGGCCTCGAACAGCTCCTGCACGCGGGGCAGACCCTGCGTGATGTCGTCAGCGGATGCGGAACCACCGGTGTGGAAGGTACGCATGGTGAGCTGGGTTCCCGGCTCACCGATCGACTGGGCCGCGATGATGCCGACGGCCTCGCCGATGTCGACGAGCTTGCCCGTGGCGAGCGAGCGGCCGTAGCAGGCAGCACACACACCGACGGCCGACTCACAGGTGAGCACGGAGCGCACCTTGATGTCGGTGACACCGGCGGCGACGAGCTTGTCGATGAGGACGTCTCCGACGTCGTCACCGGCCTTCGCCACGACGGTTCCCTCCGGCGACACAGCGTCGGCGGCGAGGGTACGGGCGAACACCGAGTTCTCCACGTTCGCGTCGCGCACCAGCACGCCGTCGGCGCCGGCCTCGGCGATCGGCAGGTCGAGACCCTTGGTCGTGCCGCAGTCGTCCTCACGGATGATGACATCCTGCGAAACGTCCACGAGACGACGGGTCAGGTAGCCCGAGTCGGCGGTACGGAGGGCCGTGTCGGCCAGACCCTTGCGGGCACCGTGCGTCGCGATGAAGTACTCCGCCACCGACAGACCCTCGCGGTACGAGGAAATGATCGGACGGGGGATGATCTCACCCTTCGGGTTGTTCACCAGACCACGCATACCGGCGATGTTGCGCACCTGCAGCCAGTTACCACGGGCACCGGAGGTGACCATGCGGTTGATGGTGTTGTCCGCCGGGAAGTTGGCGCGCATGGCCTCTGCGACCTCGTTGGTCGCTTCGGTCCAGATCTTCACCAGTTCCTGACGACGCTCGAGGTCGGTCGTGAGACCCTTCTCGAACTCGGCAGTGACCTTGGCGGCCTTCTTCTCGTAGCCGGCGACGATCTGCGGCTTGTTCGGCGGCGTCAGGATGTCACTCAGCGACACCGTCACACCGGACCGGGTGGCCCAGTAGAAACCGGCGTCCTTGATGCGGTCCAGCGCTGCCGCGACCTCCACCTTCGGGTAGCGCTCAGCGAGGGCGTTGACGATCGAGGAGATCACGCCCTTGTCGGCGACCTCGTCCACGAACGGGTAGTCCGCCGGAAGCGCCTCGTTGAAGAGGGCGCGACCGAGGGTCGTCTCGACGATGGCGGTGACACCCTCGGTGCCGGTCTCGTTCGCGTCGGAGGGAACGTAGTTCTCCAGACGGATCTTGACCTTGGCGTTGAGGTGCAGCGAACCCTGGTCCTTGGCGAGGATCGCCTCGGAGACCGACGAGAACGCACGGCCTTCGCCCTCCGCACCCTCGCGAACGGTGGTGAGGTGGTGCAGACCGATGATCATGTCCTGCGAGGGCAGGGTGACCGGGCGGCCGTCGGACGGCTTCAGGATGTTGTTCGACGCGAGCATCAGGATGCGCGCCTCGGCCTGGGCCTCGACCGACAGCGGCAGGTGCACAGCCATCTGGTCGCCGTCGAAGTCCGCGTTGAAGGCGGCACACACGAGCGGGTGGAGCTGGATGGCCTTGCCCTCGACGAGCTGAGGCTCGAACGCCTGGATGCCGAGACGGTGCAGGGTGGGTGCACGGTTCAGCAGCACGGGGCGCTCGCGGATGATCTCCTCGAGCACGTCCCAGACCTGCGGACGCGAACGCTCGACCATGCGCTTGGCCGCCTTGATGTTCTGAGCGTGGCTCAGGTCGATCAGGCGCTTGATCACGAACGGCTTGAACAGCTCCAGAGCCATCTGCTTGGGCAGACCGCACTGGTGCAGCTTGAGCTGCGGGCCGACGATGATGACCGAACGGCCGGAGTAGTCGACGCGCTTTCCGAGCAGGTTCTGGCGGAAACGACCCTGCTTACCCTTCAGCATGTCGCTGAGGGACTTCAGGGCGCGGTTGCCGGTTCCCGTGACGGGGCGACCGCGGCGGCCGTTGTCGAACAGTGCGTCGACGGCCTCCTGCAGCATCCGCTTCTCGTTGTTCACGATGATCTCGGGGGCACCGAGGTCGAGCAGACGACGCAGACGGTTGTTGCGGTTGATCACGCGGCGGTACAGGTCGTTCAGGTCGCTGGTCGCGAAACGGCCACCGTCGAGCTGCACCATCGGGCGAAGCTCCGGCGGGATGACCGGGACGACATCCAGGACCATCGCTGCCGGCGAGTTGCCGGTGGCGAGGAACGAGGAGACGACGCGCAGACGCTTGATCGCGCGGATCTTCTTCTGTCCCTTGCCGTTCGCGATCTGGTCGCGGAGCAGCTCGGCCTCGGCGGCCAGGTCGAACGCGAGCAGGCGACGCTTGATCGCCTCTGCGCCCATGTAGGCCTCGAAGTACAGGCCGAAGCGGTCCACGAGCTCGTTGAAGTCCGCGTCCTCCGGCTTGAGGTCGCCGACCTTGAGGGTGCGGAAGGACTCCCACACGCGCTCCAGGCGAGCGATGTCCTCGTCGTAGGACTTGCGGATCTGGCCCATTTCCTTCTCGGCCGTGTCCTTGACGCGACGCTTCTGGTCGGCCTTGGCGCCTTCCTCCTCCAGTGCGGCGAGGTCGGTCTCCAGGCGCTGCAGACGGTCCGCGATGCGGCTGTCGCGCTGGTCGGACAGGGTCTTAATCTCGAGACGGAGCTCGTTCTCAAGGCCGGGCATGTCGGCGTGACGGCCCTCTTCGTCGACCTCGATCACCATGTACGCGGCGAAGTAGATGACCTTCTCGAGGTCCTTCGGCGCCATGTCGAGCAGGTAGCCGAGACGCGAGGGAACACCCTTGAAGTACCAGATGTGGGTCACGGGAGCTGCGAGCTCGATGTGGCCCATGCGCTCGCGGCGGACGGAGGACTTGGTGACCTCCACGCCGCAGCGCTCACAGACGATGCCCTTGAATCGCACCCGCTTGTACTTGCCGCAGGAGCACTCCCAGTCACGGCTCGGACCGAAGATCTGCTCTCCGAAGAGGCCGTCCTTCTCGGGCTTCAGCGTGCGGTAGTTGATGGTCTCGGGCTTCTTGACCTCGCCGTACGACCAACGACGGATGTCGTCAGCAGTGGCCAGGCCGATACGCAGTTCATCGAACGTTGTTGCGTCGATCAATTTTCCTTCTTTCCTGGAAAAAGTGTGTCAGTGAGGTCTGGCCGCTTAGATCTCGTCGATCGACGACGACTCGAAGCGGGAGGAGATGTTGATGCCGAGCTCTTCCGCAGCGCGGAACGCTTCGTCGTCCGCGTCGCGCAGGCTGACCTGCTGGCCATCGGCCGAGAGCACCTCGACGTTCAGGCAGAGCGACTGCATCTCCTTGATGAGCACCTTGAAGGACTCCGGGATGCCCGGCTCCTGGATGTTCTCACCCTTGACGATGGCCTCGTAGACCTTGACGCGACCGATGATGTCATCCGACTTGATGGTCAGGAGCTCCTGGAGCGCGTACGCGGCACCGTATGCCTCGAGCGCCCAGACCTCCATCTCACCGAATCGCTGTCCACCGAACTGCGCCTTACCACCGAGCGGCTGCTGGGTGATCATCGAGTACGGACCGGTCGAACGCGCGTGGATCTTGTCGTCGACCAGGTGGTGCAGCTTCAGGATGTACATGTAGCCGACCGAAACGGGGTCAGGGTACGGCTCGCCGGAACGGCCGTCGAACAGCTGGGTCTTGCCCGAGCTGCCAATGAGGCGGTCCCCGTCACGGGTGACGGTGGTCGAGTCGAGCAGACCGGCGATCTCCTCCTCCTTGGCACCGTCGAACACCGGGGTGGCGACCTTGGTGTTCGGGGCGGCGGAGAAGGCGGCCTCTGGGAGCTCTGCAGCCCACTTCGGCTTGCCCTTGACCTCCCAGCCGTTCTTCGCGATCCAGCCGAGGTGGATCTCGAGGACCTGACCGAAGTTCATTCGTCCTGGGACACCCAGCGGGTTGAGGATGACGTCGACCGGGGTTCCGTCGGCGAGGAACGGCATGTCCTCGACCGGCAGGATCTTGGAGATGACACCCTTGTTGCCGTGACGGCCGGCGAGCTTGTCACCAGCGGTGATCTTGCGCTTCTGGGCGATGTAGACCACGACACGCTGGTTGACGCCGGAGCCGAGCTCGTCGTCGCCGTCCTGCGAGTCGAAGACCTTGACGCCGATGATCGTGCCCTCTTCACCGTGGGGAACCTTGAGCGACGTGTCGCGCACCTCGCGGCTCTTCTCGTTGAAGATCGCGCGGAGCAGGCGCTCCTCGGCCGAGAGCTCGGTCTCGCCCTTCGGCGTGACCTTTCCGACCAGGATGTCTCCTGGGCGAACCTCGGCGCCGATGCGGATGATGCCGCGCTCGTCGAGGTCGGCCAGGAGGTCCGGGCTGACGTTCGGCAGGTCGCGGGTGATCTCTTCCTTACCCAGCTTGGTGTCGCGGGCGTCGACCTCGTACTCCTCGATGTGGATCGAGGAGAGGGTGTCGTCCTTCACCAGGTTCTGGCTGAGGATGATCGCGTCCTCGTAGTTGTGACCCTCCCACGGCATGAACGCGACGAGCAGGTTCTTGCCGAGCGCGAGCTCACCGTTCTCGGTGGCGGGACCGTCGGCGATGACCTCGCCTTCCTCGATCCGGTCGCCCTCGGAGACGATGACGCGGTGGTTGTACGACGTGCCCTGGTTGGAGCGGTCGAACTTGCGCAGGTAGTAGGTCTTCGTGCCACCCTCGTCGAGCTGGATGGTGACGGCGTCAGCCGACACCTCCGACACGACGCCGGCCTTGTCGTTGATCAGCACGTCGCCGGCGTCGATGGCTGCGTAGCCCTCCATACCGGTTCCGACCAGCGGGCTCTCCGAGCGGACGAGCGGCACAGCCTGACGCTGCATGTTGGCACCCATGAGGGCGCGGTTCGCGTCGTCGTGCTCGAGGAACGGGATGAGCGAGGTCGCGACGGACACCATCTGGCGCGGCGAGACGTCCATGTAGCCGATCTCGTCGGCCGGGATCAGGTCGACCTCTCCACCCTTCTGACGTGCCAGGACGCGGTCCTCCGCGAAGTGGCTGTCAGCGGTCAGCGGAGCGTTGGCCTGGGCGACGATGTAGTCGTCCTCCTCGCTCGCCGTGAGGTAGTCGATCTGGTCGGTGACCTTGCCGCCGACGACCTTGCGGTACGGCGTCTCGATGAAACCGAACGAGTTGATCCGCGCGAACGATGCGAGCGAACCGATCAGGCCGATGTTCGGGCCTTCCGGGGTCTCGATCGGGCACATGCGGCCGTAGTGCGACGGGTGGACGTCACGGACCTCGACGCCTGCGCGCTCACGGCTCAGACCACCGGGGCCGAGGGCCGAGAGGCGGCGCTTGTGGGTCAGACCCGCGAGCGGGTTGTTCTGGTCCATGAACTGCGAGAGCTGGCTGGTTCCGAAGAACTCCTTGATCGCGGCGACGACGGGGCGCACGTTGATCAGGGTCTGCGGGGTGATGGCCTCGATGTCCTGCGTGGTCATGCGCTCGCGGACGACGCGCTCCATGCGGGACAGACCGGTGCGGACCTGGTTCTGGATGAGCTCGCCGACGGCGCGGATGCGACGGTTGCCGAAGTGGTCGATGTCGTCGACGTCGAGACGGATCTCGACAGGCTCTCCGTTGCGGACGCCGTTGAACGTGGTCTGGCCGTCGTGCAGCGCGACGAGGTACTTGATCGTGGCCAGGATGTCCTGGACGGTCAGCACCGAGTCGCTCAGCGGGGCGTCGAGCCCGAGCTTGCGGTTGATCTTGTAACGGCCGACCTTGGCGAGGTCGTAGCGCTTCGAGTTGAAGTAGAAGTTGTCGAGGAGCGCACGCGCGGCCTCGGCAGCGACCTGCTCACCCGGACGCAGCTTGCGGTAGATGTCCTTGAGTGCCTCCTCCTTGGTGAGGATGGCGTCCTTCTCGAGGGTCAGCTCGATCGACTGGTAGCCCTTGAACTCCGAGAGGATCTCCTCGGAGGTCAGACCGAGCGCCTTGAGGAACACGGTGACGGACTGCTTGCGCTTGCGGTCGATGCGAACGCCGACCTGGTCGCGCTTGTCGATCTCGAACTCGAGCCATGCACCACGGCTCGGGATGACGCGAGCGGAGTAGATGTCCTTGTCCGACGTCTTCTCGGGCGTGCGCTCGAAGTAGACGCCAGGGCTGCGGACGAGCTGCGACACGACGACACGCTCGGTGCCGTTGATGACGAAGGTGCCCTTCTCGGTCATCAGGGGGAAGTCGCCCATGAAGACGGTCTGCGTCTTGATCTCACCGGTGAGGTGATTCATGAACTCGGCTTCGACGTAGAGAGGAGCGGAGTAGGTCTTGCCCTTCTCCTTGCACTCGTCGATCGAGTACTTCTTCTCTTCGAGGAAGGGGTTGGTGAAGGAGAGCTGCATCGTCTCACCGAGGTCTTCGATCGGAGAGATCTCCTCGAAGATCTCCTCGAGACCGGTGTTGCTCGGCAGATCCTGGCGACCCTGCTCCTGGGCTTCGGCGACGCGGGCCTTCCACGCGTCGTTTCCGACCAGCCAGTCGAAGCTCTCGGTCTGCAGTGCGAGCAGATCCGGAACGGTGAGGGTGTCAGTGATCTTTGCGAACGAGAGACGAGATGCGTTTCGTCCGTTCTTGGGTGTCTTGTCAGTGTTGGTTGCGTTGCGCGCAGCAGCCAAGGAAATAACCTCCGTGGGCCCCGTCGGGCCTCAGTTACTGTCTGTCAGTGTGTGTACTGTATGGACGAGAACTCCCAGGGGATCGTGCTGGCGCCCATCTGACCTGTGAACCAGGCCCAGGCGCGCACGGAAGATAAGCAAGGCCGACCACAATATGAAGGCAGATGTTTGTCTGGGAGCGCAAAAGACAACTATATGTCAAATGGGCGCGCCGTGTCTACTCTTTTCTTGACCCGATGCGCATCCTTGCGGTATAACCCGCGAAGCCCCTCCGTTATTTCCGCGGAAAGACGCGGATTCAGCCCGTCGGAAGCGAGTCGACGGTCGCGAGAATCGCCTCCTCGCGCGAGCGCGGAGACCAGCCGAGCACCCGTTCCGCCTTCGCTGCAGACGCCCTCCGCACCGATCCGAGATCGGGGAGGGACCCCCGCACGGCACGGCTGAACGGGGCGAGCGCCTTCAGCACCCAGTCCGGCATCGTCTTCGTCGTGATGCGGGCGCCGGCCTCGCCGAGATGGCCCCGGATGAGGAGGGCCACCTCCTGCGCGCTCATCACGTCGCCCGCGATGGCGATGAATCTCTGCCCCACCGCCTCCGGCCTGGTCATGGCCAGCAGGTGCAGCGCAGCGACGTCGCGGACGTCCACGATGCCGAAGCTGACGTTCGGCAGGCGAGGGAGGCGCGCATCCCGCACCGCCTTGATGAGTTGCACGGAGCTGGAGTAGTCGTGCCCGAGCACAGGGCCGAGGATGCCGACGGGGTTCACGGTCGCCAGCTCCAGGGCGCCGCCGTCACGGGCGACTCCCTGTTCTTCCTGGATGAACGCCCAGGCCGCGCGCTCGGCGATCGTCTTGGACTTCACATACGCGCTCACCTGGACGCTGCTGTCGAGGTCGGTCCAGTCGTCCTCGGTGAACGGGCGGTCCGTCTGCGGGTGTCCGTAGCCGACGGCCGCGAACGAGGAGGTGAGCACGACCCGCTGCACGCCAGCATCCCGAGCTGCGCGCAGGACACGGAGGGCACCGTCGCGAGCCGGCACGATGAGCTCGTTCTCGTCCTTCGGCTGCGTCGCGGGGAACGGGGAGGCGACGTGCAGCACGTAGGCGCAGCCCTCGACCGCCTCGGCCCAGCCGTCGTCGGAGGTGAGGTCGGCGACGGCGAACGTGAGCCTGTCCCCTCCCGCGTCCACCAGGCCCCCGGCGACGAGCTGGGAGCGGACATCAGCGGCGCGGGCGGGGGTGCGGATGGTGGTCCGCACGTCGTATCCGGCCTGCAGAGCCTGCAGGACGCAGTTCGCCCCGACGAAGCCGGAGCCACCGGTGACGAGCACTCGTTGTGTCATGCCGCTCATCCTCCTCCTGAACTCAGGAACGGACGAGGGCGATGGCCTGAGCGCGGTCGCGGACGGCCAGCTTGGCGAAGATGGCGTTGATGTGCGTCTTCACCGTGGCGACGCTGACGAACAGGGTGGAGGCGATCTCGCCGTTACTGAGGCCGTCTGCGACGAGGGCCAGCACATCCACCTCCCGTTTCGTGAGGGTGGGGAAGCGGGAGGAGAGCGATGCAGCCGGTGACGGCGTCTGGCCGGTGGCGGCGTTTGCGGCGGCGCCGGGGCCGCCTGTCAGCGTACTGACCAGAAGCGCCCCGACCTCGGGAGCGAACGTCGACTGACCGCTGGCGACCGCGCGCACAGCGGCGGCGAGCTCTGCGCGGCCCGCATCCTTGGTGAGGTAGCCGCGCGCCCCAGCCCGCAGCGCGCCGAGGATCGATTCGTCGTCCGCGTATGTGGTGAGAACGAGAATCGCCGTGCCAGGCAGCTCGCGCACGATGCGCTCGGTGGCGGCGACCCCGTCGAGTCCTGGCATCCGCAGGTCCATCAGGACCACATCCGGATGCTCGGCCGCGGCGAGCGCGACGGCCCGCTCCCCGTCCTCCGCTGCGCCGACCACTTCGATGTCGGGCAGAAGTCCGAGCACCGTGACGAGGCCGTCGCGGATGATGGCCTGGTCGTCGGCGACGACGACGCGGATG
Source organism: Leifsonia lichenia (assembly GCF_054780215.1). Lineage (NCBI taxonomy): Bacteria > Bacillati > Actinomycetota > Actinomycetes > Micrococcales > Microbacteriaceae > Leifsonia > Leifsonia lichenia. The sequence continues at coordinate 341,672 of NZ_BAAGWT010000001.1, forward strand.
CTGCGCTGGTCGGTCATGAGAGCTTGGCCTCCACGGTCACGGTGAAACGGTCGCCCGCCACGCCAGCGGTCGCCGTGCCACCGAGCGGGAGGGCGTGGAAGCGTTCGCGCATCCCCTCCAGGCCGTGGCCCCCTCCTGACGCGGCGAGAGCGGAGGCAGCTCCGTCGTCGGGGAGCGGGTTGGAGACGGTGAGGCGCACGCTGCCATTGTTCCAGTCGAGCTCAGCGCGCACGGGCTCGCCCTGTGCGTGCTTGCGCGCGTTGCTGAGCGACTCCTGCAGTGCTCGTTGCAGCGCGGCGGCCTGTGCCGCTGTGAGCGTCACCGGTTCGCCGTGCATCGTGACGTCGACAACGCCGCCGAGCGAGCGGTGGGCAGCGAGCAGATCGTCGACCGCCGCCGAGAACGCGGACGGCGCGACAGAGCCGGATGCGCCGCTCCCGTCGGGATCGCGCAGTGCCGCGACCGCGCGCCTGGCCTCGCTGAGACCGCTGGCGGCGAGCGCCCGCGCGTCCGTCACCCTGGCACCGGCCGCGGCTGTGTCTCCCGCTTCGAGGAGGGCCTCGACGGCGTCGAGCTGGATGACCAGGCCCCCCAGGCTGTGCGCGAGCACGTCGTGCAGGTCGCGGGCGATGGCGATACGGGCTGCTTCCTCTCTCATCTCCAGTTCGCGCTGTTGCAGGAGCACGGCCTGCTCCTCCGCCTGGCGGAACTGGCGTCTGCTCAGCCCGGCGAACACGGCGAGGACGACGCCGCCCATCATCGCGAGGACGGCTGCGACGTCCGTGCCGAACGGGATGGCACCGACGGCGACCAGCGCCAGCGTGACGGCCGCCAGCCCGAGACCGGCGAGCACAGGGAAGCGAAACGTGCCGACCGTGGCGAGGACGGCGATGGCCGCCGGGACGACGGAGAGACCGTCCGACGGGGCGGCGACGATGCCGCCCGTCACCGCGGCGACGACGAGGAGCGTCGGTTCGAGGCTGCGAACCCCCGCGAGGCCGAGAGCGCCGCGGACGAGCCAGGCGGCGACGGACACCAGCGCGAGGACGAGCACCCAGAGCGGCCGCTCGCCCGAGTGGGAGACGACGAGGGAGAACCCGACGGCGAGCGCGCCGAAAAGATTGAGCGCGAAAGCCAGCGGGCTCTGTCGTCCTGTCGGGTTCACGATCCCATCATGGTGCGAACTCGGCCGGCAGGCGTCGTCACACGGTCACGGCCGCGTGGCGGCCGAGCCTGCTGGCGAAGACCGCCGTGCGCGCTGCCCGGTTCGCGGCGAGCATGAGCAGGATGACTCCGGTGGATGCGGCGAGATGCGACCCTGCCATCCCGGCCAGCACGTCGATGCCCACCCGCACGGCGACGACGAGCACCCAGAGTGCGAGACCCCACGCGCCCGTGCGGGATTCGTACGTCGCGAGCTCTCTGCGGTCCTTGCCGATGTCGATCGGCTCGGCCAGCGGTCGGAAGTGGGCGATGGCGCCCATCCACGCCCCGATGCCGAGGGAGATCACCAGTTCGACGACGAGCACTCCGAGGTCGAGGGCGGTCAGCGCCGTCGGCGTGGTGGTCTGCACGATCAGGACGAGGCCGACGATGCCGAAGATCGCGGGCATCCGCCACATCCGGCCGATCGAGACGGGGCGCCAGGTCATCTGGCGAACGCCGATCCACCCGATCGCGACGAGGATGAGGAGAGCGTTCCCGAGCGTTTGGAGCGTCATGGCCGGCCTTTCGTAGTCCTGCGGCGCCGGGTTGTTCCGGCACTGTTCCAGCGTGGCTCGGCCGGCTCGCATCCGGCACAGCCCCAGGGTGGGGATGCGGGTGGGGATGCGGGTGGGGATGCGGGTGGGGATGCGGGTGGGGATGCGGGTGGGGATGCGGGTGGAGATCGCAGCCCGATCCCGCGCGACTAGGGTGGATGCCGTGCCAGAGAACCCGTCCGTCGTGCTCAAGGAGAGCGGCTATCTCGCGACGATCGAGCCGGACAGGTTCGTTCCTGGCTCGTACCAGCTCGTGGTGGACGGCACTCCCCAGTCGCACGTCAACCTCGACGACCCGTCGCAGCTCTTCTTCGAGTACGTGCAGCGGATGGGGAACGTCATCGACCTCATCGGCGATCCCGGCGAGCCGATCACGGCCGTGCACCTCGGCGCGGGTGCGCTGACGCTGCCGCGGTACATCGCATACACCAGGCCGGGCTCGCGCCAGCAGGTGGTGGAGCTGGAGAGTAACCTCGTGGACCTGGTGCGGGAGAACCTGCCGCTCCCCCGCTACGCGCAGGTGCGCATCCGTCACGGCGATGCCCGCGACGTGGTCGGCAAGCTGCCCGCCGGGCTGCGCGGCTCGGTCGACCTGCTGGTCATCGACATCTTCAGCGGTGCGCGCACCCCTGCGCACGTCACCAGCGTGGAGTTCTACCGGTCAGCGGTGTCGCTGCTCGCGCCGGACGGGATCGTGCTGGTCAACGTGGCGGACGGGCCTCCGCTGGCGTTCGCGCGCAGCCAGATCGCCACGCTCGGCTCTGTGGTGGAGAACGTCGCGGCGCTGGCGGAGACGCAGGTGCTCAAGGGGCGCAGGTTCGGCAACGTCGTGCTCGTCGGGTCGAACGCCTCGCTGCCGCTCGACTGGCTGCCTCGCCTGCTCGCCAGCGGTCCGCATCCGGCGAAAGCGGTGGCGGGCGCCGAGCTGAAGACCTTCGCTGGCAAAGCGCCGATCGTCACCGACGCCACCAGCGTCCCCTCCCCACCGCCCGCCCGCAGCATCTTCCAGACCGGCACGCGCCGCGACTGACGCCCGCGCAGCAATCGAGCCCGCAGTTATGCACGCCTCGGCCCGGCGTGTCGCGTGCATAACTGCGGGCTCGATTGCTGCGCGGAGTCAAGCGTGGCGGAAGGCGACCCGCTGGCCGGGGCGGAGCTGGGCGAAGGCGTCGAGGGAGGCGTCGGCGACCACGGCGATGACGGGGTATCCGCCTGTCACGGGATGGTCGGCCAGCAGCACGGTCGGTCTGCCGTCCGGCGACACCTGCACCGAGCCCGCGACCAACGGCTCGCTCGGCAGCTCGGCGGCGACGGCGCGCTCCAGCAACGGCACGGTATGCTTCTCCACCCCCGCGGCGTGCGCCGGTCCGCGCGGAGGATCGAGCCGCGCGCCGACCCTGTTGCTCGACACGCTCACCCGCCACTCCACGGCGTAGAACGCATCCAGGGCGGCGGCCGTGAACCAGTCGGCTCGTGGGCCAGGATGCGCGCGCACCTCCACCACGTCCGCGCCCGGCTCCGCGACCGGCACGAAGTCGAGCAGCGGCACCTCGGCCAGGGGATGCTCGCCCACCCCGAGCACGTCGCCGGCGCGCAGCGGGGACGGCCCGAGCCCCGACAGCAGGTCGGAGGACCGCGAACCGAGCACCTGCTCCGCGACGATGCCGCCGCGGACGGCGAGATAGCTGCGCGCCCCGACAGCAGGAGCCGCGATGGTGAGCACGGCTCCCGCCTCCGCGTGCTGCGCGAGGTGCAGGTCCACGGTTCGGCCGTCGAGCGCGATGGCGCCGGCCGCGCCGGTCACGGCGAACCAGGCGGGGGCGTCGAACCGCGCGGCGAACCCGCCGAAGAGGAGTTCGAGCCCCGCGCATCCATCGTCGTTGCCGACCAGGCGGTTGCCGAGCGCGAGCGCAGCCCTGTCGAGCGCGCCGGAGCGGCTGACGCCGAGATGTGCGAGACCGGGCCTGCCGCGGTCCTGGACGACGGCGAGCGGGCCGGGCTCGACGACCACGATGCTCACGACGTCTCCACGAACCGCACTGCCGTGCCGGGTGAGAGCAGCGCCGGCGTTTCGGCCGACGTGTCCCACACGGTCGCGTCCGTCGTGCCGATCAGTTGCCAGCCGCCGGGACTCGACCGCGGGTACACGCCGCTGAACTCCCCCGCGAGGCCCACCGCCCCGGCGGGGACGGCCGTGCGCGGGGTGGCTCGGCGTGGCACCACGAGACGGTCGTGGTCGGTGACCAGATAGCCGAAACCCGGCGCGAACCCGCAGAACGCGACCAGCCAGGTGGATGCGGTGTGCAGCGCGACCACCTCGGCCGGCCGCATCCCGAGCAGCGCCGCCACCTCAGCCAGGTCGTCGCCGTCGTAGCGGACGGGCACCTCGACGACGCGCGCCTCCGCGGCGTGCGGCGGCTCAGGCTCGGTGTGCGCGAGCCAGATCGCCGCGACGCTCAGCGGGAGGACGGAGGGGTCGACGGTGACGCCGATCGTGCGGGCGGCGGGCACCAGGTCGATCACGCCGTGTGGACGGGTGCGTTCGAGCGCGCGGTAGAGGGCGAGCACCGCATCCAGATCGTCGAGCTCGGCCAGGAGGCCGTGGTCGCCGTTCGGGAGGATCCTGGGGAGAGCGCCGCGGAGGGTGCTTCCGAGGGCGCCGCCGGTCATCGCCACGCCTCGACGCGCACGCCTACGCCGGTCAATGCGGCGCGCACCGCCGCGGCCATGGCGACGGCGCCCGGGGTGTCGCCGTGCACGCACAGCGAGTCGACCCGCACCGCGATGTCGGTGCCGTCCTCCGCGACGACGCGTCCATCCAGCGCGAGGCGCACCGCGCGCTCGGCGATGGCGGCGTCTCCGGAGAGGACGGCGCCCGGCTCAGTGCGCGGCACCAGGGTGCCGTCTGCGCGGTAGCCGCGATCGACGAACGCCTCGTTGACGAAGCGGAGGCCGGCATCCCGTGCCGCCTCCGCGATGGCGGATCCGGCCAGCCCGAGCAGAGGGAGCGTCTGGTCGAAGGCCGCGACGGCACGCGCCACCGCCCCGGCTTGCTCGCGGTCGGCGACGATGCGGTTGTAGAGCGCACCGTGCGGCTTGACGTACGAGACGCGCGTTCCAGCCACCCGTGCGATTCCGCTCAGGGCGGCGAGCTGGTAGAGCACCTCGTCGTGCAGTGTGTCAGGCGGCACGTCCATGCTGCGGCGGCCGAATCCGGCGAGGTCGCGATAGGAGACGTGAGCGCCGACGGCGACGCCGTTCTCCGCTGCGAGCCTGCAGGAGGCGAGCATCGTGGATGCGTCGCCTGCGTGGAAGCCGCACGCCACGTTGGCACTCGACACCAGGCGCAGCATCGCCGCATCGTCGCCCAGCGTCCACGCGCCGAACGACTCGCCGAGGTCGCTGTTGAGGTCGATCGAACGTTCCACCCGTCCATTGTGTCGGCTCGCCGCGCCGCGCGTCACGCCTCCTGGTCGTCGTTGTAGCGGGCGAGCATGGTGGCGAAGGCGCGCAGCTCGTCGGCCGTCCAGCCGGACAGGCGCGTCGTGAGGGCCGCCTGCACGGTGCTCGCGGCGTCGCGCAACGCCGCCGTGCCCGCATCCGTGAGTCGGAGCGCCTGGCCGCGGGACGCATCCGGCTCGGCGGAGGCGACGAGGCCGAACTCGGCGAGCGCGGCGAGCTGGCGGGAGACGGTGGAGCGGTTGAGCTGGAAGTGCGCGGCGATGTCGACGGCGCGGCAGCCGGGGTTGGCGCCGATGTGGCTGAGGAGCGACTGGTCCACGAAGGAGAGGGCTTCGTTCGCGCGGCGCACCCTTGCCGTGCCGCGGCGGGCGACGGTGGTCAGTTCGGCTCCGATGCTGGCGATGATGTCGTCGCGATCGGCCTTCTGCTCGGGGTGCGTGCTCACGAGTCCAGGATATCGGTTGCACTATGCAACAGTCACTGTGCAAGAATGGATGTTGCATAGCGCAACTATGTATCCCCCTCCCCATCTCCCACCCACCCCCCTCCGCCAGCAGAAACGAGACAGCACCGGTATGTCCACGCACCGCATCGCTCCCATGCCCGTCCAGCAGCGACGGTCGATCTGGCCGCCGGCCCCGTTCTGGAAAGCTCTCGGATCGCACCTTCTCATTCCGCTGTTCCTGGCCGCGGGCATGGCGCTGGCATACCTCGGCGCCTTCCACCAGCCGGAGCCGCACGACCTGCCTGTCGCCATCGTCGGCACCGGTCCAGCGGCGGACGTCTTCGCGCAAACCCTCAACGACACGGCGGCGAAGGAGCTCGATGTGACCACCGTCGCCGACGCCTCCACCGCCCGGGCGAAGGTGGAGAGCCAGGAGCTCGCCGCCGCCTACGAGACGGACGCCACCCACGCCACGATCATCGTCTCGACGGCCAGCTCGGCGACCACGGCGGAAGCCGCGACCAAGCTGTTCCTCCCCATCGCGTACCAGCAGCACCTTCCCGTCACCATCGACGACGTGCGTCCCGCCGCGGTCAAGGACGGCACGGGCCAGGGCCTGTTCTTCCTGCTCGTGGCGCTCAGCGTCGGCTCATACGCCAGCGCCATCGCGGTCGCCGCCGTCACCGCCAAGCTCGGGATGGGCTGGCGCATCGGGATCGCCGCCGGCGTCGCCCTCGTGGTCGCAGGGATCGGCGTGGTGGTCGCCGGACCGATCTACGGCGTGCTCTCCGGGAACGAGTGGAGCATCTGGCTGCTCGGCGCGCTGTACGTGTTCGGCATCGTCACGATCGGCATCGGACTGCATCCCGTGCTCGGCAAGTGGACGACGCCTGCGCTCACGATGCTGTTCGTGATGCTCAACTTCACGAGCTCGGGCGGGATCTTCGCCGCATCGCTGTCGCCGGCGCTGTTCGCCGGGCTCAACACCTTCTGGAACGGGGCAGCCTGGCTGGATGCGGCGAAGGCACTGACCTACTTCCCCGGCCAGGCGTTCGGCTTCGACGGGCTCCGGCTCGCACTCTGGGCCGCGGCAGGCCTCGCCCTCATCGGCGCGACCCACCTCTTCAGCGCGCGCAAGCGGCGCATCGCCGACGAGCACCGCCTCGTCACCGCAGCCGAGGAGGAGTCGGTCATCGCCGCCTGACCCGCGCGCAGCAATCGAGCCCAGGCTTTTTCCCCTTAAGAACGCGTCTTAAGGGGAAAAAGGCTGGGCTCGATTGCGTGGATCAGGGGGTGGGGGTGGAGCTGGCGGAGCTGGCGGCGGCGCGGGCGCGGTGGGCGCGCACCTTGGCGCGGTTGCCGCAGCGCTGCATCGAGCACCAGCGGCGATTGCCGGAGCGCGACGTGTCGAGGTAGACGAGGTCGCAGTCGTCGGCGGAGCACTCGCGGATGCGACCGTCGGCTTCCGCGGAGAACAGGCGGACCGCATCCCTGGCCACTGTGGCGAGCGCCTGGTGCGGGCGGGCGTTGGTGCGGCCGGCCTGACGACCGCCGCCGGCGAGCACGGGCGGGATGTCCGGGGTCGCGGCGAACAGGTTGACCACGTCGACATCCTCCGGGCGCAGCGTCTCGCCGCGGCTCTGCTGCCTGGCCAGGCGCCCGATCGCGGAGCCGAGGGCCGCAGCATCCCGGAACTCCCGGTCACCGGCGGTGGGGGCGACCTCGGGGAAGCGGGCGGTCAGCCAGTCGTTCAGTTCTTTGGCATCATGGACTGTCTGCCATTCGCCGCCGTCCTGGTCGAGCCCTCCGGCGTAGGAGAAGTCGAGTGCCAGCGCACCGGAGTCGAACCAGAAGTGCTGGCCATCGGCCGAATCCATCCACTGTCCGGTGCCGTTGGTGAGTATCGCAGCGATCGCCATGTAACCAATATAGTCGGTTACGCGACGCCGGATGGGATACTGAGCGGATGGCCGCCACTCGCCCAGATCCGACCCACATCATCGACGGCAGCGTCGTGCGCCTGCGGGCGCTCAGCCGCGAAGACCTGCCCGACCTGTTCGACGCCATCGGACACCCGGAGGTCTTCGCCGGTGGCTGGGGAGGCGGCCCGGCCGCCTACCGCGACACCTACGAGGAATGGCACGAGTTCATCGTGAAGTACCTGCAGTGGGGCACAGGCAACGTCACCGCCGTCTGCCTGCGCAACGACGGCGACCGCATCGTCGGCACGACCACCCTCGGCGACTTCGACCTCGTGAACGAGTCCGCCCACATCGGCTGGACGGCGTACGCACCAGAGGTCTGGGGCACCCGCGTCAACGCGGAGACCAAGCGCCTGCTGCTCGGAACGGCGTTCGACAACGGCTTCGAGCGCGTCAAACTGCAGGCAGACGTGCTCAACACCCGCTCGCGCTCTGCCATCGAACGCCTCGGCGCGAAGCCGGAGGGCGTCCTCCGCCACATGCAGCGGCGCGCGGACGGAACCTGGCGCGACACCGCCGTGTTCTCGATCCTGCGCGAGGAGTGGCCGGAGGTGCGGGCCGGACTGGATGCGCGACTCGCGGCGACAGGCGCCTGAGCGCCCTCAGTTCCCCTGCTCGCTCGCGGCCGATGCCGCCATGCGGCGCTGCGCCGCCGAGACCTCGCGATGCTGCCACGAGATGAGGTTCGCCGCGTCGAATCGACGGGAGCAGGCGCCGCAGGCGAGCGCCCTGGCCGGCTTGCGATAGCGGTAGTGCGTGTGACCGCGCGGGCAGGTGCCGACCCAGGGCGCGAGGTCGTCGGCGATCGCCCCGCCGTGCAGGCGCTTGCCCTCGTAGCCGAGATCGATGGCCGTCGCCCGCCAGCGAGGACCGTGCCCGGCGCGTGAGCCGGCCAGCGCGTGGGCGACCTCGTGCAGCAGGATCTGGTGGATCTCGTCGTCGTCGTAGCGAGCGGCCAGATAGCGGGAGACGGTGATGCGCTTGGCCGTGTAGTTGCACAGGCCCGCGCGCGTCTTCGCGTTGTCGAAATCGAACGTCCACACGGACGGGTCGAGATGCAGGGCGATCAGCGCGTTCGCCCAGCGCCTGACGCGTTCCAGATCAGCCATCAGCGTCCACCACCGGGTGGATGCGCTCGACGGCCGAACAACTCATGCCAGAATCCTACGCGCGTTTCGCGCCGCCCTTCCAGGCCGGGAGGCCGTGCGGAGCACGCTCAGCGCGCGTCGTCCGACGACGTCTCCTGCGGCTCAGGGGCACGGTTCGCGGCGTCGGGACCGCGCCGCTCCGACGCTGCCGCTGCCGCCTCGTCCTTCTCGCCGCGGTGCGCGTCCGCGAACGATTTGACCACCGCGACCGCGATCAGGGAGCTCTCGATGTCGCTCGGCGAAGCCCCCAGCTTCTCGCGGAGGAAGACGGCGGCGGTCACATCGGCCAGCGCGTTGTCGTAGTCCTCCGCATCGAAGTACGCCTTGCCGCGGTTCTGGGTCGCGAAGGCCTCGAGAGCCGTCCACTCGTGCGCGTGGGCCTCGTCGACGCATCCGGTGAGCTCGGTGATCGCCTCGTCGAGCTTGCCCTGGAACTGCAGGACCTGCGCCCGGCGGACGCGCGCGCCGAGGAGCTGCTCCCTGTCGCCGGTGAACCGCGCCTGGCGCACGGCCTCGTTGCCCACCTGCATCGCCTCGTCCAGCCGACCGAGCAGACGCAGCAGCACGGTCTTCTCGTTGAGGGCGCTGAGGCTTCGCAGGCCGCCGAGTTCGTCGAGCCTCAGGCCGGCCGCACGCAGGTCGACGCGCTCGCGCAGGGTGGTCGGGTCGTAGCCGAGGATGATGCTCAGGGTTCTGCTCCAGATCGTGTAACCATCCCAGACTAACGCGACACGTCGATCAGCCGGGGTGCTTGACGGATTGCGCCGGGACGAGCGCCACCTGGATGAGCTTGTCGTCGCCGGAGCGCGGGTCGCCTCTGCCGTCGGTGTTGTTGGTGAGCAGCCACAGCGTGTCGCCGTGCGCCACAGCATCCCGCAGCCGTCCGAAGTCGCCGTCGAAGAACGGCTCGACGGTCACCGGGGCGCGACCGGCGCTCGACCAGATCGTCCAGAGTCGCTGGCCGCCGAGGCCCGCCATGAAGATCGTGTCGCCCACAATGGCCAGCCCGCTTGGGCTCGCCTGGTCGGTCGGCCACTGGTGCACGGGGTCGGTGTATTTCGGGTCTCCACCGATCCCCTCCACGTTCGGCCAGCCGTAGTTCGCGCCGGGCGTGATGATGTTGAGCTCGTCCCAGGTGTTCTGTCCGAACTCGCTCGCCCACATCGTGCCGTGCGAGTCCCAGCCGATGCCCTGCGGGTTGCGGTGCCCGTACGACCAGACGGGCGAGCCGGGGAACGGGTTGTCGCCCGGGACGCCGCCGTCCGGGGTGACGCGCAGGATCTTGCCGCCCAGCGAGGCGACGTTCTGCGCGTTCGCCGGATCGGAGGCGTCGCCTGCGGTGATGTAGAGCCTCCCGTCCGGACCGAAGGCGAGGCGCCCTCCGTCGTGGTTGGACGCCTTCGGGATGCCCGTGATCACGTTCTCCGGCGCGCCGATCGCGTAGCTGCCCGGCACGCCGGTCAGCGGCATCCGAACCACGCGGTTGTCGGCGGAGGTCGTCTCGTACGCGTAGAGATACCGCGGCGCCGACTCCTTCCTGACGGCCAGTCCGAGCAGACCGCCCTCACCGGAGTGGACGACGCCCGGTACGGTGCCGACTGTGCGCATCCCGCCCTGCGGCAGCCGTTCGAGGACGGTGCCGCTGTCCCGTTCGCTGATGAGCGCAGAGCCGCTGGCGAGCGGCACGACCGACCACGGCGCGTTCAGGCCGGTCTCGAGCACCGTCGTCTGACCGGACGGCTGCCACGGGATGGCGGGGATGGCGGGGATGCTCGTGGTGGGCGACGGCCGCGGAGCCGGGTTCCTGGTCGCGGTCGGCTGCGGCACCGGGGCGGGGGCCGTGCACGCGACGAGAGCGCCGGCGACGGCGAACACGGCAGCGGCGAGCACGACGCTGCGCCGGAGTGGCCGGACGCCGACGACGCCTGCTCTGCCTCCCGGCGTTCCGGCTCCTGCTGCTCGGTTCATGGCGCTGCCTCCCTCTCGACTGCGCGGACCGTGGGGTCATGGTAACCCCACGGTCCGAGCGGCCGTTCAGGCTGCGCTACGCCTGGCCGCGCCTGCGGCGGGCGACGAACGCCGCGCCGATCAGCATCAGCAGCGCCGCCCAGCCGGCGACGAGGAGGTAGTCGCCGGTGGAGCCGGTGGCCGCGAGGCCGCCTGCCGCCGAGCTCGCACCGGGGCCAGGCGTCGGAGTCGTGGTGAACGTCGGGTGAGGCGTCGGCGTCGGCGTCGGCGTCGTGCCTGGGCCGCCGGGCTCGCCTGGCCCAGACGGGTCGACCGGCTTGTTCACGACGACCTGCGAGCAGGCGGCGTCCGGCTTGCCCGTGCAGGTGCCGTCCGTCGTCGGCGGCTTCCACGGCCCGACAGGGGGCGTGCTCACGGTCGCGATGTTGGCGTACGTTCCCGCCTTCGCGAAGGTGAGCGTGACGTGCAGGTCGATGGATGCGCCCCGCTTCAGCAGTGCGATCGGCCAGCTCACGACACCGTTGCTCTCCGTGCCGCCCTGGTCGGCGGAGACGAAGGTCGAGCCGGCCGGCAGCGTGTCGGTGACGGTGAACGCCGTCGCGTCGAGCGCGCCCTGGTTGGTGACGGTGATCGTGTACTCGACCGCGTCCTTCTCCATGACGCTCAGCGCCTTGGCCGTCTTGCCGATCGACAACGCCCCGAACTCGTAGGTGTTCGTGATCGTCGTCGTCTGGTCGGCGGGGACGGCACCGGCCTGCTCCGTGGACAGGATGTGGATCGTGCCCGCCGAGATGGAGCGGTCGGCCTCGCCGTAGCTTCCCGGCGCTCCGTGCTCTGCGACCGTGCACTCTGCGCCCAGCGGGATGCCGTCGATGCGGGCGGTCAGCCCTGTCGCGGTCGCGAGCGACACCTGAGCGGCGGCGCCGAGGTCGACGGGAGCCCCGGCGACCGTACAGGTCACATCGGCCAGGAACTCGGCGGGGGCGGCGGAGGCCGCCGACCCTGTGACGACCTTGTCGACCTGCAGAGGACCGGTGACGAGCGTCACACCGGCCTTCACGGGAGCGCGGCGCACCGTTCCTCCGCCCGTCAGCGCTGCCGTTGCACCGAACTGGTTCCACGCGTACGAGGCACCGGACGCGATCGAGACGGGAGCCCCATCCGGAGCTGCGGCGGTCGCCGGGCGGTTGATCGTGCGGTAGGTCGCACCGACCGTGGCGCCGGGCGGGAGGGTGCCGGCGGCCGTGGTGGTGAAGTCGAGCGTCACGCGGATGCCCGTCACGGCCGACCAGTCACCGGTGAACGCGGTGGACGGCGTCCACTCGGACGCGACCGGGTTCGCCGAACAGGTCGGATCGCTCGGCCAGGCGGTCGCTCCCGCGCCGACGCAGACGTCTGGCGCGGTCGTGACCTCCCAGGTGGTGGTCGTGCCGGCCGGCGCGTCGGCGACGAGACCGTACGCGGGGTCGAACACCGGGCGGTAGGTGGAGCCGCGGGCGGAACCGGTGGCGAGCATCCGGTCGCCGGGGGTCGGCAGCGGTTCGACGAACGCGAGCGCGTCGTACGTCACCGTGCCGCTGTTGATCGCGCGCAGGCGCCACTGGTCCGTTCCGCCGACCACGGTGTTCGCCGCACACGGAGACACGTAGTATCCGTCGGCGTCCGGGAGGCAGGCGGCGCCGGGGTTGGTCACGTTGACCGCGCCCGTGACGATGCCGTCGACCACGTCGCCCTTCACGCCCTTGCTCGTGTAGAGCGACGGGCCGGAGATCGGCTGCACGTAGTTGCTCGTGCCGCAGGCGTTCGCCGCGAGGCCGGAGAGCACGCCCTGGCCGTTGCCGGACGTGTTGGTGCACGCATCCAGGGTCTGCGTCGTGCTGACGGAGAACTGGTTGACGGCCTGCTGCGTTCCGGTGAGGCCGGGCTGGAGCACGAGGTTCAGCAGAACGGTGAACCGCTCGCCCGGCGACATCCGCGCGCCGCCGGCCGGCCAGGTGAGCGTGAGCTCTCCCGTCGCAGGGTCGAGCGCGGCCGTCGGCGTGACGGAGAGCGTTCCGCCCGGCGTCGTCGCGTACGTCGGCGCCTCGCCGTCCCACACGAGCGAGCCCGGCAGGGTGTCGACGAGCTTCGTGACGTCGACGAACCCGGTCCCGGTGTTGGCGAAGGTCAGCGTCCAGAGGTTCGGGTCGCCGACGCTCACCGTGTGCACGCTGTTCTCCGGCGTCTTCGAGACGTCGAGGCTGTGCGTTCCGGTCAGCAGGGCGATGCTCGCGGAGGCGTCGTCCGTCCGGTCCGCGTACACGGCGGGGTTGTCCGTGCGGTGCGTCAGGGCGGTCACGGTGTCTGCCACTGTGCTCGGGAAGACGATCGCGGAACCGTCGCGTGCCGCATCCCGCAGTTGCACATGCAGGACGGCAGTGGCGGTGAAGTTCGCCGGGATGGTGGTGCGGCTGAAAAGCCCGCCGTCCGCTCGGCTGAACACGAACCGGATGCCCGTGATCTGGTCGACGGCGGTCGTCGGCAACGAGGCCGTCGCGGCGGTCGTGCCGGTGATCCAGGTGGCTGTGCCACCCGTCTGCACATCCACCCGCACCTGGTCGGCTCCTGCGGGGAGCGCGACGTCTGCTGCGGAGAGACCGGTGAGCGCGAACTCGTTCCAGAACGCCTGGTCCACATCCGCGATGGTGAGCTGGTGGGTGGCGGCGGTCGCCTGGCCCTGGTTCGCGGTGAGGGTGACGGCGACGGGTGCGTGCCTGTCCTTCTCGAGCACCGACGGCGTCGAGAAGCTCTTCGACGCCTTCACGTCCAGCGTGGCTGTGGTGAGCGTCAGACCGGCGTTGTCGCTGTCGCTCGGCTGCGAGCCCTGGCCGGTCGGGTAGAGCACGGGGTCGTAGCCCTGCGCGAAGGCGTAGTTGTCGACGCGGAAGGCCTTCACCTCTGCCGAGGGGAGGCTGCGCTGGGTGACCCGCACCTGCGTGCTCAGGATCATCGAGAGCTTCTGGCCGCCGGCGATCGACCCGCCGTTCGCCGCGGGGTCTGTGCCCTGGTAGACGACGCTGACGCCGACCACATCCACGAGGTCTGCCGCCTGGAGCACCACGGCCTGGATCATCGGGAGCGACGTGGTGCTGAGCGTGCCGTCTGCCGCACGGTGCCAGAGCGTCACCCGCGATGCGGCAGCGTCGACCTGACCGGCCGGGATGGCGAACGCGATCTTCGTCAGGTTCAGCCGCTCGAACGGGCTGGCCGCACTGTAGCTCGCGCCGGCGAACGGGTCGGTCGCCCAGGCGTTCGCCGCAGAGAGGCAGTCGCCCATGGATGCGCTGTCGCACGGCGACGGGTCCGTCACCCTGATGTACGAGGCGCGGGCCGCTGCCGCGTTGGTGGCCGTGATGGTGAAGTCGTTGCGCGGGTAGTCTCCCGCATCCACGTCGCCGGCCTTCGGCACGACCATCGTCGTGTGCTCGCTCGTCTTCGCGACGTCGACGAGCGGCGGCTGGTCGATCAGGGCGATGTTGTCCGAGGCGTTCACCGGGCCCACCGGCGTTCCGTTGTGCACGCCGGACGCCGAGCTGCGGTTCCAGACGGTTCCCGGCGTCGGGTCGTTGAACGCCGTGCTCGCCGTCGCGAACGGGTGGGCGAGGTCGGCGGGGTTCCGCTGCAGGTTGCGGAGCTGCCAGACCAGGCCGAAGCTGCGCGACTGACCGAACGCGACGGTCGCGATTCCCGAGCCGACCGGAGGGGCTGTCGGGTCGGTGGATGCGGCGCGCCCTGTGTCGTTCGGAGCGACGGTGATGCGCACCCCTGTGGTGTCCCGCAGCTCGGTCGCGCTGAGGGTGTATCCCTTGAAGCCCGTTCCGTTCATCCAGGTGCCGCCCGGGGCTGCCACCAGGTTCCACGCGTTGTCGTGGAACAGCCACACCTCGGTGACGGCATCCCACTTCAGCAGCGGCTGCGAGGCGAAGGAGACGGGCGCGATCCGCACCAGGTCGAACGCCTGGAAGACGGTCTGCGACGGGTCGGTCTCGTTGGAGGCGGGGTCGGAGATGGTCACCGAGCTGTATCCGGTGTCTGTGACACCCCAGGAGAGCACGGTGCCGGCCTGCTGGCCGGACTGCGACGGCAGCTCGGTCAGGTCGCCGGTGAGATCCGGCTTCGTCCACTTCTTGGCGGTGCCGAGCGAGCCGGTTCCGCTCGTGCTCCGGATGGCGGCGTTGGCGTTCGCGGTCAGCTCGTCGCTGACCACGGGCGGTGCGCCGGCGATGACGCCGGACGCGTGCGACTTCGCCTGGTTCTGGTAGGTGCTCGCGGCCCCGTTGGCGACCGAGGTCGTGCCTGTGCCGTCGCGCAGGTCGGCGCGCGCCTGCGCGGTGACGTTCGGGCTCACCGTCGTCCCCTGCGCGAATCCGGCCGGGTTCGCGAAGGTGAAACGCAGGCCGGTGATGCTGCCCACGAGCCCAGCCGGCAGCGCGGCGCTGTAGTTCTGCGCGGCCGCCGTCGCGTCCACGACCGTCAGGACCGTGTACGTCGCTCCCCCGTCGGTCGAGTACTCGACGGTCATCGTCGAGCCGAGCGGCACCTGCGTCGGAGCGATCGCGATCGGGTTGAACGCGTTGTAGAAGTCGTTGGCCGTGCCAGGACGCCAGACGTCCTCGACCACGATGGTGTTCGGCCGCACGTATGCGGAGTCGGTGGACGTGGTCGCGGGAAGCTTGGCCACGACGGTCGACCCCGGCGACACGGCGCCGGACGGC
This sequence comes from Leifsonia lichenia, assembly GCF_054780215.1. Classification (NCBI taxonomy): domain Bacteria; kingdom Bacillati; phylum Actinomycetota; class Actinomycetes; order Micrococcales; family Microbacteriaceae; genus Leifsonia; species Leifsonia lichenia. Next base: position 357,191 of record NZ_BAAGWT010000001.1, read on the forward strand.
GAGATCGACTTCGCCAGTTTCAGCGAGATCTCCGGGTAGAAGACCTTGAGCGGCGCCGTCGCCGTCTTGCTCGCGGTGCCGGCCGGGTTCGTTCCGGTGACCTTCACGGTGTTCGTCACGTCTGCCGGGCTGTCGCTCTCGGCGATGTAGTCGGCGGCGGGGGCGATCAGGAACTGCGCCCCGGCGATCGCGCCGACCGCGACCGAACCGGTGTACGTGAGGTCGAAGCCGGTGAGGTGGGCTCCGGCGGGGGCGGCGGGAGGAACGGGCGTCGCACCGTCGAGGAATGGAACGGCGGCGCTGCTGCCGTCGGAGAAGAACCAGACGACGGATGCGCCGGTCGCGCCGGACGGGTATGCCAGGGGCGCCGCGAAGCCGCCGAAGCCGAGCGAGTCCGTGAAGAAGTCGCGGTCGCTCAGAGTGAGCGCGGTGAGCGGCCCGTTCGAGTCGTTCTTGCCCGTGATCGAGGCTGTCGCCGTGGTTCCGGCGGGGATGCGGGCAGGCGCGATGGTCTTTCCGGCGCTGACCACGACGTTCAGGCCGCCGATGGTGAACGGCGCCTGCGCGGTCTTGGAGACCTCCGGCTTGCCGGGAACGGTGACGGTGCCGGTGACCTTGTTGGTGACGGTCGCGCCGCCGACCAGGGAAGCGGAGGTGATGCGGTTGTCTGCGCGCTGCGCGACGGTGACGGCGACACTGCCCGCTGCGCCGTTCGCGGCGATCGTGGCTCCGGTGCTGCTGGTGTAGCTGAAGCGGAGACCGGCCACGTCTGCCGGCGCGACGCCGGAGGGAAGCTGGATGTCTGCGGCGGAAGCCGGAGGGCCCGTCTGCCACTTCCAGGCGTTCGAGCCGCTGTCGTACACGTACGCGTCGACCTGCACCAGGTCGGCCCCGGCAGGAAGGCTCACAGCGCCGAATCCGGCGAAGTCGACGATCGCGAACGGGTTGGCCGCGTCGAGGCCGGCCGCGCCGTCCTGCGCGGCGGTCGGGTCCTGCACGGCGAGCTTCGCGGCAGGGACGTTCGAAGTGTTCTGGCTGGTCAGGGTGACGGTCGAGTTCGCACCCGGCGCGAACTGCTGGTTCGCCGGGGCCCAGGTCTTCCCGACCTTCTCGTCCACGGAGACGGGGATGTTCACGGTCACGTCCGCCGAGCCACGCGCATCCGGTGCTGTCGACGACGTGCCGAGCGCGGTGTTCGTCACGGCGACGCCGTTGTACGCCCAGTCGGGCGCGAGGTTCTGCGGGGCCTTCATGGTCACCGTCACCCGGTATGTGCCACCGGCCGGGATGCCGACGCCGCCGGCGACCGTGTCGGTGAAGAGCACGGTGAGCACGCACGACGAGGTGACGGTGTTCGTGCATCCGGTCAGCGTCTTGGTGAACGGCTTCGAGCTCGGGGAGACGCTGGTCTCCAGGATGCTGAACCCGGCGAACTGGGCGGGGAGCGCATCCACCAGCTTGGCGTCGACGCAGTCGTTGTCGTCGCAGCCGACCATCACGGTGTACGTGAACTCCGACCCGTTCGTCACGGCGACCGCAGCCTTGCCGTCGACGGACTTGTCGACGGTGAGGGACGCGGTCGCCGCGAACGCCGGTCCCGCGACCACGCTGCCGCCCACGAGGGCGACGACGAGAGCCACGGAGACCGCACCGAGGCGCTTCAGTCGCCCGAAGGCGAGAGCGCTGCTGTCTCGATGCTTTGCTGTGGAGCTGCTGAACGGATTTCGGGCATGACGGAAAGCGCGACGAATCACAGAATCGGGTCTCTGTTCCGCGGAAGCCGGGTAAGCACGCGCAATCGAGCAGATTCGGGTCAGCTCGGGCGGCGCGACTCCCGGTTCGGGTTCCGGGAGTTTCTTCCGCCCTTCATGTATATCCACTCAGCGGGTGGAGTGGAAGGACCGTTGTACCCCACTTTGTGGTTACAGTCCCCATAAATGCGGACACCGCCGGGGCGAATGCCTCGGCGGTGTCCTCTGCGCTGGATGCGCTGGATGCGCTGGGTGCGCTGGGTGCGCTGGGTCGTCAGTCGACGACCTGCACGTCCTTCCAGAACGCGACGTAGTTGCTGAAGTCCGAACCGACCCTGTCGAACGAGCTCGGGTACGGCGTCGGGTAGCTCCACGCGCGGTCCTGCAGCAGGGAGTCGCCATCCTTCACGGAGAAGTACTGGCACTCACCCTTCCACGGACAGGTGTACGGGGTGTCACTCGGCACCAGCAGGTCGGCGTTGACGCTCGCGGGCGGGAAATACCAGTTGCCCTCGATGCGGATGAGCTCGGATTCCGGAGCCTCGGCGATCACGGTGTCGTTCAGAACAGCTTTCATGGGATCAAACCTCCTGTTGAGCCGAACACGGTGTCCTGCTGGATCATTCCGCGGCCGACTGCCCTCGCAGCACGGTCACAGTCGTCTCGCTGTCGAGACGCCCGAGCGGCGCGATCTCGGAAAGGGTGCGACCGGCCGCCACGTGCTCCTGGCCGGAGGCCGACGCCGTCAGCAGATGCGCGACCGCCCCGCGCAGCCCGGTGAACGCGGCACACGCCGCCGCAGCCTCCGGCGAGCTGTAGTCGATGCCGACTCCGGCGAGCGCGTCCACGATCGCCCCGGCGGCGAGCTGGTCCTCGACGGCGAACCGCACGGCGCCGGAGGCGGTGGTCCCACCCGCCGCGACGATCGAGACCATCGCGCGCCTGCCGAGCCTGACCTGCTCGGCGAGCACCCAGGCGGCGACGGCGGAGGCGGTGGTCAGGCCGCCGAGGACGACGGAGGCGGAGGCGGGGAAGGGAGGGAGTGCATCCAGGGCGGGTGCGGGGACGGCGGGGGCCGTCGCCGCTGCGGGGGCCGTCGCCGCTGCGGGGGCGGCGGGCGGGAGGACGTCGACCCAGACGACGATGTCGGCGTCGGAGGCGACGGCGGCCGCGCCGTCCGCCGCCCAGTCGAACCGGATCTGGTACTTGGCCTGCGCGTGGGCCGGGGCTACGGCCGGGGCGGATGCAGTGGCAGTGGATGCGGTGGATGGGGTCGCGAGCTGGGTCACCGGGACATCGTAGCCCGGCGTCCGAGCGGTTTCGCGTGTGGGTCGTCCGGTGACGGGCGGCGCATCTGGCGGCGGATCAGCTCGAAGTCGTGGCGGGTGATCTCGATGAGCCCGCGGCGGAGCTGGTAGCCCCAGTCCGGCTTGTCCCTGGTGAAGTCGAGCACGGGAAGCAGCGGTCGGATGGGGGTCGCCTCCGCGTCGTGCTCCCACTCGACGCGTCGGCGCCACGGCTTGAAGTCGGCAGCAGGTCCCCGCATCGACGGGCCCTGGGTCGTCTGGTAGATGTCGTCGTCCGCGATGCGGCCGATGGCGGTGAACTGCTTGAGCGGCTCGCCCTCCGGGAAGGTGGTCTTGGGCGAGTAGTAGACGAAACCGTCCGCCTGGTTCATGCGCTCGAGCGGAGCTTTCGCTCCGTGATTGACCTGGGCGATGCCAGCGGCGACGCCCCGCAGCACGTGGTCCTGCTGCACCACACCCAGCCAGTAGCGGATCGCCATGTTCCAGTTGTAGCGCACGCCTCCGTCATGGCTCCTTCACAGCCGCGCCAGCCGGGATGTTGTCCACAGATTCTCGGGTGCACTCGACGCGCAGGCGATGGTCCCGGAAGACTGGCACAGAAGAAAACCTCCGCCGATGTCGAATCCGGGCCAGTTCGTTCGACGTGGAGGTAGAGGGCGGGACAGCCCGCCGGATCCGGCGCGAACGCCGTCGGAGAGACGAAAGGAACACCATGAAGTACATGCTCATCCTCAGCGCGGACGAGAACACCGAGGCGGGCGGCACCCCGAGCGAGGACGACCTCAACGCCATGGGTGCGTACAACGACGAACTCGTCAAGGCGGGCGTGATCCTCGCCGGCGAGGGCCTCCACCCCAGCTCGGAGGGCGCGCGCATCGAGTATGCGGGCGACGAGCGCACGGTCGTCGACGGCCCGTTCACCGAGAGCAAGGAACTCATCGCCGGGTTCTGGATCATCCAGGTCTCGAGCCGCGAGGAAGCCCTGGAGTGGGCACGGCGCATCCCGCTGACCACCGGCAGCGTGCAGGTTCGCAAGGTGGTCGACATCGCCGACTTCGACCAGGACAACGTGTACGTGCAGAAGGAGAAGGCCTGGCGCGAGGCCGGCGGCGAGCCGCGGACGGCGTAGCGGACGGGGTCGCGGGTGGCGGACGGGGTCGCGGATGGCGGACGGGGTCGTGGATGGCGGACGGGCACCCGACGGGTCGGAGGGGAGACGCGTGACGGCGCGTGACGACGCGCTGCGCACGGTCGAGGCCGTGTGGAGGATCGAATCCGGCAAGCTCGTGGCCGTGCTCACCCGCCTGGTGGGCGATGTCGGACTGGCGGAGGAACTGGCTCAGGATGCCCTCGTCGCCGCGCTCGAGCAGTGGCCGGAGTCCGGCGTGCCCCGCAACGCGGGCGCGTGGCTCACTGCGGTCGCCAAGCGAAGGGCGATCGACGGCTGGCGGCGCCAGGAGCGCCTGGGCGACCGGTACGCCCAGCTCGCCCACGACCTCGAGACCGATCGCGGGGCGGACGACCCCGCCACGCTCGCGGAGGAGACCATCGACGACGACCTGCTCCGTCTCGTCTTCATCTCCTGCCACCCCGTGCTCACCAAGCCGTCACGGGTCGCGCTCACCCTCAAGCTCCTCGGCGGCCTGTCGACGGAGGAGATCGCCCGCGCCTTCCTGGTGCCCCCGTCCACGATCGCCCAGCGGATCGTGCGCGCCAAGCGCACGCTGAGCGCGGCTCGGGTTCCGTTCGAGGTGCCGGACAGGTCCGAGTTCCCCGCCAGGCTCGGCTCGGTCCTCGAAGTGGTCTACCTGATCTTCAACGAGGGATACTCCGCGACGGCCGGGGACGACTGGATGCGGCCGAGCCTCTGCCAGGAGGCGCTTCGACTCGGCCGCGTGCTCGCCGAGCTGACCCCGCGCGAGCCGGAGGTGCACGGTCTGGTGGCGCTGATGGAGTTCCAGGCGTCCAGGCTCGGCGCTCGCACCACCTCCACGGGAGAGCCTGTGCTGCTGCAGGACCAGGACAGGTCGCGCTGGGACCGCATCCTGATCAGCCGCGGTGTCGACGCGCTGCACCGGTCGGAACGGCTGGAGAGGGCGCGTGGTCCGTATGCGCTGCAAGCCGCCATCGCGGCCTGCCACGCCACGGCTCCGACGGCCGATGCGACCGACTGGGAGGAGATCGTCGCCCTCTACGGTGCGCTCGCCGAGCTGCACCCGAACGCGGTCGTCGAACTGAACAGGGCGGTCGCGCTCTCGATGGCGTACGGGCCGGAGGCCGGGCTCGACGTGGTCGATCAGCTCGTGATCGACGGCGCTCTGAGCAGCTACCACCTGCTCCCCACCGTGCGCGCGGACCTGCTCTTCCGGCTCGGGCGGCGCGCCGAGGCCAAGCAGGAGTTCGAGCGGGCCGCTGCCCTCACGGGAAACGAGCGGGAGCGCGCGCTGCTGCTCGCCAGAGCGGAGGAGTGCTGACGGGCTCCGGATGCGCGACACTGGGGAGATGAGGGTCCTCCTGAAGTTCCTCCTCGACTGCGATCCGGATGCGGCCTGGCGCGCCCTGCAGAGTCCGACGGCGTTCCGCGAGGTCTCCCTGCCCTGGGTGGACTTCCGGTCGGACGAGCCTGCGGGGTTCCCGACGGTGTGGGGCACCGGTGAGCACCGGGTGGATGTGCGGGCGTTCGGGGCGTTCACGGTGGGCACGCAGGCGATCAGGCTGAGCGCGACCGAGGTGCGCGAGCCGCTGCGCGCGGCGAGCGGCGGGCGCGACGGCGCTGCGCGCGGCGGCGCTGGGCGCGAGGGCGGGCGCGTCCGCATCCTGCGGGACAGCGGGGGCGGCACGGGCGGGCTGCTCACGGCCATCCCGCACCTCGACCACCGGATGGCGATCGCGCCGGACCCGGCCGGGCCGGACGCGGACGGCAGACTCCGGACGCTGTACCGGGATCAGCTCATCGTGAAGGCCGGTGTCATCACGCCGGTCGCCTGGTACGCCATGTGGGCGTTCTGGCAGTGGCGCGGGATTCGCCTCCGCAAGCTCGCGCCGACCTGGGCGTATGACCCGCCGCGGGCCGATTCGGGGGCGTCCGCCGGCGATGCGCGAGATGATGATGGTCCGGAGCATCCGGCGACCGAGCGGGAGGAACAGCCATGACGATCGAGACACCGCAGGCGGCCAGGGCCGTCACCGCTGTTCAGACGGCCGACTGGCGACGGCGGGTGTTCGGGATGTACGCGTCCGTACGGCGGATGGCAGCGACCGACCCCGCGACCGCGCACGCTCACTGGATCTCGTGCCGAAACGACCTGTTCTCCTCGCACCCGGCCACGCCGCTGCTCCCCGAGGACAGGGACACGTTCACCGGGCTGCCCGTGGTGGCGTACGACCCGGACTGGCGGTACGAACTGCCGATCATCCCCGCGACGGATGCTCGACGGATGGACGTCGAGACCGGCACGGACGGCGTTGTGCCGTTCGAACTGCTCGGGGCGGTCCACGTGCCGTTCGTCGGATCGCTCGACGTGTGGCGGCTCGCGTCGTACGGCGGCGGGATCTTCGTGCCCGTGAAAGACGCCCTCGCGGGGAAGCCGGGCGGAACGTACGGCGGCGGACGCTACCTGATCGACACGGTGAAAGGCGCCGACCTCGGCATCGACGCCGACGACGAGGCGACGCTCGTCCTCGACTTCAACTTCGCATACAACCCGTCCTGCGCGTACGACCCCGCCTGGGCCTGCCCGCTCGCGCAAGCGGGCAACACGCTGCCGGTCGAGGTCCCCGTCGGCGAGCGCTACAACGCCGAGCACTGACAGCGCGCGGCACAGCCCGCAGGCGACACAGCCCGCCAGCGGCACAGGCCGACCGGCCCTGTTACGCCCTGGTCACCATCGTGAGCCGCTGCGTCGGGCGGGTCATCGCCACGTACAGCGACGCGGCGCCGCGCGGGGACTCCCCCGCGAGCGCGTCAGGGTCGGCCAGCACCACCGCGTCGAACTCGAGGCCCTTCGCCTCGTAGCCGGTCAGCACCGCGATCGGCCTCGACAGGCCGGCCGCCCCCCGCGCCGCCTGGTCGCCGAAGCGGTGCGTGACCGCCGCGGCCACCGCATCCACTGTCGCCGACGTCGCGATCACCGCCACCGTGCCTGCCGCATCGATGCCGCGATCGTGCCCGACCGCGTCCGCCACCGCATCCGGGAGCAGGTGGGCCGCCGCGGAGACCCGGCGGATCGGCCAGTCGCCCTCGCGCACGGCTCTGGTCGGGGTGATCGGCAGGCCGGCCGCCGTCGCCAGCAGCTCGGCCTCCCTGGTGATCTGCGCCGGCGTGCGGTAGTTGACCGTCAGCTCCTCCAGGCGCCAGGCATCCTTGAACGACGGCTGCAGCGCCTCGGCCCAGCTCGTCGCGCCGGACGCCGACGCCACCTGGGCGATGTCGCCGACGATGGTGAACGACTTCATCGGGCAGCGGCGCACCAGCATCCTCCACTGCATCGGGGACAGCTCCTGCGCCTCGTCCACGACCACGTGGCCGTACGTCCACAGCCGGTCGGCCGCCGCTCGCTCCGCCGTCGTACCCGTGTCCTCCCGTTCGGCGAAACCGTCCGCGAGCTGTTCGGCGTTGACGAGCCCCTTCACGCCCATATTGCGGATCGCGGCCTTCGCGTTCTCGATGTCGCGTTTGCGCTGCCGCTCCCGCTCCCGCGCACTGTTGTCCGGTCGTCCGGGGAAGTCGCCGAGCAGGTCGGCCGCCTCGTCGAGCAGCGGGATGTCCGACACGGTGAACGGCGCGCTGCGCTCGCGGAACAGAGCGGCCCGCTGCCCATCCGACCAGCGCGTGGTCAACTCCGCGAGCCACGCCGGACGCGCGTACAGGTCCTGCAGGAACTTCTCCGGGGTGAGCGGCAGCCACGCCGTGTTGAGCAGCACGCGCACGTCGTACGACGTGCGCAGGTCTTCGTGAAGCACCTTCAGATCGGCCTCGTCGATGGTGGAGCCTCCGGCACGAAGCTGCGCGGCGAGCTGGTCGACGAGTTCGCCGAGCGCGTGCCGCACGAACGTGACCCTCGCCACATTGTGCGGCTTGCCGGTGCGCTGGGCGCGGGCGATCGCGCGCTGGATCAGCTCCGGCTGCACGGTCAGCCGCTCGTTGTCGACCAGGACGACCTGCTCAGCGTCCGGTGCCTTCTGCCGCGAGCGCACGGCGCGCGCGAGCAGCCGCGCCATCTGCGACGAGCCTTTCAGCCTCGCCGCCTCCGGCTCGTCGTCTCCGACCGCATCCACGCCGGGGTAGATGTCGCCGAGCGTGCGCAGCACGACGCCGGTCTCGCCGAGCGACGGGAGCACCGCCTCGATGTACCGCAGGAACGCGGTCGACGGACCGACGACGAGCACACCGGATGCGCTCAGCCGCTGCCGGTTGGCGTACAGCAGGAACGCTGCCCGATGAAGTGCGACGGCGGTCTTGCCCGTGCCCGGCCCGCCCTGCACGACGAGCGCGCCGCGGAGGTCGGAGCGGATGATGCGGTCCTGCTCGGCCTGGATGGTGGCGACGATGTCGTGCATCCGGCCGGTGCGCTGCGCGGTGAGGGCAGCGAGCAGCGCACCCTCCCCCTGCACCTGCTCCCTGTCCGCCCCATCTCCGTCGAGCAGAGTCTCGTCGAACACCTCGTCGTCGACGCGCACGACCTCGCGGCCGGTCATCGTCAGATGCCTCCTGGCGCGAACGCCCATGCGTTCGCTCGCCGTCGCCTGATAGAACGCGCTCGCCTGCTGGGCGCGCCAGTCGACCAGCAGGGAGCGCTGGTCGTCGTCGCGGAGCCCGATGCGGCCGATGTAGCGGTGGGCGGAGCCGTCGACCGGCTGGTCGAGCAGCAGCCTGCCGAAGACCAGGCGGGAGTCGACCTCGCGGAGCTGGGTCAACTGGTCCTCGTAGAGGCGGGCGAACGCATCCCGTTCGCTGCGCGCCTGGTGGTTGCTCCCCACGCTCTCGCGCCGCACCCGGGTGAGCCGATCCTCGGTTTCTGCACGAAGCGCATCCAATCGCTCATACAGTCCGGAGACCACGGCGCGCTCACGTTCGAGTTCCGATTCCTGCACGCAGACCACCCTCTCGATTCGGGCCGAAAGTCTACTTCCTCCAGCCGAGAAGTCGCCTGTGCGTGATTCTCAGGCTGGTCAGGTAGGCTTTCATTACTTGTGAGTCCGTGTCGGACTCCCTGCGTCGCAGAACGCACCACGCACAGCGCCGGGCAGCAGCCCCGCCAGCGTCACTTTCTACGGCGAACGATCGTGCCGCTCGGCACCTTCGCCACTACTGCCCCGAACCCGCATCACACGGATGCGCGGGGTCCTGATGCCCGAAAGGCACCACCTTTGTCTCAGAACACTTTCGCCGGTCTCGGCGTGCCCGCTCCTCTCGTCGCCGTCCTCACGGCCGACGGCAAGACGGAGCCGTTCCCGATCCAGGCCGACACTCTGCCGGACACCCTCGCCGGACGCGACGTTCTCGGCCGCGGCAAGACAGGCTCCGGCAAGACCATCGCGTTCGCGCTGCCCATGGCGGCGCGCCTCGGCACCAAGCTCGCCGGCGGCAAGCGCCGCGCCGGCCGTCCGCTCGGCCTGGTGCTCGCACCGACCCGCGAGCTCGCCACCCAGATCTCCGCCACGATGCAGCCGCTCGCCGACGCATACGGCCTGAAGACCACCACGATCTTCGGCGGCGTCTCCCAGCAGCGCCAGGTCGCAGCCCTCAAGGACGGCGTCGACATCGTCGTGGCCTGCCCCGGCCGCCTCGAAGACCTGATGAAGCAGGGCTTCGTGTCCCTCGACGCCGTCGAGATCACCGTGCTCGACGAGGCCGACCACATGGCCGACCTCGGATTCCTTCCCGTCGTCACGCGCATCCTGGACAAGACGCCGACCGGCGGGCAGCGCCTGCTGTTCTCGGCGACCCTGGACAACGGCGTCGACAAGATCGTCAAGAAGTTCCTCCACAACGAGGTGCTGCACTCGGTCGACGACGCCACCAGCCACGTGGATGCGATGACCCACCACGTCTTCGAGGTCGACTCCCTCGAAGCGAAGAAGGACCTGGTCGAGAAGCTCGCGTCCGGCGCGAGCCGCCGCATCCTGTTCACCAGGACCAAGCACCACGCGAAGAAGCTCGCCAAGCAGCTCACCGCCTCCGGCATCCCGGCCGTCGACCTGCACGGCAACCTGTCGCAGGTCGCCCGCGACCGCAACCTCGCCGCGTTCGGCGCCGGGGATGTGCGCGTGCTGGTCGCGACCGACGTCGCCGCTCGCGGTGTGCACGTCGACAACGTGGAGCTGGTCGTGCACGTCGACCCGCCGATGGAGCACAAGGCGTACCTGCACCGCTCCGGCCGCACCGCTCGCGCGGGAAGCTCCGGCGACGTGGTGACGGTGATGCTGTCGTCGCAGAAGTCCGACGTGAAGACACTGCTGCGCAAGGCGGCCATCGACGTGGCACCGCAGACGGTCACGGCCGGGTCTGCCGCCGTCGTCACCCTCGTCGGTGAGACGGCCGCTTTCGTGAAGCCCTCGCCGAAGGAGGCCGTGCAGCAGCAGCGCGGCGGCGGCCAGTCGCAGGGCGCGAACGCGCAGCGCAAGCGTGCACAGCGCGACGGCGGTGCCGGCGCAGACGGCGAGCGCGGCGGACGCGGCGGCGGTCGTGGTCGCGGAGGACGCGGCGGCGACGCAGGGCGCGCAGACGGCGGCCGCGGTCGCGACGGCCAGGCTCGCGACGGCCAGGGTCGTGACGGCCAGGGTCGTGACGGCCAGCGCAACGCATCCGGAGAGGCCGGGCGTCCGCGCCGCGACCGTTCCGGGCGCGCAGCAGGTGCACGCGGAGCCGCAGCCACGACGTCGCACGGTTCCGGTGCAGGCGCCTCCGGCGGCCAGCGTTCCGGCGGCGCCTCCGGCGGCCAGCGCACCGGCGGCGCCTCCGGCGGCCAGCGCGGCGGCAACGGCGGCCTCCGCGTCGGCAGCCTCGTCGGCGGCAGCACCCAGCGCGGCAACGGCACCCGCCGAGCCCGCGGCTGATCCCGCACGCCCTCGTAGCAATCGAGCCCAGGGTTTTTCACCGTAAGAACGCGAAATACGGTGAAAAAGCCTGGGCTCGATTGCGTCGGGGCGGGGGCGCGGCGGGGTTAGGCGGGAGCGAGGGACTCGATGCCGCGGAGGACGCCGTCGATCAGGAAGCGGTAGCTGCGGTCGAGGTCGTCCGGGAGGCCGAAGCCGCCGCCGAGTTCGAGGGTGACGAACCCGTGGATGGCGCTGCGGAGCATCCGGAGGGCGTCGACCGTGCTGTCGTCCGGCAGGTCGAACGCGCGCAGCGCCGCCGTCAGCACTCCGAGCGCTTCGGCCGCCCGCTGCGCCAGTTCGGCGTCTGCGTCGTCGTCGAGGCGCGGCGCCACCTGCATCGCCGCGTACCGGCCGGGATGCGCGTGCGCGAACGCCCGCATCGCGTCGGCCGCAGCGTGCAGCGCGTCGCCGCCGGAGCGGCCGATGGTCGCTGCGGCGAGCACCCTGGTCAGCTCAGCGACCGACTCGGTCGCCACCAGACGGCGCAGATCGTCGAGCGACGCGACGTGCTTGTAGAGGCTCGGCACCGCGACCCCCGCGCTGCTCGCGACGGCGGCGAGGGTGAGACGGTCGAACCCTGCTGCGCCGCCCGCATCCACCAGGTCGAGTGCCACGCCGGTGACGGCCGTTCGCGACAGCCCCGCCCTAGGCACGCGCTGCCCACGCCGCGGCGACCGCGCCGTCGCCCTGCTCCGAGCCGTGGCGCAGTCCGGCGAGGAAGTCGAGGGTCTGCGGCACCGTGATGTCCGGCCGTGCGACGTGCGGGTAGTGACCGGACTCCTCGACCAGCACTGTCGTCGCCCCCGTGGATGCGATCCAGGCGGCCTCGGCGGCCGGGTCTTTGTAGTCGGGGTCGAGTTCGCCGACGAACGCGATCATCGGAGCGTGCACCTCCGGCAGTCGCGGCTCGACCACCGAGTGGGTGAGCTGGAGCGTGAGGTGGCGGAACGACCGCAGCCGGCCAGGCTCCTTCATGTTCGCCCTGATGGCGGAGACGTGCTCCGCGAGCCACGGGGCGCGACGGCCCTTGTTGAGCGTGGTGCCGTAGTAGCCGGACCACGCCGCGGCTCCCCACGGCCCGGCGAACAGCACCCGGTACATCCCGTGCATCGAAGCGACCGCGAGCGCGCTCATGGCGGGGTCGCGCAGCAGCGGGCCGTACAGCGCGAGCCCGGCGACCGCATCCGGTCGCTCTGCCGCCGCCCAGGCTGCGGCAGCCGCCCCCATCGAGTTGCCGAGCACGACGGCCGGTCCGCCGAGCTCGTCGATGAGGGCGATGATGTCGCGGCCGGTGGCGATGTCGCCGAACTCGTGGAAGGTCGTGTCGCTGTCGCCGTGCGCCCGCAGGTCGGTGACGGCGACGCGGTATCCGGCCGCGACGAGAGGACCGACCAGCTCGCGGTAGCTGGAGCGGAGGTCGCCCATGCCCGGCACGGCGACGACGAGCGGGCCCGAGCCCTCGACGGTGTAGCTCACGCGTCCCTCAGGGCGCTGGAGGAAGTGGACCTCATTGGCGATGGAAGTGTTCATAGCCGTAAAGCTAATACCATTAGCCGAGGAATGCAAGTGGTGTTTTCCGAGGCGCGAAACGAGGTCATCCCCGCGACGGACCCTGTTGCATCCCTCGGCCGACTCGGAACGCCTGGGCAGCAGGCGAGGCTGGAAGCCGACCGAAAGGACCCCGTGTACCGGAGAACCATCCTCACCACCCTCGCCGCCGTCGCGCTGGCCGCCACGATCGCCGGATGCACGTCCGCAGGCCCAGGCACGGCAGCCGGTGTCGGCCCCGTGCCGCCGGTCACGAACGCCTCCGAGCTCGGGCCGGACGACGGCTACATCCCGGTCGGCGAGACCGTTGCGCTGACCGACGACGTGCCCGCCGTCGCGAGACTCGACCCACAGCTTCGGGATGCGCTCGACCGCGCCGCCGAGCACGCCGCGGACCGCGACATCAGCTTCACCCTCACGGACGGGTGGCGCAGCGAGCGCTACCAGCAGTACCTCTTCGACCAGGCCGTCGCGAAGTACGGCAGCGAGGAGGAGGCGAGCAAGTGGGTGAAACGCGGCGACCAGTCGAAGCACGTGCGCGGCGAGGCCGTCGACATCGCTACCGCGGACGCGATGGACTGGCTCACCCGGTTCGGCGCAGAGTACGGGCTCTGCCAGGTGTACGCGAACGAGGCGTGGCACTTCGAGCTGCTCGGCGACGGGTCCGGCGAGTGCCCCGCACAGCTGACGGACGGGACCGCCGGCTGAGACCGGCCCGAGCGCTCGCTCCATCGCCCGCATCCGCATCCGTGCCCGGGGGCACGGTTACGCGACAGAGGCCGCGGAGGTCGTGCTGCGTCACGCGCTGGACTCCGGCATCGAGGAGGTGGCCGCCGTCACCGCGCCGGAGAACGGGCAGGCGAACGGGCAGGCGAACGCGGGCCGAATTCTCGCGGCTGCCCTATACGTCGCCGCGCATCCGGTCGTATCGTCGGAGCTGGCAGCACCGTCGCCGTCGTCCTGCAGCGAGTTCGCACAGCATCGAACCCAAGGAGAGCGCACATGCCGTACATCACCACGTCAGACGGAACCCAGATCTACTACACCGACCAGGGCGAAGGCCAGCCTGTCGTGCTCAGCCACGGCTGGCCACTCAGTTCAGACGCCTGGCAGGTCGAACTCAAGCTCCTCGCCGACAACGGGTACCGCGCCATCGCCCACGACCGCCGCGGACACGGCCGCTCGTCCCAGCCGTACACCGGCAACGACATGGACACATACGCGCGCGACCTCGCTGAGCTGGTCGAACAGCTCGACCTGCACGACCTCGTCGTGATCGGGCACTCGACGGGAGGAGGCGAAGTCGTGCGCTACGCAGCACAGCACGGAGTCGGCCGCGTGGTGAAGGTCATCACAGCCGGGGCCGTGCCGCCGATCATGGTCAAGTCGGACAGCAACCCGGACGGCACCCCGATCGAGGCGTTCGACGAGATCCGCGCCGGAGTGCTGAAAGACAGGTCGCAGTTCTACCTCGACCTCGCGATCCCGTTCTACGGCGGAAACCGCGACGGAGCGCAGGTGTCGAACGGTGCGACATACGATTTCTGGCGTCAGGGGATGCTCGTGGGCCTGACCGCGGCGTACGACTGCGTCAAGGCGTTCTCGGAGACCGACTTCACCGACGACCTGAAGGCGCTCGACGTCCCCATCATGATTGCGCAGGGTGACGACGACCAGATCGTGCCGATCGGCGACGCGGCGCACAAATCGATCGACCTCGTTGCCCATGGCACGCTCAAGGTGTACCCGGGAGCGCCGCACGGCATCTACGGCGCGTACCAGGAGGCCCTCGACAAGGACATCCTGGCGTTCGTCGCGGGGTGAGCTCCGCCGCCTGGGCGGGATCGCTCAGGTGTGCGGACCCTCCTGCGCCTGCACGATCTCCAGCCAGTTCCCTGGCACCCGTCCAGCGGGTCCGGGGACCGGCTGGGACTCGGGTCTGCTGTCCGGCGGAGCGAGCTTCGGACCGGAGACGAATCGCTGCTCGGTGTAGTCCCAGAACCAGTCCTCGCCCGGCTCGAAGCTCTGAATGACTCGGTGGCCGCTCTGCTCGGCGTGCGCCGTGGCGTGACGGTTGATCGAGTCGTCGCAGCAGCCGATGTGACCGCAGGTCGCGCAGCGGCGGAGGTGCACCCACCAACTGCCGTCGCGGTCGCACTCCACGCATCCCGTGCCGGATGGCGGAACGCTCGGGTCGATGTCGTCGTGATCGCCGTGGTCGCCGTTCCCGCTGTCGTTCATGCTGCGTCCCTTCGCTCGCTGCCGCCGCGCTCCCCGCGGACCCGGCGTTCCGCTGACACCCGCTCTAGACGATGCGCCCCACCGACGCCAGCGCCGCCTTGAGCAGCACGCCCCTGCCGCCCTCCATCTCCTCCGACACCGCGGGCGACATCGCCTCCTGCGGGGTCATCCAGGTGAGTTCGAGGGCATCCTGCCTCGGTTCGCACGTGCCCGTCACCGGCACGACGTACGCCAGCGACACCGCGTGCTGCCTGTCATCGGTGAACGGTGTGACACCCGGCATCGGGAAGTACTCCGCCACCTGGAACGGGATGGGGCTGGCCGGGAGCTGAGGGAACGCCATCGGGCCGAGGTCTTTCTCCAGGTGCCGGAACAGCGCCTCGCGCAGCGTCTCCCCGTACATCACGCGGCCGGACACCAGCGTGCGCGTCATCTCGCCCACCGCGTTGGCGCGCAGCAGCACGCCGAGCTCTGTGACCTGCCCGAGCCCGTCGACACGGACGGGCACGGCCTCCACGTAGAGCAGGGGGAGGCGGCGGCGCACCTGCTCCAGCTCGATGTCGCTCAGCCAGGCTGGTCCCTGCTGCGGGCCGTCGTCCGGCAGCGGATCGGGTGTCGGGTCTGGGGTGCGCACGCTCATGCACCGATCCTACGGAGTCGCAGGTTGCACAGACACCCACGCAGCCGGATGCTGTGGAAAAGGCACGAGATCGCCGCGTTGTGGAGGAGTCACGGGCACGATCACGCCAGAATGAAGGATGCCTTTCCCGACACCGGAGCTCCGCATCGACAGGGACGCCGTGCTGTGGTCCGCGTCGGAACGCGACAGAGTCGGCCGCCCGCTGCTCGTCCTCCTGCACGGCTACGCCTCCGACGAGGCGGACCTGTTCGGCATCTCCGCCTACCTGCCGCTCGAGCCGGTGATCGCCTCGGTGCGCGCTCCGATCCCCGAAGGCCAGGGATTCGCGTGGTTCTCCCGCTACACGAACGTGCCGGGCGACCCGCTCGCCGCGAACGCCGACGCCGCCGCCCGCGCCGTGCTCGACTGGCTCGACGAGCAGCCGCAGACCCCGACGGGACTGCTCGGCTTCTCGCAGGGCGGCGCGATGGCGCTGCAGCTTCTCCGGCTCGCGCCCGAGCGCTTCGACTACGCGGTGCAGCTCTCCGGCTTCGTCGTCCACGGCGACCAGGCAGGGGATGCGGAGCTCACCGACACGCGCGTGCCGGTGTTCTGGGGGCGCGGCACCCTCGACGAGGTGATCCCGTCCGACGCCGTCGACCGGACGACGGGCTGGCTGCCGGAGCACTCGACGCTGGATGCTCGCATCTATGAGGGGATGGGGCACAACATCTCGTCGGCGGAGCTGGCGGACGTCTCTGCGTTCATCCGGAGCGTCCTGCGGAGCTGACCCCGCGCATCCACTGGCTGGCATCCACTGGTCGGCATCCACTGGCTGGCGATCCACGATGTCGGCGGTCGGGTGTTGGATGGAGGGATGAGCGACGTGCTCGAAAGGTTCTCCCCCGCCACCCGTGAGTGGTTCAGCGGGGCGTTCGACGCGCCGACACCCGCCCAGATCGGGGCATGGGACGCGATCTCCCGCGGCAGGCACGCGCTCGTCATCGCGCCGACCGGGTCCGGCAAGACGCTCGCAGCGTTCCTGTGGGCGATCGACAGGCTGGCGGCCGCCGACCGCGCGGCCGAGGGCGGTGGCGCAGCGCCCGCCAAGCGCGGCACCCGCGTCCTCTACATCTCGCCGCTCAAGGCGCTCGGCGTCGACGTGGAGCGCAACCTTCGCGCCCCGCTCGTCGGCGTCACACAGACCGCCAAACGGCTCGGGGCGGAGCCGCCGCACGTGACGGTCGGGGTGCGCTCGGGAGACACCACCTCCGCCGACCGTCGCGCGCTCGTGTCCACTCCGCCGGACATCCTGATCACCACGCCGGAGTCGCTGTTCCTGATGCTCACGTCCGCGGCGCGCGAGACGCTCGCCGGCGTCGAGACGATCATCATCGACGAGGTGCACGCCGTCGCGGCCACCAAGCGCGGCGCGCACCTCGCCCTCTCGCTCGAACGACTGGATGCGATGCTCGCCTCCCCGGCGCAGCGCATCGGGCTCTCGGCAACGGTCCGCCCGCCGGAGGAGGTCGCCCGCTTCCTCGGCGGCCGTTCCCCCGTCGAGGTGGTCGCGCCGCCGTCCGGCAAACGATTCGATCTGCGCGTCGTGGTCCCTGTCGAGGACATGAGCGAGCTCGGCACCTCGACGTTCGCGAGCGACAACGACGACGGCTCCTCCCCGCAGGCCGGTTCGATCTGGCCGCACGTCGAGGAGGCCATTGTCGACAGGGTGCTCGAACACCGGTCGTCGATCGTGTTCGCCAACTCCCGTCGCCTCGCCGAACGGCTGACCGCGCGCCTCAACGAAATCTACGAGGAGCGCATCCTGGGCGGCCGGGACACCGGGACGGCGGACGGGTTCGTGCCGCAGACCCGGCCGCCCGCAGAGCTGGCGGGCGCGTCCGGCCAGACCAGCGGATCCCGTGGCAGGCAGGAAGCTCTCGCCGACGAGACCGGCTCCCTCGTGCTCGCTCGCGCGCACCACGGCTCCGTCAGCAAGGAGCAGCGCGCCATCATCGAGGACGACCTCAAAGCGGGGCGGCTGCGCTGCGTCGTCGCGACGTCGAGCCTGGAACTCGGCATCGACATGGGCGCCGTCGACCTCGTGGTGCAGGTGGAGTCCCCGCCGTCCGTCGCGAGCGGACTGCAGCGGGTCGGTCGTGCCGGGCACCAGGTGGGCGAGGTGTCGCGCGGCGTGGTGTTCCCCAAGCACAGGGCGGACCTCATCCACTCGGCCGTCGCCAGCGAGCGGATGACCTCCGGGCTGATCGAGACGCTGCGGGTTCCGGCGAATCCGCTCGACATCCTCGCTCAGCAGACAGTCGCGGCGACCGCTCTCGAACCGATCGACGCCGACGAGTGGTTCGACACCGTGCGCCGCAGCGCACCGTTCGCCACCCTGCCGCGCAGCGCGTACGACGCGACGCTCGACCTGCTCGCCGGGCGCTACCCGTCCGACGAGTTCGCCGAGCTTCGGCCGCGCATCGTCTGGGACAGGGACGCGGGAACGCTCACGGGCCGTCCTGGCGCGCAGCGGCTGGCGGTGACGAGCGGCGGCACCATCCCGGATCGCGGCCTGTTCGGCGTCTACATGGTGGGAGAGAAGGCCAGCAGGGTCGGCGAGCTCGACGAGGAGATGGTCTACGAGTCGCGCGTCGGAGACGTGTTCGCGCTCGGATCGACGAGCTGGCGCATCCAGGAGATCACGCACGACAGGGTGCTCGTGACCCCCGCCTTCGGGGAGCCCGGGCGGCTGCCGTTCTGGAAGGGCGACGGGCTCGGGCGGCCGGCGGAACTGGGGCGCGCCGTCGGCGAGTTCGTGCGCGAGGTGAGCAGCGCATCCGACGCCGATGCCGAACTGCGCTGCGTGGAGGCGGGGCTCGACAACTGGGCGACCGGCAACCTGCTCGCCTTCCTGAAAGAGCAGAAGACCGCCACCGGGCACGTTCCGACGGATCGCACGCTGGTGGTCGAGCGCTTCCGCGACGAGCTGGGCGACTGGCGCGTCGTGCTGCATTCCCCATACGGAATGCAAGTGCACTCGCCGTGGGCGCTCGCGGTGCAGTCGCGGGTGCGCGACCGTTACGGCATCGACGGCGGCGCGATGGCGGCGGACGACGGCATCATCGTCCGTATTCCCGACACGGAATCCCAGCCGCCCGGTGCCGAGCTGTTCGTGTTCGAGCCGCAGGAACTCGATGCGCTGGTCACCGAGGAGGTCGGCGGCTCCGCCCTGTTCGCCGCACGGTTCCGCGAGTGCGCAGCCCGGGCGTTGCTGCTGCCGAAGTACAACCCCGGCAAGCGGTCGCCGCTCTGGCAGCAGCGGCAGAAGGCGTCGCAGCTCTTGGATGTGGCGCGCAAGTACCCGAGCTTCCCGATCATCCTCGAGACGGTCCGCGAGTGCCTGCAAGACGTCTACGACCTGCCCGCTCTCGACAACGTGACCCAGCAGATCGCGCAGCGGCGCATCCGGCTGGTGGAGGCGAGCACGGAGTCGGCGTCGCCGTTCGCCCGTTCGCTGCTGTTCGGCTACGTGGCCGCGTTCATGTACGAGGGCGACAGCCCGCTCGCCGAGCGCCGCGCGGCCGCGCTGTCCCTGGATGCCGGACTGCTCGCCGAGCTGCTGGGACGCGCCGAACTGCGCGAACTGCTCGACCCGGCGGTGATCGAGCGCGTGGAGCGCGAACTGCAGCGGATCGCACCCGAGCGCCGCGTGCGCGGGATCGAGGGCGTCGCCGATCTGCTCAGGATGCTCGGCCCCCTGTCGGCGGAGGAGGTCGCGGAGCGACTGCAGGGTGCCGCGGCGGCGGTGGCGGTCGTGAGTGCTGGCGCCGACGCAGCCGCAGCCACGGACGCGGACGCAGCCGCAGACGCAGACGCAGACGCAGCCACGCACGCGGCCGCCGCAGCCGGGGATGCCCCTCTGCCTCCGCCGGCGGCCGACGTCGCCACCGCTGCCGCGCACCTCGCCGCGCTGGTCGACGCCAAGCGCGCGCTGTCCGTGCACATCGCGGGCGTGCAGCGCTTCGCCACCATCGAGGACGCCAGCCGGCTGCGCGACGCGCTCGGCGTCCCGCTTCCGATCGGCGTGCCCGTCGCGTTCATCGAACCGGTGGACGACCCGCTCGGAGACCTGGTCAGCCGGTTCGCGCGCACGCACGGCCCGTTCGTCACGGCCGATGTCGCGGAACGGTTCGGGCTCGGCGCGGCCATCGTGCACGACGCGCTCCGCCGCCTCGCGCACGACCGGCGCGTGGTCGACGGCGAGTTCCGTCCGCACGCGCACGGCTCCGAGTGGTGCGACGCCGAGGTGCTGCGACGGTTGCGTCGCATGTCCCTTGCCGCGCTGCGCCACGAGGTCGAACCGGTCGACACCGTGACGTTC
This sequence comes from Leifsonia lichenia, assembly GCF_054780215.1. Taxonomy (NCBI): domain Bacteria; kingdom Bacillati; phylum Actinomycetota; class Actinomycetes; order Micrococcales; family Microbacteriaceae; genus Leifsonia; species Leifsonia lichenia. The sequence goes on from NZ_BAAGWT010000001.1 coordinate 377,141, forward strand.
GCCCGGTTCCTTCCGGACTGGCAGCACATCGGCGGAACCCTGCGGGGCGTGGATGCTGTCGCGTCGGTGGTGGAGCAGCTCGCCGGGGCGCGCATCCCGGCCTCGGCGTGGGAGTCGCTGATCCTGCCCAGCCGGGTGAGCGACTACAGCCCGGCGATGCTGGACGAGCTGACGGCCACCGGCGAGGTGATCTGGGCCGGAGACGGTGCCCTGCCGGGCAGCGACGGCTGGATCAGCCTGCACCTGGCCGACTCTGCGCCGCTCACGCTCGCACCGGAGGACGACCACGAGACGGACGAGCTGCAGCGCGCCGTGCTGGACGCGCTCGGTCGCGGCGGCGGCTACTTCTTCCGTCAGCTCTCCGACGCGCTCGGCGCCGCGGCGGGAGCGCCGGTGGACGACACGGCGCTCGTCACCGCGCTATGGGATCTGGTGTGGGACGGGCGGATCACGAACGACACGCTCGCTCCGCTGCGCACGATGACCGGCGCATCCGGAGCCCACAAGCGGCCCAAGCAGGCGCCGCGGTCGCGTCTCTACCGCGGGCGCACCGCCGCCCGCTCCGCGATGGTCACCAGGATGGGTCCGCCGACGGTCGCCGGTCGGTGGTCGCTGCTGCCGGAGCGCGACCTGACCTCGACGGTGCGCGCGCACGGACAGGCCGAGACGCTGCTCGACCGCTACGGCGTCGTCACTCGCGGTTCGGTGATGAACGAGGGCTCGCCGGGCGGGTTCGCCCTGGCGTACAAGGTGCTGAGCGGGTTCGAGGAGACCGGCAGGGCCCGGCGCGGCTACTTCGTCGAGACACTCGGCGGCGCGCAGTTCGCCACGGGCGCCACCGTGGACCGGCTGCGGTCATTCGCCAGGGACCACACGCAGGATGCTCCGCTCGAGGCCGTCGCGCTGGCCGCGACGGACCCGGCGAACGCATACGGTGCGGCACTCCCCTGGCCTGGCGTGCCGGGAGACGCGGGCACCGGCCACCGGCCAGGGCGCAAGGCGGGCGCCCTGGTCGCACTGGTCGACGGCGCGCTGACCATCTACGTCGAGCGCGGGGGCAAGAGCCTGCTGTGCTTCGCCGACCAGGAGCACCCGGATGCGCGTCCCGTGCTGCTCGCTGCCGCCCGCGCCCTGGCGGGGCTGATCACCCGCGGTCGCGTCGACAAGCTCGCGATCGAGACGGTGAACGGTGCGTTCGTGCTCGGCACCCCGCTCGGCGACGCTCTCGGCGAGGCGGGCTTCCTGCCGACGCCGCGCGGGCTGCGGCTGCGGTCGTGACGAGGGGCGCTGATGCCTGAGGGCGACACCGTCTGGCGTGCGGCCAAGCGGCTCGACACTGCGCTGGCGGGCGCACTGCTCACCGAGACGGACTTCCGCGTGCCCGCATACGCGACCGTGGATCTGTCCGGTCGAACGGTGGATGCCGTGGTCAGCCGCGGCAAGCACCTGCTGATGCGGGTGGGAGACGCGACCATCCACAGCCACCTCAAGATGGAGGGGTCGTGGGAGCTCTACGCTCCGGACGGGCGCTGGCGGCATCCCGCGTTCGAGGCGAGAGCCGTGCTGCGAACGGAGGGCGTGACAGCGGTCGGCTTCCTGCTCGGCATCCTCGAGGTGATCCCGCGCGACAGGGAGGACGACGTGGTCGGCTACCTCGGCCCCGACCTCCTCGGGCCGAACTGGGACGCCGACGAGGCCGTCCGGCGGCTCGCCGCGCATCCCGAGCAGCCGATCGCCGTCGCCCTGCTGGACCAGCGGAATCTGGCGGGGCTCGGCAACGAATACGTCAACGAGCTGTGCTTCCTCCGCGGGATGCTGCCGACGCGGCCGGTCGCCGAGGCCGACCTCTCCGCCGCGGTGTCGCTGGCGCGGCGGCTCATCCTCGCCAACCGCGACCGCTCCACCCGGGTGACGACGGGCGACACCAGGCGCGGGCGCACGAGCTGGGTGTACGGCAGGCGCGGTGAGCCGTGCCGTCGCTGCGGCACGCGCATCCACCGGTCGGCGCTCGGCCGCACCGACCTGGAGGAGCGCGTCACCTACTTCTGCCCGTTCTGCCAGACCTGACGCCATCGAGCCCAGGCTTTTTCACCTTATTCGTGCGATTTGCGGTGAAAAAGCCTGGGCTCGATTGCTAGGCGGCGAGGGAAGCGGCGGAGGTGCGGACGGTGGAGAGGGCCTCCGACCAGGACTCGACCTGGTCGAAGAGCGGGGTGAGCGCGGCCTCCTGCTGAGCGGTGGGGTTGAGCGACCAGTTCTCGAAGTCGTGCGCGAGGCTGAGGCCGACGTGCGCGCTGACGGTCGCGACCTGAAGCTGGGACAGCACCAGGCGAAGGTGCTCGACGGCGCGTGCGCCGCCGAAGACGCCGTAGCTGACGAAGCCGGCCGCCTTGTTGTTCCACTCGGCGCCGACGAAGTCGATCGCGTTCTTCAGCGCGCCGGAGGTGCTGTGGTTGTACTCGGGGGTCACGAAGATGTAGCCGTCGAACTCGTCGATCTTCGCCGCCCATGCCTTGGTGTGGTCGTTGGCGTACTGGCCCATCGCGGCGGGCATCGCCTCGTCGAGGTGCGGAAGGTTCCAGTCCTTGAGGTCGACCAGCTCGTATTCGACGCCGTCGCGCTTCGCGGCGTGGTCGTAGACCCAGCGGGCGACGGCCTCGCCGTTGCGTCCGGGGCGGGTGCTGCCGATGATGATCCCGATCTTCGTCATGTCAGGCCTTTCGTGTTGATGACGTGTCACCTAACGCGAACTCGGGATGCGCGCGGAACATTCCCGGACCTGTCACGAATTCCTGAATGGCGTCTCCGGCTAGAAGAAGTCGCCGCCTCCGCCGAAATCGCCGCCGCCGAAATCGCCGCCTCCGCCGAAATCGCCGAAGCCGCCGCCGTTGTCCCAGCCGCCGCCGTCCGCCGAGACCGTCCCCGCGTCGCCGCCCCAGCCACCGGCATCGGTCGAGCCCGCGTCACCGCTGCCCGCGTCGCCGGAACCCGCGTCGCCGGAACCCGCATCGCCGGAGCCCGCATCGCCGGAGCCCGCGTCGCCGGAACCGTCTGTGCTGTCCCCTGAGCCCGCATCCGCCTGCTGGTCGATGGGCGAAGGCAGGAACGCACTCACGATCGCGGAGCCGATCACGTACCCGGCCACGCTCCCGAGCAGCGAGCTGGCGAACATCCCGCCGAAACCGACACCGCCACGCCCTCCGCCACCGCCACCGCCGACGCCACCGCCGAGGGAGCGTTCGAGGGTGCCTGGCTGGCGCAGCTCCGCACGCGTGGCCGACTGCGCGAGGGAGCGAGGGTCGTCCGCCCGCGGCTGCTCGCCCGCCGGCGCGTTCTGCGACAACTGCTGGAACAGGAGCTGGCGCTGCTCCGGCGTCAGCTTGGTGAACGCTTCCTCGTGCACCTGCTCGATGGTCTCCGGCGGGGCCGTGCGCAGCAGGTAGCGGTAGCGCTCCACGGCGATCTCGTCGTCGGAGCGCTGGGCGGTCGCGGCGGGCGCGGCGGGCGCGGGGGAGGCCGCAGAGGCCGCAGATGCGGGGGATGCGGGCGCCGGGTATCCGCCCGCGGTCGGACGCTGCGCGGGAGCGGGCTGCTCGTCGCGGCCGAAGAGACGGTCGAGGAATCCCATGGTGATCTCCGTTCGAGGCGACGCGGGTACGTCGACGAGTGTGTGTGAATCCGTACAGAAAAGTGTCCTGGCATCGGCTGTGCGGCGGCTGTGTCCTCGCTCGTCCCCGCCACTCGGTCCCGCGCCGGACACCTGGGACGCCCCGGGTATGCTCGACGCGCACAACCGCGCGCGGCGAGTGCGCCACGGGAGACAGCAGGGAAGACAAGGGACGGCATGGCCAGGCGAGACGAACCGAGCGACACACGGCTCCCCGACGACGCGACCCCCGAGGAGCGCAGAGAGGCGGGCGACCGGCTGCGCGAGCGCATCTACGCCACCTTCACCGCCCTGGCGATCCTGATGGCGCTGAACGGCCACGGCGAGGGGCTCGACCCGCTCAACGTGCTGCTGACGCTGGTGATCTCGGTCGGCGGCGTGCTCCTCGCGGGCCTCGCATCCGATCTGATCTCGCACATGATCGTCCACAACACAGTGCCGAGCGGTCGGGAGTTCCGGCATATGCTGGCCGTCGCATCCAGGGCCCTGACGGTGATCGCCGTTCCCGCCATCATGCTGCTCATCGCCGCGGGCGGGGCGATCACCGTGCGCACCGCGATGACGGTCGGGGTGGTCGCGCTCATCGTCTCGCTGGCGGTGATCGCACAGCTCGCGGTGAAGCGCACGAACCTCAGCTCCGGGAAGCGGATCGTGGTGCTTGCCGCGATCGTGGCGCTCGGAGTCGCGGTGGTCGCGCTGGAGCAGTTGGCGCACTGAGCCGCACGTGAGCCGCACGTGAGCCGCACTCCCCGCCGCATCGCCGTCGTGGGAGGATGACGGTTATGTCCCCTGTCCGCCAGAGTCCCGATCCGCGGAAGCTCAGCGACGAGGAGATCGAGCTCTTCAACGCGTTCTATGTGATGCGCAGGGGCTTCGACCGCACCCTCGACGCCCAGCTCCAGCGCGACCACGGCATCTCCATCTCGGAGCTCGAAGTGCTCATGGCGCTCGTGCGCGCTCCCGGCCGGCGGCTGCGGGTGCGCGAACTGGTCGACGTCACCGGGTGGGAGAAGAGCAGGGTCTCGCACCAGGTGACCAGGATGGCCGCCCGCGGTTTCGTCGAGCGGCAGGAGTGCGCGGAGGACAGACGGGCGAGCTACATCCACCTCACCGGGGACGGCCGACGCGTGGTGGTGAGGGCGCTCCCCGAGCACACCGCGACCATCCGGCGCGTGCTGTTCGACGCACTCACGGATGCGCAGCAGGCCGAATTCCTTCAGATCTCGCGACGCATGATCGCCGCGAACGAGGCGGAGAACGTGGATGCTGACGACTGCGGCGGCGCGGACGTGGAGGAGCCGCATCCCGAGTCCGCCGCTGAAGAGGTTCGCAGCGCCGCCGCGTCCTGATCGGCACCGGACTGGGAGGCCGTCGCGGAAACCCTGACGATTCGTCGAGAAATGCATGTATCGCCAGGGCTCTTGCAGGGTTCGCCCCCTAGCGTTTCCGTGTGCGACGCCCAACCTTCCCCAGCCCCGAGGAGCCCCGCAGCCCTCGCGAGCCCCACGATGACCGCGAACCGGCCACCGAGGTCTTCGGACGCGTGCCCCAGCAGGACCCGCGACGTCCTGTCCGCGCGACGCGTCCGGCTGACAGGCGGTACGGCGGCAGCGCTGCGGTGGGCGGCGGCGCGGCAGGCTCGGCCGGCGGCGGGATGGACGAGCTGTTCGGCGGCGCGGGCGACGGCGCCGGGCGCGGGCGCGGCGGCAACGGCGCAGGAGGCTCAGGCGGCAACGGCAACGGCGGCGGCGGCAACGGTCCAGGCGACGGCCCCGGCGACGGCACCCCCGGCGGAAGCACCCCGGGCGGACGCACACCGCGCAAGCGCCGCAACCGCACCAAGCGCATCATCGGCTGGACGGCCTTCGGCCTCGCGGTGGTCCTCGTGGTGGTCGGCGGGTACGCCGCATACAGCTACTTCCGGTTCGTCAACAACGTGAAGCACGTGGATGTGATCGCCGAGTCGAACAAGCCCAAGAACGATGTCGACGGCTCCGCCCAGAACATCCTGCTCGTCGGCGACGACCACCGCCCGGACGGCGCATCCCAGGCCGAACTCGACCAGCTCGGCACGACCGACGACGGCGGAGGCACGAACACCGACACGATGATGGTGCTGCACATCCCGGCCGATGGGAAGTCCGCCACCCTCATCTCGCTCCCCCGCGACTCCTGGGTGGACGTGCCAGGCCACGGCATGAACAAGCTGAACGCCGCGTTCTCGCTCGGCGGAGGGGCGACAGACGCCACCAGCGGGGCGAAGCTCCTCATCCAGACGGTGCAGAATCTCACCGGGCTGACCATCGACCACTACGTGCGCATCTCCCTGCTCGGCTTCTACGACATCGCGCAGGCGCTCGGTCCCATCCAGGTGTGCCTGAACGCCGCGGTCGACGACCCGTACTCGCAGGCCAACTTCCCCGCGGGGGTGTCGACGCTGGATGCGCACCAGGCGCTCGCGTTCGTCCGCCAGCGTCACGGCCTGCCGCAGGGCGACCTCGACCGGGTGGTGCGCCAGCAGTACTTCCTGTCGGTGGAGGCGCACAAGTTCCTCTCCGCCGGCACCCTGCTGAACCCCGGCAAGCTGTCGAAGGTGCTGGATGCGGTCAGCGGCTCCCTGGAGACCGACCCCGGCCTCAACTTCCTCTCCCTCGCTGCGCAGATGCAGGGCTTGACCGGCGGCAAGATCCAGTCGGCGACCATCCCGATCTCCGGCACCCCGACGATCACGGTCGACGGCGAGGATCTGTCCATCGTCGAGGTGGACACGGCGGCGATGCCCGCGTTCATCCAGAGCCTGATGGGCACGCCGGACGCGTACGATAAGGCGACGGCCGCGAAGCCGGCCGACACCACCGTCACGGTGCTGAACGGCGGAAGCACCAATGGTGCGGCAGGCACGGCGACGGCCACGCTCGCCGCTGCGGGCTTCAAGACAGGGACGGCGGGGGATGCGAACACCCAGCCCACCACGGTCATCCAGTACCCGAGCGGCCAGGAGGCGCAGGCGAAGGCCGTCGCGGCCTACCTGCCAGGCGCGTCGGTGCAGCAGACGTCGTCGGTGTCGGGTGTCACGGTGGTGCTCGGCGACGACGGCATCATGCCGGCGGCCCCCGCCGCGGGCGGCGCACCGGCGTCGGGCGGCGCAGCGCCCAGCCCGTCGACGCCGGCGAAGAACTACAGCGACGCGGTCTGCATCAACTGACCTGGGTTCCGTTCGGACGGAGGATCGGGGCGACACGCCGCTGGATTCTCCGTTCGAACGGAGAATCCAGCGGGATCGGCGGCGTTCTCCTGCGTTGCGAGCGGCGGGCGCAGCCGGTGCAGCGGGCCAGCCAGTGCAGCGGGCCAGCCAGAGCAGCAGCAGCAGCTAGTCGAACAGGCGGCGGAAGACGTTCGTGTCGGCGAGGTCGACGAGTTCGTCGCCGCGGCCGGACATGATCGTGCGGAGGGCGTAGAGAGTGAAGCCCTTGACCTGCTCGGCCGTGATCGCGGGCGGGATGGACAGCTCCTGGCGGGCGGTGACCACATCCACCAGGGCCGGACCGTCGTGGTCGAAGGCGGCGCGCAGGGCTCCCGGCAGGTCGTCCGGTTTCTCGACCCTCTGGCCGTGGATGCCGATGGCGTTGGCCACGTCGGCGAAGTTCGGGTTGTCGAGCCCCGTGCCGAAGTTCACGAAGCCCGCCGCTTTCATCTCCACCTCGACGAAGTTCAGCGACGAGTTGTTGAACACCACGATCTTCACCGGCAGCTTGTTCTGCCGGAGGGTGAGCAGTTCGCCGAGAAGCATCGCCAGTCCGCCGTCTCCGGCGAGCGCGACCACCTGCCTGCCGGGGAACGCCGCCTGCGCGCCGATGCCCTGCGGCAGGGCGTTGGCCATGCTTCCGTGCGAGAACGAGCCGATCAGGCGGCGCTTGCCGTTCATCGTGAGGTAGCGGGACGCCCACACCACGGGCGAGCCCACATCCGGGATGAAGACCGCGTCGTCGGTGGCGAGCTCGCTGATCACCTTGGCGACGTACTGCGGGTGGATGGGCGTGCGGTTGCGGTCGTTCGTCGCGAGGTCGTCGAGGCTCTTGCGGGTCTTGACGTAGTGCGCGGTCGACGAGTCGAGGTGCTTGGTGTCCGCGCGGTCCTTGAGCAGCGGGAGCAGCGCATCCACGGTGTCGCGGACGCTGCCGACCAGGCCGAGGTCGACGGGCGTCCGCCTGCCGAGGTTCTCTCCGCGGATGTCGACCTGGATGATCTTGGCCTTCGACGGATAGAACTGCTGGTACGGGAAGTCGGTGCCGAGCATCAGCAGCACGTCGCAGCTCTCCATCGCCCGGTAGCCGGAGGAGAACCCGAGCAGGCCGGTCATGCCGACGTCGTATGGGTTGTCGTACTCGATGAACTCTTTGCCGCGCAGCGCGTGCACGACAGGAGCCTTCAGCTTCTCGGCGATGGAGACGAGCTGCGGATGCGCGCCCTCCACCCCCGCGCCGCCCAGGATGGTGACCTTCTTGGCCGAGTTGAGCAGGTCGGCCGCCGCGTGGAGCTCCTGGTCGGTGGGCCGGGTCACGCGCGGCGAGAAGGTGATCGGCGCCGATTTGCGGCGCCCCGTGCTGTCTTTGAGGAAGATCTCGCCGGGGATGACGACCACGGCCACTCCCCTGCGCTCGATGGCGGTGCGCATGGCGATCTCGAGCACGCGCGGCAACTGTTCGGGAACGCTCACCAGCTCCGTGTACACGGCGGCCTCGCGGAACAGGTCCTGCGGGTGCGTCTCCTGGAAATAGGTGCTGCCGATCTCCGGCCCGGGAATCTGGGCCGCGATGGCGAGCACGGGCACCCTGCTGCGGTTGGCGTCGAAGAGCCCGTTGATGAGGTGGAGGTTTCCCGGCCCGCAGCTCCCGGCGCACACGGCCAGCTCACCGGTCAGCGCGGCCTCCGCCGCAGCGGCGAACGCGGCGGCCTCCTCGTGCCGCACGTGCTCCCACGCCACCGACCCGTCCCTGCGCAGCGCATCCGTGAACCCGTTGAGCGAGTCGCCCGGCAGCCCGTAGACGCGTTTCACCCCCGCATCCTTGATGATCTCGACGATGGTGTCGGCGACGGTCGGCATAGTGCGCTCCCTCGGAATCGGTCGGATGACACCAACGTACGCCGGGGAAGGGTGGATGCGGGAGAGGGGCTGAGACGATGTGCAGCGACTGCCTGTGCGCCCGCTCAGCCCAGCTCGGCGGGCGACGCCACCCTGACCAGCCCGTCGGCTGCGGCGGCGAGCGCGGGGTCGAGGGCGATCAGCGCATCCGCCTGGAGCTGGGTCACGGCGATGTACTCGGCCGATAGCGTGTCGTGCAGGCCGAGGGCGTCGGCGACCTTCCAAGCGGTCGCCTGCGAGACGCGGTCGCTGAGGTAGCGGATGCGCAGGCCGCGCAGATGGTCGAGGCGGCGCGATGCGTCTGCTTTGCTGAGCGCGCCGCGTGCGACCGCCTGGTACAGCGCCGAAAGCACCTGGGACTTGAGCAGGGCGGGAGCGACGAGGCTGTGCGACGGGTCCACTGCTGCGGCGCGCTCAGCGAGGTCGAGTGCGGCGGGAGCGTCGATCACATACCTGGTCACCCGCGCAACGCTAGGACAGTGGATGCGCGGCAGCAAGACCCCGCATCCGCCCGCATCCTCTCGCATGCATTGCCCGCGGCCGCCGTTGCGCGCACAATCGCTGCATGAGCAACGACGTGGACTACTTCGAGATCGGGTCGCCGGACCCCGAGGCGAGCTCCGCCTTCTACTCCGGCCTGTTCGGGTGGCAGATCGGGCCGCCGTCCCCTGCCGGATACCGCATGGTCGGCGGCGACGCCGGCGGACTGTGGGACACCAGCGCCGTCGGCGGCGGATCGTGGGCGGTGTTCTACGTGCACGTCGACGATGTCGCCGCGGCCGTCGAACGTGCCGAGGGGCTGGGCGCGACCGTCGTCCTGCCGCTCATCGACAACGGGGCGATCCAGTTCGCGCACCTGCTCGATCCCTCCGGGAACCGGTTCGCGGTGTGGAGGCCGAACAACACGGAGTGATGGACGCTGGGGTCCGACAGACAGGTCGTCTCGCTAGACGAGCCGGTCCGCGCGGACATCCGGTTGATGCACGTAAAACTCGATTACGGTGTGCATACCCCCGTCACTCCCCTCGCGAATCCTCGTCGAGGTCCTCATCAGGAGACCCCTCATGGTCAAACAGGCGCGCGCCCAAGCAACCAGAGACGCCATCATTCTCGGCGCCTCGGAGACGTTCGAGCGTTCCGGATACGGCCTGGCCTCGATCGCCGACATCGCCGCGGCGGCGTCGGTCACCAAAGGCGCGCTGTACTTCCACTTCCAGTCCAAGGACGACATCGCGAGGGCCGTGATCGACGAACAGCACGCCAGGGCGTTCTCGTCCGGCGCGGAGATCCTGGGCAGGAACCTTCCCGCGCTGCAGACGATGGTGCTGCTCTGCGCCGGACTCGCGCACCAACTGATCACCGACGTCGTGGTGAAGGCCGGCATCCGGCTGACCACCGACAGGTCCGGGTTCGAGCGGCCCGTCGACGGGCCGTACGACGACTGGCTGCGAACCTTCGAAGAGCTCGCGGTGCGCGCGATCGCCGAAGGGGACATCTCCGACACGGTCGACCCCGGCATGTTCGCGCACTTCCTCATCCCGACCTTCACGGGTGTGCAGCTCGTCTCCGAAACGCTCACCGACCGCGCCGACCTCCTGCAGCGCGTCACCGAGATGTGGATCGTGATCCTCCCCGGGATCGTGCCGGCGGAACGGTATGCGACGCTGTCCTCCCTCCCCCAGCTCGTCGCTGAAGCCTGAACACCGTCCCGCCGTTACACTGACTGCGGGGGATCGCCGCTGAAGCATCGGGCGACCAGCAACAGGGGAGGCCGACAGTGAGCGCACGGAAGACCAAGGGTAAACGCGCGGTGATGCGCATGGTCTACATCGACTTCTGGTCAGCGCTCAAAATGTCGTTCCTCGTCGCCCTCGTGCTCGCCGTCATCACGGTCGTCATCGCGCTGCTGGTCTGGAGCGTGCTCGACAAGCTCGGGGCGATCGGCTCGCTGCGCGACTTCCTGGAGAGCATCGCCGGGTCGCAGGGCTCCGCCCTGGTCGCCGACCTCACGTTCGCGAACGTCATCACGTTCACCCTGGTGGTGGCGCTGCTCGAGCTCATCGTGGTGTCGGCGCTCGGCGCGATCTTCGCCGCCCTGTTCAACCTGGCCACCCGTGTCGTCGGGGGCTGGAAGCTCACCTTCGGGAGCGACTGAACTCCAGCCCGCCCACCAGCAGGTCGACGCCGAAGCGGAAAGCGGCGGCGGGATCGTCCTCGTCCAGCGGGGATGCGGCCGCGCTGTCGGCGAGGACGCCGATGCTGTCGTACTGCATCCGCTGCTGCTCATGCGAGACGTGCCCCAGGATGAAGTGCAGCAGCGCGGTGGCCGCCCGACGACCGGTGTCGTCGTCGAAGCCGCCGAGCGCGACGGCGGACGCGAGCCGGTCGACGGCCTCGGTGGAGCCGAGTCCGAGCGCGAACGTGCTGGAGACCACCTCGGCGCCGTCGCGGTAGGCGAGGAGCGCATCCCGGAGTGAGGCGGCCTCTGCGCGGGTGGCCTGCATCCAGTCGGGGGTGGCGGCGGCTGCGGTGCCGTCGGCGGAGGTGGCAGCGCTGACGGTGCCGACGATGCGGTCGGCGAGCTCGGCGAGGAGGGTCTGCTTGTTCGGGAAGTGCCAGTAGAGGGCGCTCGGCTGCACGTCGAGGGCGGAGGCGAGGCGGCGCATGGTGAGGTCGGGCAGCCCGTGGTCATCGAGGATGCGCAGGGCGGTGCGCGCCACGTCGTCGCGGGTGTGCCGCCTGCCGGTGCTTTCCGTTTCCGTCACGGCATCAGTATAGTGAACGCTGTTCAGGTGAACAGTGTTCAAGTGGCCGGTGTCCTCGCGGGAGACCGCCCTGGACCGAACCCGCTTCTCGTCCCGACCGTGAGGAAACCCGCCCGTGTCACGATCATCGTCCCTCCGCATCGACGCGACCGACATCGCCAGGATCGCCGTCTTCGCCGCCATCGTCGCCGTGCTCGGCCTGCCGGGAGGCTTCTCCGTGTTCGGGGCGGTGCCGATCACCGCGCAGACGCTCGGCGTGATGCTCGCGGGAGCCGTTCTCGGCCCGTGGCGCGGCGCCATCTCGATGCTCGTGCTGCTCGCGCTCGTCGCGGTCGGCCTGCCGCTTCTCTCGGGAGGACGCGGAGGCATCGGCGTCTTCGTCGGCCCGTCGGCCGGATACCTGCTCGGCTGGGTGGTCGGCGCGTTCGTGATCGGCCTGATCGTGCACGTCGGCGGGCGCACCCCGACATGGACGAGGACGGCCATCGGCGTGGTGGTGGGCGGCATCGTGACGATCTACGCGTTCGGGATCCCGGTGCAGGCGCTCGTCACCCGGCTTCCCCTCGCCGAGACGGCACTGCAGAGCACGGTGTTCCTGCCGGGCGACCTGGTCAAGGCGGCGCTCGCGGTGATCATCACCATGACCCTGGTGCGGGCGTACCCGCGGGCGTTCCGCTCGGCGGGGCTGCGTGCGCCGCGGACGGCGGGGGCAGCGGGAGCTGCCGGAGCGGCCGGTGCGGCCGGTGCTGGCAGCCGCGCCGTCCCCGCCGCAGAGCAGCCGCGCGACGAGGCAGAGCAGCCGCGCGACGACGCAGAGGTGTCGTGACAGCCGGGAGGATCGTGCCCCTGCGGTCGCGGGAGGCGGGGGCAGCGGAGTCCCGCACCCTGGTGGACCGCATCCACGCAGTGCGCGCACAGGGCGACATCCCGCTCGTCGGCGACGACCGGTGGTCGGCGGAGCAGTGGCAGCGGGTGCGGTCGCTCGCGGAGGCGGCTGGGCCGCTGGCGGGGATCGCGTGGGCGACGCTGACGTCCGGCAGCACGGGCACGCCGCGGATCGTCCTGCGGAGCGCCGACTCGTGGGCGGCGTCGTTCGGCGCGGTCGACGACCTCCTCGGCGTGCGCAGCGGCGACGTGCTCGCGCTGACCTCGCCGCCCGCCTCCTCGCTGTCGCTGTTCTCGATCGCGCGGGCGATGGACGGCGGACCCACGCTCGCCCTCCCGCACGGACACGCGCTGGTCGCCACAGACGTCGCGGACGCCACGCTGCTCCACGGCACACCACGCGCGCTCCGCACGATCCTCGACACCGACGCGGCTCCCGGGCTGCGTGCGGCACTGGTCGGGGGCGCCGACCTGGATGCGTCCACCCGCTCGCGCGCCGAGGCCCGCGGCATCCGGGTGGTGGCGTACTACGGCGCCGCCGAGCTGTCGTTCGTCGCCGTCGATCACGGCGACGGGCTGCGGCCGTTCCCCGGCGTCGATGTGGAGGTGCGTGGCGGCGAGCTGTGGGTGCGGTCGCCGTATGCGGCCGTGGGGTACCTGGGCGAGGATGGCCCGCTCCGGCACGACGGCGCACTCCCGCACGATGGCCCGCTGCGGCACGACGGCGCCTGGCGCTCGGTCGGCGACAGGGCCGAGATCGTCGACGGGCGCATCCGGTTGCTCGGCCGGTCGGACGACGCGATCATCACGGCCGCCGCCACGGTGATTCCGTCCGAGGTGGAGGCGGCGCTGCGCACCCTGCCCGGCGTGACGGACGCCGTCGTGTTCGGGATGCCGAACGCGGGTGTCGGCTCGCTGGTCGCCGCGGTTGTCGAGACCGCCGCGGGTGGCGTGAGCGTCGCCGCTCTCCGGGAGCAGGCCCGTACGGTGCTGGCCGCGACGCATCTGCCTCGCCGGTGGTTCGTCTCCTCCGCGTTCCCGCGCACCGCCACCGGCAAACCCGCCAGGGCGGAGCTGGTGCGGAGCGTCGCCGCCGGGGATGTGGTCGCGCCATGAGCACCGCCCCCGTGATCGTCGCCGCCCGGCGCACCCCGATCGCCACACGCGGGCGCGGGCTCGCAGGCGTCACGGTCGACCGGCTGGCGGCTCCGGTGCTGCGCGCCGTCGTCCGAGACGGGATGGATGCGGTGCCAGGAACGCGCGCGACGTCCGGCGCCCGCGCATCCATCCCGGTCGCAGACGTCGTCCTCGGCAACTGCATGGGGCCAGGCGGCAACCCGGCCAGAGTCGCCGCGCTGCTCGCCGGGCTGGGGCAGGAGGTTCCCGGGGTCACTGTCGACCGGCAGTGCGGCAGCGGGCTGGCCGCCATCGTGGACGCCGCCACGGCTATCCGCGCCGGCGACGACCGGGCGCGCATCGCCGGCGGCGTGGAGAGCGCGTCGACCGCGCCGATCCGGTCCGTCGACGGCGTGCCATACAACAGGGCGCCGTTCGCGCCCAGCGGGTTCCCCGACCCCGGCATGACCGAGGCGGCCGAGCACCTGGCCGCCGTGGACGGCATCTCGCGTGAACGCCAGGATGCCTACGCGTTGCGGAGTCGCCGTCGCGCGGCGGCGGCTCTTGCGGAGGGCCGGTTCGACGCTGAGCTGGTGGACCTGGACGGGGTCGCGCTGGACGAACTGGTCGGCGCATCCGGCGCGGACGAGCGGGCGATCGCCAGGTTCCGTCCGCTGTTCGACGGCGGAACGCTGACCGGAGGGAACTCGTGCAGGGTGAGCGACGGGGCGGCAGGCGTTCTGGTCGTGCCCGGCGCTTCGGCCGTCGCCGCTGGCGTGCCTGGGCTCGCGGTGCGCGCGCACGCGACCGTCGGCTGCGATCCGGCGCTGCCCGGCATCGGCGCGGCTCCGGCGATCCTGGAAGCTCTCGCCCGTGCCGGCCGCGGCGTCGGCGAGGTGGCCGCGTTCGAGATCGTCGAGGCGTTCGCGGCGCAGACCATCGCCGTTCTCGACCGGATCGGCGTCGCCGACGACGACGAACGCGTCTGCGGCGACGGCGGCGCGCTCGCCATCGGGCACCCGTGGGGTGCGAGCGGGGCGGTGGCTGCGGTGCGCCTGTTCAGCAGGCTGGTGCGCTCCGGGGCGCCGGCCGGCACGATCGGCGTCGCTGCGGCGTCGGTGGGCGGCGGGATGGGCGTCGCGGCGGTCTTCGAGGTGGTGCGATGACGGCCAGCGGCCCCGAACGCGCGGAGCGCGCCGGGCACCCGGAGCGCACTGGGCACCCCGAGCCCACCGAGCGCTCCATCCGCCTCGACAGCGCCACCGTGCGCCTCGGCGACACGCTCGCGCTCGACGACGTGACCGTGACCGTCGACGCATCCCGCATCGCGGTGGTCGGCGCGAACGGGTCGGGCAAGTCCACCTTCGCGCGCCTGCTCGCCGGGCTCGTCTCCTCCACCGCCGGCAGTGTGCGCGTGCACGGCCTCGACCCGACCAGGCAGGCCGCGCAGCTCAGGAAGCTCGTGAGCATGGTGTTCAGCAACCCGGACGCGCAGATCATCATGCCGACCGTCGCCGAAGACGCCGCGTTCTCCCTCCGCAGCGAGCGGCTTCCCGCCGCGGAGTCGGCTGCCCGCGTCGCAGAGGCGCTCGAACGGTTCGGACTCGCCGGGCTCGCCGACAGGGCGGCGCACGACCTGTCCGGAGGCCAGAAGCAACTGCTCGCCCTGTGCGGAGCGTTCATCAGGCGACCGCAGCTCGTGATCGCCGACGAACCGACCGCCTACCTGGATGCGCGCAACGCCAGACGTGTGGCCGAGCACCTGTTCGAGGACGCGGGGCACCGACTGGTCCTCCTCACCCACGACCTCCGACTGGCGGAGCGGTGCGACCTCGCCGTGCTGTTCGACGCCGGACGGATCGCGGAGATCGGCACACCGGGCGACGTGATCGCCGCGTACGAGGCGAGCCTGCGATGGTGAGGCCCCGATGGTGACCCTCTACCGGCCAGGCGACGGCTGGATGCACCGCGCCGCCGCGGGCCCGAAGGCCGCCGCGCTGCTGGCGGTCGTGCTCGCCGTGTCGTTCCTGCCCTCCACCTGGTGGGCAGCCGGCGTCGCCGCAGCGGTCGCCGTGCTCGGCTATCTGATCTGCGGGCTCGGACTGCGCGAGCTCGCCCGGCAGGTGATCGCGGTGCGCTGGGTGATCGTCATCACCCTCGGCGGCCAGCTGATCTTCCTCGACGCCGAATCCGCCGTCGCCAACACGTCCCGCGTGCTCGCGGCGATCCTGCTCGCCGGGATGCTCGTGCTCACCACCCGGGTCGCAGCGCTGCTCGACGCCTTCGAGCGCGGCCTGCGTCCGTTCGAGCGGATCGGGGTGGACGGGGCTCGGGTCGCGCTGCTGCTCGCGGTCACGATCAACACGGTCCCCGTGCTGGCCAGGCTGGCGACGGGGGTGCGAGAAGCCCAGCGCGCCCGCGGCGCCAAGGCGGGTATCGTCGGGTTCGTGGTTCCGTTCCTCGTGGTCTCGCTGAAGCACGCCGACGACCTCGGCGACGCGCTCACCGCCCGGGGCGTGCGATGACGGGGATGCGCGTGCTCGGGCCGACCGTGGACGATCAGACCAGGTGCATCCACTATCGGACGGACCTCGACGTGATCGCGATCCGGTTCGCCTGCTGCCGCGAGTACTACCCGTGCCACCTCTGCCACACGGAGACGGCGGATCATCCGGCCGAGCAGTGGCCGCTCGACCAGCGCGACGAACGCGCGGTGCTGTGCGGCGTGTGCGAGCACGAGTTGACGATCGCGGAGTACCTGCGGGTGGAGGCGTGCCCGGCGTGCGGCGCCGCGTTCAACCCCGGCTGCCGGCTGCACACGGAGCTGTACTTCCGGGTGGCGTGACGAGACCGCCCCTCCGAGGGCAGTGCTGTCACGGCACCACGACCACCTTGCCGCGCAGCACGCCGGAGGCCACCAGGTCGACGGCGTCGCCGGCGCGGTCGAGCGGGAGCACGGCATCCACTGCGGGGACGAACGCTCCCGCATCGGCGAGAGCGGCGAGCTCGGCGAGATCGGTCGCGTTCTCCTTCGACACCAGCCCGATGAGGCGCTGCGCTGTGAAGCGGTTCGCGATGGCCGCGGCGAGCACCCGCTCCATGCCGCCGAGCACGGGGCCGCCCGTTCCTCCGACGATCACGAGGCTTCCGGTCAGCGCGAGAATGCGGCGCAGGCGGGAGAGCGGCCGGTCGCCCGCCGTGTCGATGATCGCATCCCAGGAACGACCGGTCGACGTCACGTCTGTTGCGCGATAGTCGATGACCTCCGCGGCGCCGAGGCCGAGCACGAAGGCCGCCTTGGCTGCACTGCACACGCCCGTGACCGTCGCTCCGGCCGCGACGGCGAGCTGCACGGCGTAGTGACCGACGCCGCCGGACGCACCGAGCACGAGCACACTCCCACCAGCGGGGACCGCGGCCGCTCGCACCGCCTGCAGCGCCGTGACCCCGGACACGGGTACGGCCGCCGCCTGCTCGTAGCCGATGGATGCGGGCAGCTTCACGAGCGCGGAGTGCGGCGCGAGCACGAACTCGGCGAACGCGCCGTCGGCCGAGCCGAACACGTCGTCGCCCGGCCGCAGGTCGGTCACGTCAACGCCGACCGCGGCGACGCGACCCGCGAAAGCGAGGCCGCGCACCCGCGCCTTCGGGCCGCGCAGGCCGAAGCCGATCACGCGCATCAGGTATGGGCGGCCGGTCATCAGGTGCCAGGTGCCCGCATCCACACCGGCTGCGCGCACCTCGACCAGCACCTCGGAGGGTGCGGGGACGGGCACGGGGACGGCCTCGACGCGCATCGCGTCGCTGCTGCCGTATGCGTGCTGGACGATGGCGGACATCGTGGTGGTGGTCGTGTCGCTCATGGGTCTCTCGATTCCTGGGTTCTCAGGTCTCGGGGTATTGGAAGACATCGTCGAGCGGAACCCCGAAGACCCGCGCGAGCTGGAATGCCATCTCGAGCGACGGCGAGTACCGCCCCTGCTCGATGGCGATGACGGTCTGCCTGGTCACGCCGACCCTGTCGGCGAGTTCGGCCTGTGTCATCTCGCCCGCTGCGAACCGCAGCGACCGCAGACGATTGGTCACCCTGGTGGGCTTCACCATGTCGGAAGCCCCCTGCGGTATGCGACGAGCGTGGCGACGGAGCCGACGATGGCAGAGAGCACGAACATCAGGTAGACGACGTTGGCGATCCAGAACCAGTCGGCGCGCACCAGGGCGAGGAGCATGGCTGCGACGGCGCCGATGACCACGAACGACTGGCCGACCCGGTCGCCGAACGCTTTGACCTCTCGGTCGCGCTGGTCGCGTTTGTCCGCGTCTTTCGGCGCTGCGACGGCGATGGCGATGCGGGCGAGGATGCCGGCGACGATCGCGCCGCCGACGGTCCACAGCAGGATCGGCGCGTAGTCGACACTGGTGAGCGCCGCACCGCCCGCGCGTGCAGACAGGACGATCAGATAGGTGGCGTAGCCGCCGACCGCGATCGCCAGGAACGCCCACGCGTTCTTCTCGTCGAAGGACATCTCAACTCCTCATGTCAAACAAACCTGACACGCCCAATGTAAAGCGAGTCTTACTCAATGTCAAGCATTTTTGACACGCCGCTGCGCGAAACGGGGCCGCCCCCGAAAGGACGGCCCCGCTCCGGTCGTCGGCTCGTGCGAATGGTGCGGTCAGCGCGCTCGGCACCGCCGGTTTCGCACGAGTCGTGCCGCTAGGCCTGCGATCCGCGTCGGCGCGCGACGATCAGCAGCACGACGAACCCGCCGAGGATGCCGAGCAGCGCTGCACCGAACGCGGGCGCCAGGTCGGCGCCGGTGTTGGCGAGCCCGGACTGGATGACGCCGTTGCCGCCGCCCGCCGTGCCGGTTCCCGTGCCAGGGTCACCCGGCGTGCCCGGCGTGCCCGGCGTGCCCGGCTCACCCGGCGTGCCGGGGTCGCCTGGGCCGGTCGCCGCCGCCACCGTGATCGCGGTCCAGCCGAGCACGTTGCCGTCGGCGTCGAGCACCGCGATCCGGTGTGCGCCCGCCGGTAGGTCGGCGGGAAGGGTCACCTGCACCTGACCGTTCGCGGGCACCTGCATCCAGCCGCCGCCGAGGTTCTGCGGGGTGGAGTGCACCCACACCGAGACCCACGTGCCGGAGAACGCCGCCCCGATGTTGATCGTGACCTTGTCGCCGGGGTGGAACACGCCGTCCGTGCCGCCGAGTGCCTGGATGAGGTCTTTCAGCGCGTCGATGAACGCCGTGATCGCGGCGGGCACCGGCGGGGTGGTCGGCTTCGGGTGGGTGCCGGGGTCGACCACGTCGGCCACCAGCAGCGGGATGCGCACCGTGGTGCCCGAGTCCGGCGCGCGCAGCACGAGCACGCTCGCGCCTTCCGCGTCGGCGGGGACCGCGAAGCTCACGGTCGCAGCGCCCTCCGCGTCCACAGGGACGGAGGCGAGCGTCGCCGCGCTGCCCTGCCAGGTCAGGTCCAGCGATGTGTTCGCCGGGCTGCCCAGGGAGGTCAGGTTGAGCTTCGACACCTGGAACGTGACCTGCTGGCCGCGATCGAGGGTGCCGGTCGGGACGCCGGTGACGGCGACCCCGCGACGCTCGAAGCTCGGCGAGAGCGGGCTGTTCGCGGTGATGTACGAGATCCAGGCGTCGCGGTCGATCAGGCCGGAGTCCTTCGTGTTCGTCCCGGCTGCGAAGGCGCGGAAGTTGTCCCCGCCCTGCAGGAGGAAGCTGAACGAACCGATGCGGTATGACTTCGCCGGATCGATCGGCGCGCCGTTCACCAGGATGCTCGTGATGCGGTCGCCGGCAGCACGCGCCGCGTCGTACGTGTAGCTCACGTTCTTCGACAGCCCGAGGTTGAGGAACGCACGGCTCGGGATGCTCCCGTCGGCGTTCGTCTGCCACTGCTGCTCCAGCGCCTGCTTGAACTGCGCGCCGGTCAGGCTCGTCGTCCACAGGTTGTTCACGAACGGCAGCACCGCGTTGGCCTGCGCGTACGTGACGGAACCGTCGGCGCCCTTCAGCAGCTCCGCGCGCAGCCCGCCAGGGTTGACGACGCCGATCTCCGCACCGCCCAGCTCGGGCGACGAGAGGGTCGACACCAGCGAGTCGGCGACCAGGTTGCCGAGTGTGGACTCGGACATCCGGTCGTCGCGCGCTCCGCCGATGTATGCGGTGGTGATGTCGGCCGTGACGGAACCGATCTTCTGGTTTCCGATCACCGCAGCGTCGGCGAGCGCCTTGTCGACGATCGCCTTCACCGCAGCCACCCGCGGGTATGCGGCGACGAGCGCGTCGTCCGCGTCCGTCGTGCGGGCCACGTTGGCCGCCGTGTGCCCGGTGACCTTCTTGGTGTCTCCGTCGACCGACAGGGTGATCTGCCCGATGTTCTCGCCGTAGCTTCCGGTCTGGACGATGGGACGGGTCGCGCCCGCGACGCCGGGGACAGGCGCATCCCACGCGTACTGCTTGTGGGTGTGGCCGGTGAAGATCGCGGCGACCTTCGCAGACGTCTTGGTCACGATGTCGGCGAAGGCGCCGCCTGCGGCGACCTCCTTGTCGAGCGTCGCGCCGTCCGGCGTGCCGAAGCCGGCGCCCTCGTGGTACTCGGCCACGATCACGTCTGCCTCGCCGTTGGCCGTGTCGCCGTCCGTGAGCTTGGCGGCGACGCGGTTGACCGCGGCGACCGGGTCGCCGAAGTCGAGCGACGACACTCCGCCGGGCGACACCAGCGTCGGCGTCTCCTGCGTGACGGCGCCGACCACGGCCACCTTCAGCCCGTCGACCGTGAAGGTCGCGTACTCCGGCAGTGCCGGGGTGGTCGTGCCCTTCGTGTAGACGTTCGCGCCGAGGTAGCGGAAGTCGGCCGCGTCCTTCACACGGCCGGTGAGGTCGGAGAAGCCCTTGTCGAACTCGTGGTTGCCCACGGCGCTCGTCTTCAGACCGAGCGCGTTGAGCACGTCGATCGTCGGGACGTCGCCGGCGGAGGCCGAGGCGAACAGGGAGGCGCCGATGTTGTCTCCCGCGGAGAGGAACAGAGTGTTCTGCTCGCCCGCCGCCGCGCGCAGCTTCTCGATGGTTCCGGCGAACTTGACCGTGTTGCTGTCGATGCGACCGTGGAAGTCGTTGATGTTCAGCAGGTTGATGGTCTTCGCCCCGGCGCCCAGCCCCAGGCCTACGACGATCGGGTCGTGGTCGCTCGACCGGTACTGGTCTGCGGCGTAGAAGTTCGTCGCGTTGTAGTTGTAGCGGCTGTACTCCAGTGCGATGGACTCGCCGGAGTTGATGTTCCAGACGTCCGCTCCTGTGATCACCGTGTTCGCCGCCGGCGACGCGAGCACGTGGTCGAGCGAGCCGACCGTGCCGCCGAAGGAGTATGTCGCCTTCGTGGTGCGGGTGTGCACCTGGTCGATGTACCCGGCGTCGGTGATGACCTTGATCGGGTCTTCGTTGAGGTAGGCGTTGAAGTCGCCGATCAGCAGCACCTTGTCGGAGCCGAGCGTGGACTTCAGCGTGTTCGCGAAGCCGACGAGCGCGTGCGCCTGGGCGACACGGGATGCGTTCGACGCGCCCTGCCCGTCGCCCTGGTCCGCGTCCGCCCCGGTGCCGGAGCCTTTCGACTTGAAGTGGTTCACGACGGCGATGAACGCGGCCGAGTCCCGCGTCCCGACCTTCTTGAAGGCCTGGGCGAGCGGCTGACGCGCATTGGCGAACGCCGCATCCATCAGGATGCGCGACTCGCCGACCGGCGCAGCGTGCGCCTTCTTGTAGATGAAGGCGGTGCGGATGACGTCCTCACTGGACGGAACTGCCGCGGGAGAGGGCACGAACGCCCAGACCTGGCTGCCGGCAGCCGCGTTGAGGGCGGCGACGAGCTTCGAGAGCGCGTCGTCGCGGTTCGCTCCGAACCTGGCCGAGTTCTCGATCTCTTCGAGCGACACCACGTCGGCGGTGAGACCGTTGATGGCGGCGACGATCTTGTCCTGCTGGCGCTTCAGGTTGGCGGCGTCCGCTGCTCCGCGGGCGTCGCATCCACTGTTCACCGTGATCTTGTTGCCGTCGCGGTCCGTGTAGAACGTGCAGCCCGAGAGCTGGTCTCCGGTGGTGGTGAAGTAGTTCAGCACATTGAAGGTGGCGAGCTTGAGGTCGCCACCGACATTCTGCGGAGCGGCTGTACGGGTGTTCCCGAACGTGACCGGCTGCACGGTGGCCGCGGTGGCCGGGGTGAGCTCGGAGGTCGGCTGGAACTTCCACACGTTGTTGCGGAAGTCGAGCACGACCGGCTTCGTGAACGTCACCGGTGCCCCGACGCGCACGGGGGCGGTCTGCGACAGGTACGGCAGCGGCTTCGCCTTGTTGGCCGCGCTGAGGAAGTTGGTCGATGCTCCGTCGTCGAGCGTGACGGCGCGCGCTGCGTTGCCGGCGACGGCGGCCGCGTACTCCGGGGTGCCGGGTCGGGCGGTCTCCGTGGCCTGCACCAGCGGCGTGTCGCCCGCTGCGAGGCCGATCTCGCCGTACTGGTTCGTGGAGTACACGTCGGTGACGGTGAACGCGCCCTGCGGTGCGAGCAGCATTCCCTCGAGGCTCTCGCGCTGTGCGTCCGTGGCCGGAAGGCCGACAGTGGCGGGGCTCGGAGCGCTCGCCCCGGTCGCGTCGAGCTTCACGACGCCCGCTGCGGAGGCCGGGGTGATCTCGGTGAGGCCGGCGAACTCGCTGACCGCGCCCGTGACCTGCACGTAGTCGCCGATGGCGACGGCCGCCGCGGCAGCGGATCCGTAGACGTAGACAGCGTCGGACGCCGTGTGGGTCGCGAGGTCGATCGCGCCGCCGGTGCCGGGGGTCTGGATGAAGAAGCCGTTGAAGCCGCCCGTGGCGTATGCCGCCGTGACGAAACCGCTGGTGGTGACGGTGGTTCCGGCCTTCGGGCTTGCGTCGCCCGTTCCCTGGACCTCGGCGATCGGGATGCTGTCCTCAGCGGGAGGGCCGGGATCGGTCCCCGTTCCCGGGTCGGTGCCTCCCGGCGCAGGCTCCGTGGCCGGGCCGCCTGCAGGGTCTGCAGAGCTCTGCGGCGTGATGGTCGCGGTGAGGCTCAGGTCGGCGCCGTTGTCGTCGCTGTCCCAGAAGCCGGTGCGCACGAGCGACTTGACGTCCGTGTTGCCTGTCGGCGCCGTCGCCGCCTTCGTCTCGAACGTGTTCGACGTGCCGTAGCCGACGAGGTCGACGATCTGCGCAGCGTTCTTCACATCTCCGACAGGAAGCGTGACCGGCGTCGCCGTCGACGCCAGCAGGAGCGTGCCGCCCGCACCGCCGGGGTTGAGCGTGCCCGTCGCGTCCGGCGCAGGAAGGGCCGCGCCGTTCGCGCCGTTGCTGCTGCCCTTGACGAGGTAGTAGCCGTACGGCGCGATGCTCCCGGTCAGCGCCGTCAAGCCCGTGGCAGCGCCGGTGCCGGTCGCCGGACGGTACTGCACCGACCAGCCGTCCACGGACACGGGCTGGGTGGTGGGGTTGTAGAGCTCGACGAACTTGTTGGCGTACGCGGAGCCCGCGCTGCCGCCGGACAGGTACACCTCGTTGATGACGACGCTGGTGGCATCGGTGCTGGCCGTGGCCGGCAACGCCGTGAGAGGGGCGGCAGCGAGACCGACCCCCACAGCGGCTGCGGTGGCGATCTGCCACGCTCTGCCGAATCTTCTAGACATGCTTCTCCTTGGTCGGAAACGGGTCGGACTGCTGAGCCCTCGCACACCGTATGGAGCGCAGTGGGCCGGACTCTGACTCCTGAGTGAACGTACAGAAAACGTCACCCATTCGAGGGTGCTCATCCGAGCAGGGAGGGGAAGCCGTCGCCGTCATATCTGACATTGCACCATGACCCGCCGACACAGGAGCACTCCGTCCGGCATGATGGCACCATGCGGATCGAAGAGATCGCCCAGTTCAGGGCACTGGCGACGGACGGGCATCTCGCCGACACCGCGGACACCCTCGGGGTGTCCCAGTCGACCCTGTCGCGCTCGATCGCCAAACTCGAAGCGGAGATGGGCGTCGAGCTGTTCGACCGCAAGAAGAACCACTACGAACTGAACCAGTACGGCGAGATCCTCCTCGCCCACGGCATCCGCGCCCAGGCAGAGCTGGAGGACGCCCGCGCCCGCATCGACGCGCTTCGCGACCCGTCAGCGGGAACCGTGTCCGTGGCATACGTGTCGTCGTTCGGGAGCTGGCTCATCCCGCGCGTGGTCAGCGAGTACCGCACCCTGTTCCCCGACATCCGGTTCGTCCTGCGCGGCGGCACGGCGGACACGGTCCTGGATGCGCTGCGCGAGGGGGCGGCGGACCTCGCCTTCCTGAGTCCCGACCCGCGCGACCGCGAGATCGAGTGGCAACCGCTGACCTCCGAGAAGCTGGCGGTCGGCGTGCCGGACGCGCATCCACTTGCCGGGCGCGAGGTGATCGACGCCGACGACCTCGAGCCGTTCGAGTTCGTGGCCCTGCGCACGGGCTCCGGGCTGCGGCACATCGCTGACGCGTACTTCGCCCGCCGGGGTATCGTGCCGAACATCGTGCTGGAGGCGACAGAGCTGGTCACGCTGCAGGCGCTGGTGCGCGACGGGGTCGGCATCGCGTTGCTTCCCGACTCGTCGACCGAACCGGGCGTCACGCTCGTGCCGCTGGCAGAGGAAGCCGTGCGGGTGATCGGGCTGGCCAGGAACCTGGCGCGCAGCGAGTCGGCCGCGGCGTCGCAGTTCGCGCGCTTCGTGCGGGAGGAGCTGGGGCGGGACGAGCCCGCCCCTGTCACACCGTCAGCGTGACCTTTCGCAGACCGGCCGGGTTGTCCGGGTCGAGACCTCTGCTCCGCGCGAGTTCGAGGGCGATGCGCTGCAGCGGCACGATCTCGCGCACCGGCAGCAGCTCGGCGTCGCTCTCCTCCAGCGGGATGCGCGCGGTCGCGCCGGCGATCAGTCCCGGGCCGACTTCGATCACCGTTCCGCCGAGCGCTGCTGAGGCGTCCGCGAACGACAGCACGGAGTCGCGTCCGGCCCGACCGCCGGTGAGCGCGATGACCACCGTGCCGGGGATCACCTGACCGAGCGGGCCGTGCGTCGCGTCCGCCGCGCTCCACCCGGAGGCGGCGATGGCGTTGGTCTCCATGAGTTTCAGCGCGCCCTCGCGCGCCGACGCCATCGAGTATCCGCGGCCGACGACGAGGACGCGGTCGACCCCTTCGATGGTCGCGACGGCGTCCGCCACCGCATCCGGCCTCGCGAGGTCGGCCGCGACCGACGCCGCGAGCGCGCGCACGCGCTCGTCCAGTTCCGTCCAGTCCGTTCCCGCAGCGCGGTGCAGGGTCAGCGCGAGCGCGAGGAGCTCTGCGGTGTACGTCTTCGTCGCGGCGACGGACATCTCCGCTCCGGCCGCGAGCGGGACGTGCACCTCCGACGCGGATGCGAGCGCGCTGCTCTCGTCGTTCGAGAATCCCACCACCGGCACGCCTGCCGCCGCGAAGGAGGCCACGGTCGCCAGGAGGTCGGGCGAGCTGCCCGACTGGGAGACGGCGAGCGCCACGGAACGCGGGTATGCGAGCTGGGTGCCGAAGCCGGTGACGCTCGCCGGGGTCGCGAGCATGGCGGGGATGCGCAGCAGGTTGTGGGCGAGGTACTGGGCGTACATCGCCGCGTGGTCGCTCGACCCCCTGGCGGCGAAGACCAGCAGCTCAGGGCGCGTGCCCGCGATCAGCGCGGCCGCGGCGTCGATCGCGTCGCGGGCGAGGAGGAGGTCGAGCCAGCGGTCTGGCTGCTCGGCGATCTCCGCGTGCATCCGGTGGCCGGGTGCGGCGTTCCCTGTCACGAGCTGAGGCCGGTGATCATCGCGACCAGCTCGTTGTGCGTGGTCTCGTCGATGCGTCTGGTGCCGACCTGGGTGCCTCGGCGCAGCACCGTGACCCTGTCGGCCACGCGGAACACCTGCTCCATGTTGTGGCTGACGATGAGCACAGCGGCGCCGCGCTCCTTGAGCTTGAGGATCAGCTCCTCCACCTTGGCCGTCTCCGCCACGCCGAGCGCGGCGGTCGGCTCGTCCATCAGCACCAGGCTGCTCGCCCAGTGGGTCGCGCGGGCGATCGCTATGCCCTGACGCTGCCCGCCGGAGAGGTCGCTCAGGGTCGCGCGCGCCGACGGGATGCGCACATCCAGTTCGTCGACGAGCGCCTGCGTGCGCGCGGCCATCGTCTTCCTGTCGAGGGTTCCGAACGGCTTGCGGCGGAGCTCCCTGCCGAGGAACAGGTTCATGTAGACCGGCTGCAGGTCGACGAGCGCGAGGTCCTGGTAGACGACCTCCACTCCCCTGCTCCTCGCGTCCGACGGGTCGCGGAAACTGGCGCGCTCGCCGTTCACCCAGATCTCGCCGTCCGTCGGCTGGTACATGCCGGAGATGATCTTGACGAGGGTCGACTTGCCTGCGCCGTTGTCGCCGACGAGGGCGACGATCTCGCCTGGCTCGATCTCGAGGTCGAAGCGCTTGATGGCGACGATGCCGCCGAAGTGCTTGGTGATCCCGTCGAGGCGAAGGGGCTTCACCGTGGTGTCCAGTGGAGCGGTGGTGGGGGTCATGCTGTCCTCCCTGTCGCGGCGAGCGCGGCTGCTGTTGTGATGGGTGCCGAGCCGTCGGCCGACCAGATGCCGGCGACGGTGGGCGTGCCCGTGCTGAGTCCGGAGATGCCCGCGGTGAGGCCGCGGGTGACGAACACCTGCGGCCGGAAGCCGAACAGGACGGTGTCTCCCGGCTGGACGGCGCGGCCGTGCACCGGGATCGTGGCGTAGTAGTCGATGGCGTCCGCGGCCGGCATGTCGACCGGCAGCTCTGGGGCGGATGCGGTGTCCCCTCCCTGCTCCACGATCAGCGCACTCGTCGTCGCCCCGCCGAGGACGGGGTCGACGTAGAGTCCGCCGCCGAACACGTACGCGTCGCCGTTCCAGAGGTGGGACACCTCGGAGAGGTATGCGATGGCCGGCTCCTCGACGAGGTCGTGCACGGCGTGCAGCGGCGTCGTGCCGGTGAGGCCGTGGCCGGGTTCCACCTGCGTGGCGCCTGCGGCCGCCAGCGTCTCGAGCACTGAGACCGAAGTGGTCCCCGGCGCGTTCACCTGGACGTTCGTCCTGCCTGCCGCTTCGAGCGACCGCAGCGCCGTCGTCAGGGTCTGGAGGTTCGGGGTGGAGCGCGCCGTGCCGGTCACGGCGTCGAACAGCGTCGCGGGGAACGTGGTGACTCCGGCGAAGCGCACGCCGGGAATCTCGTCGACGCGGTCGGCGGCGGCGACCACGTCGGCCGCGTCGAACCCGCCCTCGTGGCCGCGGTAGAACCGGTCGCCCGGCGCCGCGATCCGCAGGAGCACATCCTGGACCCGGCCGCGCTCTGCAGCCGCTGCACCGGCTTCGCGCGCCTTCTGCTCGGAGAAGACCGTCCAGTAGAGAGGCTCGAGAGCGGCGGCGGCCGCGGCGCTGTGCCGGGGGATCTGCACGAGATGGCCGAGGTGACCTGTCCGCAGTCCGCCGGCCGCGGCGGCGACCGCGCACTCCAGGTCGACGCCGACGGCGTGGCGGATGCCGCCGGCGGCGATGGCACGGGATGCGTCGGGGTTGCGGCCGATCTGCTTGGTCATGGCGAACGGCGTCAGACCGAGCCGCGCGGACTCCGCGGCAAGGGCGGAGGCGTTGCGCTGCACCGCATCCAGGTCGATGACGTAGGTGTTCGGCGGGAGCTGCCCGCTCTGGTGCAGTCGTGTCGCCGCGTCGAGGAGCGCCTGGTTGCGGCGCCGGAGGAGGTCGAGGAACATCGCTTCGTCCTTACTGTCTTTCCGGTCTAGTTGCTCTTCTTGGCGCGGAGGGAGAGGGAGACGGCCACGAGGATGATCGCGCCGCGCACGATCATCTGCTGCGCCACCGTCAGGCCGCCGAGCAGCAGGCCGTAGTTGATCATGCTCATGAAGAGGCTGCCGACCAGGGCGCCGATGATGGAGCCCTTTCCGCCGGTGAGCGCCGTGCCGCCGACGATCACGGCGGCGAGCACGCTCATCAGATCGGAGCTGCCGAGCGTGTATGTCGCTCCGGCCAGACGGCCCGCATACAGCAGACCAGCGAGCGCCGCGGTCACGCCGCTGAGGATGAAGACCGCCATGCGGACGCGGTTGACCTTGATGCCGCTGACGGCCGCGGCAGCCGCCTTGTTGCCGACGGCGAGCACGTGCGCTCCGAACGCGCGCTGGCGGAGCACATGCCAGCCGATCGCGGTCACGACCGCCGTCCACCAGATCAGGATCGGGATGCCGAGCAGCGTGCCTCCACCGAACAGCCAGCCGAACACGGCGTCGGTGACCGGCACGGACTGCAGGTTGGTCGACTGCTGCGCGAGACCGGTGATGAGCCCCATGGTCGCCAGCGTCACCAGGAAGGACGGCAGCCGCACCAGGGTCACGAAGATGCCGTTGACCGCTCCGACGACGGCCCCTACCGCGAGTCCGGCGATCGCCGCGATCCACCACTGGTGCGTGGACTGGAGGGTGACGGCGGCGACGAGCGAGGCGAGCGCGACGGTCGATCCGATCGAGAGGTCGATCTCGCCGAGGCTGAGGACGAAGACGGTGCCGATGGCCATGACGGTGATCGGGGTCGCCTGGGTGATGATGTTGACCAGCGTGGTCCCGTTGAGGAAGTTGCCTCCCTGCGTGATGGCGAAGTAGAGGAAGACGACCACGAAGCCGATGTAGACGACGTACTGACGCCAGTCCGCGTGGCGCAGCCGTTCGCCGACGGTCAGCCTGCCGTCCGTGGTGGATACAGTCATGATGCTTCTCTTTCCGTGCTGAGCGGTGCGGCGTCGATGGCGAGGCGGACGGCGCCGAGGATGGGGGCGGAGGAACCGAGGCGGCTGATGCGCACCTCGATCGTCGGCCGGCCGAGGCGGCCGAGCCAGTGGAGGACGGGAGCGAGCAGTTCCTCGCGGCTGCCGATGCCGCCGCCGAGGACGAACAGTCCAGGGTCGATGACGGCGTCGACGGCGAGGATCGCGTGGGCGAGCCAGCGCGCCTCCTCGTCCAGCGACGCGACCGCGTCCTTGTGGCCTTCGGCTGCCAGCTCGAACACCTCGACGGCGCTCGACGGGGCGCGGCCGGAGGCGTGCTGGAAGCGCTGCGCGATCGATTCGCCGCTGACGACCTCCTCGAGAGCGCCGCGCCGCTGGTTGCGCGGGTCGAGCGGGTCAGATCCGATCGGCAGGTAGCCGATCTCGCCCGCTCCCCCGCGGACGCCCTGCCAGACACGGCGGTCGAGCACCACGCCGACGCCGATGCCGGTGCCGACGGAGACGAACGCGAAGGTGTCGACCTCCTCGCCCACGCCGCTGTGCAGTTCCCCGAGCGCTGCGATGTTCACGTCGTTGTCGATCACGACGGGGTGTCCGAGCCTGCTTTCGAGCTCGGCGACCACGTCGAAGCCTTCGAGGTCGCCCAGGTTGGGGGCGAGATCGAACTGCCCTGCCGCGGCGTCCGGCACTCCGGCTCCGCCGATCGCGGTCGCGACGACGGACGCAGGGGATGCGCCGATGGCGGAGGCCAGAGCATCCACCAGCCGGGCGAGCTGCGCCACGATCGCCCGGCCGTCGCTCGTCGGCTCCGTGGTCTCGTGCAGGACGTCGCCCGCGAGGGTGGCGATGCCGGCTCGCACCTTGGTGCCGCCGAGGTCGATCCCGACCACGTATCGATGCTGCCCGGTGCTCATGCGACCTCCAGCAGTGCAGCGGGGTTGGCGGAGAGCAACTGCTCGATCGCCGCGTCGGAGACACCGCGGTCGCGCAGCGCAGGCACGAAGACCGCACCGAGGTACGAATACCCGCTCACGCCGTGCGTGCCGGGGTTCATCCACACTTCGGCGCCCGTCAGATCCTGGGCGAGCAGGATGCGGTCGGTGAGCCCGTCGCCGACGAGCGTGGCGACGAGGTCGGCCCGACCCGCATCCGAGCGGTGGAAGGCGCGCTTGCCGAACTCGCCGTCCTCGCGCTCGTCTGCGACGGGGCCGAGGAAGAAGTCCCAGTTCTCCTTGCCGATCGTGTCGATGGCGACGCGAGCCCCCGCGTCGATGACACGGCGCACCAGGTCGGTGCCGAGCTGGGTGTCGAGGTGCCCGATGACGACCCTGTCGAGCTCGACGCCTTCGGAGCGCAGGATGTCGAGCTGTTCCATGGCCTGGGTTCCGTGGGTGGTGTGCGTCATGATCCCGAGCCCGGTCTCGCGCTGGGCGCGGGCCACGGCCCTGAGGCATTTCTCCTCGTGCGGCGTGATCTCGCCGAGGCTGGTCGCCTGCTCGCCGAACACTCCGGCACGGACGCCGGAGCCCCCGATGCCCACCACGGCGTCGCTGACGAGTCTGGCGGCGATGGTGTCGAGGTCGGCGGCCAGCGCCCACGCCGGGGAGTACGACTCCAGGTAGATCGCCGTGCCGGAGACGATGTGCAGTCCACTCCGCCGGGAGATCTCGACGAGCGCGGCGGCGTTGTCCCCGTTCTCGTCGCGGCCGACGACCCCGTACGGGCTCAGGTCGACGACGGTGCCGAAGCCGAGGTCGCGGAGCCCGGCCAGTGCATCCACTGCCCTGTCAGTGCGGTCGTCGCGGGTTCCCCCGGTGAGCCACGGGCCCGGTGTGAGCGACAGCAGATGCTCGTGCGGCATGACCCGTCCGAGAGCTGTCGAGTCGACCGGGCCGAGCACGGTCATGACCTGCCGTGTCATCGGTTCTCCTTCATGGTGCGTGCGGTTCGCGGCGATGCGCGACGATCCGCGTGGTTCGTGGTTCGTGGTTCGTGGTTCGTGGTTCATGGTGCAAGCGGATGGGGCTGGGCGGCCGAAGGGGGAGTCCGGCCGCCCAGCCGGTCTGTGGGCGTCAGCCGCCGGTCACGCTCGACGGCGGCTTGGTGCCGTAGTCGGACTCCCAGCCCTTGTCGAGGTTGGTCTTGGTGACCTTGGTCGGCACGGACGCGACGAGCTCAGGAGCCTTCTTGCCGATGACTCCGTATGCTCCGGCGAGCGCGAGGCCCTTGCCGATGCCGATCGAGCCGTTGCCCACCATGCCCGCGACGTTCGTGCCGGACATCATCGCTGCGCCGAGCGTGGTGTCGAGGTCGTTGGTGACGACCTTGATGTCGGTGCGGCCGGACGCCTTGATGGCGGCGACGACACCCTGGGCCGCTGTCGCCCAGGAGACGTAGATGCCCTTGAGGTTCGGGTTCTTGGCGATCATGGCCGCCGCGATGGTCTGCGTGGCGGTCTCATCGGCGAAGCCCTCGGAGTCGACGATCTTCACGTCAGGGTATTCGTAGGCGAGCCAGTCCTTGAAGGCCTTGTCGCGCTGGTTGGTGAACCAGAAGTTCGCGTTGTATGAGAGGTAGCCGACCTCGCCCTTCTTGCCGAGAGCGTCGCCGAGGATCTCGGCGTTGTCCCGCCCGGCTGCCGTGAGGTCTTCCGTGACGATGGAGACGAAGTCGGTGCCGGCCTTGTAGCCCTCCGGCGGTGTCGTCATGATGACGAGCTTCGTCCCGGCCTCGACAGCGGGCTTGAACGCCTTGGCCGCCGAGGTGGGGTCGACCGCGATGGTGACGATGATGCTCGGGTGCAGGGCGAGCACGGTCTGGACGTTGTTGGCCTGCGTCGCCGCGTTGAAGTTGGCCTGCGTGCTGGCGACCACGTCGATGCCGAGCTGCTTGAACTCGTTGCGAGCGCCCTTCTCGACGGCGGTCACGAAATCGGACGACGTGTGCCACACGAACGCCGCCGTGTACTTTCCGTCCTTGACCTTGGCCAGCTCGTCGCTGGTGAGCGAGAGCTCGGAGAGCGCGCCGGGCTTCTCGCCGTTCGGACCGGTGAATTCGAGGCTGGGCTTGGCCGCGGGCGTCGATGACTCGGAGGATGCGGGCGTGCCGGAGGAACATCCGGCGAGCGCGAGGGAGAGTGCGAGTGCGCCGATGACGGCGGCGCGAGCGGCGAGACGCCGGGTGGGACGTGCTGTGTGCATGGTGGGTTGCCTTCCGGGACCGGTTTGAACTCCTGTGCGGTGGCGTCCCCCGGGTATCTCGTGACCCCGTCACCGTTGACTTGCTGACACCATTTTGATTTCAACAAGCAATCAAAGTCAAGCGTGAAAATGTATCCATTAGGTTTCGGTCCCGTAAAACCTGCGGAAATGGGGTGCGGAGTGGCGCTGGACGTGCATCCTGAGCTAGTTTTGGGTTCACGTTGAAGACAAAGGGGGTGAGCCGGTGCAAGACACGCGAGCCATCAATCGCAACGCCGTCCTGACCGCCCTCATCGGATCGAGGCCGGCCAGCCGCAAGCAGATCGCGGAGCTGACGGGCATCTCCGCCGCCACCGTGACGCGCTCGATCGACCAGCTCCTTGCCGAGGGGATCGTGACGGAGACGACGGAGATCGTCTCCGAGGCCAGAGGCCGCCGCGCCGTCGAACTCGACATCGTCGCCGACCGCGCGTACGTCGTCGGGGTGGACCTCGGCGCATCCAACACGCGGATCATCGTGGCCGACCTGCTCGCGCATCCGGTGTTCGCGTCCGAGACGCCGACGCCGACCACCCTGCAGGAAGCCGAGCTCGCCGAGTGGATCGCGGCGACCGTCACGGAGGCTGCCTCCGACGTCTGGGACAGAGTGGAGCACGTGTGCCTCGGCCTCCCTGGCGCGGTGAACCAGCGCGACCTCAGCGTCTCCAACGCACCCAACCTGCCCGAAGTCGAGTCGCCGACCTTCCTCGCCTCCGTGGAGCGCGCGATGGGGCGAGCGATGCACTTCGACAACGACGCGAACTACGCCCTCCTGGGCGAGATGCACTTCGGCGCCGCCCGAGGAGCACCCAACGCGGCCATGCTGACGATCGGCTTCGGCCTCGGCGCCGGCCTCGCCATCGAGGGACGCATCCTGCAGGGCGAGAGAGGACTGATCGGGGAGTTCGGCCAGCTCCCCATCGGGCCGCTCGGCACCAGGCTCGAACACCTCGTGACGGGCGGCGGCATCCTGCGCAGGGCGGCAGAGGCCGGACTGCACCTGGATGCGCCGGCCCAGCTCTTCGCGGAGGACGCCGGCCCTGGCCTGCTGTCGCTGCGAGCCCACTTCGACCAGGCGCTCCTCGTGGTCCTGACAGCGACCACCGTCTCCTGCGACCCCCAGACCATCGTGCTCGGCGGCGGCATCGCCAACTCGCTGACCTCGTCGCTCGATCGCTACCGGATCGCACTCGAACAGAACCTCCGGGTCTCCCCCGGC
Organism: Leifsonia lichenia; assembly: GCF_054780215.1. NCBI lineage: Bacteria > Bacillati > Actinomycetota > Actinomycetes > Micrococcales > Microbacteriaceae > Leifsonia > Leifsonia lichenia. The sequence continues at coordinate 410,036 of NZ_BAAGWT010000001.1, forward strand.
CTCGCCACCGCCCAGCTCGGCGACTTCTCCGGCGCGGTCGGTTCCGTCGTCGCCGCGCTGCACACGGTCTATGCGGGACTCGGCGTGGAGGAGACGGCGATCGTGCACCTGCCGACCGGCGACGCGCTGACGGCCGACGAGGTCGCGCGGGTCAGGGCGCTCCGGTAGCCGGCGGCGCGCAACGCGCGTCCGGCTGGCCCGACCCGGTGTCGGACGCCGCCGCTACGCTTCCGGCATGACCGGCCCCACCCCCTGCGTCGCCGCGGACGACGACGTCCCGTGCGCCAGCCCCGCGCATCCGGGGGCTCCAGTGCCGCTGTGCCTGCAGCACCTGCTCGCAGCGGCAGAGTGGGTCGCAGACGACTGCGGCCAGGTGGATGCGCTGCCCGCCCCGTGCGCGCTCTGCGGCTCCCGCCTCGGCGTGCGATACCCGTCCGCCTGGCTGTGCGCGGTGTGCGAGTGGCGTTTCGGCGAGACGGTATCGGGGGAGCCTGCTCCCCCGCGCGTCGACGTGGTCTACTACCTGCGGTTCCGCGACCGGATCAAGATCGGCACCACCGCGAACCCGCGCGGGCGGTTCTCCAGCCTGCCGCACGACGAGGTGCTGGCGTTCGAGCGCGGCGACCGGGCGCTCGAACAGCGCAGGCACGCGCAGTTCGCGGGCCAGCGCATCCCGCGCACGGAGTGGTTCGAGCGCAGCGACGCACTGGATGCGCACATCGCGGCGGTGAGCGCCGGCGTCTCCGATCCGTGGTCGCTGCTGGCGCGGTGGCGGAGCGAGGCGATCGCGCTGCGCGGCTAGCCCTGGGTGGGGGCAGGGCTCTGGCTCACGCTCCGGCCCTGGCTCACGCCCCGGCTCTGGCTCACGCTCCGGCGGCCACCGTCGCCGACACCGTGCGGATCAGCCAGTCTCGGTAGCGCTCGAACGTCCAGCCGCTCTGCTGGACGAGCTGCTGATGACCCTCGGGCGACATCAGGAAGGAGAGCACGTCGGCGAGGTGCTGCAGGGCGTCGTCGGAGGGCGCGCCCACCGCGCCGCGTGCCGCCAGCAGCCCCACCATCCTGCGGTAGTCGGCGTGCCGGCGTTCGAGCAGCGAGGCGAGCACGTCGCCGACGTGCGTGTCTTCCGCCGCCGCAGCGAGGAACGCCGCCCACAGGCCGCTCGTGCGCGCGTTGGCCTCGGCGATCAGGCCGACCATCGCGGTGAGGAACGCTCCGGTGTCCTCGATCGCCATGATCGCGGCGACCTCCGGGCGTTCGCTGAGCGATTCGTCGCCGGCGCTACCCGCGAACGCGAGCTCGAACGCGCCGAGCAGCAGCGCCCGCTTCGGACCGTGCACCTTCACGCTCTCCACCGAGACCCCGGCGCCCGCGGCGATGTCGGCCAGGGACGCGCCGGTGTACCCCTTCGCCGAGAACACCTCGAAGGCGGAGGCCAGGATGCGCTGCCTCGTCTGGCGCGCCTGCTCCTCGCGAAGGGTCGACCGGTACTGCCGGGGCGCGCCGTTCTCCGAATCAGCCATTGACTACCCTTCGTGTGTAGTGAATACTATCTACGTTCATCCAACTCTAACCCGAATGCGAGCACCCATGACCACCATCCTTCTCTGCAGCACACCCGTGCACGGACACGTGACGCCGCTGCTCGCGGTCTCCCGCCACCTGGCCGATCGCGGCCACCGCGTGCTCTTCCTCACCGGCGCCCGCTATGCGGAACGCGTCATCGCCACCGGCGCCACCTTCCTCCCGCTGCCGGCGGAGGCCGACTACGACGACACCGACATGGATGCGGCGTTCCCCGGCCGCGTGGGACTCACCGGTCCAGCGGGCATCCGCTACGACATGACCACGATCTTCCTGCGCCCGGCCCGCGCGCAGCTCGCAGCGGTCGACGCGATCGTCGCCGAGCACGACGTGGATGCGGTGCTCGCCGAGAGCCTGTTCCTCGGCGCCGCCCTGCTCTCCACCCGGCCACGCGCATCCCGGCCGGCGGTGGTCAACCTCGGCATCGTGCCGCTCGGGCTCAAGAGCAAAGACGTGGCGCCGTTCGGACTCGGCGTGCAGCCGAAGCCCGGTGTCGCCGGACGTCTGCGCAACGCGGCCCTCACCGCGGTGGCGGAGAAGGTGATCTTCGCACCGGTGCAGAAGGCGGCCGGCCGCATCGCGCACGAGGCGACAGGGGCGTCGCTGAACGGCTTCATCCTCAACTGGCCGTCGCACGCGGACGCCATCGTGCAGTTCACGGTGCCCGAGTTCGAGTATCCGCGCTCCGACCTGCCCGCGACCGTCCACTTCGTGGGACCCGTCTCGCGCACGCGCCCATCGGATGCGCCCCTGCCCGCCTGGTGGGACGACCTCTCCGACGGCCGCCCGGTCGTCCACGTCACGCAGGGCACGGTCGCCAACCGCGACTTCGGCGACCTGCTGCTGCCGACGATCCGCGGCCTCGCCGACGACGACGTGTGGGTGGTCGCGAGCACCGGGGGCCGCCCGGTGAGCGAGCTGGATGCAGACCTCCCGCCGAACGCGCGCGTCGCCTCCTACCTGCCGTACGACGCACTGCTCCCGCGCGCGTCCGCGTACGTGACCAACGGCGGCTACGGCGGCGTGCACTACGCGATGGAGCACGGAGTGCCGGTGGTGATCGCCGGAACGACGGAGGACAAGGTCGAGGTGTCCGCCCGCGTGGCCTGGTCGGGCATCGGCGTGAACCTCGCGACCAACCAGCCGACGGCCGCCGCGGTCGGCGCCGCGGTGCGCACAGTGCTCGCCGACCACCGCTACGCGGACCGCAGCGCGGCCATCGGGGAGGCGATCCGCGCATCCACGGGGCTGGCCGGGCTGGAGCGCGCGGTGCTGGGGCTGACGGATGCGCGCGGCGGGAAACGCACTCATTCGCCGCTTGGATGAATGGCAGAAGCGTTCGCTGTTGGATTCGATCAATGGCGCTGCGTACCATCGAAGCAGGCAGACCATCGTCGCTCGGCCCACGCGCAGCCGAACGACACCAGAGGAGTCCGCCATCACCGAGTTCCGCATCGAGCTGGTCGCTCGCGACGAGCTCGGCTCCATCGTCACCCTGTTCACGTCGCACGGCGCCGTCGACGCGCAGAGGGCCGCTGCCGAGATCGCGGACGGCACGGCCACCTACGTCACCGGCCCCGACCCGTACGTGCGCGCGGTCGTCAGCGCCATCTCATCGCCCGTCGGCCCATACCTCTACGTGAACTGGGACGGCACCCGCCGCAACAACCTGCACGAGCTGTCGGCGGGCAAACCGGTGCGGCTCGCGACGCCCGCGCAACCACAGGGCGCGAGCGGGTGGATGCGTGTGCGCGCCGCGCTGACGGGCCTCGCGACCCCCTCCGCGCTGCGCGGGCGCGCTGGCGCGGCACGCGGGACCCGCGCCGAGCACGAGCAGGAGCAGGAGTCGCGCCGGAGTCGACCGGAGGCCGCCATGCGCGACCGGATCAATCCGTTCGCGCCCCTCTTCCTCGACCTGATCCGCCCGCACGGCGTGACGCCGCGCCGCCGGGCGGAGTGGCACAGCTAGCACCCCCTGCGCCGCGAACCGGCGAGCTGCAGGCAACTGCGGCGCACCCCGGGCATTTCGCGACAGTCACTGGCGTCTCGACGGCGCAGGCGGGCTGAGCCAGGCCGCCGAGAGGGCGGGAGGGGCGCACTCCGTGAGGCGGTACAGGCGGGCGCGGGCGGAGTCCGCGGCGACGCGGGCGGCATCCACGACCGGAATGGGAGCTCCGGCACGCACCGCGCCATCCGCAGGTCGCATCGCCCGCGCGCCCCTCGCATCCGGTGCCTTACTCCCCCACGAACCGAACCAGCGCATGAGCAGAGTCTCCCGAGCCGGCCTGGACGTCACGCCGGGATTCCGGCCCTCCGGCATGAGAATGCGCACACGTCGCCGACCGCCGCACCGCTAGGCTCCCCGCATGGAAGCGACCTGGCTCAGAGCAGCAGAACCTCCCACCTGGCCGATGGACACGACCACGTACCGTGTGCGCATCTGGGCGCCTCAGCAGGAGCCGTACACCGGCTGGTTCCTGGACGACTGGGACCTCACCGGCGCGACGGACGTGACCGAGGTCATCGCGTGGGCCGAGGAGGAGGCCGCACGCCTGCCCGGCGGCTCCTGCGAGGTGCTGGTGCCCGCTGTCGACCACGGCACGCGGCGCGACGGCAGCCTCGCGGAGCAGGTGCGCCACCTCCGCGTCTACGGGACCCCGGCCGATACCGGGGCGACGGAGACGGTGGTGTCTTTCACGCGGGACTGACCCTCACACCAGATACGTCGCCCCGCGCGCCCGCTCGATCGCGAGCGCGCTGATGCCGGTGATCGCCGCGTCGAAGCCGAGGCTGCTGGCGACGAGGCGCGGGGGCGACGGGATGCGGCCGATCAGGCGGCGGCTGAGCTGGTCGACGGAGAGGGCGCTGTACTGGCCGAACGCTCCGGCGAGCACGATCACGCTGGGGGCGATGACCACGGAGATGGCCGCGCAGACCAGGCCGATCAGGTCGAAGAACTCGTCGCGGGCCCGACCTGCGACGACGTCGCCGTCTTCGACAGCCGCCATCATGCGGCGGAACGCCGGGCCGATGCGGCGGTCGACGTGCGGGCCACCCAGGTCCACCCAGGCCGCGAGCTCGGCGGCGATCGCGTTCTCGGTGTCGCCGTGGTCGGTGAAATAGCGCGAGAACGACGCCGTGGAGGTGAGCAGGTAGCCCACCTCGCCCGCCGCGGAGCGGAACCCGCGGTGGATGCGCCCCTCACTGGCGATCCCGGCGCCGATGCCCGTTCCGAGCACCAGGGCGATCGCGCTCTCCTCGCCGCGCGCAGCCCCGTGCAGGTATTCGCCGTAGACCGTGGCGTTTGCGTCGTTCTCGGCGAGGACGGGCAGGCCGGTGCGTTCGTGCAGGATGTCGGCGACAGGCACATCCCGCCACTCCAGCTCGCTGGCCTTCGTGACGTGGCCGTCGTCGGTGATGCCGGGCAGCGCGATCCCGATGCCTGTCACCGGTGTGCCTGTGCCCGGCGCCACGAGCGCGTCGACGAGCTCGAGGAGTCCGTCGAGGCGGGCGGCGCCGGGGTCGGAGCCGTCGAACCGGAACGGGAGGTACTGCTCGTGCAGGACCGTGCCGGCCAGATCCACGATGCGGCCGCGGGCGTTGGCCTCGGTGATGTCGATGGCCAGGACCGCCCTGCCCGTGGAGACGTAGCGCAGCAGGCTCGACGGGCGGCCGGGCGACGAGCGGTCGAGGCCGGCGATCTCGATCTGGCCTTCCTCGATGAGGGCCTGGGTGAGGCGCTCGACGGTGGCGGAACCGAGGCCGGTGCGCTCGCGGATCTCGCGCCGCGAGATGGGTCCCGCCGCGCGCAGCAGGTCGAGGATCGCGGTGCGGTTGATCTCCGTCACGTCGCGGGTGGTCGCGGTTCGCGGGATGTCCGACACGCTCATCGGCCCCCCTTTCACATCGCCGTGAGTAAATCATCCCGTACCGGAAGCCCCGGTGACAAGGGGTCTCTGTACCCCGTCAGCATAGCGGGATCGGACTTCTTGTTGTGATTTATGCATCGTAGTGATAGAAAAGCCTGCAACGGTTCGCGTACCCGCGCCGGCCGTCGGCCACTTCTCGAACGATTTGGACTCAACGATGAATCTCAGTTCCCGCTTCAGAGGCATTCCCCGCCGTCGGCGCCTGTTGGCCGCCACGGGTGTCATCGCAGCAGCAGCCGTCGCACTCACCGGCTGTTCGGCCGGTGGCGACAGCTCGGGTGGCGACGTCAAGAAGCTCACCCTCTGGCTCTCCTCCAGCGCCGCCCAGCAGAAGGGCTTCGACCAGCTCTCCGCCGACTACAAGAAGAAGACCGGCATCACGGTCGACGTCGTCAACATCCCGTACTCGGGATACGCGACCAAGCTGCACAACGCCGCCCAGGCCAACGCCCTCCCCGACATCGCGAACGTCCCTGCGCTCGACCCGATCTGGAAGAACAAGCTCGTCGACCTCAGCTCGATCACCGACACGAAGTCGAACAACATCAACGAGAGCTACGTCGCCAAGGGGACGGACGGCACGACCCTCGCCATCCCCTCCGACGTCACCTCCACCGGCCTGTTCATCAACAAGTCGCTCTGGGAGAAGGCCGGCGTCAGCGTCCCGTCGTCGCCGGACAGCACCTGGACCTGGCCGGAGTTCGTCGCCGCGGCCGACAAGGTGCGCGAGTCGACCGGCGCGAAGTACTCGCTCGTCTACGACGCCTCCCCGTCGCGCCTGCGCGCCCAGGTATACGAGATGGGCGGAAAGTACATGCAGCAGGGCTCCGACGGGAAGTTCTCCGCTGACGCCGCCACGAAGAAGGCCGTCGACTACTTCGTCAGCCTGAACGACGACAAGACCATGCCGAAGTCCGTCTGGACCAGCGGCGCCGACCCGTCGGCGCTGTTCCAGAGCGGCCAGGTCGCCGCGTACTGGTCGGGCGTCTGGCAGGTCTCCGCCTTCGCCACGAGCATCACCTCGTTCGACTGGGCGAGCGTCCCCACCCCTGCCCAGCCCGTTCAGGCAGCGGACGTGAACGCGGGCGGCCTCGTGGTCGGCTTCCAGAACAGCGACGCCGAGGGCAAAGCGGCGAAGTCCTTCCTGGAGTGGATGTACGAGCCGGCCCAGTACAAGAAGCTCGCCGAGACCAACGGCTACCTTCCCGTGGAGAAGGGCCTCGACATCACCTACGACTTCACCTCGCAGGCGGCACTGGATGCGTTCGACCTCTACAACAAGGAGCTCGAGGTCTACAAGCCCATCTCCGGCTACTTCCTGCAGGCGCAGGTGAAATGGGCCCTCGACGGCAAGTCGATCACGACCGACCCGACCGTGACCGAGATCGGCAAGGCGATCAACGGCCAGCAGACGTCAGCAGAGGCCGTGAAGAACATCGTCGACGGCTACGACAAGCAGGTCGGCAAGTAGGACGAGCAGGAGAGGAGGGAAGGAACCCATGTCGGCAACAGGCACAGCCACCCCGCGGGTGGTCGGGACACGCGCATCCGGGGCCCAGCGCACGCACAGGCGGCTGAACCACTACCGTTTCGCGCCGCTCGTGCTCATCCTGGTGAACGTCGTGCTGTTCGCGGCCTTCTTCGCCTGGCCGGCCATCATCGGCCTGGTGTACTCGTTCACCGACTACACCGGCGTGGGTTCCTTCCACTTCATCGGGCTGTCGAACTACCAGCAGCTCTTCGGGGACTCCGCGTTCTACGCGGCTCTCGGCAGGACGGTGCTGTTCACGCTCGTCGTCGTTCCGACCAGCTTCGTCTTCTCGCTGCTGGTGGCGAATCTGATGGTGAGCCAGTACGCCAAGGGCAAGCTCGTGGCGCGCATCATCTTCTTCGTGCCGTGGCTGATCTCGCCGATCGTCTCCGGCGTGATCTGGCGGTGGCTGTTCGGCGAGAACTTCGGCCTCGTCAACTTCGTGATCGAGTCGCTCGGCGGCTCGGCCGTGCCGTGGCAGTCCAACGCCGACCTGTCGCTGATGGTCGTGGTGATCGCAGCGACCTGGGGCGGCACGGCGTTCTCGATGCTGCTCTTCATCGCCGCGATCAAGAACGTGCCCGTCTCCTACTATGAGGCGGCTGCGCTCGACGGCGCGGGCCCGTGGCAGTTGTTCCGCAACATCACGCTGCCGAGCATCGCTCCCACCTCGTTCATCGTGATCCTGCTGACCACGCTGAACGCGATGAAGGAGTACGCGCTGTTCCAGTCGCTCAACAACGGCGGCCCGGGAACGTCGAACAACCTGCTCGTGCAGTACATCTACCAGACCGGGTTCCAGCAGGGCCAGATCGGCTACGCCAGCGCGGCCAGCTTCGTGCTGATGATCATCCTGATGGCCATCGCGATCATCCAACTGACTGTCAACCGCAGAACGGAGCGCCGCCGATGACCGCCAGCGTTGCAGACCCCCGCATCGACATGGCACCGGATGCGCGACCCGCGCAGCCGCGCGCCGGCCGTTCGCGAGGCCGTTGGGCCGGTGGCGGCCGGGGCCGCACGAACGGCGCCAAGCACCTCGGCCGCGCCATCGCGCCGACCACCCTGCTCTGGGTGCTCGCCTTCGCATACGGCTTCCCCCTGCTGTGGTTCGTGCTCAGCTCGTTCAAGCCGGCGGGCGACCTGTTCTCGTTCCCGCTCTCGCTGCTTCCCAAGTCGTGGACCGTCCAGGGCTACATCGACGCGTGGAACAGCTTCAACTTCTACGAGTTCTTCGGCAACACGTTCCTGGTCGCGATCGTGACCACGATTCTCACCGTGGTGGCGAGCTGCTGCACCGGCTACGCGCTCGCCAAGTACGACAACCTCTGGCTCAAGATCTTCTTCGTCTGCATCCTGGCCACCACGATGCTCCCCACCGAGGTCATGCTCGCCCCGACCTTCCTGGTGGTCCGCGACCTCGGGATGTACAACTCGCTGGCCGGCATCATCGTCCCGTCGATCCTCACCGCGACCGGCGTGCTGATGTTCCGCGCGTTCTTCCTCACGGTGCCGGACGAGCTGGTCGAGGCCGCCCGCATCGACGGCGCGAGGGAGCTGGCGATCTTCTTCCGCATCATGGTCCCGATCTCGCGTCCGATCATGCTGACGCTCGCGATCTTCTCCTTCCAGTGGCGCTGGAACGACTACATCTGGCCGCTGCTGGTGCTCAACGACCCGAGCAAGTTCACCCTCCAGATCGGCATCCAGAGCATCGTCGGAGCGCAGAACATCAACTGGTCTGTGCTGCTCGGCGCATCCGTCATCTCGATCGTGCCGCTGGTGCTGCTCTACCTGGTGTTCCAGAAGTACGTGATGAACGCCAACATCAACGCCGGATTGAAGGACTGATGGGCGACGCCGCTCCCGCCCCCGCCCTGTTGGGCGCAGCGAGGGAGACCGCCCTGCGGGCAGCACGGGAGGCGGTGGACTCCCCCGTCGACCGGCTCCCGCATCGCGAGCTCATGCGCCGCGTGAAGACGCTGGTCTCCGTCGCCATCGTCTCCGGGCACCCGACGCACGAGACCGTCGACACCCTCGGCGCGCTGCTCGGCGAGCTCCGCCGCCTGCAGACGCCGACCGGCCTGTTCGAGGGCGGAGACAACGTGCAGTCCCCACCGGACAGCGCCTTCACGATCAACGACGCCTGCGACGTGCACCACCTGCTGCGGGATGCGGTCGACCCGTCCCTCGCGGAGGTGCGGGATGCGCTCGCAACGCTCATCCGGAACGCCACCCCGCCGCTGCTCGCCGGCGGGGTGCACACGCCGAACCACCGGTGGGAGATCAGCGCGGCGCTCGCGCGCATCCATCGTTCGTTCCCCGACGCGCGCCTGGTGGGCCGGGTGGACGAGTGGCTGGCCGAAGGCGTCGACATCGACGAGGACGGCTACTACTCGGAGCGGAGCCCGAACTACGCGTCGGCGGTGAGCAATCCGTCGCTGCTGGCGATCGCGGAGATCCTGGACCGGCCTGAGCTGCGGCGCGTGGTCGAGCGCAACCTGGAACTCACGCTCGCGCTCATCCACTCCGATCGCACGGTCGAGACGCTTCCGTCACGGCGGCAGGACCAGGGGGCGAGGTTCCCGCTCGCGCCGTACGCGGTGCCGTTCCGCTCTCATTCCCTCTCGACAGGTCGCGGCGACTTCGCGTGGGCGGCCGAGCTGGCCGTGGCGGACGGGGTCGGCGACCCCGGCGTGCTGGCCGAGTTGCTGCTGCATCCCTCGCTGAGCGATCCGCTTCCTGGCGCGGCCGCCCCGCGGCGAGAGGGCACGACGGTGCATCCCGGCGTCTCGCTGGCCCTTCGCCGGGGCGTCTCCGCCGACACCGTCGTATACGGCGGCTCGGACTACGGCCGGCACGGTCGCATCCGCTCCGGCCTCGCCAACGATCCGACCTTCCTACGGCTGTTCGCGGGCGACGCGGTGCTGGACTCCGTGCGGCTGTCGCGCACCTTCTTCGGCCTCGGGCCGTTCCGCGCAGACGCGTTCCGCACACTCGCCGATGGGCGCATCGAGCTGCGCGAGCGCGTGTCGGCCCGGTACTACCAGCCGCTCGCGCCCGATGCCCGCCGCGCGGGCGCCGACTACGCTGTGACCGACGACGGACGGTTCGCCGCTGCCATGGCCTTCCCGGAGCGCACGGCGGACGAGGTCGCGCTGGAGACGACGATCCTGGTCGTGCTGCACGACGACGGCGCCGACCTCGAAGTGACCATCGACGGGCCGCCGAGCCCGTGGACGCTGGAACTGGGGTTCCGCGACGGCGGGACGGTGGATGCGCCGCAGCGCGACCACGACGGTGCCCACATCCTCGGTGCCCGCATCCTCGGTGCCCACATCCTCGGTGCCCATATCCTCGGTGCCCGTCGCGCGCGCTACACCCGCTGCGGCGACGCGATCACGGTCGAGCTCGACGGCATCGATCCCGACGCCGACCCGGCGCCGTACTGGCCGGGCGAGGACTATGCGTTCCTCTCCGGCACGGACGCGGTCGGCGGTGTCCGGCTGCTCGTCGGCGGCACGACGCCCACGCGGTTCGTGGTGCGGCTTCGCGCCGGGGCGGCAGACGCGTGAGCGGGACGGAATCGCGGGACGGCACGACCGCATCCCGTGCAGGAGCACGCGCAGCCACCGCAGCCACCGCGGCGCCCGCAGCGACCGCGCCCGCCCGCGTCGCCGTCGTCGGAGTGCAGGGATACGGCACCGCGCACATCCTGAACGCCCTGGAGCTCGAGGATCGCGGTCTGGTCGAGCTCGTCGCCCTGGTCGACCCGGCGCGCGGGCCGCTCGTGCGCGACGGCGTGCGCGTACCGGAGGACAGGCTGCCCGTGCGACTGGACCACATCGACGAGCTTCTGGGGAGCATCCCCGTGGACATCGTCATCGTGGCGACCCCGCTGCACACGCACGCCACGCTCGCCGCGGCCGCGCTGCGGGCCGGCGCAGACGTGCTGCTCGAGAAGCCGCCCGTCACCGAGCTCGCCACCTTCGCACGACTTGAGGCGGTGACGCGGGAGACCGGCGGCCTGGTGCAGGTCGGCTTCCAGAGCCTGGGGTCCGGTGCGCTCGCCGAGCTGCTGCGGCTGATCGAGTCCGGAGCGCTCGGCGATCTGCTCTCGATCGGCGCGGCGGGGTCGTGGACGCGCCCCCGCGGATACTGGACGCGCGCTCGCTGGGCGGGCCGCCGCATCCTGGACGGTGCCAGGGTGGCGGACGGCGCGGTCGCCAACCCGTTCGCGCACGCCGTGATGACCTCGCTGCGCATCGCGGGCTGGGACTCTCCAGAGGCCATCGGCACCATCGAGACCGACCTGCGCAGGGTGAACCCGATCGAGGTCGACGACACCTCCACCGTGCGGGTGCGGCCCTCCGCGCGGGGGGCGCAGACGTTCGGCGGCACACTGACCTGCGCGTTCACGCTCGCGGGCCCCGTGGAGGCCGACCCGACCATCCTGGTGCGAGGCACAGACGGCGAGGCGACCCTGTCGTACACGACAGACCGGCTGACCGTGGCGACGCGCGACGGGCGCACCGAGGAACGGCAGTACGGGCGTCGTGACCTGCTCGAGAACCTGATCGAGGCCAGGCGCGACGGCGGAGCGCTGCTCTCCCCACTCTCCGCGACAGGCGGTTTCGTGCGCGTGATCGAGGCGGTCGGGGATGCGCCCGTCGCCCCGATCGACGCCGGGCACGTCACCTGGGACGGACTCGGGCCGTCCAGGCGCCCGGTGCTCGCCGACGCGGAGGCCGCTGTGCGCCGCGCCGTCGAGACGCAGCGGCTCTTCGGCGAACTGGACGGGCTGCCGTGGCGCTGAGAGCCGTGCGCGACGCCATCGGGGTCGACATCCTGCTCGGCGCCCAGCGCGTCGCCCGCTACGTGTCAGCGCCGGAGACACCCGCGTTCGAGTCTCCCCGGCCGTACCTCTACCCGATCACGACGGCGGCGGGCGTGCCGGTGGCCGACTTCCAGCCGGACGACCACACCTGGCACCACGGCTTCTCGCTTGCGCTGCCGAACGCCGGACGGGCGAACCTGTGGGGCGGGCGCAGTTGGGACCGCGACGCGAGCGCCTACCTCGACAGGGGCGACAACGGGTGGATGCGCACGGAGAGCATCCAGGTGGACCCTGCCGGCGCCGTCGTCTCGTCGGTCGCCTGGCTCGACGCGGCGGGAGAACGGCTCGCGACGGAAGAACGCGCCCTCGCCTTCGCGGAAGCAGAGCGAGGGTGGACCCTGGACTGGGAGTCGCGCATCCACGTCGCGTCGCCGCTGACGCTCGGCAGCCCCGCCACCCACGGCCGCACCGGCGCGGGATACGGCGGACTGTTCTTTCGGGCGGCGCCCGAGTTCCGCGGCGCGACGGCGACGGCGGACGACGGGAGGTCGGGACCGGGCGACGACTTCCGCGGCGAGCGCGCGCGCTCGCTCGCGCTGACCAGGCCGGACGGGGCGGCGACCGTCGTGCTCGCGGTGGAGGCAGAGACCTCGTGGTTCGTGCGGTCGACGGAGTACCCGGGGTTCGGGCCGGCACCGTTCGACACGGCGGAGGTGCGGGTGGAGCCGGGCGAGGGCTGGTCCATCCGCGCGCGGCTCCTCGTGCTCGACGGCGACGACACGCGCCGCGTCGGCTGAGCAGTCAGGTCGGCTGAGCAGTCAGGTCGGCTGAGCAGTCAGTCGGGAGCCACGGTGCGTGCTGCGAGCACCGACCAGTCGTGCTCGAAGAGCCGGGTGAAGTACGCGGCGATCTCCGCGTTCTCCAGGATCACTCCGGCATCCCGGTTGGTCAGCGTGCCGGCCGGCGACCAGTTCTGGCTGCTGACGAGCGCCGCCCTGCCGTCGACCACGATCCCCTTGTTGTGCACGTTGTTCTGCAGCTTCACCCTGTTCACGACGTCGAGGCCCTCCGCCTGCAGCTTCTCCAGGTACCCGGCTGTCTCGTACTGGCTCATGATGATCCGCACGTCGACCCCCGCGTTCTGCCGCTCCACCACCGCGTGCACGAGTGCGATGAAGTCGGCGGCGGCCGCTGTGACCGTCTTCGGCAGCTCGATGTACTGGAACTGCATCAGCAGCGTCGTCGTGGCGCTCCGGATGAGGTCCAGGATGTGCGGCGCGTAGCTTCCCGCATCCGGGGTGAGCAGGGGGGTCACTGTGAGCTGGCGGCGGTGGGTGTCAGCGGCGAAGAACTGCCGGTACGGCGGGGTGGTCGCGAGCGGTGCGAGCATGGCGGGCGCGGGCACCGGATCCGGCGTGGCCGCCTGGTGCGCCGCCGCGGCGGCGAGGTCGTTGAGCAGGAACGCCTCGAAGGTGCGCGCGAGTTGCTCGTTCTCGATGATGACGTGCCAGTCGCGGTCGCCGGCTCGCGCCGCAGCGGCGTCGCCCGGCGTGTTCACCGGGTCGATGTCGGGCTGGTTCGAGTTGTTCCAGTTGCCGCTGGACAGCCAGACGACCGACGAATCCCGCACGGCGACCTTGATGTGGTAGGCGGACGGGAAGATCCAGGCGGCGGCGAGCGGGTCCATCCTGTCGAGCGCCCAGGCGTGCGAGAGTTGCTCGCCGAAGGCGGCCGTGAGGGCGGCGACGGTCTGCTCGTCGGTCTGGTCGGCTGTCGGATTCCTGGCCGGATGGTCGAGGACGAGGCGCACGGTCTTGCCGGCGAGCCGGCTCTCGACCGTCTGCAGGATGTGCCGGGAGGTGAAGTCGTAGAGGCCGACGGTGAGCGTCTCGCGCACGCCGGAGAGGAACGCGCCGAGTGTCGGCCAGCCGGAGTCCGGGCTCGCGCTCAGCGTCACGGTCATGGTGCCGGAGACCGGAGCGAGGGTGGTGCCCGGCGGGGGTGTGTACGCGAGCCTGGGCTTCGCCGCGGCGGAGAACGCGACGCGCTGCACGACCGCGCCGGGCGCTCCGGATGCACCCGTCAGGTCGAGCTCGTCGGCGAACTCCGGCACGGCGCCGCGGTCGGGCGCAGGACCGGCCGTGCGCGCGTACGCCCCCGGCTCGCTCAGCAGCTCCTGCTTGGCTGGCGAGGCCACGCGAACATCCACGGGGAACCCGTCGACCTCGCCGGGCAGCGCGGCCCGCACCTCGGCGATCGGCGCATCCCGTGCCGCCGTCACCACGATGGCGGGCCGGTCGGTGATCCAGCCGTCCGCCAGCAGGTAGCCCGGCCGCACGCTGAGCGCGCCGGGAACCCGGAACGCGCTCACGTGCCCACGGATGACGGACGCGATCCGATCCCTCGGGAACTCAGGCATACCCCCGGCATACTCCACGGCGCGGCGAGATACCAGTAACTGTCGCGCATCCGCGGAGGTTCGCGACAGATTCTGGTATCTCGTCAACCGGGTGAATGCCTGTATTCCTGCGGCACCTAGGATGATGCGCACAGCCAGAAAAGATGGAGATCGCACCATGAGCACCGACGCGCCGACCACCCACCAGGCGGACAGCCACGACGTGATCCGTGTGCAGGGCGCACGCGTCAACAACCTCAAAGACGTGAGCGTCGAGATCCCGAAGCGGCGGCTGACGGTGTTCACCGGCGTCTCCGGCTCCGGGAAGAGCTCGCTCGTGTTCGGGACCATCGCGGCCGAGTCGCAGCGGATGATCAACGAGACGTACAGCGCGTTCGTGCAGGGCTTCATGCCGACGCTCGCCCGGCCGGATGTGGATGTGCTCGACGGGCTGACGACGGCGATCATCGTCGACCAGGAGCGGATGGGCGCCAACGCCCGGTCGACGGTCGGGACGGCGACAGACGTCAATGCGATGCTGCGCATCCTGTTCAGCAGGCTCGGCCAGCCGTACATCGGGTCGCCGCAGGCGTTCTCGTTCAATGTCGCGTCCGTGTCGGGCGCTGGCGCCATCACGCTCGAGCGCGGCGGGAACACCACCAAGGAGCGCAGGAGCTTCTCGATCACCGGCGGGATGTGCCCGCGCTGCGAGGGGATGGGGAGCGTCAACGACATCGACCTCAGCCAGCTCTACGACGACTCCAAGTCGCTCGCGGACGGCGCCCTGACCATCCCCGGCTACACCGCGGACGGCTGGAACGTGCGGATCTACGCCAGCTCCGGCTTCCTCGACGCGGACAAGCCCATCCGCGAATACACGAAGAAGGAACTGCAGGACTTCCTCTACCACGAGCCGACCAAGGTCAAGATCGGCGACATGAACCTCACATACGAGGGGCTCGTGCCGCGGGTGCAGAAGTCGATGCTGTCGAAAGACAGGGAGGCCATGCAGCCGCACATCCGGGCGTTCGTGGATCGTGCCGTCACCTTCACCACCTGCCCGGACTGCGGGGGCACCCGCCTCAGCGAGGCCGCCCGCTCGTCGACGATCGGCGGGGTCAGCATCGCGGATGCGTGCGCGATGCAGATCAGCGACCTCGCCGACTGGGTACGGGGACTCGAAGAGCCGTCCGTGGCTCCCCTGCTGGCCTCGCTGCGCGACACGCTCCAGTCGTTCGTGGAGATCGGCCTCGGCTACCTGTCGCTCGACCGCCCGGCCGGCACGCTGTCCGGCGGCGAGGCGCAGCGCACCAAGATCATCCGGCACCTCGGCTCGTCGCTCACCGACGTGACATACGTGTTCGACGAGCCGACCATCGGGCTGCACCCGCACGACATCCAGCGGATGAACGAACTGCTGCTGCGCCTGCGCGACAAGGGCAACACGGTGCTCGTGGTCGAGCACAAGCCGGAGATGATCGCCATCGCCGACCACGTGGTCGACCTCGGACCGAGGGCCGGCACGGACGGCGGCGCCATCACCTTCGAGGGCACCCTCGACGGGCTGCGCGCGAGCGACACCCTCACCGGCCACCACCTGGACGACCGCGCCGCCCTCAAGCAGACCGTGCGCACCGCCACGGGCACGCTCGCGATCCGCGGCGCGAACGCGCACAACCTGCGCGACGTGGACGTCGACATCCCGCTCGGGATGCTCGTGGTCGTCACCGGGGTCGCCGGGTCCGGCAAGAGCTCGCTCGTACACGGCTCGATCCCGGCCAGCGAGGGCGTCGTGTCCATCGACCAGGCCGCGATCCGCGGCTCCCGCCGCAGCAACCCGGCCACATACACCGGGCTGCTCGACCCGATCCGCAAGGCCTTCGCCAAAGCGAACGGGGTCAAGCCCGCCCTGTTCAGCTCGAACTCCGAGGGCGCCTGCCCGAACTGCAACGGCGCCGGGGTCATCTACACCGACCTCGGCATCATGGCGGGCGTCTCCACGGTCTGCGAGGTGTGCGAGGGCAAGAGGTTCCAGGCGTCCGTGCTCGACTACCACCTGGGCGGCCGCGACATCAGCGAAGTGCTGGCCATGTCGGTGGTCGAGGCGGAGGAGTTCTTCGGCAGCGGCGAGGCACGAACCCCGGCGGCCCACAGCATCCTGAGCAGGCTCGCGGATGTGGGACTCGGCTACCTGAGCCTCGGCCAGCCGCTCACCACCCTCTCCGGCGGAGAGCGCCAGCGCCTCAAACTGGCGACCCACCTGTCCGAGCAGGGCGGCGTCTACGTTCTCGACGAGCCCACCACCGGCCTGCACCTGGCCGATGTCGAACAGCTCCTCGGCCTGCTCGACCGTCTGGTCGACTCCGGCAAGTCGGTGATCGTGGTCGAGCACCACCAGGCCGTCATGGCGCACGCCGACTGGATCATCGACCTCGGCCCCGGTGCCGGTCACGACGGCGGACTCGTGGTGTTCGAGGGGACGCCAGCAGAGTTGGTGGCCGCGCGGTCCACGCTCACGGGTGAGCATCTGGCGGCGTACGTCGGGGCCTGAGCGTCGCGAGCGGCGAGTGGCGGCCGCGCATCCCAAGTGGATGCGCGGGGCCGGGTCACAGCCAGACCCTGCGGCGCTCCGCCTCGGCGCGGACGGCGTCCGCGCGGTCCAGGCGCACCGCCAGGATGGCGGAGCGCCCGGTGCGCCCGGCGCGCCCGCCACGCCCGGCACTCGCCGTTCGCCCCGTGCGCCCGCTCCCGCGGCGGCGCATCCGGTGCAGGATCGCGGTCAACCACGCCGGAAGCGGGGACGGTGTAGGAGCGGAATAGCCGGCTGGTCTGATCGTCATGCCGCCACGATGACGCAGAGCTCCCTTCGCGTGCGCGTCGATTGACGGAAATCGTCAATCGACGGTGCGCTGTGCCCTCCGGCGCGCGAGGATGATGCCATGAGCGTGTCCATCGATGTGACCAGGGTGCCGTCCGAGCAGTTCCGGATCGCGCCGTCGCCGCTCGCCGAACTGGGGTCCGCCATCCACCTGCTGGTCGAGCCGACCCATCACCCTGCCCACAGCGGCTGGGTCGCGTCGGTGACCGGGTCGATCGAACCAGAGCTGCTGGACAGGCTCATCGATGCGGACTATCTCTGGCGGACCTCCCGCGCAGACATGCTCCTGCCGTCCGAGCCGGGCGCGACGCTGTCCGACGAACTGGATGCGGTCGACGCGCTCGACGACGAGACCTGGGTGTCCGCCGCCCTGCTCACCAGCAGTTGCGGCACGGTGCCGCTGTTCCGCGAACTCGGCTCGCCGCTTGTGGACCGGACGGCGAGGGACCTCGCCAGGGAGCGCGCCACCGCCCGCGGCGAGCGGCAGCTCGGTTTCGTCGACGTCGTGCTCGACGATCCTCCTCTGGCGCGCGCCCGCGTGCGCCGCCTGCTCGAGGACTGCGACGCTGGCTTCTTCTCCGACACCTGGACCCAGCTCCTCCCCCGGCTCGCCTCCGACGCACGCCTCAAGAAGGACGTGCTCGACACCTCTGGACTGCGACGGATGCTCGGCGCCGTCTCGCCTGCGGTCTCGGTCGACGACGACGAGACGCACATCGTGGTCGACAAGCTGCAGGACAACGCGACGACCGCCGACGAGCGCGGCGTGACCTTCCTGCCGAGCGCGCTCGGCCATCCGCATCTGCTCGTCGTGCACGCCCCCGGCTGGAAGCCGGTGATTCAATATCCCTTCGCGGCAGGACAGGCCCCGGCGGCGGCCTCGGTCGACGCGATCGCGCAGCGGTTGCGGGCCCTCGACAACCCGGTGCGGCTGCGACTCGCGCGCAGCCTGATCCGGGGGCCGCACACCACGGCCGACCTGGCCGAGGCGTGGGGCATCAGCGCACCGGAGGTGTCCCGCCACCTCGCGATCCTGAAAGACGCCGGGTTCCTGACGACCACGAGGAACGGCCGCTACGTCGTCTACGCCTTCGACATCGTCACGGCCGCGCGACTCGGCAGAGACATGATCGACGCGCTGCTGCGGTAACCGTTCCGGCCGTCGCGCCCCGGTCAGACACCGGGTGTGTTCACCCAGTGTCTGACCGCTCCCCCCATAAGGCGCGACGCGCGTGCGCCACCCGAGACGTACGCCATCGGTGCCTGAGTGACGAAGCCGAATAAGCCACTCCCCTTCACCGTAGGAGCCCGCTTAAACGGACGAAATAGCACTTTGGTCGCATATTCAGCCCAAAAGGCGGCAAAAGATGTGACTTTGGTCGTAGTTCCTGGCGTCGTGTTTCGCCGGGGAGGCTACGCATGATGAGCGAGTGACCCGAACTCTCGGGGCTCGCGCATCGCCGGGCGGGCCTCTTGCCTTTCTGCGTACCCTCCGGTGGTCGTACACCGAAGCACGGCCCGTCGTGCTCTGGGTCTTCAACCTGCGGTTCGTGGTGGGCGGGATGCTCGCGTTCAGCGGGGAGATCGCCGTCGTCACAGCGATCGCGGGGGCCGCATCCTGGTTCCTCGCCGTGTGGGTCGTCTATCTGGTGAACGGCATCAGCGACATCGCGGGAGACCGCGCGAACGGGTCGCACCGCCCCCTCGCCTCCGGAGTGCTGAGCGTGCAGGCAGCGGCATCCTGGTGCGTCGTGCTCACGGTCGCGTCCGTCAGCATCGCCGTGCGCATCAGCGTGGTCTTCGTGCTGCTCGTGGTCATGATGCTGTCGCTCGGGTTCGCGTACTCGCTCGGCGCGCACGCCGCGAAACGGTGGGCTGTGCCAGCGCTCACGGTCGCTGCGGCGGGCGGGATGCTCACCTACCTGGCAGGGGCGGAGGCGTTCCACGGGACGATCGCGCCCGCCGTGCCGGTGTTCGCCGTCGTCATGGCGCTCTGGATCGCCGTGGTCGGGCACGCGAAAGACTTCGGCGACGCCGTCGGCGACAGGATCGCCGGACGGCGCACCCTGCCGATCGTCATCGGGGATCGCTCTGCGCGACGCGTCGTCGCGGCGGGCTCGGCGGCGATCGGCGCGGTGGGCGTCCTCGCCGCCGTCGTCTATCCGGTGCTGCTGTCCCTCGTCGCCCTCGGCCCGTGCGCCGTCGTCGTCTGCGCACTCTCGCTCAGGCGAGCCGGCGCCGACCGGCGCACACGACGACGACCGTACCGGGCGTTCATGGTGTCGCAGTACACCGTCAACCTGCTCGCCATCGGCTTCGCCGCCACTCCGTGAACGAGACGACCCCGTGATAGAAAAGCCACCAATGACTACCAGCACCTCCGGCCACGACCACGACCGCCACCTCGCAGACGCCCGTGCCGCGATCGTCGAGCGGACCGTCGCCGCTCTGCGCTCCGTGGACAGCGCCCTGGTCTCCGATCCGTACATCGAGGCGGAGTTCGTGGCGCAGATCGAGCGCATCCTCGGCCAGACCTTCGCGACCCTCGGGCTCATCGCTCCTTCGGAGCCGAAGCAGGCGTCGCGCGGCGCGGAGGTGGGCGAGCACCGGGCACGGCAGAACGTGCATCCGGTCGACAGCCTGAAGGCGGCGACGCTGCTGTTCGACGTCGGGCTCGGCGTCCTCGTGGAGGCCACGGGCGACCGGCTCGGGCACGACGACATCGCGAGGGCGCTCAACGCATCCATCATGGGCAACGTGATCCCGGCCTCGGTCGCGTACGTGAACGTCCTGCTGGAACGGCTCGCCGTCGCGCACAGCGAGGAACGGCTCGGCATCTCCCGCGAACTGCACGACCGCGTCGCCCACAGCATCGCGGCCGGGATGCAGCGCGTCGACCTCAGCGGGCTCGCCGACCCGGCAGGCACGGATGCGCAGGTCCGGCTCGCCGACGGCATGGCGCTGTTCGACGCCGCTCTGGACGAGACCAGGGCGATCGCCAGGGATCTGCGGCACTTCGTCGGGGACAAGCGCCTCGACGAAGCGCTCAACGACTACGTCGCCGACCTCGACGACGCCGGTCCCCGCGTGATCGTGGAACTGGACGGGATGCCGTTCCGGCTCACGACCGGAACGCAGGAGGAGGCCTTCATCATCGTCAGGGAGGCCATCCACAACGCGCGGCGCCACTCGGAGGCCAGCACGATCACCGTCCGCTCCACCTGGCAGCCCGGCAGCGTGCTCCTCTCCGTGCGCGACGACGGTCACGGCTTCGAGCACGACAGGATCCGCTCGGGAGCGCTCGGACTCATCGCCGCCCAGGAGCGCGCGGAACTGATCGGCGCCGACCTCACCATCGACCCCGGCCCCGGCGTCGGCGCCCACGTCGAGCTCACCATCCCCGTCCAGGAGGCGAGCGTATGACCGCCGGGCGTCGCAGCATCGTCATCATTGACGACCACAGCCTGTTCCGTCAGGGCATCCGCGCCCTGCTGGAGAGCACCTTCGACATCGTCGGGGAGGGCGGCACCAGCTACGACGCCCTCCGCCTCGTCGCCGACACCTCCCCCGACGTGCTCCTCCTCGACGTGGAGCTGCCCGGCATCCCCGCCGAGCAGACGATCACGCGTGTCCGCCGCGACCATCCTGAGGTCGCGATCATCGTCCTCACCATGCACAACGACGTGGCCCTCGAACGCCAGCTCCTGCGGGCAGGGGCGAGCCACTACGTCACCAAGAAGGTCAACGGAGACGACCTCTCGATGATCGTCGCAGGCGCGACACCGGCGCCGACGACGGCGCGACAGGCCTCCGCCGACGTGGATGCGGCTGCTCCCACCATCCTCACCAGCCGCGAACTCGACGTGCTCCGGATGATCGCCCAGGCGTACACGAACCGCGACATCAGCGTCCAGCTCCACATCGCGGAGGGCACGGTCAAACGCCACACCACCAACATGTACGTGAAGCTCGGCGCCACGTCGCGCATCGACGCCGTCCGGAAAGCCGCACGGCTCGGGCTGCTCGACGCGTCCGGCCCGTACGCGCCGGATACAGGCTCACCAGCGACGGGCTCGCCGCGGAGCTGAACGCTGCCGGTCGCGCCCGGACCCGCTGCCGACCCCGTGACAGGGGCGCGCGCATCCCGTAGCCTCGTCTGCATGGCGGAGCCGTCGACTGCCGCGCAAGCCACGTCCGCCCCGCCGGCGGGCGGCACCCGCACGTTCATGCAGGTGCTGGTCAACACGATGATCGCCAACGTGACCACGAGCTTCCTCTGGTTCGCCCTGACGTTCTGGGTCTACCTCGAGACGCACTCCGTGCTCGCGACGGGTATCGTCGGCGGAGCGTACATGCTGCTCGTCGCCGTGTTCTCGATCCTGTTCGGGTCGATCGTCGACCGGTACCGCAAGCACGCGGTGATGCTGGTGGCGAGCGCTGTCACGCTGGTTTCGTTCTGCATCGCCGGCGTCTTCTACTTGCTGTTCCCCGAGTCGGCGCTCCTCGACATCTCGGGGCCGATGTTCTGGGTGTTCGCCGGCATCGTGCTGTTCGGCTCGGTGATCGAGAACATGCGGAACATCGCCCTGTCCACCACCGTCACGCTGCTCATCCCGGTGGAGCGGCACGCCAACGCGAACGGCCTGGTCGGCACCGTCCAGGGCCTCGCGTTCATCGTCACCAGCGTCTTCAGCGGACTGGCGATCGGGATGCTCGGGATGGGCTGGACGCTGGTCATCGCCATCACCTTCACCGGGTTGGCCCTCTTCCACCTGCTGTTCCTGCGAATCCCGGAGGACTCGCCGCACGGCGACGGGGAGAAGGCGCCCGGGATGGATCTGCGCGGGAGCATCAGCGCGATCCGCAGCGCGCCCGGCCTGTTCGCCCTCATCATCTTCTCCACCTTCAACAACCTGATCGGCGGTGTGTACCTGGCTTTGATGGACCCGTACGGTCTCGAGCTGTTCGAGGTGGAGCTGTGGGGGATCGTCCTGGCCATCTCGTCGACCGGTTTCATCATCGGCGGTCTCGTCATCGCGAAGTTCGGGCTGGGCAGGAACCCGATCCGCACGATGCTGCTGCTCGTGATCGGGATGGGCGTCCTCGGTGCCCTGTTCACCATCCGCGAGTGGTGGTGGCTGTACGTGCTCGGCATCTGGCTGTACATGACGATGATCCCGGCTGTCGAGGCAGCGGAGCAGACGGTCATCCAGAAGGTCGTGACCTTCCGGCGCCAGGGTCGCGTCTTCGGGTTCGCCCAGGCGCTGGAGTCGGCCGCCGCCCCGATCACGGCGTTCCTCATCGCGCCGATCGCCCAGTTCGTCATCATCCCGTATCTGGCAGGCGATGCCGGTCAGGCCACCTGGGGCTGGCTGCTCGGGGAGGGCGACGCCCGCGGCATCGCGTTCGTGTTCCTGGTCTCCGGGCTGCTCATGGTGCTGCTCGGGGTGGGGGCGTTCCTCACCAGGTCGTACCGGATGCTGTCGAAGGAGTACGAGGGCGACGATCGGGCGCTGCCCGCTGCGGCGACGTGAGCGGGGCGAGCGACGTGAGCGACGTCAGCGGCGACGGGGCAGCGCGGCTCGCCTTCGACGCGGCGGCGGCGGTGTACGACGAGGTGCGCCCGTCCTATCCCTCTGCGCTGTTCGACGCACTGTTCGCACTGCTGCCCACGCGGCCGGACATCCTGGAGGTCGGCCCAGGAACGGGGCAGGCGACGGCGGACCTGCTGGCGCGGGGTGCGACCGTGCACGCCGTCGAGCTCGGTCCAGCGCTGGCTGTCGCGTTGCGGTCGAAGCTGCCGTCCGAGCGGCTGCGCGTGAGCATCGGCGACTTCGAGCGTCTGCCCCTGGCCGCCCGGTCGGCGGACGCGGTGTTCTCGGCCACCGCCTATCACTGGATCTCGCCGGAGGCGCAACTCGACCGGCCAGCGCTGCTGCTGAGGGACGGTGGCGTTCTGGCGGTGGTCGACCTCATCCAGGTGGAGTCGGCAGACGACCGGGGGTTCTTCGCCGCCGCCCAGCCGCTGTACGACCAGTACGGCCAGGGACACACCGGGCCGCCCGCGCCGACCAGGCAGAACGTCGATCCGCCCATCCGGAGCCTCATCGCCGCCGACCGTCGCTTCGAGCGTGTCGAGGTGCGCCGCTACGACTGGAACCAGACCTACAGCGCTGCCGACTATCGGAAGCTCATGCTCAGCTACTCCGGCACGCTCCTGATGCCGCCCGAGCAGCGGGAGGGACTGCTCGACGCCGTCGAAGCGCTGATCGTGGAGGCGTTCGACGGCACAGTGACCCGCCCGCTCGTCGCCACGCTGACGACCGCGATCCTCTCCTGACCGGCTCGCCAGGAAGCGGGCCGATATCCTGTGCCGATGGCTCTCCAACTCTGCGTGCTGCTCTGGGCGACCGACGGCAACGACGACGCCCTCACCCACTACGAGGACACCGTTCTCGCGCTCGTGCCGAAGCACGGAGGGCACGTGGTGAGCCGGGTTCGCCGTGTCGAAAGGGACGGCGACGGCGACGGCGAAGCACCGCTGGAAGTGCAGGTCATCCGCCTGCCCGACGACGCCGCGTTGCAGTCGTACCTGGCCGACCCGGAGCGGGTCGCGCTGGCCGATGTGCACCGCACCGTGATCGCGCGCACCGACCTCATCCGGGTCGAGACGCTGGTCTGATTCGGCGGCACCGGCGCTCTCTGCCATCCACTGGAGGCATATACTGTCTTGAGGACAGTATCTTCGAAAGGCGACGGCATGACAGTGGATGAGGTTCCAGCCGACACCCCCGGCCTCCCCTATCGCTCCGGCCAGCTCGCAGCCCTGCTCGAGGTCTTCTCGCTGTGGTCGTCCGGTGCGTTCATCCGCGTACTGGCCACCGGCGTCGGCGTCGACCTGGACACCACCGCCATCGTTGCCGTCACGATGCTGGCGCGCGACGGCGAGCAGCGCGCGTCGACGCTCGCCTCCCGGCTGCACGTCGGGGCGTCCGCGATCTCCAAGCTGACCGCGCGGCTCGGAGCGCACGGGCTGATCGAGAAGCGGCAGGACCCCGAGGACTCCCGGGCGACGCTCCTGCGGCTCTCGCCGGCCGGGGCGGAGACGGCGGCAGCGCTCGTCGCGGCCGGTGACACGATGATGGCCGACCTGCTCCGAGCCTGGCCGGAGCGGGACCGCGCCGACTTCGATCGCTTCCTGCACCGCTTCCGAGACGACGCCGTCGCGCACGCGTCGCGCGTCTCCGCGGCTCCCACCCGCACACCCGACCGACCAGAGAAAGCAGAATCATGACCCGCACCTACCTCGTCACCGGAGCCGCGAGCGGCATCGGCAAAGCAACGACGGAACTCCTCCGCTCCCGCGGCGACCGCGTCATCGGCGCCGACCTGAAGGGCGCAGACATCTCCGCCGACCTGTCCACTGCCGACGGGCGCTCGACCCTCGTCGAGCGGGCGACCGAGCTGTCCGGGGGCGTCCTCGACGGCGTGCTCGCCGTCGCCGGCCTCAGCGCCGGCATCCCCGTCACAGCCGCCGTGAACTACTACGGAGCCATCGCGACGCTCGAAGGGCTGCGCCCGCTGCTGACCGCATCCACTGCTCCGCGCGCCGTCGCCGTGGCGTCGATGGCGTCGCTGCAGGACCACGACGAGACGCTGGTCGAACTCCTGCTCGATGGCACGGAGCAGAACGCGCTCGCCCGTGCGGCAGAGCTCGCGGAGTCCCCGGCGACCGCCCACCGGATCTACTCCTCCAGCAAGCGGGCGCTCGCGCGCTGGCTGCGCAGGAACGCGGCGACGCCGGAGTGGGCCGGGGCGGGCATCCCGCTCAACGCCATCGCCCCCGGCGTCGTGCTGACGCCGATGACCGCGGAGCTCGTGGCCACCCCCGAAGGTCGCGCCCGGCTGAACGAACAGGTGCCGATGCCGCTGAACGGCCCGTTCGATGCCGAGGTCGCCGCCAGGCTCCTGGCCTGGCTGGCCGGTGAGGAGAACTCGCACCTGTGCGGGCAGGTGGTGTTCGTCGACGGCGGCTACGACGTGACCGTGCGCGGAGACAGCACCTGGTGAGCTGACCACTGACGGCCGCGAGGGGACCCTGTCCGCTCGCGGCCGTTTTTGTTGCTATTGTCAGATCACTATTTCCACGTTGCAACTCTCGATGATGAGGATGTGATGGGTCCACGAACCGAACCCACAGCCCCGGCCGCCACCCGCTCGACCAGCACCGCCCTCGGCGGCCGCACCTGGCTGGCGCTCGTCGTCGTCGGACTGGTCGGGCAACTCGCCTGGACGGTCGAGAACATGTACCTCAACGTGTACGTGTACGACACCATCTCGCCTGACCCGAACGTCATCGCGATCCTGGTCGGCGCGAGCGCGATCGCCGCGACCATCGCCACGCTCCTCGTCGGCGCCTGGTCGGACAGGATGGGCCGCCGCCGTGCGATCATCGCGCTCGGCTACATCGCGTGGGGCGTCTGCACGGCCGGGTTCGGTTTCGTCGGGGCGCCCGCGGGGGCATCGGCTCCGACCGGCGCCGTGCTGATCGGGGCGATCGTCGCGATCGTGCTGCTCGACTGCGTGATGAGCGCGTTCGGCTCCGGCGCCAACGACGCCGCCTTCGCCGCGTGGGTGACCGACTCCACGAACCCCGGCAATCGCGGCCGGGTCGACGGCGTGCTGGCTGTGCTCCCGCTCATCGCGATGCTCCTGGTGTTCGGCCTGCTCGACGGGCTCACGCGCGCCGGGGACTGGAAGCTGTTCTTCGGCATTGTCGGCATGGTCACCATCGTCACCGGGGCTCTGTCCTGGTTCCTCGTCAGAGACCGCGGCGTCCCGCCGCGCAACGACGGCATCCTCACCGCCGTGCTGCACGGCCTGCGCCCGAGCACGATCAAACAGGCTCCGGCGCTCTACCTCACGCTCGCGATCTGGACCGTCGTCGGGACGAGCACACAGGTGTTCCTGCCGTACGTGATCATCTACCTGCAGCGCTACCTGCGCATCGACTCGTACGCGCTCGCCCTCGGCATCGTGCTGATCCTCGCGTCGGCCTTGAGCATCGTCGGCGGCCGGGTGATGGACAGGATCGGCAAGACCCGCTTCCTGCTGCCAGCGGTCGCCGTGTTCGCGGTCGGGCTCGTCGCGATGACCTTCGCACGCGAGCTGCCGGCGGTGATCGCGTCGGCGACCGTCATGATGGCGGGGATGATGGCGTCGCTCGCGACCGTGTCGGCGATGACCCGCGACCACACCCCTGCCGACCGCGCAGGAGCGGTGCAGGGCGTCCGGATGATCCTGGCGGTCATGATCCCGATGATCGCCGGCCCCTTCCTCGGCGCCGCCGTGATCTCGGGGGCGGCGAACACCTACACGTCGCTCGGCGTCGTCCAGCCCGTGCCAGGGCCGGAGATCTTCATCGCCGCCGCGGCCGTGCTGCTCCTCGTGCCCGTGCTCGTCGCCCTGCGCGCCAGGGCGGCCCGCCCGTGAGCATGAGGACGCCGTGGGCCGATGCCATCGACGAGGACGCCGTGCTGCAGGAGTACCCCCGCCCGCAGCTCGCCCGCGACAGCTACCTCAACCTCAACGGGCGGTGGGAGTACGCGATCACCGACAGCTCCGTGCATCCCCTGGACTGGGACGGCACGATTCTGGTGCCGTTCTCGCCGGAGTCCGCGCTCTCCGGCGTCGACAGGCAGCTCCTCCCCGGCCAGCACCTCTGGTACCGGCGCAGCCTGCGGCTCCCCGACGGGTTCACCGACGCGGCGGGCGAACTCGTGGTGCTGCACTTCGGGGCCGTCGACCAGGACTGCGCGGTCTATCTGGACGGCGAGCTGATCGGCCGTCACTCCGGAGGCTTCCTGCCGTTCAGCTTCGAGATCGCGTCCGCACTGGCGGACGGAGCGGAGCACGTGCTCACCGTCGACGTGGTCGACGTCAGCGACACCGGCTACCGCTCCCGCGGCAAGCAGGCGCTACGCCGCGGAGGCATCTGGTACACCGCGCAGTCGGGGATCTGGCAGACGGTGTGGCTGGAGTCCGTGCCGAGGCTGCACATCCAGCGGCTCGACATCCGGCCGCTGCTCGCCTCGCGCACGGTCGAGATCGTGGTGACGGGAAGCGAGGACGCCGACGCGACGGTGACGTTGACCGCAGACGGCGAGCTGCTCGCGAGCGGCGCGGGCCTCACCGGCCGGCCGATCGCACTGCAACTCGACGAGGTGCGCGCGTGGAGCCCGGAAGACCCGCACCTCTACGACATCGAGGTGCGTCTCGGCGTCGACCGGGTGACCAGCTATGTCGGGATGCGGTCGGTGAGCGTCGAGCGCGACGGCGCAGGGCGGCCGCGCCTCCTGCTCAACGGGCGTCCGTACTTCCACGCCGGTGTGCTCGACCAGGGCTACTGGCCGGACGGCCTGCTGACCGCGCCGTCCGACGAGGCGCTGATCCACGACATCCGCAGCATGAAGGAACTCGGCTTCACGATGCTGCGCAAGCACATCAAGGTGGAGTCGCTGCGCTGGTACCACCACTGCGACAGGCTCGGGATGCTCGTCTGGCAGGACATGGTCAACGGCGGCCGCGCATACAACCCGGCCGTGATCACCGCTCCCGTGCTGCTCCCGGTGCGGCTGGACGACAGGCGGCACCGCGCGTTCGGCCGCCAGGACGCCGCGGGACGCGACGAGTTCCGCGCAGAGCTCGACCAGACCGTGCTGCTGCTGAGGAGCGTCCCGAGCGTCGTGGTCTGGGTGCCGTTCAACGAGGCCTGGGGGCAGTTCGACGCGCTGGACGCCGTTCGGCGCATCCGATCGCTCGACCAGGACAGGGTGATCGACCACGCGAGCGGATGGCACGACCAGGGCGGGGGCGACCTGCGCAGCCTGCACGTCTACTTCCGGCGCATCCGCCCCGGCCGTCGCTGGGGCGGGGACGGCAGGGCCGTCGTCGTGTCCGAGTACGGCGGATACAGCCTCCGGCTCGCCGGGCACGAGTTCAGCTCCCGCGAGTTCGGCTATCGCAAGCTCGCCTCCCGCGCGGCGTTCAGCGCGGCCTTCGCCGCACTGCACCGGGACGATGTGCTGCCCGCCATCGACGCGGGGCTGTCCGGGATCGTCTACACCCAGCTCGCCGATGTGGAGGACGAGCTGAACGGGCTCCTCACCGCCGACCGCACGGTCGTCAAGGCCGACGCCGCCACCGTGCGCGCGGTCAACCAGGAGCTCGCCGAGCGGTTCGCGCTGGTCGCGCAGCCGCGCACACCGCATCAGGAAGGAGTCCGCGATGGGTCGCAGGATCGTCGAGCGTGAACTCACAGAGGAGGTGGCACTCTGCCTGCCGGGCGGACGGCTGAATCCGGATGCGGTCGGCTGGAGCAGAAGACCGCTGCACGACACCTCGGGCATCGACGGCCGCACGAGCTGGGGCAGGAACAAGCGCTGGGAGTACTGGGCGGTCACCACGCCGACGCACATCGTCTCGCTGACCGTCTCGTCGCTCGACTACGCCTCGGTGCACGGCATCATGATCCACGACATCCGGTCCGGCACGACGGTCGAGCGCGGAGCAGTCGCGCCCCTCGGTGGGAGCGCGGCACTGCCCTCCCGCCTCGGCGCAGACGCAGCACGCGCACGCACCAGGTCGCTGTCGATCGACATCGACGACGGCGCGGAGGGCTCCCGGCTGCGCGGGCGGGCAGCCGGTGCCGCCTTCGACATCATCGCGGAGCGGCCGGACGGCCACGAGGTGCTCGCCGTCGTGGTCCCGTGGTCGCAGACCCGCTTCCAGTACACGGTCAAAGACGTCGCACGGCCCGCCGCAGGCTGGCTCGAACTGAACGGCGAACGCGTCGACCTGCCTGTCGGCCAGAGCTGGGCGGTCCTCGACCACGGACGCGGCCGCTGGCCGTACCGGATGCAGTGGAACTGGGGAGCGGCGTCCGGCACCGCCGACGGGCACACCATCGGCCTGCAGCTCGGCGGGAAGTGGACGGACGGCACGGGCTCGACCGAGAACGGCGTGCTGGTCGACGGAACGCTGCACAAGATCGGCGAAGAGCTCGACTGGGACTACGACGAGCGCGACTGGCTGTCGCCCTGGCGCATCCACGGCGAGGGCGTGGAGCTGTCGTTCGTCCCGTTCTGGGACCACGCCAGCTCGACGGAACTCGTCGTCTTCGGCAGCCGCGGCCACCAGTGCTTCGGGCACTACTCCGGCTGGGTCGAGACGGGGCAGGGGCGCATCCGGGTGGATGCGCTGCTCGGCTGGGCGGAGGACGTCCGCAACCGCTGGTGACCCGGCATCACCCGGCGAGCGCGTGCGACCGGGCGGGGAATGTTGTCGGCGCCTCCGCGAGCAGCGTGAAGACGGCGAGCTCGCCGACCACGCTGTGCAGCACCCACGACCTGCTGTACGCGCCGGTGACGCCCGCGTAGTCGACCACGATCATGTCGGGATGCGGGGCGTCGCCCTCCAGGTGCAGGATGCGGGCGGTGCCGGAGCCGGCAGGGCCGCTCAGCCAGGCAGAGCATCCACCCCTGTCGTCGCCGGAGCGGGGAGGTGCGATGGCGAGAGCGGTCTCGCTCACGCGGAGCACGGCGGGAGTCTGTCGCATGGTCTTCACTGACATGGTGCTGTCTCCGATCGAGGGTGTGCGGTTCGAGGGTGTGCGGTTCGAGGGGGTGAGCGGGGAGCCGCATATCGGTACGGCGCCCCGCTCTGCTCCGGCTGCGTCAGTGGACCTCCGCAGTGGCGTCCGGAGCGGTCTGTGCCGGCCGGGTGGCCGGTGGTCTGGTCACCAGCGGCGTTCGACCTCTTCGACGTGGCCGAAGACGTTCGAGAACTCCACGGCCTCGCCGGACTCCAGCGTGATCCTGCCCGCGTAGTGGCCGAAGCAGGTGTCGCCCCTGCTCTTCACGATCCAGCGGTCGAACAGGTGCCTGGTGTGGTGCTCCGGTGTGAAGGTGACGTCAACGCCCGGCCCGGCGAGACTCCACGGCCGCAGCCACTGGGTGGGGTCGTAGCGCCAGTCGAGATGCGAGCTGATCTTGTGCAGGCGCCCGTCGACGCGCAGCCAGTTCTCGGTGGATGGGGTGCCGTCCGTCCACTTGCCGCCGAACTGCAGGCCGATCTCCCTGCCGTCTGCGCTCAGGCCGTTCCCCGCGCCCCAGTTCCAGAACGTGAAGTACGGCCAGCGCCCGCGCCCGCGGTCGTGCACCGCGTACGACTCGTCCGGTTCGACGCGGTGGGTGACGCCGTCGACGATCACGACGCCCTGTGCGCGCAAGCAGTTGTCCTTCTTCGTGTACTGGAACGCGCGATCGCTCCACGGCACCACGACGCCCATCGACTCGTGATCCGGTTCGCCGATGATGCGCAGGTCCACCGAGATGCGCTGCGACTCGGCGTGCAGCACGGTGTTGACCCCGCGCGGCGTCATCCGCACGAGCACGTCTTTGCGGCGCGACTCCATCGGCTCGCGGTTGGTCTCGTCGCGCATCCCGCCGTGGCCGGGCAGCCAGGTGTTGCCGCCCTGCACGATCTCGCCGTACGTCGCCCTGTCGAGATAGGTGACCGACACGTTCGCCCGGTAGTCGTGGTGCGAGATGTTCATCGTCACGATCGAGGTCGGCGTGACGATCGACCAGTACTCGAAGCGCTTGTTGCGGCCCCACCCTGCAAGGCCGGTTCTGTGCAGCGCCGTGCGCGTCCAGCCGACCGCGGCAGGGTTGAGCTTCCCGGATGGGAGGCACAGCTCCGTGGTCTCGGTGATCTCGCGCTCAGCGACGCGCTCGCCGCCCTGGGCGACCGGTTTGAGAGGTAGCCTCACTCGTTTCTGGCCTTTCTGTGTGTGGGTGGTCCGTGTGGGCGGCATGGTGCTCAGCCCTTGGTGGCGCCGTCCGCGAGACCGCGGATCAGCCACTTCTGCACGAGCAGGGCGAGGATCACGACGGGCACGACGGTGAGCATCCCGGCTGCGGAGAGCGCGCCCCAGTTCGCGCCGTGCTCGGTGTCGCCCGCCATTCCGGCGATGGCGACGGGCAGGGTGGTGGCCTTGCGGTTGGTCAGCACCAGCGCGAAGAGAAGCTCTTCCCAGGCGAGGATGATGCTGAAGATGAAGGTGGAGATGAGTCCGGGAGCCGAGATCGGGACGATGATCCGGAAGAACGCGCCCATCCGGGAGCAGCCGTCGATCATCGCCGACTCCTCCAGCTCCTTCGGCAGTGCGAGGAAGAAGCCGCGCATCAGCCACATCACGTACGGGATGACGAACGAGCAGTACGCGAGGATCAGCGTGATGTGCGTGTCGGTGATCCCGAGCGTGCGGGCGACGAGGAACATCGGCACGGCCAGGGCGATCGGCGGCACGCCGCGGGAGGCGAGGATCAGCACGCCGATGGTGGCCGCGCCCTTGATCTTCAGCCGCGACAGGGCGTACCCGGCCATCGCTCCCGCGACCAGCGAGAGGATGCCGGCCCCGCCTGCGACGATGATCGTGTTGATCATCTTCGGCCCGAGCCCGCCCTGGATGAACGCCTGCACGTACTGGTTGAGCGTCGGATCGAAGAAGAAGGTCGGCGGCGTGGTGAAGATGTCGCGCTGCTGCTTGAACGAGGTGAGGAGCATCCAGACCAGCGGGAGCAGGAACAGGATGCAGATGATCACGCCCGACCAGATGCGCGCGCGTTCTCCGCGGCGGCGCTTGCCGGTCAGGGATGCGCGGGGCTCCGGTGCGGTGTCGGAGTCGCGGGTGCGCTCCCTGGCGATGACGGTCACAGCCTGTCCTCCAATTTCTTGCTGCCCAGAAGGAACACGAAGGTGAGGATCATCGTGATGACGAGCACGATCACCGCCATCGCCGACGACTCACTGAACTTGAGCAATCGGAACGCCTGCTGGTAGATGAAGAGGTTGACGACGTTCGTCGCCTCCCCTGGTCCCCCGTTGGTGGTCGCGAGGATGATGTCGAACATCTTCACCGCGCCCAGCCAGCGCACCACGAACGTCGCGGCGATGATCGGCCCGAGCATGGGAAGGCTCACCGACCAGAGCGTCTGCCACCAGCTGGCGCCGTCCACCTTGGCCGCCTCGAACACGTCCTTCGGGAGGGCGAGCAGTGCGGCCGCCGCGATCAGCGCGACGAACGGCACGGACCGCCAGGTGTCGATGATGACGACGCTGATCATCGACATGCTCGCGCTGCCGAACCAGTCGATCGCCGGGATCCCGAACAGGCCGAGGAACCAGCCGACCACGCCCCAGAGCGGGTCGAGGATCATCTTCCAGATGCCGCCGGAGACCACGGGGGCGACGACCATCGGGATGAGGAAGAGGGCGCGGACGATGCCGCGCCCTCTCCACTCGGCGTTCATCAGGTAGGCGATCCCGAAACCGAGCACGATCTGCAGCGGAAGAGCGAGCACCAGGTAGATGCCGGTGACGACCAGGGAGTTCTGGAACGTCTCGTTCTTCAGCGCGGCCGTGTAGTTCTCGAGACCGACCCACTCCGTCGGTGAGAACGTCGCCAGGTCGAACTTCGAGAAGCTGATCTGCAGCGTGTAGAGCAATGGGTATGCCAGGACAGCGGCGAGGAGCACCGTTGCCGGAAGCATGAACGTCCATCTGCTGAAGATGTCCCGCGTCCGCGAGACGCGACGGGCGCGGTCCACACGCCGTCTCGTGAGTTCGACTGTCATGTTCCTTACTTCTTCAGCAGTTCATTGATCTGATCGGTGGCCTTCGCGAGCGCGTCCTTCGCCGACGTCTGTCCCTGGACGGCCGCACTCGTCTGATCCGCGAGGATCTCCTGGATCGCGTTCGACTCCGGGCTGCGGGGCCGCCACATCCGGCCCTTCTCCGCCACGTCGTACGCGCTCTGGATGGTCGTGAAGACCGGCGCCAGCCACTCCTGGCTCGGCGTGCTGGCCAGGGTCGACTTGCGGGCGGGGAACGATCCGAGGGTGTTGGTCGTCCAGACCTCGCCCTTCTTCGACGTCATCCACTGCAGGAAGGTCCAGGCGGCCTCCGGATGCGCGGAGTTCTTGAAGACCGAACCGCTCCAGATGCCGCGGTGCGTGCTCGCGCCGTCAGTGCCGGCAGGCATGGTCTGGATGCCGACCTGGTCGGGCGTCAGCGTGGTGACGGCCGGGTCGACGGCCGCGCTCTTGTATGCGCTGCCCCAGGTGAAGATGGAAGCGACTTTGCCCTGGCGGAACGCATCCAGTGGCTCGGTGTAGTTGTAGTTCGTCGCTCCGGGAGGCGCGTACTTGAGCAGGTCGACCTGCGTCTGCAGGGCCGCGATGCCCGCCTTGGTGTCGAAGGTCGGCTTCATGTCCTTGTCGAACAGCGCACCGCCGTTGGAGTTGAGCACGGCCTGCCAGACCGGCGGCGAGAGCACTCCGCGCATCCAGGTGAGGCCGACGGCCCAGGAGTCGACCTTGCCGTCGCCGTCGGTGTCCTGCACCAGCGACGGAGCCTCTTTCAGGTACTGGTCCCAGGTGAGCTCTGGCGTGGGGTCGGCGAGGCCGGCCTTGGCGTAGAGGGCCTTGTTGTAGAACATCAGCAGCATGTTGGAGCGCAGTGGGACGCCGTACTGCTTGCCGTCCCACTCGCTGGATGCGAGCGGCGCGGCGTTGAAGTCGGCCCAGTCGTAGCCCTTGTCCGTCCACTGCTTGGCGTCGTTCTTGAGGTCCAGCAGCACGCCGGCGTTGGCGAGCTGCGGTGTCCACGGGTCGTCGAGCGTGATGAGGTCGTACTGGGGGTCGGGGTCCGTGCCGTTGAGCAGCCCCTTCGCGAGCAGTTCCGTGTACGGGACGGCGTCGATGGTGACGTCGATGTACGGGAACTCCTTGTTGAACTCGGGGACCAACTGGTCCTGCCACTGCTGAGCGAACGCGTCGTTCGACATCATCGTGATCTTCACGTGCTTCTTGGCCGTGCCGATGCCGCCGCCGTCGACCGCCGACGGCTTGTCGCTCGATCCCGTGCCGGTGCACGCGGTGAGCGCGATCAGGCTGAGCGCTGCCGCGCCCGCGACCGCCAGCAACCGTTTCGGTCGCCGCTTGGTGCCTGCTGTCATACAGATCATCTCCTCGTCGTTGATTGGATGTTCGTGGTCGGGCTGCCGCGTTGCGCATCGAGGAGGGGGTGGCTCGATGGCGCGTGCGATACGGGTTTCCGGCCGGAATGGTGAGTGCCGGACAGCCTCCGCCCGGGGTTCTGCGGAGCTGCTCGCAGGGACACTCAATCAGAGTTCGCAGAATATTGCAACGTGGAAATACGACACCATGTCAACGTTGCAAGATATCCCTTCACTACGATGTCACCGTGACCAGCATGGACGAGCAACCACAGGGCCGACGCTCGGGAGCCCCGACGATCAAAGACGTCGCGGCGCTCGCGGGCGTCTCGTACCGCACGGTCTCGAATGTGGTCAACGGGCACAAATACATCAGCGAGGCGACGCGCACCAAGGTCGAGGCAGCCATCGCCGAGATCGGCTACCGGCCCCAGCTGGCGGCGCGCCAGCTCCGCAGCGGCAGGAGCAAGCTCCTCACGCTCTCGGTGCCGTTCGTCTCTCATCCGTACTTCGCCCAGCTCGCCCACGCGGTCGTGACCGAGGCGGAGCAGTTCGGCTACGACGTGGTGATCGACGAGACACGAGGACTCCTGGAGCGCGAGCTCAGGGTGGCGGCCGGGTTCCGCACCATCCTCACCGACGGCATCCTGTTCAGCCCGCTGACGATCGACCTGGAGCGCTTCGAGGCCGAACGAGGTGCGACGCCGCTTGTGCTGCTCGGCGAGCGGTTCCGCAGCACGCGGATCGACAGCGTCGTGGTCGACAACGTCCGGTCGAGCTACGACGCCACCCGGTGCCTGATCGAGAGCGGACGGCGCACGCTCGGCTTCCTGGGAGACGTCAAGGTCGGAACGATCGGCGCGGCGCCCGCCGACCTGCGCATCCGGGGCTTCCAGAACGCGCTCGACGAAGCGAAGCTGACGGCCGACCCTGCGCACGTCGTGACCGTCTCGCGCTGGGACCAGTCGAGTCCGGACGGCGACTACTCCCGCGAGGAGGGCTACGAGCGCACCAGAGAGCTGATCGAGCGGATGGGCGGGCTCGACGGCCTGGTCTGCGCGAACGACCTCCTCGCCATCGGTGCGCTCCGCGCCTTCCGCGAGGCAGGCATCCGGGTGCCGGACGATGTCGCGGTGGTCGGCTGGGACAACACGGCGGAGGCCGCGTTCTCCGCCCCATCGCTCACGACCATCTCCCCCGACCTGCACGAGATCGCGCGGCTGGCGATCGTCGCGATGCTGCGACGACTGGACGAGCCGGACGCCGAGCCGCGCACCGATCACGCCCCATATAGCCTGGTGAGGCGCGAGTCGACGGGCGCGCCCCGCACGGACTGACGAATATTTCCACGTTGCAACACGACAAGGACGTCTGGTTGGATGCAGATATGACGCAGCACGAACGAGCCGCGCCCCTCGCGGGCATCCGGGTCGCCGACTTCACGCGCATTCTGGCCGGCCCGTACGCCACCATGATGCTCGCCGACTTCGGCGCGGACGTCATCAAGATCGAGAGCCCGCTCGGCGACGACACCCGCCAGTGGATGCCGCCGGTGGATGCGCAGGGCAGGTCGACGTACTTCGCCAGCGTGAACCGCAGCAAGCGCTCGATCGTCTGCGACCTGCGCACACCGGACGGCCTCGCCACCGCGCGCCGCCTCGCGCACTCCGCCGACGTCGTCATCGAGAACTTCCTCCCCGGCACGATGGAGCGGTTCGGCCTCGGCGATGCCGCCGTGCGCTCCGCCAACCCCGGCGTCGTCTACTGCTCGATCACCGGATTCGGCCGCGGCATCGGCCTGCCGGGCTACGACCTGCTGGTGCAGGCGGTCGGCGGGCTGATGAGCGTGACCGGCGCACCAGATGGCCCGCCGACCAAGGCGGGCGTCGCGCTGGTGGACGTGCTCACCGGGCTGAACGCGTTCTCCGGCATCCTGCTGGCGCTGCGCACGCGGGAGGCGACCGGCCTCGGCGACCACCTGGACGTCGACCTGCTCGGCACCCTGCTCGCCGCGCTCACCAACCAGTCGTCCAGTGCCCTCGCCACCGGAGTCGACCCTGTGCGCCGCGGGAACGCGCACCCCAGCATCGCGCCGTACGAGGTCTTCGCCTGCCAGGACCGCGAGCTGGTGATCGCCGTCGGCAACGACCGGCAGTTCGCCGCCCTCGCCGAGGCGTTCGGACGTCCGGAGCTCGCGGTCGACGCTCGCTTCGTCAGCAACGCGCAGCGCGTCGGCCACCGGGATGCGCTGCGCCGCGAACTCGAAGCGGTGCTCGCCACCGCGCCGGCCGAGCACTGGAAACGGCTCCTCGACGCCAGGGATGTCCCCGCCGGGCTGGTGAACACGATCACCGAGGCGTTCGCGCTCGCGGAGAGCTTCGGCGCGCATCCCGTGCAGGAGCTCACCGACGAGCACGGCGAGGTCGACGCGCGCCAGCCGGCCAACCCCATCCACCTGGCGGGCTCTCCGCCGCGGCCGGGTGTCGCGGCACCCGCTCTCGGCCAGCACGACGACGCGGACTGGCGTGATGTCCGCCTCGCCGAACCGGCCGCACCGCACGTCGACCCCGCACCCGCACCCGCACCCGCACCCGCACCCGCACCCGCACCCGACCACGAGGATCACCGATGACCCCGCTCGCAGACACCTTCGATCTCGCACCGCTCCTCACCGCCGAGGAGCTCGACTGGGCCGAGCGAGCGCGCAGCTTCGCCCGCGACCAGCTCGCCCCCGTCGTCGACGAGGACTTCGAGAACCGGCACTTCCGGCGCGAACTGCTTCCCGCGTTCGGCGCGGCCGGTTTCCTCGGAATGCACCTGCAGGACGACGGCTGCGCGGGGGCGGGCGCGGTCAGCTACGGCCTGGTCTGCCATGAGCTCGAAGCCGTCGACAGCGGGTGGCGCACCTTCGTCTCCGTGCAGGGTTCGCTCGCGATGACGGCCATCTCCCGCTTCGGGTCCGCCGAGCAGAAGGCGCTGCTGCCAGCGATGGCGCGTGGCGAGTTGATCGGCTGCTTCGCCCTCACCGAGCCGCAGGGCGGAAGCGACCCCGCGGCGATGACGACCGTCGCGATCAGGGACGGCGACGACTGGCTCATCACCGGGCACAAGCGCTGGATCGGTCTGGCGGGCGTCGCCGATGTCGCCGTGGTCTGGGCGCGCACCGACGACGGCGTGCGCGGCTTCGTGGTCGACACCGCATCCCCCGGCTTCACCGCCACCATCATCGACAACAAGCTGTCGATGCGCACCTCCGTGCAGTACGCGGTCGACCTCGACGCCTGCCGCGTCCCCGCCTCCGCCCAGCTCCCGGACGCCATCGGGCTCTCCGCCCCATTCACCTGCCTCAACGAGGCGCGCTTCGGCATCGTCTGGGGTGCGATGGGAGCCGCGCGGAGCTGCCTGGAAGCGGCCATCGAACGCTCGACGACGCGTCAGGTGTTCGGTGCGCCGATCGGCTCCAAACAGCTCGTGCAGCAGAGACTCGCCGACATGCTGGTCGAGTACGAGAAGGGGATGCTCCTCGCCCTCCACCTCGGACGGCTGGAGGAACGCGGGGCCATCACACCGGCGCAGCTCAGCGTCGGAAAGCTGAACAACGTCCGCGAGGCTCTGAAGATCGCGCACGCCGCCCGCACGATCCTCGGCGGCGACGGCGTGACGGACGAGTTCCCCGTGATGCGCCACATGAACAACCTGGAGTCGGTCAGAACCTACGAGGGCACAGACGACATCCACACCCTCGTCATCGGCCGCTCGCTCACCGGTCTCTCGGCGTTCTGATGGGCGACACGCTCGTGCAGGCATCGGCGGTGGATGCGGTGGTCGGCCGCGCATCCGGCTCCGGCTTCTCCTCGTCGTCGCTCTCCGACCGGATGCGCGCGCTCACGGCCCTGGCCGCCGCGCTGGAGTCGGCGCGCGACGAACTCGTCGCCATCGCCTCCGCGGAGACGCACCTCACACCGGCACGCCTCTCCGGGGAGGTGACGCGCACCGCGAACCAGCTCCGCTTCTTCGCGGAGGTGGTCGCCGACGGCAGCTTCCTCGAAGCCGCGATCGACCACGCCGACCCGTCGACCGCCCCGCCACGACCCGACCTTCGGCGGATGCTCCGCCCGCTCGGCGTCGTGGCCGTGTTCACCGCATCCAACTTCCCGTTCGCGTTCTCTGTGCTCGGCAACGACACGGCCTCCGCCCTGGCGGCGGGGTGCCCGGTGGTGGTCAAGGCGCACCCCGGGCATCCGCTGCTGTCCGAGCGGACGGCCGAGCTCGCGAGGGACGCCCTCGCGGCGGCCGGGCTGAGCGCAGACGCCATCGGGCTGGTCGACGGCGTGGATGCGGGGGTCGAACTGGTCAGGCACCCCCTGGTCACCGCCGTGGCGTTCACCGGTTCGGAGCACGGCGGCCGCGCCCTGTTCGAGGTCGCTTCGTCACGTGCCGACCCCATCCCCTTCTACGGCGAACTGGGCAGCATCAACCCCGTGGTCGTGACGCAGGCAGCGGCGAGCGCGGACGCCGCCGGCCTCGCCGCTGGGCTGCTGGAGGTGGTGACCAGGGATGCCGGCCAGTTCTGCACCAAGCCGGGATTGGTCTTCGCCCCGGCGGACAGCGGCTTCGGCCGGGCCGTGCACGCCGCGCTCGCCGGTGCGGATGCGCATCCCCTGCTGACGACCGGCCATCCCCTGCTGACGACCGGCATGACCCGCGCGTTCGAGCACCGCGTCGGCGATCTCTCCGCTCGCGGCGACGTCACTGTTGCGCGCACGAGTGGAGACGCGGAGGGGCGACCGACCGTCATCTCGGCGACCGTGGATGCGTTCCTCGCCGACCCCGACGCGCTCCTCGCCGAGTGCTTCGGCCCGCTCACCGCGGTCGTCTCCTACGCGTCGGCCGGCGAACTGCGGTCGGCGCTCGCGCTCCTGCCGAACTCGCTCACGGCGACGATCCGGTCGGCACCGGACGAGGACGTGTCCGGCATCGCCGCCATCCTGGCTCCGCGGTGCGGCCGTCTGGTCTTCGGCGGCTGGCCCACCGGAGTGGCGACAGCGTGGGCTCAGCATCACGGCGGGGCGTGGCCCGCGACGACCGGCTCGCAGCACACCTCGGTCGGCGCCAGTTCGCTGCGCCGCTTCCTGACCCCGGTCGCGTACCAGAACGCTCCCGAGTCCGTGCTGCCGACCGCACTCCTCGACGCGAACCCGCTGCGCATCCCGCGGCGGGAGGACGGTCGGCTCGTGCTCGCTACGAGTTCGTAGCGCGCACGACCTCCGCGACGGCGACCTTGCGCCCCTCTGTCAGGGAGAGGGTGAGGGCGTCGGCGGTGGCGATGGCCGCCCGGGCGGCGGTGCCGTCGGTGAGGGCGGCGAACTCGGGCTCCGGCTCGTCTCCGAGCAGCAGGCCGTGGAAGTACGCCGTCTCCTCCTCGACGATGCCGGTGAGCCAGAGCGGAGGGATGGTGGACGGGTCGCCGTAGCGGATCGCGCCGTCGGCAGCGCTGCCCGCGTACGCCTCCGCGCGCTGCGCGTCCTCCTCGGCTGTGCGGTGCAGCAGGTGTGCGGTCTCCTCGCCCCCGATGCGCACGGTGACGCCGGGGTTCTTCAGGTCGATCATCACCGCGCCGAGAGTGCCCTGGATGAGCAGGTGGTGCTCCGGCCAGCGGAACGCCGAGCCGTATTCGAGGGTGGCGAACGTGTCGTTCCCGAACTCCAGCGTGACGAGCAGCATGTCGTCCTCGTCGCCGAACTGCTCGCCTCGGTGCGCGACGTTTCCACCCACCATCGTCACGGTCTCCGCCGCGCCCATGATGAACTGCACCACGTCCAGCTCGTGGATGTGGTGGTACAGGTGCCCACCGGACAGCGCGCGCTTCTTCTTCCAGGAGACGGAGGGCTTCGGCTCCTCCCAGCCGGTGCGGACCGCGCGGCAGAACAGCACCCTGCCGAGGGAGCCGTCCGCGATGAGCCGCTTGGCCAGGCGCACGCCGGCCATGAAGTTCATCACGTGACCGGCCATGAACAGCACGCCGGCCTCGCCCGCTGCATCCACCATCTCCGTGCAGTCGCGGTAGGACAGCGCGATCGGCTTCTCGCAGAAGGTCGGCTTGCCCGCCATCGCAGCCGCCACGACGGCCTCGTGGTGCGCCCAGTTGGGGGAGGCGACGATGACCGCATCCACCTGGTCGCTCTGGCAGAGCTCCTCTGCCGACCCCGCCACCGCTGCGCCGAATTCGGCCGCAGCGGCCTCGGCGTGCTCCGGATCGTGCACGACGGCGATGCTCGCGCCGGGGAGTGCGGCGAACGCGCGGGCGAGGGCGAGCCCGAAGTAGCCCGCGCCGACGAGTCCGTAGCGGATCTCGCGCGTCGTGGAGTCGGTGGATGAGGCGTGGTGGGTGGGGGTGTCGTTCGTCATGTTAAGAAGACGTTAGACATCAGACGTCCTACACGTCAAGGCGAGCCGCGAAGTCGACGAGCCGCTGCTGCGACTCGGCGTAGGAGGTCGCAGCAGGTACAGGCCGTCCGTCTCGCACCGACGCTGCGACCTCCACGGCCGCGTCGATCGCGACACGGTACGGCAGCGATCCGGTGCTGACCCTCCGCACGCCGAGCTCCCCGAGTTCCCCGAGCGTGAGACCGGGAACGACGAGCACATTGAGCGGAACCGGGATGGCAGCCGCCAACCGCTCCAGCGTCGCCGGTTCCGCGGCTCCAGGCACGAAGATCCCGTCAGCGCCCGCATCCACGTACGCCTTCGCCCTGTCGAGGACGGCAGGGACGGTGTCGTCTTCCTTGAACCAGTACGAGTCGATCCTGGCGTTCACGAACACCTCGGGCGCGGCGCTGCGGATCGCGGAGATCTTCGCCGCGGGGATGCGCGGGTCGACGAGCCTCCCCTCCGCCGAGTCCTCGATGTTCACCCCGGCCGCGCCGAGACGCGCGACGAAATCGCCGACCTCGGCTGGATCGTCGCTGTAGCCGTCCTCGATGTCGGCGGAGATCGGCACGGGAAGCGCGATCAGTCGCCCGACGAGCGCGACGGTCGCCTCCCGGCTCGCCCCTCCCGCATCCGGCCGGCCCGTGGATGCGTTGACCCCGAAACTCGTCGTGCCGACCGCCGGAAAGCCCGCTGCGACGAACGCGAGCGCGGAGCCCACATCCCAGGCGTTCGGCAGCAACAGGGGCGATGCTCCGGCGTGCAATTCCCTGAACGTCATGACCTACTCCCTCCCACGCTGCGAGGCTACACGCAGCCCGGCTTGCGTTCGTGATGCGTTTGTGTCTTTAATCTGCGTATGGATGCAGATAAGCCGATATGCGGGCGACTTCCGGACAGCCAGTACGTCGAGCTCGCCGTCGAGGTGTTCTCCATGCTCGCCGACGCGACCAGGGTGCGCATCGTCCTCGCGCTGAAGGATGCGGGCGAACTGTCGGTCAACCACCTCGCCGACATCCTCGACAAGTCGCCGGCGGCCGTCTCCCAGCACCTCGCCAAGCTGCGACTGGCGCGCATCGTCGCCACCCGGCAGGACGGGCAGCGGGTGTTCTACCGGCTGGGCAACGAGCACGCCGGCCGACTGGTGACGGATGCGATCTTCCAGGCGGAGCACTCGCTCGGCGGCACGCCACGCCACCATCACGGCGAAGCCGCGCAGGAGGAGGCGTCGGCGTGAGCGCGGTGCACACGCACGACCACCACCACGACCACCACCACCACCCGGCCGGCTTCCGCGGTTTCCTCTATGGACTGTTCATCCCCCACTCGCACGACGCAGCCGACTCCATCGACGACGCGCTCGAAGCGAGCACGGAGGGAGTCCGTGCACTCAAGATCAGCCTCTTCGTGCTGCTGGGCACAACGGTCCTGCAGGCGGTCGTCGTCGCGTTCAGCGGTTCCGTCGCCCTCCTCGCGGACACCGTGCACAACTTTTCCGACGCTCTGACCGCCGTGCCTCTCTGGGTCGCGTTCGTTCTCGGCAGGCGCGTTGCGTCCCGCCGCTACACCTACGGCTTCGGCAGGGCGGAGGACCTCGCCGGGCTGTTCATCATCGCCGTCGTCGCGCTCTCCGCGGTGGTCGCGGCCTGGCAGTCGGTGGACAGGCTCATCCACCCGCATCCGCTGAACAACCTCGGCTGGGTGATCGTCGCCGGCGTGATCGGCTTCGCGGGCAACGAGGCGGTGGCGATCTACCGCATCCGGGTCGGGCGCCGCATCGGCTCCGCCGCCCTGGTCGCTGACGGCGTGC
Source organism: Leifsonia lichenia (assembly GCF_054780215.1). Taxonomy (NCBI): domain Bacteria; kingdom Bacillati; phylum Actinomycetota; class Actinomycetes; order Micrococcales; family Microbacteriaceae; genus Leifsonia; species Leifsonia lichenia. Next base: position 452,512 of record NZ_BAAGWT010000001.1, read on the forward strand.
ACGCCCGCATCGACGGTTTCACCTCGCTCGCGGTCGTGCTCGGCGCAATCGGCGTGCTGCTCGGCTTCCCGCTCGCCGACCCGATCGTCGGCCTGCTCATCTCCGCCGCGATCGTCGTGCTGCTGCTCGGTACCGTCCGCAGCATCGGACGGCGTCTCCTCGACGGCATCGAGCCGGAGCTGACCGACAGGCTGGAGCACGCGCTCGAGGAGACGCCGGGCGTGGCCGAGGTGGCCCGCATCCAGTTGCGGTGGATCGGCCACCGCCTGCACGGCAGCGCTCATCTCGTCGTGGACGCGACCAGCCTCAGCGACGCCCAGCGGATCGCCGCCGCGGCGAGATCACAGGCGCGCGAGCACCTGCCGAATCTCGACGAGCTGCAGGTGGAGCTGGTCCGTCCGGCGGGTCGGTAGCGGTTTCCGCGCGCGGAGTACTCTTGCCTCCTCAGGAAGGGGGTGGCGAGGGATGCGCCTGGCCTCACGCAGACGGTCGAGCGTCGCGCGCCGCGCCGGGATCGTGGCCATCTGCGCGGTGATCGCAGCCGTGGCCGTCGTCGTCGCCCCGTCGCGCGGGTCGGCGTCCACTGTGCGGGTGCTCAACACCCTCGCCCACCTCGAGGGCGCAGCTCTGGACGCCTTCCTCACCGCGCATCCCGACAAGCTGCTCGAACTCACGAACTCCGACCCCAAGCACTTCCGCAGCGGCTGGTATGCACTGCCCGCCTCACAAAGGCGCGGACTCGAGCGGGTGATCCCGGCGTTCGTCGGAAATGCGGACGGGCTGCCGTATTCGTTGCGGGACAAGGCCAACCGTCGGCAACTCGCCACCGAGCTCGCGTCGGCCGAGCACGACGTGCGCACACATCCGCGGGATCGGGGAGCGGCCGTTCGCGCCAGCTCATACGTGGCCATCCGCAACGCGTTGCGGGCGAGCGGGGGCGCCCACCGCTACCTCGTCGAGTTCGTCCCTGACGTTCAGCCGACCGCGGCGATCGCGGTCGGCAACCCGGACACCGCCGATGTGGTCACCTGGGCTGTGCCAGGGATGGGAACGTACACGACGGACATGCAGCTCTGGACGCTGGCGGCGCAGAACATCTGGAACGCACAGGGGGAGGCCGGCGCATCCGACCACAGGTCGGTGATCGCGTGGATGGGGTACGCCGCGCCTCCCGTGGGAATCGACGCCGCGCTCGGGGACTACGCAGCGAACGGAGCGCCGCTGCTGATCGAAGCGATCAGGGGTCTGAGCGCCGCGCGGTTCGGGCACGTTCCGACGCTCAACGTCGTCGCGCACTCGTACGGGACGACGATGGCCGCCGACGCCCTCGCAGACGCCGACCTGGGCGTCACCGCCTTCGTGATGCTCGGGTCTGCCGGGATCGAGGAGCGCATCCCGACCGCGGGCGACCTCCACGCCCGCGCCGTCTACGCGGCGGAGGCGGCCTCGGACATGGAGGCGCGACTGGGCCGCGCGAGCAGGTTCGACCCCCGGGCGCCCGGCTTCGGCGCCCGGGTGCTGCCTGCCGATGGCAACGCCAAGACGGGCCTGCTGCCGGTGACCGGCCACGCGCCCATCCTGCACTCCTCCTGGAACGACGACATCACCTCCACCGCGTGGAGCAGGATCGTGCCGGAGCGGGTGCGGGCCGAGCTCTACCGCGATCACATGGCCCAGCACGGCTACCTGGATGCGGGAACGCAGTCTCTCGCCGAGGTGGCGGTCGCGACGACCGTGCCTCCCTTGTCCGTGCTCTACACGATGGCGTCCCGCTGATCGGTCGAGGGGGTCTTGACGTGCCACTTGTTTTTTGCAAGTGTTAGCACTGTTCCGACACCACACCGACGCAAGGAGACCACCATGACCGGGATGTTCGTCAACCTGCCCGTGACCGACCTGGAGCGCGCGAAGGCGTTCTACGAGGCCATCGGGTTCCGCATCAACCCGCTGTTCACCGACCACAACGCCGCGTGCGTCGTCGTCGAAGAGGACCACAGCTACTTCATGATCCTGGTGCGCGACTACTTCCAGACCTTCACCGACCTGCCGATCGGCAACCCGGCCGAGGCCCCGTCGGTCTCGACCGCGATCTTCCTCGACAGCCGCGCCGAGGTCGACAAGGCGGTCGAAGACGGGCTCGCCGCCGGAGGCTCAGAGGGCCGCCCCGCTGCCGACTACGGCTTCATGTACCAGCGCCAGCTCTCCGACCCGGACGGCAACCTCCTCGAGTTCGGCTGGATGGATCCCGTCGCCGCCAGCCAGGGCCCAGAGGCGTTCGCGAACCAGCAGCAGGCCTGAGGTCCGATGGCCGCGCGCGACTACGGACAGTACTGCAGCGTCACCCGCGCCCTGGAGCTTATCGGCGAGCGCTGGGCTCTGCTGATCGTCCGCGACCTGCTGGTCGGGCCGCGGCGCTACGGCGAACTGGCCGCCGGTCTTCCGCGCATCCCGAGCAACGTGCTCGCCGCGCGGCTCAAGGAGCTGCAGGAGGCCGGGATCATCCGCCGGGCGCCGCGGTCGCGCATCATCGTCTACGAGCTGACGCCGTACGGCCGCGAGCTCGAACCGGTGGTGCTCGCCCTCAGCGCCTGGGGGTTCAAGGCGATGGGCGACCCGCGCGAGGAGCAGATCGTGACGCCGGACTCGATGACCATCACGCTCCGCACGGCGTTCCGCCCCTCGGTGGCGGAGAGCCTGCCGGCGACGGGATACGCGGCCAGGTTCGGTCAGGCCGAACTGCTCATCCGCGTGGACGGATCCGCCCTCGACGTGCGGCGCGGGGACGGACCTGCCGACCTCGCGTTCGCGGCCGGTCCCGACATCCACCGCCTGATCTCGGGCGAGCTGCGCCCCGAGCTGGCCATCGCCACGGGCGTCGTCGAGGTGCTGCGCGGGCCGGGCGACCTCCTCGACCGCTTCGCGGACACGTTCCATCTGGCGGCCTGACCGAGGTCGTGGTCATCCCGAGCCGCGGCGACTACACCCGCACCGTGGGCGGCAACGCGCTGCTGGTCACGGCGGAGACGCGCGCCGACAGCGCCGGGTATCGGAGGGCGCTGGGCGCGTTCGGCTGACTGGGATGCGGTGCAAGCGCGACGCTGCCGCTCACGTCAACCCCGGTAGGCTTTCGGGAAGCTTGCAACTGGGGAGGCCGGATGGTGGATCGCACAGGGACGAACCTGCCCGCCGTCGGCGAGTACAACCAGACCGTCGTGCTCGACGCCATCCGCCGGCGGCCGGAGGGCATCACGCGTTCCGAGCTGGCGTCGCTCACCGGCCTCAGCGGCATGACCGTCACCAAGGTGTGCCGACGGCTGCTGGATGCGGGACTCGTCGATGAGCACGGCACCCGGATGAGCGGGCCAGGCAAACCGGCCGCCGTCGTCAAGCTGAACCCGGGAGGCGGGTTCGCGGTCGGCGTGCACATCGACCCGGCCGCCGTCACGTACGTGCTCGTGGACCTGTCGGGCGCCATCCGCGACCACTCGCGCACCGGCACCCCGACCGCCGGCGACGCGAGTGCTGTGATCAGCGAGATGGCGGAGGCGATCGAGGCGCTCATCGCCGGGTCTGCGGTCGACCGTTCGCGCATCCTCGGCATCGGGATCGCGTCGCCGGGGCCGATCAACGTCGAGGACGGCGTGGTCCTGAACCCGCCCATGATGCCCAACTGGCATCGCGTCGCCCTGCGGCGCTCGCTCTCGGAGGCGACGGGACTGCCGGTGCTGCTCGAAAAGGACGCCACAGCGGCCGTCGTCGCCGAGCTGTGGTTCGCCGAGCCGGGCAGCAGCAGGGACTTCGCGTTCATGTACTACGGAACCGGTCTCGGCACAGGTCTGTCGGTGTCCGGCGAGGTCGTGCGCGGCATCAGCTCGAATGCGGGAGACGCCGGGCACATTACGGTCGACCCTGACGGCCCGATCTGCACCTGCGGGCGGCGCGGTTGCGTCGGCTACATCACCGTGCCGCGCGCCCTAGTGGAACGCGCGGTGCTGGACGGCGTCCTCTCGGCCGACGAAGCGGGCGATCCGGACGACATGGACGACGTGGATGCGGCGTTCACCCGCCTGGCCACCCTCGCCTCCACGGGGAACGACGACGCGGAGGCGATCCTGACCGACGCAGCCCGTTCGCTGGCGCGCGCCGTCGTGGTGATCGTGAACCTGCTCGACATCGACGAGATCATCTTCGGCGGCCCGTTCTGGGCTCGCATCTCGCCGACCATCCTGGCTGCGCTCCCGGATGCGGTGCGCTCCGATCCTGCGCTGATTCCCCCGCATCCTCTGCGGTTCGCGCAATCGGCGATCCCTGTGGACGTGGCGGCGGTGGGAGCGGCGACTCTGGTGCTCGACAACACGTTCTCTCCTCGTCCTTCCGCGCTGCTGCTGGCAGCCGACTGAGTCCAGGATGTTTGTCCTCACATAGTGTTGCGGGCAATTAGAAAATATGATTTGCTAATTCCTGCCGCGGCGATCGGCTCTCGATCCACCCGCCGGTGATACCCGTCCATTCCAACCCGAAGGCACTCTCCGAACCCCCGTGCCCGAGGGGTCAATGTCGACCCGTCCAGCGGTGCCGCTGGACGTTTTCTGGAAGGAAAACATGAGCAACACAGTCAGGCGCATCCGCTTCGCGGGTGCCGTCGTCGCGGCGGCGGCCAGCATCGCCGTCCTCGCCGCGTGCTCGTCCCCCGCACCGTCCGGTGACGCCTCCGCCGCCTCCTGCGAACCGGCGAAGGGCAAGGTCACCATCCAGTACTGGAACACGGTTCCCGGCATGGACCAGGTGGTCGCCCTCTGGAACAAGAAGAACCCGGACATCCAGGTCCAGACCAAGAACATCTCCAACGACCAGTACGGCACCCTCGGCAACGCGCTCAAGGCCGGCAAGGCGCCAGAGCTCGCGCAGGTCGGCTACGACGAACTGCCGGACCTGCGCACGCAGGACGCCTTCGTCGACGTCTCGTCGTGCAAGGCGGCTGTGGATGCGAAGGACAAGTTCGTGCCGTGGACCTGGTCGCAGGCGAGCTTCGGCGGCACCGGCGTCTTCGCCTTCCCGCAGGACACCGGCCCGATGGCGCTCTACGTGCGCAGCGACATCTTCAGCCAGCACGGCCTTGAGATCCCGAAGACCTGGGACGAGTACGCGGCCGACGCGCAGAAGCTGCACGCAGCAGACCCGAACCTCAGCATCACGTTCTTCGACCCGAACAACGCCGAGTGGTTCAACGGCCTGCTCTGGCAGAACAGTGCCGACATGTACAAGTACTCCGGCGACAAATGGCACGTGACGGTCGAGTCGGACAAGAGCAAGCAGGTCGCCGACTACTGGCAGAAGCTCATCGACGCCAAACTCGTCCGCACTGACCTCGCCAACGGCTCCACGCCGATGTACGCCGCGTACCAGCAGAATCAGGTCGCCAGCTACGTCGGCGCTGCCTGGGGCTACAGCATGTTCCGCGACAACCTGCCCGACCAGGCGGGCAAGTGGTCGATCGTGCCGATGCCGACCTGGGGCTCGAGCCCCGCATCCGGTGACTGGGGCGGCTCGACCGTCGCGTTCATGAAGGGCAACACGCACCTCTACGAGTCGGTCAAATTCAACGAATGGCTGAACTCCGACCCCGAGGCGCTCGCCCTCGAGAACAAGCTCGGCGGCCTCTACCCCGCGGCCGTCGCCGGCTCGAAGCTCCCGGCCCTGTCCGAAGGCGTCCCGTACTACAACAACGAGAAGATCTTCGACGTGTTCGCCGACTCCTCGAAGAACATCGACACCAGCTTCACCTGGGGACCGACCCAGAAGACCGTGAACCTGGCACTGCAGGATGCGATGGCCAAGGCCGCCGCGGGCAGCGGCACGCTGAACGACGCGCTCGCCTCCGCCCAGTCCGCAGCACTCAAGTCCATGAAGGACCAGGCGATCCCGGCTGTGGCGGGCAACTGAACATCGCATGACTGACATCGCAACCCGCGCGACCCGCGTGGTGGCAGCATCCGGGAGCCGTCGCCGTCCCAACGGCGGCGGCCCCCGGGTGGGCACCATCGTCGCGTTCCTCGTCCCGTTCTTCCTGCCGTTCGTGCTGTTCTACCTCGTGCCGATCTGTTACGCGATCTGGCAGAGCTTCCTCGTCGTCCGCCGCACCGGCGGCCAGTACGGCACGTCGTACACCACCTTCGGCGGCTTCGAGCAGTACATCCAGGTCTTCCAGAACACCGAGTTCTGGGCGAGCATCGGGCGCATCGCGCTGTTCGGCATCGTGCAGGTGCCCGTGATGCTGTTCGTGGCGCTCATCATGGCGCTGCTGCTCGACACCCCGCTCCTCAAACTGAAGTCGTTCTTCCGCATTTCGGCGTTCATGCCGTACGCGGTGCCCGGCGTCATCGCGGCGATCATGTGGTCGTTCCTGTACTCGCCGCAGCTCAGCCCTATCGTGGACATGCTCAAGGCGATCGGTCTCCAGCCCGACTTCCTCGGCCCCGGCGCCGTGCTCTGGTCGGCGGCGAACGTCTCCACCTGGCTGTGGACCGGATACAACATGCTCATCATGTTCTCCGCCCTGCAGTCCATCCCGCAGGAGCTCTACGAGGCCGCGAAGCTCGACGGCGCTTCCAACTGGGCCATCGCCTGGCAGATCAAGGTGCCGATCATCGCGCCCTCGATCATCCTGACCACCGTGTTCTCGATCATCGGAACGCTCCAGTTGTATGCAGAGCCCGCCGTGCTGCGGCAGATCTCCTCCAACATCTCCAGCACCTTCACCCCGAACATGCTCGCCTACGCGGTCGCCTCAGGGAACAACTATCAGCAGGCTGCGGCGATCTCCGTCGTGATCGCCCTCATCACCTTCGTCTTGAGCTTCGGCTTCATGCGACTGACCTCGAAGAAGGCGGGACTGTGAGCACACCGACCTCGATCCGCGAAAGCCGCGTCAGCCGCACGGCGGCGATGGCGCTGATGTTCCTCCTCGCCATCTACTTCCTGCTGCCGATCTACTTCCTGATCGTCGCAGCGACCAAACCCCAGGGCGACCTCGCCTCCACCTTCGGCCTATGGTTCTCCCACTTCGACCTCTTCACGAACCTCGGGACCCTGTTCGGGCGCAGCAACGGGATCTTCGGGCAGTGGGCGATCAACAGCGTCATCTACGCGGTGCTCGGCGCAGCGGTCGGCACGCTGATCTCGGCGCTCTGCGGGTATGCGCTCGCCAAGTTCCGGTTCCGCGGTCGCGAGTTCCTGTTCTCGGTGATCCTCGGCGGCGTGCTCGTGCCGACGACCGCGCTTGCGCTCCCCCTGTTCCTGCTGTTCTCCGCCACCGGAATCGTGAACACATACCTGGCGGTGTTCCTGCCGAGCATCGTCAGCCCGTTCGGCGTCTACCTGGCCAGGATCTTCACGGCAGCCGCCGTGCCGGAGGAGATCATCGAGTCTGCGCGTCTCGACGGCGCCGGCGAGTTCCGCACCTTCTTCTCCGTTGCGTTCAAGCTGATGACGCCGTCACTCGTGACCATCTTCCTGTTCCAGTTCGTCGGAATCTGGAACAACTTCTTCCTGCCGATGGTCATGCTGCAGAAGGAGTCGCTCTTCCCGATCACCCTCGGCCTCTACGAGTGGAACGGGCAGACCGCCCGCGTCTCGCTCCTCCAGGAGTCCGTCATCACAGGATCGCTCGTGTCGATCATCCCCGTGATCATCGTATTCATCCTGCTCCAGCGGTTCTGGCGCACCGGCCTCGCCTCCGGCTCCCTCAAGTAGCGCAGAACCTCCCGCTCGTCCCCCGTCTCCTCTCGCACCAGAAGGTCCCCCATCGCTATGCAGAACTCCGCCGTCTTCGTTCCCCATTTCCACTGGGACCGGGAGTGGTACGAGCCGTTCCAGGTGTTCCGTCACCGGCTCGTCGCCGCGCTCGACACGGTGCTGGAGACAGCAGAGGCGGATGCGGGCTTCCGCTTCACGGTCGACGGCCAGATGGCGGCCATCGAGGACTACCTGGAGATGCGCCCGGAGAACCGCGGGCGCGTCACCGCCCTCGTCGCTAACGGTCAGCTCGCGATCGGGCCCTGGCTCATCCTGCTCGACGAATTCCTCTGCTCCGGCGAGACCATCGTGCGCAACCTGCAGATGGGATGGGCGGCAGCGAGCGACCTCGGCGGCTCTATGCCCATCGGCTATCTGCCCGACATGTTCGGGCACGTTGCCCAGATGCCGCAGATCCTCGCGCGCGCCGGCATCGAGCACGCTGCCCTGTGGCGCGGCGTCCCCGGGTCGGTCGACGGGCACGCCTTCCGCTGGAGGGCGCCGGACGGGTCGGAGGTGCGGACCGAGTTCCTGTTCGACGGCTACGACAACGGGCTCGACGTGCTGCTCGTCCCCGACCAGATCGGACGGGCGCTCGGCGACTATGCGGAGATGACCGTCGAGCGCTGGGGCAACGACCCTGTGCTCGCGATGGCGGGCACGGACCACAACGCACCGGACCCGCAGCTCGCCGCGTGGCTTCGCCGCGCATCCAGCCAGGAGCGGGCGATCACCGTCGCGACGCTGGACGAGTACATCCGCAGCCACGTACGCGACGAGGTCTCGGCCGTCGTTGACGGCGAACTGCGCAGCCACGTTCGCGGGAACATCCTGCCCGGCGTGCTCTCGGTGCGGCTCGCGCTCAAGCAGCGGATGGCCGTGGCGGAGCGCACGATCGACCACGCGGAGCGCATCAACGCGCTGTGGTCGGAGCGCGACGACGCCCCGTTCCTGTCGCTCGCCTGGCACAAGATCATCGAGTCGACCGCGCACGACTCCGTCGTCGGCTCCGGCACCGACGAGACGTCTGACCAGGTCGAGGCCAGGCTCTCCGAGGCGACGCACGCGGCACGCGCCGTCCGGGATGCGGCCATCGCGCGGCCTGCAGCGGCCGTCCCGAGCGACGGCTATCTCGTCGCGAACACGCTGCCGACGCCGCGCAGCGCGCTGGTCGAGGTCGACGTGATCGCACCGGCGGACGGGTCGGTGCTCACCGCGACCGCGGCCGACGGGTCCGTTCATCCGGTGCAGGTGACGTCGGAGGCGCCGACGGTGCTCAGCGACGAGTTCATGGATGCGAGCCAGCTCGAGCGCGTGCTCCGCCGCATCCACCGCCGCGAGCTGTTCGGCCGGCTGATTGACCACTACGACCTCAGCGCGGGCTCGCTCGTCTTCCACCTCGCCGAGGTGCCGGCCACCGCCGAGTTCGATCTGCTGGTGCTTCGCAAAGAGGTCGCTGCGGCGGCCGCAGCGCACCCAGGCGAGTGGCGCGTGCTGACCCTGGAGGAGGCGCGGGCCACCGCGCTGGTGCCGGTCAGCGTTCCGGCGTCAGGGCTGGCCTCCTTCCGCATCGTCCAGAGCGCGGAGGACGCCGCTCCTGCTCCGACCAGACCCGCGACCGCCACCGGAGCGACGCTCTCGAACGGCATCGTCTCGGTGACCGTCGCCATCGACGGCACTCTGGAGGTCGTCGGAATCGACGGCACCGTGCTGCGCGGTGTCGGTCGCCTGGTCGACGGCGGCGACCGCGGGGACAGCTACAACTACGCCCCGCCCGCGCACGATCTCCTGGTCGACACCCCCTCCGAGCTCTCCGTCGAGCGGATCGAGGACGGCCCCCTGCGCTCCCGGATGCTCGTGACCCGCGTGTACCACTGGCCAACTGCGCTCTCGTCCGACCGCGACCACCGTGACGAATCGGCGGAGCCGACCACGGTCGAGACCCTGGTCGAGGTGCGCGCGGGCGAGCCGTTCGTGCGTGTCTCCACCTCGTTCCTGAACCGGTCGGCCGACCACCGGCTGCGTTTCCACGTCCCGCTGCCGGAGACCGTGGCATCGTCATCGTCAGCCGGGCAGTTCTCGGTCACCGAGCGCGGTCTCACGGCGGAGGGCGGCTGGGGCGAGTTCCCGATTCCCACCTTCCCGGCGAGCGAGTTCGTGTCGGCGGGCTCCGCCACCGTGCTGCTAGATCACGCCTCGGAGTACGAGGTCGTCGGCGGCGGAACGGAGCTCGCGATCACCCTGCTGCGCGCCGTCGGCTCGATCAGCGTCAACATCCATCCACTGCGCGACGAACCGGCCGCCACCGAGATCGCGGCCCCCGGCGCGCAGGACCTCGGCGTGCGCATCCAGAACCGTTTCGCGATCGCGCCGTCCGCATCCGGCTGGAACGGCGTGGATGCGGTCGCGCTGGCCGATGCGTTCCGCAACGACGTGCTCGTGACGCGGGGCACGGCTCCTGCGGGGTCGGAGCTTCCCACGGTCGCCTCGGGCATCGCGGTCGACGGCGCCGGTGTGCAGGTGTCGAGCATCCGCCGGGTGGATGGCGGCACGGAGGTTCGGCTCGTCGCGATGTCGAACGCGGGCGCGACGGCCGTGGTGTCCGGGACGTTCTCCGACGTCACGACGGTCGACCTGCTCGGTCGGGTCCTCTCCACCACGACGGTCTCCGGCACGGTCGAGCTCGCGCTCGGTCCGTGGGAGCTGCGCACCATCGTCGTCCGCTGACCAGCGAAAGCAGCATCACCGTGACCACTCCCCTGTATCTGTCCGACACCGCGCCGGGTCGTGGTGCGCGTTCCGCACCCCGGTCGTGGCTGCACACCGACGCGCCGATGCTCTCGCTCGACGGCGACTGGGCGTTCCGGCTCTCCCCCACCGCCGCCGTCTCCGAGGACGTCGCCGCTCCCGGCTACGACGACACCGGCTGGGACACCCTGCCGGTGCCGTCGCACTGGGTGCTGCACGGCGACGGCGCGTACGGGCGGCCGATCTACACGAACGTGCAGTACCCGTTCCCGATCGACCCGCCGCACGTCCCGGACGAGAACCCGACCGGGGACCACCGCCGCCGGTTCACCCTGCCCGACACGTTCGCCGCAGCCGACCGGGTGCTGCTGCGCTTCGACGGGGTCGAGTCGATGTACAAGGTGTGGGTCAACGGCGCCGAGGCCGGCGTGGGCGCCGGGTCGCGCCCGGCGCAGGAGTTCGACGTCACCGGCCTCGTGCATCCCGGCGAGAACCTGATCGTGGTGCGCGTGCACCAGTGGTCGGCCGCCTCCTACCTGGAAGACCAGGACCAGTGGTGGCTGCCCGGCATCTTCCGCAGCGTCACCCTGCTCGCCCGTCCCGCCGGCGGCATCGACGACGTCTGGCTGCGCACCGGGTGGAACGGTGGCCTCGGCACCATCCGCCCGGAACTGACCGCGGACGCCTCCGCGTATCCGGTGACCCTGCGCATCCCCGAGCTGGGGGTGGAGACCGTCTGGGCGACTCCCGACGACCTGGTGGAGTCGGTGGTGGATGCGGCGGAGCCCTGGTCGGCCGAGCTGCCACGCCTCTACGACGCGACGGTGTCCAACGCCGCGGAGAAGATCAGCCTCCGCCTCGGGTTCCGCACGGTGGAGATCGTCGGGGACCGGTTCCTGGTCAACGGCCGACGCGTCGTGTTCCACGGCATGAACCGGCACGAGACCCACCCCGTCCGCGGCCGCGTCTTCGACGAGGAGCACGCCCGCGCCGACCTCGCCAGGATGAAGCGGTTCAACGTCAACGCCATCCGCACCAGCCACTACCCACCGCACCCCCGCCTCCTCGACCTCGCCGACGAACTCGGCTTCTGGGTCATCGACGAGTGCGACCTCGAGACCCACGGCTTCGACAAGCTCGGCTGGGCGGGCAATCCGAGCGACGATCCGCGCTGGCGCGACGCATACCTCGACCGCATCCAGCGCACCGTCGAGCGCGACAAGAACCACCCCAGCATCGTGATCTGGTCGCTCGGCAACGAAGCGGGCACCGGCAGCAACCTCGCCGCGATGGCCGCCTGGGTGCACGATCGCGACCCCGGCCGCCCGGTGCACTACGAGGGCGACCATGCCGGGGAGTACACCGACGTGTATTCCCGCATGTACTCGTCGATCGCCGAGACCACCGCGATCGGCACCGACGGGTCGCACGCGCCGCTCCTGAACTGCACGCCAGGCGAAGGCGCGCGCCAGCGGACCAAGCCGTTCCTGCTCTGCGAGTACGCGCACGCGATGGGCAACGGCCCTGGCGCCCTCGACCAGTACGAAGCGCTCACCCGCGACTTCCCGCGCCTGCACGGCGGTTTCGTCTGGGAGTGGCGGGACCACGGCATCCTCACCACCACCGACGACGGCACGCCGTACTACGGATACGGCGGCGACTTCGGCGAGGTCATCCACGACGGCAACTTCGTCATGGACGGCATGATCCTCAGCGACGACACCCCGATGCCGAGCCTGCACGAGTTCGCCGCTGTGGTGCAGCCGATCCGCTTCGAGTTCGACGGCGACACGCTCGCCATCGAGAACGCGCGGCACTCGGCCGACACGTCCGACCTGCGCTTCCTCTGGCGAGCGGAGCACGACGGCCGGGTCATCGCATCCGGTGTTCTCCCTGTCGATCCCATCGCCGCGGGCGAGACGACCGTGCTGCCGCTACCCACCATTCAGGCCGCCGCGAACGCGGAGACCTGGGTGACGGTGGAGGCCGCGCTCTCCTCCGCGACCAGGTGGGCGCCGGAAGGACACACGGTGGCCTTCGCGCAGGTGGACAGATCGCGCCCCCGCCGGCGTCCACTCGCCGTCCCGCCGACGCGCCGAGCAGCGCAGTGGCGGCCGAGCGCCGGGACGCTGAGCCTCGGCCAAGCAGACTTCGAGAACGGCGCCCTGGTCCGCCTGGCGGGACGCGCGCTCTCCGGCCCTGCGCTCGAACTGTTCCGCGCTCCGACCGACAACGACGAAGGCGGCTCCGACGACGTCGACGGCAGTGACGCGAGCATCCCCGGCGTCTCGAACGCCGAGCTGTGGCGCCGCCAGGGACTCGACCGCCTGACCACGCGCATCCAGGCGGTGGAGGCGGCGGACGGTGCGCTGCGCACCATCTCCCGCGTCGCGCCGGCGGACTCCGCCCGCTGGGTGACGGTGGAAACCACCTGGACCATCGCCGACGACGGCGTCGACCTCCGCGTCGAGATCGAGCCGTCACGGGGCTGGGACACGGTGTGGCCGCGCATCGGGGTGGGCTTCGACCTGCCGGATGCCGCCGCGCCGATCGACGGCGCCGACTGGTTCGGCCTCGGCCCGCTGGAGTCCTACCCGGATAGCTTGGCCGCCGGCAGGGTCGGCCGCTTCTCCGCGACCGTCGACGAGCTGAACGTCGCATACGCCCGACCGCAGGAGACCGGCCACCGCTCCGCGTTCCGACGGCTGACCCTGACGGTGGCGGGCAACCCCCTCCTGAACCTGACGGCGATCCCGGATGCCGCCGGCCGCCTCCCCGGCTTCACTCTGAGCAGGCACACGCCGCAGCAGCTCGCCACAGCACGGCACCCCCACGAGCTGCCGGTGACGACGAGTGCGCGGCTGATCGTGGACGCTGCACAGCACGGGCTGGGCTCGCGCGCGTGCGGGCCGGACGTGTGGCCCGCGCACGCGCTGCGCCCCGAGGCGCGGACGATCAGGCTGCGGCTGCGGGATGCGCGGTGGCTCCGAGCATCCATCTAGGCTGATCCCCATGCCACACCGCGACTCCGGACACCTCCGCCTCGTCGGGGCCGACCTCTACTACGAGATCGACGGGGATGGCGACGGAGCACCCGTGCTCTTCCTGCACGGCGGCTTCTGCTCGCTCGAGTCGCTGCGCGCCCCGTCCGACGCGCTGGCGGCCGACCACCTGGTGCACGCGTTCGAGCGTCCCGGCCACGGTCGCTCGGCCGACATCGACGAGGAGTACAGCTATGAGCGCGGCGTCGCCGAAGCGGTCGCCTACCTCGACGCGCACGGCCTTTCCGCGGTGGATGTGGTCGGCTACAGCGACGGCGCGATCATCGGGCTCATGCTCGCGATGGCGCATCCGGAGCGCGTGCGTTCGCTCGTGGCCATCAGCGCCAACCTGGACCCGACCGGTTTCGCCACGGCGCCGGAGAGCGAAGGCATCCCGGTGCTGTCGGCGCTCGAGACCGATGCCGGGCCGGACGTGGAACGCGAGCATTACGACCGCCTGTCGCCGGACGGCCCTGAGCACGCGGACGCGGTGCTGGCCAAGCTCTTCCGGCTCTGGACCAGCGAGCCGCATCTGCGCCCGGCCGACCTGGCGGGCATCAGGGCGCGCGTGCTGGTCGTGGCGGGCGACCGCGACTCCATCCGGCCGGACCACAGCGTGCTGATCGCGTCGTCGATCCCCGGCGCCCAGCTCTGCATCGTGCCAGGCGCGAGCCACGGGCTCATCGCCGAGAAGCCGGCGTTCGTCAGCGCGGTCGTGCGCGACTTCCTCGGCTGAGGAACCAGGAGCGGCGCTGCCTCACACCCGGGATCGCCGCAGCAGCCACACGAAGTACGGCGCACCGACCAGCGCGATCATGAGGCCGGCCGGAAGCTGCGACGGCGCGATCAGCGTGCGCCCCAGCGTGTCAGCGACGCACACCAGCAGCCCGCCGATCACCATCGAGACCGGGATGCTCCTGCCGTGCCTCGCCCCGACCAGCGAGCGCGCGAGGTGGGGCGCGATCAGGCCGACGAACCCCACGACGCCGACCGCGACGACGCTGACGGCGGCGAGCACGGCGGCGATGGCGAGCACGAACAGCCTGGTGCGTTCCAGCCGGACGCCCAGGATGCGCGGGGTGTCGTCGTCCACGGCCAGCAGGTCGAGCCTGTGCCGGAACGCGAAGAGCACGGGGACAGCCAGCACGAGCACGACGGCGACGGGCAGGACGTCCGGCAGGGTGCGCCCGTACGTCGTCCCGGAGAGCCAGGTGAGGATGCGCGGCGTCTCCCAGGGGTCGGAGCGCAGCAGCAGGAAGGTGGTGATCGCGCTCAGCCCGTAGCCGCAGCCGATACCGACCAGCACGAACCGATCCGGCAGGAGGCCGCCGCGCCAGGCCAGGCCGGCGACCAGCGCGAACGTCCCCAGCCCCAGCGCGACCGCCATCGCGATCAGCAGCGGTCGGCCGCCGGAGATGCCCGAGGTCACCACGATCACCGCGCCCAGCCCCGCTCCCGCAGTGATGCCCAGGATGCCCGGCTCTGCCAGCGGGTTGCGGACGGTGCCCTGCACCACGCATCCGGCCAGGGCGAGCGCCGCCCCGGCGAGCACGGCGGAGAGCACGCGCGGAATGCGCTCGTCGAACGCCCGGCCGATGAGGTCGGGGGCGACCCCCTGCATCCACTGGATCACGTCGCCCGTGCGCAGCCACAGGCTGCCTGCGAGCAGACCGACCACGGCGGCCACGACGACCAGCACCGCGCCGATGGTCAGCACGAGGACGAAGCGGCGGCGGGTGCGCATCGCGACGTGCGCGTGCTGCGGCTGGCGCACCGAGCCGGAGTCGCGAAGCCGCAGGGCGAGCACGACGATCAGCACGGCGCCGAGCACCGCGGTCGGCACACCCGTGGGGATGGCCGCGGCGCCCTCCGCACCCAGCAGCGCGCGCAGCCCGGCGTCGGCGAGCAGGATGAGGAGTGCGCCGACCAGCCCGGAGACCGGCAGGAGCAGGGCGTGACGATTCACGGCGCGCACCCGTCCGGCGATCAGCCGCGCGAGCACTGGAGCCCCGAGACCGACGAACGCGATAGGACCGGCGAGGGTCACGGACACACTCGTCAGCACGACGGCGAACAGGACGGCGCCGATCCTCGTCGAACGGACGGGGACGCCGAGGGAGGCGGCGGTGTCGTCGCCGAGACGGAGTGCATCCAGTCGGCGGGAGAGCAGCAGGGCGGCGGCCAGGACCACCACGATCAGCGGCGCAGCGCGCACGGACGCGTCCAGGTTCAACTGCGCGAGCGAGCCGCTGCCCCAGGCGAACAGGCCGGTGGTGTTCTCCTTGAAGAGGATGAGCAGCATGGCGGTCGCCGCATCCAGGGCCATCGCGATCGCGGAGCCCGCCAGGATGAGCCGCGTTGTCGACGTTCCGGATGCGCGCCCGGCGAGCCCGAGGACCACCGCAGCAGCGACCAGCCCTCCCACGAACGCGACTCCGCCGGACGCCCACAGCGGTACGGCGAGCCCGAACGCCGCCACGAGCGACAGTGCGAAGTACGAACCGGCCGTGACGGCGAGCGTGTCCGGCGAGGCGAGCACGTTGCGGGTGACGGACTGCAGCAGCGCGCCCGCCACGCCCAGCGCGAAGCCGACGGCCACCCCCGCGAACAGCCTGGGCAGTCGCGATCCGGTCAGGACGTCACCGACCGCGACGCCGCCGACCGTCTCTCGGGCTCCGGCGGCGTAGCGGAGCAGGTCCCCGACGCCGACGCCGGACGTCCCCTGGGTGAGGTGCCACATCCCCACGAGCACGACGACGAGCAGCAGGACGACGAGCACGACCGCGCCGGAGACGCCGCCCAGGACGCCGCCGCCGCGGACGCCGCGGCCGGGGAGGTGTCGCTCCCCGGCCGCATCCCGTGCCGCGCCGCTCTGTGCCGCGCCGCGCTGTGCCGCGTCGGCCTGTGCCGCCTCGCTCACCCCGCGATGGCGTCGACGTACGCGTCGATGGCCTGCTCGTTCGAGAGCGGTCCTCCTGCGCCCCAGACGCCGGACGGGAACGCGTGCGCCCTGCCCTCCTTCACCGCAGGGAGCGAGGTCCAAATGGCGCTCTTGTCGAGTTCCTTCACGTAGCTGTCCGCGGTGTCGTCGTTCGAGTAGAACAGGTTGGCGTCTCCCACAGCGGTCAGTCCCTCGATGTCGGTCTGAGCCAGGCCGTACGCCGGGTCGACGCCGCCATTGCCGTACGTCTTGTCGATCTCGTCCGTCCAGGCGGCGGTCATCCCCAACTGCTCGCCGAGCGCTGTGAAGAGGGCGCCCTTCCCGTACGGCCGGATGGCGACGTTTCCGCCTTCGATCCAGCCGTCGAAGAACAGGAATTTCTTCGTCGACAGGTCGGCGCCCGCCACCTTCTTCTTGGCCTCCGCCAGGTGCTCGTCGAACTGCTTCAGCACCGCGTCCGCGCGCTCGGTGCGGCCGGTGGCCTCCGCGATCATCGAGAACACGCTCTTCATGTTCCCGATCGGGTCGGCGGCGTTCGCGCCGAGGGTGGCCAGCACGGGAACGTCGCGCTTCTCGAGCTGGGCGATGAGGTCGTCGGCGGCGCTGAACGCCTCGACGATGATCAGGTCGGGCTTCGCCGCGTACAGAGTGTCGAGGTCCGGTTCTCCCCGCTCGCCGATGTCGGTGACGCCCTTCGGGAGCTTCTCGGCGCTGACGTACGTGCTGTATCCCGCGCTGTCGGAGACCGCAACGGGAGCCACGCACAGCGTGAGCGCATCCTCGATCTGCTGCCATTCGAGCACGGCGACGCGCGAGGCCGGCTTGTCGAGCGTGACCGTCCTGCCGACGCCGTCCGTCAGCGACACCGGGCCTGTCGCCGTCTTCGTGGTGTCGGCGGCGCAGCTCTGCGAACTCGCGGCGGGTGCCGTGCCCTCCGCCTCCGGGATGCTCGTGGTGCCGCAGGCGGTGAGCGTGAGCGCTGCGACGGCGAGCGTCGCGGCGACGGTCGCGATGCGTTGGGCGCGGATCATGGGTGGTCCTCTCTGATGGTGGATGCGGGAGCTGACGTGGATGCGGCGCCCCCAGTGGATGCGGTCAGCCGCCTCCCCGAGTGCCGCCCGAGCGGATCGATGCGCAGGCGGCCGGTGCGCTCGTCGACGTGCACGTCCACCGGAAGGTCGTACACCTCTCCGATGTTCTCCGAGGTCAGCACGGAGACGGCGTCTCCCGCCGAGTGGATGCGGCCGGCTGCCAGGAGCAGCACGGTGTCGGCGATGCGGGCGGCGTGGTCGAGGTCGTGCAGGACGATGCCGACTGTGACGCCGTGGTCGTCTGCGAGGTCGCGCACGAGGTCGAGGATCTCGGTCTGGTAGCGCAGGTCGAGATGGTTCGTCGGTTCGTCCAGGAGCACGACCCCGGTGTCCTGGGCGAGGCAGGCGGCGAGCCAGACGCGCTGCATCTCACCCCCGGAGAGCTCCCCCGCCGCACGGTCGGCCATCGTCCGGACGCCCGTCAACTCCATCGCGTGGGCGATCGCGCGGCGGTCCTCCGCGGAGTGACCGGAGAAGCGGCGGCGGTACGGGTGCCGCCCGAAAGCGACGACCTCCTGCACGCTCATCCCCTGCGGCGCCGGCCGCGACTGGCTGAACAGCGTAACCTCCTGCGCGAACTCGCGCGAGCTGAGCAGCGAGGCCGCCCGTTGACGCTCAGGGCCGCCGATGGTCACGTGGCCGTCGCCGATCGGATGCAGCCGGGCGAGGGAGCGCAGCAGGGTGGACTTGCCGCTGCCGTTCGGTCCCACCAGCGCGGTGACGCGGCCGGGCTCGAGTGTCAGCGTCATGCCGTGGACGACGGTCGTCGTGCCGAAGCGCAGGGTGAGGTCCTCCCCGCGCATGGCGGTCGCGGCGCGGGCGGAAGAAGGCGTGGGCATAGAGGGGGTTCCGAGTTAGGTAAGGGTTACCTAACTCAGACTAGGTGGGTCGGCGCCTGTCTGCAATCCGGCGCGGAAGACACCCGATACGGTTTTCCGGACACGCGGAGGCCGATGCGGTGCCGGGTGCGCTGTCAGGATGCGGTGCGCGGGTACGCGCCCGGCGTCGTGCCCATCACGCGCCGGAAGGCCTCGATGAACGTGCTCGACTGCGCATACCCGAGCAGTTCGGAGGTGGTCTGCACATCGTGCCCCTCCGCCAGCAGCGACAGCGCCAGGTGCACCCGGAGCGACTGCTTCCACTGCACGAAGGACAGCCCGGTGGTGCTCCGGAACGCGCGCGTGATCGTGCGCTCGCTGACCCCGAGCGCCGTCGCCCACTCCTTCAGGCCGCGTGCGTCCGCGGGGTCGGCGAGCAGCGCCTCGGCTATCGGGTCGATCCGCGGATCGCCAGGAACCCGCAGCACCAGCGCACGCTCCGACGTCTCGAGCACATCGAAGACGACGGCTTCGCCGCGAGCGCGGGCACCCGCATCCAGGTCGGTGCGCTGCAGGTACTCCAGCAGGGATGCGAGCACCGGGCTCAGGACGATCGCGGTCGGCTCCTCGAACCGCACAGGCGTGCGCTCCGGCTCGAAGAACGCGTCGAAGAACTCGGAACCGGCCGTGAGCCTTCCGGAGTGCACCTGCCCGGCCGGCAGCCACAGCGCCGCCCCCTCGGAGACCGTGAAGACGCGGTCGCCGACGCGCGTGGTCAACGTCCCGCCCCGAATCCAGACCAGCTCGTGATAATCGTGCGCGTGCGGCTCCCACTCCAGCGGAGCCGTCACCCCCTCCGACTCTGCGAGCACGACCGGAGACCCGTCCCTGACCTCCGGCATTCTGCCCGTCCTGCGCACCACAGTGCTCGGCTCGCGCCGCCAGGAGCCAGAGCCGCCCGAGCCGCCGGAGCCGCCCGAGCCGCCCGAGCCGCCGGCCCCGCCAGCGGCGGGCGGCGGCGACGGACGGCGGGGCATGAGAGGAGCATACGGGCTACGAATCGACGCGGGACCGTCTGCGCAGCGCGACAGCGCGAACCAGGATCGGCACGACGGAGACCACCACGATCCCGATCAGGATCACGTCCAGGTAGGTCGACACGAAGTCGGCGACGCCGGGGATGTGCCCGAGGCCGTAGCCGAGCAGGATGACGGCGGCCGCCCAGATCGCAGCGCCGACGACGTTGAACAGCGTGAACAGACCCCACCGCATCCGGCCGACACCGGCAGCGACGGGCGCGAACGTGCGGACGACCGGCACGAAGCGGGCGACCGTCACCGCCGCGCCTCCGAACCGGTCGAAGAACCGTTGCGTCCGCTCCACGCTCGCCCTGCTGAAGAAACCGGACTCCTTGCGCTCGAACACACGCGGGCCGCCCCTCCGCCCGATCGCGTAGCCGAGCTGGTCGCCCAGGAACGCGGCGACGATCACCGCGACGATGACCAGCCAGAGCGGCTCACCGATGTGACCGGTGAGGGTCAGCACGCCCGTGAAGAACAGCAGCGTGTCTCCCGGCAGAAAGAACCCGACGAGAAGCCCCGTCTCGGCGAACACGATCGCGCAGACCCCGAGAAGTGCCCACGGCCCTGCGGCGTCGATGATCCCCTGCGGGTCGAGGAGGCCGGAATGCGCGATCATGAAGTCCCATCTGGTGCGGCGCCGTCTCGTCTGGACGGCGATCGTGTCCAGTCAACCCGGCGCCTCCCCAGAAAGGTCCAAGAGTGGCCGACGCGCGAGCGCCCGATCAGGCCCCGCCCGCCAGCAGCCCCAGGTCGCGCAGGCTCTCCGCGGTCTGAACGATCGTCTCGACGGCGGGGCGCGGGCGCCAGCCCAGCTCGCGCTTCGCCCGCTCGTTGTGGATGGTGAGCGGCGTCGGCTCGTCGCCCGGAAGCTCCGCGGTGGGCACGCGGGAGGCGAGCGCGCCGAGTTCGGAGCGGAGCGTGGTCGCGACGTCGAGGAACGTCATGGTGGGGCCGTCCGCGAGCACGAGATAGCGCTTGCCTGCGGCGGCCGGGGTCGTCATCGCCGCGATGTGGGCCGCCGCGACATCGCGCACGTCCGCGATCCCGAAGCGCTGTCTGGGCACAGCCGGGATGGTGCCGTCGAGCATCCCCGTGAAGAACTGCAGCGACGACCGGGCGGATGCGGTCAGAGTGGGACCTGCGATCCAGGTCGGGTTGATCACGACGAGCTCCAGCCCGTCGCCCTCCCGCTCCACGAAGTCCCACGCTGCGCGTTCGGCGACCGCCTTCGACAGCGGGTATGCGGGGAGCCCGGGGGTCGCAGGGTCGGTCCAGTCGGTCTCGTCGTACTCGCGCACCGGCTTCGGCGTGTACCCGACGGCCGCGAACGACGACGTGAGCACGACGCGGCGAGCGCCGGCGTCCCTGGCGGCCCTGAGCACGCGCAGCGATCCGTCGCGGGCGGGCACGACGACCTCGTCCGGCTCGGTCGACTGGATCATGGGCGATGCGACGTGGTAGACGTCCGCGATCCCGTCCAGCGCCTCCGGCCAGCCGCCGTCGTCGGTGAGGGTGGCGACGACGAACGACAGTCCCGCGTCGTCCGCTCCCGCCCTGCGGACGGCCTCGCGCACCTCGTCGGCGCGATCGAGCGTGCGGACCGTGGTGCGCACGGCCACACCGGAGGCGAGCAGGTCGGCGATGAGGCGCGTTGCGAGGTATCCGGTCCCTCCGGTCACCAGGGTGGCGGCCGAGGAGGGGACGGGCGAGGAGGGGACGGACGGGGTGGATGCGGTGGGTTCGGTGGTCATCGGAAGGTCTCCTCGAGTCGGGGAAGGATGGATTCGAGCTCGACCCTGGCGTCCGCTTCCGCGGCGGTGTCGCCGCGGTCGCGAGCATCCCAGAGGGCGGCTTTCACCCTCAGGTAGTCGAGGTGGACGCGCAGGGTCGCGATCTGCTCGTCGACGCGCGCGGCGTGCCTGAGCAGGATGTCGCGCTGCTCGCCTGCCGCCGCGTGGCCGAGCAGCCTGTTCGCCTGGTAGGTGCGCATGTCTTCGATGCCGACGCCCATCGCGCGCAGGCAGGCGAGCACCTGGGCGGCGTCGAGGTCACCGTCGCGGTAACGGCGGTGGCCGCTGCTCTGGTCTCTGGCGATCGGGCCGAGGAGGCCGACGTCCTCGTAGTAGCGCAGGGTCGGCTCGCTGAGCCCGCTCTGCCTGGACACCTCCTGGATGGTCATCGTGGTCATGCAGACCATGAGAACAGACTTCAAGCGCTTGAAGTCAAGAACAGAGAAAACTTTCGTCATTGATTAATAACTCTCTGAGTTTTATATTTACAGCACCCGCCTTCGCGGCGGGATCGTGGTCGCACAGATGAGACAGCACGTGGCGGCCTGACCGAGCCGTCGACCTGGGCGGCACAGCACACGACAAGGGGTTTCAATGAAGAAACATGTACTGAGGGCCGGGCTCGCCGTGACGGCGGCCGCCGCTCTGATCGCACTCGCAGGCTGCTCCGGCGGCGGCACCGAGGGGGCATCTGCCACCGCGGACCCGAAGGCTAAAGTCACCATCACGGTCGGCGACGAGCCGACGGCGGACAAGAAGGCCGACAGGGAGAACTTCCTGAAGAAGGTCGACGACTTCCAGAAGCTCTACCCGAACATCACCGTGAAGCCCTCCACCGAGTACTGGCAGGCGCAGACCTTCCAGGCCAAGCTCGCCGGAGGCACCCTCCCCACCACGATGAACGTCTCGCTGACGTACAGCAAGCAGCTCATCGCCAACAAGCAGCTCCCGAACATGACGCCGTACCTCAAGCAGATCGGCCTGCTCGACAAGCTCAACCCGCTCGCCCTCGCCAACGTGAAGGACGACAAGGGCGACGTCTACACCGTTCCGTACAACCTGTTCTCCGTCGGCATCGCATACAACCGCGCGATCTTCCAGCAGGCCGGCCTCGACCCGGACAAGCCGCCGACCACCTGGGACGAGGTGCAGCAGTACGCCAAGACCATCGCCCAGAAGGTGCCGAATGTCGCCGGATATTCGCAGCTCACCACCAACAACACCGGCGGCTGGATGCTCACCACCATGACGTACAGCATGGGCGGCACCGTCACAGACACCTCGGGCAAGAAGACCACCATGGGCGCGCCCACCGAGAAGGCCCTGCAGCTCCTGCACGACATGCGTTGGAAGGACAACTCCATGGGGAGCCAGTTCCTCTACAACCAGGACGACATCCGCAAGGCCTTCGCCGCCGGCAAGATCGGCATGGTGCTGCAGGCTCCGGATGCGTTCGACCAGGCCATCCACAACTACGGGATGAAGCCGGCCGACTACGGCCAGGGCGCACTCCCGCAAGCGGACGGAGAGCACGGCACCCTCACCGGTGGCACGATCGCCATGTTCAACGCGAAGGCGTCGCCGAACGAGTTGCTCGCCGCATCCCGCTGGGTCGAGTTCATGAACTTCCAGAAGTACTTCGACCAGGACTTCGCCGTCGCCTCGGCG
Organism: Leifsonia lichenia; assembly: GCF_054780215.1. NCBI lineage: Bacteria > Bacillati > Actinomycetota > Actinomycetes > Micrococcales > Microbacteriaceae > Leifsonia > Leifsonia lichenia. The sequence continues at coordinate 475,485 of NZ_BAAGWT010000001.1, forward strand.
AAGGCGGACGCCGCATCCAACACCGCGGTGGGCACACCGGGTCTTCCGCCCGTCAGCCAGTCCGTCTACGACACGTACCTCGGCTGGATCAAGGACGAGATCAACGTGCCGCGCGACCAGTTCACGGGATACATCGACTCGAAGCTGAAGCTCATCCCAGAGCCGGCGGACGCCCAGAACACCTACGCGACGCTCGACCCGCTGGTGCAGAAGGTCCTCACCGACCAGAACGCCGACATCAAGCAGCTCGTGACGCAGGCGTCGACCGCAATCGACAGGAACCTGGCCCAGCAGCGCTGAGCCAGGACGGCGGCGGGGCGGACGAACACTCCGCCCCGCCGCCCCAACGAAAGCGAGCGACACCATGACACAGACTCTCGAACGACCGACGACGGGCACCTCCCGTCCAGGGCGCCCTCCACGGCGCAAGCGCCGACTCACCTTCACCGGCTGGTTCCGCTCCGGCGGTTTCGTGGCCGTGCTCTTCGCCGTCCCGATCGTGCTGACGTTCCTGTACTTCAGTTGGGGACCGGTCGTCAGCGGCCTGGTGATGAGCTTCCAGCGCACGAACCTCGTGGCAGCGCCCGTCTGGGTCGGCCTGAACAACTTCGCGTTCGTGCTCACCGACCCCGAGCTCCCGCAGGCCGCGCTCAACACCGTGTACTACGCGGCGCTCGGCCTGATTCTCGGCTTCCCCGTGCCGATCATCCTGGCGGTGTTCATCAACGAGCTCCGCAGGGGGAGCTGGGCGTACAACCTGCTCGCCTACCTCCCGGCCGTCGTGCCGCCCGTCGCGGGCATCCTGCTCTGGAAGTTCTTCTACGACCCGTCCAGCGACGGCATCTTCAACTCCATCCTGAGCTGGGTCGGCCTCGGCCCCTTCCCGTGGCTCAACTCGGAGGCGATGGCGATGCCGTCGCTCGTGCTCTACACGACCTGGGCGGGCGCCGGGGCAACGGCCATCATCTATCTGGCGGCCATCGGCGGCATCAACACTGAGCTCTACGAGGCGGCGGAGATCGACGGCGCAGGGATCTGGTCCCGGCTCTGGCACGTCACGCTGCCCCAGTTGCGCAACATCATCTTCATCATGATGCTGTTGCAGCTCATCGGCACGTTCCAGCTCTTCACGGAGCCGTTCCTGTTCACAGGGGGCGGCCCGAACAACGCGACACAGACGGTGATGCTGAAGATCTACAAGTACGCCTTCGTGAACGGCGACTACGGATCGGCCACGGCACTGAGCGTGATCCTCGCGCTCTTCCTCTGCCTGCTCTCCGTCGTCTACTACTACGTCACCAGGAGGTGGAGCCCATCATGAGCGTCATCGGAACAGGGGTCATCGTCGACCCCATCGACGATCAGCAGCCGGAAGGGCAGCCGCGTCGCCGGGGCCGTGCCAAACTGCGCGAGGAACGCGAGCGCGGTGCGATCTCGGCGACCGACCGCAAGCGCCCCGTCGTCCGGGCCTGGATGTGGGTGCTCCAGATCGTCATGCTGGTCGGCCTGCTCTTCGCCGGGCTCGGGCCGCTCGCCTGGTCGGCGCGCGCATCCGTCTCCACCAGTCAGGACATCCTCCGCGACCCGATGAACATCTGGCTGAAGCCCTTCCAGTGGGGCAACATCGGCCAGGCGTGGGACGGCGCCCAGATCGGCTCGTCCCTCGGCAACACGGTCATCGTCGCCCTGGGCAGCACCGTTGCGACGTTGTTCGTCAGCACGACGGGCGCATACCTGCTGAGCGCCCTTCGACCGAAGTGGGGGCCGATCCTCTCCGGCGCCGTCCTCGCCACGCTGTTCCTCCCCGGCGTGATCTCGCTCGTCCCGCTGTATCTGACCATCCTCAAGATGCCGGTCATCGGGGTGAACCTGCAGAACACTTTCTGGGGCGTCTGGCTCCCTGCCGGCGCGAGCGCCTTCAACGTGATCGTGCTCAAACGCTTCTTCGACTCAATCCCGCGGGAGCTGATCGAAGCCGCCCGGATCGACGGAGCCGGTGCCGTGCGCGTGTTCACGACCCTGATCCTTCCGCTGTCCCGCCCGATCATCGGCGTCGTCGCGCTGCTGACGATCGTGGCGTCGTGGAAGGACTACTTGTGGCCGATGCTCGTGCTGTCGTCTCCCAACCTGCAACCGGTGTCGGTGACGCTCGCGAACATGCCCAACGGCGCGATGCCGTTCTCCGTGCAGATGGCGGCCGTGTTCCTGACCATCATCATCCCCGTCATCCTGTTCGTGATCTTCCAGAAGCAGTTCCTGCGCGGGGTCAGCTCCGCCTCCGGGCTCAAGGGATGAGCGCGCTGGACGGGCGCCGCATCCTGATCACGGGTGCGGCGGGCAGGATCGGCCGGGTCGCCACGGCGCACCTGGCCGGCCTCGGCGCCGCGGTGACGGCGATGTCGCTCGACGGCGACGCGGTGGACGGCGCATCCCGTGTCGTCGCCGGAGACGCCCGCTCGCCGGAGGACGTCGCGGTCGCCCTCGACGGAGTGGATGCGGTGGTCCACCTGGCCGCGCTGGCGCACAGGGACATCGCCCCCGCATACGACGTGTACAGCACCAACGTCGTCTCGACCTTCGCCGTGCTCACCCAGGCGGCGGAGCGCGGAGTCCGCAGGGCCGTGGTCGCCGGCAGCATCAACCGGTACGGCCTGCCGCAGGGCATCGACAGCACCGCACTCCCCGCCTACCTCCCGCTGGACACCGACATTCCCGCCGATGTCTCCGACTGGTACTCGCTTTCGAAGCTGAACGATGAGAACACCTCCCGGATGGTGTGGCGCCGCTGGGGGATGGATGTGGTCACGCTGCGCCTTCCCCACACCAACACCGTGGACGTGCTGAAGAAGCTGTCCGCGGAGCTGACTGCAGACCCGCGGCCCACTCTCACCGAGGGCTGGTCGTACCTGGATGTACGGGACGCCGCCGTCGCGATCGAGCTCGGACTGACAGCGAGGGTCAGCGGAGCGCACGCCTTCTACCTGGCCGCGCCGACCACCATCGTGCCGTACCGCACGGACGAACTGCTCGACCGCTACGCCCCTGGGGTGCTGCGCACGCGCGCGTTCGCCGGGCGCGAGGTCCCGATCGACCTCACGACGGCGGAGCGCACGATCGGCTTCCGCGCTGCGCACGAGCTCGACCTGCCCACCACCGATCTGCCACCTCTCGACCCGGCCTGACCGCCGACCCGACCCGACCGCCACCACGACCCCTGGAGCCACTGTGACCGACACTTTCGCCAACCCCTGGACACCGCGCGAGGACATCCGTATCACCTCCGTCCGCGCCATCACGACCGCCCCGGAGGGCACGGCGCTGGTCGTCGTGAAGGTGGAGACCAACGTGCCAGGACTCTACGGTCTCGGCTGCGCGACGTTCACCCAGCGCTGGAAAGCGGTGGAGACGTTCGTCAACGAGCACGTCGCGCACCTGCTGATCGGCCGCTACCCCGGCGACATCGGCGACCTCACCCGGCTGATCGCGTTCACCGGGTACTGGCGCGGAGGCCCCGTCACCAACAACGCGATCTCCGGCATCGACCAGGCGCTCTGGGACATCGCGGGCAAGCGGGCGGGGATGCCCGTCTACGAGCTGCTCGGCGGCAAGGTGCGCGCCGCGGCCGACACCTACCTGCACGCGTCCGGCCGCACGATCGAGGAGACCCTCGACCACGCCGAGCGCCTGATCGAAGAGGGGCAGCGATTCGTGCGGCTGCAGCAGTCGACGCCGGGCGGCGGCGGCTACGGCGCGCCCCGCGTGCCCACCGAGTACCCGGATGCGCCGTACCGCGACGGCTGGAGCGCCCGCGACTACCTGCGCCGAACGCCGGAGCTGTTCGAGGCGGCTCGCGACCGGCTTCCCGCCAACATCGAGCTGCTGCACGACGTCCACTCGCGGTTGACCCCGAAGGACGCGATCTGGCTGGCACGCGCCCTCGAGCCGTACCGCCTGTTCTTCCTCGAGGATGTGCTCCCTCCCGAGCACTGGGACCGCCTGCCGGAGGTACGGGCCGCGTCCCCGCTTCCCATCGCAGTGGGCGAGCTGACGACCTCGTTCACCGATGCGGCCCGGCTCATCAGCGGAGGAGGGGTGGACCTCATCCGGAGCCACGTCTCCGACATCGGCGGTCTCACCCCGGCGAAGAAGCTCGCGGACCTGGCCGAGGTGTTCGGCGTGCGGACGGCCTGGCACGGCCCGGGCGACACCTCCCCCATCGGCGCTGCGGCCAACGTGACGCTCGACGTCGTCTCCCCCGCCTTCGGCATCCAGGAAGGCCACGTCTACAACGAGGCCACGCACGACGTGTTCCCGGGTACGCTTCGAATCGTGGACGGATGGCTCACTCCCAACGACGCTCCTGGCTGGGGCATCGACCTCGACGAGGTCGCAGCGGCGCGCTACCCGGCAGAGCTGTCCGGCCACGACGCGTGGGCCGCGGGCGTCCGCCGTCCTGACGGTGCACTGGAGGCCCCGTGACCGACCTCCTCGACAGTCAGGCGGCCGCCGCGCGACCGCCGCAACGCACCCGCATCCAGCACGCGGGATCCGGTCCACGGCCCGGCGCCAACCAGTACGACCTCGGCACCTTCAACGAGGCCACGATCATCGAGACCATCCGCCAGGCAGGCTCGATCAGCCGCACGGAGATCTCCGAGCGCACCGGGCTGACCCAGCAGTCGGTGTCCCGCATCCTGCGCACCCTCATCGAGCGCGGCCTGCTGGCCGAGGGCGAACAGTTGCGCAGCGAGAAGGTCGGAAAGCCGCGCACCCCGGTGCGGCTGCGCCCGGAGGCCGCGCACGCCGCCGGGGTGCTGGTCGACCCCGAGCGTCTGACCTGCGTGCTCGCCGAGCTCGACGGAACCGTGGTCGAACGGCGCTCCGAGGACTTCGACGGCCAGGTGGCGCCCGAGGCGCTGGTCGAGATCATCGGAGGGCACGTCGAAGACATGCTCACCGCATCCGGGATCGACAAGAGCACGTTCCTCGGGCTCGGCGTCGCCACCCCCGGCCCGATCACCAACGGCGGCGACCTGCTCGAACTGCCGCTCTCCCGTGCCTGGCGCAATGTGCCGCTGCGCCGGATGCTGGCCGAGCGGCTGCACTGCGGCGTGATCGTGCAGAAGGACGGCGAGGCGGCGGCCATCGGCGAGCGCTGGATCGGCCAGAACAGCCGCGCCGGCGACTTCGTGTACCTCTACTTCGGCACCGGCATCGGCTCCGGCCTCGTGCTGAACGGCGACGTCTATCGCGGCACCAGTTCGAACGCGGGCGAGTTCGGCCAGCTCGCCGCGATCCAGATCGGCCAGCTCGACGACCTCGGTCGGCCGACGCTGGTGCGCGAGTGCAACCCCACCACTGCGCTCCCCGAGATCGCGCTGGAGCTCGGATACTCCGGCCAGGCCAGATCGTACGCGGAGATGTGCCGCGAGGTCGGCCGCGGCGTTCCCGAGGCGGTGGCCGCCGCGCACCGCGTCGCCGACGTGATCGCCCGCGGCGCTGTCGGCCTGATCGACCTCCTCGACCTTCCGATGATGGTCGTCGGCGGCCCGGCGTTCGAGCCGGAGCTTCGCGAGATCGTGCTGACGACTCTGGATGCGGCGGTCAACAGCATCCCGACCGCGCGCAGCGCCCGCCACGTCGCCGTCGAGCTGTCCGTGCTCGAAGAGGTGGCTGGGGCGATCGGTGCGGCGTCGTCGATCTTCCACGGCTCCTTCGCCCCGTCCGTGCGCTCGATGACCGGGCCACGGCCGTGGTGACCGGCGAGACGTTCCGGACCAGACCGGCCGCGCCGCGTTCGCGCGCGGTCGCACGCGACCGCCTGACGCTGCGCTCCTCCAGCACACGCGCCGAGGTGGGCGTGGCCGGAGCGGCGGTGCTCTCCCTGACCGACGTGGCGACCGAGACCGAGTACCTGCTGCGCACGCCGTGGGCGGACGAGGACTGGTCTGACGATCATCCGTCGCCGTCCACGTCCGAGACCTGGCATCGCCGCTATCCGGGAGGCTGGCACACCCTCCTCCCGCACGCGGGAGAGGACAGAGAGCTCGGTGGCGTCACGCATCCGTTCCACGGCGAGGCCGCCTGGCGGCGCTGGCGAGTGGAGTCGGCCGACGAGAGTTCGTGCACGCTCGGCGTCCTGCTGCGCACGGTCCCACTCGCGGTGACGCGCACGGTCGAGCTCGTCGACGGCACGCTGACGGTGCGGCAGACGGTGACCAACGTCTCGCGTGGGCCGGTGGGCATCACCTGGACAGAGCATCCGGTGCTCGGCGAGGTCTTCGTCTCCCCCTCGACCACCGTCGACCTCGACGGCCGCCGCCTCGACCTCGTATTCCCGGAGGGCGGGTCGACGGGAGGCGGCTTCCGCACAGAGCCGTCCGGCTCCCGCGGCTCCGCCGTGGTCCGCAACCCCGCGACCGGCGCGTTCGCCCTCCTCGACTGGGACCAGGACCTCTTCCCGTTCGCGCACGTCTGGCAGGAGCACGGCACGGAGGACTACCCCTGGTGGGGCGCTGTGTCCGGCTTCGCCATCGAACCGGCGACCCGCGAGTACTGGCCGGACGGGGATGCGCTCGGCCCGCTGATCGTGGAGGCCGACGCGGACGTGACCACGCGGTTCACGCTGCAGGTCGGGCTGGACGGCCGCTAGCGCGCTCCCTGCTCCTCGGACGACGCCGCCTCGCGCAGCGCCGTGGTGTCGGCGATGTACGCCTCCATCGCGCCCCGCAGGTCGCCGAGCAGCGTCTCGAACTTCTCCAGCAGCTCGGGCGGATGCCGGGCCATGACCTCCGCGATCCTGTCCCCGAGGGGGTGGAAGTACGCATCCGCGATCGTCTGGATGTTCGGCGTCGAGTGCAGCGTGACGATGCGGCGGTCGGCGTGCTCCCTGCTGCGGACGATGTGGCCCGCGAGTTCGAGCCGATTGAGCAGCGTGGAGGTGGCACCGGCGGTGAGCCCGATCCTGTCGCTCAGGCGGGCGGGAGAGAGCGGCGTCCCGCGTTCCTCGGCGGCCAGGATCTCGATGAGCGCCACGGCATCGGTCGAGTGCAGGCCCTCGCTGGCGGCGAACTCTCTGGCCAGTTCCGCGTAGCTCGCTCCGTACGCACGGAGCGCCTCGTTGAGCCGCTCCCGCCTGGCGAACTCGTCGTCCGTCGCTGCATCCATCTGGCCTCCTCCGCCGCCGCTCGCAGGCTCACTTTATCAATCCACAAAGTAATTCCATGGTAAAGTCATTTCCTCATGTAAGTACTAGGAGGATGCAATGGGAGTTTCCACTGGCGCTCGTCGCTGGATCGGACTGATCGCGGTCGCGCTCGGCGTGGCCCTGATCGTGGTCGACACCACGATCGTGAACGTGATCACCCCATCCGTGATCGACGACCTGAAGATCGACTCGAGTCAGGCGCAGTGGATCCAGGAGTCGTACGCGATCGTGTTCGCCGCGCTTCTGCTGCTCGTCGGCCGCATCGCCGACCTGCGCGGCGCGAAGACCGTGTTCATCTGGGGCGTGATCATCTTCGGTGTGACGAGCCTGCTGGCCGGGCTTGCCCCGAACGGCGAGATCCTCATCCTGGCCCGCTTCCTGCAGGGAATCGGTGCCGCCGCGATCCTGCCCACCTCCCTCGCCCTGCTGAACCACATGTTCACCGGCCCGGCCCGCGGCCAAGCCTTCGCCGTGTGGGGTTCGACCATCGGCGCGGCGACGGTCCTCGGCCCGGTTCTCGGCGGATGGCTGTCTGAGCACGCGTCGTGGCGCTGGGCGTTCGGCATCAACATCCCGCTCACCGTCGTCATCCTGGTCATCGCCGTCGTGTTCCTGACCCAGCCCCAGCGTTCGCGCGGACGCGTGGACGGGTTCAGCGCCGTCCTGTCGATCCTCGGTCTCGGCCTGCTCTCGTTCGGCCTGGTGGAGGGACGCGTGTACGGCTGGGTGACCAGCGAGAAGGCGTTCACCCTGTTCGGTGCGACCTGGGACTCCGGTCTCTCCCCCGCGCTCGTCGCCCTGGTCGTCTCCGTCGTCCTCCTGGCGGCATTCGTCTGGCGTCAGATCGTGACCAGCCGCGACACGAGCACGCACCAGCCGCTAATGGATGTCCGGCTGTTCTCGATCTCGTCGTTCCGCAACGGCAACTTCGCCACCCTGATCATTGGTCTCGGCGAGTTCGGCATCATCGCCGTCCTCCCGCTCTGGCTCCAGTTCACGCTGGACTACTCGCCGCTGGAGGCCGGAGCCACCCTCGTCCCGATCGCCATCGGCAGCTTCGTCGCCAGCGGCATCAGCTTCCCGCTGTCCGAGAAGGTGTCTCCGCTTGCGCTGGTCAGGATCGGCCTGATCCTCGAGGTCGTCGGCCTCGCCGGGCTCGGTCTGGTCGCGGCGTTCACCGACGCGAACTGGTGGTTCATCGCCCTCGTGCTGTTCTTCTACGGCATCGGCGTCGGCTTCGCGACCTCGCAGGTGACCAATGTGGTGCTGGCCGACGTACCCGAGGGCGAGGGCGGACAGTCCTCTGGCATCCAGAGCACCTTCCGCCAGCTCGGTTCCGCACTCGGCATCGCCGCGCTGACGACCGTGTTCTTCTCCTCCCTCGGAACCAGCCTCCACGGAAAGCTGACGGACGCCGGCCTGTCCGCCGCCGACGCCACGAAGCTCAGCGACGCCGTCACCGACAGCGCGGGAGCCGTCATCGCGCCGCTCGCCTCCCACCCGGAGACCGCGTTCGCGGCCGACGCAGCACGCGAGGCGATGACGCAGGCGGTCGCGCTCGGCTCCTCCCTCGCCGCAGCGTTCCTCGTCGTGGGCGTGGTGGCCACCCTGCTCATCCCGTCGTCGTCGCGCGGTGCGCAGCGCGACGACGACGCGTAGGCCGATGCAGTGGATGCGGGGCTCGCCAGCGAATGAACGGGGACCCCGGTGTGGCACGATGAGCCCCATGACTCAGCCGCACGACGCGACCGCGTACGACACCATCGCCGAGGGCTACGCGGCGCTCAATGAGACCAGCCTCCTGAACGAGTACTACAACCGGCCAGCGCTGGTCGAGCTCGCTGGTGACGTCGCTGGCAGGAGGGTCCTCGACGCCGGCTGCGGTTCCGGCCCGATCCTGTCGGACCTTCGCGACAGGGGCGCCGTGGTCACGGGCTTCGACTCCAGCGCGGGGATGGTGGCGCAGGCCAGGCGACGACTCGGCGCCGACGCCGATCTGCTGGTGGCCGATCTGGCGCATCCACTGCCCTTCGCCGACCAGACGTTCGACGATGTCGTCGTCTCCCAGGCGCTGCACTACCTGGAGGACTGGGCGCCGACGCTGGCCGAGTTCCGCCGTGTGCTGAAGCCGGGTGGGCGGCTCCTGGTGTCGGAGGAGCATCCGTCCGCCGTCTTCCTCAGCGATCGTCTCTCGGGTGGCACGTCGGAGTACTTCGGCGTCCGGGCGCGCACGGAGGAGTGGACGATGGGCGGTGGGACAGCGCAGCTCACGTTCTGGGATCGCCCGCTTCACGCGATGATCGACGCGTTCACCTCGGCCGGGTTCCGCATCGAGAAGATCAGCGAACCGGCGCCGTCCGCCACCGCGTACGAGCGCTTCCCCGAGGAGTTCGAGAATCGGCCGAGCGGACGGTTCCTGGCTTTCCTGTTCTTCGTGCTCACCGCACCCTGACGGCCTGCGTGCAGCCAAGGGCTAGCGGCGCCGGGATTTCAGGCGGAGACTCCGCCCCATGGCAGACCACGAATTCCGTCCACGCACCGCGATCGTCACCGGCTCCGACTCGGGGATCGGGCGCGCAACAGCGGTCGCCCTCGCCGACGCCGGTCTCGACGTCGGCATCACCTGGCACTCCGACGAGGACGGAGCGGAGGAGACCGCCCGCCTCGTCAGGGAGCGCGGCCGCCGCGCGGTCGTCACCCGGCTCGACACCACGGATGCGCCCGCCTGCGGGGATGTGGTCGACCGCCTGGCCGACGACCTCGGCGGCTGCGACGTGTTCGTGAACAACGCGGGCGTCAACGGCGGGCCGGCCTTCTTCGACACCGACTGGGACACCTGGCGCACGACGGTCGCGGCCGATCTGGACGGCCCGTTCGTGTGCATCCAGCGGGTGGCACGTCGCATGGTCGACGCGCGCAGGGGCGGCCGGATCATCGCCGTCACCAGCGTGCACGAGCACCAGCCACGGGTCGGCTCCGCCGCATACGACGCGGCCAAGCACGGCCTCGGCGGCCTTATCAAGACGCTCGCCCTGGAGCTCGGCGAGTACGGCATCACCTGCAACGCGGTGGCTCCGGGCGAGATCTCCACCCCGATGAACGACGCGACCGACGAAGATCCGCACGACGTGCACCGCCCTGGCATCCCCCTCGGCCGCCCCGGCGACGCGCGCGAGGTGGCGGCGGTGATCGCGTTCCTCGCTTCGGCGAGCGCCGCGTACGTCACGGGCGCGTCCTGGACGGTCGACGGCGGGATGCTCCAGATGGGCCCGCAGGCCGGGTCGCACCTCACGAGCGACGACTGGCGGAGGGCGTGACCGGCTGACACGCCGCGTCCGGGCCGCGTGGAACCTTTCGCGTGCATCCGGACACTATGAGGTATGACGTCTTCGGTTTTCGGCGAGGCTGAGCCAGACGAGTGGGCCGCGGTCCGCTCCGGCGACCCGGCCGCGTTCGGTGCGCTCTTCGAGCTGCACCGCAATCGCGTGCTGTGGCAGGCGATGCGGTCGGTGCAGTCGTTCCACGACGCGGAGGACATCGCCGCTCTGGTCTTCCTGGAGGCGTGGCGAAAGCGCGACTCGGTGCGCGTCGTGAACGGTTCCGTGCTCGCCTGGCTGCTGGTGACGACGAACTATGTCGCAAAGAATGTCACCAGAGCGCATCGCCGCCACCGTCGTGCAATGGAGAGCCTTCCTGCCGCTCGCCACGAGGACGATTTCGCTCCGGCGGTGAACGACCGCATCGACCGCGCGCCGCGACGCGCCGCCGTCCGGGAGGCGTTCGCCCGTCTGTCCGTGAAGGAACAGGACGTCGTCTCGCTGTGCCTCATTCAGGAGATGACCTTGGCGGACGCGGCCAGCGCGCTGGGCGTCCCGCTGGGGACGGTGAAGTCCCGGCTCTCACGCGCCAAGAAGAAGCTGGCGGAGTCGACCATCGACTTCGCAGACTCGACAGCCACCGCGGGAGGTGCACGATGAACGACTACGGCAACGCCCAGACCCCGCACAGCGGTGACGACCTGGACCCGTTCGACCGCGACCGCCTCGACGCCATCACGGCGATGCTCGTCGACGAGGCAGGGAACGACACGAAGCGCCGGCCGAATCGCCGGGTCGCTGTCGTCGTCTCGCTCGTCGTCGCGGCCGTGCTCGTCTCGACGGGGGGTGCCGCGCTCGCGCTCTCGGGTGCGATCCCGTTCGGCGCTCCGCCCGCCACCACGGCGCCGCCCGTGACACCGAGCGAGACACCGAATCCACCGGCCACCTCCACGCCGACGCGGACGCCGGTCGCCCCCACCCCTGTCGACACGACCGACCCCGCCGACCCGTCGACCTGGACGATCGACTTCGCGGGGATCGGGCCGATCACCCTCGGATCGACGTTCGAGGAGCAGAAGGCAGCCCTCACGGCGTTCACCGACACGACGGACCCCCTCTGCACCGAGGGGCAGTTGAACCTGGAACAGCCCGGCGCGCCATACGTGATCGTGGCCGGCAGGCCGGACGCTCTGCACACGGTCGGCGCGGTGACCATCGCGCGCTTCGGCCCCGATCAGACGAGCGCTGCGGACCACTCACCGAGGACGGCGGCCGGCATCGGAGTCGGCTCCACGCTCGCTGAACTGCAGGCCGCGTACCCCGACCTTCAGGCGACGGGCGCGTACGGCGACGGTTCCATCAGCACCTACTACGGGATCACCGACGGAAACGGCACCTGGATCGCCTTCGACATCATCGACAGCACTGTGCAGGGCATCCAGGTCGGCCCGCAGTCGGGCTTCCCCGGCGAGTACTGCCCCGCCTGAGCAGTCTCCGCCTACGTCGGCGCCCCCGCCTGCTCGCCGCCCGCATCCTGGATGAAGACGAGCCCGTTGCCGAACGGGTCGTCGAAGAAGAACATCGGGGTGCCGCCGCCCAAGGTGATCGGGGCGTCGTTGTGAAGGGTCACGCCCTCCTGCTTGACGCGCTCGAACGCCGCCGCGGCGTCGGCCGTCCCGAGGCGCAGGGCGACGGGGATCTCGCTGTCGGCCGGGAGGAGCACGATGCCCACCGAGGAGCCGGGCGGCACCACCTCGATCATCCGCGCGCCGGGCCACGGCTCGCCGTCGTATCGCACCTCGCAGCCGAGCACATCCCGGTAGAACGCCAAAGCCTGGTCCTGGTCGGGAACCGGAACTGTCACGCTGAGCACCCGCGTCGTCGTCGCCATACGGACAGACTCCCACCAACGGCCGTCGAACACACCCCCTCCCTGGCGACTCCGGCCGCTCGCGCAGCCGGACCTGGCCGGGCAGGGCAGGTTCCGTCAGGAGAGGTAGCGGCCCAGCGCATCCAGCAGACCGCGCGTGCCGGTCTCGCGACCGACTCCATCCGCCCAGAACTGGTCGAAGAACACGCCGTGCTCGACATGCGTGAAGCGGGTGCCGTCGGGCAGCGGCTCGAACTCCAGCGACGCCACCGACGTCGACATGTGGATGCCGTCGAGCCACATGTCGTACGTCGTGACGATGCGCACATGCTCGACGATGTCGGTGTACGTGGCCTCGTACCGCGACAACGGCCCATTGTGGAATTGACCTTCGGCGACGTCGCGCCCGCCGACGCGGAAGTCGAACGCCCATTCGCGGGCTTCGATGCTGTCTCCTGCGCCCCACCAGCTCAGTTTCTGCTGCTCGTCGGCGAAGGAGTCCCAGACGCGGTCGATGGATGCCGGGTAGTCGCGGGTCAGGGTGAACTCGGCTCTGGCGAGGCGGCGTTCGATCGTCATGTCTGTTCCTATCGGGTGAAGCGGACGTGGATGGTGCCGCTCTCGGCGACCTCGCTCGTCACGGTGTGGGTGCGGTCGAGGTCGGGCAGGTCGTCCCAGAAACGGGTACCGCGGCCGAGGACGATCGGCGCGACCAGCAGGTGCAGGTCGTCGACCAGCCCAGCGCGCAGGAATTCGCGCGCCGTGCCGATTCCCCCTCCGACCCGCACATCCCGTCCATCGGCTGCGGTGGTCGCCTCGGCGAGAACGTCCGCAATGCCGCCCTCGCGGAAATGGAACGTCGTGCCGCCCTCCATCGGGATCGGCGGTCGGGGCGCTGTGTGGGTGAGGACGTAGACGGGGGTGCCGAACGGCGGCCGATCCCCCCACCAGCCCTTCCAGTCCGGGTCTCCGGGGAACGTGTGCAGGCCGAACATCCCCGCCCCCATGATCTCGGCGCCGATCCCGTCGAAGAACGCGGATGCGTATCGGTCGTCCACGCCGTTCGTCCCCGCCCCGGTGTCGTCGCCGAACACGTTCGCGCGGAAGGTGCGCGTCGCCGTGTACGCCGCGGTCAGGCGGCCCCAGTCCGGACCCATCGGAGCATCGGGTGTCGGGTCTGCCGTCGTGTAGCCGTCCAGCGAGACGAACAGGTCCATGCGAACGCGTGTCATTTTCAGTTCTCCTTCGAGGTGGTGCGGGCCAGATGGATGCCGAGCCGGTCGGCCTGGCGCTCTGCCGGGGTGCGCTGCTCGCCGAGCCACACGTGCAGCACGTCGAGTGCGCCGGGTCGCAGGCTCACGGTCCGCACGCGTCCGTGCTTCGCCGAGCTGATCAGGCCCGCGCTCTCCAGCACCCCCAGGTGCTGCATGAACGAGGGCAGCGCCATCGGAAACGGCGCCGCCAGTTCCGACACGACGGCGGGCGACGTCACCAGCCGTTCCACGATGGCCCGGCGCGTGGGATCCGCAAGGGCGCGGAGCACGGCGTCGAGCTCATCGTGATACTTAGGCATATGCCTAATTATTGGGCCCGGTGACGGCGCTGTCAACAGCGGGAGCGCAGCGTTGCGAGGTCACGAGTCGCCGCACCACTGGTGGCGCGCGCAAGCGAAAGCCCCCGCATCCCTTGCGATTGCTGGGATGGCGGGGGCTTGCACGTGGCGGTACCGGTGGGATTTGAACCCACGGTGGGCTTTCACCCACACAACTTTTCGAGAGTTGCACCTTCGGCCGCTCGGACACGGTACCGCGGACTATCGTACGCGAAACCCCCCGCCGACCGCCAATCGGCAGGAAGCCAGCAGCTCACCACCGGCCGGCAACCAGCCCGCAGGGGATGCGCGCGAGTATTGTGCTGGGAATGGGGACGAAGAGTCGTGTCGCTGTCGGTGCCGGGATCTCCACGGTCGCGGTCGGTCTGCTCGCGTGGGCACGGGTTCGCAAGGCGCAGAGCGCACTCGAGGCGAACCGCATCCGGCTGAACGAGACGCTGCCCGTGCATTCCAAATGGTGGCGGGATGCGGCCAAGACCGAGGGCGAACTGCTCTACGTGGCCATCGGCGACAGCGCCGCGCAGGGCATCGGCGCGTCCGCCCCGCGGAACAGCTACGTCGGCGTGATCGCCGACCACATCACGGCGGCGACGGGGCGGTCGGTCCGGATGGTGAACTTGAGCGTGTCCGGCGCGACGGTCGCGCTCGCGGTCGCCGACCAGTTGCCACGGTTCGCCGATCTGGAGCCGGACATCGTCACCGTCGCGATCGGCGCCAACGACATCGCCGCGTTCGACCCCGCGCTCTTCGAGGAGGGCATCCGCACGGTCTTCGCCGCCATCCCGGACGACGCCATCGTCGCCGACCTCCCCTGCTTCTATCTGCCGTGGAATGAGAAGAAGGTGGCCGTGGGCAACGCCATCCTCCGCCGGGTCGCCGCCGAGCGTGGACTCACCGTCGTTCCCCTGCACGACACCATGAAGCGGCAGGGGCTGCGCGGCATCGTCACCCAGTTCGCCGAGGACCTGTTCCATCCCAACGACCGCGGTTACCGGGTGTGGGCGTCCGCGTTCCTCCCCGCGGTCACCGCGCACGTGGTGCGGAGGTTCCCGCGCCGCCCCGTCGCCGTCCCCGCCGCGACGGAGCAGCGTCCCGACGCGAAGGCGAGCTGATGAGCGACAGAGGACGCACCCGCGTGATCGAGCGCGCCGGCCCGTGGAGCTTCGTGTTCCTCGTCGCATACGTCGGCGCCGCGATCTACTTCGTCTCCGCATCTGACGGCTCGTTCTGGGGCGTCGTCCTCGGCCTGCTGCAGGCCATCGTCTGGCCCGCATACGTCGTCTACCACGTCCTCGTCCTGCTCAACGCCTGACACGGGATGTGCGGCCCCGCGCTCCCGCACGCCTCGCCCGGGCGCACGAGTCGTGCAAAACGTGCGGTGCGCGGGTGGTGCACCGCACCTTTCGCACGAGCCCTCCCGCCGCCGCACGGACGCACCAGTCGTGCGCAACGTGCGCTGCGCAGGTGCCACACCGCACCTCTCGCACGAGCCCTCCCGCCGCGCACGGACGCACCAGTCGTGCGCAACGTGCGCTGTGCGGGTGGTGCACCGCACCTTTCGCACGAGCCCTCCCGCCGCCGCACGGACGCACCAGTCGTGCGCAACGAGCGCTGCGCAGGTGCCACACCGCACCTTTCGCACGAGCCCTCGCGCCGCCACACGGACGCACCAGTCGTGCGCAACGAGCGCTGCGCAGGTGCCACACCGCACCTTTCGCACGAGCCGTCGCACCGCCCGGGCGCACAAGTCGTGCAAGACGTGCGCTGCGCGGGTGCCGCACCGCACCTTTCGCACGAGCCCTCGCGCTGCCGCACGGACGCACGAGTCGTGCGCAACGTGCAAGCACGAGTCGGGCGTCACGCGGCACGAGCCGCGCCGCGCGCGTCAGCGCCGCGTCGTGCCTGGCGCCAGGTGCGACAGCACCCTGTCCCACGCGGGGATCACCGCGAGGTGGCCGACGCCGGGCATCATCTCGACTCGCGCATCCGGGATCGCCTTCTGGTACCAGGTCGCGTGCGCGTTTCCGGCGAGCGCGTCAGCTTGCCCGTTGACGATGAGCGTCTTCGCGGCGACATCGGCAGGGTCGAAGCCCCACGGACGCGCCGTGTAGCTGAGGATGTCCGCCGCCACGCCGGCAGGCCCCTGCCGGAAGGCGTCCTTCAGCATCCGGCCGAGCCTGTCGCGCGCCCCTGGCATCGCGAGCACCGCGTCGTCGACCGCCGACGCCCCGAGCAGGTCGAGCGGCACGTCTGCCACGTCGTCCGCGCTGTTCACCGCGTCGGCCTGCGGCTGGAGCATCTCGCTGAGCTGGGCGAGCGCCGCATCCGGTGCCAGGGTGGCCAGGTGGTCGGACATCGCCTGCAACTGCGGGTCGATCCACGGAACGGACTCGTTCGGTGCCGGCGTCCCGACGATCGCGACCCTGTCGGCGAGATCGGGGTGGCGGGCGGCGAACGCGAGCGCGATGCGTCCCCCAGCCGACCAGCCTGCGATGCCGATCGAGTCCGGCCGGTTGATCCCCGCGCTCGACTCGTCGCGGTTCATCGCCTGCAGGTACTCGGCGATGTCGTCGGCGGCCTGCGTGATGCTCGGCCAGGTGCCCGCCGGGAGTGGGTCGCTCGAGCCGTATCCTGGCCGGTCGAAGGCCAGGATGTGCACGTTCCTGTTGCTGGATGCGTCCGGATCGGGGTCGAAGACCGATGAGCCGGGAGCCGCGTGACAGAACACCACGACCCTCTCCGCCGCCGAGTCGCCGAAGCCGGTCACTCCGAGCTTGCGGCCGGACGCGAGTGTGAAGGTCAAATTCGCCATACCGCCCATTGAACTCCTCACCACCGACACGGGCCAGGAGTTGTCCACAGTCCGCGCGATCCTCCCGCGGATGACGGTGGTCCCCCGTAGTGTGAAACCGGATCGAGGAGGTTGCGTGGCGAAGGCACAGCTCAACTACCGCTGCACGGAGTGCGGCTGGACGACGGCTAAGTGGGCCGGTCGCTGCGGCGAGTGCCAGGAGTGGGGCACGGTCACGGAGGCGGCCGCGCCGACGGGCGTGCTCCGCGCGCTGAAACCGGTGACCATCGGGTCCGATCGCGCAGCCAGGTCCATCACCGACATCGAGACCGCCTCCGTCAGCCACTGGCCGAGCGGCATCGCGGAGTTCGACCGCGTGCTGGGCGGTGGCATCGTGCCTGGCGCGGCAATACTGCTGAGCGGCGAGCCCGGTGTCGGCAAGTCCACCCTCCTGCTGGAGGTGGCATCGCGGGCGGCACGCGCCAAGTCGCGGGTGCTCTATGTGAGCGCGGAGGAGTCCGTCAGCCAGGTCAGGATGCGCGCCGAACGCACCGGAGCAATGCACGACCACCTCTTCCTCGCCTCGGAGACCGACCTCGCAACCATCGTCGGCCAGATCGACGCGGTCGACCCGCAGCTCGTCATCGTCGACTCCGTACAGACCGTGTCCAGCAGCAACGGCGAGGGCCTGGCCGGCGGCCCGAGCCAGGTGCGCGAGGTGGCGAGCACCCTCATCCGCGTGGCCAAAGACCGCAACCTGCCGGTGCTGCTCGTCGGCCACGTCACCAAAGACGGCTCGATCGCCGGCCCCCGCCTCCTCGAACACCTGGTGGATGTGGTCTGCCAGTTCGAGGGCGATCGACAGACCGCGCTCCGCTTCGTCCGGGCGCTCAAGAACCGCTTCGGCCCGACGGACGAGGTCGGCTGCTTCGAGATGTCCGGCGACGGCATCGTGGAGGTCGCCGACCCGAGCGGGCTGTTCCTCAGCCGCACCCCCACGCCCGTCTCCGGCACCTGCGTCACGGTCGCGATGGAGGGCCGCCGCCCGCTCCCCGTCGAGGTGCAGGCTCTCGTCGTCGCCTCCACGGCGCCGAACCCGCGCAGGGTGACCAACGGCGTCGACTCGTCCAGGGTCGCGATGCTGCTCGCCGTGCTCGAACGCCGCGCGGGCATCCGGCTGGGCGACAAAGACGTCTACGTCTCCACGGTCGGCGGGGTGCGCCTCACCGAACCCGGAGCCGACCTCGCCATCGCCCTGGCCATCGCGTCCGCCGCCAACGAGAAGGCCATCCCGCACACGCTCGCGGCCTTCGGCGAGATCAGCCTCGCTGGCGAGATCCGCCCGGTCGCCAGCGGCAAGCAGCGCGTGGCGGAAGCCACCCGCCTGGGCTTCGTCACCCGGGTGGATGCGCGGAGCGAGAGCATCCGTGAGGCCCTCCGCGTCGCGTTCACGGCCGCGGTCTCCGACCGCGAGCGGGAGCTCGACGCCGCGTTCTGACCCCCGCGGCACGGTGCCCCGCCACCGCTGGCCGGGAGTCTCTTCAGCGAGCCTCCCACCGTCGCGGCCCACCATGCCACCGCGAGCCACCGCCTCCCATCGCACGACGCCATCCACAGCCCCGCTCGCGCGGGCGCGACATGCCAGTAACTGTCGCGAAACGCCCGGAATGCGCCACAGTTACCGGCGTCTCGACGGAGACCGGCCCGGTCACGCTCCGCGCCGCCGCCTCCCATCGCGCAGCATCATCCACAGCCCCACCCCGCGCGGGCGCGACATGCCAGTAACTGTCGCGAAACGCCCGGGATGCGCCACACTTACCGGCGTCTCGACGGAGACCGGCCCGGTCACGCTCCGCGCCACCGCCTCCCATCGCGCAGCATCATCCACAGCCCCACCCCGCGCGGGCACGAGATGCCAGTAACTGTCAAGAAACGCCCGGGATGCGCCACAGTTACTGGCATCTCGCGCCCCGGGCGCCGCCGCGGCGCGCGCACCGGTCAGTTGAGGATGAACTGCTTCGTCTCAGCCGACTTGATGCCGGACACCGACGTGGTCAGGTGGTACGACGCTCCCCCGGCGGGAACCTGCTCGCGCGTCTGCTGGCAGGTGGCGGGGTCGGAGCGGGTGCGATCCCACTCGATCGGCGTCTGCGACGACACCGTCTTGCCCGGTTGCAGGAGCACTTCCGCATCCACTTTGTCCGACTGGCAGTCCGTGGACTTCCAGTACGTCTCCGACCCGCTGGTGATCGTGAACACCTGCTGCGCCGTTCCGGCGTCGATCTTGCAGGCGACCGTCCCGGTGTTCGTGATCGAGACCGTCAGCTTCGGCAACTGACCGGCGGCGTACGTGTCCGCGTCCGTGTTCGCCGCCACCTTCACGTTCGCCGGTTTGCAGGCCTGGCCGCTGGCTGTCGTGTTCTCCGTCGGGATGCTCGTCGCGCCATTGCCGGACGTGGAAGGCTTCGACGTGGTCGCCGCTGGTGCCGGCGCACCCTCCGAGGAGCCCGGCCGCACGACGATCAGTACGATGACCACGATCACGGCGATCACGCCGAGGGCGAGGAGGAGCCGGCGTCGCCAATAGACGGTGCTCGGCTGGGGGCCGACAGGGTGCTTGAACGTCGACATGCCTGCAGAATAGCGGCGGCTGCGGCGAATGCCGCGGCAACGCGCTAGAGCTGCTTCAACATACGAGTATTTCCTAAGGTGTTGGGCTTCACCCGCGCCAGATCGAGGAACTCCGCGACACCTTCGTCGTGCGAGCGGACCAGTTCCGCGTACACCTCAGGGTCGACCGTCTCGGTGCCCATGTCCTGGAAACCGTTGCGCTCGAAGAAGCCCACCTCGAACGTCAGGCAGAACAACCGGCTCAGCCCCAGCTCTCGTGCGTCGTCCTCCAGCCGCCCAAGCAGCGCGCGGCCGATGCCCTTTCCGAGCCACGCGTCCGACACGGCGAGCGTGCGCACCTCGGCCAGGTCCCGCCACATCACGTGCAGCGCCCCGCAGCCGATCAGTTCGCCGTCCGGCGTCTCCGCCACCCGGAACTCCTGCAGCGACTCGTAGAACACCACCGCGTCCTTGCCGAGCAGGATTCGTCGCTGCACCAGCGGCTCCACGAGCTCCTGGATGCGCACCACATCGCTGGTGCGCGCCCGGCGGATGACGAACCCGGCGCTGTCTGAACCACTCACCCGCCCAAGCCTAGCGATCATCGACCACGTGGATGCGCATCCCCCGGCTCCCCCGCACGGCACGCAGCCGCGCACGCAGAAGCGGGGCCGCCGCAGTGGCGACCCCGCTTCCGGGATACTCAGTCCCCCTCAGGAGACGACGACCTCTACTCGGACGACGCGGCCAGGTCCGGCGTCGCCGGTCCGGTGCCGATCGCGGCCGCGGCGTTGACGCCCGCCCCGATCGGCTCCTTGCGGGACTCCGTGGTGAACACGAACTCGCCGTCCTTGAAGTCGACGTGCACGTGGTCGCCCGCGTTCAGCTCGCCGTGCAGGATGCGCTCGCTGAGTCGGTCCTCGATCTCGTGCTGCACTGCGCGGCGCAGCGGACGGGCTCCGAGGGTGGGGTCGAAGCCGACCTCGATCAGGCGCTCCTTGGCCGCCTGCTCCAGCGCGATCGTCATGTCGCGGTCGAGCAGCCTGTCGGAGAGGCGCTTGATGAACAGGTCGACGATCTGCAGCAGTTCCGCCTTGTTGAGCTGCGGGAACACGATGATCTCGTCGACGCGGTTCAGGAACTCTGGCTTGAAGTTCTTCTTCAGCTCCTCGTAGACCTTGCCGCGCATCCGGTCGTAGCCGGTGGTCGGGTCGCCCTCGATCTGGAAGCCGACGGGGCCGCCGGAGATGTCCTTCGTGCCGAGGTTGGTCGTCATGATGATGACCGTGTTCTTGAAGTCGACCACGCGGCCCTGGCCGTCTGTCAGACGTCCCTCCTCCAGGATCTGGAGCAGCGAGTTGAAGATGTCCGGGTGCGCCTTCTCGATCTCGTCGAACAGCACGACGCTGAACGGCTTGCGGCGAACCTTCTCGGTGAGCTGGCCGCCCTCTTCGAAGCCGACGAATCCGGGAGGGGCACCGAACAGCCTGGAGACCGTGTGCTTCTCGCCGTACTCCGACATGTCGAGGGAGATCATGGCCGACTCGTCGTCGAACAGGAACTCGGCGAGCGCCTTGGCCAGCTCGGTCTTGCCGACGCCGGTGGGGCCGGCGAAGATGAACGAGCCGGACGGACGCTTCGGGTCCTTGAGGCCTGCGCGGGTGCGTCGGATGGTCTTGGAGAGCGCCGCGATGGCCTCCTCCTGACCGATGACGCGCTGGTGGAGCGCCTTCTCCATGAAGACGAGGCGAGCCGACTCCTCCTCGGTGAGCTTGAACACCGGGATGCCCGTGGCCTGGGCCAGCACCTCGGCGATGAGTCCCTCATCCACCTCGGCCGTGGTCTTCACGTCGCCGGAACGCCACTGCTTCTCGAGACGCAGACGCTCGCCGAGGAGGTTCTTCTCCTCGTCGCGGAGCGATGCGGCCTTCTCGAAGTCCTGGTCTTCGATGGCGGCTTCCTTCTGGGAGCGGACGGCGGCGATCTTGTCGTCGAACTCGCGCAGCTCCGGCGGGGCGGACAGGATCGACAGGCGCAGGCGTGCACCGGCCTCGTCGATCAGGTCGATCGCCTTGTCAGGGAGGAAGCGGTCCTGGATGTAGCGGTCGGCGAGGTTCGCGGCGGACACGATCGCGCCGTCCGTGATCGACACCTTGTGGTGCGCCTCGTAGCGGTCGCGCAGCCCCTTGAGGATGTTGATCGTGTGCGGCAGCGACGGCTCGTTCACCTGGATGGGCTGGAAGCGGCGCTCGAGGGCGGCATCCTTCTCGAAGTGCTTGCGGTACTCGTCGAGCGTGGTGGCGCCGATGGTCTGCAGCTCGCCGCGGGCGAGCAGCGGCTTCAGGATCGACGCGGCGTCGATGGCGCCCTCTGCGGCTCCGGCACCCACCAGGGTGTGGATCTCGTCGATGAAGGTGATGATGTCGCCGCGGGTGCGGATCTCCTTGGTGACCTTCTTGAGGCGCTCCTCGAAGTCACCGCGGTAGCGGGAGCCTGCGATGAGCGAGCCGAGGTCGAGCGTGTAGAGCTGCTTGTCCTTCAGCGTCTCCGGGACGTCGCCGCGGACGATCGCCTGGGCGAGGCCCTCGACGACGGCGGTCTTTCCGACGCCGGGCTCACCGATCAGCACAGGGTTGTTCTTGGAGCGGCGCGACAGGATCTGCATGACGCGCTCGATCTCCTTCTCGCGTCCGATCACCGGGTCGAGCTTGTTGTCGCGCGCCGCCTGGGTGAGGTTGCGGCCGAACTGATCGAGGATCTGGCTTCCGGCCTGCGCGGTCGCCTGATCGTTGCCCCCGACCTGGACCTGCTCCTTGCCCTGGTAGCCGCTGAGCAACTGGATGACCTGCTGGCGCACGCGGTTGAGGTCGGCGCCGAGCTTGACCAGCACCTGGGCTGCGACACCCTCGCCCTCGCGGATGAGGCCGAGCAGGATGTGCTCGGTGCCGATGTAGTTGTGGCCGAGCTGCAGCGCCTCGCGCAGGGACAGCTCGAGCACCTTCTTGGCGCGCGGCGTGAACGGGATGTGTCCCGTCGGCTGCTGCTGGCCCTGGCCGATGATGTCCTGGACCTGCTCGCGAACGGCATCGAGCGAGATGCCGAGCGACTCGAGCGCCTTGGCGGCGACACCCTCACCCTCGTGGATCAGGCCGAGCAGGATGTGCTCCGTCCCGATGTAGTTGTGGTTGAGCATCTTGGCCTCTTCTTGGGCCAAGACGACGACGCGGCGGGCTCTGTCGGTAAATCTCTCGAACATGTCTACTCCTCAGACGCCGTTGCAGGGTTGGCGTCGATACAAAGAGAGTAACCACCGGGAGCGCCCCGCATAGCCCCTGTTCGCCGTGGGCGTGACGGCGATTCCGCCGACTGTTCCGGATGCGCGGTGTCAGCCGCGCAGACCGGGCAGCGTGAGCGTCGTGTCCGGCAGGGTGACGGTCACGTCGGAGGTCGTCGTCACTCCGGACGGCGTGTCGAAGATCGTGGTGTGCGGCACGTAGTCGCGGGTGCAGATGCCGCCGGGGGCCGGCGCCAGGGTGGCCTTGAGCTGGTTGCTCGCCGTGACGGAGACCGATGCGACCTTGGGCGGGCAGCTCGAGCTGCCATAGAGCACGATCGCGAACTGGTCGCCGCTCTTCATCCACGCCGCCCACGCCGCGCCGCCCGCGCTGCTCGCCGGCGCTTCGACGCCTTTGGGCTCCCCGGCGTAGTCGTCCACCGGTTTCGAGGACGCCGACGTGCATCCGGTCAGCGCGAGACCGGCCAGGAGGACGCCGACAGCAGCCACGGATGCGCGGGTCGCCGCGTGAGTTCGATGCACGCACTCATTCTAGGAAGTCCGGGGTCGTTCCTCGCTGAGCGCGTTCTAGGATGCACGTGTGAGCAACCTGGAACGCGACCCGGCCGAGGTGCTGGTCGGCGACGACCCGGTGGTGCCGGGCGCCCCGGTCGAGATCCTGGAGCCGCGGGAGGTGCCGCTCGGCGGCCCGCGCGCGATGAACGTGCGCCGCACGCTGCCGCAGCGCCGCCGTTCGCTGATCGGCGGCTGGTGCTTCATCGACCACTACGGTCCTGACGACGTGTCGGCGACCGGCGGGATGCGCGTCCCGCCGCATCCACACACCGGGCTGCAGACGGTGAGCTGGCTGTTCGAGGGCGAGATCGAGCACAGGGACAGCGTCGGCAGCCACGCGATGGTGCGGCCGGGCGAGCTCAATCTGATGACGGCGGGGCGTGGCATCAGCCACTCCGAGGTCTCGACGCCGGAGACCACACGACTGCACGGCGTGCAGCTCTGGGTGGCGCTGCCGGACGCGTCGCGCGCGACAGAGCCGTTCTTCGAGCACCACGTTCCCGTGCCCGGCAGGCTCGGCTCCGCCGAGGTGCGCACGTTCGTCGGGCGACTCGCGGGCAGCGGAACGGACGCAACGGTGTTCAGCCCGCTGGTCGGGGCCGAGCTGCTGCTGCGCGGGCCAGGCGAGATCGTCGTGCCCCTCGACACGACGTTCGAGCACGGGATCCTGGTGGATGCGGGCGACGTGACGGTCGCGGGCGTCGCCGTCCCGCGCTCCCACCTGGCGTACCTTCAGCCCGGGGGTGACTCGGTGACGGTCACCGCCGGCGACGGCGGCGCACGACTCGTGCTGCTCGGCGGCGAACCGCTCGGCGAGCAGATCGTGATGTGGTGGAACTTCATCGGCCGCAGCCACGAGGATGTGGTGCAGTACCGCTCCGAGTGGATGCGCGACGTGATCGAAGACGAGGACGAGCACGGCCGGTTCGGCGTCGTCGCCGGGTACGACGGACGCGCGCTGCCCGCTCCGGAGCTGCCGACCGTGCGGCTCAAGCCCCGCGGCTAGCTACTGCAGCGCCGAGGTCAGCCGCGCGAGGTTGTCGAGCACTGTGGAGCGCAGCGGCTGCTTCATCCACTCGTCGAGGGTGAGTTCGCGACTGTCTTTGCGGTAGCCGTCCTCCACCGCCCGCATCTCGTCCACGAACGAGCGGCCGCGCACCATCAGCGACACCTCCATGTTGAGCTGGAAGGAGCGCATGTCCATGTTGCTCGACCCGATCACCGCCACGTCGTCGTCGATCGTGAAGTGCTTGGCGTGCAGGATGTACGGCTTCTTGTACATCCAGATGCGCACCCCGGCCCGCAGCAGCGCCTCGTAGTACGATCGCTGGGCGTGGTAGACGAGCGCCTGGTCGCCGATCTCGGAGACGAACAGGTCGACCGCGATGCCGCGCTGCGTCGCCGTGGTGATGGCCATGAGCATCGACTCGTCCGGCACGAAATACGGCGACGTGATGACGATGCGCTCCTGCGCGTAGTACAGCAGCGCCAGGAACAGTCGCAGGTTGTTCTCGCCGGGGAAACCGGGACCGGACGGCACCACCTGGGCGTCGAGCGCGTTCGTGGTGAGGTCGTCGGTGATCGGCTCGGTCTCGCGCCGCAGCAGCTCGTCGGTCTCCGAGTACCAGTCGGTGATGAAGATGGCGTTGAGACCGGCGACGATCGGCCCCTCCAGCCGCACGATCAGCTCTTTCCACTTCAGGCCGCGCTTGATGTTCGACTTCTTGTTGTAGCTGCGGTCGATCACATTCTGAGAACCCATGAAGCCGACCTTGCCGTCGACGATGAGCAGCTTGCGGTGGTTGCGGAGATCGGGCCGCTGGTATTTGCCCTTGAACGGCTGGACCGGGAGCATGAGGTGCCAGGACGCGCCCATAGCGGTGAGGCGTTTGGTGGTCGCCTTGTAGTCCCTGGTGCGGAACGACGCCACGTGGTCGAGCAGGACGCGCACCGAGACGCCGCGCTTCACCGCATCCTCCAGCGCGTCGAAGAACGGCTTGGTCGTCTGGTCGCAGCTCAGGATGTAGAACTCGACGTGCACATACTTGCGCGCCTTCGCGATCTCCGCGGTCATCGCATCCAGTGACGCCTGATAGTCGCCGTTCAGAGTCGCCGTGTTGCCGCCGACCAGGGGCATCGCGCCGAGATTGCGGTTGAGCGCGACGACCGACTCGAGCCACGGCGGCCACGGGTGCTCGCGGCTCACGCGCTCCATGCCGTCGGTGGACTCGATGATGAAGCGGTTGATCTCCGCCTGCTTGTCGCGGCGGCGCTTCGGCAGCTTGTACGACCCGATCAGCAGGAAGAACAGCACGCCGATGTACGGGATGAAGAAGATCGCGAGCAGCCAGGCGGTCGCCGACGACGGCTTGCGGTTGCGCGGGACGACGATGATCGCGATGACGCGGATGACGAAATCGATCAGGAGCAGCAGCACCACGATGGCGGTCGTGAGGAACCCTGCGTCCATCGGCGCGCATCCCCTTCACCGCTTGTGTGGGCGCGCTGACGTGCGGGCCCTATCGCATACCGTATCGAAGCGGCGGGCTGGAAGGTACCCACGACGCGGCCGGAGTGTGCGGCTAGGCCTTCGGCGCGATGCCGCGGCGGGCGCGCTCCTCTGCTTCCATGCGCGAGTAGACCTTACGCTCCGTGCGGTCGGCACGGATGATGAGGCGCATGATCAGCCAGAAGAGCAGACCGACGAGGACGGTCGGTGCGAGCGACCAGACAATCCCAGCTACGACGTCATTCATAACCTGATAATGGTAGCCCCTGGACCTGAGAACGGAATCCATCACGCCTCCCTTCACCGTCTTCCTCACCACCTGGCACTTCGACCCCGTCGCCGCCGTCGCGCTCGTCGCCGCGGCCGGGCTCTATCTCGCGGGCATCCTGGCGCTGCGCCGCAGGGGCCACCGCTGGCCGACGGCGCCGACCGTGTGGTTCTTCGCGCTCGGCCTCGGCTCGTACGCGTGGGTGTCGTTCGGCTTCCTCGGCGCATACAGTTCGGAGCTGCGGTGGGCGTTCACCACGAGGATCGCGCTGCTGCTGTTCGCCGTGCCCGCGCTGATCAGCCTGGGCAGACCGGTCGCCCTGGCCCGCGTGGCGCTGGAGGGACGCCGGGCGAGCAGGCTGGAGGCGACGCTGCGGTCCCGCGCGATCCGGCTGTTCGGCAATGCGATGTTCGCGCCGCTGTTCGCGTGCGCGGTGTTCCTGGTGTTCCTGACGCCGGTCGCCGCCGTGCTGCGCGACAACGCCTGGTCGGAGTGGACGATCACCATCGTCACGCCACTGGCCGGGATGCTCATGGTGCTCCCGATCGCCGCCCACTCGATCATCCGCACCAGCTTCTTCGTGACGGTGGAGTTCCTGCTCGCGTTCGTGGAGATGCTGCTGGATGCGGTCCCCGGCCTGCTCCTGCGGCTGAACGACGGCATCCTGGATCACGCGCCCGCCGTGCTCGGCCACCTGCCGTTCTGGTTCCCGAACGCGCTCCACGACCAGCATCTGTCCGGCGACTTCCTGTGGTTCATCGCAGAAATCGCGGACGTGCCCGTGCTCATCATCCTGTTCATCAGGTGGATGCGCCTCGACCGTCGCGAGGCCACCCGCTTCGACGACCTCTCCGACGCCGAGCTCGACGCCCTGACGCAGGCCCACCTCCGCCAGCGCCCCTAGGGCCCGTGCGCACGCCCCGTGCAAAACGCGCGGTGCACGACGCGGCGACCGCACGCTTCGCACGAGGCGCCAACCGCCCGCCGCACACGCACACGCACGAGTCGTGCGAAACGTGCGGTGCAAGGCGCGGCGACCGCACTTTTCGCACGAGCCGCCAACGGCCCGCCGCACGTGCAGGCGCACGGCTCGTGCGAAACGCGCGGTACAAGGCGCGGCGACCGCACCTTTCGCACGAGCCGCCAACCGCCTCGCGCAGGCGCAGGCGCACGAGTCGTGCGAAACGTGCGGTGCACGACGCGGCGACCGCGCTTTTTGCACGAGGCGCGCGGCGGGCGCGACGCGGCGCGCGCTACTTGACGAGCGGGAAGAGGATCGTCTCGCGGATGCCGAGGCCGGTGAGCGCCATCAGGAGGCGGTCGATACCCATGCCCATCCCGCCGGACGGCGGCATACCGAACTCGAGCGCACGAAGGAACTCCTCGTCCAGGCGCATCGCCTCGACGTCGCCGTCCGCCGCCAGCTTGGCCTGCTCCACGAAACGCTCGCGCTGCACGACCGGGTCGACCAGCTCGGAGTACCCGGTGGCGAGCTCGAAGCCGCGCACGTAGAGGTCCCACTTCTCCACCACGCCGTCGCGCGACCGGTGCGCACGGACAAGCGGGCTGGTGTCGACGGGGAAGTCCATCACGAACGTCGGGCGCACCAGGGTGTCCTTGACGAAGTGCTCCCACAGCTCTTCGACGTACTTTCCCGGCAGGGGATGCTCGATCTCGATCCCCTCCACAGCCGCGATCTCGCGCAGCCTCTCCACAGGTGTCGCCGGGGTGATCTCTTCGCCGACCGCCTCCGACAGGCTGTCGTACATGCGAATTCGATCCCACTCCCCGCCGAGGTCGTACTCGGTGCCATCGGCCCAGGTCACGACGTGCGAATCGGAGATCGCCTGCGCGGCGTTCTGGATGAGGGTCTGAGTGAGGTCGGCGATGGAGTTGTAGTCCCCGTACGCCTCGTACGCCTCCAGCATGGCGAACTCGGGCGAGTGTGTGGAGTCCGCGCCCTCGTTGCGGAAGTTGCGATTGATCTCGAACACGTGGTCGATGCCGCCGACGACGGCGCGCTTGAGGTACAGCTCCGGCGCGATGCGCAGGTAGAGGTCGGTGTCGAACGCGTTCGAGTGGGTGACGAACGGACGGGCGGATGCTCCGCCGTGCATCACCTGCAGCATCGGGGTCTCCACCTCGATGAAGTTCCGCTCCGAGAACGTCTTCCGCAGGCTGGCGACGGTCTTGGCACGGTCGATCACGTTCCTGCGCGCCTGCTCGCGAGCGATCAGGTCGAGGTAGCGGCTGCGGACGCGCGTCTCCTCGTTGAGCTCGTTGTGCAGGTTCGGCAGGGGAAGCAGCGCCTTAGATGCGATGGTCCAGCTCTCGACCATGATCGACAGCTCGCCGCGGCGGCTCGAGATCACTTCGCCGGAGACGAAGAGGTGGTCGCCGAGGTCGACGAGGTCCTTCCACTCTGCCAGCGACTCCTCGCCGACGGCAGCGAGCGACACCATCACCTGGATGCGCGTCCCGTCGCCGGACTGCAGCACGGCGAAGCAGAGCTTGCCTGTGTTCCTGAGGTGCACGACACGACCGGCGACGCCGACCGTCTCCCCGGATACCTCGTCGGCCTGCAGGTGACCCCACTTCTCACGCACGGCGGGGATGGTGGTGGTGATCGGCACGGACACCGGGTATGCGCCGCCCGCGGCGTCCTTCGCCTCGGCGATCAGGCGCTCGCGCTTGCCGAGGCGGACGGCCTTCTGCTCGCTGATCTCGTCAGCGGAGAGTTCAGGCTCGGTGGTCTGCGCGTCGGTCATGAGTGTCTTTCGTTCGAGCGGGATGCGGCTGGTGGAGCTGTTCTGGTCGGCTAGTGGTGCTGTGCTGGTCGGCGGGTGGAGCTGTGCGGGCCGGCGGATGCCCGTCCGCGCCAGCCGATCAGTGGATGCTGATGCGCTCGTTGTCGATGAGCCTGGTCGTTCCGACGCGGGCGGCCACGAGCACCACGGCTGGACCGTGGTGGTCTTCGGCGACGGCGAGGAACGAGTCCGGGTCGACGACCACGAGATAGTCAAGCTTAACGGCTGGCTCGCTGTCGATTCGTTCGCGGGCGGCGGCGAGCACCGCATCCACTCCTCCTGGCGTGCCGGACGCAGCGCGTGAGGCTGCCGCGAGTGCCTGGGAGAGCACGACGGCGGCGGCGCGGCCGGCGGGGTCGAGGTAGGCGTTGCGGCTGGAGAGCGCGAGGCCGTCTTGCTCGCGCACCGTGTCGACCACGGCGATCGAGGTGGGGATGTTCAGCTCGTCGACCATGCGTCCGACGAGGTGCACCTGCTGGGCGTCCTTCTGGCCGAACACCGCGACGTCGGGAGCGACGATGTTGAACAGTTTGGCCACGACGGTGAGCATCCCGTCGAAGTGGCCCGGACGGGAGGCACCCTCGTAGAGCGAACCGACGGCGCCGGCGCTGACCCTGGTCTCCGTCGGGCCGTTCGGGTACATCTCGGCGGGGGTCGGGGCGAACACCACGTCGGCGAGGCCGGTCAGTCTGGACACGTCGGCGTCGAGCGTGCGCGGGTAGCGGTCGAGGTCCTCTCCCGGGCCGAACTGCAGCGGGTTCACGAAGATCGACACCACCACGATGCCGCCGAGATCCCTGGCGTGCGAGACGAGCTGGAGGTGTCCGTCGTGGAGCGCGCCCATCGTCGGCACGAGCACGACGCGACCGTCCGGCGCGTCTGCGCTGCCCCCGAGCGCTGCGTCCCTGCGCGCGGCGGCGATCCGTGCGCGGAGTTCCGGGATGGTGGTCACGACGTCAGGCATCTGCTCCCCTAGCGGCCGGTGCACCTGGTGGGCGCGGAGAAGAACGGCCAGTCATCCAGGCTACTCGCCGCGGAGGAACCAGCCGCGGTCGCCGCTCTGCGGATCGTCGAACACCTCGGACAGGTCGATGGCTGCCGGTGCGGACGCCGTAGTGATCGCGTTGTCGACGGCGGAGCGCAGCAGCGAGCTGAGGAACGGGCCGGGGTTCTCCACGCCGATGTCGCGCAGGATTCCGGTGGACTGCTCCACGATCGCGCGCGAGAACGCCGTCGCGGTCGCGACCGCCTCTGCGTACGCTTCCCGGTCCTGCTCGGCGATGACCACGGGCTCTCCGCCCATCTCCACCACCAGCGCCTGCGCGATCGGCAGCACCGTCGTCGGCGCCGTCACGGCGAAGTAGCTCTCGGCGAGCCTGGCGAGGTCGAGGCTGGTCCCTGTGAACTCGACGGCGGGATGCACGGCGATCGGGATCGCACCGGCGGCCGCCGCCGGCTGCAGCACGGACACGCCGAACCCCGGCGCGGTGTGCATCACGATCTGGCCGGGCTGCCAGCTTCCTGTGGCGGCGAGCCCGGCCACCAGGGCGGGCAGCTCAGCGTCCGGCACGGCGATGACCACGAGTTCGCTTCGCTCGACGAGCGTCGGCACGTCGAGGATGGGCGCGTTCGGCAGCATCGCGCCCGCCCGCTCTCTGCTCGCCTCCGACACGGCGGAGACTCCGACGATGGCGTGCCCTGCCCCCGCGAGCGCTGCGCCGATCACCGGACCGACGCGCCCCGCCCCGATGATTCCGAGGCCGAGACGTCCAGAGCGCTGCATCAGTGATTCTCCTCGGGGATGGTGGGGACGGCGGGGGTTTCGGAGACGGCGGGAGTTTCGGAGATGGCGGGGGTTTCGGAGACGGCGGGAGTTTCGGAGACGGCGGGGGTTTCGGCCGCGACAGGAGCATCCGGAGCAGCGAGCGGAGCAGCATCCGGAGCAGCATCCTGCGCGGCGAGCGGAGCCGCCTGCTGGAACGGCAGCTCCGCCCAGCGGTGGCTGCGGTCGGACTGCGCGGAGACGATCGCGCCGGACGCGACGTCGTCGAAGAGGGTGACGCTCTGTGGGGCGTCCAGCGCGGCCAGCCGCGGACGCACAGGGCCGGACACCGTGTGGAGGCGGGCACCGGCGAGGCCGAGCAGCCTGGCGATCGGGCCTTGTTCGATCTCGACGCTCTGCAGGCGCGCAAGCGGGACCATTGCCAGGCTGCGCCACACGATGCCGCGGCGCAGCATGATCACGCCGTCGACGATCCGGTAGCCGTTGCGCTGCCACGAGAACGGGCGCACCCAGGCGGCGCGGCGCGGGCTGCCGGTGAAGGCGTCCCTGCCCTTCGACGTCATTCCCGCAGCGATCAGCTCGCGGTGCTCGTCCGTGGCGAAGTTCGGGAGCACCAGGCCGAGCACACGGGAGACGTCCGCGGCGTCACCGACCGGCAGCATCGTCGTGTTCGGCTGGCCGGCAGCGCCCTTCTCCTTCGAGTGCCCTGCGGTGTCGATGCGGATCTGCCACCAGCCGAACGGACGCCAGAGCAGCGGCTGCAACACCTCGACCGCGTGGATGCGCCCTGGCGGCAGTGTCTCGTTGCTCAGGGTCAGCAGGCCGAAGCCCACCCGCACCCCGTCCGGCGTGCCGGCGATCGAGTAGCGCAGCGACTTGGTGAAGCGGTTGATGTAGAAGCTCGCCGACCCGAGCAGGCCGGGCAGCACGATGAGCAGCAGCCACACCCGGCCCGTGGATGCGCCGATCACCAGAAGGGCGACGACCACCAGCAGGAAGATGGTGAAGCCGCTGAGCACCAGCGACCCCATCAGGCGAAGCGGCGGGATCTTCACGACCGACTCGGGCGGAGCGGCGTTCGGGTCGAGCTCGGGGGCGATGAACTCGTTGACGCGGCGGGACACCAGGTCGGAGACAGCACCGACACGCCCGTCCGGCGCACCAGGCGCCACGGCACCGTCCGCCACGGCACCGTCCGCCACCGGGCCCGCTGCCACTTGGCCAGCCGCAACCGTGCCAGCCGCAACCGTGCCAGGGGCTACCGAGCCGGCGACCGCCTCGCTCGCCCGCACCCCCGACGCCATCCGCAGCACGTCGCCGCGCAGCCCGTCCGCCAGCGACGAGCCCAGGTACGCGAGCTGCACATTCGCGTCGTGCCCTGCCACGCTGATGTCGAGCTTGGCAGCCCCGAAGATCCTGGCGAGCACAGGGCGCACCACATTGATGCCCTGGATGCGGTCCAGCCGTGCCTTCCGCTGCGTGCGGAACAGGATGCCGCTGCGCACCTCGACCGCGTCGTCCGTGATCCGGAAGCTGTGCATCCGCCAGGACAGGTAGAACGCGCCGAGGCAGAGCAGCAGCACCGCCGCGATGGCGAGCAGCGCCCAGCCCTCCCAGCCGTGGTCGTAGATCTGGTCGATCGGGTCGCCGCCGAAGTCCGGCGTTCCGACGAAGAAGCCCACGATGCGCTCGCGCAGGTTCGACAGCACGAAGCCGAGGATCGCCACGAAGACGATGCCACCGCGCAGCAGCGGTGTCGCGGGGTGCAGGCGGTGCCACTCGCCGTCCGTGTACCGCTCTGCGGCGCGCTCCGCTGCGCTGAGCGGCGCGCTCACAGCCCCGCCCGCCTGCTCTCCGCCAGCTCGACGAGGCGGTCCCGCAGTTCGGCGGCGACCGGCTCGGGGAGGCCGGGGATGACCACGCTGGTCGACGCCGCCGCCGTGACGAACTTGAGGTCGGCGAGGCCCAGGATGCGGCCGACCGGCCCCCTGTTGATGTCGATGAGCTGCATCCGGCCGTACGGCACGGACACGAAGCGCTGGTACATGATGCCGCGGCGGAACAGCAGGTCGTCGTCGCGCATCCGGTAGCCGATCGAGCGGGCACGGCGCGGCGCGATGATGAGGCCGACGATCGTGCCGACCACCACGACGGCCAGCAGCAGCCAGCCCCAGCTCCACTGCGCGACCAGCCACAGGAACGTCGCGGCGGCTGCGAGCACGACGCCGCTGACGATCGCGCCGACGATGACCACGACCACGTATTTCGGGGAGACGCGCTGCCACTCCCCGACGCTCAGATCAAGACGATTCGACATGGACATTCTCCGGATCGCCGTTCTTGTCGTCTGGTGGGATGGTGCAGAGGAATTCGGCGACGAGCCCGGCGATCAGCAGCACGGCGGCGCCGATCGTCGCTGCGACGGTCAGCCAGACAGCGCTGCCCGTCGGGATCACCGCGCGGCTCAGGAGGTAGGCCAGGAAGCCGGCGCCGAGACCGGTGAGCAGCGCGCCGGACAGGCTGCACGCCTTCGCCAGCACCACGATGCGCATCGCCTGGAACGGATCGATGGCGCGCGAGCTGCGGCCGCGCGTCGCACGCCGGATCGGCACCGCGAACGCGACGACGATGATCGAGACGGCCACGAGCGTGATCGGCAGCGTCAGCGGAGGGATGAACACCGCGAGCCCTGCGCCGGACAGCGCCAGCTCGACCAGGAAGCCCGCGACCGCCGCGACGACGCCGAGCACGATCAGCGAGACGGGACTCGTGCGCTTCACGATGCGCTCCCCCCAGGTCGGTGGATCGGAGATCGGTGGATGGGGTCGTAACGGTGCACCGGATCCGTGGCGCGGGCGGCGAGGTCGGCGACGCGTCCGTGGCCGGTGAGCTGGGCATCCGGTGCGATGTCGAGCCACGGCACGAGCACGAACGCGCGCTCGGCCGCCCGGGGATGCGGGAGGGTCACGCGCTCGTCGTCGGAGACGATGCCGTCGTAGTCGACGATGTCGATGTCGATGGTGCGGTCGCCCCAGCGCTCCTCGCGCACGCGGCCGAGGGCGTCCTCTACGGCGTTCACCGCGTCGAGCAGCGCGAGCGGGTCGAGGATCGTGTCGATGACGGCGACCGCGTTGAGGTAGGCGGGCGCGTCGTGATCGATGCCGTCGAGTTTCAGAGCGGGGGTCTCGTAGAGCGGCGACACCGCATCCAGGTGGATGCCGGGGGTGGCTTCGAGCGCGGAGACGGCGGCGCGGATGTTCGCAGCTCTGTCGCCCAGGTTCCCGCCGAACGCGAGCACGGCCGGGTGGCCGACGCGCAGACGCTGCGGCCGGGGCGTCACCCCTCCCGGCGTCACGACCGCTCCCGGAGGATGCGCACGGCAACATCGCCGAACGGAACGCTGATCGGGGCGTCCGGCTTGTGCACGGTCACCTCGACGGCGTCGACGGGTGGATGCGCGAGCACCACCCCGGCCACACGCTCTGCGACCGTCTCGATCAGGTCCACCGGATCGCGGCGCACCGCGTCGGCGATCTCCTCCGCGAGCTCGCCGTAGTGGACCGTGTGCGCCACGTCGTCCGACGATGCCGGCGCTGCGAGGTCGAGCCACGCGGTCACGTCGACCACGAAGTCCTGCCCGTTCTGCCGCTCGAAGTCGTAGACGCCGTGATTGGCGCGCACGCGGAGGCCGGTGAGGACGATCGCGTCGGACGCGTGGGTCGTTGCTGGCCTAGTCATCGCTTCCAGCTTGCCACGCCCGCACGACATCGAGGGCGATCCTGGTGGATGCGACATCGTGCACCCGCACCGCCCACGCACCTTCGCGCGCGGCGAGGGCACTGATAACGGCCGTGGGCGCATCCCGGTCGGTGGCCGGTGCGCCGTCGTCGAGCAGCGCGCCGAGGAAGCGTTTGCGGGACGCGCCGATCAGGATCGGGTAGCCGAGGGTCTCCAGCGCTGGCAGACCGGCGAGCACCTGCCAGTTGTGCTCCCCCGTCTTGGAGAAGCCCAGCCCAGGATCGAGGATGAGCCTGCTCGGGTCGATGCCGACGTCGAGCAGAGACGTCACGCGGGCGGAGAGCTCGGCCCGCACCTCGCCGACCGTGTCGGTGTAGCGGGCGAGCGAGTCCATCGAGTCGCTCTGGCCGCGCCAGTGCATCACCACGTACTGCAGGCCGGTGTCGAGCAGAGCCTGGGGCATGTCGGGGTCGGCGAGGCCGCCGGAGACGTCGTTGATGATCGCGGCGCCGACCGCCGCCGTCTCCCTGGCCGTGCCGGCGTTCATCGTGTCGACGCTCACCGTGATGCCGCGGCGTGCCAGTTCGCGCACGACGGGAACGACCCGCGCTTGCTCCTCCACGGGATCGACGCGGAGTGCGCCGGGCCGGGTGGACTCGCCTCCGACGTCGATGATGTCCGCGCCCTGCTCCACCAGGTCGAGCGCGTGCTCGATGGCGGCGTCCGGCTCCAGCCAGAGGCCGCCGTCGCTGAACGAGTCCGGCGTCACGTTGAGGACACCCATGATGAGCGTCACGCGATGCCACGCCCGATCAGGGTGACCAGCTCCGCGCGGGCTGCAGGCTCCGTGAACGCCCCGCGTGCGGCCATCGTGACGGTGGTGCTCTGCGTCTGCCGAGGGCCACGCGTCGTCACGCAGGTGTGCGCAGCGTCGAGGACGACGAAGACGCCGCGCGCCTGCGTGCCGCTCTCGATCGTGTCGGCGATCTGCTCGGTGAGCCGCTCCTGAAGCTGCGGGCGGGCCGCCAGCGTCTCGACCACCCTCGGGATGCGCCCGAGCCCCACCACCTTCTCCCCCGGCAGGTACGCGACGTGCGCGACGCCGAGGAACGGCAGCAGGTGGTGCTCGCAGACCGACCGGAACGCGATGTCGCGCACCAGGATGGTCTCCGCCTTCTCTGTTTCCAGCGGGACGGCCTCGCCCAGCTCGGCCGCCGCATCCTTGCCGAGTCCGGCGAAGAACTCGGCGTATGCGTCCGCGACGCGCGACGGTGTCGCGGCCAGCCCTGGACGCGCGGAATCCTCGCCGATGGCGGCGAGGATTTCGGCGACGGCTGCCTCGATGCGCGGACGATCGAAACCGGTCATGCGCGCCCCGGCTCTACGCGGTGGCCGGACGCGGCTTGCGAACGGGTGCGCGCTTCGGCTTCGACGGCGGCTCGGAGTCGACGCCTCCGTCGACAGCGCCGGAGTCGATCGGCGCCTTGGCCTTCGGGTAGTCGATGGGAGGCAGGTCGGAGATCGGCCGCTTGTCGCTGGAGAGCCACTGGGGGCGCTCCGGCAGCTTCACGACGTCTTCGAAGATCTCGGCGATCTGGTTGTGATCGAGGGTCTCCTGCTCGAGCAGTGCCGCAGCGAGCCTGTCGAGGACCGCGCGGTTCTCGTTGATGACCTGCCAGGCCTCGTCGTGCGCTTTCTCGATGAGGGTGCGCACCTCGGCGTCGACCTGCTCGGCGATCCGCTCGGAGTAGTCGCGCTGGTGACCCATGTCGCGGCCGAGGAACATCTCGCCGTTGGCCTGCCCGAGCTTGACGGAGCCGATGTCGGCGCTCATGCCGTACTCGGTGACCATCTTGCGGGCGATGGAGGTGGCCTTCTCGATGTCGTTGGAGGCGCCGGTGGTCGGGTCGTGGAACACGATCTCCTCGGCGACGCGACCGCCCATGGCGTACGCGAGCTGGTCGAGCAGCTCGTTGCGCGTGACGGAGTACTTGTCCTCCAGCGGCATGACCATCGTGTAACCGAGGGCACGGCCGCGCGGAAGGATCGTGATCTTGGTCACGGGGTCGGTGTGGCGCATCGCAGCGGCGGCGAGAGCGTGACCGCCCTCGTGGTACGCCGTGATCAGCTTCTCCTGGTCCTTCATGACGCGGGTGCGCTTCTGCGGGCCGGCGATCACGCGGTCGACGGCCTCATCCAGGGCACGGTTGTCGATGAGCTGAGCGTTGGAGCGGGCGGTGAGCAGCGCGGCCTCGTTGAGGACGTTGGCCAGGTCGGCGCCCGTGAAGCCCGGCGTCTTGCGCGCCAGCACTTCGAGGTCGACGGATGCGGCGAGCGGCTTGCCGCGGCCGTGCACCTCGAGGATCTTCTTGCGTCCCACCATGTCCGGCGCGTCCACGCCGATCTGGCGGTCGAAGCGACCAGGGCGCAGCAGCGCTGGGTCGAGGATGTCCGGGCGGTTCGTGGCGGCGATCAGGATGACGTTGGTCTTCGGGTCGAAGCCGTCCATCTCGACCAGGAGCTGGTTGAGGGTCTGCTCGCGCTCGTCGTGTCCACCGCCGAGGCCCGCGCCACGGTGACGGCCGACGGCGTCGATCTCGTCCACGAAGATGATGGCAGGGGCGTTCTCCTTGGCCTGCTGGAACAGGTCGCGGACGCGGCTCGCGCCGACGCCGACGAACATCTCGACGAAGTCGGAACCGGAGATCGAGTAGAACGGCACGCCGGCCTCACCCGCGACAGCGCGGGCGAGCAGCGTCTTGCCCGTTCCTGGAGGGCCGTACAGCAGCACACCCTTGGGGATGCGGGCACCGACAGCCTGGAACTTGGCGGGCTCCTTGAGGAAGTCCTTGATCTCCTCGAGCTCCTCGATGGCCTCGTCGGAGCCTGCGACGTCGTCGAAGGTGACCTTGGGGCTCTCCTTCGTGACCAGCTTGGCCCGAGACTTGCCGAACTGCATGACCTTGTTGCCGCCGCCCTGCATCCCGGACAGCATGATCCAGAAGAACACGCCGATCAGCAGGACGGGGATGAGGAAGCCGAGCGCGGAGAGCAGCCAGTTGGGCTGCGGAACCTCGTCGTCGTAGCCCTTGGGCAGGTTGGCGTCGTCGACCGCCTTGACCACATCCGGGCCGCGCGGGGTGACGTAGTAGAACTGCACCTGGTTGCCGAGCGTCTTGTCGGCGGTGGTGAGCGTCAGGTCGACGCGATTCTCACCGTCCACGATCTTCGCGCTCGAGACCTTGTCGTCGTGCAGGAGCTCGAGGCCCTTCTGCGTCGACACTGCCTTGAAGCCCGACATGGTGATCAGGCTCGAGCCGATCCACACTGCGACGATGGCTAGCACGATGTAGAGAATCGGCCCGCGGAAGATCTTCTTGACGTTCATGGTGCAGCCAGAGTACCGCCACGGGACTGTGCGCCGCCTGCGTGTTCGCTCTGGGCGCGCCGGGCGTTCCTGCCGCCCGCGATCCGCGCTCCGGGATCAGCTGTAGACGGAGGGCGCGAGAATGCCGACGCCCCGCAGATTGCGGTACTTCTCGGCGTAGTCGAGGCCGTAGCCGACGACGAACTGGTTGGGGATCTCGAATCCGACGTACTTCACGTCGATCTCGACCCGAGCAGCCTCCGGCTTGCGCAGCAGGGTGCAGATCTCGATGGACTCCGGGCCGCGCGAGCGCAGGTTGGCCAGCAGCCAGGACAGGGTGAGGCCGGAGTCGATGATGTCCTCGACGATCAGCACGGTCTTGCCGTCCAGGTCGGTGTCCAGGTCTTTCAGGATGCGCACGACGCCGCTCGACGCCGTGCCGCTTCCGTAGGAGCTCACGGCCATCCAGTCCATCGTGACCGGGATCTTCAGCTCACGGGCCAGGTCGGCCATGACCATGACCGCGCCCTTCAGCACGCCGATCAGCAGGACGTCCTTGCCCGCGTAGTCGCGCTCGATCTCGCGGCAGAGCTCCGCGATGCGGGAGCGGATCTGCTCCTCGGTGATGAGAATCTCGGTCAGGTCGTCGTGAACGTCCGTGAGTTCCATGAGGGAGGTGCTGTCCTTAAGAGTTGGGGGAAAACATGAGCAGCCCGTTCTGCCTGACAACTCTAACGCCTGGCAGGCTGAGCGGACCCTGGCCGTGCCAGTCGGTGATCAGCTCGGCGACGGCCAGCGTCTGCGTGCGGCTGAGCGAGACGCCGAACTCGGCTGAGACCACCAGGCGGATGATCCTCTGGCGAAGCGCGGCAGGGTCGGCGGCGAGCCCGCGGACGTCGAGCGCGACCGCGCCGTCGTCGGTCTGAGTGACGAGTTCGAGCGCCCAGTCGAGGGCGAGGCCGTTGAGCGCCTCGTCGTCCTCCCGCAGTTGTCCGGCGGTGCGGGCCAGCGCCTCGGCGATGCCGGGGCCGAGCTCGCGCTCCAGAACCGGCAGCACGGCCGTGCGCACGCGCACCCGCGCATAGGAGGGGTCGTCGTTGTGCGGGTCGTCCCACGGCGTGATGCCGCTGTCGGCGCAGAAGGCTCGCGTTGACGCCCTCCGCAGCCCGAGGAACGGGCGCAGCAGCGTTCCGGTGTCCTGCGCCATGCCCTGCAGGCTGGTCGGACCCGAGCCGCGGGCGAGCCCGAGCAGAACGGTCTCCGCCTGGTCGTCCAGGGTGTGGGCCAGCAGGACGCGCTGGGCTCCCGTCGCCGCACGGGCGCGGTCGAAGGCGGCGTGGCGGGCCTGGCGGGCGGCGGCCTCCGGGCCGGAGCTCTGCGCATCCACTGTCACGGTCTCCACGATGACGGGGTCGAGGCCGAAGGCCGTCGCCTGCTCCGCTGCGCGGGCGGCGACGTCGGCCGAGCCCTCCTGCAGCCCGTGGTCCACGATCACGGCGCCCGCGCGGAAACCGGCGCGCGGCGCCTCGAACGCGGTCGCCGCTGCGAGCGCCAGCGAGTCCGCTCCCCCGCTCAGGCCGACCAGCAGCAGCGCGTCCTCAGTCAGTGGATGCGGCCTGGCCGGCCCGTGATCGTCGTGCGCGTCCGGGGCCTCCAGGGCAGCCGCCGCGGCGATGGCGGCGCGCACGGCACGGCGCGCATCCGCGATCGGAGGGGTGAGACGGGGGCGGCGTTCGGCGTCTGGTGAACCGTTGAGGTGCATCCAGTAACGTTATTGCAGACTTTTCGACACAAGGAGAGAACACTATGGCCGAATACGATGCCGTCATCGAAATCCCCAAGGGGAGCCGCAACAAGTACGAGGTAGACCACAAGACCGGCCGGGTGTACCTCGACCGTGTGCTGTTCACGGGCTTCGTCTACCCGACCGACTACGGGTACTTCGAGAACACGCTCGGCCTCGACGGCGACCCCGTCGACGTGCTGGTGCTGCTCGAGTACCCGGTGTTCCCCGGTGTCGGCGTGAAGGTGCGCCCGGTCGGCGTGCTCAACATGAGCGACGAGGCCGGCAGCGACGCCAAGGTGATCGCGGTGCCGCACAAGGACCCGCGCTGGGCGCACATCCAGGACGTGAACGACATCCCGGAGGCCACCCGCAAGGAGATCCAGCACTTCTTCGAGCACTACAAAGACCTGGAGCCCGGCAAGTGGGTCAAGGTCGAGGCCTGGGGCGACGCCGCCGAGGCCAACGCCATTATCGAGGCCGGCTTCACGAAGCTCGCCGAAGAGGGCCACTAGCCCTAGCCGCCACCCAGCCCGACGCCATCGAGCCCAGGGTTTTTCACCGTATTCGCGCGGAATACGGTGAAAAACCCTGGGCTCGATTGCTTGGGGGGGGGTCAGGCGCTGGGGCGGGCGACCTGGTACCAGGGGGAGCCCCAGACGGACTGGATTTTGACGACGTCGCCCTCGGTGGGGGCGGCGATCATCATGCCGCCGCCGATGTAGATGCCGACGTGGTAGAAGTCGCCGGGAGCGTCGCCCCAGAAGATGAGGTCGCCTGCCTGCTTCTGGTTGTACGAGACGAGCTGGCCGCGGTTGGCCGCCGTGTAGTACTGGTTGTTGACCGAGTGGCTGCCGATGTAGACGCCGGCGTAGCCGTACGCCTTCATGGTCAGACCGGAGCAGTCGTAGCCGACGGGGCCCTCGCCGCCGAAGATGTACGGCTTGCCGAGCTGGGCGCGCGCGTACGCGATCGCCGTGTCGACCACGTTGCCGTTCGGCGGGGCGACAGGGCCACCCCCTCCACCGCCGCCGCTGGGCGCCGTGCCTCCGCCGCCGGAACCGCCGCTGTTACCGCCCCCCGCGTTCTGCGCGGCTTCCTGTTGGCGGCGACGCTCGGCCTCCGCCGCGGCGGCCGCGGCTGCTGCCTGCGCCGCGCGGACCTGCTCGCCTTGAAGGTATGCCGCCTCGGTCTGGGTCGACGTGTTCTTCAGCGTCGCGAGCTGGGCGACCAGTTCGGTGGACTTGCTCTGCTGGGTGGCGAGGGCGGCCTGCGCCTGGCTCTGCGCATCCTGAGCCGCCTTGAGGGCGTCGTCGGCCTTGCTCGCGAGCGACTGGCGCTCGGTCTTGGCGACCTTCGCCTGCGCGGTCAGCGACTCGGCGTTGTTCTTGTCTTTCGTGGCCTGGTCGTAGACGTCCTTCGACTGGGCGGTGAGCTTGCTCATCGTGCCGAGCTGGTACAGCAGCTTGTCGGCCGCGGAGCCGGAGCCGCCGCCCTTCAGCATCAGGTCCACGGAGAGGTCTCCCCCTCCGCCCGACTTCGCCAGGTGCGAGGCGAGGAGGCCGGCACGCATCTGCGAGGTCTTGGCCTTCTCCGCCGCCGCGGACGCCTGCTTCTGCAGGTCGGCTTCCTTCTTGGTGGCGGCGTCCAGGGCGTCCTTCGCCTGGAAGTACGCCTCGGCGGCCTTCTCGGAGGCGACGCGGGCCGCATCCACTGTCGACTGCAGGCCGGAGATCAACTGGGTGATGTTGTCGATCATCGCCTGCTGGTTCTGGACGTTCGCCTTGGCCTGCTGCACGTCGTTCCACGACGGGTAGTCGTCGGCGAACGCCGGGGGCGTGATGACGCCGATGGATGCGGTCACCACACCCATCACGCCCGCGCCGATCATGACGCCGGGGCGAACCCGCGGCCTGTCGTTCTGGCTAGCCAAGTGGTGCCTGCCTTTCCCTCATGAACGGGATCCCGTCGATCTTCACACCGTTGATGCGCACCTCGTAGTGCAGGTGGCATCCGGTGGATGCGCCGGTCGTTCCGACGCGCGCGATCGGCTGGCCGGCACTGACCGACTGGCCGATGCCGACGAGGATCCCTCCGTTGCGGATGTGCGCATAGCCTGTCTGCACACCGCTTCCGTGGTTGATCAGGACGAAGTTGCCGTACGAGCCGTTGGGGCCCGCGTACTCGACGACGCCGGGATATGCGGCGTAGATGGGCGAGTTGCATCCCGCCCCGATGTCGATGCCCTGGTGGTATGTGCTGCCGACGCCGCCGGGCGACGGACGCGAGCCGAACCCGTCGGTGATCGGGCCTGCCGCGGGGACGGCCCAGCCCTGCGGGCCGACGTAGCCGCCGGGAAGTCCGCCGGAGCCCTGGGCTGCTGCTGCAGCGGCCGCCGCGGCGACCCCGGCCTCGTAGCCGCCGACCGTCTTGGTGACCGTGTCGCGCAGCGCCGCCAACTGGGCCTGCATGACGACGATCTGCTTCTGCTGCTCCGCGAGCTTGTCCTGCGCCGCCTTCGCCGCCTCGGCCGCCGCCTTCAGCGCCGCCTCCGCCGCGATCCGCAGCTTCTCGCGCTCGGCCTTCGCGACCACGGCCTGCGCCGCGAGCGCCTTCGCCGTGTTCTGCGCCGTCTTGGCGTCTGTGTACACCTGGTTCGACTGCTCGACCAGCTTGGACATGCTGCCGAGGTCGGAGAGCAGCTTGTCCGGGCTGGTGCTGGATGCGCCGTTGCCGCTCAGGAACAGGTTGGCTGTGAGGTTGCGTCCACCCGTGCGGTAGAGCTGGGCGGCGAGCTTGCCCGCCTGCACACTGGCGTCGTCGGCCTTCTTCTGGCTCTCGTCCGCCTGCTTCTGGATCAGCTCGGCTTCGATGTTGGCCTTGTCGAACGCGGCCTCTGCCGCCTGCAGCTCCTCGCCGCGCTTGACGGCCTCCGCCTGGGTCGCAGCCACCTCGCCCTTGAGCTGGCTGATGAGCCCGTTGATCTTGTCGACCTGCGCGGCGGCGGCGCCCGCGTTGGCCTTGGCGTTCTGCACGTCCTGCCAGCTCGGATACTGGTCGGCGTACGCGGGGGCGGCGACCGCTCCGACCGCGAAGACAGTGGCGACTCCGACCGCGGCGACGAGCGCCCGCATCCTGCGCCTGAGCACGCCTGCACGCCCGGCGGCGGGGGCTCGTCGGGCGGTGGGGGAGACCGGTTCAGTGCGCTTCATCGTTTCCTCGAACCCGTTCGCTCGTGCTCGCTTGAGTCACATGAGTCACACGGGTCCCGTTGTCAACGTGTGCAACTTTAGCAACAAGGCCTCGGAGCCCAGGGTCGGTGGGCCTGAGAGGCGGCGAAGCTGCGATGACGACGGGGGCGGCGCGCGACTGCACGGACAGCCCGGGCGGCCGTCGACAGCGAATCTAACCCGCGATCGAGAGGAAATCGTGACCATTCGCTGGCTGGTCGGGAGTTGAGCTTTTGTGCCGTTTTGGTGGGCGGTGAACCGGGCTTCCGCATCCGGAATCGTCGGACCCGCCCGGGATGCACGCCGGATTCGCTTTTGCCCACGGGTTTCCGTATGCTTGTTCGTCGGTGGTCATCGGAAAGTGAAAGCGATCCGAGACATTCCGGCCCCATCGTTTAGCGGCCTAGGACACCGCCCTTTCACGGCGGCAGCACGGGTTCGAATCCCGTTGGGGTCACTGTCCGTTGAAGGTAACGGCGTCCTATATAATTGAATAGCTTCACATTGAGGCCCTGTAGCGCAGTTGGTTAGCGTGCCGCCCTGTCACGGCGGAGGTCGCGGGTTCAAGTCCCGTCAGGGTCGCCACGACGAGAAGCCCTTCCACATCGGAAGGGCTTCCGTCTAGAGGCGGCGAATGTCACCTCGAGAGGCTCTGTAGCTCAGTTGGTAGAGCGTTCGACTGAAAATCGAAAGGTCACCGGATCGATGCCGGTCGGAGCCACTTTAAAAAATCCAGGTCAGGCCTGATTTCTGCGGGAAATTCACCTCCCCCAGAATGACCTACCGACTGGGCGTCGTAGAACCGAGACAGCGGTTCAACTCCACGACGTGCAGCCAGATGACGAGTGTCCGCGTAGAGCTGAGTCACGAGAAGTGACGAATGGCCGAGGATGGCTTGAACGTCCGGTGCGGGCAGTCCCGCGTCAAACAGAAACACCGCCGCCGTGTCGCGCAGGTCGTGCCAGTGCAACGGCAGCTCGTCGGAGGCGGCTGTTTTGACCTGATCGCGAATCCCGTGCGAGTTCAAAGTTCGGCTCAAGTTCTTCGAGTTCAAGAACCCTCCACGCGGGCCCGTGAATAGGTAGTCGTGCATGCCCTTGCCCGCCGCTGCCTCACGAAGGATCGGCACGAGCTGGTCGACAATTGGCATCTCTCGCTTGCGTCGGCCCTTCGTCGGTCCGATCACCACTTG
Source organism: Leifsonia lichenia (assembly GCF_054780215.1). Classification (NCBI taxonomy): domain Bacteria; kingdom Bacillati; phylum Actinomycetota; class Actinomycetes; order Micrococcales; family Microbacteriaceae; genus Leifsonia; species Leifsonia lichenia. The sequence continues at coordinate 519,419 of NZ_BAAGWT010000001.1, forward strand.
GCCCGTCTCCCCCGCCGACGCCGTCCAGCTCACACTGATCGTGCGTTCGCCCCAGTTGACGTCGGAGACGCGGAGACCTGCGACCTCACCAAGCCGGCAGCCGGTGTAGACCATCGCGAGAACGAATCGGCGGTACGGACCAGCCGGCGGCAGGACTTCGAGCAGCGGTTGTATTCGTCTCGAGTGAGCGCCCGACCCGCGACGTCTCGCGATTGATCGCGTCTGCGGTCCACGCCGAGACATGGGTTACTTGCGACAAACCCGCCCTTGATGGCGACCCGATACACCGCGGACAGCACGCCCAGCGCATCCGCACGGGTCGATTCAGACCCGGACCAGTTCGCGAAGGCTTCCTCGACGTCGAGGGTTGTCACCGACGTGACGTCCCTCTCCCCGAACCAGGGAGCAACGCGAAGACGCCAGGCGTTCGCGTATGCGCGCTGAGTTCAGGGTGCGATCTTTGAAAAAATGACCGCGCGATAACGCTCATAAAGCGCGCCAACCGTCATCGGCGTCTCGCTATCGTTCGCGAACATGAACATACCCGATCGGCGTTCGCGTTCGCGGCACAAGTACGTTCGTGTTTGCGAACGCTAGCGTCTGTCCCCGACCGCCGATGCGCCGTCCGAATGACGGAATCGAACGACCGCGCAGCACTGGACCCGGAGCTGCAAGTTGATGAAGTCGATCGAAGCGACCTTGCTGAGAAACTGTCTCAGCTGAGCGAACAACTGCAGCGCGCAGCCGAACTCTTGTACAACCGCACCCGCGCTGACTCGCTGTCAGAGCGTCATTTTCACGGCGACGAGCCCGACGACTACGAACAAATCCAACTAGACCAGAAGTCTGCGGACGAGTTCCGTCGGACACTCACCACCCTTCGCGACTTCCGTCGCACGTATGGCCGTTGGGAGCGAGTCATCGCAGAGTTTGCGCTCACCAAGATGAACTACACGCAGCGCGATGCGGCGAAGCTTCTTGGCGTCGGGGTAAGCACAATCAATCGGTGGGCCCAGCATCCCCTACGGATCGACGAGCACAACTAATGACATTAGAAAACGGGGACACTTTCGATGAGTCTGCTCGACCTTCCAGTTGGCACCCAGGTCCCTCGCGCGGAGATCAACAGTCGCTATGGAGGCGGCCCTCAAGGAGGAAGCTGACGCCGGCCGGTGGCGCTCTCATGCTCCTGTATAGCGACCACTCGAGTGCCAAGACCTACGGTTACACGACGGACGGCTGGGCCGACGCTAAGCGGACCCGTTACGACTAACCGGCGAAGGTGCCGTTGGCCCGCAGTCGGTGGATCGAGGCAAGAATAGGATCCTGCTGGAGTCCATTGACTCCCGTCGGGAAGTTCACCTCTTCCGCGCGGTCGGAACCGTCCCGCATACGAGAACGCGCATTCACGAGTATCTGGCCAGTTCGAAGTCGACCCGTCTGACCCGTGGCGCCCCGAAGAAACCCTCGACCAAGAGGGGCAGCCCGCATCGCTGTGGTCTTTCAACTCCGGCGCGTAGGTGCCACCGCTTCACCGTCACCGGCGGCACAGATCGAAGCCGACCAGCCTGTGGCAACTACCGATGTCACCCCCATCGCGCGAGAATCGGCCAACAAGCTGCGCTCGAACCGCCGAGCCGTCGATCCCGTCGTCGCGGAACGACGCGAGCGACAATTCGAAGACGAAATGATTGACTGGCTACTTGCGCAGGGTCACGCCACGTCTCGGCTTCGCATTCAGATTGCCGGCGAGCTCGGACTCTGATTCCGACACCTGGATGCCCGAGCCGCGCACTCTGATCGAGGCGAAAGGAGATGCGACACGTAACGACATTCGAATGGCCGTCGCTCAGCTCCTGGACTACCGGCGCCACCCCACGCCGCCCCCACTCCGAAACACAGTCGTCGTACCGATCGCTCCCAGCCAAGACCTGCACGACTTCGTAAGGTCAGCAGGACTCTCCCTGGCTGTGTTCGACTCTCGCGGATTCACCTACCTGGTGGAATGACCACGGTTTGCATCAGCAATTGGCTGGTTTCCCGAAATCTTCTACACAGGATCAAGTAGCCAACGCGGGCGACGATAGGCTCATCGCCATGACAGACGTCGAGGATGAGCAGGAACGCCCCGCGGACGAGGAACTCCTACTGACCGATGAGGAGTTTGACGACCTCGAGACAGCGGAAGCTGTAGTCACCCCGATTAGCTACTCGGGGCAAGACTTCGACGTTGACGGCCTCGTCAGAAGACTGAACAAGAAGGACATCGTTGTTCCGAGTTTCGGACTAGAAGATGACGCGATTGAAACCGCAGGGTTTCAACGCGGTTTCGTCTGGACTCGCAAGCAGATGGACCGATTCATCGAATCTCTCTTACTTGGGTATCCGATCCCCGGTCTCTTCTTGGTGAGACAGCAAAGCGACAAGCGTTACCTTGTGCTGGACGGCCAGCAGCGCCTTAAGACGCTCCAGGCATTCAGAAAAGGGGTCCACGACTCGAAGGTATTTGCACTTGCGAATGTGGCGGACGAGTTCAAAGGCCTCACTTACGACACACTCCCCGAGCCCCTTCGGCGCACGCTTGATGACGCGTTCCTTCAGGCGACCGTCGTAAGCACAGACGGCTCCCGCCAGTCGCTCGAAGCCGTCTATCAAATCTTCGAAAGACTGAATTCCGGAGGCACCCAGCTAACTCCACACGAGATTCGGGTTGCTCTATATGCTGGCCCGCTCATCGGCGAACTCGAACGCTTGAATTCACTCGAGTCATGGCGGAAGCTCTACGGGCAAAAGAAGAATCCCCGACTCCGCGACCAGGAGCTAATCCTCCGCATCATTGCGCTCTACATTGCGCTTGACACATACTCAAGGCCCCTTAAAGGGTTCCTGAACGACTTTGCCGGCGAGCACCGGGAGCTCCCGGGCAGCGTGGTCATGCAAGCGTCCAAGCTGTTCGAACACGCCGCTGAACTTCTCGAAGCGGGCCCGGGCGCTCCCGCATTAAGAAAGGGGTCCGGGCAGGTTAATGCAGCTCAGAGCGAGGCAATTTTTGTTGGCCTCATGCACGAGCTAGCGAAGCGCGAACTTTCACCGAGTGATGTCAGCGGAGCCGTTGCTCGACTAACCTCCGACCCAGACTTCGATGCGGCCACGACAAGATCAACCGCGGACGAGTTGGTCGTGCAGTCTCGAATTCGAATTGCCAACCGGGTCTTTAGCGTAGCCTGATGGCGTGGCCAGGAGCGTGGCCGTCGTACGCCCTAGCGACATCGCGCACGCGCTTAGAGGAACTGATCGAAGAGGTCGATGCCTTGGATGTTGAGGTATCGAGTGGCACTGACCAGGCAATGTCTCGCTTCTTGGTTGTGCGGGCGTGCGGACACATCGAGTTCACGTTCGACGAGGCGTTCTGCGCATTCGCTGAAAGCAAATCGAGCCCGATCATCGCCACTTTCGTCCGTACCCAGTTCTTCAGAGGCGCGAATCCGGGACCAAAGCGGATCAGCGACACGCTTCGCAAACTTGAGCCGGTCCGAGCAGATCGCTTCGACCAATTCATTGACGACAACGACCAACGCCTAAGACGGGAACTCTCGTTCCTAGTCGATCGTCGAAACAAGATCGCTCACGGGCAAAGCGAAACGGTGCGGAAGCGACGAGCACTTGACCTAGCCGGAGTTGCTCTCGAGATCGCAGACTGGGTGGTGTACGAACTCGATCCTCGTTGAGGCTGCACAGGCTGCCACCCTCAGCGCTGCGCGCTTCGGTTGCCCCCGATTCGTTGGGCCCGGCTAGCCGCTCCCACAGAAAACCCCCGATCCCCTGCGGATGTCGGGGGTTTTTCCTTGGCTTCGGCGATCGTCGCGTGCGCCCGCCGTCATCGTCGAGTCGCTTCGCAGAGGTGAGCTGCCCGGCTCAGCTCTCCAGCGGCTCCACGAACACGGTCGCCCAGTCGTCCTTCACGCTCACCCTCGTGAATCCGGAGGCCTCCGCCTCCGCCAGCACCTGCTCAGCACCCTTCTCGTACGGCTGGTCTCCGCGGCCGCTGTCATCGTCGTGGTGCACGACGAGACTCAGCGAGCGCGGGTGCTTCTGCACGAAGCGCAGCATCGGGATGTCGCCGTTCGAGTTGCCGACCGCCAGCACGGGACGACGCCCGATGCGGCTCCAGATCCGGACGGGCTTCTCCGGGCCGTCGTCGAGGAAGCCGAACTCGGAGCCGTAACGCACGTCGTTCGTCTCCTGGTCGTAGCGCAGACCGACCGCCGAGCCGATCACGCGCTCCGGGGGGATGCCGTAGTAGTCGGCTGTCATCGGCCGCATGAAGTCGCGGTCGCCACCCGACACGATGTAGCTGGTGAATCCGCTCCCCTCCAGGTAGCGCAGCAACTCGGTCATCGGCTGGTACACCGTCTCCGAATACGCCCTTCCCAGGGTCAGGTGCTTCGCGTCGCGATAGAACGCGGCGACCGCCGCCTGATAGTCGTGGACGCTCTCATCCAGGGTGGTGCCGAGCAGCGCCGCGATGATGGTGTGCAGGTCGGAGTCGTCCCCCGCGTAGTGCTTGTCGATCGCGGCGCCGAGCCACGCGAAGTCGCCGGTCACGGCCGCCCGGTATGGCTGTTCAGCCGCCAGCGACGGGTCGGCCCTGGCCTCCGCCGCCCAGTTCTCCACGATGTAGTGGAGCTGGGTGGGCATCGGCTTCTCCGTCCACAGCGTGCCGTCGTTGTCGAAGACAGCCACGCGCTCCTCCTCGGGGATCGCATCGGGGCCACTGGTGACCGCATCCACGAATTCGGTGATCGCGCTCAGCGTGCCGCCGTCGCGCCACGAAGGAAGACGCCCTGTGGATGCGGTCATGCCGTCACACTCCTCACAATTCGGAACCCGATGTGGCTCATCCCCGTGTCGATCATCTGCGCCCGGCGCGCGGCCGGGCGGTAGCGCCGGCAGTAGCTGTCGGCGCAGAGGAACGATCCGCCCTTGACCGTCTTGCGCGGCACGGCGAACTGCTCGGCAGGGTTGATGCTGCCGTCCCTGGTGCCGCCGGACGGGTTCGAGGGAGCACAGCATCCGGTGTCGCCGTCGAACCCCTCGTACCAGTCGGACGTCCACTCCCAGACGTTGCCCGCCATGTCGTAGAGGCCGTAGCCGTTGGCGGGGAACGAGCCGACGGGGGCCGTCGATCCGTAGCCGGAGACCGCGCGCCACGGGAAGTCACCGTGCCAGTAGTTCGCTCGGGCTTCGCCGGGCGCCTCCGGATCGTCGCCCCAGGTGAAGCTGGCGCCGTTCAGCCCGCCCCGCGCGGCGAACTCCCATTCCGCCTCGGTCGGCAGCCGCGCGCCGACCCACACCGCGTACGCCTCCGCGTCCTCGTACGCGAGATGCACGACGGGATGTTCTGCCCTGTTCCCGATGCTCGACCCCGGCCCGAACGGTCGCCGCCAGTTCGCGCCTGGCGTCCACGCCCACCACTGGCTCAGGTGCCGGAGGTCCACCGGCCCCGGCGTCCCCGTGAACACCATCGACCCCGGCACGAGGTTCTCGGCGGGTGCGCCGGGGAAGTCGGCGGGGTCGAGCGGGCGCTCGGCGACCGTCCGGTAACCGGTCGCGCGTGCGAAGGCCGCGTACTCGCGGTTGGTCACCGCGGTCGGGCTGATCCAGAACCCGTCGACGGAGACCCTGTGGGATGGGGCTTCCTCCGGGTAGTGCTCGTCCGACCCCATCCGATATTCGCCGCCGGTGACCAGCACCAGCCCGTCGACGGTGGCCGCAGCGTCCTGAATGCTCAGCTCAATCCCCTCCAGCGAGGAACGACTGCAGCTTGTCCACTGCCTGGTCGATGCTGAACGTCGCCGGCTTCTGCCGCGGCGGGAATTCCTGGAAGGTGGCCAGGAACTCGGAGATCAGCGTCGTCGCGGCGAAGATCAGGTAGTCGTTGTCGAAGATCCACTCGTAGTAGGTGTTCGAGGTGATGTCCGCGCGTTCGAACGGGTCGGTGCGCAGGTTGAACAGTTTCGGCACCCGCAACGGGATGAACGGCTCGGCCCACACCTGCAGGGTGCCCTGCACGCGCTGCTCCATGAACACGACTTTCCAGTTGTCGAACCGGAGGGCGAGAACGTCGCCGTCGTCGGAGAAGTACACCAGCCCCTTGCGCGGGCTCTTCTCCTCCTCCCCCGTCAGATATGGCAGCAGGTTGTAGCCGTCGATGTGCACCTTGAAGGTCGTGTCGCCGATCGTCTTGCCCGATTTCAGTTCTTCGACAGTCTCGGTGTCCCCGGCCGCCGCGAGGAAGGTGGGCAGCCAATCGTGGTGCTGCACGATCTCGTTCGAGACGACACCGGCCGGGATGTGTCCTGGCCAGCGGATCATCTCCGGCACCCGGAACGCACCCTCCCAGTTCGTGTTCTTCTCACTGCGGAACGGCGTCATGCCGCCATCCGGCCAGGTGTTCATATGCGGGCCGTTGTCGGTCGAGTAGATGACGATGGTGTCGTCTGCGATGCCGAGCTCGTCGAGCTGGTCGAGCAGCGAGCCGACCACCTTGTCGTGGTCGATCATCACGTCGTGGTACTGCGACTGCCACCGCCCCGCCTGCCCGACACTCTCCGGTTTCGGATGCGTGCGGAAGTGCATGTGCGTGGTGTTCATCCACACGAAGAACGGCGTCTCCGCGTCGACGGCCCTGCCGATGAAGTCCTGCGCTGCCGCAGCGAAGTCCTCGTCGATCGTCTCCATCCGCTTCTTGGTCAGCGGCCCGGTGTCCTCGATCCGCTGCCTGCCCCTGCGGCCGTAGCGCCCATCCACCGTGTCGTCGTCCGTGTCGCTCGCCCAGGAGTGGATGACGCCGCGGGGCCTGGCCAGCTCGTTGAACCGGGGGAACTCCTCCCTCGACGGCCAGTTCGGGAGCTCCGGCTCCTCTTCCGCGTTGAGGTGGTAGAGGTTGCCGTAGAACTCGTCGAAACCGTGGACGGTGGGGAGGAACTCGTTCTTGTCCCCGAGGTGGTTCTTGCCGAACTGCCCGGTCGCGTAGCCGTGCGGTTTGAGGACCTGGGCGATGGTCGGGTCCTCCGCCTGCAACCCGAGGTCTGCGCCGGGGATGCCGACCTTGCTGAGACCGGTTCGGAACACGCTCTGCCCGGTGATGAAGGACGACCGCCCGGCGGTGCAGCTCTGTTCGCCGTACGAGTCGGTGAACCGCATCCCTTCTTCGGCGATCCTGTCGATGTTGGGGGTGTGGTACCCCATCAGCCCGTCGCTGTACGCGCTCAGGTTGGTGATCCCGATGTCATCTCCCCAGATGACCAGGATGTTCGGCTTTCCGTTCGGCATCGCAGACCTCCCCATCGCGTCAGCCGAGCACCGCGTCGAACCCGGCCCTTCCGCCCATTCTGGCGGCGTGCACCGCCCCGCGCATACCCCCAACTCAGCTCGGGTTGGACCTCGGACGCCCGGTGACCGAGTCGTCTGTGACGCTGGACCGTGTCATCCGCGGGTGAGGAAGGCGAGCTCGACGACCCACCGCGTCTTCTTCGGCTCCGTGCGGGGGTCTGTCAGGTAGATCTCGCAGCGGGACGCGAAGACTTCGCCACCGGGATGCGGCTGGGTGTCCAGTTCGAGGTCGTGCTCGCGGATCCACGCGTGCAGGAGCTTGTTCGCCGCCATGGATTTCGCGCGATAGGCCAGCACTGCATAGTTGCCGGCCGGGATGACCCCGGCCTGGACCCGGTCGTCGGCGGCGTCGGACTCGCCGGCGACGCCGACCTCGATCTGCATCAGGTCGGACATGTTCACCACGTGGAGGCGCAGGAAGAACGGCCCGGTCGGTTCGATGTCGTGCTCGGCGAGCCAGCCGATCAGCTCCGCGAGCATCCGGTCCCGGTTGGAGAGCATCGTACGGAACGGGACCGTCTCGCGGATGCCGAGGGTCGCGACAGCCGGGCGCACGCTCAGCTCGGGTCCGCTCACGATGTCCAGTTCACCTGCGCTCACGCGATCATCCTCGCACGCGCTTCGGGCGGAATTGCCAACTCGGCAACTTTGTCCGACATTTGGTCATTTGCTGCTAGCGTGGCCGTCATGCCTCGTCTCGCCCCCAACGTTCCGCTCTCGGAACGCATCGCAATCCAACTGCGCCAGCGGATCGCCGAGGGAGAATTCCCTGTCGGCACACTTCTCCCGACCGAGGTCGATCTGGCCACGGAGTTCGACGTCAGCCGCGGCTGCGTGCGCGAGGCGGTGCGTTCGCTCGTGCACGCCGGGATGCTCGGCGCCCGCGCCGGATACGGGACGTTCGTCGTCGCCACGAGCGATCTGGCGCCTGCGCTCGCCCGGCGGCTCGAGCACGACCGCATCGCCGACGTGCTCGAGGTGCGTCTGCTGCTGGAGCGCGAAGGCGCCAGGCTGGCGGCCGCCCGCGCGACGCCGGGCCAGCGAGAGGTGCTGGCCGAGGCGCTCGCGGAGCGTGCAGAGGCTCGGGACACCGGGGATGCGCCCGCGTACGCCGAGGCGGACCGCCGGTTCCACCGCGCGGTGTTCGAGGCCTCGGGCAACGTGCTGCTCGCCGAGCTCTACCGCGGGGCGGGCGGCAACGATCAGGCACTCCTCCACCTGGACTCGCCGGAGGTCGACCTCGCCGCCATCGCCGACGACATCGCCAGGATCGACGCGACACACGTCGAGCTGGTGGCGGCGATCGAGGCGGGAGATCCCGACCGCGCCGCCGACGCTGCAGAGCGGATGGTGCGCGTCGCGCACGCCCAGGCCGAGGAGAACGCCCGATGAGCACCGAGACCCGCCCCACGCCCGCACAGCGGACCGCGCGGACGCCCGCCGCCATCCGGCCGCTGCGCCCCGCCCTCGTCATCGCGGGACTGCTGCTCGTCGCCGGCAACCTGCGCGCGGGCATCACCACCGTCGGCCCCGTGCTCGCCGAGCTGCAGCACGACCTGGGGCTGTCGTCGCTGACCGCGTCGATCCTGATCAGTCTCCCCCTGCTCGCATTCGCGTTCGTTTCGCCGGTCGCTCCGGCCTTCGCGCGTCGACTCGGCCTTGAGCGCGCGCTCGGCGTGGCGCTCGCCGGCCTGGCGGTGGGCCTCGTGGTGCGCTCGCTGCCGGGACTCCCGCTGCTGTGGATCGGCACGGCGCTGCTCGGCGTCGCCATCGCCATCCTGAACGTGGTGCTCCCCGCGCTCGTGAAGCGCGATTTCCCCACCCGCATCGGGCAGGTCACGGGCGCATACTCGGCCGTGCAGGCTTCCTTCGCGGCGATCGCAGCCGGTGCCGCCGTGCCCGTCGCCGCGCTCACGGCGTGGGGCTGGCGCCTCCCGCTCGGGATGTGGGCCGGCCTGGCGCTCATCGCCCTCGCGGTCATGGTGCCCCAGCTCCGCCGCCGCACCGTCGTGCCGCCGACCGAGGACGACGTTGCCCTGCCGGAGCCGCACCACCAGACGCCCTCCGCCCGCCCGGCAGGCGGACGGTCGCCCTGGGGCACCGCCATCGGCTGGCAGGTGACCGCATTCATGGGACTGCAGTCGGTCGGCTTCTACGTGTTCATCACCTGGCTGCCGTCTATGGAGGGCGCGGCCGGGGTGGATGCGGCTGCCGCCGGTGTGCACCAACTGCTGCTGAACGCCTTCGGCATCGGGGGCAGCCTGCTCGCCTCCACGCTCATCCCGCGCTTCCGCGATCAGCGCCTGCTGGCGGTCGCCGGTCCCGCCCTCTTCGCCCTCGCCGCGCTCGGTGTGCTGCTCGCGCCGCAACTGGGCGGCATCTGGGCGAGCATGGCCGGTCTCGCCGGAGGGTCGAGCATCGTGCTCGCTCTCTCGTTCTTCGGCCTGCGCACCCGGCACCACGACCAGGCCGCTGCGCTCTCCGGAATGGCACAGTCCGTCGGCTACGTCCTCGCCGCCGCTGGTCCGATCGCCGCGGGCGCACTGCACGACGCGACAGGCTCGTGGACACCGGCGCTCGCGATCCTCGTCGGACTGCTCGCGGTGCTCGGGGTGTTCGGCTACCTCGCCGGGCGGGCGCGGGTGATCGCCGACTGACCTCATACCCGGTGAGCGCGTGTGCCGTTCCCGTGACGGTTGTCAGGCGGCGTCGTCCGGCTCGACCAGGCGCTCGTCGTCGCCCGTCAACCAACGGGCGAGACGCGCATCCGGTGCTGCTCCCAGCAGGAGGAAGCGGACCAGAAGGCTGAGCGGCACGGCGAGGATCGCGCCGATCGGGCCGAGCAGCACGGTCCACAGCACCACGGAGAAGAAGGTCAGGGTGATACTGAGGCGCACCGTCCTGCTGACGAAACGGGGTTGCACGAGCACCTGCAGCACCACGTTGACCACGCAGTAGATGGCGGCGACGAGCAGGCCGAGGCCCCAGCCGCCGGTCACGACGGCCAGCACGACCGGAGGGATCAGGCCGATCACGAAGCCGACGTTCGGGATGTAGTTGGTCACGAACGCCAGCACCGCCCAGGCGAACGGGGCCGGGATGCCGAGCGCCCACAGGGCCAGGCCGTCGACCACCGCGACGATCAGACCGAAGATCGAGTTCACCAGGTAGTAGCGGCTGGTGCCGTCCGCGAAGTCGCGGAACGTGCGGATGCGCATGGCCTGGGGTCCGGCCACCTCCGGCGGGAGGTCGCGGAAGCGCGCAGCATCCACGGCGAGGTAGATCACGTAGGCGAGCACGAAGAAGATCGCCGAGCCGAGGCCGAGCAGCGACCGGCCGGCGGCGAGCAGCAGCGGCAGCAGGACATCGGGTCGCAGCGCGGAGCCGTCGAGGCCGAGACCGCCGAAGAACGAGGCGACCGCGTCGGAGCTCAGCTTCAGGTCGTCGGCGTAGTCGGTGAGCACGTGCCCGAACTGGGCCATGGCGAGGCCGACGATCACGGCCAGCCCGATCAGCACGGCGTACGCGAGAGCGATGACGACCGTCGTCCCCACCCAGCGCGGCACTCCGCGCCGGTCGAGCGGCCGCCGCACCGGGTGCGCGACGATCACCAGGATGACCCCGAGCAGCAACGGGGCCAGCAGGTCCCGTCCTGCCGAGATCGCCCAGGCTGCGACCCCCGCCGCCGCGAGCGTGAGCAGCACCAGCGTCGGTTGTGCGAGTGCTGCCGCACGCTGCGGCGGACGGTCGGTCATCCGGGAGCCGTGCCGATCAGGGGACGACGATGTTGAAGTGGAGCTGCGCATCCCCTTTTCGGTTCGCGCTCGACGTAGATGAGGACCCCGTTGCGGAGCGTGAGGTGGAAGCTGCGGCCGAGGTCGCTGAACGTGATGTCGAACGACAGGTCGAGCTCCCAGGCCTTCGGGCCGTTCACGGTGATGGCGATGGCGTCGAAGAGCTGCTCTGGGGTGGGGCGCCCGCCAGAGCCTCCTTGGCTGCTGCGATGCTCGGAGCCGGATCATTCTGCTTCATGCGTTGTCCTTTCCAGAGGACTCGGTTGGTGCGGGGCGGCGGCGTCTGGTCACCAGGGCGCCGATTCCGACGAGACCGAGACCGGCGAGCAGCAGCGGCCACACGTCGGTTCCGGTGTCGGAGAGTCCGGATGCGGCAGGGTCGAACGTGTTGGTGACCGTCACATCAACGGTGTCCCCGTCGCCCACCGTGACGGTTCCCACGCTCGCGTCACCGGAGTTCGGGGTGATCGAGGTGGCGTCCGCTCCGCCGTCCGCCGTCTCGGTCAGCTCACAGCTCGCCCCGGTCGGCAGCTCGGCGTACTCCGCGGTCAGGTCGTTCGCCGCCGAGAGCGTGCGGTCGGCTCCGCCGGGGATGACGACCGGGGCCGCGAGTCCGTCCGTCAGTGCCGTGCAGACGAGATGAACGGTGAACGGCCCGCCACCGCGTTCCGTCGCCCCGCCGCCGTCGACCAGCTTGGTCACGCGGATCGACCCGACAGCGAAGGTGTTGACCGCGGTCAGGGTGACGGTCTCGCCTGCGACCACGGTCACCGGCCCCGTCTGGTCTCCGTTCGCATCCAGGATCGTGTGGCCGGTGGCTCCACCCGTGCCGGTCTCGCGCAGCACGCATGACGCGCCGGCCGGAAGCAGCAGGTAGTCCGCCGCATAGCCGTTGGCACTGTCCAGAGTCCGAGACGGGCCGCCGGGGATCGGCACAGCCGCCGGAACACCGTCGACGATGCGCAGACAGGTGAGGACGACGGTGAACGGACCAGAGCCGTACCGGTCGGCGCCCGCTCCGTCGCGCTCCTTGTCGACGTGGATGGCTCCGGCGAGGAACGTGTTGGTCGCCGTCACGGTGACGATGCCGCCGCTGCCGATCGTCACCTCGCCCGGCGAGACCGCCGAGCCGTTCGCGCCGCCCTGGCCCGGCTCCGTCACGTCGCAGACCGAACCGGTCGCGATGTCGCCGATGGTGGACTCGAGCGGCCGGGAGCCGCCGAGCACCACGTTCCCGTTCCACGTCGTGCGGGTGCCGGAGGCGTCGTCCAGGGTGCAGGTGATGTGGAACAGGAAGGGTCCGGCGCCGAAGTCCGGCGCGCCGGCGCCGTCCACCACTTTGAGCAACCGCAGTGAACCGACGTCGTAGCCGTTGGTGACGGTCACCGTGTTGGTCGAGCCGCCCGCGGCGTCGGGTGTCAGCTCGACGGTGGCGCTGTCGCCTGTCGTCGGGCCGGTGGTGCCCTCGGCCGTCGTGGTGGTGACGGACGTCGTGACCGCGCCCATCGCATCCGTCTCCGTCACGACGCAGGAGGCGCCGGCCGGCAGACCGGTCAGGGTCAGCGAGCCGCCGTCGGCGAGGTCGGCTGCCATCGGGTCGGCGGCGCTGTACCCCGTCGCGTAGACGGGCGCGCCCAGGTACGTGCAGTCGACCGTGACGGGGAACGGCCCGTATGGGATGGGGTCGCCGTTCTGGTCGACGGCGGTCGAGTCGACGTGCTTCACGACCACGAGCCCGGCGAGGTCGTAGGTGTTCACGACCGTGATCACCGGCACGGGGTCGCCCTCGGTCGCGACAGTCACGTGGGTCGCGGTGGACGAGGCCTGGCCGGCGTCGTCCTCGACCACGGTGCAGTCGGCGCCCCACGGCAGGTCGTCGACCGTCGTCGGCGTCCCTGGCATCAGGGTGACGGGGATGGGGTCGAGCGTCACGCCGGCAGAGACGCACTGCAGCTCTCCGGTGAAGGTCGCCGGCGCGAAGTCGGCGCCGTCGCCCGTCACCTGTTTCACGATGGAGACCGACCCGGTCGCCAGGGCGACGCCGACCTTGTTGCCCTCCGTCTGCGCGGTGACCGCCGGCACGCCGTTCGGGTTCACCCGCCCGGCCACCCCGACCGTGTTCCACGCGACCGGATCGGTCGTGGCAGCAGGAGGAACCGCGGGAGTGCGCGTCGTCACGTCGATCGAGATGGAGTCGGCAGGGGCGATGGCCGGATCGAAGGCGACGACGAACTTCAGCGCCGTCACCGTCGTGGGGTCCACTCCGGCCGACCACAGCGTCCAGGCGCCGGGCGGGCACGCGACGCCGGTGGTGGAGAGGTCGTCGACGCAGGGGGTCGCATCCGTCGTGTAGTACTCCGTCAGCACGGCTCCTGCCGGTGCCTGCGCGAGGGTGGAGGTTCCGGTGTACGTCGGGCGGAACTCGGAGTTGCGCGGCAGCGGCGTCAGCACGCCGGTGTCGCCCGGCGTCGGCAGCTTGTCGATGGCGATCATCCTGTCCATCGGCAGCGTGCCGGTGTTGACGAGGGTCAGCCGCCAGACCTCCGTGCCGCCCGGCTTCGTGATCGGCACACACGGCCCCGCATAGAAGCCGTCGTCGGAGGGGGTGCAGGTGACACCGGGCACGGTGGTCTCCACCCCGAGCTCCGGGTCCGTCGCGCGCACGGACTTGACGCCGCGCAGCGCTCCCGCGCTCTCCACGGTGACGGTGGTGGTCGCCGTGCACGCCCCCGTCGCCGGGTCGAGCACAGCCGTGCACCCGTCGAACGGGCGATCGCCCGTCACGCCGACGGTGTTTGTGACGTTCGTGCCCGCCGGCAGGCCAGGTCGGAACATCAGGGCGATCGTGATCGTGTACGTCTGTCCGACCTCGAGCACCGTCCCAGGCGGGAACGCGAACTGGATGCGCGCACCGGCCTGGCTGACGCTCGCGGACACCGACGCCGGGTCCGTCGGCATCGCCGGTCCGCTCGGCGGCACGGGGGCCGCTCCGGCGAGCGCGTAGCTGTACGGGCTGCTGGTGGGGTCGGCGAACGGATCGAAGACGAGGAGCGGCCCGTCGGCGTCGGTGGGGAGCTGGTCGGTGATCACCGGGTCGGTCACGGCGATCGCGCCGGTGTTGGTGACGGTGAGCGTGTACGGGATGAGCGCGCCAGGCACCTGCGACCCCGCCGGTGACTTGGTCACGGCGACGGCGCTGGTGGCGTGGACGTACGTCTCGGTGGCCGTTGCCGAGTCCTCGGCGGTGAACGGCGCTCCCCCGTTGTCGAAGGTGCCCTCGGCGAGCGCATCCACCGTGTTGGTGAATGTGCCGGCCGCGGTCTCTCCCGGGGCCGGGCTGTTGGTGGAGAGGTCGCTCGGCACGGGCCCGCCGGAGCGCAGGTCGGCGCGGCGCTGGGCGCTCACGGCGACGTCCTGGCGCGGGACGGGCTCGAAGAGGGAACCGTCCACTCTGGTGAAGACGAACCGGATGCCGTCGACGTCCGCATCCGTCACTCCGGCGGGGAGCGGTGTCGCGTTGGCGTCGGCCTCCGTCTGCCGAACGCCGAGCTCCCAGTGACCGCCGTCCGCCTCGCAGGTGGCGGTCGGGTCGGCCCAGGTGCGATCCACGCAGGCGTCGATCTGGACGCGGTCGATCGGTGCGGTCAGCACGAGCGGTGTCGCGAACCCGCGGAAATCGAAGGCGTTCCAGAAGGTGCCGGACTCGTCGGTGAGCGTGAGACGCCTGGCCCGGATGCTCCCTCCCGGCTCCCCAGAGAGCGCGACGGTCACGGCCGAGTCGTCCGGCTCCGTCTGCTGCGCGGGCGTGATGGTCTTCCCTGCGGTGACGGTCAGCTCGCCGTCGACCAGATCGATCGAATCGCTCGCCCGCACGGTCGGGATGCCGCCCACCGCCCCGCCCTCGTCGCTCACCGTCGCCTCTGCCGTGTTCTGGACGGGCGAGTCCGCCGCCGCCGTCACGGGGCTGCCGTCCGTGCGCATCGTCGCCCGCAGCCGGGTGTCGAAGACCACGACGGACGCCGCGCCCGCATCGATCCGCCCGGAGTGGATCACCCGGATGCCGATGACGTCGGCCAGCTCGGACGCGGTCAGCGCGAGCGCGTCCGCGATGCTGTAGCCGGTCGTCACCGGCGGGCCGTTCTGCGCCACTCTGGTGAGCTCCACCGTGGAGCTCGTGGCGCCGGAGGGCACGGAGACACTCTCGATCGCGACCAGGTCGAAGACGTTGAACGGCGTCGGCGTTCCGCTCGCCGGGTCCTCGATGGCGAGGTTGTCGACGTTCGACGCCGTCGTGTTCGTGCCGGTCAGCGTCACCCGCCCTGACGGGTAGAAGGCCGGGTCCGTGCCGAGCTCCGGCACGCCGAGCGGTCCGCCCTCCCACGACTTGGTGAGCGACGCGTTCAAGGGGACGTCCAGCAGCCGGACGATGTCCTCCGCGGTGTCGGTGACGGTCGTGCCGTCGACGGCGGAGGTGCCCGTCGCCCGCGCGGTGTTGACGATCTCCCCGGGAAGATCGGAGTTGTACACGCGCGTCGCGATCACCGGATCCGGCGTCGTCACCGGCGAGCGGACATCGTCGCGAAGCCGGAAGGTGAGAACGATGCCCCTGGTGTTGCCGGTCGACCTCGCCACACCGGAGCCGACGGGCGGAGCGGTCGGATCGCCGATGGACACCGCTGCCCTGTCGGGGCTCTCGACATAGGTGAGGCGCACTCCGACGGTCGACGCCTGCTCGCCTGCCGTGAGCGTCACGCCGGGGAAGGAGCCGATGCAGGCGGCGGGGCACGGATCGTTCGCCGCGTCGACCCAGCCTGTGCCGTTGTAGAGCTCGACGCCCGTCACCTGGTCGTACTTCAGCAGCGGGTCCTGCGCGGCCGTGATCGCCGGGACGCCGATCAGATCGAAGGCGTTGAACACCGAGAGCGAGACCGGCGTGGTGGTGGGGTCTGCCGCATCCGAGATGACCATGGAGCTCAGGTTGGAGCGACCGCCGGTCGACCAGTTCAGTGTCGCCGTGGTCTGCGCGTCGCTGCGGGCGGTCAGCACCTTGGGGGCCGCCCAGCTCTTGTCGAGGAAGTCGTCACCGCCTGGGAGGCCGCCGGCATGGGTGTTCACCACCGGGCAGGGTGACGGCATCACCGTGTCGGCGGTCTCCCCGCCGACGCCGGTCGCCGACGACTCCGCGCAGTTCTCGATGGTCTCGTCGGTGCCCGTCGCGGGTCCCGATCCGTCGCGCAGCTCATCCCGGAGCGACATCGTCACGTTCGGCTGGACACTCGCGCCAGGGGGGAACCCGTTCGGATCGGTGTAGACGAAGCGCAGTCCCTGAATGTCGTCCTGCAGGTTCGCGGGGATGTCCATCGAGAACGCGGGCGGCGTCGTCGGGCCCTGGATGCCGACAGCACCGGGAAGGTCGACCCACTCTGTTCCGTCCCAGTACTGGATGGTCAGGCTGGCGCCGGCGGGGACGGCCGTCTGCGTGATCGCGGTGGCGTTGAAATGATTCCACCAGTCGGTCTGCGTCGGTGGATCGCCGGGGGGATCTTGCACCACGATGGTCGTCGCATCCACGGTGGATGCCGGACTCGGGCTGGTGCCGGCCGGGAGCTGCACCGTGACGTATTCACCTGGGCTGGACGCGATGTCCGTCGGGCTGATGACCTTGCCGATGGTCGTGGCGAGCCGCTTGGTCAGGATGGTCAGGTCGGCGGTGGCGACGTCGGTCCCTGTCGAGCCGGACGCCGACGTGCCGGTGGCGGTCTGGCTGTTGGTCAGCGTGAGGGAGTCGTTGGTGATGTTCGGGTCGGTGTCCAGCACGAACGGGATGCTCGCGCTCGCGCTCGGCGGCATCTCCCCGGTGAAGGTGACGCTGAAACGGGTGACCGACTTCGACGCATCCGGTGCTGGAATCGTGTCCGTGGTAGTGGACGACAGCGTTTCGTCCGTGCCGTCGGTGTAGTAGTAGTGCACGCTGACGCCGGTCGCGCCCGCCGGCCAGGTCACGTCCCCGGTGAAACCGCCGAACGTGATCCCTGCTGGGAAGCCCCCGGCGAACGGGTCGGCACCGGTCTGGGTCGGCTCGGTGAGGGTGAGCTCGGTGAGCGGGACGGCGCTGTTGTTCGTCGCGCCGATTGTGGCCGTGCTCGGCAGCCCTTCCACCACCGTGGTCGGGTCGAACGACTTGGTCGCGTCGACTGTGACGACGCTCGACTGGATCGTGTAGTCGGCGCTGCTCGTTCCGTTCGCGGTGTCCGTGCCGTGCACGACCGTGCTCTGCACGTCGTTCGAGACCACTGTCGCCGTGGTCAGGTCGGCGACGTCGGGCCGCTGCACGAGCACGACGTCGACCGATCCTGTCGAGCCGGGCGGGATGGGTTCTCCCGTCGAGTTGGTGAAGGTGAACCGGATGCCCTTGATGAGGCTGGGGTCGATGCCCGTCGGCAGTGTCGGTGTCGGTCCCGGGGTGCCGTTCGACCACTCCGTGCCGTTCGAGACGTCCACCTGCACCTGGTCGGCGGGAGGCGGGAAGGTGACGGCGCCGAACGACGAGAACGCGAGGTAGGTGAACGGATTGGGGGTGGCAGTGGGATCGCCGGGGTCGGTGAGCACGATGCTGTCGACGCCCGCGTTCGACGTGTTCGTGCCGCCGAGCGTGACCGTGGTCGTGGTGCCAGGGTCGGCAGGTGCGCCTGTCGGGTCGAAGGACTTGGTGGCCGTGGTCGCGAGGTCGAGCGGGATGTCCGGAGTGACGGTGGCCGTCGAGGTCGCAGGCGCGAGCTGGTTGGTGGCCGTCAGGTCGCCCGTGTTGTCGATGGGCACGCCGCTGTCTTCGTACGGCAGGTCGTCGCGCACCCTGACCGAGATGGTGACGGTGCCGGTGGCGGAGGCCGGCAGCCCGATCGCGCCGGGCGGGTCGTCCAGCGGCGAGTCGAAGACGACCGTCACGGTGTTGCCCGCGACGGTCGGGGTCTGCGCGGAGAGTCCTGCGCCGACCGAAACGCCGACCACTTCGAACTGCGCAGGCACAGTGTCGACGAGGGTCGCGTTGGTGCAGCCGGTTCCCACATCCACTGCGGTGCAGCCGACCTCCAGCGTGTAGCTGAAGGTCTCGCCCGGCGTGACGGTCGTGGCCGACGCCGTCTTGGTCAGGCTGAGCTGGCTCTGCCCCTCGGCGGCTGCAGGCGAGGCGGTGAGCGGCACCATCGCCAGCACGATGAGCGCAGCGAGTGCCCCACTGGTGACCTTCCCCAGGAACGACCGCTTCGCCTTCCGCATCACGCCAACCGACCCCCAAAGTCAGGTATTGCACGCATTTCGCATCCTAGGAGGATTGACGGAATGGCTCTAGGGGCACGATGGCTCAGGATGGTGAGATTCACTCGACATTCCTCTTGATGCCCCCGAACTCCAGGGGTAGCGTCGCAGCGGCGGACACGCTCGGGCCCGCCGCGAGGCGGGGACGGGTGGAGACATGGGCCGGAGTCGGCAGATGGTGGGCGTCGCGGCAGCGATCGCAGGGTTCGCACTGGCGGCGGCCGTGCTCGTAGCCCCTGGAGCGGAGGCGGCGACGGTTCCGCCGATCCTGTCCCTGAAGTACGGCGTCGATCAGGCGTCCCAGCCCGCATACCAGTTCGGGGACAACGGCACGGCGAAGCTGTCGTACGCGACGCTCTCGCAGGGCATCGCGATCTCGACCGGCGCCGTGAACGTCTCGGTGGTCCCGCCGGCGGGGAAGCCCCTCGCGATGGGCGACTACGCGCTCGTCGACACCGGGCAGGAGAGCGGCCCGTCACTGCCGACCGTGCGCCTGGAAGCGAACGGTTCCGGCGCCGGGTTCACCGGCGAGCTCGACATCCGCGATCTCGCCTGGAACAGCATCGGACAGATCTACCGCTTCGATGTGGTGCTCCACGGCCTCGGTGAACTGAGCATGGACGAGCCGCAGCCGGGAGGCGTCGACCTCGGCGCCCGGACGCTCGCCTTCCCCGCGACGCCGATCGGCTTTGCGAGTGCTCCGGCGCAGCAGGCAGAGTGGCTGCACAACACGACGTCGGCCGCGGTGCCGATCGGCGCACCGACGTTCGCCGGCGTCGGGGCGGCCGACTTCGCCGCATCCGGAGGCACCTGCGGGTCGTCGCTGGCTGCCGGCGCCACCTGCTCGTTCAAGGTCGGCTTCTCCCCCAAGGCGCCCGGCCCGCGCACGGCCACGCTGCGCGTTCCGGTCGGCGGCGCCGTCCAATCGGTCGCCCTGAGCGGTGCCGCTGCGCAGGGCACATCGTCGTTCACGACGTCGGGGAACGACCCGATCGACAAGGGCGCGACGCACACATACTCGAACGGGCCGGACATCATCGCCGAGTCGATCGTCAACGGCGGATACGCCTGGACGGCGACCAGCACGAACCCGTCGGTCTTCGGGCAGATCCAGATCCTGCCGACGGGAGGAGGCCCGTCGAACAACGGGCCGCCGCTGACGCTCGGAGTGCACACGACCGGGCCGTGGTCCGGCGCCGTGCCGACGACGCAGTACGGCTTCCGCGCAACCGTCGACAGCACGGGATGCACGGTGATGGACGGCACGATCGACGTGCAGAGCCTCATCACCGACGCGCTCGGGCTCGTGGAGATGGCGAAGATCGCATACTCGGAGCGCTGCGACGACCTGCCGAACCAGAACCCGATGACGGGGACCCTGCTCTGGCAGTACCGGTCGGACACCACGCCGCCCGCCGCGCCGACCGGACTCACCGTCGGGTCGGGCGCGACACCGGCAGTGAGCTGGACGGCGTCGACGTCCGGTGACGTCGGCCACACCATCGTGCGGGTCTCGCCGGGGTCCGCATCCACGGTCGGGGTGCTCAGCGGGATGGCCGTCGCCGACGGAACGGGGACGTCGGCCACGTTGCCCGGCCTGACCCCTGGTCAGTACACGGTCGCCGTCTACGCCGTGGATGCGAGCGGGAACGTCAGCGCCCCGGTGACGAAGACCATCGCAGTCGGCACGGCGCAGACTCCGTACACGGTCCCTGGACCTCCGACGAACGTGGCGGCCGTGTCCCGCGACGGGGGCGGAACCGTGACGTTCTCACCTCCCGTGAGCGACGGCAACCTCCCGATCACCCAGTACCAGGTGCGCAACACGAACACGGGCGCGAGCGTGCTGCTTCCCGCCACCGCGAGAAGCGCGACCGTGACGGGCCTCACGAACGGGTTCCACTACCAGTACGTGGTTTTCGCGATCAACGCCGCGGGCTCGGGCGCGGCAGCGTACGTCACCCTGAGCCCGGTGGCCGGGGCGACCCCGCCGCCGCCTCCCCCGCCTCCCGTCGCGAAGGAGCTCCTGCCCGATCCGGGATTCGAGTCGGGCCCCGGCGGCTGGAAGGCCTTCACGAGCGGAGTCCTGACCCGCGTCGCGTCGCCGGTCCGCAGCGGCGCCGGTGCGCTGGAGATCGCCGCGACCTCCGCGAACGTCGGCCTGGTCGGGATGACCCAGAACACGGTGGTCGGCAACAGCGTGGCAGGGAAGAGCTACACCGCATCCTGCTGGGTGCGGTCGACGGCGGGAACCCTCAGCCTCACCGCGGAACTCCTCGAGTACACGCAGTCCTTCAGCAGCGACGTCCACCTCGGCAAGCAGACGTCCGCCGTGCCGACAGGGGCCTGGACGCACGTGAGCATCACCGGCGTCGCAGCGACCTCCGGCGAACGGATCATCCCGCAGTTCTACTCGACGAACGAGACGACGTCGACAGGGAGGATCGACTACGACGACTGCTCGGTCACCTCGACGGCGCCATGACACCGCTGGCCGCGCTCACGCCCCGATCGTCGCCGCCGTGACGTCGATGACCGCTCCCGCGCGCCCGGACGACGACGCCCACGCGCTGGCGACCTCGTAGACGCGGCGGCACACCTCGGCGGCCGACTCCACGCCGTCCACCCCGATCCGGATGCGGATGCGGTCCCCCGCCACCAGAACGTCCTCCTGCTGCACCGCTCCCGTCGCGATCGCAGAGCCGATCGCGGTGGCCACCTGGGCGAGCGGGGCGGCGGCGGGATACAGCGTGTCGACGCCGGGGACGGCCAGGATGCTGGCGGCGAGAGCGGCCGTCGACTCCTCGGCGGCCGCGCCGTCCGCCTCGCGCGTCTCGCTCATCGTCCGTCCCTTCCCGCGCGTGACTCGCGCACATCGGTGACGACCACATCCACGGAGTCGATCGTCAGCTCGGCGTGCCTGGCGAGTTCGCCGATCACAGCCGCGCGCACCTCGGCCGCGGCGTTCGCCATGGATGCGCCGTAGCGCACCGAGATCTCGAGGTGGACCGCGATCGGCGCCCCCGGCGTCTCCACGTCGCCGTCCAGCCTGCACCGTCCGACGAGCACGCCGTCGATGCCGTCGCCGACGCTGCGGACGAGCGCCCGGACAGCGCCCTCCGTCAGGGCGAGATCGGCGGCGGGGTCGGGGTGCACGACGGGGATGCGGCGGCCGGACTGCACATCCAGCCGGATCCCGGTGAGGATGCGGCCGACCCAGTCGTCGTCCGCCGGCGCGGCCGCGGCCTCCTCGTCGAGGAGGTCTCTCGTGGCGCGGCCGAGACGCTCCAGCGCCGTGAGGGCCGCGCGGCACTCGGGAGAGTCGTCGATCGCGGGATCGGCGGGCGCGCGACCGGCCGCCAGGTAGTCGCTCAGTTCGTCGAGGGTGTGCCCGTCGATCAGCTCGTCGGCGGGGAGCAGCGGATCGGTCATCGCCATTCCTCCATTTCGTCGAGCAGCTTCCTGCGGCCACGGGCCAACTGTCCGCGCACGGTCGACACGGGGACGTCGAGCTCGCGCGCTATGTCGTCGTAACTGTACTGTCCGACCTCGCGCAGCACCCAGCATCTCTTCTGCAGCGGCGGCAACCGGTCCAGCGCACGACCAAGGGCTTCGGTCGCCGTGCGCGCCTCTGCGACCCTGCTCGGCTCGTCGCGGTCGGGAGTCGGCGCATCCAGCTCTGTCACGTCGTCGTGCTCGTGGCGGGCGCGGATCCTGTCGATGCAGCGTCTGCTCAGGATGCGCATCAGCCAGCTCCTGACCGCTGCGCCTTCCTGAAGTTCGCCGAGCCGACGCCACGCGGTGACGAAAGTCTCCTGCACCACGTCGTCCGACTCGTAGGTCGAGCCGAGCATCCTGGCCGCGTACGCCCGCATCAGCGGGCCGTGGCGGCGCACCAGCACCTCGAAGGCGACGGTGTCGCCGTCCGCAGCCCGTCCGGCGAGGGTGTCGTCTGCCGCGTCCCACAGGTCGGACACGCTCGTCCTCGGCACGGCACCCCCCTCGGTTCGACGGTGCGCTTGAGCGACCGCTCGCATCATGTTAGACAGGCGAACAGTATGCCAGGAAAGATTTTCGGAGTTTTCTGCTCCGAAAGCGTGACGAACGGGCGCGGCATCCCGTCCCAGGAGCACGAGTCACACCAGTGACCGCAGCGGGAGATCCCCGCAGCAGACGGAAGGACCACGCATGGCGAACACAACGACCACCGCCGTATCGAACATCGGAGCGGCGCAGGGCAAGACCGTCATCAACGACGCTGTCGTCGCGAAGGTCGCGGGAATCGCAGCCCGCGAGGTTCCGGGTGTCTACGCGCTCGGCGGCGGAGCCGCCCGTGCGCTCGGAGCACTCCGCGACGCCATCAACAACACCGATCTCGGTCAGGGCATCAGCGTCGAGGTCGGCGAGACGCAGGTCGCGACGGACGTGACCATCGTCGCCGAGTACCCGGTGTCGCTGCAGAAGGTCGCAGCCGACGTGCGCGCCGCGATCACGCAGGCGATCGAGCAGATCGTCGGGCTCCAGGTGACCGAGGTCAACGTGACCATCAACGACGTGCACGTGCCGTCCGACGACGACGCCGAGCAGGAGGCGCGAGTCCAGTGACCTCCGCCAAGTTCGGCGTCCTGGTCGGCGGCGCTCTCGCCGTCGTCTGGGCCGCCTTCGGCTTCTGGGTGTTCGTCGGCGTGGCAGCGGCCATGCTCGTCGGCTACCTCGTCGCGCGGCTGGTCAGCGGCGACATCGACGTGGCCCGTCTGACCGACGCGCTGCGCGGCCGCCGCTCATCCTCATGACCGCGGGGCGCGACCGCATCGCGCCGCGTGCGCTCGAACGGCTGGCCAGGGCGGTCGCTGCAGAGGCGCTCGGCGTGCGGATCGCCGACACGGCGGCGCGCGTCGTCGACTCCGCCGGCGCCATCGCCGTGCGCATCCAGTCGCCTGTGGCCGTGTCGCCGTTGCGCGACTCGGCCGACGATG
This sequence comes from Leifsonia lichenia, assembly GCF_054780215.1. Lineage (NCBI taxonomy): Bacteria > Bacillati > Actinomycetota > Actinomycetes > Micrococcales > Microbacteriaceae > Leifsonia > Leifsonia lichenia. Next base: position 542,898 of record NZ_BAAGWT010000001.1, read on the forward strand.
CAGCGGGCATGGGCACGGGCACGGGCCTGACCGTTCGCCTCGCCGATGCTGCCGCCGACACCCGCAGACGGCTGGCAGAACTCACCGGCCTGGAGGTCACACGCGTCGACGTCCGCGCCACCGGCGCCGTCATCGTGGAAAGGAGAGTGCGATGAGCACAGCAGGTTCGATCAGTGCCGTGGATGCGCGGATCGTGCGCCGCGAGACCCACTCGCCCCGCTCGACGGCCGCCGTGGTCACTGCGGCAGTGCTGGTCCTGGTGATCGCCTGGGTCGCGACGGAGTCCGTCCTGTCCCTGCTCGGACTGCGACCGTTGCTCGTCTCGCCCCGCGGGATGCTCACGGCCGTGACCGCGCTGCCGGACGCCCCTGTCGCGCTGCAGGTCGGCATCGCGGCGCTCGCCGCACTGATCGGCGTCGTCCTGCTCTGCCTCGCGCTGCTTCCCGGCCGCCGGGCGCGACGCAGGCTCGCCGCAGACAACACCATCGTGGTGGCCGACGACGACATGGTCGCGTCCGCACTCGCCCGTGTCGCGGCTCGCACCGCAGGGGTGGCTCCGGATGCGGTCTCCGTGTCTCTCGGACGGCGCGCGGCCACGGTGCGCATCGTCCCCGTCTCCGGGAGTCGCGTGGACCGCGAAGCGGTGCGCGGCGCCGTCGCCGACGCCTTCGGGCTCGCCGCGCCGGAACGCCCGATCCGCGTCGCCGTGCTCGTCTCGCCGGAAGGAAGGGTCGGATCGTGAACAGCACCAACCGCGCTCTCAACCGCGCACTCCTCGCGATCGTCGGGCTGCTGTCGCTCGCGATCGGCGCATCCATCGTCTGGATGCTCGTCGATCAGAGCGCGCGCACGATCTGGCGCGACACCGGCCACACGGTGACCGCCTGGGCGGACGACCTGTTCGGCAGGCCGCTCTGGGAGGGCACGACCTTCAGCCTCGCCGCCGTGATCGCCCTCGTCATCGCACTCGTGCTCGTCGTCCTCCTGATCGCGTTCGCGTTCCGGCAGGGCGGAGGCTCGACGGGCACGGTGCTGCGTGCGCGCAGCGACGACGGCGAGGTCTCGATCGACACCGCGATCCCGGCAGCGCTGCTCACGGAGCGTCTCGCCGGTGTCGCCGGGGTGGCGGGTCTGACCGTCAGCGCATACCGGGTGCGCCGACAGCCGACCCTGAAGGTCACCGTCAACTGCCGCCGCGGCGCGGCACCGCGCACCGTCGTCGACGCCATCGACGACGCCGTCGTCCGGCTCGGGGACGCGCTGGGCGCTCGTCCGATCGTCTACGCCCAGCTCACCGGAGGATTCCGCTCGCGGGTCCGTTCGCCCATCCGAGTCGACACGAGCACGACGACCGCCCGGTCGTCGTGAACATCACAACGCTGAGGAGAAACAGCATGAGTGCAGCAGACAAGATCAAGAACACCGCGCAGGACCTGAAGGGCAAGGCCGAGGAAGCGATCGGCAAGCTCACCGACGACGAGCGCAAGGTCGCAGAGGGCAAGGCCGACCAGGCCGCGGCGAAGGCGAAAGACACCGTGGAAGACGTGAAAGACACCTTCCGCAAGTAGCCAGCCTCCTGGGCACGGACACACGAGCGGCGACGACTCCCCTGAGTCGTCGCCGCTCGTGCGTGTGCGCGCCGTCTGGTCAGTACGCCAGCCCGTGCCCGAAGCGGAACAGCGGGTCCATCGTGTCGAAGGGGACGTCCTCGCGACTCGCCTCGACGGCGGCCATGCTCGACGGCAGGTCGAACGGCAGCCTGCCCAGCGGCTGGGCGGAGCCGGTGAGCACATCCAGGAGCGCTCTGGCGTTCGCGCCGTAGTTCGCGACGATCGCGGCGGGGGCGTCGACGATCGGCGTCAGGATCGCCGGGCGATCGAGGTGCACGTCGACGATCGTCGGCACGGTCGCCGCGAGCTCGCGGAGGTGCGCGACGGCCTCCTCGGTGAAGTCGAGCGACCCCTGGTGGAAGAAGTTCTCGAACGTGGTCGCCCTGACCTCGAACGGCGCGTGCGTCCGGACGACGGCGATGTCAGCATCCGCCGGCTCGTCCACGACCGTGCCGTACTCGGCGGCGACCGCCGGGTCGATCCCCTCGACGTAGAGCCGCAGGCCGGTCGCGATCGGCAGGACCGGTGCACCGGACTCCGTGGCCGTGTTCGTCAGCACGGTGATCGAGGAGCGCTGCGCTGCCTCGCCGGCAGCACGGAACTCCGCGGAGCCCACCAGGGCTGCGGCCTTCTTCGTGTCGACCAGTGGCGCGTCGAACAGGCCGAGCCGGAACTTCTCGCGCAGCAACCGGCGCGCGGATACGTCGAGACGGTCCTCGCTCACCTCGCCGCTGCGCACCAGGTCGATGAGGAGCTCCGGGATGGCCTCCCCGCCGAACTGGTCGGCTCCCGCATCCAGGATCTTCCGCATCCGCTCGCGCGGCGACAGGTGCTCGACACCCCAGGCGCGGGCGGGGAACGGCTGTCCCATGATCTCGGAGTCGGAGATCAGACCCCAGTCGGTGCAGACGATGCCGTCGAAGCCGTAGCGTTCGCGCAGCAGGCCGGTGATCACAGACTTGTTGAAGCCGAAACCGACCTCCTCGTGCTCGGTGCCGACGGGCATCCCGTAGTACGGCATGATCTGGCTGGTGCCCGCCGCGAACGCCGCCTCGAACGGCTTGAGGTGCAGCTCGAACTGGCCGCCGGGGTAGACCTGCTCGCGACCGTAGGCGAAGTGGGCGTCCTCGCCGTCCTGCTGCGGGCCGCCGCCGGGAAAGTGCTTGGTCATCGTCGCGACGGAGTCCGGGCCGAGCTCAGCGCCCTGGAAGCCGCGGATGTATGCGGCGCCCAGCCGTGAGGTGAGGTCGGCATCCTCGCCGAACGTGGCGACCTGCCTGCCCCAGCGCGGCTCGGTGGCGAGGTCGATCTGCGGGTGCAGAGCGACGCGGATGCCGACGGCGGCGTACTCCTGGCGGGCGATGTCGCCGAACCGCTCGACGAGCGCTTCGTCCCGGATGGCGGCGAGACCGATCGTCTCCGGCCAGCTCGAGAACGGGCCGGCCATCATCCCGGCGAGAGGGTTGTCGCTGAACGAGTGCCGCGGGTCGCTGGAGATGGTCACCGGAATGCCGAGACGCGTTCCGGCGGCGAGCTGCTGCAGGGTGTTGTGCCACTGCGCCATCAGCTCGGCGGTGGGAGCTGCGCCGAGCACGTTGAAGTGCGTCATGCCCTTGCCGACGACGTACTCCTCGTTCGACGGCAGCCCGAACACCGGATCGGCGGGGGCGAGCTCTCCGTCCTGGCTCATGGCGATCATGGTCTGGAAGAACAGGCCGGCCTTCTCCTCCAGGGTCATCTGGCCCAGCAGGTTCTCGACGCGCTCCTCGATCGGGAGGGAGGCGTCGCGATAGGTCGGGTCGACGTCTGCTGCGGTGTCGGTGCTTGGTGCGGTGTCGGTGCTTGGTGCGGTGTCGATGCTTTGTGCGGTGTCGGTCATGGTTACTTGACTCCCTTGATCTTGTAGACGAGCACGGCACCCGAGAGCGCGACGAGCGCGCCGAACAGGTACCAGAGGGTGTATCCGCCGAGAGCGGTGGTCGCGCCGAACGCGATCACCGCGGGGGCGATGGCCGGGGCGACGGACTGCGGCAGGGCGTTGGCGATGTTCAGCACGCCGAGGTCTTTGGCGGTGTCGGCCGGGTTCGGCAGCACCTGGGTGGCCAGGGCCGTGTCGACCGAGAGGAACGAGCCTGCGCCGAAGCCGATGATCGCCTGCGCGACGATGACGATCCCGATGCTCGGAGCGAAGGCGAGCACGACCAGGCCGACCACCATGATCAGTCCCGCTGCCGTCACGAACGGGCGGCGCTTGCCCACGCGGTCGGAGATGATGCCGCCGAGCGGGCCGGAGACGGCCATGGCCAGCATCGAGGCGAGGTTGGCCAGGAGGATGGTGCCGATGGCGTCCGCCTCGCTCAGGTGGAACTTCTCCGTCAGGTAGAACGGCAGGAAGGTCGCGATGCCCGCGTAGCCGAAGAAGATGAGGAACTTGGTCAGCCAGGTCCAGCCGAAGTCCTTGTGCTTCACCGGGTTGAACACGAACGAGCCGAAGAACTCCTTGACGCCGTAGCGCTCCACCGGCTTCTGCTCCAGCACGCGGTCTCTGAGGGTGAAGACGAAGACCAGCACCAGGATGACCGCGATCACGGCGGGCACCACGAACCGGCTGACGTCGTCGGCCAGGAAGTTCACCAGGAAACTTCCGCCGAGGATGCCGAGCGGCGTCGTCAGCCCGACGATCCCGGAGACCTTGCCGCGTCCGTCGACGGGGACCTGGTCGGGAACCGTCGCGGTGGATGCGGCGAGCACCCCGTTGAGCGACGCCTGCACGATGCACCAGGCGATCAGCACGATCCAGGTGCTCGTGGCGACGCCGATCAGCACGAACGCGGCCAGTCCCACGAGCACGCCGCCGAGCATCCACGGGCGCCGCATCCCGAAACGGGAGGCTGTGCGGTCGGAGAGTCGACCGACGAGCGGGTTGCAGATCAGGGCGAACAGGGCGCCGACGCCCATGATCATTCCCAGTTGGCTGGTCGCCTCTGCCGCAGAGGAGGTGATGTGTTCCACCTTGAAGGCGAGTGAGACCATCACCGGGGTGAGGAGGGCGAGGTAGAGACCGAAGTTCGAGATGGCGAGTCCGGCGATGTAGAAACGGGGAGCCTTGGCGGGTGTTCGGGTGGGTGGATCGACTGCGAGAGTTGACGACTCTGTCACGGTGTTCCTTTCGGGTGAACCTGAGCCATCTTCGGCTCGCGGCTGAGCATACACGAAAATAGACCACGTGGTAACTGAAACCTGTCCGCGTGGTAACACGGGTGTGAGAGGATGGTCCCCTGACCGGCCGAGGGGAGAGCGGATGAGCGACGTCGCGACGGGACGGGCCGCTCCATCGGTCGCGCGCTACGAAGCTGCGCAGCAGACCCGTGCCACGATCGTGGATGCGGCCGCCGCCCTGTTCGTCGACCGCGGCTTCGGCGCGGTCTCGCTCCGCGACATCGCGGCGGCCGCCGGGCTCTCGCACCCCGGCGTGCTGCGGCACTTCGCCTCGAAGGACGAGATCCTGGACGCGGTCGTCGACGGACTGGAGCAGCGCAACCGCGCCTGGGTCGACGCGCACGGCGTCGGCATCGACCTCTACGCCGACCTGGCACGGCACAACGCGAGCACGCCGGGATACACCGCGCTGTTCGCGACGCTCGCCGGGGAGGCCACTCGATCGGAGCATCCGGCGCACCAGCGGTTCCGCGAGCGCCATCGCGAGCTGCGCACCCTCTCAGCCGCACAATTCCAGGCTGCCGTCGATGACGGGCTCCTTCCGCCCGACACCGACGTCACCGGCGAAGCCGTGCGGCTCGCCGCGGCGTGGGACGGCCTGCAGCTCATGTCCCTCTACCTCCCGGAGCGCGTCGACGTGCCGGAGATGGTGGATGCGTACGTGAGCAGGCTGAGGGGGATCGCGACGCCGCCTTCCGGTGCCGCGGCCAGCGTGCATCCCAGGGATGACGACAGAGCCTGGGCACGCGCTGCGGGCTACGCGCCAGGGAGGGCGCGGCGCGCGCGGATCATCGCCGACGCGTCCGCTCTGTTCGCCGCCAGGGGTTTTCACTCGACGAGCCTGCGCGAGGTCGCCGCGAAGGCGGGCATCGGCAAATCGACACTCCTGCACCACTTCTCCAGTAAAGAGGAGCTGCTCACCGCGGTCATCGCCCATCGGGACGCGACCCGCGACGAACAGTTCGGGTTCGACATCGACACGGCCGACGCTCGCGGGTTGTTGCTCGACCTCCCGGCGAAGGCCAGGGACGACGCTCGCAGGGAGCCAGGACTCATCGAGCTGTACGCCGTGCTCTCCGCAGAGGCTGCCGCGCCAGCACATCCGGCCAACGCGTATTTCGAGAGGCGCTTCGAACTGGGCATCGCGGAGTTCGCTCGACTGTTCGCCCGCGCGGCGGAGGACGGCCAGCTACGGCAGGGACTCGATCCCGAGCGCGAGGCGATCTGGCTGATCGCCCTGTGGGACGGATTGCAGTTGCAGTGGCTGTATGAACCGGAGGGGGTCGACATCGGCGAGCAGCTCGCCGCCCATCTGGCGGGGCTGCTGCGCTGAACTGGCCGCGTTCGGCCGTCCCTTGGTGCGCGGACACCGTGCGCGTACCATGCCGGACATGAACGCAACCGGATGGATCATCCTGATCGTCGTCGTGGTGGTGGTGATCGCGATCGTCGTCGTGATCGCCGCGACAGCGGGCCGACGGCGGAAGCTCGAAGCAGACAGGCACCGCGCGGAAGACCTCCGCGTCGCCGCACGCGACGACGACCTCGCCGCCCGCGAGCGCGAGGCGAAGGCCGCCCAGGCCGACGCGGACGCGAAACAGGCGGAGGTCGAGGCGGAGCGCCGGCGCCGCGAAGCGGAGGCGCACACGGCGGAGGCCCGCGACGCGCGCGCGTCCGTGGACGAGAAGCTGGCCAAAGCAGACGAGGTGGACCCCGATGTGCGGGGTGACCGCACCGCCGACGCAGCCGGTGGAGCCGGAGCCGGTGCAGCCGGTGAGCGGCACGAGCCCGGGCACAGCGAGCCACGACTCGACATCGGAGGCACACCGAGCGCCGACGGGGACGCAGAGACCCCGCCGCCGCGCCCCGCGCGCTAGCCAGCGCGGAACGGCTCGGCCATACCGGCCCGGATGCCAGCGCTCGCCTCTGACGTTCCCCAACACCTGACGACGCACTGACCGGGCGGGCGCTCAGTGCAGGGCGGCCCGGTGGCTCCGCAGCGGAGAGAGCGGCGCACCGTGCAGCAGCGCTGCCAGCTCCCTGATGCGGCGCCGCACGCCCCAGCCGGTCACCTTGGCGAGCGACTCCGTCACGATGTCTCCGCTCATCTTGGACACGCCGTGGACGCGCTCGGTGAAGACGATGGGGAACTCGACGACGTCGAGACCCGCTTGCAGCCCGCGCCAGAGCACGTCGACCTGGAAGCAGTATCCGTGCGACTCGACCGTGCGCAGGTCGATGCGATCCAGGGCTTCCATCCGGAACCCGCGGAAACCACCCGTGGCGTCCCGCACGCTGATCCCGAGAGCGAGCCTGGTGTAGAGGTTTCCGCCGCGGCTGAGGAGTCTGCGGTGCAGCGGCCAGTTCTCGACGGCGCCGCCTGGCACCCAGCGCGATCCGAGGACGAGGTCGTAGCGCTCGAGCAGGCCGAGCATGGTCGGCAGCTCCTCCGGGTGGTGCGAGCCGTCCGCATCCATTTCGATCACTCGCCGGTAGTGGTTGGCGCGCGCCCAGGAGAAGCCCGCGAGATAGGCGGCGCCCAGTCCGGCCTTCGCGTCGCGCTCGAGGTAGCGGACGCGCTCGTGATCCCGTTCCAGGTCTGCCGCGATCGCGCCGGTGCCATCGGGCGAACCGTCGTCGACGATCAGGATGTCGACGTTCGGCGTCGCTCGCAGCGTCCGTCCGACGATCCACTCCAGGTTGTCGCGCTCGTTGTACGTGGGGATGATGACGATCGACGTGTTCATGACTGCTCCTGATCGATGGTGATGGATGCTCGCGGTCAGCGCGCCGGAGACAGGTCGGCGAAGACCACGAGGTTGTTCTCGTAGTGCCCGACCGCTCGGTCGAACACGCCCGTGCAGCTGATCAGCCGCAGTTGAGGGGTGGGGACGGCGCCGTAGACCTGCTGCGTCGGGAATGCGCGCTTGGAGACGTCGATGCTGTGGTCGACCGTGAACGCGACGACGGAGGCATCGGACAGCGTGACCGTCACGGATGCGCCGGGCTGCAGTTCGTTCAGTCTGGCGAAGACAGCCGGACCGGCGTCCGAGTCGATGTGCCCGGCGATCACCGCTGGACCGACCTGGCCGGGCACGACACCTGACCGGTACCAGCCCGCCGACTGCCACTGCGCGGGAGGGAGCAACGCGCCGCTCGCATCCTGGTCGAGAAGCTCGACAGGCGCGTCGACGCCGATCGACGGGATCGTCACGCGGGTGACCGCCAGCCCGCGCACGGTCGGCGCGGAGGACGGGGAAGCAGGGTCCTGGAATCCGGAGGCAGCCGACACACTGTGCTGGGTCGGCTTCGCGGTCGGCGACGACACACCGGATGCTCCAGCCGAGCAGGCCGCGAGGAGGGCGACGGCCGCACCGGCCAGCGCGATCGTGATGGTGGTGCGGACACGGCCGCACGCTCGGCTGCTCACGACGACCCCGCGGGGTTTCCCGCCCCCGGCAGTTCCGCGCAGCCACCGAGCCGCGTGGAGCCGAGGTACAGCGGAGCAAGTGCTGCCCAGGCCGACCCGTAGTAGGTGCGGACCGTGGCCGCGAGCGCGTCCGCGCGACGCAGGTCGGCCAGAGCCCGGGCGTCGTCTCCCGCCGCGGCACGGGAGGCCGCGCGCGCGAGGTAGGCGAGCGGATGCTGGTCGGTGGTCAGAGGCCCGGCGCCGAGGTCGAGCTCGGCGGGCAGGGCTGCCGTGCGGTCGAGTGGAGCGGCGAGCGCGGCGGACAGCTTGCGGTCGGCGGGATCGCAGGACTCGGCCAGGCGCAGGGGGAGCCGCGCGGCGTCGTAGCCGTAGCGCACGCTCTGCCCGGAGCCGCGGGCGCCGGGCATCGGATCGATCGTGCCGTCGGCGTGCACCTGCGCCCAGTCGGGTGGCAGCGCCGTCTGCTTCAGGATCGTGGTGGTCGCAGCCCTGGTCCCCGCTTCGAGCTGGGTCCAGCGCGCATCCTTCGTGTAGTTCGCGATCACGGCGAACGCGGCGGGCGCGGCGTACGACGGGTTGTAGGCGAACGGCTCCGCCGTGGCGGCCCACAAGCCAGGCAACAGGATGCGCCCGTCCTGCGTCTCGACCGTCAACCGGTCGGCGATCTGCCCGGCCAGGGCGGTGCCCGCTTTCGTCCACTCGGGATGGTTCATCGTGTCTCCCGCGATCAGGAGGGCGCGGGCGGCGTCGAGATCGGCGTCCGTCGCCGGTTCGTCGTCGACGATCTTGCCGTCCGACCACCGCCAGGCGAGCAGGCCGTCGGGGCGCTGCAGATGCTGTGCGGTCCAGTTCCACACCGAAGCGAAGTCCTTCTCGTCACGGTTGCCCGCGGCGATGAGGAGCGCGTACGCCTGCCCTTCGCTCACGGTGTCGCCGCCCTGGTCGTGCCGCACGACTCTGCCGCCGGTCACCCAGTCGGCGAAGAACGCGCGGGCGAGCCCCGCCGTCGTGGTCGGCACGGGCGACCGGGTGGACGCCGCCCCCGGAGTCGACGACGCCTGCGGTGGTGGCGGCCGGACGCCGCCGCCGATCGCGACGGCCGCGATCGACGCGGTCGCCGCCACGGCGACGACCGCCGTCGCTGCGCCGATCAGGATGCCCTTCTTCATCAGAAGGCGGTCCACTGGCCGCGAGCGCCCGCATCCTGCCGCGGCCCCGTTCCAGCGTCGTGAGTGGCGAGCCAGCCGCCGCCGGTCTGCACGCCGCCCTTCGGCTGACTTCCGACGCTCGAGCTGTCCACGACGCCCGTGAGGGTGACACCGCCCGTGGCGTTGTCGAGCACGAGCAGGGTGTTGACGCTGCCGTTCGTCAGGGTCAGGGCAGCCGCCGCCTTCGCGCCGGAGCCGGAGGCGTCGAGTGTCCACGGTCCTGCGGGCACGCTGGCATAGCCTGTCGCGCTGCCCGTCTTCGCGTTCGCCGCGATGGGCAGCCCCGTCGACGTCTTCACCGTGACGGTCGAGTGCTTCGTCGACGCCTGGATCAACCGGATGCGCGCCTGACCGTCGGCCGGTGCGGTCAGATCGTCGCGGAACACGGTCGTCTTCAGATCGGCGTTCGCGCCGTACGCCGCCACGGTGCTCGCCGTGCCGGCCTGGACCGTGACCGACTGCTTGACGATCGGAGAGCTCGACGCCGACGCGCCAGCCGACCGCATGGAGATCACGTACGTCCCCTGCGCCATGTCGAGGTACTTCGACACCTGCCCATAGGTGACGTCCTTGAGTGCATACGTGGTGGCGCCGCCTGCGAGCGCGGTGATCTGCACATCCACGCCGGTGGTGTCGGCCGAGAAGTGGCCGACGCGGACCCAGCCGGTGGTGCTGTCGGCCGCGTTCGCTGGAGCGGGGCCAGCGAGCGTCACCATCGTGGCGATCGCCACGCTGACGCCGATGGAGAGGACGGAATTGCGTGAGGTTCGTGCGTGCATGGTCGTTCCAATCGTGTTGGTCGTGCTACGGGGGTTGTGATCGAACAGCTAGGGGGAGGTGACGGGCACGGTCGTGCTCTCGGAGAACTCCACGAGCAGGCCGCGCTCCGTGAAGCGCACGTCGGCCGGCTTGTACATGCCGGATGCGGACGAGACAGCGCGTGCCACGGCGGTCGCCGCCGCGGTGCGACCGAGCGTGGATGCTCCGTCGACCGCGCTGATCAGCACGCGCCGGGAGGCGGGCGCTGTCTCTCCCGCGGGGAGCGGGAAGGCGGCGACACTCACCCGCTGTCCGGCGAGAAGCTGACCGAGCATCACGTTGACCCGCGGGTCGACCCGGCCGTCGCGCAGCAGCGTGCGCTCGGCCACGGCCGCCGTGAGGCGTGGGTTCTCGGCGACCTCGACGCCGGTGGCCTTCGCCGCCTTCGCGTTGCCGGAGTCGGTGGTCTTGGCTGCGGCGATCCCGTCCGGGTCGATCCGGCGGATGTCCACCTTCTGCGTGCCAGTGCCGAACGTGGCGACCGTGACCGAGTTGGCGATCGCCGCATCCACCTGGGGGAAGGTGCCGCTGAACGTGCGCATCGAGTCGGTGGTGACCACGTAGTCGGAGTCGCGCCAGCCGTTGGGCGAGAGCGCCTGGACGGCGGGATCGGTGTCGACCTTGTAGTACCAGGTGACGTTGTCGCGGGCGAAGCCGTGACGCACGAGGTCGACCCACATCGAGTCGTCGACGATCAGGCGCGAGTCCTTCGGAACGTTCAGGTCGACCCACTGCTGCGCCTGCCTGGTCGTGCGGTCGAGATCGGCCAGGAGCAGGCCGCGAAGCTGCGTCGACCAGACGGGCACTGCCGTCGCCAGCGCCGCGACCAGCGCGACGCCCCACAGCACCGTCGGCACCCTGACCGTCGCCCCGCTCCGCCGACGCGCGCGCCAGAGGGTCTCGCTCACGGCCGCGATCAGCAGGGAAGCGAACGGGAGCAGCATGATCACGTACGGCACAGGGAGGTAGCCGCCCGGGCGGAACATGAAGACGATCAGGAACAGCAGCATCGCGGCGTACGGTCGCAGAGTGCGCACGAACAGGCCGCCGACGGCGGCGAGCGCGCCGAGGGCGATGATCACTGGATCGAGCTGCCACCAGATCGCGAAGGTCTTGTTGATCAAGCTCGCCGGATCGAGGATCGATCCGCTGGACGCACGCGAGCTGAGCTGGAAGGCGACGCCGTTGAGCAGGCTCACGTGGCCCGTGCTCGGAAGGAGCTCGCCCTTCACGATGGCCAGCAGCAGATAGCTGAACCCGATCAGCACCAGGATGCTCGCGGCGACCGAGAGGGTATACCTACGCGTCTCGGGCTTGGCCGACCGCCAGATCACCCAGATCAAGAACGGCAGGGCCAGCAGGTATGTCTCCTTGCTCAGCACCGCGATCCCGAACGCGGCAGCGGCCCCGGCGAACCCGAGCAGCTGGTTGCGCCGTGTCGATGCCAGCAGGAAGGCGGCGAGCAACCACGGGGTGGCGACGTTGTCGAGGTAGACCGTGCGGTGGAACTGCACGGCGAGGGGGGACACCGCGAAGACGAGCGCGGCGACAGCCGACGTTCCCCTGCGCAGGCTCAGCCTCCTCGCGAGGAAGAACACGAGTGCCACGGAGATCAGCGTGGCGACGAGCATCGCCTCCCGCCCTGCGAGCACCGCGATGTCATAGCGACTGAACGCGCCGGTGAGCTTGGCGTATCCCGCGATCTGCAGCCAGCCCAGCGGTGGATGGTCGTACCAATACGTGTAGTGGGTGAGGCTGCCGAGCGTGTCGACCGCCCAGGCCTGCGCGGTGTACGTCCCCTCGTCGTCGATCCGCTGCGGCGAGCCGCCCATGTTGAAGCCCTGCACCAGCCCGGCGATCGCGAGCACGGGCAGGAGGAAGGTCAGCGTGCGACCGTGGACGGCCAGCCAGCCGGCCAGGCGGGAACGGACGGCGCGCGGCGCGTGCACGACGGGATACTGGGAACCGGGATCGACGGTGTCGGACGGCGTGCGCTCGATGGGCGGAGGCCGGTGCAGCGTGGTCGTCATCAGCGCACCTCGCTGGTGGTGGAAACGGCCGTCATGGTCGGGACGGCGGCCGGTGTGCGGTGCAGGTTGCTGTGCTCCGTCTTCTCCCACGAGTTCTCACCGCGGAGCTGGCGGAACACCGACCGCATCGCGGCTAGCGCGAGGAACACCTGGTAGGGGAAGGTGCCGATGATCAGCCGCAGGTAGTCGCGCACCCGCGCCTTCGGCCCGTAGAGCTTGCCGAACTCGTTCAGACCCACGACTTCGACCGCGATCGTCACCAGGGTGGGTGCGAGCGGGATGAATGTGATCAGCGCGACGACGGTGGGAACCTTGACGGTGAACGCGATCACGAGCGAGATGGGGATGAGCAGACCCGTGATCGCCTGCAGGAACGGCATCGCCAGCAGATAGCGGGCGAACAGGCGCTGGGTGCGGTGCGGAAGGCGGCGCCACTCCCCCTTGCCGAGCACCTGCAGGAAGCCCTGGTTCCAGCGCGTGCGCTGCTTGAACAGCGACGTCAGGCTGCCGGGCGTCTCCTCCCTGGTCACCACCTCGGGACTGTACGCGACGACGACCTTGGCGGATGCGCTCGACAGGCGCACGCCGAGCTCGCAGTCCTCCGCGAGGCATTCCGCATCCCAGCCCTGCGACCAACTGAGCCACTCGCGGCGAACGAACACGGTGTTGCCGCCGAGCGGGATGAACCGCGACCTGGCGTGGAAGTGCAGGCGGGAGCGGAACCAGAAGTAGTACTCCAGCACGTTCCGCAGCGACCACCAGCTCGACCGGTAGTTCATCAGTTGCACGCCGCCCTGCACGACGTCGGCGCCTGTCTCGGTGAAGCGCGAGTCGACCAGACTTAGCAGATGCGGATGCACCTCGTCCTCAGCGTCGAAGACGCCGACGATGTCGCCCGTCGCGAAGGCGAGCGCGGTGTTCAGCGCCTTCGGCTTGTTCTTCGGGACACTGGAGTCGACGACCACGGAGATGAGGTGGGGATGGCGCGCCGCGGCTTCGCGCGCGACCGCCGCGGTGCCGGGGTCGTCGTCTCCGACGATCGCGATGATCTCGAAGTCGGGGTGGTCCTGCATCGCGAGGGTGTCGAGTGTCTGCCCCATCACGTCCTCTTCGTGCCGCCCGGGGACGAGCAGGGTGAACGAGTGGTGCGGAGGGGAGGGGTTAGCGGCGAACCCCGTGTCGGCGAGTCCCGCCCGGGAACGCCACGCGTGCAGCATCCACCACAGGGTGGTGACCGCGATGGCCGTGAGCAGGAGGGCGACGATGATCAGGCTGCTGTAGCCGATCCACTCGCCCCAGCTCCACTGGTCTGGGGTGAGCGTCGTCGGATCGGCGGGCACGAGTCCGCCTGTGCCGCGATTGGGCACTATGTCGAGGTTCTGCGGCGCGCTCGGCTGCGGGGTGAGCAACGGAGTCGGGTCGTCGAGAGGGAAGAAGGTCATCATTCTCCGGGGGTTCGGGATACAGATGGCTGAGCAGAGGGCGCCGCGGGGACCGGGTGGCGAGGTTTCCGGAACACGAAGAACCGGTAGGCGAGATAGCGGAACAGCATCCCGAGCACCAGGCCGACGCCGTTTCCGGCGATGTTGTCGGCGAGCGTCGACTCGAAACCGAGAAGATAGTGCGAAATGAAGAGGCACGCGGACGCGATGCCGAGGCCGACGACGTTGACGGCCGCGAACAACACGCCCTCCCGGACGACGGCGGCGCGGGACCTCTGCCCACCGGTCCGGAACGTCAGGTAGCGGTTGCCGAGCCAGGCGACGACCGTGGCGACGATCACCGACACGATCTTGGCGCCGATCGGCTTGTCGTCGAGCAGTGTCAGCCGCAGCAGGTTGTACAACCCCACATCCACGACGAACGAGACCCCGCCGACCAGCCCGAAGCTGAGGAGCTCAGCGGACCGCACACGCGCCCTTCTGGAGAGGGGAACGGGTGGAGAGGGGGGCGGTCCGAAGACGAGGGTTTCTCGGGTCACGGGTGCGGTTCGGGGCGAGCCGCGAGTCCGGATTGAAAAATGTCCCCCAATTGAGGGTATTGCCAGGGAGGGGACACGTGCCCGAAATGCGTCCCGGGCATCCGATGCCCGCGGGTGCGCTGGGAACCAGAGCCGCGTGAAGCAGCTCCGGCCCCCAGCGCGGCCACGACGAGGAACGCCCTCGTCGCCGGAGCGACGGGGAACGATGTCCGCACCACCCCACGGGTGGTGCGCCTGTTAGCTTGGAATTACGCTTTGGCGTTCTCCGGGCCGTGTTGGCTCACCCGGCCAGCTCCAGCGTCTCCGCCCTGTCACGCGCATCCACCAGGTGCTGCGCGTACGCGGGGATGGTCAGGAAGGTCGGGAACTCCTCCGCCAGGCACACCTCGCGGAGGATGTCCGCGGCGTCCGCGAAACGGTCGCCGTCACGCGACCGCAGCTCCGTCTCCGTCGCGATGAGGGCGGCGATCCGCTCGCGCGTGACCTCCGTGCCCTCCGCCGTGACCACGCGGTTGTCGATCCACTGGCGCAGCAGCGAGCGGGAGATCTCGGCGGTCGCCGCGTCCTCCATCAGCCCGTCGATGGCGACCGCTCCTGTTCCGCGCAGCCACGCCTCGATGTAGCGGAGGGCGACGGAGACGTTGGAGCGCACACCGGCGTCCGTGACCTCGCCGGCCGCCGAGGTGATGTCGAGCAGGTCGCGCTCCGTCACCACGACGTCGTGGCGGAGGCGGCCGACCTGGTTCGGGCGGTCGCCGAGCACCGCGTCGAACTCGGCGAGCGCGGTCGGGATCAGGTCCGGATGCGCGACCCAGGTGCCGTCGAACCCGTCGCCCGCCTCCCTGCGCTTGTCCTCGGCGACCTTCGCGAGCGCGAGCTGCGTCGCCTCCGGGTCGCGGCGGTTCGGGATGAAGGCGCTCATCCCTCCGATGGCGTGCGCGCCCCGCTTGTGGCAGGTGGCGACGAGCAGCTCGGTGTACGCCCGCATGAACGGCACGGTCATCGTGATGCCGCTGCGGTCGCCGAACGCGAACCTCTTCCCCCGACCCTCGAACGTCTTGATGATCGAGAAGATGTAGTCCCACCGTCCGGCGTTGAGCCCGGCGCAGTGGTCGCGCAGCTCGTACAGGATCTCCTCCATCTCGAACGCGGCGGGGATGGTCTCGATCAGGACCGTGGCTCTGACTGTGCCGACGGGCATCCCGATGCGCTGCTGCGCGAACACGAAGATGTCGTTCCACAGCCGCGCCTCGAGGTGCGACTCCAGCTTGGGCAGGTAGAAGTACGGCCCGCGGCCCGAAGCGACCAGTTCGGCGGCGTTGTGCCAGAAGTACAGTCCGAAGTCGACGAGGGATGCGCTGGCAGGCGCGGTGCGTCCCGACCGGTCGGTGAAGCTGAGGTGCTTCTCCACCAGGTGCCAGCCACGAGGCCGCATCACGACGGTGGGCGTGAACTCCTGCGGCGTCGTGACCCGGTAGTCCTTGCCGTCGGCGCTGGTGAAGGAGAGCTCGCCGCGCACAGCGCGTTGCAGGGTGCGCTGACCGCCGACGATGTTCTCCCAGGTCGGGCTCGTGGCGTCCTCCAGGTCGGCCAGCCACACCCGCGCCCCCGAGTTGAGGGCGTTGATCGCCATCTTCGGGTCGGTCGGACCGGTGATCTCGACGCGGCGGTCGGTGAGGCCGGGGCCGGCTCCCGCGACGCGCCAGTTCGGGTCTTCGCGCACGGAGGCCGTGGTGCTCAGGAACTTCGGGTCCCGGCCGTTGCCGACCAGTGCCCGGCGCTGCTGCCGTTCGGCGAGGAGCTCCTGGCGCCGTCCGGCGAACGCCTGGTGCAGGTGGTCGATGAAGGCGATGGCCTCCTGGGTGAGGATGTGGTCGGTGCCTGCAACGGCAGGACCGGTGATGTCGATCATGATTCTGTCCTTAGAACTGGTGCTGTTCGGTGGAACCGACGAGGGCGAGCGTGGCGCTGTCGGGGTTGAGCGCTGTCGCGATGCGGTCGAAGTATCCGGTGCCGACCTCCCGCTGGTGGCGGGTGGCGGTGTACCCGGCTGCCTCGGAGGCGAATTCGGCCTCCTGCAGGTCGACGTACGCGCTCATGTTGCGGGACGCGTAGTCCTTGGCGAGCGTGAACATCGAGTGGTTGAGGGCGTGGAAGCCCGCGAGGGTGATGAACTGGAACGCGTAGCCGTACGAGGCGAGCTCGCGCTGAAACCGGGCGATCGTGTCGTCGTCGAGGTGCTTCCGCCAGTTGAACGACGGCGAGCAGTTGTACGCCAGCTTCTTGCCGGGGAACTCCGCGTGCACGGCCTCGGCGAACCGACGGGCGAGGTCCAGGTCGGGTTCGGCCGACTCCACCCAGAGCAGGTCGGCGTACGGCGCGTACGCCAGGCCGCGGGCGATCACCGGCTCGATGCCGTTGGTCACCTCGTAGAAGCCCTCTGCGGTGCGCGAACCGGTGAGGAACGGCCGGTCGCGCTCGTCGTGGTCGCTGGTCAGCAGCGTGGCGGCGAGCGAGTCGGTGCGGGCGATCACGATGGTCGGCACCCCGGCGACATCGGCCGCGAGACGGGCGGCGTTCAGCGTCCGGATGTGCTGCCCGGTCGGGACGAGCACCTTGCCTCCCATGTGCCCGCACTTCTTCTCGCTGGCGAGCTGGTCCTCCCAGTGCACGCCTGCCGCGCCCGCCTGGATCATCCCGTGCATCAGCTCGTACGCGTTGAGCGGGCCGCCGAAACCGGCCTCCGCGTCGGCGACGATCGGCGCCATCCAGTCGGTGACGGCGCCCTCCGTGCCCTCGATCTGGCCGGCGCGGAGAAGCGCGTTGTTGATGCGGCGCACGACAGCGGGAACGGAGTTGGCCGGGTAGAGGCTCTGGTCCGGGTATGTCTGGCCGGACAGGTTGGCATCGGCGGCGACCTGCCAGCCGGACAGGTAGATGGCCTCCAGGCCGGCACGCACCTGCTGCACCGCCTGGTTGCCCGTCAGCGCGCCGAGCGCTGCGACCCACTGCGCATCCGGCCCGCTGCCGTCGCGCTGGATGAGTTCCCAGAGCCGTTCGGCCCCTCGGCGGGCGAGCGTCTGCTCCTCACGGACGGGACCGCGGAGGGCGACGACGTCCTCGGCCGTGTAGTCGCGGCGGATGCCGGACCAGCGCGGGTCCCCATCCCACTCCAGCCGGAGCTCGTCTGCGGTCTGGGTGGTGTCGCCCGGTCGCGCTGCGCCGGTGCTGTCGTGGATGCTCATCGGGACCTCCATTGGTCGTTGGTCGGTGGTGCGCTGGTCGGTGGTGCGCTGGTCGGTGGTGCGTTGAGTCGAGTGTGTGCCCGGCGCGCATCCCCTGAGCCGGATCGATGGGCAGAAGTTCCGCGGTTCTTCTGTTTGCCAGAACTTCGGCGGGGTGTCACCATGGCCTGCATGACCATCGCCGACGATGCGGACACCGACCAGGCCGGAGCAGACGCGCTCACGCTCGGTCGGCGGGTGCGGGCGTTCCGCATCCGGCAGGGGATGACGCTGGAAGCGCTCGCCGCGGCCATCGACCGCGCCCCGTCGCAGGTGTCGACGATCGAGAACGGCAACAGGGAGCCCAGGCTGGCTCTGCTGCGCGCCATCGCCTCGGCGCTCGGTGTGAGCGTCGACGACCTCCTCGACCCTGAGCCGCCCGACGAGCGCTCCGCTCTGGAGATCGCGGTCGAGCGCGCCCAGCGCGGGTCCGTGTTCGCCGCCCTCGGAATCCAGCCGATTCGCGTGGGCAAGACCGTCCCGGACACCACGCTGCAGGCGGTCCTCGCGCTGCACCAGGAGGTCGAGCGGCTGCACCGCGAGCGGGCGGCCACCCCGGAGGAGGCGCGCCGCGCGAACGCGGAGCTGCGCGCATCCATGCGGGCGAGAGACAACTATTTTGCCGACCTGGAGGCCATCGCCGCCGACCTGCTCTCCGTCGTCGGTCACTCGGGCGGCCCGGTCTCGCACCAGACCGTGACCGAGATGGCCGACCACCTCGGCTTCTCCCTGCACTACGTCGGCGACCTGCCGCACTCCACCCGCTCGGTCACCGACAAACGCAACGGCCGCATCTACCTGCCGACCGAGCAGTCGGCCTCGCGCGACTCCCGCTCCCCCATCCTGCAGGCCTTCGCCTCCCAGCTCCTGGAGCACGACGAGCCGGGAAACTACGCCGAATTTCTGCGGCAGCGCATCGAGACCAACTACCTCACGGCGGCGCTCCTGCTGCCGGAGCGGGATGCCGTCTCCTTCCTCGCCGAGGCCAAGAACTTCCGGCGCATCTCGATGGAAGACCTCCGGGATGCGTTCGCGGTCTCCTACGAGACGGCCTGCCACCGCTTCACCAACCTCGCCACCGCTCGCCTCGGCATCCCGGTGCACTTCATGAAGGTGCACGAGTCCGGCACAATCATCAAGGCATACGAGAACGACGCGGTGTCCTTCCCGTCCGACGCGCTCGGCGCGATCGAGGGCACCCCGGTCTGCCGAAGCTGGACGGCGCGCACCGTCTTCGACGTGCCAGACCGGTTCAGCCCGTACTACCAGTACACCGACACGCCACGCGGCACGTACTGGTGCACCTCCCGCATCGAGAAGGCGAAAGAGGGCGACTACTCCGTGAGCGTCGGCGTGCCGTTCGAGCAC
Source organism: Leifsonia lichenia (assembly GCF_054780215.1). Classification (NCBI taxonomy): domain Bacteria; kingdom Bacillati; phylum Actinomycetota; class Actinomycetes; order Micrococcales; family Microbacteriaceae; genus Leifsonia; species Leifsonia lichenia. Next base: position 561,847 of record NZ_BAAGWT010000001.1, read on the forward strand.
GTCAAATGGTTCCGCGGCCGCGACACCGGCCACCGGGCGGTGTCACGCTGCCCCGACGAGACCTGCTGCCGCCGACCTCCCTCCGCTCTGTCGGAGAAGTGGGAGGGTCAGTCCTGGCCGGCGGCGCGTACGCCGACGTCCCTGCTGGCGGCGCTGCCGACGGGGACGTTCCCCGGGGTGGATGCGAGCGAGGTGTACGACTTTCTGGAGCGGCACCAGCCGCGGTGATGCGGCAGCAGTCCCGCGGGCGGCGGTTGCCGCTGACGGAGGCATGGCGTCTGCATCCCCTCCTCGTCGAGGATCTGCTGCGCGCTCACCAACGCCCGAAGCTCGACCGATACGGCGACGTGCTTTTCCTCGTCGTGCGGTCCGCACGCCACACGTTCGACCGCATCGAGAAGCTCACTCCCGGCGACGTGGTCGTGCGCGCCCTCAGCCGCAGAGCACCCGCGCCACCGCGGCCGCGTTGACGCGCGCGGACCCGTAGGCGTAGACCGCGTTCAGGTCTGCCGCCGCATCGCCGGGCGGCGGCCAGCCCGCCACGATCACCACCGCGTCGGGGCGCCGTGCCAGTACCGCGTCCAGCACGGCGGCTTCGAGCGCGTTGCTCTGCACCTGGTTCACGATGAGGACGGGCGCCATCGCCGCGCCGAGGACGTCGGCGGCGCGGCGGGCGGCGTCCGCGGCGGAGCCTGAGTCGGTCAGCCAGACCCGCTCGACCTCGCGGTACGCGCTGAGCGCTCTGGTGAAGTGGTCGGGTTGCGCGCCGACGGCGATATTGCGCTTGGTGCGCGCATCCACCACGGTGAGCTGTCCAGGACCGAGCCGGGGTGCGCCAGCGACGTCGAGCGCAGCAGACACGATCGCGTCGAGCTCAAGCGAGGCGGGCTCTGATGGCACCCCGCGCGCCGCGGGCACCGAGTCCGAATGCCGCCGAGCCCGCTGCGCTCGCGCCCAGGCGGCCAGCTCGGCGATCCGGTGCGCGGCGTCCTCGACCCGAGCGGCCGGCAGCTCCCCGGAGCGCAGGGCGGCGACCAGGGCATCCCGGACTTCGCGGTACTCCATCTCGTCCGTCGGCCCATCCGGATGCGCGGGGTTCGATGCCGGATTGCCGACGCAGAGCAGGTCGACGCCCGCCAGCAGCGCGAGCACCGCTCCCCTGCCCATCCCGACCGTGTGGCGGATCGCCGCCATGTCGAGGGCGTCCGAGACGATCACACCGTCGAATCCGAGAGAACGGAGCAGAGCGAGCGCACGCGGGTTGAGCGTCGCCGGTTCGTCGCCGAGCTGAGGCACGCGCAGGTGCGCGGTCATCACGGCCTTGGTGCCAGCGGCCACCGCCGCAGCGAACGGGCGGAGATGCACGTCGTGGAACTGCGCATCCGATGCGTTGCTCACCGCGAGCGCCAGGTGCGAGTCGGTGGAGGTGTCTCCGTGCCCGGGATAGTGCTTGACGCAGGCGGCGACGCCGGCCGACTGGAGTCCGCGCACCGCGGCGACGGTGTGCCGGGAGACGAGGTCGGGGTCGGCGCCGAACGACCGGACGCCGATGACCGGGTTGCGCGGGTCGACGTTGACATCGACGGTCGGGGCGAGATCCACATCGATGCCCGCCGCGGCGACCAGGTCGCCCGTCCAGGCGGACACCCGCTCGGTCAGCGCGACGTCGTCGACCCGGCCGAGGACGGCGTTGCCCGGCGTCGACGAGCCGTCGCGGGATTCGAGGCGCGTGACGATGCCGCCCTCCTCATCCACCCCGATCAGTCCGGCGGGGTTGAGCTCGTGGATGCGGGCGGACAGCGCCCTTGTCTCTTCCGGTCCTCCGATGTTCTGCTCGAAGTACACCAGCCCGGCGAGGCCGTCGCGCAGGGCGTCCTCCGCCCAGGCGGGAAGCGTCCTCCCGCGGAATCCCGGCCAGATCACACTGTTGGCGAGCCGCCGTAGCGCACGGTCGTCTCGCTGTCCGGATGCTGCGTTTCGGGATCCTGCATGTCGATGCTCCGTTCTCCGCCGAGGCAGGGATGAGGGATGGGAGGGGAGAGTGTTCCGCCCCGTGCGATCGCGCCATACGCACGGGGCGGAAACTGTTCAGTCCTGCTGTCTGGTCGCTCGCTCCAGATGGACCAGGATGTGCTCGTAGTCCTTCCCGACCGCCCTGGTCATGCCGAGCTCGCAGGTGCGGTTGGTGGAGGCGTACGCGTCGAAGCTGCCGGACGCCACCTCTGCGGCCTCTGCCGCGGTGGCGCTGGCCGTCAGCTCGGGATGCAGCAACCCCCTGTCGCCCGCGAAGCCGCAGCATCCCCAGTCCACCGGTGTCACGACCTCGGCGGCGATGCGCGAGGCGATCGTCGCCAGCACGGTGTCGACGCCGAGCTGCGTCGACGAGCAGGTGGGGTGCAGGACCATCGAGCCGATCGGTTCGGTGACCGTCAGAGCGGGCAGCAGGTGCTCGCCGGCGAAGGCGATGCTGTCGACCACGCGGAAACCGGCCGATGCCGCCATCAGTGCAAGGCCCTCCGTGCAACTGCTCGCGTCGCACACCACGGGCAGGCGCCCGCCGTCCGTCGCTTCGGTCAGCACCTCGCGCACGCGGTCGGACATCCGGTCGTACCCCGCCGTGTACCCCTTCGACTTCCACGGGGTTCCGCAGCAGAGCGACCCGATGCCGTCCGGTACGGACACCTCGACACCCGCACGCTCGCACAGCGCGATGAATGCCTCCGACGCCGACAGCGCACCACCGGGCGTGCCGAACATCGTGCCGACGCAGGCGGGGAAGAACACGGCGACGGGGTCGGCGGCGGCGAGGGCGCGGCGAGCGCGCCCTCCGCCCGGAAGCTCAGCGGAGTAGAGGGGAATCTGGTCGGCGCCCAGCAGCGAGCGGCCGACCGCCGTCGCGGCTTTCACCGCGGGAGAGGGAAGCGCCTTCGCGATGGTGAGCGCTGCGCCCGCCGCGGTGGTGACAGCGCCCCACTGACGGGATGCTCCTCCCCAGACCATAGCGGCCGGACGCGCCGCCGTCTCCGCGCGTAGCCGCCGCACCAGGTCGCCGGTGTTGATGCCGACGGGGCAGGCCGACTGGCACATCCCGTCGACGGCGCAGGTCTCGACGCCCTGGTACTCGTAGTCGGCCTGCAGCAGTTTCAGCAGGTCCGTGTCGCCTCTGCGCTCCGCGTCCGCCATCTCGCGCCGCAGCACGATCCGCTGGCGCGGGGTGAGCGTGAGGTCGCGCGACGGGCAAGCGGGTTCGCAGTACCCGCACTCCACGCAGCGATCGACCTCCGACTCGACGGTCGGCGTGATCTTGAGGTCGCGGAGGTAGGAATCGGGGTCGTCGGAGAGCAGGACACCGGGGTTGAGCATCCCCATCGGGTCGAAGAGGCGCTTGATCGCCCACATCACCGCGTACAGCTCGTCGCCGTACTGGCGGGAGACGAAGGGCGCCATCACGCGGCCCGTTCCGTGTTCGGCCTTGAGTGAGCCGCCGAACTCCAGCACCAGGTCGACCATCGCCTCGGTGAAGGCGCGATAGCGAGCGAGCAGCTCCGGCTGGTCGAAGCGCTCGGTGAGCATGAAGTGGACGTTGCCGTCCTTGGCGTGACCGAAGATCACCGAGTTCTCGTAGCCGAACCGGTCGAACAGTGCGATCAGGCCGTCGCAGAACGCGCCGAGGTTCTCGACGGGCACGGCCACGTCTTCGAGCAGGGCGGTCGTCCCGGACGGTCGCGCTCCCGCGACCGCGGTGTACAGGCCCTTGCGGAGATGCCACAGGGATGAGCGCCTGGCCGGCTCAGGGGAGAGGACCACCGCATCCACCACGGGCAGCGCCTCCAGGGTCGCTGCCGTGCGGCGCCGCTCCGCGTCGAGCGTCGCCTCGTCCTCTGCCTGGAGCTCGATCAGCAGGGCCGCGTGCCGATCGACCGCGAGCGCCGCGATGTCGTCCGGGCAGTCGGGAAGCTGCTGCGCCACCCGCAGCGAGGTCGCATCCATCAGCTCGACGGTGGCGAACCCGGCGGCGGCCAGGACGCTCGTGGCGGCCGCCGCGTCCGCGAGCGTGCGGAAGACGGCGAGCCCCGTGGCGACCGAGGTGAGTACCGGAACGGTGCGGAACGTGGCGGACGAGATGAAGCCGAGCGTGCCCTCGCTGCCGATCAGCAGGTGCGCGAGGATGTCGACGGGACGCTCGAAGTCGAGCAGCGCGTTCACGCCGTAGCCCATGGTGTTCTTCCGGCTGAACAGCCGCTCGATGGTGGCGACGGAGGCGGGATCGCCGAGCACCCGCTCGCGCAGCCCCGTGAGACCGGCGTGCAGCTCGGGTTCGGCACCGGCCAGGGCGGCGTCGGCGTCCGGCAGGGCCGTGTCGACCACCGTTCCGCTCGGCAGCACCACGACCATCGACTCCACCGTGCGATAGGAGTTCTGAGTGATGCCGCACACCATGCCGCTTGAGTTGTTGGCGAGGACGCCGCCGATGGTGCACGCCACCTCGCTCGCCGGATCTGGGCCGAGTTTGCGGCCGTGCCTGGCGAGGGAGGCGTTGACCTGCCTGACGGTGGCTCCTGGTCCGACGCGCACGCGCATCCCGTCGTCGAGCACCCGGATGGCGCGGAAGTGCCGGCGAGTGTCAGCCAGCACCCCCGCGGTCGAACCCTGTCCGCCGAGGCTGGTTCCGCCGGAACGGAAGGTGAGTGATGCGCCCGATGCGCGCACCCTGCGCATCAGGTCGACCACCTCCCCCACCGTCTCCGGCGACTCCACCGACGACGGGATCAGAAGATAGTGCGACGCGTCGTGCGCGATCGCGTGCCTCCTGGTCGCGCCGGTCGCGCCGGTCGCGCCGGTCGCGCCGGTCGTGCCCTCGGCAGGGGCTGCGACGCTCACGGCCCGGCGAGCTCGAACTTCGAGCTGCCGCCGACAGTGAAGCCGCAGGCGCGCTCTGTGCCGACGAGGCAGCCCTTCGCCGACATCATCGCCGTGTAGTAGTCGATGTAACGGAAGCCGTACGTCTCGCCGCGCGCGAACGCCTGGTTCTGGATGGCGGCACGCCAGATGTCGAACGCCTCCTGCGGGATCGGGACGTACAGGTCGGGCTGGAAGCCTTCCGCGTCCTCCCAGTTGTCGGCGTGCAGGACCTGCTTCACACCGTGACGGCCCAGCGGGCTGTCCAGCGGGAGCGAGGCGAGGAACCTCGCGCGCTCGGCGAGGATCGCCGCACGCTCGTGGTCCCTGTGGATGCTCGTGGTCCAGTGTGTGATGATGATCTCCGGCTTCTCCGCCCGGATGATGTCCGCCAACTGCTCGGCGGCCTCGTCGTCGTCGGGCAGGAACCCGTCCGAGTAGTCGAGCACCCGGAACTCCGCGCCGATGTCGGCGGCGAACTGCTCGCCCTCGCGCACCTTCTGAACGCGGTACTCGTCCGGGCTGAGGGTGGGGTGGCCGCGCTCGCCGTACGTGCACGCGACGATGATCGCGCGGTCGCCGTCAAGCACCATCTTGGCGAGGGTCGGCCCCGCCGTGAGGTCCATGTCTCCGATGTGCCCGCCGATGGCGAGGACTGTCCTGCTCACGTAGTGCTCCGTTTCTGGTTGGTCCTGCGAGTCGAGGTGCGCATCCCGCTATTTCATGCCGCTGAGCATCACGCCGCGCACGTAGTACTTCTGGAAGAACAGGAAGATGATCAGCACGGGGATGGTGCTGATGACGATTCCGGCCATGACGATGGGCATGGTGCGGTTGGGGTCGATGAAGCTCTGCAAGAGCTGGATGCCGACGGGCAGCGTCATCAGGTCGGAGTTGGTCGACGCGATCAGCGACGTCCAGATGTAGTCGTTCCACTGGCCGACGAAGGTGATCAGGCCGAGGGTGATGGCGACCGGCTTCGCCTGCGGAAGCACGATGTTGTAGAACAGGCGCCACTCGCCTGCACCGTCGATGCGCGCCGCCTCCAGCATCTCGTTCGGCACGCTCACCATGAACTGCCGCATCAGGAAGATCCCGAACCCGCTCACCAGGAACGGGAGCATCAGCGAGACGATGTTGGTCGTCATACCGCCGTCTCCGCCCTGGCCCAGGATGTTGTTGCCGCCGACGAGCGGCCAGTTCACCATGATCAGGAAGTCGGGGATCAGCAGCAGGAACGGCGGGAGCATCATCGTGGCCAGGATGAACCGGAAGATCACATCCCTGCCGCGGAAGCGCAGCTTGGCGAGGGCGTATCCGGCCATCGCCGAGGTGATCAGGACGGAGACGGTCACCACGACGGTGACGATCACGCTGTTCATGAACAGGCGCCCGAGCTGCAGCTGGTCGAACGCGGCGCTGTAATTGCTCCAGGTGAAGTCCTCCGGCAGGAAGTGGTACGGCAGCACGCCATACTCGCCAGGACCCTTGAAGGAGCTGAACAGCATGTCGAGGAACGGCAGCGCCATCACCACGCCGCCGATCGCGACGAGGGCGTAGGAGAACCAGGGGGTGCGGACTCGTTTGTTACGCGCGGCCATCAGTCGTCGTCTCCCGAACGTCGGCTGACCCAGAGCTGGATCAGCGTGATGATGAAAATGATCACGAACAGCACCATGGCCATCGCGCTCGCTGTTCCCCACGCACCGAACTTGAAGGCCTGCTGGTACATCTCGAATGCCGCGACGTTCGTGGAGTTGACGGGCCCGCCGTCCTTCGTCATCACGATGATGAGGGCGAACGACTGCAGTCCGGCGATCACCTGGGTGATGAAGACGAAGACCAGGGACGGCCGGAGCAGAGGGAGCGTGATGCCCCAGAATGTCTGCCAACTGTTGGCGCCGTCGATCTCCGCCGCCTCGTAGACGGTGCGGTCGATCGACTTGATGCCGGCGGTCAGGATGAGCACCGCGGCGCCGATGGATGCCCACGCCTGCACCACGGCGACGGACGGAAGCGCGATCTTCGGGTCGGAGAGGAAGCCGATCGAGTTGATGTGCAGCGCATTGAGCAGGCCGTTGATGAGGCCGGACGGCTGGTACATCATCTTCCAGACGTTGCCGATGGCGACCACGGTGGCGACGACAGGCAGGAAGTAGAGGAACCGCCAGAATCCCTGGAACTTGAGCCGCTCGATGCACTGGGCGACGAGAAGGGACCCAGCGACGGCGAGCACGACGGACATCGCAGCGAAGACGAGCGTGTTCACCAGGATCGGCGACAGGAACGTGCTGTTGAAGTTGAGGATGTCCGAGTAGTTCTCCACCCCGATGAACTTGATCTGGGTGAGGTCGTACCCTCCCCACTGCGAGAGCGAGAGGAAGATCGCGAAGAACGACGGCAGGATCAGGAAGATCAGGAAGAAGAGGAGGGACGGCGCCAGGAACAGGTAGCCTGCGCGGCCCTCCCTCCTGAACCGCCTGGATCGTGTCTTGGACGGCGCTGACAGCTCCGTCTGGCCGAGTTGGCTCGTCGCTTCGCGCGTCGCGCTCGCGTACATTCCAGTCATATGTCGTCTCCGCCTGTCGGGGCTGGGTTCGCCCGGTGGGCTGTTCGGGGGTAGAGGCCGGGCAGGGCGGCGGGGGCCGCCCTGCCCGGCCGGATTGCTACTTGCGGTCGATCTCGGCGTTCAGGTTCTTGAAGGTCTGATCGACGGGAGCGTTGTTCACAAGAATCTCGTTGAGCGCGTTGTGCAGCGAGGTCTTCGCCTTATACGCGTTGGCGGCGTTGGACTCCGCCATCGCGTAGCTCGCCGCGTCGTAGATCGGCGTCAGGTTCGCATCCTCTGCCTGCAGCTTCGGGCCGAGGATGTCGGCGTCGGCCTTGCGCGGCGGGATGAGGCCGTTGGTGGCCAGGAAGTCGCCCATCTCCGTGACGCCCTCCTTGTTCTTGTTCGAGTTCAGCCAGGTCAGGAACTCCCAGGCTTCCTTCTTGTGCTTGCTGCCGGAGTTCACGCCGGTGAAGAAGGAGTACGCGAGCGAGCCCTTCTCACCCGCCTTCGGGCCGGGAACAGGTGCGGTGCCGACGTTGGAGTACTCATCCTTCATCTGGGCTTTGAGGCTGCCGATCCACCAACCGGCCTGGATCGCCATCGCGACTCCGTTGCTCGGGAAGGTCTTGGTCGGCATGATCGACGTCGTCGTCGCGCCGGACTTGGCGAGGTCGGCCTCAAGCTGCATCGTCTCCTTGGCCTTGCTGTTCAGCGCGGAGTCGCCCTTGTCGTTCAAGAACTTCCCTCCCGCCGAGTCCAGCAGAGACAGGAACGGGTGAGCCGTCTGGTTGTCGCCGTCCTGGATGAGGGAGATGCCGACGACCTGGTAGTTGCCGGAGCTGTCCTTCTTGGTCGTTTTGTTCGCGATCTCCTTGAGCTCGTCCCAGGTGGCGGGCGGCTTGTCGTAGCCTGCGTCGGCGAGGATCTTCTTGTTGTAGTACAGGACGTAGGTGTTGAACTCGGTCGGGTAGCCGAAGACCTGGCCGGTGCCGCCGGTGACCGACGCAGCAGCCGCGGTGCTGTAGTTGTCTGTGATGTCTTTCGCGACCTCGGCTGACGGCTTGTCGAGCACGCCGTTCGCGGCGAGCTGGCCGCCCCAGAGCGAGTACGAGCTCATGATGTCGGCGCCCTTGCCGCCTGTCTGACGCACGTTGAGCGTGGTGAGGAGATCGTCGAAGTTGACGGTCTGCTGCTTGACCTGGATGTTCGGGTGGGATGAGTTCCACTCGTCGATCATCTTGGTCATGCCGCTCTTCATCGGGTCTTGGCCGTAGTGGCTCAGAAAGGTGAGCGTGACCTTGCCGTCGTCGCTGCCGGACGAACCGGTACCGCTGCAGGCGGACAGCGCGAGCGCTGCCGCCCCGACGACGAGCGCCGCCTTGGCGATTCGGCCTCGACGGCCGAACAGTGCTGTTCTCATGGTTTTCCTCTCGGTGGTGGTGACGCTGCTGTTCAGGCAGCGAGCGGCGCGTGCAGGATCGCGAATGAGCGAGTGATGGTGAAGCCGGTCTTCGTGTACAGGTATCCGGCTGCGGAGGTCTCCTCTGTCCAGAGGAACCAGGCGCTGTGGGCGCCGAGGGCGCGCATCCGTTCGAGTGTGAGGTGCAACAGGATCTCGCCGAGGCCGGTGCCGCGGCTCTCCGGCAGCACGCCGAACGGGCCGAAACGCTCAAGCACGTTCTCGTAGGTGCCGTGCATCGCCCAGCCGAGCATCACGCCCTCCGGGTTGCGAACCGTGACGATCCGCTCGAGCGACTGACCGCCGAGCACTCCCTCGCGGATGCCGCGGGACCAGTCGGGGTTGAAGCGGGAGCCGGCGATGTCGATCAGGTCGACGAGGTCGTCTCCGGTCGGGGACCCGAACATCCAGCCGTCCGCCCGCATCGTTGCGACCTTCTCGCGGATGCGCTCCGGCAGCTCGTAGTCGTTGAGCGTTCGATCCATGGCCACCGACTCGTACTGCGTGGTGAAGCCGAGCGAGGCGAGCAGGCGGGCGGCCTCCGGATAGCGGGCTGCGTCGAGGCCGGGGAGGAAGTAGTTGGGTGTGTACGAGGAGAAGTAGACAGTCTTCGCTCCAGTGCCCGCGAGCCAGTCCATGACGCTGCGGACGAGGGCGGTGCCGAGACCCTGCGTGCGGTGGCCTGGCGTGACGAAGAAGAAGGGGATCCAGCCGGAGTCCGGTTCGAGGTCGGCGCCGTCGGCGGCGATGAGGCGGCGGACGCCGTACGCGGCTCCGACGATCTCGCCGTCCGCCTCCGCGACCAGGAGGCCGGCAGCGTCGAAGTTGCGGTCGAGGAGGAACATGTCGCGGAACCGGGCGTATGTGATTCCGTCTGCCGATGCCGCGGCCGTCCAGGCCTGGGCGATCTGGGGGCCGTCGCCACTCTGGAAGGGTCGGATCGTCGCGGTGGACGTGGACTGCTGCATCGAATCTCCTCGTGCCTTTTCACTTCGGTGTGCTGGCGCATCCTGGCCTTGGACCGAAATTACCTTCATTGATAGGACTATGTCAAGTATTTTCAACCACCGCTAGCAATGCGGTAATCATTTACGCGCCCGTTACACGGCGGAAACGCGCGGATACAGCAGAACGTCGTCCCCGTAGACGTCCTGGACCGGCACGACGCCGGGATTCAGGGCAACGGTCGGCTCCCCCGCTCGCACCGCGTCGCGCAGAGAGGTCGACCCCCAGAGCCGATCGATGGCGTAGCCGTGCTCGCCGGACTCCACCCGCTGGCCTGGCTCGAGGAAGCGGAACTGGTCGGGATAGAGCTCAGCGAAGGCGTCGAGCACGGTCAGCCCGGCCGACACAGGATCGAACGCCGAGCGATCGACGATGTGGAGCTGCACGCCCCGCAGGGTCTCCCCCGCGTACTTGTGGAAGGTCGGCGTGAACCAGATCTCCCTGAACAGCACGCCGGGGACACCGGCATCCCTGAGCCGCGCGGCGAGCCTGCCGTCGACGTACGGCGCCCCGAGCATCTCGAAGGGACGCGTCGTCCCCCTGCCCTCGCTGACGTTGGTGCCCTCGAAGATCCCGGTGCCCGTGAACGCGTACGCGGTGTCCAGGGTCGGCATGTTGGGCGACGGCGGCACCCAGGGCAGACCGGTGGCGTCGAAGTCCGCCGCCGCATCCCAGCCGGTCATCCGGATGACGTCGAGGTCGGCGGAGATCCCGCCCGCCGGCAGGTCGCGCGCGTTGAACAAGCGAGCCAGCTCGCCGGCGGTGAGACCGTGGCGCTGGTGCACGTCACTGCGCCCGACGAAGCTGCCGAACCCGGCGACGTCGAGGCCCGGCCCGGAGACCACAGCACCGCCCAGTGGATTCGGGCGGTCGAGCACCACGAATCGCACCCCCGTGCGAGCAGCGCTCTGCAGGCAGTCGTAGAGCGACCAGACATACGTGTAGTACCGGACCCCGAGGTCCTGCATGTCGAACACCACGGTGTCGACGCCGGACTCCTCGATCACCCGGTCGAGTTCGTCGCCGCTCTTCAGATACGTCTCGACGATCGGCAGGTCGGTCCGTGCGTCGTGCGTGCTGCTCTCCGTCTCACCGGCCTGCACGGAGCCGTTGAGACCGTGCTCAGGGCCGAACAGCGTCGTGATCGGAGCGCCTGCATCCATAAGGGCGTCGACGGTGCGGCCGAGATCGCGGGTCGTCCCGGTGAAGTTGGTGAGCAGACCGATTCTGCTCCCGCCGAGAAGCCGGGGCTCCTCCGCGACGATGTCGATGCCCGTGCGGGCGCGCTGCGATGCCATGCCTATCCTTCCGTGGGCGCGCGGCATCGCACCGGCGCACTCATGCGCACCCGGCGGAGTCGGCGCTCAGTGTTCTTCTCGGAGTTCCCTGACGATTTCGTATGTGCTCTTCAGCGCCTGCACCGTGCGGTCGTACCGACCGCGGGCGACGCCGACGAAGATGTAGTCGACGAGCGTGAGCTGTGCGATCCTGCTCGCCATGGCGCCGGAGCGGAACGTCGTCTCGCGCACGGCCGTGCGGAGGACGTCGTCCGCGTGCTCGGACAGGGGCGAATCGGGCACGTTCGTGATGGCGACCGTGTACGCCCCTCCGTTGTGCGCTCCGCGCAGGAAGGCGTTGGTCTCCTTGGTCTTGCCGTTGTGCGAGAACCCGATGGCCACATCCCCGCTGCCGATCAGCGCCGCGGAGACGAGGGCGTCGTGCGCGTCGGTGAATGCGAGGGCGATATGCCCGATCCGCAGCAGCTTCTGCGCGAGGTCCTGGGCGCCGGCGTTGCTCGCGCCGACACCGAAGACCACGACCCGCTTGGCGCGCTCGACCTTGCGGACGACGCGTTCGAGCACGGCGAAGTCGATGCTGTCCGCCGTCTCCCTGATCCCGAGGATCTCGCTGCTGGCGATCTTCGACACCATCTCGGCGAGCGTGTCCGTCGGGCTGATGTCCGCACCGTACGTGCCGGTGCCGTTGCCGCCGAACTCGGCGGACTCCTTGCCGAGCTCGGCGGCGAGTTGCAGCTTGAGCTGCGGGTACCCGGTGAGGCCGAGCGACTGGCAGAAGCGCACGATCGACGCCTCGGAGGTGTTGCACGCCCTGGCGAGTTCGGTGATCGTGTTCTCCACGACGATCTGCGGCCGCTCGAGGATCGCGTCTGCGACGCGACGCATAGTCGGCGGGAACGATTCGACGTGCGCCTGGATGTTGGTCTGGATGCTCACAGGGAAGACACTAATGACACCGTTCGCCATGTCGGCTCCCTCCGCTCGTTTTGGTGCTTGGCGAGTCACGCTATCGACGCGCCGAAGCATTTGTCAATCATTTACTTTGGATTGATGATCCATGTAAATTGTCTCTATCACCGACGGATAAGGACCACGTGAGCACAGAAGCCGTACCGAGCCACATCGCGGTCGACCTCGGCAAGACCAACTGCCGGGTGCGGATCGACGACGGCCGCGCATCCACCGAGCTGCGCGGTGCAGGATTCCCCGGACTCGCGGCAGCGGGAGGGGCCGCGCTCGCCATCGACGCGATCGCACCGCTGGTCTCCTCTCTCGGCCAGGACAGGCTGTCCGGGGTCGCCGAGCTGGCCGTCGGCGCAGCAGGGGCGGACTCCGATCGGGACGCGGCCAGAACCGCCGCCCTGCGCGCCCGCGAACTCTGGGGGTTCGGTGTCACCATCGCCTCCGACGTGCTCACCGCCCACATCGGCGCTTTCGCCGGGGCGGCCGGAACCGTGCTCATCGCCGGGACGGGAGCCGTGGCCTTCCACGTTGCAGCGCACGGAGCAGCAGAGCGATCGGACGGCTGGGGTCCGTGGCTCGGCGACGAGGGCAGCGGACGCTGGATCGGCCAGGCAGGACTCATCGCCGCCCTCCGCTCCTCCGACCGCCGGGGACAGCGCACCGCACTCGAAGAGGATGCACGCGACATCGCGGGCGACCTCACCGGCCTCCCCCGCACGATCATGGGCGGTCACGACGTCGCCAGGTCGCTCGCATCGTTCGCCCCCACCGTGCTGAGACGCGCGGCAGCAGGCGACGAGGTGGCGCAGGCGATCGTCGACGCCGCTGTCGGCCACCTGGTGACCACCGCGTCCTCTGTCGCCGCTCCAGGCTCGCCGGTCAGCGTCATCGGCGGCCTCACCGACGACCCAGAATTCCTCCGGCTGCTGCTCGACGAGCTGGCCAGCCGCGAACTGTCCCCGCGCCGTCCAGCCGGATCGTCGCTGGACGGAGCGGCGATCCTCGCCGTCCGCCGCGACCTTCCCCACGAAAGGTATGCCATCCGTGTCTGACATCCTCAACAGAGCGAGGCGCCCGCGCGATCTCCTCCGTGCCGAACTCTCCACGCTCACGACCGAAGCGGTCGTGGACGACGAGCGCGACCTCGACACCCTCAGCACGTCCGACCTCGTCGCGCTCATGAACAACCACGACGAGAGCGTGCCGCCCGCCGTCGCCGCCGTGCTGCCCACGATCGCCGCATCCATCGACGACATCGCCGACCGGATGCGCGAAGGCGGCCGTCTCATCTACATCGGCGCCGGCACGCCCGGCCGCCTCGGCATCGTCGACGCGAGCGAGTGCCCGCCGACGTTCAACGTCGACCCGTCCCTCGTCGTCGGCATCATCGCAGGAGGCGACGGCGCGATCAGGACCGCCGTGGAGAACGCGGAGGACGACCCGCAGGGCGGCGCGGACGCTCTGACCGAGATCGCGCTCACGCCGCTCGACATCGTCGTCGGCATCTCCGCCTCCGGTCGCACCCCGTACGTGGTGGGTGCGCTGGAGCACGCGTGCGGCGTCGGCGCCCTCACGGTCGCGATCGCGTGCAACAGCAACTCGACGATCGGCGGCATCGCCGACCACGCCATCGAAGTGGTCGTCGGTCCCGAACTGATCGCCGGTTCGACCAGGCTCAAGGCAGGCACGGCGCAGAAGCTCGTGCTCAACATGATCTCGACCATCGCGATGGTCCGCCTCGGCAAGACGTACGGAAACATCATGGTCGACCTGCGCGCCACCAACGAGAAGCTCCGCGCGCGCGCAGAGCGCACTGTGATGCTGGTCACCGACTGCAGCCCGGCGGAAGCCGCAGAGACCCTCGCCCAGAGCGACGGCTCGGTCAAGATCGCGATCCTGATGCTGCTGCGCGGCCTCAGCGCCGACGACGCCCGCGCCTCCATGGAGACCGCCCCGAGCCTCCGCGCCGCCCTCGGCGCCGCCTGACCGTGGCGACGCTCGTCCGGGTGCTGCGAGCGGTGCTCGACGCGCATCGCCCCGGTGTCAGCCTGGGGAACGTCATCGCACCGCTGCCGACGGATGCCCTGCCGAAGGGTGAGCGTGCGTGATCCGGCCGTTCACACCGGATGACGCGGTGTCACTGTCCAGAGTCTGCCTCCTGACCGGCGACTCCGGCGGCGACGCCACAGGCAAATATGAGGACGACACCCTCCTGGCGGACATCTTCCTGCTGCCGTACCTCCGGCTGGAACCCGCGTACGCCCACGTCGTCGACCTCGGCGGCCGCGCGGTCGGCTACCTCGTCGCCACTCCGGACAGTGCGGAGTTCGCCGAGCGCTACGAACAGGAGTGGCTTCCGCGGTTCGCGGCCGCGCATCCACTGGTGGAACCCGCCGTCACCCCCACACAGGCGCTCGTGCGGCTCGGCCACTCGACAGCGCATCTGATCGGCCCCGACCACGCCCTGTATCCGGCGCACCTGCACATCGACCTGCTGCCGGAGGCCCAGGGCAGCGGCTGGGGCAGGAGACTCATCGGCGCGCTGCTGCAGCAGCTCCGGGATGCGGGCGTCCCCGGCGTGCAGCTCGGCGTCGGCGAGCGGAACACCGGCGCGCAGGCGTTCTACCGGCGGCTGGGGTTCGCGCCCCTGCCGTCCGCGCCGGACGACGGGCTGCGGCTGGGGATCCGGACGGACGCGCCGCTCGCCCAACATCGCTGACCCAGCACCGGCGGCCCACCGCTGCCCGCCTCCCCCGCGCGACGGATCCGCGCCGGCGCATCCACCAGTAGCGTTGACGCATGACCAGCGCCCCTGCGACCGAGTGGCACCGGCCAGCCCCCGATGCGCGCGGCCTCCGCCGGGACGTCGTGCTCGCCGGGGTGATGACGGTCGCCATGATAGGCTCCGTGTTCCTCTATCAGCGCACGGGGCTGTACGGGAGCGCCGAGGTCTGGGTCAGCATCCTGTGGGCCGTCGTCAGCGGGGGGATGCTCGCCGTGCGGAGACGCTGGCCGGAGGCCGTCGCGCTCGGCTCCGCTCTCGCGTTCTGGTGGGGTGGGGAGTTCCGGATCGGGGAGTATCTGTTCTCGAACATCGCGCTGTTCATCGCCGTCTACACGCTCGGCGCCTGGGGGCGCAGGCGCACCCTGGCGACGGTGCTGCGGCTGGCGATCATCGCCGCGATGTTCGTCTGGCTGTTCTGGAACCTGATCGTCACGGCCGGGATGACCTCGCTCGTCCCCGAGCTCTCGCGGGAGGGGACGCTGTCGCCGTATGTGGCATTCGGGCTCATCCAGATCATCATCAACCTGCTCTACTTCGGCGGCGCGTACTACTTCGGCGAGGCCGCATACCGGTCGGCGCGCGGACGGTTCGAGCTGGAGACGCTGACCCGCGAGCTGGCGGAGGAGCGCGAACGCACCCAGCAGCAGGCGATCGCGCTCGAACGGGTGCGGATCGCCCGCGAGCTGCACGATGTGGTGGCGCACCACGTGTCCGTCATGGGGGTGCAGGCCGGGGCGGCACGCCTGGTGCTCGACCGCGATCCGGATGCGGCACGCGCGTCCCTGCTGAACGTGGAGTCGAGCGCCCGGACGGCGGTAGACGAGCTGCGCCTGCTCCTCGGCGCCCTGCGCGACGACGAGCACGCGCCGACGGACAGGACCACGAGCACGCGCGGCGTCGAACACCTGGACGAACTCGTCGGAGACGCGGCGGACGCCGGACTCCCCACCCGCCTCCAGGTGATCGGGACCCCGAGGACGATCCCTGCGACCATCGGGCTCTGCGTGTACCGCGTGGCGCAGGAGGCGCTCACCAACACCAGGAAGCACGGTGGCGCCGGCGCGACAGCAGAGCTTCGGCTCAGGTACGAGGATGACGGCCTGGAGGTCGAGGCGTCGGACACCGGGCTCGGCCGTCCCGGCCCCGTCGCTCCGAGCTCAGGCCTCGGCCACCTCGGGATGCGCGAACGCGTCGCCTCCGTCGGCGGAAGCATCGACATCGGGCCGCGCAGCCGCGGCGGCTACCTGGTGCGCGCCCGCTTCCCGCTTCCCGCGGAGGCGCGATGAGCATCCGGGTGCTGCTGGCCGACGACCAGGAGCTGGTGCGCGCCGGCTTCCGGATCATCCTGGAGACGGACCCGACGATCGAGGTGGTCGGCGAGGCAGGGAACGGCCAGTCCGCCGTTCGGCTCTGCGAGGAACTGCGGCCGGATGTGGTCTGCATGGACGTGCAGATGCCGGGCGTCGACGGGCTGGAGGCGACCAGGCAGATCGTCGCCAGAGACGACCCGGCCACGAGCGTGCTCGTCCTCACCACGTTCAACCGCGACGACTACCTGTTCACCGCCCTGCAGGCCGGCGCGAGTGGGTTCCTGCTCAAGAACTCATCGCCGGAGGAACTGGTGAACGCCGTGCGGGTGCTCGCCAGGGGCGACGCACTCCTCTCACCGGACGTGACCAGGCAGGTGATCAGCCGGTTCAGCACGGCACCGGATGCGCACCGCGGGGCCGATCCGAGGGCCGCGGCGGACGGCCCGGTCGACGACCTCACCGACCGGGAGCGCGAAGTGCTCGGCCTGCTCGCCGCCGGCCTCTCCAACGCGGAGATCGCGGGCAGGCTCTGCCTCGGGGAGGCGACGGTCAAGACGCACGTCTCGAAGGTCTTGCTGAAGCTCGGGCTGCGCGACCGCATCCAGGCGGTCATCTTCGCCTACGAGAACGGGCTCGCCGGGCGCTGAGCCTCCCCCGCTCGGCGGACGACGGCCGGTGGATGCGCGGCACGCGTCGCCCTCCGTAGCGTTGAGACCACCACGAAAGGGGAGCGCGACCATGCTCGAGATCCAGAACGTCGAGAAACGCTACGGAGAACGCACCGTGCTGCGCGACGTGAACTTCACGGTCCCGCGGTCGCGGATGACAGGCTTCGTCGGCGGCAACGGCGCGGGGAAGACCACGACCATGCGCATCATCCTCGGTGTGCTCGCCGCGGACGGCGGCACGGTGCTGCTCGACGGCGACCCGCTCACCGCCGACGACCGCCGCCGCTTCGGCTACATGCCGGAGGAGCGCGGGCTGTACCCCAAGATGAAGGTCGCCGAGCAGCTCATCTATCTGGCGCGGCTGCACGGGCTCACCCCCACCGCCGCCCGCAGGAACGCGGACGCCCTCCTCGACCGGCTCGGCCTCGGCGAGCGCAGCAACGACCTCGTCGAGAGTCTCAGCCTCGGCAACCAGCAGCGGGCGCAGATCGCCGCGGCGCTGGTGCACGACCCCGAGGTCCTGGTGCTCGACGAGCCGTTCTCCGGCCTCGACCCTCTGGCCGTGGATGTGGTGGTCGGCGTGCTGCGCGACCACGCAGCATCCGGCGCCCCCGTCCTGTTCAGCTCGCACCAGCTCGACATCGTCGAGCGGCTCTGCGACGAGCTGGTGATCATCGCCGACGGAGAGGTCAGGGTCGCCGGCGGCACGGACGCGCTGCGGCGGGAGCACGGCGGAGGACGCTTCGAACTGCTCGTCGCAGGCGACGTCGGCTGGCTCCGCGGCGTCGGCGGCGTCTCCGTCCTCGACTTCGACGGCGGCTACGCGCTGTTCGAAGCGGACGAGGCCACGGCGCAGGCCGTGCTTCGCCGCGCGACCGCCGACGGCGGCGTCGTCAGTTTCGGACCGCAGAACCCGTCCCTTGCACAGATCTTCCGAGAGGCCATCGGCAAATGAGCGCAACACCGTCACGCGACACCGTCCCCACGCGCACCACTCCGCCCACGCCGAGCTTCGCATCCGGTGTCTGGCTCGTCGCCCAGCGAGAAATGGTCACCCGGCTGCGCAGCAAGTCGTTCACGATCTCGGCGGCGATCCTCGTGCTCGGCGTGCTCGCCGCCGTCCTGCTCGGCGGGATCTTCGGCGGGAGCACCGAGAGCACCAAGGTCGCGGTGGTCGGCTCGGCTGCTCAGGTCGTCGGCTCGGCGGACGGCCTCGAATCGGTGGACGTCGCGACCAGGGCGGAGGGCGAGAAGCTGCTTCGCTCCGGCGACGTCGCGGCGATCGCCGTTCCCTCGTCCGGCACCCCGCCCGTGACGGTCGTCGGCCTGGACAGCCCGCCGCAGGGCGTGCTCGCCGCGCTGAGCATCCAGCCCGACGTCGAGCTGCTCGACCCGGCGTCGCAGCCGACAGGACTCATCTACATCGTCGCTCTCGGGTTCGGGATCGTGTTCATGATGTCGGCGCTGACGTTCGGCACGATGATCGCGCAGAGCGTCGTCGAGGAGAAGCAGACCCGCATCGTCGAGATCCTGCTGTCGACGGTGAGCGCGCGCGTGCTGCTCGCCGGGAAGGTGGTGGGCAACAGCCTGCTCGCGCTCGGCCAGATCGCGGCCATCGCGATCGCCGCCGTGCTCGGGATGATGGTCACCGGCCAGAAGGTCCTGCTCGGCACGGTCGGCCCGGCCGTCGCCTGGTTCGTGGTGTTCTTCGTGATCGGCTTCGTGCTGCTCGCGGCGATCTACGCCGCCGCGGCCTCGCTCGTCTCCCGCTCGGAGGACATCGGCTCCGTGACCTCCCCGGTGATGATCCTGATCATGGTGCCGTACTTCCTGGTCATCTTCTTCAACGACAACCCCACGGTCATGGCGATCATGAGCTACGTGCCGTTCTCCGCGCCGGTCGGGATGCCCGTGCGCATCTTCCTCGGAACAGCGCAGTGGTGGGAGCCGATCCTGTCGCTCGCAGTGCTCGTCGCATCCACTGCCGTGGTGATCGTGCTCGGTGCGCGGGTGTACTCGAACTCGCTGCTGCGCACGGGCGCCAGGGTGAAGGTGTCGGACGCGCTGCGCGGATGAGCCCGCTCGCGGCATACTGAGCGCATGAGTGCTGAGGATGCTGGGGGCCAGGACAACGCCGTCGTCCGGTTCCTGAAACGGAAATGGCTGGCGATCGTCCTGGTGGTGCTGCTGCTGGTTGTCGCGATCCAGAACGGCGTCGGAAACGACCAGGCGACCATCTACCTGCTGTGGGCGCAACTGCGGATGCCGACCTGGCTGCTGGTGGTCGCGGTGTTCCTGGTGGGCGGCGTCGTGGGGTGGGTGCTCGCCAGGAACCGGGCGGCGCGCAGGGCGAAGCGCTGATTCAGCGGTCGCATCCCTGAATCGGATCGCCGCCGCCTGTTGGACAGGACGGGCGCGACGCGGGAGGGTGGAGGCATGGCGTACCAACCCCTCCCCGAGCGCTACGACCGGATGCAGTACCGCCGCACCGGCCGCAGCGGGCTCGACCTCCCCGCCCTGTCCCTCGGCCTCTGGCACAACTTCGGCGACGACCGCCCGTTCACGACGCAGCGCGACATCGTGCTGCGCGCGTTCGACCTCGGCATCACGCACTTCGACCTCGCCAACAACTACGGGCCGCCGTACGGCTCTGCCGAGGTGAACTTCGGCAGGATCGTGCGCGACGACCTGAAGCCGTACCGCGACGAGTTCGTCGTGTCGTCGAAGGCCGGCTGGGACATGTGGCCCGGACCGTACGGTCAGGGCGGCGGCGGACGCAAATACATGCTCGCCAGCCTCGACCAGTCGCTGACACGGCTCGGCCTCGACTACGTCGACATCTTCTACTCGCACCGCCCGGACCCGTCCACGCCGCTGGAGGAGACGATGCAGGCGCTCGACACCGCCGTCCGCTCCGGCAAAGCGCTGTACGTCGGCATCTCGTCATATGGCGCCGAGGATGCACGCCGCGCGGCGGAGATCCTGCGCGACCTCGGAACGCCGCTGCTCATCCACCAGCCGTCGTATTCGATGCTGAACCGCTGGATCGAGACGGAAGGGCTCCTCGACACGGCCGGCGAGCTCGGCGTCGGCGTGATCGGCTTCACCGCGCTCGCCCAGGGGATGCTCACCGACAAGTACCTCGACGGCATCCCGGAGGGCTCCCGCGCCGCAGCGGGCAGCTCGCTCGACGCCGACTGGCTCACCGACGAGGCGGTCGGGCGACTCCGATCGCTCAACGAGATCGCGCAGCGCCGAGGGCAGTCTCTCGCGCAGCTCGCCCTCGCCTGGGCACTCCGCGACGAGCGGGTCACCTCCCTGGTGATCGGCGCGAGCAGCGTCGCCCAGCTCGAGCAGAACGTCGGGGCGCTCGACAACCTGTCGTTCACGGATGCGGAACTGGCCGAGATCGACGAGCTGGCCGTGGATGCGGGCGTCGACCTCTGGGCGGGAGCACGGCGAGGCGAAGTCTAGGGATACCACCGCATCCGGCGGCTGTCAGCCCCTGCCAGGAGGCGGGAGGTCGGGGATACATTCGCCTCAGCGCGCTGGATGCGGCCCGAACGCTATCACGGGCGGTCGCGGCCTTCCCGGCGCGTGCTCGACGGGTCCCGGGTGACGCGGCGTGAGTTGCCGCGGCGCCCGGGGCTCGACTCTGCTCGGCTCCGGCGCTGCGGCGTCGGCGCTGCCGGGTCGGCGCTGCGCCGTCGGGTCTCCGCCGTCGGTGCTGCGCCGTCAGTCGACCGGCTGGATGAGTTCCGGCCCGTCTCCCGTCACCGGCCCGACGCGGTCGAACGCCAGCGACTCCGCCACGCCCACGGCCGCGCGCACGGCCTCGTCGAGAAGCGCCTGGTCGCCGACGACCGTCGGGTCGACCCAGTGGTCCCACAGCTCGCGCGGCAGCGGCACCGGGTTGCGGTCGTGGATGTGCTCCAGCGTCTGCACCGCATCCGCCGTGAGGATCGTGGCCGTCAGGTGCCAGCGCTCAGGGTCGCCCTGCTCCTTCGCCGGGTCGGCCCACCACGCGTACAGCCCGGCGAACCCCATCAGCTCGCCGTCCGGCAGGTGGATGAAGTACGGCGTCTTCTTCTTGGTGACCGGATCGGTCTGCCATTCGTAGTATCCGATGGCCGGGATGATCGCCCTGCGCGAGGCGACGGACGCCTTGAACATCGGCTTCTCCGCAGCGGTCTCCGCGCGGGCGTTGAAAGTGGGGACCTTGGTCTTGAGCTCCTTCGACCAGGAGGGCACCAGCGACCAGCGCGCGAGCTCCAGCCGCCGCACGCTCGGCACGTCCTTCTTCTTGCTCTCCAGGAAGATCGGGATGGGGTCTGTCGGCGCGATGTTCCAGCTCGGCCGCCACTCCCGGAAGTCGCCGCCCTCGGCCACGAACTCCTGGATCATGTCGTCCGTCTCTTTGTCCATAGCGAACCGTCCACACATACCCCGACCATACTGCGCACCCCAGACACCCGCGCCTGCCGCCACGAGATGCCAGTAACTGTGGCAAAACGCCCGGGATGCGGCACAGTTACTGGCATCTCGGCGACGGAAGGGCGTGCCGAAATCGGCCAGAACACAAAAGTGAGCAATAATCACCCCCATTGAGGGCTCACGCCAAGCTGGGAAAACGATGTAATCTCACTTTTGTGAATAGGTGAGAAACAGTCACTTTCCGTTCGTTGAACAGCTCGTCGGTCTCGCGAGTGCGACTCTCCGGTTCACGCCACCCGAAACAGCACCATCCCGACACACGCAGGGACGACCCGTGAACCCGCATCCGCCACGTCGAGCGACCCGTTCGCTCAACCCCCTTGACCCGAGGGTCACCCGGCGTGCGCGGAGCAACGGGACGACCCTCATCAGCGGGGCCGGCGGCGGTGAAGCCGTTCGAGACCACGGCTTTCCCCCAGCCGTCGTCGGCTCTTCGGTCGGAACCGACATCAGCAGCGCGGGGAGGGCGCTCCGATGACCGTCATCAAACCACGCCTGGCCACCATCGGCCATCCGGCCGCACCGACGCACCCACGCAGCTCTGAGCGCACCTGGGCCCGTCAGTACCGCGCACGCCTGTTCATCACCGACACCGCCATCATCCTGGCGTCGACCCTGTGCGCGATGTTCCTGCGCTTCGGCCTCGACGACTCCGGCACCCAGTTCGCCGGCTTCCGCACCGACTACTTCACGCTCTCGATGCTCATCGCCGTGACCTGGATGTTCGCCCTCGCCGTCAACCACTCGCGCGACCCGCGCGTGGTCGGCGTCGGCGTCGCCGAATACAAGAGGGTCGTCAACGCGAGCGCCCTCACCTTCGGGCTGCTCGCCATCGTCTTCCTCGTCGCCAAGGTCGACATCGCCCGCGGCTACTTCGTGCTGGCGCTGCCGCTCGGCGTCGTCGGCGTGCTGTTCTCCCGGTGGCTGTGGCGGCAGTGGCTCATCCGGCAGCGGATGTTCGACCACTACCTCTCCCGCGCTCTCGTGGTGGGAGGGTTCTCCGATGTCGACTACGTCGTTCGGCAGATCCACAACAAGTCCGGCGCCGCCTACCACGTGGTCGGCGCCTCCCTCGACACGGGCAAGCGCAAGGGCGCCAAGAAGGACGCCGCGATGAAGAAGCGCATCGCAGCACCCGACCGCGAAGTCCCCGTCGTCTCCGACCTCGACGGTGTCGCGGAGGCCGCAGCGCGGCTCGGCGTCGACACCGTGATCGTCGCCGGTCAGTCGCTGACCGGTGGCGATTTCGTGCGCACGCTGGCCTGGAAGCTGGAAGGGACGGCGACAGAGCTCGTGCTCGCGTCGCGCCTCACCGACGTCGCCGGACCGCGCATCCACTTCCGTCCGGTGGAAGGGCTGCCGCTCATCCACGTGGAGATCCCGCAGTTCGAGGGCGGCAAGCACGTCCTGAAGCGCGCGTTCGACTTCTTCGCCTCCGGCCTCGCCCTCGCCCTGCTCTCCCCCGTGTTCCTCGCCGTCGCGCTGTTCGTCAAGCTCGACGACAAGGGGCCGGTGGTGTTCAGCCAGGAGCGCGTCGGCCGCAACGGCGAGACGTTCCGGATGTTCAAGTTCCGTTCCATGTGCGTCGACGCCGAAGCACGCCTCGCCCAGTTGCAGGCGAAGAGCGACGGCAACGGCGTGCTCTTCAAGCTCAAGGACGACCCGCGCGTCACCCGCGTCGGCCGCATCCTGCGCAAGTACTCGCTCGACGAGCTGCCCCAGCTCGTGAATGTCTTCCTCGGCGACATGAGCCTGGTCGGACCGCGGCCCCCGCTGCGCTCCGAGGTCGAGGGATATGAGAACCACGTCCATCGCCGCCTCTACATCAAACCGGGACTCACCGGGATGTGGCAGGTGAACGGCCGCTCCGACCTCTCCTGGGAGGAAAGCGTCCGACTCGACCTCTACTACGTGGAGAACTGGTCGCTCACCGGCGACCTGGTGATCATGTGGCGGACGGTCAAAGTGCTCACGCATCCCGTGGGGGCGTACTGATGCGCCCCCGACCTGCTCTCACAACAACCCCCACCCCGACCCGAACAGACACCGAGGTTGTCATGACCACAGAACTCCGCCCTCGCGCTCGCTCGCTGGGCATCCTGACCGCGATCATCACCGCGGTGGGCCTGGTCTTCGGAGGCCTGGCGATCGCATCGCCCGCCTCCGCGGACAGTGCGCCGCCCGACCCGACGAATCCGGCGACACCGACCACCGTCACCGACGACGTCCTCCCGACCCCGCAGATCAACGGCGTCGTGTGGGCGCAGGTCGTCGTCGGCAACACGGTGTACGTCGCGGGCAAGTTCACGTCCGCGCGGCCGTACGGCTCGCCTGCCGGAACGAACGAGACCCCGCGCAACAACCTCCTCGCCTACGACATCACGACGGGCACCCTGCTCCCGTTCGCGCCGAACCTGAACGCGCAGGCCCTCGGGATCACAGCATCCCCCGACGGGTCGCGCATCTACGTGGTCGGCGACTTCACCTCGATCGACAGCAAGGGCTACTACCGGCTCGCGGCGTTCTCGACGGCGACGAACACCATCGTGACCTCGTTCAAGCCGATCATGGAGAGCCAGACCCGCGCGGTCGCAGCCTCCAACACCACGGTGTACACCGGCGGTGACGCATCCAGCATCAACGGCGTCGCCCGCGCGTACGTCGGCGCGGTGAGCGCCGCGGACGGCTCGACCCTCAACTGGCAGGCCAACGCCGACGCCCCCGTGGATGCGCTTGCCCTGACCAAGGACGGCTCCAAGCTGATCGTCGGCGGCCGCTTCCAGAACCTCGGCGGCGTCGCCAACTACGGCCTCGGCGCCGTGGATGCGAGCACAGCGGCGATCCTGCCGTTCGCCGCCAACCAGACCGTGCGCAACGCGGGAACGCAGGCGAGCATCACCTCGCTGTACACGACCGCCGACCGCGTATACGGCTCCGGCTACGTCTTCGGAGCAGGCGGCAACCTCGAGGGCAGCTTCTCGGCCGACCCGAACACGGGCGCCATCAACTGGATCGAGGACTGCCACGGCGACACATACTCGATCTTCGCGCAGAACAACGGCCCGCTGTACGTCGCAGGTCACCCGCACTACTGCGGCAACATCGGCGGCTTCCCGCAGACCAGCCCGACGTGGACGTTCCACAACTCGATCGCCTTCAGCAGGGCGGCGACCGGCACCATCACGAACGACCCGTACGGCTACTTCAACTGGGCGGGCAACCCGTCCCCGTCGCTGCTCGACTGGTTCCCGAGCTGGACGGTCGGCACCTTCACCGGCCAGAGCCAGGCCACCTGGAGCGTCTCCGGCAACGACAAGTACGTCGTCTACGGCGGCGAGTTCCCGACAGTGAACGGCATCCAGCAGCAGGGCCTCACCCGGTTCGCACTGTCGAGCGCCGCGCCGAACAAGGTCGGCCCGCAGGGCATCCCGCTCGTCCCGACCGCTGCGTCCTTCAACGCCGGCCAGGTGCGCGTGAGCTTCGCAGCCACCTACGACAACGACAACGGCTACCTCACATACAAGGTGTACCGGGATGCGGGCACGACGCCCGTCTACCAGACCACCGTGCGCTCCAACTTCTACACCAGGCCGATGATCGGCTTCGTGGACAGCGGGCTCACACCGGGGTCGCATCCGATCTACCACGTGAGGGTCTACGACCCGTTCGGCAACACCACGTCCCGTGACACGAACGCGGTCACCGTCGCCGCCACCAACAGCGGGGGCGCGTACTCCGACTCGGTGACGCAGGCAGGAGCATCCAGCTACTGGCCGTTGGACGAGGCGAGCGGAACGGTCGCGTTCGACCACATCGGCTTCAACGACCTGCAGGAGACCGCGGTCACCCAGGGCGCGGCCGGCCCGATCGCGGGTGTGAACGCATCCACCTTCAACGGAACGACCAGCCTCGCAGTGACGCCGACGGCCATCCAGGCTCCCGACACCTACACGGCGTCCGCCTGGTTCCGCACGACGTCGACCAGCGGCGGCAAGATCCTCGGCTTCGGCAACACGAACACCGGGACGTCCGGCAGCTACGACCGCCACGTCTACATGGACAACAGCGGCAAGATCTGGTTCGGCGTATACCCGGGCGGCGTCGCGACGCTGAACAGCTCCGGCTCGTACAACGACGGGCAGTGGCACCAGGTCGTCACCTCGCTCGGCGCGAACGGGATGCGGCTGTACATCGACGGCAAGCAGATCGGCAGCAGGACCGACGTGACCAACGGTCAGTCGTACGCCGGCTACTGGCGCGTCGGCGGAGACAACCTGGGCGGCTGGCCGAACCAGCCCGCCAGCAACTTCTTCGCCGGTGACATCGGCCAGGTGTCGATCTACCCGACCGTCCTGGACCGCACCACCGTGGTGAACCAGTTCGTCGCCTCCGGTCGTCCTTCGCCCCTCGCCCCCGCACCAGCGGATGCATACGGAGCTGCCGTCTACAACGGCAACCCCGACATCTTCTGGCGCCTCGACGAGACAAGCGGCTCTGTTGCGAACAGCGCGGACGCGTACACCAACAACGGCACGTACTCCGGCACGGCGACGACGAAGAACCAGCAGGGTGTTCTGCCTGGCACCGCCGACAAGGCGGTGAGGTTCAACACGAACAACTCCGGGTCCTCCGGCGGCATCGTGTCGAGCAACCAGCAGTTCGCCAACCCGACGGTCTACACCGAGGAGATCTGGTTCAAGACCGCGACCACCAAGGGCGGAAAGCTGATCGGCTTCGGCGACCAGCAGACCGGCCTGTCGAGCAACTACGACCGTCACATCTACATGCAGGACGACGGACGCATCGTGTTCGGCACGTACACCGGCCAGACCAACACCATCACGTCGCCCAACCCGCTGAACAACAACCAGTGGCACCAGGCAGTGGCGACGCAGGGTCCTGACGGCATGAAGCTGTACGTCGACGGCCAGCTCATCGGGACCAACCCGCAGACGCAGGCGCAGGCATACAGCGGATACTGGCGCATCGGCGGCGACAACACCTGGGGTTCCACCGGACCGTACTTCAGCGGAACGCTGGACGAGGCCGCGGTCTACTCCAGCGTGCTGAGCGCTCAGGATGTGGCGAACCACTACTCGCTCGGAACCTCCGGAACGCTTCCCAACCAGTTGCCGACCGCGTCGTTCACGTCGTCCGCGACGTTCCTCAACGCGAGCTTCGACGGCTCGGCTTCGACTGACCCGGACGGCACGATCGCCTCGTACGCCTGGGACTTCGGAGACGGGGACACCGCGACGGGAGCCACGGCCACCCACACCTTCCTCCAGAGCGGCAGCTACCCCGTGAAGCTCACCGTGACGGACAACCAGGGTGGGACGGGAACCGTGACGCAGGTCGTGGCCGTCCAGGCCGCACCGCCGAACCAGCCGCCGGTGGCCGCGTTCACGTCCACCGCGACGTTCCTCGACGCGAGCTTCGACGCATCCGGTTCGTCAGATCCTGACGGCACCATCGCCTCGTACGCCTGGGACTTCGGAGACGGAGCGACCGGCACGGGCGCGACGGCGACGCACTCGTTCCCCGCGACAGGCACATACCCGGTGAAGCTGACCGTGACCGACAACCAGGGCGCGACCACCAGCATCACCAAGGGTGTCGCCGTGACGGCCGCACCGCCGAACCAGCCGCCCGTGGCAGCGTTCACCTCCTCGGTGACGAACCTCGGCGCATCGTTCGACGGCTCGACCTCGAGCGACCCGGACGGCACCGTCGCCTCGTACGCCTGGGACTTCGGAGACGGAGCGACAGGAACGGGAGCGACAGCGACCCACACGTACGGCTCGGCAGGCACCTTCACGGTGACCCTGACCGTGACGGACAACCAGGGCGCGACCACGTCGATCCAGCACCAGGTGACGACCACCGTCCCGCCGAACCAGCCGCCGACGGCGTCGTTCACCGCCACGGTGACGAACCTCGGTGTCTCGGTCAACGGGTCGGCGTCGAGTGACCCGGACGGCAGCATCGCCTCGTACGCCTGGAACTTCGGAGACGGAGCGACAGGAACGGGAGCGACCACCGCCCACACATACGCAGCAGCGGGCCCGTACACGATCACCCTGACCGTGACGGACAACCAGGGCGCGACCGCCAGCACCACCAAGGCGATCACCGCGACCAACCCTGCGCCCAACGCCCTCGCCCAGGATGCGTTCGAACGCTCCGTGGCGAACGGCTGGGGCTCTGCCGACAAGGGCGGGGCGTGGACGCTGTCCGGCGGCGCGACCAGCTTCAACGTCGCCAGCGGCGTCGGCCAGCAGGTCACGCCCGCCGGGATGACGAAGACGGCCACCCTGCAGACGGTCACCCAGACGAGTGCCGATGTCACGGTCACCGTCTCCGCCGACAAGGCGGCGACGGGCGGCGGCATCTACTACTCGGCGATCGGCCGCATGATCGGGTCGAACGACTACGAGGCCAGGGCGTGGGTCAAGTCGACCGGCGCCGTGCAGCTCCAGCTCATGCAGGGTTCGACGACCCTGTCCGCCCTCAACGTCGCCAACCTCACGGTCGGCGCCGGTGACAAGCTGAAGATCCACCTGCAGGTGTTCGGCACGTCGCCGACCACCATCAGGGCCAAGGTGTGGTCCGCATCCACCACGGAGCCCGCTGCCTGGCAGTTGAGCACCACGGATGCGACGGCAGCCCTCCAGGCGGCCGGGTTCACCGGACTCCGCACCTACGTCTCCGGCACGGCGACCGACATCCCGGTCACCACAAGGTTCGACGACTTCGTGGTGGTGCCTGCACAGTGAACGACAGGATGAACCGCACGCGGCGCACGGTTCTCGTGGCGCACCCGAGCTCGGAGCTGTACGGCTCCGACCGGGTGCTCCTCGAGAGCGTCACCGCCCTCGTGGACGACGGCTGGGATGTGGTGGTGACGGTGCCGGACGACGGCCCGCTGCTGCCAGAGGTCGTCGCCCGCGGGGCGAGGGTCAGGAGGTGCGCAGCGCCCGTCGTGCGCAAAAGCGCCCTCCGTCCCCTCGGCTTCGTGCGGTTCATCGGCACGGCCGTCCGCGGCCTCGTCGACGGGATGCGGCTGCTCCGCCAGGAGCGCCCCGCCCTCGTCTACGTGAACACGGTCACTGTGCCGCTCTGGATCGGCCTCGGACGTCTCGCCCGCGTGCCCGTGCTCTGTCACGTGCACGAGGGCGAGAGCTCCGCATCCCCGCTGCTGCGGCGCATCCTGGCGATGCCGCTGCTGTTCGCGAACACCATTGTGGCCAACAGCAGGTTCAGCGTGGGGGTTCTCGGCGGGTCGTTCGCGTCGCTGGAGCGTCGCGCGGAGGTCGTGTACAACGCCGTCCCGGGCCCGCCGGAGCAGCAGCCCGTCCGGTCGCACATCGACGGCGACCTCCGGGTCACGTACATCGGGCGCCTCTCTCCCCGGAAGGGCGTCGACGTCGCCATCGACGCGATCGCCGAGCTCGACCAGCGCGGCATCGGGGCGAGCCTCGACCTCGTCGGAGCCGTCTTCCCCGGCTACGAGTGGTACGAGGAGGCGCTGCGCGAGCAGGTCACGAAGAACAACCTCGGCGACAGGGTCCGCTTCCGCGGTTTCCAGCCGTCCGTGTGGGAGTACGTGCACGACGGAGACGTCGTGCTCGTGCCGTCCCGCGCCGACGAGCCGTTCGGGAATACCGCCGTCGAGGCGATCCTGAGCGGTCGCCCGGTGATCGCGAGCGCCACCAGCGGGCTGCTGGAGGCGACAGCCGGATACGCGTCGGCGACCACGGTCGTCCCCGGCAGTTCGGCGTCGCTCGCGGATGCGCTGGTCGGCACGATCGCCGAGTGGGAGGGCACACGCGCGAACGTCGGCTCCGATGTCGCGGCGGCCGAGCGCAGGCACAGCCCGGACGCGTACCGCCGAAGGATCGCGGCCATCGTGCGCAGCAACGCGCGCACGCGCTGACGGCGGCCGCTCTGAACAGGAACGGTCTCCGGACCGCCCGCTGGCTTAACATGGGCGGAAGGGGGTGATGAGGATGTTTCACACGCTAACGCTGACCGGCCCGGCCGTCGACAAGACGCTCCCGCTGATCCTCGCCGCCGTGCTCGCGTTCGCCGGCTTCCTGGTGCTCAGACGCTCCCCCAAGCTGGCGGTGTCCGTGTGGATCTGCGTGCTCTCGTTCGTGCCGATCTGGCTGGGCGTCGGAGTGGGCTTCAACGGCAACTACTACCTCCCTCCCGCGACCGCTGCCGGGCTCCTCGTCATCGCCGCGCTCATCCCCCTTCCCCGGATGCGGCTGAGCTGGCTGGACGGGCTGCTCGTGCTCGTGGTCGTCGCCGCCGTCTGCTCGCTGTACACCGGCAGCGCATCCATCGCGATGAGCGCGCTGTTCAGCATCGTCACCTACTACGTCATCGCCTACCTGATCGGCCGGTTCGCCCCGATGCGGGTGGATGCGCGGTGGCTGCACGGCGCGATCGCCGTCGTCTTCACCTGTGTGGCCGTGCTCGCCATCATCGAGGGTCTGACGCACTGGAACCCGTTCGTCGAGATCCACGCGAGCAACGCCATGTACACGATCTGGGGCAGCATCCAGGAGCGCGGTGGCGTCCCCCGCGCCGAGGGCGCCTTCGGTCACTCCATCGCCCTCGGCTCGAGCCTCGCCCTCGCCATCCCGCTCACCCTCGCAGCGCCGTTCCGGCTCTGGGTGCGCGCGGGCATGGTGCTCCTGATGCTGGTCGGCACGGTCTTCACGTTCAGCCGCATCGGGATGGTGTGCGCGCTCCTCGGTCTCGTGCTGAGCATCCTGTTCATGCGGGACGCCATCACCAAGAAGGCCCGCATCACGCTCGTCGCGGCGATGCTCGCCGTCTCCGCCGTTGTGTTCCCCCTGGTCACCGCCGTCTTCGACGATGCGGGGTCCGAGGCGAGCGACAGCGCGAACTACCGCGGAGACCTGATTTCGCTGATCGGCACGATGAACCCGATCGGCGTCGCATCGTCCGCCGAGAAGAACTCGGCAGGCAACCTCTACTTCGGCGACTTCCGCTCGATCGACAGCCAGCTCATCCTGACCGGCCTCACCAACGGCACCATCGTGCTCATCGGCATCGTGGTCGCCCTCGCCGGCGGCATCATCCTGCTCGTGCGGAGGAAGGCGAGCCCGGCGACGATCGCGCTCGTCGCGCAGATCCCCGCCTTCGCGACCGTCGCGCTCATCACCCAGTACTCGATCTTCGTGTGGTTCGTCGCCGGGCTCGCAGCCACGACGCAGCTCATCCCGCTCAGCACGGCGGGCGTGATGCTGAACACCCGCGCAGTGGAGCACCCGCGCCATACTCGCAGTGACGCGCGTCCTCCGGTGAGGAGTGCCGCCTAGAATGCCTTCAACGACGCCCGACCGCGTCCGCCGTACGCCCGACATCCGAGCGATCCACCGCTCGCTGCCCGGCGAACGACCGGCGCCTGCCATCACATCCGACTCCCCGGGAGGCCCGACCATGAACACGCACCAGTACCTCACCGCTTTCCGGCGGTTCTGGTATGTGATCCTGATCGCGACCATTGTCGGCGGCGTCGCCGGTTTCGGTCTGTCGCAGATCGCGAAGCCCGTGTACACGGCCACCTCCGGCCTCTACTTCTCCCTGAACTTCGGCGGGTCGGCGAGCGACCTCAGCCAGGGCTCGACGTACACCCAGAACCAGATGCTGTCCTTCGCCCAGCTCGCGGAGTCGCCCGTCGTGCTGCAGCCCGTCGTCGACGACCTCGACCTCGATGTGACGGCCAAGGGCCTGGCGGACGCGATCACGGTGAGCACCCCGCAGAACACCGTCATCCTCGAGCTCGCGGTCACCGACCCTGACCCTGCCCAGGCCGCGAAAGTCGCCAACGCCGTCGCCGCCAGCCTCAGCAAGACGGTCGAGCAGATCGCGCCCAAGAACGCGGAAGGCCAGACCACGGTCTCGGTCCGCGTGATCGAGAACGCGAGCGTTCCCAAAGACCCGTCCTCTCCGAACACCCGCCTCAACGTGGTCACCGGGCTGCTCCTCGGCCTGATCGTCGGCGTGCTCTTCCTGGTGCTGCGGGCCACCCTGGACACCCGTGTGCACAGCGCGGAGATCGCCGCCGCCGTCACTCAGGCCCCGCTGCTCGGCTCGATCCAGAAGGAGAAGGGCAAGCATCCACGGCCCGTCCTCGCCGTCGAACCGCTCTCCAACGCGGCGGAGAACTACCGGCAGCTCAGATCGAACCTGGAGTTCGTGACGATGGGGTCCGCATCCGGTGGCATCGTGGTCACGTCCTCCATCCCCGCCGAGGGCAAGTCGATGATCGCCACCAATCTCGCCCTCGCGCTCGCGGAGACGGGGCAGCGCACCCTGCTGATCGACGCCGACCTGCGCCGCCCGATGGTCGCCTCGTACTCCGGCCTCGTCGGAGACGCCGGCCTCACCTCCGTGCTCGCCGGCCGCGCCGAGTTCTCGGATGTGGTGCAGCGCTGGGGCGAGGGCAGCCTCGACGTGCTCACCTCCGGACCGATCCCGCCCAACCCGAGCGAGCTGCTGTCGTCGCGCGCGATGACGGAACTGCTCGGCAGGCTGGTCGCCGACTACGACGTCGTGGTGATCGACACGGCGCCGCTGATCGCGGTGGCCGACGCGGCCATCCTGGCCAGGCAGGTCGGCGGCGCGATCGTGGTCGTCGACCGCACGCACGTGCGTCGCCAGCAGCTCAGCCAGACGATGGACTCCCTCGAGAAGTCGGGCGTCACGGTCCTCGGCGTCGTCCTCAACCGGGTCAGCGCGCAGAAGAACCGCGACGTGTACTACCCGGCGTCCAAGCAGCCCCCGCGCCGCTTCGGCCTGCCGGCCCGCGCATCCACTGCCGCCCCCGTTGCCACCTCCGCGGCGCCCGCCGCCGCCCCCGTTGCCACCTCCGCGGCACCCCCCGCCGCGCCCTCCGCGGCGCCCACCACAGCCGCGCCCACCACAGGCCCAGCGACCACCGACAGCGCCGACTCCCCCGAGTCCCTCCCCACCCACCAGTAACCGTCACACTCCCCCGCCCTTCCCCCATCCCCCATCCCCCCATCCCCAAATCTCCGTCCGAACGGAGAAACCGTGGGATGCACGCAGGTTCTCCTTCCGAACGGAGAAGTCAGCGGCGTGGCGCCCGCATCCTCCTGTTTTGCGTAACGCAGGAGGAGGGACGCGACACGCCGCCGCGATCTCCTTCCGAACGGAGATCGCGGCGGCGGCGTCTGGGAACTCCGTCGGAACGGAGATCGCGGGCTGGGTTAGGGCTGGGGCTGGGCTGGGCGGGAGTGGGAGCGCCGGGGTGGGTCAGGGAGCGCCGGTGAACGTGACGAGCTTCGCGCCGGCCGCGTCGGCCAGCGTGATCGTGACGGTCTTCGCGTCAGCAGGCACGGAGAACACGTACGTGGCCGTCGCCGTTGCGCCCGGCGCGAGCTCCGCGGCGAACGGCTTCGTCGCCTTGTCGCCGTCGACCCTGGATGCCGGCGTCGCGTCGTCTCCGTAGTATCCGTTGACCGTGACCGCCGTCAACGGCACCGCCGATCCTGTGCCGTTCGTGAGGGTGAGTGTCGCCTTCACGGCGGGACCGCTGACCTCTCCCGCGCGGGTCGCCGTCGCGGTGTACGACGCGAACGTCGTGACCGCGGCCGTCAGCCCCGCCGGCGTCTTCGCCTCCTGCTTCGTGCTCACGCTCTGGGCGACCTGCTGGCCGTATTTGACCGCGTCCGTGCGTTCGGCGGGCGTCTCACTCTTCGTGCCGGGGGTCGGCTTCGCGCTGCTTCCGGAGCTTGCCGGGCTGTCGGACGGCGCTGCCTGCTGCGTGGCCACCGGCTGCAGCGCGTTCGGGATGGGTCCTCCCGGTTTGGCGCCGTGGATCCCGGCCACGATGAGCCCTGCCGCCACCGCGACGACGGCGACACTGCCGACGACGATGAGCAGGATGCGGTTGCGGACGTGGTGGTCTGGGCCGCGAGGAGCCTCTGTTGCTTCGGTCATGATCGTCCTTCTTGGGTGCTCTGGCGCTGGTCGGTGGCCAGATGGGTGTCGGGGGTGGCCGGGGCGCGCAGCTCCCGGAACCAACTGGCGGCGGCCAGCAGGAGGAACGCGGTCGTGGCCGCGAAGAGCAGGGTGTACACCACGAGGAACACAGGCAGCGCACCGAGCAGCACGAACGAGAGGCAGAGCACGCCGTAGTCCATCGGCAGCACGGCGATGGCGCGCATCCACGACGGACGGCCAGGCGCATCGGCCGCGATGGATGCACGCCCGCGCTGACGACGAAGCTGCTCGGTCAGGATCATGCCGAAGAACAGCACGGACGAGACGATCGAGAACGCCACAGGGATGAGCAGCCACCAGGTGGGAACCGAGTCGTGCAGCCAGAATCCCACGGCGAGCGCAAGCGGCATCGTGACCACTTTGAGCGAGTCGACCATGTGGTCGAGCCATTCGCCTGCCGGGCTGCTGAGCCCGGTGAGGCGGGAGACCTGGCCGTCGGCGCTGTCGAACGCGTAGCCGACGAGCAGCATCACGGCGACGGCGATGCCCGACCACCAGGAGGGAGGGAAGACCACGAGGATGGCGATGGCCGCGAACGTCCACACCGCACTGATCGCGGTGACCGCGTTCGGGGTGAGACCGGCGCGGTACGCCCAGGCCGCCAGGTAGCGCCCGATGCGGCGGTTGACGTAGCGCGAGTACGCCGGCGCGCTTCTGGCAGCCGGTTTCTGCGCCGCGGCGAGGCGGTGCACGACGTCCAGGTAGCTCTCGCGGGCGGCGGGCGCGCCCGTCGGCGCCCCCGCAGCGGCTCCCGCCGCGCCTGCCGATTCGGTGCTCATCAGCTTGTCCGCTCGGTCGCGACCGGCACGGCGGCCAGTCTGCTCTGCCCGTTGACGCGCTGTCCGAAGAACGGCCGTTTCGGCTTGACTGCCCGGCGTTCCACGAGGTCGGCGCAGAGCAACTCGTATGCGTCGGCGACCGCATCCCAGTCGTAGTCTTTCGCGCGTTCCCGCGTCGCCCTGCTGCGGTTGGCGTGCTGCTCGACCGCGGCCTCCGCGAAGCCGATGGTTCCGGCCAGGTCGCTGGCGGCCGTGAAGTAGAGGCCGGCGTCGCCGAGGACCTCGCTGTTGAACGGCACGTCGTACGCGATGGTCGGCGTACCGGCCCCGACCGCTCTGAGCAGCGACGGGTTGGTGCCGCCGACGGAGTGGCCGTGCAGGTAGGTGAAGGCGGACGAGTAGAGCTGGTCGAGGAGTTCCTGATCCCAGACGCCCCCGAGGAACCGCACCCTGTCGTCCGCGAGCGCGCGCACCCTGCGGGTGTACTCCTCTGCGTATGGAGCGGAGCCGACCACG
Source organism: Leifsonia lichenia (assembly GCF_054780215.1). NCBI lineage: Bacteria > Bacillati > Actinomycetota > Actinomycetes > Micrococcales > Microbacteriaceae > Leifsonia > Leifsonia lichenia. The sequence goes on from NZ_BAAGWT010000001.1 coordinate 596,637, forward strand.
ACGAGCGGCAGCTTCGCGTCGCTCCTCCGGTAACCGTCGACGATGGTGTCCACGTGGTTCTCCGGCTCGAACCGGGCGACCACGAGGTGGTAGCCGCGCGGCTCCAGCCCGAGCTCGCTGAGCCGGTGGGTGGTGGATGGCACAGTCGGCGCCCCGTATGCGATGAGCCTGGTGCCGACCGCGAACTCGGTCGTGTAGTAGTCGGCGATGCCCTGCGCGTCGGCGATGAGGGCATCCGACCAGCGCACGGCGGCCGACTCGGCGAAACGGTAGTACCGCCTGCCCATCGCGCCCCACTTGGCACGCTGCCACTCCAGCCCGTCCACGTGGGTGGCGACGGGGATGCGGGCTGCGCGCAGCATCGGGAGGTACATCGAGTTGGCCGCGTTGAAGACGATGGCGGCGTCGGTGCGGTGACCGAGCAGGTGGCCGACGGAGAGTCCGGTGTGGCTGAGGGTTTCCAGTGACCTGCGGCGCATGGCGCCCTGGTGCACGAGCGTCATGCCTTTGTAGGTGGGGAGCTCTTCCTGCGGCGCGACGCCGTCGGCGGTCTCGAGGCGGCGGCAGTAGACGCGGACGTTGTGGCCGCGGTCGGCGAGCCGGCTTCCGACTTCTTCGACGCAGGTCTCGAACCCGCCGTATCTGGCGGGCACGCCGCGCGTGCCGACCAGTGCGATGCTGAGTTGCTTTCCCCCTGCGCCCATCGGATTTCCGCTCCCCGTCTCTCGGGCCGTCTGTCCGGCCGTCGGTCAGCCGACGTCGGCACGGTCCGCGCTCCGACCGGACCGAGTCGGGACGCACCAGGGTGGAGAGGATCGCTTCAGCGTCGGGTACTGCTGCCCCGCCAGTCTAATCCGAGAAATCCTCACTGAATGCCCCCACTTTCGGGGGCGCGTGTTTCCCTAGCGTTTCCGCGACGCGCGCAGGCCGTCCCGCACCCCGGTGAACGCCGCCCGCAGAGGAGCGACGGGATGCGCGAACTGCCGCCGCCCGCCCTGCAGCAGCACCTCCCACGCGATGGGCAGGCTCGCCCGCCTCCACCTGCGGACGGTCGCCGCATCCAGGTTGCGCGCCGCGAACACGAGTCGGTTGCGGATGTTGAAGTAGTAATACCCCTCGGACTTCGCCGCCCCCGCCGTCTCCAGCCCGTCACCCTGCGTGCCGCCCTCCGCGTGCACGGCGGTCGCCGCATCCACCACCCGGACGCTCGCCCCCGCGCGCCGAGCCCGGTAGGACAGCTCGACATCCTCCCAGTACAGGAAGTAGCCGTCGCCGAACCCGCCGATCCGCTCCCACAGCTCGGCGGACACCATCAGGCACGCCCCGGACAGCCACTGCTCCAGCCGCGGGTCGTCGGCGACCGCGCGCTTGCGCGTCGCGGTGATGCGCCCGTCGCCGAGATTCAGGTCGGACCCGTCGAACCACACCGACCCGTCGGGCCTCAGGATGCGCGGGGCCAGCAGGGCGAGCGGCTCGGCGGCGACGACGGCGGACAGGGTCTCGACCGCATCCCGCGCGATGGTCGCATCCGGGTTCAGCAGCAGGAAACGGGTGGCGCCGTTCGCGACGGCCGCGTCGACCCCGGCGTTCATCCCGAGTCCGAAACCGAGGTTGTCGCCCGGCGTGACGACGACCCAGCCGCGCTCCGCCCCGAGTGCCACGACCGCGGCACGCTCGGCGTCGCCGGAGAAGTTGTCGACCACCACGATGCGCGCCTCCGGCAGCGCGTCGGCGAGCGGCGCGAGATTCGCGCGCAGCAGCTCGGACGAGCCGTAGTTCACGACGACGACCGCCAGCTCTCCGACCATCCGCGGATGCTATCACGCGCTCTTCTCCCGCCGAGTTGCGCAGCAGCGGCGACGGGTGGGTAGGTTGTGCATGTGCCGAACCTGACGATCGCGGTGCCCACATACCACCGCCCCAACGACCTGCGCGAGCTGCTGCCCGCGCTCGTCGCGCAGGGCCGCGCCCTCGCGGACGAGGCGGACAGCGACTACACCGTCGAGGTCCTCGCGGTCGACAACGACCCGGACGGCAGCGGGCGGGACGCTGCGGCGGAGGTGGATGGCGTGCGCTACGTCGTCGAGCCGCACCCCGGCATCGCCGCCGTGCGCAACAGGGCCATCGACGAGGCGGCCGGTTCGCGGTTGCTGGCGTTCATCGACGACGACGAGCGACCGCATCCCGGATGGCTGCAGCACCTGGTGCGGGTGTGGGAGGCGTCGGGCGCCTCTGCCGTGTCCGGCCGGGTGGTGGCCGCGTTCGAACGGCCGCTTGACCCGTGGCTGAAGGCAGGGGACTTCTTCACGCGGCGGTCGCTGCCGACCGGAACGGGCATCGACGTCGCCGCGGCGGGCAATCTGCTGCTCGACCTCGACCAGGTGCGGGCGAGCGGCGTGCGGTTCGCCCTCGACCTCGGGCTGAGCGGCGGCGAGGACACCCTGTTCAGCAGGCAGTTGCATCGCGATGGCTTCCGGATGGTGTGGTGCGACGAGTCCGTGATCACCGACCTGGTCCCTCCCTCCCGGCAGAACAGGCGGTGGGTACTCCGCCGCGCGTGGAGCCACGGCAACTCGGCGGCCGTGGTGCGCCTCCGACTGGCCGACGGGGTGCTCGGGATGCTCGCCGCCCGCGCCTGGGCGATCGGTGGCGGCGCTGCGCGCGTCGTCGGCGGAGTGCTCAGGGTCGCGTTCGGACTCGTCACCGGCTCGCTGCGCCACCAGGCGCGGGGCTCGCGCGCCGCCTATCGGGGGCTCGGGATGATCTGGGCGGCGTTCGGCGGCGTCTACCAGGAGTACGCGCGGACGGAGGCACCGGCATGAGCGCGCTGCGAACGCTCCGCACCGGCGCTGTCACGGCCGTGCGGCGCGCCGGCGCCCCGCTCGGCGCAGTGATGCGGGTGCGGACGGATGCCCCCGTCGCCGCCCTGACCTTCGACGACGGGCCCGTCGACGGCGACACCCAGAAGATCCTCGGAGCGCTCGGCGACGCGGGCGCGACCGCCACGTTCTTCGTGCTGCTCAGCCGGGTGCGCCGCAACCCGGCACTGCTGACCGAGGTCGTTGCGGCCGGGCACGAGATCGCCCTGCACGGGCTGGACCACCGGCGCCTCACCGATCTCCCGCCCGACAGCCTCGGCTCCCGGATGCGCGACGGTCGCGCAGAGCTCGAAGACGCCGCCGGCGTCCCCATCCACTGGTTCCGGCCGCCGTACGGCGTGCAGAACCTGCGCGTCTGGCGCGCGACCAGGGCGGCGGGGATGACGCCCGTTCTGTGGGGGCCGACGCTCGCCGACTGGCGCACCGCGTCGACCGAGGAGCGGCTGCGGCTCGCCCTGCGGGGCGAACGCGGCGCGATCATCCTCGGCCACGACGGGTTCGCCGACGCGATCGACGGCGTCGACGACGGACCGGCGCCGGTGCTCGACAAAGCCGGCCTGGTGGATGCGGTGATCTCCGGCTACGCGGACAAGGGCCTGCGCCTGCGCTCGCTCGGCGAGGTCGCCGCGAGCGGGAAGCTGGTGCGGGAGGCGCGCTTCACGCGCTAGAGCTGCGCGGTCGCGTGCTGCTCCCGCGCTCGCCTCCGAGCCGCTGTGCTCCCGGCGAGCGCGATGGCGTGACGGTACGCCTCCGCGTGCTGCTCCCCCGCCTTCGCCCAGTCCCGGTCGCTCAGGTCTGGTCGTCCGCCCGGCGCGGATGCCGTGACGCCCTCGACCGCGGCGGCCAGCGCATCCGGGGTCAGCTCGCCGGAGTACCGGTGCACCCAGGCGTGCCCCACCTCGTCGGCGAGCGCCTCGGTCGTGGGGTTGTCCGGCACCAGGATCGGCCGGTCGAGCGACAGCGCCGTGAGCGCGCCTCCCGAGTTGTGCATCTCGCGATAGGGGAGCGCGATGAGCGCAGCCCCTGTGACGAGGTCGACGATCTCCGCGTCGTCGAGGAAGGCGAGCGTCACGGCGACGCGCTGGTCGCGCCCGGCGCGCTGGAGCACGGAGGCGGCGAGCTCGTCGCTTGACGGCTTGCCTGCGACGTCGAGGCGGAGGTCGTCGCCAGGGACGGAGCGGAAGACATCCAGCAGTTCTTCGACGCCCTTGTAGCGGCGGATGAGGCCGAAGTAGCCGATCCTGCCCTGCTGGGCCGCCCGCTTCGGGTATGCGGCGAACCAGTCCCGGTAGTGGCCGTGCAGGATCGTGGCGAATTCCACACCGGGCGCGAACTCGGTGGTGGGGTTCAACCGGATGCGCAGGGTCGTCCTCCGGTCGAACCAGCGCAGCAGGGCGCGCTCGCGGCGGGAGATGCCTGTCGGAAGCTGGAGGTTGTGGGTGGTGCGGACGATGGCCGTCCTGGTGAGCGCGAGCTTCCACATCAGCAGGACGAACAGCCCCTGGCGGACGAGCGCTTTGAGCTTGCTCTGCCCGGCCACGAGGATCTCCGGCCAGTGGGCGTGGAAGACGTCGTAGCGGCCGAGCAGCGCCCTCTTCCAGGAGAAGGTGCGCAGTTCGAGTCCCGGGGTGGAGCGCAGACTGTCGCGCAGCATGATGATGTACGGGTTCGTGGTCGGCCGCGGGTCGGGGAACGACTGCTGCACGACGATGCGCTCTGCGGCTGTCATGGTGCCACCCAGGATAGGCCAACGACGTCGCGGCCCCCACAACCGGGGGCATTTGATGAGAAATACTCGTTATTGCTCGAATTTCGCCCTAAGCTCGATGGACAGAGCCAGCGAACCGACCCTCGCGGGCTGAAGGACGTTCGACGAGATGGCCACCGCAACCAGCCTGCAGCACCCCCGTGTGCGGCTCTACGACCAAGTGCGCAGCGTGCACCTGGAGCGTGCGCGCGAGCTCGAACCCGCCGCGATCGTCTTCCGAAGCAAACGATACGACTTCGACGAGAACCTCACAGACGGCCTGGAACTCGCACAGGCAGGCACGCTCGCCGCGGCCCGGCTCGCCCTCACCAGCAGGATCACCCACCTCGAGATCAACGAACCCCTCTACCTGGATGCGCTCCCCCGCACCGCGGTCACCCTCTTCGCCATCGGCCTTCGCCGCATCGTCGGCGCCCGCCGCGTGACCGTCGCCACATACGCCATCGAGAACCTCGACCCGTTCGAGGCGACGCCGACACGGTTCAAGACACGCATCCGTCGCCGCATCGAACGCCTCCTGGCCGAGTACGTCTGGCGCAGGGTCGACAACGCGGTGTTCGGCACGGCGGGCGCGCACGGGCTGTACGCGCAGTCCTTCCGCAACCAGCCGCGGCGGCACTCCACGGTCGAGGCGCTGCCCAGCCCGTGCCCGTGCACCGCTGCGGCACTCGGCGAGCAGGGTGCGCTCGGCTCCGTCGTCGATCCGCACCGCGTCGTCTTCCTCGGCAACTTCGGCCCGCGCAAGGGCTTCAGCGATGTGCTCGCCGCCTGGCCGCTCGTGCGGGAGAGCCGACCGGATGCACGACTCACCCTCCTCGGCACCGGCAGCCAGCTCGACGACGCACGGGCCGCAGCGGCAGGAGACCCGTCGATCACCCTCGTCGTCGACCCGCCGCGCTCCGCGATCCACGACCACCTCCGCGCCGCCCACGCACTCGTGCTCCCCTCGCGCAGAATGCCCGGCTGGCGCGAACAGGTCGGCCTCCCGATCGTCGAGGCGCTCGCGCACGGCTGCGAGATCGTCACGACGGACGAGACCGGCATCGCCGACTGGCTGCGGGAGACGCGCCACAGGGTGCTGCCGTCCGACGCGAGTCCCGCCCGGATCGCCGGGGCGATCGTCTCCGCCGTCGACGCCGAGCGTTCCACGGCCGACATCCTCGCGACGCTCCCCGCCGTCGACGGGCGGATCGCGGCCGGACGGCTCCTCTTCGACGACTCCGAGCATCCGGTGGCAGCCTCATGACCCACGCACGGGCGGCGCGCGGCGGGATGCTCAGATCGGTCGGGTCTACGGCCGTGATGAAGGTGCTCGTCATGGGCATCTCCGGCATCATCGGCATCGTCAACAGCCGGCTCATCATCCAGAACTTCGGCACGGACGCCTACGCGCAGTACGGCCTGCTCGCCGCGCTGCCCGCCCTGCTGCCGTTCGCCGACCTCGGCATCGCCGCTGTGGCCATCAACGCCGTCGCCGGCTCGTCCGACCCGCGCAGCGACCCGGTGGTGCGGCGCACGCTGACCACGGCGTTCCGCATCCTGCTGCTGTCCGGTGCGACGATCATCGGCATCGGCATCGTGATCTCGGTGCTCGGCTGGTGGCCGCTGCTGCTCGGTCAGGGGCTCCTCCCCGACGGCGGCAGCCTGGCCGCGATGCTCTGCCTCGGCACATTCGGGCTGGTGCTTCCGCTGAGCGTCGGCTCTCGCATCCTGGTCGGGCTCGGGAAGACGAGCACGCAGGTGGCGAGCCAGGCGGTCGTCGCGCCCGCGATGTTCCTCGGCATCGCCACCCTGGTCGCACTGTCTGCGCCCGCTGGCAGCTTCATCGCGATCCTGTCGTACATCGCCAACGGGCTCGCCTCGCTGATCTGCCTGCTGATGGCCGCACGGATGATCAAGCCGCAGGTGGGTGCCGCGCTGCGCGAAGTGCCGTTCCCCCGCCGCTACCCCGGCGTCCCCGCGATCGGGGTGGCCTGGCCGATGCTCGTGCAGATGGTGGCGCTGCCCATCGCGATGCAGACCGACCGGCTGCTGCTCAGCCACCTGACCACCGGCACGGAGCTCGCCCAGTACAACCTCGCATCCCAGTTGTTCGGGCTCGCCGTGCAGACGATCGCCGCTGCGGGTGTCGCCCTCTGGCCGATCTACGCCCGCGCCCGCTCCGAGCGCAGGGTGGAGTCCCCGCTGAAGCCGACGATCTGGTTCCTCGCAGGCGGCCTCGCGATCGGCCTGGCGCTGGCGGTCCTGTCACCGTGGCTGACGAAGTTCATCGCGGGCGACGCCCTCACCCTCGACCCGTGGCTGATCGGCGGCTTCGTGGTCTTCGTGGCGCTGCAGGCGGCGAAATACCCGGTCGGGATGTACATGACCGACCAGCGCGGCCTCACCTTCCAGGTCTGGCCGATCCTCGCCAGCATCCCCCTCAACCTCGGCCTCTCCTGGTGGCTGATCGGCGTCGTCGGCGCTGGGGGCCCGATCATCGGCTCGGCGGTGAGCGTGCTGCTCTGCCAGGTCATCCCCAACCTCTGGTTCGTCTCCCGCGACCTCCGCCGCCGCCGCGCCGAGCTCGCGGCCGACCCCGACCCGGCGCCCGCCACCCTCTAGCCCGTCCCCCGCCCCCGCCCCCGAGCAATCGAGCCCAGGGTTTTTCACCTTAAGACGCGTTCTTAAGCTGAAAAACCCTGGGCTCGATTGCTGGGGTGGATGCGGAAGACCGCGAGCGCCGGGACGGGTGGGTCTCGGCGCTCGCGGTTTGGGGGGAGGGGGGTGGCTGGGTTACCAGGCGCCGAGGTGGACGGTGCCCGCCGCCTTGCCCGTGAGGGAGGCGAGCGACGACGGGATGCCCGTCGGCACGCTGCTCACGGAGGACGCGATGCTGCTCAACTGGGTGGGAGCAGCGGCTGCCGCGCCCTCCTGGAGCACACTGTGCGCATCCTGACCGGTCGCCGCCGTGAAGGCGGAGAAGGTCGGGTAGATGGCCGGGTCACCGGCGCCGCGCGACCAGATCACTGCCCAGGACGGCGCGTTCGCCGAAGGGCGTCGGTACAGGTTGTGGTCCGACGTGATCTTCATCTGCGCCGCCGAGAACTGGTGCGAGTAGTCCTCGACACACAGCAGGCAGTTGCCGGTTCCGCCCGAGATCACGTTGTTGCTGATCTGGATGGGGCCCGTGATCCAGGTCATCGTCGGGTCGGGGAAGGCCTGGCGCTGGTCGTGGCCGGCGTCCGACGCGTTCGCTCCGCGGCGCGCATCCTGGGTGATGTCGAGGTTGCGCACGTTGTTCGCGATCGTGTTGTTCCAGACCTGCACCGAGCTCACGTTGTTCAGCTTGATGCCGGACTTCGCGTTGCCGGAGACCACGTTGTTGACGATGTTCGCCGTGGACGAGATCTCGATCACGATGCCGTTGCCCGCGTTGTTGAGCGAGTCGTTGTTGGCGACGGTCATTCCGTACACCGACTCGTCGAACCAGAGGCCGTGGCTGGCGTTGTTGAGGAACGCGCTCGACTGCACATCGATGCCGCGCGAACGGGTGATCTTCACGCCGCCGCTGACGGGCGAGGTGTTGAAGTGCTCACTGTTGTCGTTCGCCGCGAGCACGCCGGACAGCTTCAGGTTGTCCGAGTTGTTCGCGTGGATGCCGAGGAGGCCGTTGCGGGCCGCCGTCACCTGGCGCATCGTGTTGCCGGAGCCGCCGACGGAGACGCCGGTGGTCGCGTTGTCGAGGAACGAGACGTTCTCGAACGTCGCGCCGCCCTTGTAGTCGGTGACCGCAGCCATGTCGGGGACCGACGGCGCGTAGCGGCGCACGCCGACACCCTTGAGGGTGAACCCGGTGCTTCCGACCGAGATCGCCTTCTGCAGGTCGCTGGCGCGGATCTCCTTGCCGGTCGGGTCGGAACCCATCACGAGCTGCTTGGCGGCCGTGTCGTAGAAGAAGGTGCCAGGCTTCACCGCGGCGCGGCTCGAGACCTGTGTCTGTGCGACCCCGCCGATGAACAACTGGTCGGGATGCGCGGCCATCGGGTAATCGGGGTTCAGCCACTGCCAGCCCGCCGACGTTCCGTCAGGAGCGCCGCGCGTGTACGTCGGGCTCGAGTCGAACACGTGGTTCCAGCCGGAGGCCACCCAGGTGGCGCCGGACTTCGCCCAGCCGCCGACCACGGAACTGCCGTCGAGCCAGGCAGCTTCCTTCGGGTACGACTGGATGGTCACGGCCTTGCCGGACGGCACGTTGAGCGACTCGTGGTAGTTGCCGCCGCGCAGAACGATCGTGGCTCCGGAGGGGGCGACGTCGAGTGCGTGCTGCACGGTGCGGAACGGTGCGGCGACCGATCCGGCTGCCGAGTCCGAGCCGGACGGCGACACCGCGATGGCGTTCGCCGGCACAGGGTACTGCGTGGTGCCGATGGCCGCGGCGCCTGCTGCCACGCGCATCCCGGTCGTGTCGATCGACGGGTCGGGCGCTGGAGCGGGCTGGGTCGGCGTCGTCGGCTGCGTCGGAGTGACAGGAGTCGTCGGCGCGGTGGGCTTCGGAGCCGGGGTCGTCGGCGCCGGGGTGGGCGTCGCGACAGGCGGCTTCGTCGGCACCGGCACAGGAGCGGTCGTGGTGACGGGCACCAGCGTGCTCGCGGTCAGGTTGTCGAACGCGACGTTCTGCGTCGCGGTCGAAGCGGAGAGGTACGACCACGCGGCGATGGCGCCAGAACGCTGGAGACGCTGGGCGCTCGCGTCGTTCGCGGTGGCCTGCCAGTTCGGCTTCGCCGCACCGTTCTGCCACGCACGCGCCGACAGTGCGACGGGGTTGCTGCCCGTCGCCTGGAACTCGAGCTGCACGCTGGCGCCCGGCTTGAGGCCGGTGGCGACGCGCACCTCGGGTGCGACGGTCGTCTGGTTGGCGGTCGAGCCGTTGACGCGCACGATCGTGAGCGTGAGGTTGCCCCCGGCTCCGACGCGGACGTTCGCCTGGTAGTACGACCCGGATGCGACCCGGAGCTGCAGCCCGGCGAAGACGCCGTTGCCGCTGGTCGGGATGCGCGGAACGTCGATGGTCGTCGACGCCGTCAGGTCGGATGCGCTGACCGCGGGAAGGGATGCGGTGAGCGACGCTCCAGGACGGGGGAGCGCCATGACGCCCGTCTTCCCGTCTGCGGAGAAGGATTTGCTGCTGCTGAGCGAATAGGTGCCGCCGACCTGGGCTGCGCCCCAGCCGTTCGGCTGTGTGCGGTCGAGGGAGTCGGTCACGATTCGCTGACCGACTTGATAGGTGATCGGGGCAGCGGTCGCCGCGAGTGCGGGCAGACCTAAGGCCGCGACGGCCACCACGGTGGCGCCTCCGGCAATGCCGAATCCGAGTCTGTGGTTCTTCTTCTTGGGGGTTTCGTTTCTGTGTGCGGGCTGACGAACCATATATACGTCTGTCCAAACTTTCGTCGTTGCGGGGGTGGAACAGTAGGTGAGACCAACGACTACTGAAATGCTGAAATGCTGCTGAGCACGCTAGCAGACCGATTACCCGGTCGCGAAACATAAATGGACAAGCGTACCGCGCGCCCGCTTGGGCTTTTCTCCAACAGCCACCCCCCATTCGAGTGGCAAGTTCCGCATGATCGCGGGCCGCACAGATTGGCCAACACCCGTGATCTTGAGCAAAACACAGGTTGAAAGCGCTCTCAAAGCAGGCTCGAACCGCGTCCCCCTCTCAGGGGATTGCCAGGCTGGACCGGAGCTGTCGGCCTGGTAAGCGCATCCATCGTCGTCGTCCGGAAGAATAGCGGAGTGCCTGACGCAACTTTCCGCATTCTGACCCTCTGCACGGGGAACATCTGCCGCTCCCCCGCCGCCGACCTGCTGCTCGCGCACGCCCTCTCCGGCGACACGCGGTTCTCCGTGGGCTCTGCGGGGACGCACGCGATGACGGGATGGGGGATCTCCTCACCCATGGACGAGCTGCTGGCCGAGCGCGGCATCACGAGCGACCAATTCGTGGCGCGCCAGGCCGATCACCGGATACTCTCCGGCTCCGAGCTCGTGCTCACGGCGACGCGAGAGCACCGCGAGTGGTCCGTCGGAACGGCGCCGGGGGTGGTGCGGAGGGCGTTCACCCTCACCGAGTTCGCGGATGCGGTGGCCGCGCATCCAGAGCCCGCCGCACTGACCGCGCGCGAGCTGACAGCCTGGGCGGCATCGCACCGGCCGAGTGCCGCTGTCGCGAACCGCGGGACGGCGACGAAGCGCGGGTATGTGGAGGGCGACATCCTCGACCCGTACGGGCGCGGACGGTCGGCGTACGTGGCGTCGCTCGGGCAGATCGAGCCGCTCACGGCACGGATCGCCGCGGTGCTGCTCGCCACGCGGCCGTAGCCGGAGCGGCGAGTTCTCACGGAGTTCATCGAGTTCTCACCACAGGGGTGACAAATTCTCACTTATTCGACAGAATAGGTGAGGATATCTCAACCCCGAAAGGTGCAGCCCGTGACCCGACGCGTCGGCTATGCAGCAGGGGCGTTCGATCTGTTCCACATCGGACACCTCAACATCCTGAAACACGCCAAGAGCCAGTGCGACTACCTGATCGCTGGCGTCGTCTCCGACGAGATGCTGCGGCAGGTCAAGGGCATCGACCCTGTCATCCCGCTCGCCGAGCGCCTGGAGATCGTGCGCAGCATCGGCTTCGTCGACGAGGCGGTGGCCGAGACGGTTCCAGACAAGCTGGACACCTGGCGCGAGCTGCAGTTCGACGTGTTCTTCAAGGGCGACGACTGGCGCGGCACAGAGAAGGGCCTCCGCCTCGAGCGCGAATTCGCCGCCGTCGGCGTCGAGGTCGTCTACTTCCCCTACACGATGACCACGTCCTCCACGACCCTCCGCCGAGCCCTGGCCGTCCTCGCCGGCTAACGTCCCGAAGCCATCGAGCCGGGACTTATGCACGCTCACGCCCGGCGTGTCGCGTGCATAAGTCCCGGCTCGATTGCTTGGGGACCGGGGGTCAGGCGGGGAACTCGTGGCCGGCGACGAGGACGAGGGCGCGGGGCGGAGCGGCGACCAGCGCCGCAGGGACGTTCTCGGCGTCGAGGAGGACGACATCGGCGATGGAGCCGACCGTGAGGTCGTGGGTGCCGCGGCCGACGAACGAGGCGGCGGCGCTCGTCGCGACGCGCACCGCATCCACCAGGTCGTCGTCGCGCCGGAAGCCGGAGAGCTGGGCGAGCCGCGCCGCCAGGCGCAACAGGTCGCCGTCGCCGTACGGACCCCACAGGTCGCGGATGCCGTCCGTTCCGAGTCCGACAGGCACGCCAGCAGCCCGCAGTTCGGCGAGCGGCAGCCGCGGCGCGTTGATCGGCGCGACGGTCGTGATCGAGACGCCGGTCTCGCGCATCCCGTCGATGAGCGCGCGGCGTCGTGCCTCCGGCAGCTCGCCGATCGCGAAGCCGTGCGCCACGTTCACACGCCCCGCGAGACCCGTGGCGCGGGTGCGCTCGATGATGAGCTCGTACTGGAAGGCGCCGAGCTCCCCTCCGTCGTGCAGGTGGATGTCGATTCCCACGCCGCGGCGGTCGGCGATGTCGAACAGCGCGTCGAGCTGACCGACAGGGTCGCGGTCGATCGATGCGGGGTCGAGCCCGCCGATGTGCTCAGCGCCCTCCACGGCCGCACGGTCGAGCAGGTCGAGCACGCCCGGCCTCCGCAGCACGCCGTCCTGCGGGAACGCCACGACCTCCAGCGCGACCGGCACGCCGAGCGCCGCCACCGCATCCCGAACCACGTGGATGCCGTCGAGCCCCACCCCGAGGTCCACGTCGACGTGCGAACGGAACGCCGTGGTCCCCTGGGCCACCAGCGCCCGCAGCAGCGCCAGGGTGCTGTCGCCGCTCGGGATGCCCAGCTCGCCCCGGTGGGCGCGCTCGTGCTCGATGCGACCCTGGGTGGTGGCCTCTCCGCCGTACGACACCCACGGCTTGCCCCACCAGCTCTTGTCGAGGTGCGCGTGCGCGTTCACCAGGCCGGGCAGGGCGAGCAGGCCGTCACCCTCGATGAACCGGGTGCCCGGGTCGCCTGACACTGCTTCGGCGGACCGATCGTGCGGCTCGACCGCGACGATCACGCCGTCGGCGATGCGGAGATCGGACGGGGAGCCTCCCCACGGCCGCACGTTGCGGAGAACGGTCTGCATCGCACTCACTCCGCGAACCGGTCGGTGGCCTCGATCAGTGCATCCAGGATGCCGGGCTCGTCGAACGCGTGGCCGGCGTCGGGGATCAGCCGGAACTCCGCTTCCGGCCACGCGCGATGCAGGTCCCAGGCGGTCATCGCCGGAGTGCACGCGTCATACCTGCCCTGCACGATCACGGCGGGGATGCCCGCGAGCTTCGGAGCATCCCGGATGAGCTGCTCCTCCTCGAACCAGCCGCCGTTCATGAAGAAGTGGTTCTCGATGCGCGCGAACGCCACCGCGTACTGCTGCTCGGTGAAGCTCGCCACCACATCCGGCCGGGGCAGCAGCGTGATCGTCGACGACTCCCAGCGCGACCACGCGACACCGGCCGGGATGTGCACGGCGGGGTCCGGGTCGTTGAGCAGCCTGCTGTACGCCCGGATGAGCCTCCCGCGCTCTGCGACGGGCACGGGCTCCACGAAGCCCTCCCACAGGTCGGGGAACAGCGCCGCCGCCCCTCCCTCGTAGAACCAGTCGAGCTCGGCGGGCCGCAGCGTGAAGATGCCGCGCAGCACCAGCTCTGTCACCCGCTCGGTGTGCGTCTGCGCGTACGCGAGGGCGAGCGCGCTCCCCCAGGAGCCGCCGAACGCCATCCACTTCTCCACAGCCAGGTGCTCGCGCAGCTTCTCGATGTCGGCCACGAGATGCCAGGTGGTGTTGGTGCTGAGGTCGGCCTCCGGCTCGCTCGCGTGCGGCAGGGACTTGCCGCAGCCGCGCTGGTCGAACAGGACGATGCGGTACTTCTCCGGGTCGAACGCGCGCCGCTGGTTGGGGCTCGTGCCCCCGCCCGGTCCGCCGTGCAGGAACACGACCGGCTTGCCGTCGGGGTTGCCGCTGGTCTCCCAGTAGAGCTGCTGGCCGTCTCCGACGTCGAGCAGGCCAGAGTCGTACGGCTCGATCTCGGGGTAGAAAGTGCGCATACGCCCGAGGTTACCCGGCGAGTGCGGTATGGGCACAGTCGCTACAGCGACCCCGCACGCACCGAGAACGTGTCGCACGCCCCGGCACCGTTCTGGAACCCGGTGAGGAACCAGCGCTGCCGCTGCTCGGAGGAGCCGTGCGTCCAGGTGTCCGGCCGGATGCCGCCGGTGGACGCCTGCTGGATGCGGTCGTCGCCGACCGCGGAGGCCGCGCTGAGCGCGTCCTGGATCTGCGACTGGGTGATCGGCTGCAGGAACGGGACGCCGTTCTCGTCCTTCGTGCTGGAGGCGGCCGCCGCCCACGACCCGGCGAAGCAGTCGGCCTGCAGCTCCAGCCGCACGCTGTCCGAGGCAGCGCCTGTCGCCCTGCTGGGGTGCGCATCCATGATCCCGCCGATGTTCTGGATGTGGTGCCCCCACTCGTGCGCGACCACGTACATCTCGGCCAGGGGCCCTCCGCTCGACCCGAAGCGGCTGCGCAGCTCGTCGTAGAACGCCGTGTCGACATAGATGGTCTCGTCCGGCGGGCAGTAGAACGGGCCGGTCGCGCTCGACGCGGTGCCGCATCCGGTGCTGGTCTGACCGGTGAACAGCACGGACTGGGGCGAGGAGTACGTGCCGCCGAGGGCCGGCATCTCCGTGGCCCAGTACGCCTCGATGGATGCGGCCGCCCCCTTCATCCTGCAGTCGATGTTCGCGTTCGCGTCCGCGCCGGTCACACAGTCGGTGAGTTCGGCGCCGGTGCCGATCTGCTGCGTCTGGCTCTGCGGTGCGCCGCCGTCGACGAACGCGCTGAGGTCGACGCCGAAGAGCTGCGAGACGAGCAGGATGACGATGGCCCCCACGCCGACGCCTCCCGCAGCGATCCCGGCCGTTCTGCCGCGCCGCTTGGCTTTGCCTCCGCTGATGTCGGCGTTCGGGTTGAAGGTCATGCCCGACACGGTAGTACGGCTCTGCGCCCCGTCATAGGCTGGCGGCATGAGCGCCGACAGCACGACAGACAACCACGCACGCACGCCCGTCACCGTCACCGTCACCGGAGCGGGAGGGCAGATCGGCTATGCGCTGCTGTTCCGCATCGCGTCCGGGCAGCTCCTCGGGCCGGACGTTCCTGTGCGGCTGCGGCTGCTCGAGATCCCGCAGGGCAGGGCGGCGGCAGAGGGGACGGCGCTCGAGCTTCAGGACGGCGCGTTCCCGCTCGTGCACGACCTGACCGTCACCGAGGACGCGACCGCCGCGTTCGACGGCGTCAACGTCGCGCTGCTCGTCGGGGCGCGGCCGCGCGGACCCGGCATGGAGCGCGCGGACCTGCTGGAGGCGAACGGCGCCATCTTCGGGCCGCAGGGCGCGGCGATCAACGCGGGTGCCGCATCCGATGTCCGGGTGCTCGTGGTGGGCAACCCGGCCAACACGAACGCACTGATCGCGAGCGCCAACGCCCCGGATGTGCCGGCGGACCGGTTCACCGCGATGACCAGGCTCGACCACAACCGCGCTGTCGCTCAGCTCGCGGTGAAGCTGGGCGTTCCCGTCTCGGCGATCGACGGCGTGATCGTGTGGGGCAACCACTCGGCCAGCCAGTATCCCGACCTGAGCCACGCCACCGTGAACGGGCGGCCGGCGACCGAGCTGGTGGACGAGGCGTGGCTGGCGAACGAGTTCATCCCGCGGGTCGCCAAGCGCGGCGCGGAGATCATCGATGTGCGCGGATCGTCGAGTGCTGCCTCTGCGGCGAGCGCCGCGATCGACCACGTGCGCGACTGGGTCGACGGCACGGGGTCGCGCTGGACGTCGGCCGGTGTCGTGTCCGACGGGTCGTACGGCGTGGATGCGGGGCTGATCTCGTCGTTCCCGGTGCGCTCGGTCGACGGCGCCTGGCGCATCGTCGACGGTCTCGCCGTCGACGCGTTCTCCCGCGCTCGCATCGACGCGTCCGTCGCCGAGCTCCGCGACGAGCGCGACGCCGTCCGCGCCCTCGGCCTCCTCTAGCCCGCCCGTCCCGTCCCCAAGCAATCGAGCCGGGACTTATGCACGCCTGACCGCGGCGTGTCGCGTGCACAAGTCCCGGCTCGATGGCTGCGCGGGTCAGCGCTTGGGGGACTTGAGGGACTTCTCGGGGGTGGGGGCGGTGCCGGAGGCGCGCTGGGCGGCGTAGTAGTCGCGGGCCTCGGCCTGGCGGGCGGCCTCTGCCCCGGTCGCGATCTTCGCGCGGACGAGCTCTGGGCCGTATCCGAACGCATCCACCAGGTCGACGGCGTGCGGCCGGATGCGCGTGAGCAGCCGGTCGATGTACGCCGTCACGGCCTGCGCGCGCTGCGGCGACAGACGACCGTGGATGAGGTACCAGGCCAAGTGCTTCTCGATCAGCCCGAAGCCGAACAGGTCACGCAGCCAGGTCAGCACCTGGCGCGTGCCGGCATCCGGCGCCTTCTCGAGCGCGTCGGTGAACGCCTCCCACTGCAGCAGCTCGGCGTGGGCGCGCGCTGCCTCGATGAGCTCGTTCTGCTGCGAGTTGAACAGGTCGGCAGCGGCCTTCTTGCCCAGCTTGGATGCGGGACGCAGCTTTCCCGCGACCTCGCCGATCATCGACTCGACGCGGTCGGTCAGCAGTTCGCGCTGCGTGCTCGGCTCCTGCAGCCAGTTGACGGCACGGGCCGTCGAGCCGAAGTCCTTCACCGTCTGCGCGACCGAGCGGAGCCCGGAGCCGTGGTACGCCTTGCCCGCCGCCTGGGTGACGACGTAGCGGGCGAGCGCCCCGGCGTCCGCCTTGGCGAACCTGCGGGAGAAGTCGGTCAGCAGACGCTTGGCGACGAGCTGCAGCAGCACGTTGTTGTCGCCCTCGAAGGTGACGTAGATGTCGAGGTCCTGGCGCAGCGACGTGAGCCGGTTCTCGGTGAGGAAGCCGGAGCCTCCGCAGGCCTCGCGCGCCTCCTGCAGAGTGTCGAGCGCGTGCCAGGTCGACAGCGGCTTGAGCGCGGCCGCGATGGTCTCGAGGTCTTGGCGGTCGGTGTCGGAGTCAGCGCGTCCGCTGAACACGTCGTCGAACTTGTGCAGGAACACCTCGTGCGCGAACCCGGCCGCATACGTGGTCGCCAGCAGGGGGAGCAGGCGGCGCTGGTGGCGCTGGTAGTCGAGGATGACCTCCTCGTCCGTGTCGCTGCCCGCGGTGAACTGGCGGCGCTCGTTGCCGTAGGTGATCGCGATCTTGAGAGCGATCTTGGCGGCGTTCACCGCCGAGCCGTCGAGGGAGACGCGGCCCTGCACGAGCGTGCCGAGCATGGTGAAGAAGCGGCGGCCGGGGCTGCCGATCGGCGACGAGTACGTGCCGTCTTCCGCGACGTCGCCGTACTTGTTCAGCAGGTCGGTGCGCGGCACCCGCACGCCGGTGAAGTGCAGCCGGCCGTTGTCGATGCCGTTCAGGCCGCCCTTGAGGCCGTCGTCCTCTCCGCCGACGCCGGGCAGGAACGCGCCGTCCGCATCCCGGATCGGCACATAGAACGCGTGCACGCCGTGGTTGACGCCCTTGGTGATGAGCTGGGCGAACACGACGGCGGCGATGCCGTCTTTCGCCGCGTTGCCGAGGTAGTCCTTCCACGCCCCTCGGAACGGGGTGTCGATGACGAACTCCTGCGTCTCCGGGTCGTAGGTGGCCGTGGTGGCGACGCTCGCGACGTCCGAGCCGTGCCCGGTCTCCGTCATCGCGAACGCGCCAGGCACGTCGAGCGACATGATGCCCGGCAGGTACTTCTCGTGGTGCGGGGCGGTGCCGAGCTGCAGCACGGCGGCGCCGAACAGCCCCCACTGCACGCCCGACTTGATCTGCAGCGACGGGTCGGCCGCGACCAGCTCCTCGAAGCCGGCGATGTTGCCGCCGTTGTCCTCTTCGCCTCCGACGCTCTTCGGGAACGCGCGGTGCACCTGGCCGTTCTGCACGAGCAGCTTCAACTGCTCGAAGGTGCGTGCGCGCTGGTCGTCGAGGCTGAGCCCCTCGACCTTCTGCATCTCCGGACGGCTCGACAGCTCACGCGACCTGAGCCGGATCTCCGCCCAGTCGCCGAGCAGTTGCCGCCCGAGCGCCTCGACGTCGACGCGCGCCCGCGCGTCACCGGGCGGGGTGGTCGTGGATCGGGTCTCCGTCTCGGCGGACGGGGCTTTCTTCGTCGGAGACGTGCGCTCGGCGGTATCGACCATCAGGGTTCCTCTTCGCTCTCGTGCGGGATATCGTCACGCTACGACGCGCATCCTGGTTCGCGAAGTCATCGGTGTGCGGCCTACAAACCACACCCGGATGCACGCCGGGCGGTTTGCGGAATGCTCCAATCGCGGGGGTGGTGAGTGTGCCCCTGTCCACAAGAACGACAGGAACGGCGAGCGAAGGCGGGATGGGATGGGCGAGCACACGGCACGGGTGAAGCAGGCGATCGGGGCAGACAGGGAGCGGGTGTGGCGGGCGTTCACCTCCCCGGAGGAGCTGGCGTCGTGGTTCTGGCCGCCGCGGTTCCAGACCGTTGCGACCGTGGATGCGGTGGCAGGGAGCGCGTGGAGCATCCGCTCCGCGCCGACCGCAATGGGCGCATCCGGTGTAGTGACCGAGGCGGAGGAGCCGTCGCGACTCGCGCTTACGTGGCAGTGGGACGGCGAGGAGGAGGAGACCCGCGTGACGCTGGAGCTGGCGGAGGCCGGGAGCGGCGGCACGGTTCTCACCGTCGTGCACGAGGGCTTCGACACGGCGGAGGCGGCTGCCGATCACGTCGAGGGCTGGGAGGACTGCCTGACGCGCCTCGACGCGTTGCTCGACTCCCAAAGAACCGTTTGACAGTCGCGGCGCCACCCGCCACACTGGGACGGTGACGGAACAGACCACATCCACGCGGGAGGCGCGCGAGACGCGGGAAACGCGCGAGACGCGGGAGGCGCGGGAGGCGCGCGATCTGCGTGACCTACGCGTCCTCGCGCATCCCCTGCGGTTGCAGTTGCTCTCGCTGCTCGGCGGCTCAGCGCTGAGCGCGGCGGAGGCCGCCCGCGAGCTCGGCGAGAGCCAGGCGAACGTCAGCTACCACCTCCGCCGACTGCGCGAGGCCGGGCTGGTGGATGTGGTGGAGGAGGTCGCCATCCGTGGCGGCAGAGCGAAGCGCTACCGGCACGATCCGGCGAGCGGCGCGCTGCTCGGGATGTCCGGGGCGCCGGAACTGTTCGTCGCGATGAGCTCTGAGCTGGCCCGCCGGGCAGCGCTGCAGGCGCCGGGCACGCGATCGACGTTCACGGACGCCGAGTTCTACGTCGACGACGCGGCGTACCGCGAGGTGGAACGGCTCGTGCGGCAGGCGGGCATCCTGCTCGCCGACGCGGCGCAACCGGCAGGAACGCCTGGCACGCACCGGGTCGCCGCGACGCTCGCCCTGTTCGAGCTGATCCGGGAACCAGCGGCGACCAGCGCATCCGGGGCTGCATCGTGAAGCGCGAGTCGTACGCCGACGTTCTCCGCCTGCCCGGCGCCGCCGCCCTGTTCGGCTCCGCGCTGATCGGGCGGCTCGCGTTCGCGACCGTCTCGCTGTCGCTGCTGCTCAGCGTGCAGGCGTCGACCGGCACGTTCGCGGCCGCAGGCGCCGCGACGGGCGCGTTCGGCATCACCAACGTGATCGCGTCTCCCGCGCGTGCGCGTGCAGTCGACCGTTTCGGGCCGACCCGCTCGCTCCTGGTCATGGGCGTCCTCTTCTCCGCCTCCCTCGTCGCGACCGCGATCGGCTGCCTCGCCGATGCCCCGCCCTGGCTGCTCATCGGCCTCGCCGCCGTCGCCGGCGTGTTCGCGCCTCCACTCGGGTCGACCATGCGCGTGATGTGGGCCGCCATCGCGCCCGACCCGCGCATCCTCCCCCGCGCATACAGCCTGGATGCGGTGGCGGAAGAACTGCTGTTCACCACCGGCCCGCTGCTGGTCGGCCTGATCGTGCTGGTCGCGAGCCCGGTGGCGGCGCTGTTCACCACGGCGGCCGTCGCGTTCGCGGGCACGGCGCTGTTCTGCCTGCACAGGCACGTGCGCGCGAAAGGCCCGGCCACCACCACGGCGCACGCGCACGAGCGGCCGCTGCGGCAGCGCGGCTTCCCGACGGTCCTTGTCGCGCTGACCGGTGTCGGCCTGGTGATCGGGACCGTGGAGACGGCGGTCCCCGCGTTCACGGCGGAGCGGTCGATGGCGGCGGTGTCCGGCATCCTGCTCGCGCTGCTCGCCGCGGGAAGCGCCGTCGGCGGACTCGTCTACGGCCACCGCACCTGGAAGCCGGCGCTCGCGATCCGGCTGGTGGTGCTGAGCATCGCGTTCGTCACGGTGAGCGCCATCGCGGCGCTCGCGCCGGAGCAGATCACTCTCGGCGTCATCCTGTTCGGCCTCGGCCTGTTCCTCGCGCCGACGGTCATCACGGCGTATCTGCTGGCCGATGCTCTCACCGCCGAACACGTACGCACGGAGGCGACCACCTGGACCAACACGGCCGTGAACTTCGGCGTCGCGGTCGGCGCGGCGGTCGCCGGTCTGCTGGTCGACCACGCGGGCACCACCACGGCGTTCGCGGTCGGCGCAGCCATCGCCGGGGTGCTGGTGCTTGCGGCAGGAACGCGCACCCGCGTGCTCAGGGAGGCGAGCACGCAGCCGGTGGACGCGGGCGATTCGGTGGATGCGGGCGGCGCAGTGGATGCGCTGCCCCTGCCTCCAGAGCCCTTCGACCTCGAGAACGGGACGACGCCCACCGCCGCCTCCGCGCCCGGCGAGCTGCCCGCATCCCGTGGCGCGGGCGACGACTGACGGCCCGTCGGCCCCCAACGACGAGATACCGGTAACTGTCGCGAAACGCCGGGCGTGCACGACAGTTACTGGCATCTCGTCGCTCGCCGCGCATCCGGTGGATGCACGAACGCCCTGAGCCGAAACCGGCTCAGGGCGTTACGTCTACGCGGAGGTCGGTCACGCCGCGCGGCGCGATGCGTCCCTCCTGGCGTGCTGATTGGCGGGGCGCACTGGCGCGCTCAGCGCCGCGCGGGCAGCCGCAGAGCCGCGAAGCTCGATGACGGCACCGGGGTCCACCTGGGCGTCGCGCTCGATGCGCGCGCCGTTGCCCACCATCACGGCGCGGCCGAGCTTGGCGTTGCTGCCGATGCGCACGCCGCTGCCGATCACGGAACCGGCTCCGATGTGGACGTTGGCGCCCACGAACGTGCGGTCGCCGACCGTCGCCCCTGTGTCGATCCAGCTTCCGGCTCCGACGTATGCGTCGAGTCCGACGCGGGCGTCCTTCTCCACGTATGCGGTCGCGTCGATGAACGCGGACTCCGCCACACGCGCTGTCGGTGCGACGAGGCCCCGCCCGTTGGCGTGCCTCTTGTACTTGATTACGGCGCCGGTCTCATCCTCGAGCTCTTCGATCATTCGTGCCATCGCGTCCTCCTTCGAGATCGTCGCAAATATCCACATTCCAATAACACGAGACGGGGGCAAAAGATTCCCTGATCGTCCCGCAGAACCGCGACGGTACACCGTCGCGTTCGTTACATCCACCCCGTACATTTCGGGGCAAGATCGAGGTATGGCCGAACACAGCATCCTGTACCTCCCCGACGCGGCTGCCTGGCGCGCCTGGCTGGAGCAGAACCACGAGACAGAGGCGGGTGTCCGGCTCGCCATCGCGAAGAAGAACTCCGGCCACTCCAGCCCGACGTACGCGGAGGCGGTCGACGGAGCGCTCTGCTTCGGCTGGATCGACGGGCGACGCAACAGCCTCGACGAGACGCACTTCCTGCAGATGTTCACGCCGCGCGGACCGCGCAGCATCTGGTCGCAGCGCAATCGTGAGCTGGTGGCGGCGCTGATCGAGTCCGGGGCGATGACCGACGCGGGGATGCGCGAGATCGAGCGCGCGAAGGCGGACGGCCGGTGGGAGGCGGCGTACCAGCGCCAATCGGACAAGACGGTGCCGGACGACCTCGCCGCGGCCATCGCCGCCAACCCCGCGGCCGCAGCGTTCTTCGAGACGCTGAGCGGCCAGAACCGGTTCGCGATCATCTTCCGCACCACCACGGCCAAGCGTGCGGACACCCGCGCCCGCCGTATCGCCGCGTTCGTCGACCAGCTCGCCCGCGGCGAGACCATCTACTAGGCGCGGAGCCAGCGCTCCCCTCTCCCGGGGCACTCCGTTGAGTGGTCCCGAATTGCCGCGTGGTCGACGGTCGACACGGCAAGTCGGGACCACCCCGCGGCGCGCGGCTCCGCCCCGATGGATGCGCGTCATCCGCCGTTGGCGCGCCGTTCACCGCGTGTTCCCGTGGCGTCACGAAGCTGCGAATGTTCGCATCTTTGCCTGGGTCGCCGCGTCGTGGGCGCGCATCCACCTGGCCGGCGCGCCGCATCCACCGATTCGGCCTGTCTGCGATGCGCTCTCCCCCCGTCGTCGCAGAAGGAGAACACGCTTGCGCACTCATTGGCGAGGAACGGTGGCGGCCCTGGTGGCCGCAGCGTTCGCCACAGCTTCCCTGGTCGCCGTCGCGGCCCCGGCGTCGGCGGTTCCGGCGCCGACGTCCGTCGTCATCAACGAGGTCGAGTCGAGCGGCGGGACCCCTGGCGACTGGATCGAGCTCATGAACACCGGCGGCACGGCCGTCGACCTCACCGGTTGGTCACTGCTCGACAACGACGACACGCACACCGCCGTCCCGCTGCCGTCCGGCTCGACCATCGCGGCCGGCGGCTTCTTCGTCGTTGACGAGTCCACTCTCAGCTTCGGGCTGGGCGGGGCGGACTCCGCCCGCCTCTACGACCCGTCGCACACGCTGGTCGACTCGTACTCGTGGACGGCGCACGCCACCACGACGTACGGCCGCTGCCCGGACGGGACAGGCGCGTTCACCACGACCACCTCATCCACGAAGGGCGCGGCCAACGACTGCAGCGTCCCCGTCGCGATCAACGAGGTCGAGTCGAACGGCGACGCCACCGACTGGATCGAACTCATCAATAACGGCACAGCGCCGGTCGACCTGTCCGGTTACATCCTGCGCGACAACAAGGACAGCGACGCCTTCCCCATCCCCACCGGCACGGTCGTCGCTGCCGGCGGCTACTACACGGCCGACGTGGATGCGGCGTTCGGCCTCGGCGGGGCGGACTCGGCCCGCCTGTTCGCACCGGACGGCACCACGCTGATCGACTCGTACGAGTGGACGGCGCACGCGGCCACCGCCTACGGCCGCTGCCCGAACGGCACGGGCGATTTCGCCACCACGGCGGCCTCGACCAAGAACGCTCCGAACGCCTGCGCCGGTGATGTGCAGCTCACCCCGTGGCCAGGCGGCTCGACCATCGCGACCGCCGACGACGCCAACCTGCTCGGCGGCAACATGAGCGGCCTCTACTACCAGGCGTCCGGCACGAGCGCGCCCGGCGTGCTCTGGGCTGTGAAGAACGGGCCAGGCACGCTCTACCGTCTGCTCTGGAACGGCACCGTCTGGGCCCCGGACACCGCGAACGGCTGGGGCGCCGGAAAGGCGCTGCACTACGCGGACGGCACGGGAGACCCCGACTCCGAGGGCGTCACCATCACGGGCACCGGCCCGGACGGCGGCATCTTCGTCTCCACGGAGCGCAACAACTCCAACAACGGGGTGAGCCGCCCGGCGATCCTCCGGTTCGACGCGAACGCCACGGGAACCAGCTTGAACGCCACCGCCGACTGGAACCTCACCGCCGACCTGCCCGTCGTCGGCCCGAACCTGGGCCTCGAGGCGGTCACCTGGATTCCGGATGCGTACCTCACGGCCCACGGTTTCGCCGACCAGCACACGGGCGCGCCATACGACCCCGCGTCGTACCCCGGCCACGGCGACGGCCTGTTCTTCACCGGGCTGGAGGCGAACGGCAGCATCTACGCGTACGCCCTCGACCAGTCCGGCGCCGGATTCACCAGGGTCGCGACGATCTCCAGCGGCATGACCGGCGTGATGGAGCTGCAGTTCGACCAGGAGACCCAGAAGCTGTGGGCGGTCTGCGACGACACCTGCAACGGCCGGCACGAGACGCTGAGCATCGCAGCCACGGGCGCCGACGCCGGCAGGTTCACGGTCGACGCGACGTTCGCGCGCCCGGCCGGGATGCCGAACCTCAACAACGAGGGCTTCGCGATCGCCCCGCAGGCGGAGTGCGTCGGCGGCCACAAGCCGGTGATCTGGTCGGACGACACGAACGACGACGGCCACGCGCTGCGCACGGGCACGATCGAGTGCACCGTCGCGACGGAGCCAGGCGGGCCGGGCGAGCCGGGCGGACCCGGCGAGCCAGGTGGACCAGGCGAGCCCGGCGGCCCCGGCGAGTCCGGCGGCCCCGGTCAGCCCGGCGGACCCGGTCAGCCCGGCGGACCCGGCGAGCCCGGCGGACCCGGCGAGCCCGGCGGACCCGGCGAGCCCGGCGGACCCGGCGAGCCAGGCACCACTCCGGCGACCGTGACCCTCTCGGCTGGGACCGTTGCGGCCGGCGGTCAGGTGAGCGTGAACGCCTCCGGCTTCACGGCGGGCGAGACCGTCGAGGTCTGGCTGCACTCCACGCCGGTGAAGCTGGCGTCGCTGACCGCGTCCGGCACGGGCACGATCAGCGCTGCGGTGAGCATCCCGAGCAGCACCCCGGCCGGTGCGCACACCGTTGTGGTGACGGGCCTGACGTCGGGCGTCACCGGCTCGATCGCCATCACGGTGACCGCGGCCGCCGCCCCCGGTGGCACGGACCCCGGAACCACGCCGCCCGGAACCACCCCTGCCGGCACGGCACCCGCCGACAACACCCCGGCCGGTCTCGCGGCGACGGGCTCGTCGGTGACGGTCCCGCTCCTCGCCGCACTGGCGGCCGCCCTCCTGGGCGCGGCGATACTGCTGCTCAGGATGCGCCGCCCGGCCAGCCAGCAGTAGCCCCCAGCAGGAACAATCCCGCGCCACGCCGCCGCTTTCTCCGTTCGGAAGGAGAACGGAGCGGCGAGGCGCGGGACCTCCTGCTTTACGCCGCGCCCACCGGCCAGCAGGAACGGCCCCGCGCCAGCCGCACGCCCAGCAGGAACGGCCCCGCGGCAGCCGCACGCTCTGCAGGAACAGTCCCGCGCCACGCCGCCGCTTTCTCCGTTCGGAAGGAGAACGCGGCGGCGAGGCGCGGGACCTCCTGCTTTACGCCGCGCCCACCGGCCAGCAGGAACGGCCCCGCGGCAGCCGCACGCCCAGCAGGAGCGCTGCCGAGCGCGCGCCGGAGCTCGCGCCTACGCCGACGCCACCACTTCGAGGAGCGCCTCGCCGTAGGCCTCGCGCTTCTTCGCGCCGATGCCGGTGATGCCGTCGAGGTCGCCGAGGGTGGCCGGCTTGGCGGCGGCGACTGCGCGGAGGGTGGCGTCGCCGAAGACGATGTACGCCGGGACGCCCTGCGACCGCGCCGCCTCTGCGCGCCAGGCGCGGAGCGCCTCGAACAGCGGGTGGTCGGCCGGCTCGAGGTCGGCGGCCGCGGCGGCCGAGCGCGCAGCGCGGGCCGGGCGCTCCGGGCGGTCCGGCTCGCGGCGGAGCACGACGGGACGGTCGCCGGCCAGCACTGCGGCGCTCTCCGGCGTGATCGCCAGGACGCCGTACTCGCCCTCCGGCTTCAGCAGTTCCTGCGCGATGAGCTGGCGGACGACGCCGCGCCACTGGCTCTCGCTCAGGTCGGCGCCGATGCTCCAGGTGGCGAGTGCATCGTGGCCGTACTGGTCGACGCGCGGCGTGCGCTTGCCGCGGAGGATGTCGACGAGGTGGCCCGCGCCGAACTGCTGGTTGCGCTCGCGCTTCAGCCGCACGACCGTGGAGAGCAGTTTCTGCGCCGGGATCGTGCCGTCCCAGCTCTCCGGCGGCGTGAGGCAGGTGTCGCAGTTGCCACAGGGCTCGGCGCGCTGGCCGAAGTAGTTGAGGAGGTTCACCCTGCGGCACTGGACCGTCTCGCAGAGGGCGAGCATCGCATCCAGGTGCTGCGTCATGCGGCGGCGGTGGGCGAGGTCGCCGGGCGAGTCGTCGATCATGCGGCGCTGCTGCACCACGTCTTGCAGGCCGTAGGCGAGCCAGGCCGTGGACGGCAGGCCGTCGCGGCCGGCGCGACCGGTCTCCTGGTAGTAGCCCTCGACCGACTTGGGGAGGTCGATGTGGGCGACGAACCGCACATCCGGCTTGTCGATGCCCATGCCGAACGCGATGGTGGCGACCACGATCACACCCTCTTCGCGGAGGAAGCGGGACTGCGTCTGGGCGCGCACCCGCGCATCCAACCCGGCGTGGTACGGCACGGCGTTGAGGCCGCGGGCGCTCAGGAATTCCGCCGTGCGCTCGACCGTGTTGCGCGACAGGCCGTAGACGATTCCGGCGTCGTTCGGGTGCTCCGTGGTGATGAAATCGAGAAGCTGCTTGCGCACCTCCACCTTGGGCACGATGCGGTACTGGATGTTGGGCCTGTCGAAGTCGGCGACGAACTGCGCCGCCTTCTGCAAACCGAGCCGCTCGGTGATCTCGCGGTGCGTGGCCTCCGTCGCCGTGGCCGTGAGGGCGATGCGCGGCACGTCGGGCCAGCGCTCCCCCAGCTCGGACAGGGCCAGGTAGTCCGGCCGGAAGTCGTGGCCCCACTGCGACACGCAGTGCGCCTCGTCGATGGCGAAGAGCGCGATCGTGCCGCCGGACAGGAATCGCTTGGTCGCCTCGGACGACAGCCGCTCCGGCGCGACGTACAGCACGTCGAGCTCGCCAGCCAGGTATGCGCTCTCGACCCTGGCGCGCTCCGCCTGGTCTTGCGTGGAATTGAGGAACGCGGCGCGCACGCCGACCGCCGTGAGCGCATCCACCTGGTCTTGCATGAGCGCGATGAGCGGGGAGATGACGACGCCGGTGCCCTCGCGCACGAGTGACGGGATCTGGTAGCAGAGGCTCTTGCCTCCACCCGTGGGCATGAGCACCACGGCGTCTCCGCCCGAGACGAGCTGGTCGATGATCTCGGCCTGCTCTCCGCGGAACGAGTCGTAGCCGAACACCGTGTGCAGCGCCTCGGCCGGGCTCGCGAACTTGGCCGTGGATGCGCGGGGTTGCCGCCGCGCAGCCGTGGCGGTCGCCGCGCCGCGCGATGCCGATGCGCCGGAACCCCGTGCGCCAGAGGTCGGAACGGAACCGGCGTCGCCGAACTCCACCGCCCCGCCCAGGTACGCGTCGTCTGGCGGGAACATCTCCTCCTGGTCGCTCGGATAGTCGGGGAACGGCGGTTCCACGTCGGCCGGGGGCGCGTCGCTCTCGTCGGGCTCCCAGGGGTGTTCGGCGTTCCAGCTCATTCCTCGATCGTAACGAGCGGGACCGACGAAAACCTGGCCGCCGCCGATCTGTGGAGAACCGGCGAGCAGGTGCAGCCTGTGGACGGGTACCATCAGCGACATGCGCCGATTGATCGTGACCGAGTTCATGACCCTCGACGGCGTCGTCGAGGCGCCGGGCGGGGAGCCGACGCATCCGCACGCCGGGTGGACCATGCCGTACGGCACGGACGCCCTGTACGCGTTCAAGCTGCGCGAGACGCTGGAGGCGGAGTCCCTGCTGCTCGGCCGCAAGACCTTCGAAGGCTTCAGCGCGGCGTGGCCGGAACGCGACGGCGAATTCGCCGACAAGATGAACGCCATGCCCAAGCTGGTCGCGGCGAGAGGCACCGGTGAGCTCGGCTGGAACGCCACCCGCATCGTCGGGGATGTGCGCACCACCGTCGCAGACGCGAAGGCGGCCGACGGCGGCCCCATCCTCGTCGCCGGCAGCGCCACGCTCGTTCGCTCGCTGCTGGTCTGGGGGCTCGTCGACGAACTGCGCCTGCTGACCTATCCGGTGATGGTCGGGGGCGGCCTGCGGATCTTCCCGGACGACAGGGAGAAGTGGTCGTTTGAGCTCACCGAGCTCGAACGGTTCGCCAGCGGCGCGGTCCTGCACGTCTACCGCCTCGCAGGGAGCTGATGCTCACCGCCGTCCTCGGGCTGGTCGGTGCGTTCGTCTACGGCTCAGCGGACTTCCTCGGCGGGATCGCCGCGCGCAGGATCAGCGCGATCAAGGTCACTGCGATCGGCGCGCTGTCCGGGCTGGTGCTGCTGCTCGTCGCGCTGCCCTTCGCGGGAGGGGAGTGGTCGGCGTCCGCTGTCGGCTGGGGCGCGCTCTCCGGAGTGACCGGCGCCGTCGCCATCTCACTGCTGTACGCGTGCCTCGCGATCGGGCCGATGAGCATCCTGTCTCCGCTGACGGCTGTGGTCTCTGCTGTCGTGCCGATGACGTGGGGGCTGATCGGCGGCGAGCAGTTCGCGCCGATCGGCTACGTGGCCCTCTGCCTGGCGCTCGTGGCCGTGGTGTTCGTCGGGTTCGTGCCGGAGAAGGGCGCCGTGCGGCCGAGCCTCCGCGGCATCCTGATGGCGGTGGGGTCCGGCGCGATGATCGGGGCGTTCCTGATCATCATCGACCAGACCCCTGACTCGTCCGGGCTCGTGCCGCTGGTGCTGAACCGCGGCGTGAACGGCGTGATCATGCTGGCCGTGGTCGGGGTGCTCGCGCTGCGTGCACGGCGGGTGCAGCGGGTGCGGCAGCCGCAGCCCCGCGCATCCGCCTGGCTTCCCGGGCTGCCGTTCGCCCTCGCCTGCGGGGTGCTCGACGCGGCGGCGAACATCGTCATGCTGTTCGGGCTGCGGCTCGGCGACCTCGCCGCGTTCTCTGTGCTGATCGCGCTGTACCCGGCCGGGACCATCGTGCTCGCCGCCATCGTCCTCCGGGAGCGCATCGCGCCCATCCAGTGGGTGGGGCTGGCGCTCGCCGTCGCGGCAGCGGGGATGCTCGCTGTCGCCTGATCGCGCATCCTTCACTAGTGTGAACAACTGGAAACACGAGGGGGCTGACATGACACAGCACGATCCTGCCGACGATCTCGAGAACAGTCGCGAGCACATCGGAGACATGAGCCAGGCGGTTCAGGACTTCGCCAGCGAGCAGGAGGGCTACCACAAGAGCCTCAAGCCCCGGCAGGTGCAGATGATCGCCATCGGCGGCGCGATCGGCACCGGCCTCTTCCTCGGGGCGGGCGGCCGCCTGGAGCAGGGCGGCCCGATCCTGGTCTTCGTGTACGCGCTATGCGGCTTCTTCGCCTTCCTGGTGCTGCGCGCTCTCGGCGAGCTGGTGCTGCACCGCCCGTCGTCCGGCTCGTTCGTCTCGTACGCCCGCGAGTTCTACGGCGAGAAGATGGCGTATGTCGCCGGGTGGATGTACTTCCTCAACTGGGCCATGACGGCCATCGTCGACTCCACCGCCATCGCCCTCTACGTGAAGTACTGGAGCATCTTCTCCGCCGCACCGCAGTGGCTGCTCGCGCTGATCGCGCTCGTGGTGGTGGTGAGCCTCAACCTCATCTCGGTGAAGGTGTTCGGCGAGATGGAGTTCTGGTTCGCGCTGATCAAGGTGACGGCGCTCGTGCTGTTCCTCGTGGTGGGCATCGTGGTGCTCGCGTTCGGCTGGCCCACCGACCAGGGGCCGACCGGGATCGCGATGCTCCAGGCGAACGGCGGGCTGCTCCCTCACGGTTTCGCGACCATCGGCATGGCGATCGTGCTCGTGCAGGGTGTGGTGTTCGCGTACGCGGGCGTCGAGCTGGTGGGCATCGCGGCCGGTGAGACGGAGCATCCGGAGAAGATCATGCCGCGCGCCATCAACAGCGTCGTGCTGCGCATCGCGGTGTTCTACTGCGGGTCGGTCCTGCTGCTCGCGCTGCTGCTCCCCTCTGATGTCTACAGCGGCGATGAGAGCCCGTTCGTCACCTTCTTCAGCCACCTCGGCTCTCCCGAGCTGAGCGCCGTCATCGGCTCTGTCATGAACTTCGTCGTGCTCACGGCCGCCCTCTCCAGCCTCAACGCCGGGATGTACTCGACTGGGCGCATCCTGCACTCGATGGCGCAGACCGGCGCAGCGCCGACGTTCACCGGCAGGATGAACAGGCGCGGCGTGCCGTACGGCGGAATCCTGCTCACCGGCTGCATCGGCGTGCTCGGCGTCTTCCTCAACCTGGTCGTGCCGGAGGAGGCGTTCAACATCGTGGTGAACGTGGCATCGCTCGGCATCGTGACGAGCTGGGGGATGATCGTGATCTGCCAGATGCAGCTTCGACGGTGGGCGCTGCAGGGCAAGCTGGAGCGCCCGGCGTTCCGCCTGTTCGGAGCGCCGTTCACTGCGTATCTGACGCTGGCGTTCCTGGCGGCCGTCGTGGTGCTGATGGCGTTCGATTACCCGACGGGCACGTTCACCGTCGCGTCGCTGGTGATCATCGTCCCGCTGCTGGTGATCGGCTGGTTCGCGAGCCGCACCAAAATCCTCGCCATCGCGCAGGAGCGGCAGGGGTACACGGGCGCGCATCCGGTGATCGCCGCCCGCCCAGGCTTCGACTCCGCCAAGCAGCCCTCCGACGATGACCCGCCCACCCCACGCCCCTGACGCGACGCCATCGAGCCCAGGGTTCTTCACGGTATTCGGCGGTCTTAGCGTGAATAATCCTGGGCTCGATGGCTTCGGGAGCGGGCGTGGGCTGGGACGGGGACGGGGACGGGAGTGAATCGCACGGACCGGCTGTACGCGTTGGTGGAGGAGCTGCGCGCGGTGGCACCGCGACCGCGGAGCGCCAGGTGGCTGGCCGCGCGGTTCGAGGTGAGCTCGCGGACGATCGAGCGCGACCTGTCCGCCCTGCAGCAGTCCGGCGTCCCGATCTGGGCCGAGTCAGGACGCACCGGCGGCTACTGCATCGATCCTGCACACACGCTCGCGCCGCTCGGTCTGACGCCGGACGAGGCGCTCGCGGTCACGGTCGGGCTCGGGATGCTCGCGTCGAGCCCGTTCCGCGAGGCTGCGGCGTCCGCCGTGCGCAAGGTCGCCGCGGTGATGGATGCGCGCAGCCTGCAGGCGACCGCGGAGCTGGAGGCGCGCATCCACTTCCTGGACGATGGCCAGGCACGGGATGCGCCCGCCGCTCTCGGGGACGTGCTCGGCTCCGGCCGCGTGCTCAGGATCGTGTATCGCGACCGCGCCGGGGCCGAGACGGTGCGCGACGTGGAGCCTCTCGGCTATGTGGGCAAGGCGACGGACTGGTATCTGATCGCGTGGTGCCGGTTGCGGGAGGGGGTGCGAGCGTTCCGGGGCGACCGCATCGTGAGCGCGGAGGCGACAGGCGAGCGCGCGCCGCGGCGGGAGTTGCGGGCGGAGGATCTGGACATCGCGTACGGGGAGCTGCGGGCGGTGAGCATCGGGCGGTGAGCATCGGGCGGTGAGCTGCGGGCGGTGAGCATCGGGCGGTGAATCGCTAAACACCGACAGGACGGTGTCGCGCACGCGCCCGACCATGGAACCGGCGGGCGGAAGTGCCGCCCGCTGCCCCCGAAAGGACCACCATGGACTTCGCCTCGATCAGGATCATCACCGACGACGTCGACCGCCTCGCCGGCTTCTACGAGCTCGTCACCGGCTCGGAGGCGGCGCGGCCGGCGCCCGTGTTCGCCGAGTTCCGCACGGCGTCGGCGACACTCGCCATCGGAAGCACGGCCACCGTCGCCATGCTCGGCGAGCGCGCCCCTGGGCCGGGGCGGAACGACTCCGTCATCGTCGAGTTCCTGGTGACCGACGTGGATGCGGAGTTCGCCCGCATCCGCGCATCCATCGGGGAGGACGCCGACGTCGTGCTGGAGCCGACGACCATGCCGTGGGGCAACCGCTCCGCGCTGATCCGCGATCCGGACGGCAACGTCGTGAACCTGTTCTCTCGCCCGGCGACGCGCTTGTAAGGCAACCCTTACCCATCTACGCTGGTGGGGACATGAAGAACACCAGCACCCGACTCCTCCTCACCTGCGCCGCGATCGGTGTCGCCGGTGGCATCGTGTTCTCGATCAGCGCGTACGTCTCCGGAACGCTCGCCGCGGCGGCTCCGATGTTCTACGGCGCTGTGATCGGCGTGTACTTCCTGCCCGGCGTCATCGCGCAGGCGCTGCTGCGTCGCGGCGGCGTTGCGCTGATCACCTCGGTGATCGCGGGACTGGTGTCCGTGCCGTTCCAGCCGATCGGGTTCGCGGCGGTGATGGCGGCGGGGTCGATCGGGCTGCTGCAGGAGCTGCCGTTCGCGGTCACGCTCTACCGCTACTGGCGGGCGTGGCTGTTCTACGCCGCCGTGACGATCGCCGGACTGGTGTTCGGGATCGGCGTGTTCGTCGCCCAGGGCGCCGAACAGACGCAGCCGTGGGTGCAGGTGGTGCACATCGGGCTGTTCGTGGCGTCGCCGATCCTGTTCACCTGGGCAGGCCGTGCCGTTGCCGCCGGGCTCGACCGCACGGGAGCCGGTCGCGGCCTGCAGCTTCCGATCGTGCGGACGAGGCGCGGGCGCGACGGCGGCGCAGGCTCCGACGCGCTGCCGATGGTCGCGGCGCCGACGTTGCAGCTCTGAGCACCGTGGCAGCAGAGCCCGCGCCGCTCTCGGTGCGCGGGGTGCGCATCCGGCACGACGGCGCAGACCAGTGGACTCCGGACGGCGTGACGTTCGAGCTCGTCCCCGGCGACGTGCTGCTCGTGCTCGGCCCGAGCGGCTGCGGCAAGTCGACGCTCGCGCTCGCCCTCAACGGACTGGTGCCGCACGCGGTTCCGGCCAGTCTCGACGGCTCTGTCCGCGTGGCGGGCGTGGACACGGTGGATGCCAGGGTCGCCGAACTGAGCGAACACGTCGGCACCGTATTCCAGGATCCGGATGCGCAGCTCGTCACCGCCACCGTGCTCGACGAGGTCTGCTTCGGGCCGGAGAATCAGCTCGTTCCCGCGCCCGCTGTGCTGCGGCGGGCAGAGGCGGCGCTGCGGGCGGTCGGGCTCTGGGAGCGCAGGGCCGACAACCCGGACACGCTCTCCGGCGGAGGGAAGCAGCGACTCGCCATCGCGTGCGCACTGGCACTGGAGGCTCCTGTGCTCGTGCTGGACGAACCGACCGCGAACCTCGACCCGGCGGGCGCGGAGGAGGTCTACGCGGTCCTCGGTGCGTTGACAGGGCCGGGATCGACGCGGTCGGTGGTGCTGGTGGAGCACAACCTGGATGCGGCCCTCCCTGTGGTCGACACGGTACTGGTGCTGGACCGCGACGGTCGCCAGGTGGCGCACGGCCCCGCTGCCGAGCTGTTCCGCGAACGCGCGGAGGAGCTGGCGGCGCTGGGCGTCTGGCTGCCGGTCGCGACGCTCGCGGGGCTGCGGTTGCGCGCGGCAGGGTGGGAGGTGGAGCGGCTGCCGGTGACGATGGACGAGCTGAGCGAGTTGGCGGCAGGGCTGGATGCGGGGGTGGCGGCGGGGGCGGATGCGGGGGCGGACGCGGACGCGGGGGCGGACGCGGCGCGAGACGCGCATCCCGATTCCGTCGACGCCGCAGCGGCCGTGGAGGTGCGCGGCCTGGACGTGCTGCGCGGCACGCGGGAGGTGCTCCGGGAGGTGAGCCTGCGCGTCGGGCGGGGCGACTTCGTCGCCGTGCTCGGGGCGAACGGGGCGGGGAAGACGTCGCTCGTGCAGGCCATCGCCGGCGTGGTGCGGCCTCCGCGCGGGACCGTCTCGGTCGGCGGCGTCGACCCGGCGCGGGCGAGCGTTTCCGCGCTCACCGCTGCCGTTGGCTTCGTGTTCCAGAATCCCGAACACCAGTTCGTGGCCGACTCGGTCGAGGACGAGCTCGCGTACGGTCTGCGGGTCCGGCGTGCACCGGCCGACGAGATCGCCCGCCGTGTCGACGCGATGCTCGCCACCCTCGATCTTTCCGGCCAGCGCGACGCGCATCCGTACCTCCTCTCCGGCGGCCAGAAACGACGGCTCTCGGTCGGCACCGCGCTGATCGCCGGCGCTCCCGTGCTGGTGCTCGACGAGCCGACGTTCGGGCAGGACCGCGCACGCGCCACCGAACTGCTCGGGATGCTCGCCCGCCTCAACGCTGCAGGGACCACGGTGATCATCGTCACCCACGACCTGCAGCTCGTCGCCGAGTACGCCACCCACGCCGCGGTGCTCGCCGACGGAACGCTCGCCGCATACGGGCCGACCGCGCACATCCTCAGCGACGTCGCCCTGCTGGAGCGCAGCGGTCTGCGACAACCGCCGCTCGCTGCCGCGTTCAGCGGCGTGCCAGGGTGGGGTCACGTGACCAGGCTGGCCGACCTGCCGGGCGCGGAAGGGCGCGAGACCGGCACCGGCACCGATGCCGAGTCCGACACCGACGCCGACACCGGCACCTGGACCGACGCGGCAGGCACAGGGGCCGACCCGGCATGACCTTCCTCTCCCCCGACCAGCACGGCGCCTCCGCCACCGCATCGCGCGGCCGGTTCCTGCATCACCTCAACCCGCTGGCGAAGGTCGCCGCCGTGCTTCCCGCGTGGGTGGCGCTGCTGTTCACGCGGGACATCGTCACGCCGCTGGTGTTCGTCGTGCTCGGCGTCCTGCTCATCCTGGTTGGCGCTCGGTTGCGACCGGCGATCGTGGTCGGCTTGCTCGTCGTGCTTCCGGCCGTGGTGCTGGTGATGGCTGTGAGTTTCGGATTCTGGACGGACGCATCCAGGGTCGCCGACCAGCGCATCCTGTTCTCGGTCGGCGCGTACGACTACACCGTCGGCGCGTTCGCGGTGGGGCTGGCGACGTCGCTGCGGCTCGGCGCTCTCGTGACGCTCGCGCTGATCGGCGGCCTGACGACCACCGGCCCCGACCTGGCCCGCGCGCTTGTGGCGCAGCTCCGCATCCCGTACCGGATCGGGTACACCGCCATTGCCGCGTACCGCTTCCTCCCCAGGTTCGGCAGCGAGCTGACGCTGATCCGGCAGGCGCAGCGGGTGCGCGGGGTGGCAGGTGGATGGGGTCCCGTCGCGGCCGTTCGGCGTGCGTTCGCCTCCGTGGTTCCCCTGCTGGCGTCGTCGATCAGGCACGCGGAGCGCATGGCGCTGGCGATGGAATCGCGGGCGTTCGGCGCGCATCCCACCCGCACCGAGCGCACGCCGTCGCGGTGGCGGGTGCGGGACACGGTGTTCGTCGCGGTGGCGGTCGTCGTCACCGTGGCGGTCTTCGTCCTCTGACCCACCCCGCCCGCCGCACGACTCGTGCCGAACGTGCGGTGCCAGCGCCCACGACCGCACGACACGCACGAGGCGTGCGCGGTCGCGCGCGCACGACTCGTGCCGAACGTGCGGTGCCAGCGCCCGCGACCGCACGACACGCACGAGGCGTGCGCGGCGGCGCAGCGCGGCGCGGCACCATGAGGAAGGGCGACGGTCAGGCGGCAGCCTTCGCCACGAGTGCGGCGATTGCCGCAGCCGTCTCGTCCGTCACCTGTTCCAGCGCGTACGAGGTCGGCCAGAACCCGTCTGGTTCGTCGAGGGCCGCGCTGACGCTGAAGCCCAGGGTCGAGTAGCGCGTCTTGTCCATCAGGCCGCTGCGGAAGAAGACGATGACCTTGCCCGCCTTCGCCCATCCAGGCTGGGCGTAGTAGAGCCTCGGCTGCAGCTCAGGGGCCACATCGGAGACGATCGCGTTGACACGCTCGGCCATGGCGCGGTCGGATTGCGGCATCTCCGCGATCTTCGCCTCGAATTCTGCCCGCTCGGCCGCCGCCTTCTCCTCTGCGCTCGCCCGACGGGCCTGCGCCTTCAGCTCGGCCGCGCGAGCCTTCATGGCGGCTCGCTCCTGAGCGGAGAACGTTCCCGCATCCGCTGATGACGTATCCATCGCGCGCTCCTCGCGTCTCGGCACGGCCAGTCGATTCGCTGACCTGGCGCCACGCTAACACGAGCCCCAGCGCTGATCGGCGGCATCCCGAAATACAATTCCGGCCCTGCTCCCGCGCCCGGGCAACCGCCCACAGCGGGGCCGCCTAGGACACGTGCGCGGCGGACTCCAGGGCGGGCAGCGCCGCAGCCAGGGCGGCGACCTGCTCGGGCGTGAGCTCGGCGAGGATCGACTGGACCGTCCGGGCGCGGTCGGAGCGGGCGCGCAGCAGGAGCTCGATCCCGGCCTCCGTGCCGCTGACGAACGAGGAGCGGCCGTCGTCCGGGTCCGGTTCGCGCTGCACCAGGCCGCGGGCCTCCAGGTCGGAGACGACGCGGGTGATGGTCGGTGCGGCGACCACCTCGATCGCGGCGAGCTCGCCAGGCCGCAGCGGCCCGCGCCGCACGATGGTGGACAGCGCCGAGAGCTGGCCGTGGCTCAGGTCGCCGGTGGAGGAGCGCATCCGGCGGTTGAGGCGGCCGACGGCGAGCGCCAGCCGACCGGCCAGATCGTCGTCCGCGAGCGTGGAGCGGCCGTCGCCCGCATCGCCGTCTGTCACCATGAACGCTCCTGAACGCTATGCGCGGCTCGCACCGACTTCCTCGCCTTCTTCGCTGACCGCCTGCGATTCGGCGATCTTCTCCTCATGAACATACTTGCCGCCGCCTGCGAATGAGGCGATAGCTCCGATGATGCTCATGATCGCGGCCGCGACGAACACGACCACGAGGCCGTCGTGGAACGGTCCGGAGATGAGCTGGGGGAAGAACTCCTTGCCGGTGAGGGTCGCCGCATCCACGTGGGGGCTGCTGAGCACGCCGGTGGGGCCGAGCAGGCTCGCGATCGGGTTGTAGCCGAGGAACGCGGCGAACAGGCTGCCGACCGGGGGCGTAGCGCCGATCTGCGTCGCGACGGCGTGCGGAACGCCGTGGGTGGTGAGCCCGTTGGTCAGCGCGGTCGGAAGGGCGACGGACAGGCCGGCGATCATCAGCGAGAAGAAGATGCCGATGGACAGCGAGCTGCCCGCGTTGAGCGCGACGCCCGCCATCCCGGATGCGGCCCCTCGCTCGTTGGCAGGCACGCTGTTCATGATCGCCGTGCGGTTCGGCGACGAGAACAAGCCGGAGCCGATGCCGTTCAGACCGGTGAGCACGGCGAACTGCCAGTAGTCGAAGTTGACGGGGATGAACAGCAGCCCGATGAACGTCAGAGCGACGAGGGAGAGACCGACCGTCGCGAACGCACGGGAGCCGAACCGGTCGGAGAGCGCGCCGGAGATGGGACCGGCGATGAGGAAGCCGATCGTGATCGGCAGCATGTAGATGCCGGCCCAGAGCGGCGTCGACTCGTAGCTGTAGCCGTGCAGCGGCAACCAGATGCCCTGCAGCCAGATGATCAGCATGAACTGCAGACCGCCTCGCCCGATCGCGGCGAGGAACCCGGCGAAGATTCCCGACGAGAACGACCGGATGCGGAACAGGCGCATGTCGAACATCGGCGACGTCACCCGCAGCTCGATCAGCACGAACGCCACCAGCAGCAGGATGCCGCCGATGATCGCGCCGAGCACCCACGGGTTTCCCCAGCCCTGCGAGCTGCCGCCGTACGGCTGGATGCCGTACGTGATGCCGGTGAGCAGGGCGATGAGGCCGACGGCGAACGTGGCGTTGCCGAGCCAGTCGATGCGGCCCGGGTTCTTCTGGCCGACCTCGTGCAGCGACTTGTACGACCAGATCGTGCCGACGATGCCGATCGGCACGGACACGAAGAACACGGCCCGCCAGTCGATCTCGGCGAGGATGCCGCCGACGATCAGGCCGATGAAGCTTCCGGCGATGGCGGCGACCTGGTTGAGACCGAGGGCGAACCCGCGCTTGTTGGCGGGGAACGCATCCGTGAGGATGGCGGTCGAGTTCGCGAACAGTGCCGCGCCGCCGATGCCCTGCACGAACCGCCAGACGATCAGCCACATGGCGGCCGGTCCCCCGGTGAACGGGTCGAGCGACAGCGCGATGGCGGCGACGGTGAAGATCACGAACCCGGCGTTGTAGATCTTGACCCTGCCGTACTGGTCGCCCATGCGCCCGAACATCACGACGAGCACGGCGGTGACGAGCATGTAGCCCATCAGCATCCAGAGCAGGTAGGAGACGTTGCCCGGTTCGAGCGGGTTGAGCTTGATGCCGGTGAAGATGGCGGGGAGGGAGATGATGACGATCGACGAGTTGATCGTCGCCATGAGCATCCCGAGCGTGGTGTTGCTGAGTGCGACCCACTTGTAGTGCGGGTGGTCTTTGCTGAACATGCCGGTGCGAGGCAAAAGAGGGCATCCTTCGAGTTGGTTTATATGCATTAACTATATAACTCGATGGATGCGAAAGGAATCAGGGCGTTCGGCGACCGGATCACATCCCTCGTCTCACGCCTCGAGAACGCGCGGCTGGAGACCTGGTTCGACGACAGGGACGGCTTCGGTTCGATGCGGCTCTCCGACGTCTCTATCCCGACGGATTGCTCCGTCATGCTGTGCGGACCGCTGCCGTTCATGAAGGCGATCATGAACCAGACACGCGAGCTGAACCTCTCCGCGAGTCGCGTCTCCTACGAGGTCTTCGGGCCGGACTCGTGGCTCGCGCACTGACGGCCCTCCACGAACTCGTCCACGACCTCCAGCAGTTCCCTTCTCGCCAGGATTCGGAAATGGCCGCCGACCGGCAGTTCGATGTTCTTCGCCCCGTCGAGTTCGCTTCCGCCTGGGATGTGCGGATCGAACCACCCGTAGACCGAGACGATCCGCGCGTTCGCCGCGCTCTCCGCAGCGAGGCGCACCAGTGCCTCGTCGGTCGGCGCGAGTGCGCGCAGGCTGCGCGTCGGGAGGAAGCGCGCGTACACCGAGCCCGAGAACGGCGTGCTCACCGCGACTGTCAGGCGCACTCGCGAGCCGGCATCCGACGACATCAGGCGCTTCGCCACCAGACCGCCCTTGCTGTGGGCGACGATGGTTACCTTCTGCAGACCGTGCTCAGCGAGATAGCCGGCGGCCAGCTCTGCCGCATCGTCGATGGTCGACCCGTTGCGGCCGAGCGCGGTGACGACGTGCACGGAGTGTCCCCGGTCGTGCAGGTGGCGGGCGAGCGGCAGCATGAATCGCCACGTCTCGAAGATGCCAGGAAGCAGAAGCACCGTGGATGCGTCGGGTCGCCCGACTGCGAGCACGGCCGGATCGTCGCGTCGGAAGGCGGAGCGCACCTGCTGGCGCACGGCGTACACGTAATCGAGCGCCCAGATTCCGGCTTGGCGGAGGACGGTCCCGGCCGGGCCGAGGACGCCGCCTGCTGCACGGCGGGTGTGGGCGCTCACCCTTGATTCCTACACCTCCGCACTGCCACCTGGATAGTCAGCCTGCTTATAATCGGTGCAGTCAGAGCCCACAGAGGAGTCCCGATGCCCCCCACCCGCCGCCCCTGGCTGCGACGCACCGCGCGCATCCTGATCTCGGTCATCGTCGTCATCGCACTGGTGCTCGTCGGCTTCCTCGCCTGGGCGAACACCCCGATGATGGGTGTGCGCGCCAGAGCGATCGACGTGTGGACCAACCCGGCGGTGAGCATCACAGACACGGGAGACTCCGTGCTGCTCGCCCCGACCGGCACTCCGTCCGGTCAGGGCCTGGTCTTCATCCCCGGCGCGCTGGTCGACCCGTACGCCTACCTCTACAAGCTCGCAGGGACGGTGGAGGACACCGGTCTGACCGTCGTCGTGACCAAGCCCACCCTCAACCTGGCGTTCTTCGACCAGCGGCCGCTGTCGACTTTCACCGCGCACGCCCCCGGCGTCTCGTCCTGGTTCGTCGGCGGCCACTCCCTCGGCGGCGTCCGCGCGTGCCAGCTCGCCGACGACCCCGGGGCGGGCAGCCCGAAGGTCGACGGCCTCATCCTGTTCGGCAGCTACTGCGCCAACGACCTCAGCGGCACCGGTCTGCATGTGCTGTCGATCGGCGGAGGAGACGACGGGCTGAGCACCCCGGCGAAGATCGCCGCCGCCAGACCGCTGCTGCCGCAGAACGCCACGATGGTGGAGATCCCGGGGATGAACCACGCCCAGTTCGGCGACTACGGGCCGCAGCCAGGCGACAA
Organism: Leifsonia lichenia; assembly: GCF_054780215.1. Taxonomy (NCBI): domain Bacteria; kingdom Bacillati; phylum Actinomycetota; class Actinomycetes; order Micrococcales; family Microbacteriaceae; genus Leifsonia; species Leifsonia lichenia. Next base: position 636,392 of record NZ_BAAGWT010000001.1, read on the forward strand.
CGAGCCGGGGATCACGAACGCGCACGCCCGCGACCGGCTGACCACGGCGCTCACCGCGTTCCTGACCAGCACCTCCTAGCGGCCGCCAGCGGACGAGATACCAGTAACTGCGCCGAAATCACCCGATCGCGGCGCAGTTGCCGGCATCTCGCAGTCCGGGCCGGCGCGCTTAGAAACCCTCCGCGCGGCGCGGCGTGTACGGGGCTTCGATGGCCGCGCACTCCTCCGCCGTGAGGGACAGCTCCACCGAAGCGACCGCATCCACCAGGTGCTGGTGTTTGGTCGCGCCGACGATCGGTCCCGTCACCGCGCCCTGCTGGCGCACCCACGCCAGAGCGACCTGCGCCCTGGAGACACCGCGCGCCTCCGCGACCCCGGCGACCGCCGACACGATGCGGCGGTTCGACTCTTCCTCTGCGCGGTACAGGGTCGCACCGAACACGTCGCCGGCCGAACGCTCCGTCGCCGTGCCCCACTCGCGGGTCAGCACCCCGCGGGCGAGCGGCGACCACGGGATGACGCCGACGCCCTGGTCGACGCACAGCGGATGCATCTCCCGCTCCTCCTCGCGCTGCAACAGGTTGTACTGGTCCTGCATCGAGACGAACCTCGCCCATCCATTGGCCTGGGCGACCTGCTGCGCCTTCGCGAACTGCCACGCCCACATCGAGGACGCGCCGATGTAGCGGGCCTTGCCGGAGCGGACGACGTCGTTCAAAGCCTCCATCGTCTCCTCGATCGGGGTCGACGGGTCCCACCGGTGGATCTGGTACAGGTCGACGTGGTCCGTTCCGAGCCGGCGGAGGCTGTCGTCGATGGCCGACAGGATGTGCGCCCGCGACAGGCCGGCGCGGTTCGGGCTCTGCCCCATCCGGCCGTGGACCTTGGTGGCGATGACCACGTCGTCGCGCTCCGCGAAGTCGGCGAGCGCCCGGCCGACGATTTCCTCGCTGGTGCCGTCTGAGTACACGTCGGCCGTGTCGAACGTCGTGATCCCCGCCTCAAGAGCACTCCGGATGAACGGCCTGCTCGCCTCCTCGTCGAGGCTCCAGGGATGCGCGCCCCGCTCCGGCACGCCGTAGCTCATGCAGCCGAGGACGACCGCCGAGATCTTCAGGCCGGTGCTGCCGAGGTTGACGTACTCCATGTGTGCTCCTCACTCTCGCGCTCACTCCGCGCTCACTCCACGCCCGCCTAACCGTACCCCCGCCCCGCAGCCATCGAGCCCAGGCTTTTTCACGCTAAACCGCGCTCGAACGGTGAAGAAGCCTGGGCTCGATGGCTGCGGGTGGCGCGCTTAGGATGAACCGGTGGACAGGGAGCGCGTGGACGCGGACGAGCAGCGGCCGGAGAACTGGCCGATCGGCCGACTGCTGGGCGTCGCATCCCGAGCGGTGGAGCGAAGCTGGGCGCAGGCGCTCGAACAGCGCGGGCTCACCCACGCCGGGCTCATCGTGCTGCACTTCCTGGATGCGGGCATCACGTCGCAGGCCGACCTCGCACGTCTCGCCCGGGTGGAGGCGCAGACGATGTCGCGCACCGTCGACCGCCTCGAACGGGAAGGCCTGGTCGCGCGCTCGCCCCACCCAGGCGACCGGCGCAGGCACGCGCTCAGCATCACCGCCGCCGGACGCGAGGCGTTCGCCGGGGCGAAGGACCTGGAGCAGGACGTGTTCCCCGCCGTCGACGATCCGGATGCGTTGCGCGCGGCACTGGTGCAGATCGTCGCCGCGGTGGGCGAGCGGGAGTGAAGAGAGGCGACAGCGCTCGGTGCGCCGCTCAGCCCTCCGCCGTTCAGCCCTCCTCCGGCACCTTCACGATCAGGCTCTTCGGGTCGATCCACGTCTTGATCGCCGTGGCGCTGCCGAACAGGTCGCCGTCGAGTTCCACGTCTTCCGGGCGGCTCAGGCGCAGGATGAACTCGCTGCCCTTCAGATAGTTGAGGGCGCGCACCTCCTTCGACATGCTCAGCAGCCGACGTCCCGCCGAGGTGCGGCGCAGCACGCCGTTCTCCCAGAAGACTTTCGCGACGATCTGCACCCAGCCGATGAAGCCCTCCGGGCGCAGGACCACGATGTCGAACTCGCCGTCGTCGACCGCGGCGTCCGGCAGCAGCAGGATGTTGCCAGGCAGCGAGCCGCAGTTGCCGATCATCACGGTGTGCGCGCGCAGCGAGTGCGTCCGTCCGCCGTCGAGCTGGTAGCGCAGGTGCAGTTGGTTCTTGTCGCGGAGCACCGTTCCGATCGCCCGGACGTATGCGAGCCAGCCCGCCTTCTTCTTCAGGTCGTCGTCGGTGGCCGCCAGCATCTTAGCGTCGATGCCGAGCCCGGCCATCACCAGGTAGGAGCGCCTGCTCACCGTGCCGTCCGCATCCCGGATGTCGGCGACACCGACATCGATCGGCCTGTCGTCTCCGTCGAATGCGGTCTGCAGGGCGTTCTCGACGTCGTCGAGGGTGAGGTTCAGGTTGCGGGCGAGCAGGTTCCCCGTGCCGGACGGGAGCAGGGCGAGCGGCGTGTCCGAGCCCTGCAGCACCTCGGCGACCGTGCGGACCGTGCCGTCGCCGCCCGCCGCGATGACCACATCCGCCCCGCGTTCCAGCGCTTGCTTCGCCTGGCCGGTGCCGGGGTCGTCCTCGGTCGTCTCCAGCCAGATCGTCTCCCCCCAGCCGTAGCGGGACTCTGCCGCCTCCACGACCGCGCGCACGGCGGGCAGGTCGACCTTGATCGGGTTCACGACGATGGCTGCGGTCTTCAGGGAGTCCTCCTCGAACGGCGACGCCGAAAGATCGGGTCACGCGCGACACTACTGGCGCACGGGGCCAGGCGGAACCGGCGCACGGCACATCCACGGCATGAAAAGCTGGGTGGATGCACGTTCTCGACAATCCCGCCTGGCACGCTCTCATCGGGGCGCAGCGCTCTCTGGCCATCGGAACACCGGACGCGAAGCGCTTCCGCACCGACGTCTCCCCGTTCGCGGCCGTCGCCGACCCCGACGGGCCGCTGGATGCGCTGGGCGGCCTGATCGGGCTGGGCGCGGCCGGGAGCGACGGTGATGGCGACGGCGACGGCGACGGTGACGCTGACGACACGCTCGGCGTTTTCGGCGCATCCACCGGCCCGGACGGCTGGGAGACGCTCGGCGCATACGACTGCTGGCAGCTCGTCTACGAGCACGACACCGTGCCGGAGCTGCGGCCGCTCGGCGACGACGCTGCGCTGGTCGAGCTGGACGACGCGGACGTTCCGGATGCGCTCGACCTGGTGGACCGCACCAGGCCGGGGCCGTTCCTGCCCCGCACCATCGAGTTCGGAGGCTACCGCGGCGTGCGCGTCGGCGACCGGCTCGCCGCGATGGCGGGGCAGCGGATGCGGCCGGACGGGTGGTGCGAGGTCAGCGCGGTCTGCGTCGACCCTGAGTTCCGCGGGCGCGGCTTCGCGGCGACGGTGATGGTCGAGGTGATGCGTGGCATCATCGCGCGCGGCGAGCGCCCCTTCCTGCACGTCGAGGCGACGAACGAGCGGGCGATCGGCGTGTACGAGGCGCTCGGCTTCACGCGACGGCGGCGGGCGAACATCCTGGTCTGCCGCCCGCGCTGAGCTGCAGCCGGTTCGCGCGGTCTCGGGCGGGGCCAGCGGCTACTTGTTCTTGCCGTTCCCGTTCCCGTTCCCGTTGTTGTTGCCTTTGCCCTTGTTCCCGTTCCCGTTCCCGTTCCCGTTGTTTCCCGGCGTCGGCGCAGGCGTGGTCGCCGGTGGAGAGGTGGTCTCCGCTGGAGGCGTCGTCGCCGGAGTCTGGGTGGTGACAGGGGCGACCGTCGGCGCGAGGCTGGGAGTCGTCGACGGGGAGTGCGTGGCCGGGACCGTCCCTGGCGAGGTTCCGGACGGAGCGAGCAGCGCGCCGAGGCCGATGCCCCCGGCGACGAGCACCACCACCACGGCCCCGATCACTGCCGCGACGACTCCGCGGCGACGCTTCGGGGGCTCCAGCAGGGCGGTCGGCGCGTCAGCGGCGTCCCCTGCCACGGCGCTCCCGTGCAGTGCCACGGTCGGCGCCGGCGGCCTCGGAGGCTCCGAGGCGTCCCGACGCGTCATGGCGACCGTCGGCACATCCTCGGCGCCCGCATCCGCCGCAGCACCCGCATCCCACCCCGCCAGTTGCGGCGCCAGCTCCCTGGCCATCACGGCGGTCTCCATCGCCGTTGGCCGCAGCGTCTGGTCGCGCGCCGTCATGGCCGCGAGCATCCCGCGCCAGTCGTCCGGCAGGGTGCTCGGGATGCGCGGATCGTGCGCCGCTCGCGCGCTCACCGACTCCACGGGCGTGCCGGGGTACGAGCGTCGGCCGGTGAGCGCTTCGAGCAGCACGAGGCCGAGGGAGTAGATGTCGGCGGGCGCTCCTGGCTCCGCGCCCGCCACCTGCTCCGGGCTCAGGTAGGCCGCCGTGCCGATGACGGTGCCGTCTGTCGTGAGGCGTTCCGCGCCGATCAGGTGCGCGATGCCGAAGTCCGCGAGCTTGGCGTGCAGCCGACCGCCTGGCACCGTCGAAGCCGGCAGCAGGATGTTGGCGGGCTTGAGGTCTCGATGCACCATTCCGGCGTCGTGCACCACCACCAGCCCCTCGGCGATCTCCGCTGCCAGCTCGGCCGCCTCCGCGCCGGTCAGAGGTCCGTCGTCCAGACGTCTGCGGAGGTCCGTTCCGTCGACCAGCTCCATGACCAGGAAGCTCGGTGTCGCATCCCCCTCGACCGCCAGGTGCGCGTCGTGCAGGGTCACCAGGCTCGGATGGCTGAGCCGCGCGAGCAGCGTCGCCTCTGCGCGACGGCGCGCGTCGTCGACCGCGGTCCCCGGCGCGAAGAGCTTGACGGCGACGAACCGGCCGAGCTGGCGGTCGAGCGCGCGGTACACCGTCGCCATGCCCCCTCGGCCGAGCGCATCCCTCAGCTCGTAGCGGTCCAGCAGCACACGATCGTCCACCGTGCGAGCATACGCGCGACCCTCACCCTCGCGGCCCTGGCCGTGAATCAGCCGAAAGTGTCGGCGTCCTCCCTTGTCAGATCCGCGAACGTGGGTTGAGTGAGAGCTGTGAGTGACGAGACCGAGGTGCCTGACCGCCCAGAGACGGGCGTCCTCGAGGCGCTCCAGGTCTACCGGGCTGCGGAAGCGGCGATGCGGAGGCGCACCGGCGCCGCGATGGGCATCGGCGACAGCGACCTGCTCGCGCTGCGGTTCATCCTCGACCGGCGCGCGGTCGGCCGGGTGACCGCATCCAAGGATGTCAGCGCCTACCTCGGCATCTCCAGCGCATCCACCACCGCCCTCATCGACCGGCTGGCCAAGGGCGGATTCGTGGAGCGCAAACCGAGCACCGTCGACAAGCGCTCCATCGAAATCGTGCCGACCGCGGCTGCGCTCGGCGACACAGGTCCGATGCTCGAGGCCGCGCAGACGCAGATCGAGGCGGCGACGGCGGAGCTCAGCCCGGAGGAGGCGGCGACCATCACGCGGTTCCTCACCAAGATGCGCGAGACGGTAGACCGCATCTCGACCAAGCCCCGGCATTCCTGACGCGCGGGCAGGCGCGCCAGGCGGCTCGCGCGAGTAAAGCAGGAAAATCCGTCAAGTCAAGGGGATTGCTAGGCAACTGAACTAGTAGTTCTGTGGTGTCGTCAAGGAAAGGACACCTCTGCCATGAACATCCTGCTCATCGTGATCGCCATCATTGCGATCATTCTTCTGCTGACCGGCGGATTCGTGCAGTCTCTGAACTTCCTGCTCTGGGTCGGCATCGTCCTGCTCGTCATCGCCGTGATCGTCTGGCTCGTCAGGATGCTCACCGGCAGCCGACGCGCCTGACCGGGAGGGAGACACTGTGAGTCTCGGAACCGGAATCGTCCTGTTCGTCATCGGCGCCATCCTGGCGTTCGCGCTGAACCTGCAGGTCGCCTGGATCGACCTCCATCTGGTCGGCTACATCCTGATGGCCGCCGGCGCGATCGGCATCATCATCGGCATCGTGCTGCTGACCCGCCGCCGCCAGTCGGTCGCGACCACGCGCACCGCTGTCGACCCCGCCTCCGGCGAACGCGTCACCCGTCGCACCAGCGACACCGACGACCCCATCGTCTGAACCCCCAAGTAGTAATCGAGTCCGGAGTTATGCACGCTCGCGCCCGGCGCGTCGCGTGCATAACTCCGGACTCGTTTGCGTCTACATGGTGTCGAGGATGGACGTGAGGTGGGCGAACGTCGTGGTCGGGTTGACGATGGCGAACCGGGTGTTCGGCCGTCCGTCGTGCGAGCTGGGCGTGACGAACGCGCGCTGCTCGTCGAGGAGCCTGGCCGACCAGCGGGCGTAGTCGTCACGGGTCCAGCCGTCGCGCTCGAACACCACGACGGACAACTGCGGCTCCCGCACCAGCCGGAAGCCGTCGCGCGACTCGATCTCGCGGGCGATCCGCTGCGCCAGGTCGAGGGATGCGGTCACCGCCTCGCGGTACGCCGCGGCGCCGTACGTGGCGAGCGAGAACCACAGCGGGAGCCCGCGCGCCCTCCTGGTGAGGTGCGCCGCGTAGTCCGACGGGCTCCACTCTGTGGTCTCGGTGAGAGTGTCAAGATACTCGGCGTGCTGGGTGTGCGCGCGACGACCAGCCTCCGGGTCGCGGTAGATCAGCGCGCACGCGTCGAACGGCGCGAACAGCCACTTGTGCGGGTCGACGATCGCCGAGTCCGCCCGCTCCACCCCGGCGAACCGGTGCCTGGCGGCCGGCGACAGCATCCCGGCCAGCCCGTACGCGCCGTCGACGTGCAGCCAGAACTCGTAGTCGTCCTTCAGCGCTGCGATGGATGCGATGTCGTCCACGATGCCGAAGTTGGTCGACCCTGCCGTGGCGACGACGGCGAACACGGATGCGCCGTGCTCGTCGAGCGCTTCCCGCACGTTCGCGCCGGTGAGCATCCCGCTGTCGTCCGGTCGCACGGGCACGACCTCCACATCCATCACCCGCGCCGCTGACGCGATGGAGGAGTGCGCCTCTGCGCTGCAGACGATCTTCCAGCGGCCGTGGCCGAGCCGGTCTCCGCGCTCGGCGCGCGCGTGCTCGCGGGCGGCGACGAGCGCGGAGAGGTTGCCGAGCGTGCCGCCCTGCACGAACACGCCGCCAGCGGTCTTGGGGAGGCCGAATTCGGCGGCGAGCCAGGCGAGCACCTGGTTCTCGGCGAAGACCGCCCCCGATCCTTCCAGCCACGAGCCTCCGTAGACGGCGCTCGCGGACACGACCAGGTCGAACGCGGTGGCCGCTTTGGTCGGCGCCGTCGGGATGAACGACAGGTACTGCGGGTGGTCGGTGGTGATGCACGCGGGAGCGAGCACGTGCTCGAACAGCGCCAGTGCGCGCTCGGCGCCGATCCCGCCCTCGACCACGGTCTGCCCGGCCAGCCGGTTCAGCTCCGCCTCGGAGAGCGGCTTGTCGAGCGGGGTGTCCGTGCTGAGGATGCGCCGCCGCGAGTAGTCGAGCACGAGGTCGACGAGCCCGCGGGTCTCGTCGGAGACGGCGTGCATCCTGGTCGGCGTGGCGTCGGCGTTGCGTGTATCCATGTTTTCCTCTCGGGCCCCCAGCAGACTCTCACAACACTTCGGCACTCTTTCGCCGCTGCGCGCAACGATCGGGCGCATCCACCCCGTAGTACGCAACACTTCGCCGCACCCTCGTGCGGTTGACTGGTCGGATGCACGACCACGCCCTGTTCTTGAACGGTACCGTCGGCGTCGGCAAGTCCGCCACAGCCGACGCTGTCAGCACGCTTCTGATCGAGCGCGGCGTGCCCCACGCGATCATCGACCTCGACGCCCTGCGCGCCGGGTGGCCGGCTCCCTCCGGCGATCCGTTCAACAGCGCACTGGAGCTGGCGAACCTGAGCGCGGTCGCCGCGAACCACCTGGCGGCCGGGGCTCGCATCCTGGTGCTCGCCGGGGTGATCGAGGACGCAGCAGCTGTGCGGCACTACGAAGACGCGATCGGCGACCTCCCGCTGACCGTCGTCCGACTCACGGTCGACCCCGACGTCGGCGCGGCCAGGCTGCGCGTCAGGCACCGAGACGACGCGGCGGGTCTCGCCTGGCACCTGCACCGCCACGGAGAGCTGGATGCGGTGCTCGCCTCCGCGGGCATCCCCGGTCCGACGGTCGACACCACCACCGCATCGCCGCGACAGGTGGCCGAGACGATCCTGACGCTGGTCGGCTGACCGCGGCGTGAAAGTGTCAATCGAGGACGGGTGACGACGTGATGATGCCGATGATCCGGCTCAGCCACTCGCGCGCCGCGACGATGTCCGGAAGCATCGGGGTGTGGCCGTCGACCTCGGTCTCGGCGCGTGCGTCTGCGTAGGCCAGTTCCCACCCATCCATCGGACGCAGCGAAATCGGCGGCCACTCTTGCTGGCGGCGCCAGCGAAACGTGTCCACGCACAGAGTGTGCAACGTCCGCAGATCGGGGCCGGCATTCCAGAGCAACTGGAGGTCGACCAGATCGTGCGCTCGCGCATAGGCTGGATCGGTGACGGCGTGGAGCTTCTGCGCGATCTGGTACTCCAGGTCGACCAGCTCGATCGGTCGCAGCTCCCCGAAGCCAAAGTAGGCGCCGAACTGTGCGAGTTCCCCGTCGATCTCCCTCCTTGTGTGCGCATACGGGTCGATCTCGGGATCGGAGACCTCGACATCGAGCGCGCCCCAAGCGTTGCCGAGGAACGCTAGCGACACCCGATACGGGTGCATCACGTACTCCGGACGAGCGAGCCCTGGATCGTGAAGCTTTACGGCGCGCACCGTCCCGGTGAACGCGACGCGATCCGGCGCGCCCGGATTGCGGCGCCGTTCGCCTTTCGACGGCGGCACCGTTCCCCACCCCTCGGCCAGCCGCGCGCGAAACGCCCGCTCGAACTCTTCACCGCGGACGCGGGTGGAAACGTCCAGGTCGGACGTGGCGCGCGTGCCACGCTCTCCGAAACGCAACTTCACGCCCATGCCGCCCTTCACAGCGACGGCGTCGGGGAGCATCTGCGATGCGATCAGCGTGCACAGCATCACTCGCGCACGAGCGACGGGAATGCCCAGCGCTGCCGCGATCTTCGCGAGCCGAGCATTGAGCTGAGTCACGTTCAGGGGCTGAGTCATCTCGCTCACGGCGAAACCGCCTTTTGCGCAATGGTGTCGCGCTCTTCGATCAGGTCTCGCCGCCGCGCCTCGTCGACCAGTGCTTCCCATCGGTCGGGGGGCATCCGATGCCGCATGTCCTCCAGCGCCCGCCGGACGGTCGTCGCCAAAACGCCCTGGTAATGAATGAGATCCTCATCGGGCACATCGGGCCGGTTCTCCAGCTCCATCCACTCCGGGAGAGCGCGTCGCACTCGACGACGTGTACCCACGCGCACCCTCGGCGGGTTGAACTGCCCGAGCCCGTGCAGATCGAGCACGGATTCACGACGCAGGAACGCGCCTTCCCCCGCGAGGGCCACAGCGATCGTCGGCTGGGTAAGCAGCGTCGTCGGCACGTCGCGGTGCGTGTAGACGCCCTGCCCGAACGCATGAAGCGCGCCGCGGGCAGCGAGCTTCCGCACCTCGACGGCTGGCACGCCCGCATCCTCCGCCTCGGCAACGGTCACCACGCCGTTGCGCGACGCGGCGATCTCCCAGAGGTCATGCCGATAGGTCATCACCCCACCTCCTTGCCAATAAGGTACCAGAAACGGTACGCTATTGACAATGGATTGCATCCGGATGCACGGCGACAAGTCTCGCGCGACGCCGCCACCGCCACCGCCACCGCCACGGAGAAATGGATGCGGTCCTCGCCGGCAGGCACTCCCGGCTCGCCGCGCCGGCCTCCCCACACTCTCTCCCGCTCAGCGCAGGCGCTGGATCATGCCCTGCAGGGTCCGGAACGCACTCGCCTGCTCCTCGCTTGTCATGTCCCCCAGCATCCTGAGCTCGACACCGCGGACGGCGGCTGTCGCCTCTTCGAGGCTTCGCCGGCCGCGGGCGGTGAGCTGCGTGGGCAGGACCTTCCCGACCGGCGCCTCCGACGGCCGCACCACGTAGCCGTCGCGCTCGAGGTTCTGCAGCAGCACGTTCATCGACTGCCGTGTCACGAACGTTCCGCGCGCGAGTTCGGAGTTGGAGAGGCCGGGGCGCTGGGCGAGCAGTTCGAGACACGAGTAGTGGGTGATGGTCATCCCGAGCGGGCGCAGCACGGCCTCCATGGCGGCACGGAGCGCGCTCGACGCCTCTTTCAGCAGGTATCCCAGCGAGGTTTCCAGGTCGATACCGGCGCCGTCTTGACTCATGTCAGTATTCTGACATAGGTTGGTGCGTGTCAGCTAACTGACACATCACGAAGGAGCACCATCATGCCCGTCACCGGCCCCGACTTCATCTCTCTCCAGGCGCGCGACCTCGATGCCTCACAGGCGTTCTACGAGCAGTACCTCGGACTGGTCCGCTCGCAGGCGGGTCCCCCGCACGCCGTCGTCTTCGAGACGACGCCGATCGCGTTCGCACTCCGCGACGTCGTGCCCGGCACCGATCTCGTCTCCGCCGCCCAGCCGGGCATCGGCGTCGCGCTCTGGCTGCACGCCACCGACGTCCAGGCCATCCACGACGCGCTCGTCGCGGATGGCCACACGATCGTCTCAGCGCCGATCGACGGCCCGTTCGGCCGCACGTTCACCTTCGCCGATCCGGACGGCTACCAGATCACCCTCCACGACCGCGCCTGAGGCGGTCGCTAAACGACCTCGAACCCGGCCGTGAGAAGCGCAGCCTCGCGCGAGGACGGGCCGACGAGCAGCTCGAAACCTCCCTCTTCCACGCGGCGGACTCCCGCGGCGTCCACGATCGAGCACTCCCGGACGGGAAGCTCGATGCGCACCCGAGCCGTCTTGCCGGGGGCGAGGTCGATCTGGCGATACGCCTTGAGCTCCTTGTCCGTCCAGCTCACGCTCGTGACGGTGTCTCGCACGTAGACCTGGACCGTCTCACGCACAGGGCGTGCGCCGGTGTTGCTCACGGTGACCTCGGCGACGATGGTGTCGTGCGCGCCGAGCTCCGTGCGCTCGAGTGCCAGCTCGGCGTACTCGACGGTCGTGTACGACAGGCCGTCGCCGAACGCCCACGCGGACTCCTGGGTGAGGTCGGCGTAGCGGTCTCCGTGCTGCCCGCGGATCTGGTTGTAGTACGTCGGCTGCTGGCCGACGTGCCTGGCGAACGAGATCGGAAGACGACCGGAAGGCTCGACGCGACCGGCGAGGATCTCGGCGAGCGCCTGCCCGCCCAGCATCCCCGGGTTCGCTGCCCAGATCACGGCGGCGGCCTTCGCGACCGATGGCGGAAGGACGAGCGGCTTCGAGGCGAGGAGCACCACGACGACGGGTTTTCCCGTCGCGATCATCGCGTCGAGCAGCGCGGTCTGGCCGCCGATCAGTTCGAGCGTCGCGGTGGAACGTCCCTCGCCGACGAGCTCGATCCGGTCGCCGACCACGGCGACCACCACATCGGACGCCTCAGCGGCTGCGACGGCCTCGGCGATCAGCACCGGGTCGGATGCAGCTGGCACGACCACGGCGGGCCGCGGCTGCCCGTCCTGGAACGTCTTTCCGCGCGGGTCGTCCTCGAGGGTGAGGATCTCGGCGCCCCTGGCGTGCCGGACGCTCCAGCCGTCGATAGCGTGCAGACCGTCGAGCACGGTGGTGATCATCTCGCGCGGCTGGCCGTCCAGCCAGCCAGCCTGTCCAGATCCGCCTGCCCAGTCGCCGAGCTGGCTCTGCGCGTCGTCCGCGAGCGGGCCGACGAGCGCGACCCTGAGCTGCCCGGCGTCGGAGCCGGACGCATCCCGCGACGCACCAGGCGACGCCAGCGGCAACGTCCCGTCGTTCTCCAGCAGCACGATCGAACGCCGCGCGATCTCCAGGTTCAGCTCGGCGTGCGCCGCGCTGCCGACCACGGCGTCGAGTTCGGCGGAAGGGAGGCGGGGGTTCTCGAACAGTCCGAGGTCGAACTTCAGCGTGAGGATGCGCGCGACCGCGGCGTCGAAGGCATCGTCGGCGAGCATCCCCTTCTCGACGGCTTCCAGGGCGCCCTCGTAGAAGAGCGGCGTGGTCATCACCATGTCGTTTCCTGCCGTGACGGCGGCAGCGGCGGCGTGCGCGTAGTCGGGCTGGACCTTCTGTTCCCAGACCATGCGGCCGACGTTGTCCCAGTCGGTGATGAGCGTCCCCGTGTATCCCCACTCGCCGCGCAGCACCTCGCTGAGCAGCCAGTCGTTCACCGTGATCGGCACACCGTCTGTGCTCTGGTAGCCGAGCATGAACGTACGGCATCCCTCACGCGCCACGCGCTCGAAGGGCGGCAGGAACCAGCTCCGCAGCTTGCGCCTGGAGATGTCGGCCTCGCTCGCGTCGCGGCCGCCCTGCGTCTCCGAGTAGCCGGCGAAGTGCTTCGCGGTGGCGAGGATCGCCGTCGGATCGTCGAGCCCGTTCCCCTGGTAGCCGCGCACCATGGCGCTCGCCAGCTCGCCGATGAGGAAGGGGTCCTCGCCGAACGTCTCGCTGATCCGACCCCAGCGGAGGTCCCTGGCGATGCACAGCACGGGAGAGAAAGTCCAGTGCACGCCGGTCACGGCGACCTCTTCCGCGGTGGCGCGGGCGACCCGCGCGATCAGTTCCGCATCCCACGACGCGGCCATACCGAGCTGGGTGGGGTAGATCGTGGCGCCCGGCCAGAACGAGTGCCCGTGGATGCAGTCCTCCCCCACGAGGAGGGGGATGCGCAGACGGGTCTTCGCAGTGAGCCGGTTCGCCTCCAGGATCCGCTCCGGGGAGGTGTGCAGGATGGAGCCGACGTGGCGTCGCAGGATGTGGTCGCGCAGGTCGTCGCGTGCGTCGAGCTGCAACATCTGCCCGACCTTCTCCTCCACGGTCATGCGTGCGAGGAGATCAGCGACACGTTCGGCTGTCGTCAGCGATGGGTCCTGGTACGGAAGGGTTCCCGATGCCAGAACCGGGGATGCTGATGGCAGTGTTGAGGTCATTCGGTCTTGACTTCCCGTGATCGTTCGGCCGCAGCGGCGGCGGGCGGTTCCGTGCGCACCTGCGTGACGGCGTTGTTGATGTTGATGCCCTTGCGCTTCATCGCACGGGCGCGCTCTCCGGCGGAGCGCAGGCGAGGGTTGACGTACTCGTCGATGCCGAAGTTGATCAGCGACAGAGCGACGCCCAGCAGTGCGATGCACAGACCGGCCGGCACGTACCACCACCAGTACTCCGGGAACGCGTTGTTCTGCTGCGCCCAGAACAGGATGGTTCCCCAGTTCAGGTTCGACACCGGGATGACGCCGATGAACGCGAGGGTGGTCAAGCCCAGCACCGCGGCCGTCATGGTGCCGACGAAGCTCGACGCGATGATCGCCAGCAGGTTCGGCAGCATCTCCACCAGGATGACGCGGCGAAGCGGTTCGCCGTTCGCCCTCGCCGCCTGGATGAAGTCGCGGTTGCGCAGCGACATGGTCTGCGCGCGCAGAACGCGCGCGCCCCAGGCCCAGCCGGTCAGGCCGAGCACAGCGGCGATGAGCCACAGCGGCGGGTCGTCGAACTGCGAGGCGACGATGATCATCAGCGGCAGTCCGGGGATGACCAGGAACACGTTCGACAGGGCAGACAGCGACTCGCTCTTCCAGCCGCGCAGATAGCCGGCGGTCACGCCGACGATGATCGCGACCACGGTGGCCATGATCGTCGCCAGGAACCCGACCACGAGCACGCCGCGCGTTCCGAAGACGAGCTGGCTGAACACATCCTGGCCGATGTGGGTCGTGCCGAGGAGGTGCTCGAACGACGGCGGCTGGAGGGTCTCGTTCAGGTTCTGCGCGTTCGGGTCGTACGGGGCGATCCACGGGGCGAAGATCGCGACGAGCACGAACACGCCCATGATGATCAGGCCGGTCGCGGACTTGGGATTGCTGAACATCGCGAGCGATGCCTTCAACTGCGACCAGAACGTCGCCTTCGCCGGGCGCCGCCTGTCGGCGACCGCGACCGCGAGGGTCTCCGGTGCGCCGACGCCTGCTGGCTGAGCGAGACTCTCCGAGCCTGGGGTGAGCGTCTGCGATTCTTGAGCGGGGGTTGTCATGATCAAGCCTCCGTCTGACGGGTGCGTGGGTCGAGGATGGCGTAGGCGATGTCCGCGAGGATGTTCGCCACCAGCACTGCCAGGACCAGGACGAGGAAGATGCCCTGCATCAGCGCGTAGTCCTTCGCGCTGGTGGCGTTGAGCAGCAGCAGGCCGATGCCGGGATAGGAGAACACCATCTCCATCACGATCGTGCCGCTGACGATGAAGCCGAGGGCGAGCGCGAAGCTCTGGATCTGCGGCAGCACCGCGTTGCGCGCGGCGTAGCGCCAGAGCACGCGACGGTTCGGCATCCCCTTGGCCTGCGCGACGGTGATGTAGTCCTCGTCGAGGACGGTGAGCATCATGTTGCGCATACCGAGCACCCAGCCGCCGATCGAGACGATCACGATGGTGATCATCGGCAGGGCCGCGTGGGAGATGACCTCGCCGATGAAGTCCGCGTTCCAGCCAGGCTCGACGCCCAGCTCGTATGCGTGCCCGGCGGGGAACCAGCCGAGCGTCGTCGAGAACACCGCGATCAGGATCAGTCCGACCCAGAAGTACGGAACGGTGCCGAGGAACGTCGTGATGGGAACGAACACATCCAGTCGTCCGCCGCGTTTCCAGCCGATCACCGCGCCCAGGCTCGTCCCGATCAGGAACGAGATCACCGTCGCGAAGCCGACCAGCCCGAGCGTCCACGGCAGGGCGGAGGCGATGGCCTCGCCCACCGGCGCCATGCCGGTGGAGATGGAGACGCCCAGATTGCCGTGGAACAGCATGTTCCAGTAGTCGAGGTACTGCTGCCAGAGCGGCACGGAGGTGTCCAGGCCGAACATGGCCCTGAGCGCCTTCTCCGCATCCGGGGTCAACTGACCCTGGCTGCGCGCCATGTACGACGAGACGGCGTCGCCCTTCATCATGCGGGGCAGGAAGAAGTTGATGGTGATGGCCGCCCACAGCGTGAAGGCGTAGAACGCGGCTCGTCCGCCGATGAAACGCCACGGGACACGGATGCCTCGGCGTTCCGCCCTGGTCGCCATCGTCCCGACCAGCGTGGGATCAATGGGAGTCTCGGTGCTCACAGCACACCTCCTGACGTCTGTGCGGCCAGCGATCCGAAGTGCTTCTCCGGGTCGGGGGACGCGGCGCGAAGCTCGCGCGTGTACGGATCCTTCGGACGGAGGATGACATCGTCCGCCGTTCCGTGTTCGACGATCCTGCCCTGGTTGAGCACGATGATCTCGTCGCTGAAGTGCCTGGCCGTCGCCAGGTCGTGGGTGATGTAGAGGACGCCGAGGCCCTCCTGGGTCTGCAGCTCTGCGAGCAGGTTCAGCACGCCGAGGCGGATCGACACGTCGAGCATCGACACCGGCTCGTCAGCGACCAGCAGCGCGGGGCGGGATGCCAGCGCGCGGGCGATCGCGACGCGCTGTCGCTGGCCTCCGGAGAGCTCGTGCGGGCGCCGGTCGATCACCGCATCCGCATCCAGTCGAACGCGCTGCAGCAGTCGGCGCACCTCGTCGTCGACCTCAGAGCGCGGGACGACGTTGTCCAGTCGCAGCGGGCGCTCGATGTGGTGGCGGATCGAGTGGGACGGGTTCAGCGAGGCGAACGGGTCCTGGAAGACCATCCGCAGTTGCTGGCGGTACTTCCGCAGTCTCTTGCCCGACCGCGGGACCGGGGCGCCGTCCAGCAGCACCTCTCCGCTGGTGGGCGTCTCGAGCTGGGTGAGGATCTTCGCGATGGTCGACTTGCCACTGCCGGACTGGCCGACCAGGCCGATGGTCTGCCCGGGGCCGAGGGTGAAGCTGACGTCGTCGAGCGCCTTGAGCTGTCCCGCTCCGCGCACGTTGTAGATCTTGGTGACGTTCTTGAACTCGAGCGTGGTCATCGGACGACCACTCCTCTCTCGCCCGTGAGGCGGGGAAACGACCCGAGCAGCTTGCGCGTGTACTCGTGCTGGGGGTTGGTCCAGATCTGCTCCGCGTCGGCGAGCTCGACGATCTCCCCTTCGCGCATGATCGCGATGCGGTCGCTGATCTCCAGCAGCAGCGGGAGGTCGTGGGTGATGAAGACGACTGAGAAGCCGAAGTCGTGGCGGAGCTGGGAGATCTGCTTCAGGATCTCGCGCTGCACCAGAACGTCGAGCGCGGTCGTCGGCTCGTCCATCACCATCAACTGCGGGCGAAGCGCCAGGGCCATGGCGATCATGACGCGCTGGCGCATACCGCCGGAGAGCTCGTGCGGGAAGGAGCGCAGGCGCTGCGCGCCCACCTTGACGATCTCGAGGAGCTCGGCGGCCTCCGCGCGCCGCTGCGCCCTGCTCATCCCCGGGCGGTGCACCAGGAACACGTCCTCGAGCTGCGCGCCGATGGTGGCCACCGGGTTGAGGGCGTTCATGGCTCCTTGGAAGACCATGGAGACCTTGTTCCAGCGGAAGCGGCGCATCTCCTCCGCGTCGAGGGAGTTGATGTCGATGTCGTCGCCGCCTTCGTCGTGGAAGACGACGCTGCCGCTGCTGATGACGGCCGGCGGCTTGAGGAGCCGCTGCACGCCGTAGGCGAGGGTGGTCTTGCCGCAGCCGCTCTCACCGGCGAGGCCGACGATTTCGCCGCGCTTGATGTCGATGGTGACGTTCTTGACCGCCTCGACGGGCGGATCCACGTCGTACACGACCGAGAAATCGCGCACAGAAAGAAGGGAGTCTGTCATAGGGATGTCGCTTTCACGCTGACCGCGGACGATCCGGGGTGGACGCGGGCTCGAAAGCCCCTCGCCCACCCCGGACGCGCAGGTTGCTTACTTGCTGGCCGGCTTCAGGTTCATGAGCACCTGGACGGCAGACGGCTGAGTGGGGTCAGCAGTCGCGTACTGGTTGCTCTCGCTCGGCCACCCCGTGAACTTGCGGGTGTTGTACTCGGCGAGCTGCGGGTGCGTTCCGATCGGGATCGCCGGGACGTCCTCCACGAAGATCTTCTGCAGCTTGTTCAGCGCAGCGGTGCGTGCGCTGTCATCGGATGCCTGTGCGTACTCCTTGAGCAGCGCGGTCGCCTCCGGGTTGTTGTAGCGGCCGAAGTTGTCCGCGACCTTGCCGTCCGCTGCCTGCTCGAGGTAAGCACCGTTCATGACGTCGTCGTAGATGTGCCACGGGTTCGAGCCGGAGCCGGTCCAGTGCAGCACGGCGTCGAAGTTGCCGGAGGCAACGTTCGCGGTCCAGGTGTCTGCGTCGGGCGTGGCGACCTTCGCGTCGGCGCCGAGCGTGTTCTTGATCTGCGTCGCGACGAGCTGGATGCCCGTGACGTAGTCGTTCCAGCCCTGGGGGTCGGACAGCGTGAACGAGACCGGGTTGCCGGACGGGTCGATCAGGGCGCCGCTCTTCCAGGTGTACCCGGCGTCGGTGAGCACCTTCTTGGCGCCGTCGACGTCGATCTTGAACGTCTGGTCCTTGTACTCGGGAGCGATGTACTGGTCACCGGTCGGCTGCGGGATGCCGGTCACGTTGGTCAGCTCCGGGCCGGCGTTGCTGCGCGCCTTCTCGGCGTGCGCCTTGCGGTCGATGACCATGTTGACGGCCTTGCGGAACGCCACGTCGTTGAACGGCGCCTTGGTGTTGTTGACGAGGATCATGTCCGGGCTGAGGACGTTGGCGCCCCAGAACACGTTGTGCTTCGGGTCCTTGTCCACGTAGTTCTTCTGGTAGTCCGTGATGAAGATCTGCGCCCAGTCCGTCTCGCCGCTCTGCAGAGCACGGAGGAGGCCGGTGTTGTCGTTGTACTCGAGGTACTTGAGCTCGCCCACCGGGACCTTGCCGCCCCAGTAGTCGGTGCGGGCCTTCAGCACGACGCCCTGCGACGAGAAGGTCTTGACCGTGTACGGGCCGGTGCCGATCGCGTCCTTGACCGCATCCTTGGTCGGGTCTGCGATGCCCTTCCACTGGTGCTCGGGGACGATGGCCACCTGCAGCACGTCGCCCTGCTTGACGAACTTCGACTCGCTGAAGTTCAGGACGACGTTGTCGCCGTCCTTCTTGACCTCGTTCAGCTTGAGCCCGGCCAGGTCGAGAGCCGGGGTGTTCTTGATCAGGTTGTACGTGAAGACGATGTCGTCTGCGGTGAAGGGCTTGCCGTCGCTCCACTTGACGCCCTTGCGCGGGGTCACGGTGAGCTGCGTGTAGTCCGAGTTCCACTCGACCTTGGAGGCGAGCCACGGGGTCGTCTCGTTCTTGCCGACCGGGTTGACGATCGCGAGGGGCTCGTAGATCATCCGGTCATAGCCGAGGGACATGCCGGAGCCGGTGGTGATGAACGGGTTGTTGATCTGGGTCGCCAGGACGGCTGCGCCGTCCGGCTTCGCGACCGTGAGCGAGCCTCCGCTCGCGCTGCTCGCCCCTGATGAGCCGCTCGACGAGCAGCCGGTGAGCGCGAGTGCGCCGATGGCCATGATCGCGGATGCCGTGATCAAGGTTTTCCTAAGCCTCATTGCTTCTCCTTCATGACGGGCACACTCGTTGTGCCCTCTTGGTGCGGGTGTCGGCTGACGATAACTTGCTTACTGGTCAGAAAGCAAGTTGGTCCGAGGTTACTGAGTGGTAAGCTCGCACGCAAGCAGCACGAGGCAGAGGACGGCACGCATGGTCACGACGGGCGCTAGCACCAGTCCTCGCCCGGAGACCGAGCGCAAACGCACCAAGATCCTCCGGGCGGCGATCGAAACCTTCGGTGCCAAAGGCTCCACCAACGGAACCCTCTCCGACATCGCCGAGCAGGTCGGGATGACCCACGCCGGCGTGCTGCACCACTTCGGGTCGAAGCAGAACCTGCTCCTCGAAGTGCTCGAGTTCCGCGACCAGGACGACGTCGCGCACCTGGCCGACCGCCACATCCCCGGCGGCCCCGCCCTGTTCGCGCACCTGGTCGGCACGGCGTTCCGCAACTCGCTGCGCCCCGGCATCGTGCAGGTCTACACCGTGCTCTCCTCCGAGTCGGTGACCGACGACCACCCAGCGAAGGCCTACTTCCACGAGCGCTACCACACGCTGCGCGAGGAGATCGACGATGCCTTCCGCGAGCTGTGCGCCCAGGAAGGCGTGAGCGACCCCGACACGATCGACAACGCAGCGGCCTCCATCCTCGCCGTCATGGACGGGCTGCAACTGCAGTGGCTGCTCGAACCCACGGCGATCGACCTCGCGAAGGCCAGCGAGTTCGCCATCGAGGCGATCGTGAACGGTGTGCTCCATCCGGGACCGGCGGTGTCGTCGTACGTCCGCGACGCGAGCTGAGCTGAAACGCGAACGCGTGCACACCCCGGAAGCCGACATCGCCAGCGACCCCGACCTCGTCGCGCGACTGATCGCCGCGCAGCATCCCGACCTCGCCGGTCCGCTGACACTCGTCTCCGACGGCTGGGACAACCTGATCTACCGGCTCGGCGACGCGCACGCGGTGCGCATCCCGCGCCGTGAGGTCGCCGCGCACCTGATCGAGCACGAGCAGCAGGTGCTGCCGGAGTTCGCGGCGCGCGTCGCCGTCACGATCCCCGCGCCCGTGCGCGTCGGCGTGCCGTCGGAGCTGTTCCCGTTCGCGTGGAGCATTGTGCGGTGGGTCGACGGGATCGACGGGGCGGACGTGACGGCGGAGGAGCGCGCATCCATCGCCCTGCCGTTGGCGGCGTTCGTCGCGGCGCTGCACGAGCCGGCGAGCGGCGACATCCCGGCCAACCCGGTGCGCGGTGTGCCCCTGGCGACGCGGGATGCGGCAGTGCAGGAGCGGCTGCGTCACCTATCTGAGCGGATGGAGGTGGCCGACCTCGCCGACGCGTGGCGGGATGCGCTCGACGCGCCCCCGTGGGACGGGCCGCCGATCTGGCTGCACGGCGACCTGCATCCGGGCAACCTGGTCCTCACGCCGGACCTCTCCCGGCTCGCCGCCGTGATCGACTTCGGCGACGTGACCGCGGGCGACCCCGCGACCGACCTTGCGACGGCGTGGCTGACGTTCGGGCCGGATGCGCGGGCCGTGTTCCGCGCCGAACTCGCCCGCCTCTCCCCCGCCGCCCTGGTCGACGACGCCACCTGGCGCCGCGCCCGCGGCTGGGCGGTCACCATGGGCTCCGCCCTCGCCGCCAACTCCGACGACAACCCCCGCATGGCCGGGCTCGCCGCCCACGCCCTCGCGCAGCTCTCTGCCTCCCCCGCCTCCTGAAACTCGAGCCGGGAGTTATGCACGCTCGGCGCGGCGTGTCGCGTGCATAACTCCCGGCTCGATTGCGTCGGGGGTCAGTGGGTGCGGTCGAGAGCGGCGCGGATGCGGTGGGCGGCGGCAGCGCCGACGGCGCGGCCCGCCGCGGCGGACGCGGGGCGGGTCGCTGGGTCGAGCGGGTTGGCGCCGAAGGCGGCGACCGAGGCGTCGTCGGCGTAGACGACATGCACCGGAGCGGGAGCGAGCGACTCCAGCTCGCCCGGCGGGATCTGCCCGAACCCGGCGACGCCCTCCAGGACGGGCGCAACGACCAGCACCCAGTCCGACCCGGCGGCGAGGTCGGCGTTCGCGAGCGAGCGCATCCCGCCGTCCATGTACCGACGGTCGCCGATGGTCACAGGCGGCCACACGCCTGGCACCGCACAGCTCGCCGCCACGGCCTGGCCGAGGCGCACCCCGGAGGCGGCGTCGAAGACGCGGAACTCGCCGCTGACCGCATCCACCGCCGTGATCAGCAGGCGCCGGTCCGGCCACTCCTCGTACGGCAGGCGCGCCTCGATCGACACCATGCGCTCGTCCTCGGCGACCGTATCCGTGTCGAGGGCGAGTCGTCCGATCGCCTGCAGGCTCGCCACCGTGGATGCGTCCGGCTGGGCCGCCGCCATGAACCGCTCCATCAGGGCGGCGAGGTCCACGCGCGGGTCGAATTCGGCGGTGTCGTCGGAGACCTGGGCGGCGTACAGCGTGTCGAGCCCGACGCCGCTGGCGAGCTGGGCTGCCACCGCGGAGCCCGCCGATGTGCCGATGAACGTGACCTCCGGTGCGAGGAGGTGTTCGGCGAGCTGCGGGTCTGCGTCGGCGATCCCGGCGATCACGCCGACCTCCCACGCGATCCCGGCCACCCCGCCGCCAGCGAAGACGAGCGAACCGTTGGTCATGGCCAGACACTACCCCCGGCTGACGACAAAGGCCGCACCGGATGCATCCGGTGCGGCCATGTCGCGCGTTCGCTGGGGCGTTATGCCTGCGCTGCCGCCTGGGCCAGGTCGGTGATGAGCTGGTCGCCGGGGATCGCGGGCACGAACTCGGCCTCGATCTCCGCGCGGCCGAGCAGCTCGGTCATGCGACGCTGACGCTGACGCGGGATGAGCGTGACGACCGTGCCCTGCTTGCCTGCGCGGCCGGTGCGGCCGGAGCGGTGCAGGTAGGTCTTGTATTCGTCGGGTGCGTCGGCCTGGATCACCAGGTCGATGTCGTCCACGTGGATGCCGCGGGCCGCGACGTCGGTGGCGACGAGCACGTTGACCCGGCCGCTGGTGAGCTGACCGAGGTTGCGCGTGCGGCGGGACTGGTTGAGGTCGCCGTGCAGGCTGACGGCCGGGATTCCGGCGTCGTCGAGCTGGTCGGCGAGCATCTCGGCGAACGCGCGGGTGCGGGCGAAGACCAGGGTCTTGCCGTCGCGGTCGGCGAGCTGCTCGATGATCGCGGCCTTGTCGCGGTGCTCGATGACGAGAACGCGGTGGTCGATCGTGGAGGACGCCTGGTCTTCACCGGCGACCTCGTGCACGGTCGGGTTCACCAGGAACTCGTCGACGAGCTGGGCGACACCCTTGTCGAGGGTGGCGGAGAACAGCAGCTTCTGCCCGCCATCGGACGTCTCGCGCAGGATGCGCTGCACCGGCTCCAGGAAGCCGAGGTCGCACATGTGGTCGGCCTCGTCCAGGACAGTGATGACGACCTCGCTGAGGTCGAGACGACCCTGCTCGATGAGGTCCTCGATGCGGCCGGGGGTGCCGATCACGATGTCGACGCCGCGCTGCAGCGCGCCCACCTGGCGGGCCTGCGGCACGCCGCCGTAGATCTGCGTGGTGAACAGGCCGACGCTGCGGGCGATCGGCTGGACGGTGCGGTCGATCTGCAGTGCGAGCTCGCGGGTCGGGGCCAGGATGAGGGCGCGCGGCTTGCGGCCCATCTGGCGCTTTCCGCCGGACTTGCCTGACTCGGCCCAGAGGCTCATCAGTCGCTCGACCATGGGGGCGCCGAACGCGATGGTCTTGCCGGAGCCGGTGCGGCCACGGCCGAGGACGTCCTTGCCTGCAAGCACATCCGGGGTCGTCGCCGCCTGGATGGGGAACGGCCGGTCGGCGCCGAGCTCGGCGAGCGCGCGGACGATGTTGCCGCCGAGGCCGAGGTCGCCGAAGGTCACGCCGTCGACGTCCTTCGCCTCGATGGCGTCTGCCTCAAGACGCTCGAGCACGACGTCGTCGTTCGCCGTGAACGCGGGCTTCTCGTCGCGCGACGGGTAGAACGAGGACGAGCTGTCGCGGCGCGGTGCACGGTCGGCGTCGAACGAGCGGCGGGGGCCGCGGTCGTTGTCGAAATCGCGACGCGGGCGGTCGTTGTCGAACGAGCGGCGCGGGCGGTCGTTGTCGAAGTCACGACGGGGGCGGTCGTTGTCGAACGAGCGGCGCGGACGGTCGTTGTCGAAGTCGCGACGGGGTGCGCGGTCGTCGTTTGCACGACGCGGACGGTCGTTGTCGAAATCGCGGCGGGGAGCGCGGTCGCCGTCGAACGAACGACGGGGACGGTCGTTGTCGAAGTCGCGACGGGGGGCACGATCCTTGTCGAACGAGCGCGGGGCGCGGTCCTTGTCGAACGAGCGCGGGGCGCGGTCCTTGTCGAACGAACGCGGGGCGCGGTCCTTGTCGAAGTCGCGACGCGGGGCGCGGTCGTCGTTTCCGCGACGCGGGCGGTCGTTGTCGAAGTCACGACGCGGGGCGCGGTCGCCGTCGAACGAACGACGCGGACGGTCGTTGTCGAAATCACGACGCGGAGCGCGGTCACCGTCGAACGAACGACGCGGGCGGTCGTTGTCGAAGTCGCGACGCGGAGCGCGGTCACCGTCGAACGACCGACGCGGGCGGTCGTTGTCGAAGTCGCGACGCGGGGCGCGGTCGTCACGGCCGCGCGAGCGGTCGCCGTCCGGCTGCCAGGTGCGGCGCGCATCCTTGCCGCGGGGCTCCCAGTTCGGGCGCTCCTTGCGGGCGCCGGTCGAGCCTGCGCCGTCACGGCCGCCGTCGCGGCTTCCGTACGTGGCGCGTCCGCGGGCGGCGCGCTCGTCCTCGGACCAGCGGGCCTTCTTCGGGGCGGCACCCTCTTCGGCCGCGCGGTATCCGCGGTGGCTGGGGCTGCGGCTGCCTGCCTTGGGGGCACCCTTGCGGGCGCCGGGAGCGCTGTTGTTTCCGTGCTTCTTGAATCCGGGCATGGATGTCTTCCTGGGTTGTTCTCGTTATGCATGACGAAGCACGCGGATCGTTACCGCGCTTCAAAGGAGAACCCGGGCAGTCTTTGGCCGGGGCCGTTCACATACAGTGATCATTCGCCTGCCGAACGGCAGCGAAACCGGCCCACCTGACTTACAAACCCATCCGCACGAACGTGCGGTGTCAAGAGCCGACCTATCTACGATACAGGAACAAGCCTGAGCGTGGGCGGTGACTTTTCGCCACCGCCCACGCTCAGGCGTGTCAGGGCCGTCAGACCCGCTTGCTCGCCTTCACGGAGGCGAAGTACTCGTTGGCCGGCTTGAGGAAGATCAGCACGGTGGCGATCACGCCGACGATCACGCGCGCGGCGCCCAGACCGTAGCCGCCGAGGATGCCGAAAAGCGAGAGCACGGTGACAATTGTCAGCACGATGCGCGCCCAGTTGGCTCCCCGGCGCATGAAGAACGCGAACAGCACATACGCAGCGATGTAGAGGATGCCGAACACGACGGCGAGCGTGACGGACACGCCGACGGTCGCGTTGAGGGTCGCGTCGGAGATCTGCTGACCCTGCCTCGCGAGCTGCTTCTGCACCTCGTCCTTCAGCGACCCGATCGTCGCGAGCGAGACGATGAGGGCGATGAGGCTCAGCGCGGCGCCGACGATGTACAGCCAGAACGCGATGTTCACCTGCTGCGGTGGAGCGACGGGCGCGCCGCCTCCCGCAGGGGACGACGACGCGGGGTAGCTGGCCGGTGGGGTGCGATCACTCATTGTGTTCTCTCCTAGAACGTCGATGTTGCACACGGACGCTGGTCGGCGAAGACCCAGCCTGTCGCACGGTAGTCCTCGGCCCGCAGTTGAGCAATGGTCAGTTCGGAGGTTGCCACAACTCGATCGGGAGCCCCTCCGGATCGTGGATGCGCGCAAAGCTCCCATACTCCGTGTCTGTCCACTCGTCCCTGCGCTCCACCGGAACACCCGCCGCGTCGAGGCTCGCGACCAGCGCATCCAGCTCGGTGACCCGCAGGTTGAGCATGAACGCCTGGTCGGCGGGGAAGTAGTCGCTGTCGGCCGGGAACGGCGCGAACACGGTCATCCCGCCCTCCTGCTGCCAGACGGAAGCCTGCCCGGCGTCGATGCCGAGGTGCTCCCTGTACCAGGCGGCGCGCGCATCCGGGTCGCTGCTGCGGAAGAAGAGTCCGCCGATTCCTGTCACGGGCATGGTGCGCCTCCTCTGGTCTCTGCGCCCATTCTGTCGTCGTTGCCGCTACTCCGCCAGGTTGTCGCTGATCGCGTCCAGCGCCAGGGACTTCGCCGTGGTCGCCGCGTC
This sequence comes from Leifsonia lichenia, assembly GCF_054780215.1. Classification (NCBI taxonomy): domain Bacteria; kingdom Bacillati; phylum Actinomycetota; class Actinomycetes; order Micrococcales; family Microbacteriaceae; genus Leifsonia; species Leifsonia lichenia. The sequence goes on from NZ_BAAGWT010000001.1 coordinate 661,354, forward strand.
TCCGAGGCGCTGCGTCACCGCAGCGACCAGGCCTTCGATGAGGATGGCCTGCGGCAGACGGGAGGCGAGGGTGATCTCGTCGCGGAAGGTCAGGTCTGGCATCGTCACGACCAGCGCGATGTCGGCCGCCTGCGCGATCGGGCTGCGCACGAAAGCGGTCACCGCTATCACAGTCGCGCCCGCCGCCGTCGCCGCGCCCGCCGTGCGGAGAGTGGATGCGTTCGACCCGCTCCCGCTGACCGCCAGCAGCGCGTCGCCCGGCGAGAGCAGCCGCGCGGTGATCTGCTGGCCGATCACGTCGAGCGGGGACTCCGCTGCGCGGCCGACGCTGGTGAGGCGGGCGGCCGCATCCAGGGCCAGAGGGGCGGAGAGGCCGTTGCCCACGGCGACCACGCGGCGGGCGGCGACCAGCGCCTCGACGGCGCGCTCCACCGCGTCGGCGTCGAGGAGGGCGACCATGTCGTCGACCCGGCCTGCGATGTGGGTGAAGGTCTGCGTGACGATTCCGGCCGACCCGACAGGCGCGGTGGTCTTCGCTGCGACAGGACGGTAACCGGCGTCCCTGGCGAGCAGCACGCGCAACTGCTGGTATCCGGTGAAGCCGAGGCTCTGGCAGGTGCGCACCACGGTGGCTCTGGATGCGCCGGCCAGCTCGGCGACCTGCTGCGAGCTGAGCTCGACGATCTCCGCCGAACGCTCCAGCAGCACGGCGGCGACGGCCTGCTCCGTCGGCAGCAGCGACGGGAGGACGGAGCGGATGGTCGCGATGACCTCGCCGGGGCGGTGGTCGATCATCTGGGCTCCTTCGGGCCTGCCGCTGCGGCGATGCGCTCGACCTCCGCCGCGTCAAGGTCGAAGATCTCCGTGCCGTCGTCTGCGCTCGGCGCGGCGACGAACACGACGGTCGGCTCGCCCGTCAGCGGGAGGTCGATCACGGCGAAGCCCGAGCCGACAGTCGCGCGCTCCGTGCCTTCGGCCGCGATCGGGTCGGAGCTGTTCGCCGTGCCAGGGGCGACGACGACGGGGATGCCGCCCGCGACCGCGCTGAGGGCGTGGTGGTAGTGCCCGGCCAGCACGAGCCGCACGTCGCCGGAGGAGCACGCCTCCAGCACACCGGATGGGTTCTGCAGCTCCAGAGCGGCCAGCAGTGCGCTCGCGGCAGGGACGGGCGGGTGGTGCAGCACCACGACGGTGCCGTGGGCGGATGGAGCGGCGACGATGCCGCGCAGGCGGTCGAGCGCTGCCGCATCCACGGCCCCGTAGCCGGCGCCCGGCACGGAAGTGTCGACGGTGACCACACGGAATCCGGCGACGTCCACGACCGTCTCTCGCGCGCCGAGCACGCTTTCGAAGCCGTCGCGGAGGTCGTGGTTGCCCATCGCGTAGACCACAGCCGCTCCGTGCTCGGCCGCCCACGGAGCGATCCGGCCCGCGAGCAGCGTGTACGACTCCTGGCTGCCGTCGTCCGACAGATCGCCGGACACCGCGACGAGATCGACGGCACCGAGGGACGCCGCGCGGGCCAGGACTCTGTCGAGCGCGGCGAGCGTGTCGACCATCCCGTAGTGCAGGCTGCCGTCGCCGAAGAGGTGGGTGTCGGAGATGTGCAGGATGCGCAGGCCGCGCTCGGCAGGGAAGCTCACGAAGTCACCCTATTCCGTCGCCTTCAGCTCGATGCTCTCCGCGCGCACCCGACGCGCCGACCGCCGCCGCACGGCCGTGACGACCGGCAGCTCCCAGTGCCCGGAGATGATGCGGTGCCGCACGAGGCCGGAGAGCTGGTCGATGATCATGGTGACGACGATGACCACGATCATCAGCATCCCGACCACGTCCCAGACACGGAACTGGATGTTGTCGACCAGCATCTTGCCGATGCCGCCTGCGCCGATCAGCCCCAGGATGGCGGACGCGCGCACGTTGATCTCGAACCGGTACAGCCAGAACGCGAGCACGTCCGGCTTGGCGTTCGGCCAGACGCCCCAGCGCATGATCTGCACCCGGGAGCCGCCCGCCGCTGTGGCCGCCTCGATCGCGCCGCGGTCGACGGACTCGAAGCTCTCGTAGCCCCACTTGCCGAGCGTGCCGATCGAGCCGATCGCGATGGCCAGCGCGCCGGTGTATGCGGTGAGTCCGGTGACCGACAGCATCAGCACGGCGATCACCACCTCCGGCACGGCGCGCAGCACGGCGAACACCGCACGGAGCGGCCAGCGCACCACCGCAGGGGTCAGCCCCCTGGTGGCGAGCAGACTGAGCGGGAACGACACGATCACGCCGATCACGGTGCCGAACCAGGCCATCGCGACGGACAGCATGGTGGCGGAGAGCGCATCCGGCAGCTTGTCCCAGGCGGGAGGCAGGAACATCAGGCCGAGGTAGTGGGCGAGCTTCTGCGGGAGCTGCCACAGCGCATCCCAGGAGATGTCGACACCCCAGAACGCGGCGACCACCACGACGGTGACGACCACCCACACGATCGTGCGCGCGATCCGCAACGGCTTGCGCGGCCGCTGCCGGCTCGGGATGCGGGTGGCAGGGCTGGTGCGGTCGGCGAGCGTCTGCGCGGTCATCGGATCAGCCTCCGCCTGGTGTACGAGCTGAGCAGTTCGAGCAGCACGACGAGGATGAGGATCTCGAAGATGATCATGCTGAGGTAGTGGTACTGGTAGAACGTGCGGACCTTGTCGATCAGCATCCCGAGGCCGCCTGCGCCGACCAGGCCGATGACGGTGGATGCGCGGATGTTCAGCTCGAGCACGTAGATCGCCTGCGACAGATAGGTGGGCGCGACCTCCGGCACCATCGCGGCGCGGTTGGCTTTGAACCAGGTGCCGCCCGCGGCGAGCGCCGCCTCCTGCCCTCCGCGGTCGAGGCCGTCGAGCGCTTCGGAGATGAGCTTCACGATGATGCCGACGTTGAACAGCACGAGCGCCAGGATGCCCGACAGCGCTCCCGTGCCGACCACGGTGACGAACAGAGAGGCGTACAGCAGATCCGGCACGCTGCGCACGATGTTCATCACGAACCGCACGATGCCGAGCACCACGCTGTTCGGGTTGGTCGCGCGGGAGGCGAGGAACGACAGCGGAAGGGCGATGATCACGCTGACGGCCGTGGAGATGATCGCCATCTGCACGGTCTGCAGCAGCCACGGCAGCGTCTCGGGGAAGAAGGTGTAGTCCGGCTGGAAGAGCTGGATGAGGGTGTTGGACGCGTTCTGTGCGTTGGCGAACAGGGCGCCGACGTCCACCTGCACCGCGATCGCGGACCACACCGTGATCGCGGCGAGCACGGCGAGGGTGACGACGACCTTCCACGCCGAGCGCGGCCTGACGGGGCGGGCGTTGCCGACCGGGCCGGTCGTCATGCTCGTCACGGCAGCACCGCCGGGGCGTCGAGCACGTCCTCCGCGGTGAGGGAGCGGCCGTAGATCGACTCGAACACCGACTCGTCCGCGCCGGCGCCCGGACCGTCGTAGACGACCTCGCCGTTGCGCAGCCCGATCAGGCGGGTGCCGTAACGGCGGGCGAGGTCGAGGAAGTGCAGGTTGACCACCACGGTGATGCCGAGTTCGGCGTTGATCCGCTGCAGGTCGCGCATCACCACGTGGGAGGTGGGAGGGTCGAGAGAGGCGACCGGCTCGTCGGCGAGGATCACCTTGGGCCGCTGCGCCAGGGTGCGCGCGATGGCGACGCGCTGCTGCTGACCGCCGGACAGCTCGGAGGCGCTGGAGTACGCCTTCGACACGATCTCCACGCGCTCGAGCGCCTGCATGGCGAGTTCGATATCGTCGGCCGACCACGCTGCGAGCAGCGTCCGCCAGGCCGAGGTGTGGTGCAGGCGGCCCATCAGCACGTTGTTGAGCACCGTGGTGCGCTTGGCGAGGTTGAAGCTCTGGAACACCATCCCGACCTCGCTGCGCAGAGTGCGCAGCCGCTTGCCGCGGAGCCCGGAGAGCTCGTAGTCGCCGACGGCGATCTCGCCGGACGTGATCGGGACCAGTCCGTTGATCGTGCGGATGAGCGTCGACTTGCCTGCGCCGGACAGCCCGACGACGGCGACCATCTCGCCCGGCTCGATGGTGAGGCTCACGTCCCGCAGCCCGGAGAACCCGTTGGGGTACGTGACGCCCACCTTCTCGAACCGGATGCGCGCTCCTGACGACTCCGTCATCTCGTCTGTCCTTCCCTGCCGTCGATACTGTCGATGCGGGGCGGCGGGCATGTTCCGCCCGCCACCCCGCTCCTGGTCGTGCGATCAGCCGAGGCCGATGGATGCTGCCGCGTCCTGCGTCTTCTTCAGGCTCGCGGGGTCGGCGTCGACCAGGCCGGTGATCTGGTAGATCGCGGTGAGCGCCTTCACGCCCTCCGGGGTGCCCGCGTAGTCCTTCATCGCGTCGGCGATCTTGGTCTGCCAGGTCTTGCTGAGCTTGCTGCTGATCGAGGCGCCGTCGTTCGGGATCTCGTCGGTCAGTGCGAAGACCACGACCTTCTCACCCACATCCGGGGTGTCTTTCTGCACGACGGAGCGCGCATCCCAGTAGCTGGTGCCGACCTCGGCGTCGCCGTTGTAGACGGCGAGCACGCTGGCGTCGTTGGCTGTGACCTGGACGGTCTTGATGTCTTTGTCGACGTCCAGGCCGGCCTTCTTCATCGCCGCGACGGGGAAGATGTAGCCGGCAGGGGATGCGGCCTGGAGCAGCGAGACCGTCGCGCCCTTGATCTTGGTGATGCTGTCGAGCCCGGCAGGACCGGTGCCCTTCTCTGTGCCGTTGCAGTACAGCATCCCGTTCGCTCCCTTCACCGGGGTGTCTGAGCAGTACTTCTTGGGGTCGTTGGTGAAGAACTGAGCGGCGTAGGAGCTCTTGCCGTTGCGCTGCGTCTGCAGGGCGGGGACGGCACCGTACTTGTCGCAGGCCTGGCTCATCTGGAGGCTCGGGAGCATCCCGATCTGGGCCTGGTTGCTGCCGATCGCCTCGACGGCGGCCTGGTAGTCCTGCGTGATGACGCCCTTCACCGGGATGCCGAGACGCGAGGTGAGCGCCTCTTCGAGCGGCTTGACCGTCTCGACCAGCTTGGCCGCGTCGCCGGAGGGGACGAGGGCGAGGGTGAGAGAGGTGGGCGCCTTGGCCGAGTCGTCCGAGGTGCCCGTGCAGGCGGCGGGAGCTGCCGTGCCGGACGCGGTGGAGCCGGATGCGGTCTGCTGCTGCACACCGCATCCACTCAGCGCGAGCGCGGCGAGGATGGCGAGGCCAGAGGCGCTCGCGACAGCGATCTTCCGGATTTTCATGACGTTCCCATTCTGTGCGGAGGTGAGGACTGCGAGTGGTGGGTGGTGCTGATCTGTGGAGAGAGAGGTCAATGGGCCGAGGTGTGAAGGGCGGCGGTGAACCCGGCGGGGTCGGCCGCCCAGCGGCGGATGCCGTCGTACAGGCCGGGGAAGTCCGCCGCCACCAGGTGCGCAGGTCCTGCGCGATGGCCGAAGCGGTCGATGAGGGCGGTGGCGCATCCGGCGGCGAGCGGCTGGGCGAGGTCGTTGCCCCAGATGTCGCCCACGGACAGGAGCTGCGACGGCTCCCTGCCGTCGAGCAGCATCGGAAGGAGGCTGGTCCAGCCGGCGGGTTTGTCCGCGTCGGTGACGATGCGGTCGATCGCGTCGGCCACCCCGATGGCCGCGAGCGTCTCCCGCACCCCGTCGAGCGGCGCGTTCGTCACGAGCACGCGCTCGACGCTTCCCCCCAGGCCGCCGAGGAAGTCGGCGAGCCCGGCCGGCGCGGACACTGCGACGGTTCCCCCGGCGAGCGCCCGCCGGCTGGTCTGGTACGCGCTCTGCAGCAGGCCGTCGCCTGCGTGCCCTGCTGCGAGCGCCGCGACGGCCGCGTAGCCGTCGATGTATGCGGGCGAGCCTGGCTCCCCGTCGAGGAACGCGCCGAGGCGGGCGCGGAGCGACGCATCCAGGTCGGTCTGTCCGGTCGATCCGGCGTCGAGGATTCCAGCGATCACGGCCTCCGCGTACTCCCACACGGGGGCGTCGCCGATGCACACGGTCCCGTCGAAGTCGAGGACGATGGTCGGTCTGCTGGGGGTCTGGCGGTCGTTCACGAGTGCAGCTTATGCGCTCATGAACGCTCTGTTCATACTTTTCTCTGTCATGAAACAAGTGTTCACAACGCGTTAACCTCTGGCGATACGCTGACCCCATGGCCAAAGCGCACGACTTCTTCATCCTCGGCGACCACGAGAACGGCAGGCGCATCGTCGCGACCGCGCTCCAGAGCGAAGGGTTCGCCGTCACGGCGACCCCGGCGGGCGGTCTGCTCGCCAAGCGCGGGAGCACCGCCATGACCGTGCTCCTCGGCGGTCTGGCCGGCAACAGCTTCCAGCAGACCTTCCTCGTGGACTTCATGGTCGATCAGCACGGACGGCTCGTCGCGCGCCTCAACAGGAACATGGCGGGAGGCGCGCTCAAGGGCGGAGCCATCGGAGCGGCCAAGACCGACAGCGCCTTCCAGCAGACCGCGAACGCCATCGCCGCCACCCTGCACGGAGCAGGCGCTCTCTCCGATAGCGTCGCGCAGCTCTGAGCCGCCCGGCTCTGAGCCGCGCACCTCTGAGCCGCCCTGCCCTGAGCCGCCCGGCTCCGCGCATCCCGGCCGAATTGGACGATAACGGGGTATACAGGGAGGCATGAGCTCCACCACTCCGGACGCGATCGTCATCGGCTCGGGCCCCAACGGGCTGTCGGCCGCTGTCACCCTCGCCCGCGCAGGGCTCTCCGTGCGCGTCTACGAGCGCAACGCGACCGTCGGAGGCGGCACCCGCACAGAAGAGGTGACGCTGCCCGGGTTCCGGCACGACATCTGCTCGGCCGTGCATCCGCTCGCTTTCGCCTCCGGGTTCTTCCAGCGGTTCGGCATCGAGCAGCGAGTGCCGTTCGTCGTCCCCACCGCGTCGTACGCGCATCCCCTGGACGGCGGGAGGGCGGCGATAGCGTACCGCGACCTCGACCGCACGGCCGACGCGCTGGGCGTCGACGGGCCCGCGTGGCTCCGGACGCTCGGGCCGCTCGTGCGAAACGCGGATGCCGTCGCCCAGTTCACCGGCTCGCAGCTCTTCCAGGTGCCGCGGCACCCGCTCGTCGCCGCGCGGCTCGGCGCGACCATGCTGGCCCAGGGCGGCCCGTGGTGGGATGCGTTCTTCCGCACGGACGCACCAGGCGCCATGCTCACCGGAGTGTTCGCGCACTCCACCCTCGCCCTGCCGAGCATCGCCGGGGCCGCGGCCGGACTGACGCTCGCGACATACGCGCACGCCCGCGGCTGGCCGATCCCGGTCGGCGGGAGCCAGGCCATCGCCGACGCGATGGTGGCCGACATCGTCGCGCACGGTGGAGAAGTTGTCACCGGAACGGAGATCACTTCGCTCGCCGAGCTGCCGGATGCACGCGCCATCCTGTTCGACACCGGCGCGGAGGCCGCCGCCCGCCTCGGCGAGGACAGGCTGCCGCCCTCCTACCTGCGCCGCATCTCCGCCTTCCGGAACGGGAACGGGGTGGCCAAGGTCGACTTCGCCCTCTCCGGCCCGGTTCCGTGGTCGAACCCGGAAGTGCTGGAGTCTGCCACCGTGCACCTCGGCGGCACCCGTGCGGCCGTCGCCCGCTCCGAGCGCGAGGTCGCCGCCGGACGCCACAGCGACGACCCGTACGTGCTCGTCTCCCAGCCGTCGCTGTTCGACCGCACCAGGGCTCCGGCGGGCACGCATGTGCTGTGGGCGTACACGCACGTGCCGGCGGGCTCCCCCGTCGACCAGACGGAGGCGATCACGCGGCAGATCGAACGCTTCGCGCCCGGCTTCCGGGATGTGGTGCTCGCGAGCACCCACAAGACGGCCGTGGAGATGGCCGCGTACAACCCCAACTATGTCGGCGGCGACATCTCGGCGGGGGCGCCGAGCCTCCGCCAGCTCATCGCGCGCCCCGTGGCGTCCGCCGACCCGTGGCGGATGCCCGGCCGCGGCCTGTACCTCGCCTCCGCCTCCGCCGCGCCGGGCCCGGGAGTGCACGGGCTCGTCGGCTACTACGCGGCGCGCAGCGCGCTGCGGCACGAGTTCGGGATGCGCGTGATGCCGTCGCTCGCACCGGACGCGTCCGTCATCCCCGGCGCAGGCGCGCATCCATCCATCGACCCGGCCGAGGCGTCGCTGCGCCCCGACGGCCTCCCGGAGCAGTGACCGCATGTCTGTGACCGTCCGCGAACTGGAGTGCACGCCCGAGCAGGTCTTCGTCGCCCTCGCGGACCCATGGGTGTACCCGACCTGGGTGGTCGGGGCGTCGCGGCTGCGAGCCGCAGACCCTGGCTACCCCCGTCCAGGCTCCAAGCTGCACCACTCCATCGGCGTCTGGCCGTTCGTGCTCGACGACGAGACCGTGGTCGACACCTGGGATCCGCCGCGGCGGATGGTGCTCGACGCGAAGACCCGCCCGGTCGGCAAGGAGCGCGTCATCGTCGACGTGAAGCCCCGCGGCGCCGGATGCGTGGTGCGGATGGAGGAGTACCCCGTCAGCGGCCCCGCCCGCCTCATCCCGAAGCCGATCGCCGACATCATCCTGCACATCCGCAACGTGGAGACCCTGCGCCGTCTCGAGCACGTCGCCCGGGGCCGCGCCGCCGAATAGTCGAGCCGGGACTTGTGCACGCGACACGCCGTCCAGCGTCGGCGTGTCGTGTGCACAGGTCCCGGCTCGATTGCTGCGGTGGACGGCGGGGCGGCGTACCCTCGGTGGCATGTGCAGGAACATCCACACTCTCCACAATTTCGAGCCGGCGGCGACGAGCGACGAAGTGCACGCGGCGGCGCTCCAGTACGTGCGCAAGATCAGCGGAACGACGAAGCCGTCCAAGGCCAACGCCGAGGCGTTCGACCGGGCGGTCGCCGAGATCGCCCACCTCACGCAGCACCTCCTCGAAGACCTGGTCACCACCGCACCGCCCAAGAACCGCGAGGAAGAGGCGGCGAAGGCGAAGGAGCGATCGGCGCGGCGGTTCGCTGCGGCATAGCGCCGTCCGGCGCGACCTGGCGAACGCGCCGGGCGTGAAACATCCTCGCAACGACCGCTCGCTACGATCGTCGCCATGCACACCGCCATCGCCGCAGAGCCGCCGCGCAACCCCGACGTCGAGGAGCTGCTGCGCCTCGGCGACGAGTTCACCTTCGCGCTCTACCCGGCTGAGAGCTGCTACCTGCTGGATGTGTCCGAGCTGGAGATGCCCGGCGTGACGGTTTTCGTCGGCCGCGACGAGTCCGGTCGCGCCCTCGGCATGGCGGCCCTCGTCACCAAGGCGGACGGCTCTGCCGAGGTCAAACGGATGTTCGTGCACGAGGATGCGCGGGGCCGCGGCCTCGCGTCCTCCCTGCTCGGCGCGGTGGAAGCCCAGGCTTCGGCGTCCGGCGTCGCCACGCTGCAGCTCGAGACGGGCCCGCTGCAGCACGCGGCCATGGCGCTGTACGAGCGCAACGGATATGCGCGCATCCCGAACTTCGGGCCATACATCGGCGACCCGCACTCGGTCTGTTACGCGAAGAGGCTCGCCGAGACCGGCGCTCTCTAGCGTCGGCGGCGCGCGAGCCACTAACCTGACGCCATCGGCGGAAAGGGCCAGCGATGAGCGACGACACGAGTGCAGCCAGGCCATCCGGCGAAGCGGCGGAGCCAGTGGATGCGGTCCCCGCGGCCCCCACGACCCCAGCGGCCCCTGCGGCCCCAGCCCCGTCCACCAGCGGCCGCGCCTGGCTGATCGCCGGACTCGCCACCGCTGCCGCCCTCATCCTGATCGCGGGCGGCTTCATCGCCGGCACGATCACCACCGTTGCTCTGTCGGCCGGTTCCAGCGGAGCCTGTAACGCCGTCAACGTCGCCGACCGGGTGCTGCCGAGCATCGTCACCATCAACGTCGTCGGCCGAACGGGGACAGGCAGCGGCAGCGGCCAGGTCATTAGCAGCGACGGCTACATCCTGACCAACAACCACGTGATCTCCCCCGCGGCATCGGGCGGCACCCTCTCCGTGCGGTTCAGCGACGGCCACACCGCGGACGCCACCCTCACCGGCCGCGACCCGAAGACCGACCTCGCCGTCATCAAAGTGTCCAACGAGAAGTCGCTGTCGGTGATCGACGTCGGAGACTCGCACTCCCTCGTCGTCGGCGAACCGGTCGTCGCCCTCGGCGCCCCGCTGGGCCTGTCGAGCACCGTCACCGCCGGCATCGTGAGCGCGCTCGGCCGCACCGTCCCCGTCCCGAGCGACGATGACCGCAACGCGATCCTCGTCGGAGCCATTCAGACCGACGCCTCGATCAACCCCGGAAACTCCGGCGGCGCGCTCGTCGACTGCAGCGGCCGCCTGGTCGGAGTGAACACGGCCATCGCGACCGTCCCCGGAGACAACGGCCAGCGCAGCACGGGCAGCGTCGGCATCGGGTTCGCCGTCCCCCAGGCGATGGCCATGCCGATCGCGCACGAGCTCATCGACACCGGCACCGTCAGCTACCCGACGGCGGGGGTGGATGCGGTCCCCATCCCGCACGCGGTCGCCCAGCACTACGGAGTGAGCGACGGCCTGTTCGTCCAGTCGGTCACACGGGGTGGGCCGGCGGCGAGCGCTGGCATCCGGCCGGGCGACATCATCACCGCGATCAACGGGTCGCCGGCGGTCAGCATCGACGTGCTCACCGCCATCCAGGTCACGAGCAAGCCCGGCGACGAGGTGAAGGTCGAGTACGAGCGCGGCGGCCAGCGGCACACCACCACGGTGACCCTGGCCGAGGGGTAGGCCTAGGCGTCAGCTCCCCCGGATGCGCCTGGACAGTTCCGCCGCCGCCGCCGCCACTCGCTCCGCCAGCGCATCCCAACGTTCCTGCGCAATATTCTCCCGCGGGAATGTGACGGCGATCCCGGCCGCTGGCCACCCTGCGTGGTCGCGCACCGGCACAGCGACCGACGCGAATCCGGGCGTCACCTCGCCGTCCTCTGTCGCGTATCCGCGCTCGCGCACCTCGGCCACCACCCGTTTCAGCTCGCCGTAGGTGTGCGGTCCGGAGCCGGTGCGGTCTTCGAACGCCGCCGCATCGGGGTAGAGAGCGCGGAGCTGACCGGCCGGGAGCGTGGCGAGCAGCGCCCGGCCGCTCGCGGTGAGGTGGCTCGGCAGACGGACCCCGACGTCCGTCACCAGCCTGGGTCGCCGCGGTGCCCGCTCCTCCACGATGTAGACCACGTCCCGCCCGTGCAGCACAGCCACGTGACCGGACTCCCCGATGCCGTCGACCAGCGCAGCGAGGATCGGTCTCCCCAGCCTGCTCAGCGGCTCCTGCCGCGAGAACGCCGAGCTGAGCTCGTACGCCGCGACGCCGAGCCCGTACCGCTTCGCCTCCGGGAAGTGCAGCACGAACCCGTGCTCCCCCAGCACCGCCAGCAGGTGGTACACCGTCGACCGTGGCAGCCCCAGTGCCGCCGCCACGTTCGCCGCCGGCACCGGGCCGCGCTGCGCGCTCAGGTACTCCAGTACTCGCAGCGTGTTCTCCGCCGCCGGAACCTTGCTCACCACGCTCCCGCCTCCCTCTCCCCCTCCGGCCCTCCCGCCGAAGCAATCGAGCCGGGACCTCTGTACGCGACACGCCGCGTCGAGCGTGCATAAGTCCCGGCTCGATTGCTTCGGCGGGCGCATGTCTGGGATACCGGACGGGGATGAGTCTAGACGCGCGACGCGGAGCGGCGCGAGGGAGTGTGATCGGACCATGGCCACCACCACGCACGCCGTCACCGTCGGCGCCCACCCGCTCAGCGTCGCGGACGTCGTCGCCGTCGCCCGCCACGACGCCCTCATCGAACTCGACAGGGCTTCGCTCGACCAGGTCGAGGCATCCCGCGCGATCGTCGAAGCCCTCGCCGACGACGTCGAGCCGCACTACGGCATCTCCACCGGGTTCGGCGCGCTCGCCACCACGTTCATCCCGAGCGACCGGCGCGCGCAGTTGCAGGCGAGCCTCGTCCGCTCCCACGCGGCCGGCTCCGGTCCGGAGGTCGAGCGCGAGGTCGTCCGCGCACTCATGCTGCTCCGCCTCTCCACCCTGATGACCGGCCGCACCGGCGCCCAGCGCGCGACCGTCGAGACCTACGCCGCCCTGCTCAACGCGGACGTCACCCCTGTGGTGCGCGAGTACGGCTCGCTCGGCTGCTCCGGAGACCTCGCCCCGCTCGCCCACTGCGCCCTCGCGGCGATGGGCGAGGGCGAGGTGCGGGTCGGCGGCGAACTGGTCGACGCATCCACAGCTCTGGCTGCGGCCGGCATCGCCCCGGTCGTCCTCGCCGAGAAGGAGGGCCTCGCGCTCATCAACGGCACCGATGGGATGCTCGGGATGCTCGCCATCGCCATCCACGACCTCGCCGCCCTGCTGAGCACGGCCGACATCGCCGCGGCCATGAGCGTCGAGGCCCTCCTCGGCACCGACGCGGTGTTCGCCGACGACCTGCAGCGGCTGCGCCCGCAGCACGGCCAGGCCGTCGCCGCCGCCAACCTGCGCACGATGCTCGCCGGGTCCCCGATCGTCGCGAGCCACAAGGGCCCGGAGTGCACCCGCGTTCAGGACGCGTACTCGCTGCGCTGCGCCCCGCAGGTGCACGGCGGCGCACGCGACACGCTCGCGCACGCGACCATCGTCGCCGAGCGCGAACTCGCCTCCGCCATCGACAACCCCGTGCTCACTCTCGACGGACGGGTGGAGTCGAACGGCAACTTCCACGGCGCCCCCGTGGCGTACGTGCTCGACTTCCTCGCGATCGTGGCCGCCGATGTCGCCAGCATGTCCGAGCGCCGCACCGACCGGTTCCTCGACCCTGCCCGCAACCAGGGGCTCACCCCGTTCCTGGCGCACGAGGTCGGCGTCGACTCCGGTCTGATGATCGCGCAGTACACGGCTGCCGGCATCGTCTCCGAGCTCAAACGGCTCGCCGGTCCAGCCTCTGTCGATTCCATCCCGTCGTCGGCCATGCAGGAGGACCACGTCTCGATGGGCTGGGCCGCCGCCCGCAAGCTCCGCCGCTCGGTCGACGGGCTCGGCCGGGTGCTCGCCATCGAGGTCATGACCGCTGCGCGCGGGGCGGACCTGCGCGCGCCGTTACAGCCGGGAGCGGCGACCGGCGCCGTCATCGCCGAGGTGCGCTCTGTGGTCGCAGGTCCCGGATCGGATCGCTACCTGTCCCCCGAGATCGAGGCCGTGGTCGCGCTCGTGCAGTCGGGCCGCGTGCTCGCCGCCGCAGAACGCGTGACCGGACCGCTCGGCTGACCGCGGCCACCTATTCACTCACCGAAGAGGAGAACACCACATGCAGGGAGCACGAGAGGTCCGCGCCCCGCGCGGCACCACCATCAGCGCGAAGAGCTGGCAGACCGAGGCACCGCTCCGGATGCTCATGAACAACCTCGACCCCGACGTCGCCGAGCGTCCCGACGACCTCGTGGTCTACGGCGGCACCGGCCGCGCCGCCCGGAGCTGGGAGGCGTTCGACGCGATCGTCCGCACCCTGCGCGACCTCGAACCGGACGAGACGCTGCTGGTGCAGTCCGGCAAACCGGTCGGCGTGTTCCGCACGCACGAGTGGGCGCCGCGGGTGCTCATCGCCAACTCGAACCTCGTGGGCGACTGGGCCACCTGGCCGGAGTTCCGCCGCCTCGAAGCGCTCGGGCTCACCATGTACGGCCAGATGACAGCGGGGTCGTGGATCTACATCGGCACCCAGGGCATCCTCCAGGGCACATACGAAACCTTCGCGGCCGTCGCGGCCAAGCGGTTCGGCGGCACCCTCGCCGGAACGATCACCCTCACCGGCGGCGCCGGCGGCATGGGCGGAGCGCAGCCGCTCGCGGTCACCATGAACGAGGGCGTGGTGCTCATCGTTGACGTCGACCAGACCAGGCTGCAGCGCCGCATCGACCACGGCTACCTCGACGAGCTCGCCGACGACCTGGACGACGCTGTCCGCAGGGTGCTCGCCGCCAAGGAGGCGCGCATCCCGCTGTCGGTCGGCCTCGTCGGGAACGCGGCGACGGTCTTCCCCGAACTGCTGGCCCGCGGAGTACCGATCGACGTGGTCACCGACCAGACCAGCGCACACGACCCGCTCAGCTACCTGCCGGAGGGCTGCTCGGTGGCGGAGTGGCACAATGCGGCCGCCGCCGACCCCGAGGCCTTCACCGCCGCATCCCGTGCGTCGATGGCGAAGCACGTCGAGGCGATGGTGGGATTCCAGGATGCGGGCGCCGAGGTGTTCGACTACGGCAACTCCCTCCGCGCAGAGGCCGAGCTGGGGGGCTACGAGCGCGCGTTCGACTTCCCCGGTTTCGTGCCCGCATACATCCGGCCGCTGTTCGCCGAGGGCAAAGGACCGTTCCGCTGGGCAGCACTGTCCGGCGACCCGGCCGACATCGCGGCGACCGACCGCGCCATCCTGGAGCTGTTCCCGGAGGACGAACACCTGCGCCGCTGGATCACCCAGGCGCGCGAGAAGGTGCACTTCGAGGGTCTTCCCGCCCGCATCTGCTGGCTCGGATACAAGGAGCGCCACCTCGCAGGGCTGAAGTTCAACGAGATGGTCGCCAGCGGCGAACTCTCCGCCCCGATCGCCATCGGCCGCGACCACCTCGACTCCGGCTCTGTCGCGTCGCCGTACCGCGAGACCGAGTCGATGGCGGACGGTTCCGACGCGATCGCCGACTGGCCCCTCCTGAACGCCCTGCTGAACACGGCGTCCGGCGCCACCTGGGTGTCCATCCACCACGGGGGCGGCGTCGGAATCGGCCGCTCCATCCACGCGGGCCAGGTGATCGTCGCGGACGGCACCCCGCTCGCGGCGGAGAAGATCGAGCGCGTGCTGATCAACGACCCCGGCACCGGCGTGATGCGGCACGTGGATGCGGGCTACGAGCGGGCGGTGGAGGTCGCGGAGGAACGCGGGCTGCGCATCCCGATGCGGGAGGGGTGAGCGTGGACGCGGATCGGGGTCGCGCCGAGCCGACGAGTCAGGCTCCCCTGCTCGTGACCGGGATCGGCGAACTCGTCACCAACGATCCGGCCCGGCCCGGCACGCTCGGGCTGGTGTCGTCGGCGTCGCTGCTCGTCGCGGACGGTCGCGTGCTGTGGTCGGGTGAGGCCTCGGCGCTGCCCGCCGAGCTCGCGGCGACCGCCGCGCTGGCAGAGGTCGTTGATGTTGGAGGCGCGGCGGTCATCCCCGGTTTCGTCGACAGCCACACGCACCTCGTGTTCGGTGGCGACCGCGCGGCGGAGTTCGAGGCACGGATGTCCGGCCAGCCGTATTCCGCCGGCGGCATACGCAGCACCGTCGCTGCGACCAGGGAGGCGACGGATGCGTTTCTCGCCGCCCGCCTGGACGGTTTCGTCGCCGAACTGCACGCCCAGGGCACCACCACCTTCGAGGTGAAAAGCGGCTACGGCCTCACCGTCGACGACGAGGCCAGGCTGCTGCGCCTGGCCTCGCGGGTGACCTCCGAGACCACCTTCCTCGGCGCGCACGTCGTCCCCGCCGAGTACGCCGGCGACCCGGACGCCTACGTCGACCTCGTGGTCGGCCCAATGCTGGATGCGTGCGCGCCGCACGCCCGCTGGATCGACGTCTTCTGCGAGACCGGCGCCTTCACCCCGGAGCAGTCGCACCGCATCCTCTCGGCCGGTGCGGCACGCGGACTGGGCGTGCGCGTCCATGCCAGCCAGCTCGCGCCCGGCCTCGGCATCGCCCTCGCCGTGTCGCTGGACGCCGCGAGCGTCGACCACTGCACCTACCTCACCGACGACGACGTCTCCCGCCTCGCCGCCTCCGACACGGTCGCCACGCTGCTCCCCGGCGTCGAGTTCTCCACCCGCCAGCCATATCCGGATGCGCGCCGCCTCCTCGATGCAGGG
Source organism: Leifsonia lichenia (assembly GCF_054780215.1). Taxonomy (NCBI): domain Bacteria; kingdom Bacillati; phylum Actinomycetota; class Actinomycetes; order Micrococcales; family Microbacteriaceae; genus Leifsonia; species Leifsonia lichenia. Next base: position 677,324 of record NZ_BAAGWT010000001.1, read on the forward strand.
GCCACCGTCGCCCTCGCGAGCGACTGCAACCCCGGCTCCTCGTTCACCTCGTCGATGCCGTTCTGCATCGCGGTCGCCGTGCGCGACATGGGCATGACGCCCGCCGAAGCGGTCTGGTCTGCGACGGCGGGCGGGGCGGCGGCGCTGCGGCGGACCGACGTGGGGCACCTCGCGCCGGGGGCGCTGGCCGACTTCGCCGTGCTGCGAGCGCCGGGATACGTGCACCTCGCATACCGCCCGGGCGTGCCGCTGGTGGATGCGGTCTACCGCGACGGCGCGCGCGTGAGCCCGCCGCGCGCGTGAGCCCGGCGCGCTGGCGGGCGCCCGCCGCGACTAAGACAGGAGCGCCACCACGACACGCCGCCGCGATCTCCTTCCGAACGGAGTTCGCGCGCGAACCCAGAGAATTCTCCTGCCGAGCGAGCCCGCGAGCGGCCACCCGCGTCAGCCGCGGGCGGCGAGTCCCGCCGCCACCTCCAGCACCAGAAGTGCCGCGAGCCGCACCGTGCGTCCGTCGGCGACGTCGGCCGTCGCATCCACTTCGGCGATGTCGACCGATCGCACCGCCTCATCCGCGCCGGCCAGCCGCGCGAAACGGCGGAGCTCCCACGCGGCCAGCCCGCCAGGAATCGACGCGGGGCAGCCCGGCGCCACCGACCGGTCGCACACGTCGACGTCCAAGTCCACATGGATCGGCCCGTCTGCCGCGCCTGCGCCTTCGAGCGCTTCGGCCATCACGTCGTCGATCGGACGGTGGTGCAGCGCATCCCGGTGCACGACTGTGATGCCGTACTCCTCCGCCCGCGCCGTGTACGCGCGAGAGTTGGCGAAGTCGGCGATCCCGATCTGCACCACCCTCCGCCCGGCGAGACCGGCCTCCACCAGCCGTCGCACCGGCGACCCGTTCGAGACGCCGTCGCGCAGATCGTGGTGCGCGTCGAGGGTGATGAGCCCGGCAGTCCCCAGGTCGTCGCCCCACGCGCCGAGCGCCGCGGGAACGGTCAGCGCGTTGTCGCCGCCGACCGCCACGGTCACCCGCGAGCGGGCGACCCCATCCGCCATCGCCGCGATCGCGCGCGCCTCGCCTTCCGGCCCGTCCGGCTCGCGCACGTCTCCGGCGTCCGCACAGACCAGCCGTTCCGTCTCCAGGCCCTGCGCGAACGTCGAGTAATACCGCAGCGCCGAACGCACCGCCTCGGGAGTCGCGCCGGCTCCGGTCGCCGACAGCGAGGTGCGCCAGGTCGGGATGCCCAGAAGGGCCAGGTCGACGTCAGCGTCTGCAGGGAGCTCGGCGATCGACGGCCAGCTTCCCGCGCGCGGCCACAGCGGATCGACGGACAACGCACGAGTGCTCATACCGCGACCGTAGCAACTGCACCGGATGCGCGGCACCCGTAGCGGCGTTCGCCGTCTGGGATCGCGGACGGTTGCCGCACGCGCCCACATCGCATCGCGTCACCGCGCGCGCGTACCGCGCCCCGGCTCCCGCACCCTTCCCACCGGCGCAGCCCCGTCCTCCACGTCACGTCCCCACATCCGAACCCCACCGCGACTCACTCCACCGCCCGCGCGTATCGCGCCCCCAGCTCCCGCACCCGATGCACCAGCTCGGCCGGCGCCGTCACCCGGAAATCCAACCCCAGCATCCCGATATACACCGCGATGATCTCCACGCTGTCGCCGCCCGTGACCAGCACGCAGGTCGTGTCGTCGACCGGCTCCACCACCCCGACCGCCGCGTTGATGCGCGAGACCACCTCCTCCGCCGAGGCGAAGACCAGGATGCGCGCGTGGATCGCCCAGCCCGTCGACGACACCGTCCTCAGCACGAAGCTCGAGTAATCCTCGCCATCGAGAGGGCGCGGCTCGAACGGGCGGCGCGTCGGCATCCGGAGCGTCAGCCAGTCGACGCGGTGCGCCGCCCACTCGCCGGAGCGCGCATCCCGTGCCACCAGATACCAGCGGCGCTGCCAGTTGACCAGGCGGTACGGCTCCACGAGCCACTGCTCGCCCTGCTCGTCGAAACGCAGCCAGTGGTGATCGTGGATGGCCGTGGCGATCGCGGACAGCACCTCCGCGTCCACCTCAGGGTCCTCGACGTTGCTTCCGGTGTTCTCCGGCGCCTTCGACACCGTCTCCGACACCGCAGCGACCGTGATGCGCAGGCGATTCGGCAGCACCTGCTCCAGTTTGCGGAGCGCCCGGGCCGTGCTCTCCTCGACGCCGCTGATGCCGGTCGCCGCGCGCAGCCCGATGGTCACCGCGACCGCCTCCTCGTCGTCGAGAAGCAGTGGCGGCATCGTGCCGCCGGAGCCGAGGCGGTAGTGACCGGCGGGGCCGCGCACCGCATCCACCGGGTAGCCGAGTTCGCGCAGCCGCTCCACGTCGTTGCGGATCGTGCGCGCGCTCACGTCGAGGCGGGCGGCGAGCTCGGTCGCCGTCCACGCCGGACGAACCTGCAACAGGCTCAGGATGCGCAGCATCCGGGATGCGGTGTCTGCCATGCCGAAGATCATCGCACAAAGCGGAATCATGCGTTCCTATTACGTTTCTACAGTAAGGCTATGACAACCCAGACGAACCCCAGCACCACCGCCGCGGCAACGTCCGCCGTCTCCGACTCCTCGTCGACCTCCGCAGCCTCCATCGCCGCCGCCTCCGCCTCCGCCTCCGATGCCGCCGCCACCGCCACCGCCGCCTCCGCCTCCGCAGCCGATGCCGCCATCACCCCGTTCCGCGTCGCCGTCTCCGACGCCGATCTCGCGGACCTACGCGAGCGCCTCGACCGCACCCGGCTGCCCCTGCCGGTGCCCGACGAGGACGATTGGCAGTACGGCGTGCCGAACTCCTACCTGCGCGAGGTCGCCGAGGCGTGGAAGTCGTTCGACTGGCGCGCGCAGGAGGAACGGATCAACGCCTTCCCCGGCTACCTCACGGAGGTCGGCGGCCAGCGCATCCACTTCCTGCACGTCCGGTCGGCGGAGGCCGACGCTACGCCCCTGCTCCTGGTGCACAGCTACCCGGGCAGTTTCGTGGACTTCCTCGACCTGATCGGGCCGCTCGTCGACCCTGTCGCCCACGGCGGGCGCGCCGAGGACGCGTTCGATGTCGTCGTCCCGTCCCTGCCAGGGTTCGGGTTCAGCACGCCGGTGGTCGAGCGCGGCTGGACGATGGCGCGCGTCGCCCGCACGTTCGACACCCTGATGCACCGGCTCGGCTACGACGAGTACATCTCCCACGGCAGCGACGGGGGGGCGATGGTCGCCCGCGAGCTCGGCCTTGCGGCACCGGATGGGTATCTCGGCTCGCACGTGCTGCAGTTGTTCTCCTTCCCGTCCGGCGACCCGGCCGAGTTCGAGAAGCTGGAGCCGAAGGACTACGCCGCGCTCGAGCATATGAAGTGGTTCCAGTCGGTCGGCGGCTACAACGCCATCAACTCCAGCCGCCCGCAGACCGTCGCGGTCGGCATCTCCGACTCGCCGATCGGGCAGTTCGCGTGGAACGAACTGTTCCAGTCGTTCGGCAACGGGACGAGCCTGGTGACCACCGAGCAGATCCTCACCGAGGCGTCGCTCGAGTGGTTCACGAACACGTCGGCGACGATGGGCCGCTACCACTACGAGGAAGCCCACGCCGGCGCCGAGCCGGCGGTGAATCACTCCCCGATCGGCGTCGCCGTCTTCTCCGACGACTTCAGATCCATCCGCACGTTCGCGGAGCGGGACAACGACACCATCGTGCACTGGTCCGAGTTCGACGGGGGCGGCCACTACGCCGCCCTGGAGCGTCCCGAGGTCCTGGCCGCCGACATCCGTCAGTTCTCCACAACCCTCCGCGCCCGCTGACGCACGAGATGCCAGTAACTGCGCCGCCGTCTTGGCGGGGCGCGACAGTTACTGGCATCTCGTCGTCCGGCGCGCTAGCGCTGCTGGCCGCCTGCCGGGGCGGTCCAGACGGGCGGCTCGGCCGCCGTGCCGTTGCCGGGAGCGGCCGGTCCATCGGTCGCGGGCCCGCGGCCGTCACCGGGGCCGCCGCTGCCGCCATCTCCGCCGCTGCCGCCGCTTCCGCCGGCACCGCCCACACCGTCGCCGCCGCCGTCAGGGCCGCCCGCCGCCGCCCGCTTCGCGGCGCGCTTGGCTGCCCTGCGGTCGCGTGCACCCTCGACGAGGTTGTACAGCGTCGGGAGCACGATGAGCGTCAGCAGCGTCGACGACACCAGGCCGCCGATGACCACGATGGCGAGGGGCTGCGAGATGAAGCCGCCGTGGCCGGTGAGTCCGATCGCCATCGGCGTCAGCGCCGCGATGGTCGCGAGCGCCGTCATCAGGATCGGGCGCAGACGGCGGGACGCACCGTGGGCGACCGCCTCCGGCACGGACATCCCGCGTCGCCGGTACTGGTTGACGAGGTCGATGAGGACGATCGCGTTCGTCACCACGATGCCGATCAGCATCAGCACACCGATCAGGGATGCGACTCCGAGCGGGATGCCCGAGATGATCTGCAGTGCGATGGCGCCGGTCGCTGCGAACGGCACGGAGACCAGGAGCAACAGCGGCTGGCGCAGCGACCGGAACGTCGCCACCATCACGATGTAGACGATCAGGATGGCCGCAAGCAGGGCGATACCGAGCTGCGAGAACGCGTCGGACTGGCTGGACGAGACCCCGCCGATCTTCGCGGTCGAGCCCGCGGGAAGCTTCGCATCCTTGAGGGCGGTGGTCACGGCCGTGTTCGCCGTGCCGAGGTTGTCGGACGCCGGGGTCGCCGTGACCGTCGAGGTGCGCAGACCGCGCTCGGTCGTGACCGTGGACGGCCCGTTGGTCTCCTGGACCGTCGCGAGCGTGCTCAGCGCGACAGGTCCGGTGACCGTCGGGATCTGCAGCTCGGACAACTGGGCGACCGTGGTCGGCGGGTTGTCGCTCTGGATGTAGATGTTGAGCGTGGAGTTGTCGAGCGCGATGGACCCGGCCTGCGTCGGCTGCATCGCCTGCGAGACGATCCCGCCGACCGCGACCTCGCTGAGCCCTGCCGCCGCAGCCTTCGCGCGGTCGACGTTCACCGCGACGTACGGCAGCGATGCGCTCACGTTGTCGGTGACCTGCTTGACCGCATCCTGCTTCTTGACCTCGGCGACGACCGAGTCGGTGGCCTTCTGCAGGTCTTCGTTGCTGGTGGCCGTGATGTCGATCTCGATGTCGCTCGAACCGCCGAAGCCGCTCTGCGCCGAGACCGTGATCTCACCCTGGTCTGTGATCGCGGCGAGCTCGTCCTCGATCGTGCTCTTGAGGGCGTCCTGGTCCGCATCCGGATCGGTGGTGACCGAGAACGTGGTGTTGCCGCCGCCCCCGGTGAACGCGGCCTGCAGGGATGCGCCGCTCGACCCGATGGAGACCTGGACCGTCTTGACGCCCTTGGTGTCGATGAGCTTCTGCTCGACGACCTTGGATGCGTCGTCCTTGGCCTGCAACGAGGCTCCTGGCGCGAGGGTCTGCGTGATCGAGAGCGTGTTCTGACCCGTGGACCCGAGGAAGTTGGTCTTCATCAGCGGGGTCAGCGCCAGGGTGCCGACCAGCACGACGACCGCGATGAGCACGGTGGCGACCGAGTGCCGCAGCGTCCAGTGGATGATCGGCAGGTAGCCGCGCTGCAGCCGCGACGGATGCTCCAGCTCGTCCTCGCCCGCGGCCATCGCCTCCTCGATGGAGAGGTGCGACGCGTCGGAGGCCTCTGCCCCTCCCTCGTGCTTGCGCGCCTTCGGAGGGCGGAGGAACCAGTACGCCAGCACCGGCACGATCGTCAGTGAGACGAGCAGCGACGAGAGCAGTGCGATGGTCACGGTCAGGGCGAACGGCCGGAACAGCTCGCCTGTCACGTCGCCGACGAACGCGAGCGGCAGGAACACGGCGACCGTGGTGATGGTGGATGCGGTGATCGCGCCCGCCACCTCGCGCACGGCCTTGACGATGGTCGCCGCCCTGTCGACACCGGCCACGAGTTGTCGCTTGATGTTCTCGATGACGACGATGGAGTCGTCGACCACACGACCGATCGCGATGGTGAGCGCGCCGAGCGTGATGATGTTGAGCGTGTAGCCCGTCGCCCACATCACGATGAACGTGATGAGCACGCTGGTCGGGATGGAGATGGCGGTGACCAGGGTCGACCGGATCGACAGCAGGAACACCAGGATGACGATGACCGCCATCAGGAGGCCGAGCAGGCCCTCCTCGGTGAGCGAGTTGATCGACTGGGTGATGAACGGGGCCTGATCGAACACGACCGTGACTTTCGCGCCGTCGCCGAGCTTGGTCTGGATGCTGTCGATGAGGTCGCTGACGCCGTGCGAGACCTCGACCGTGTTGGCGGAGGGCAGCTTGGTGACCGCGATGGTCAGCGCCGGCTTTCCGTCGACGCGGGAGATCGACGTGGTGGGGTCGTCGGTCTTCTGAACGGTCGCGACGTCGCCGATGGTCGGCGGAGTGGCCGCTGCTGCTGCGGCGGCTGCTGCCGCGGCGCCGGTCGCGCCAGCGCCAGCGCCCGATGCGCCACCCGACGCCCCTGCACCGGCACCCGCCCCTGCACCGGCACCCGCACCCGCACCCGACGCGGAGGCGGAGGCGGACCGGAGGAGCGGCAGCGCCGTGATGTCGTCGAGCGACGTCAGCTTCTTGCCGGACTGCACCGAGAGCGTTTTGCCGTCCTCGGTGATCGACCCGCCGGGAACGAGCACGCCGTTCTGCTGCAGCGCGTCCTTGATCGACTGCGTGGTGACCCCGGCCGCCGCGAGCTTGGCCGTGTCTGGCGTGATGGTGACGCGCTGGCCGACCTCGCCGACGAGCTGGGCGTCGTTGACGCCGGAGACGTCCTTGATGTCGGGGAGGACCAGCTTGGTGATGTTGTCCGCGAGCGTGCGGGAGTCCTGGTTGCTGGTGACCGCGAGCTGGATGACAGGGAAGTCGTCGATGCTGCCGGAGAACACCTGCGGGTCGACCGAGCTCGGCAGGGTGGACTTGATGCGGTTGATCGCCTGGTCGATCTTCTGCTCCGCCGTGGCGAGGTCTGTGCCGTAGGTGAACTTGGCGGTGATGATCGACTGGTTGGTGCTGCTCACCGCCGACGTGCTCTCGAGGTCGGGCACGCCCTGGATGGCGTTCTCGACCGGCGTGCTCACGTCGTTGTTGACCACCTCGGGCGATGCGCCGGGGTAGCTCGTGATGACGGCGAGCTGCGGGAACGAGATGGTGGGCGCGAGCTCCTGCTTGAGGTTCGTCAGCGCCAGGCCACCGAACACCGCGGCCACGATCGTGACGAGCGCGATGAGCGCGCGGTTCTTCATACTCAGGACGGCGAGAAAGTGCACAGGCTTTTCCCTTGGCAGAAAATGGATGCGGGACTAACGGCACCAGCGCCGCCCGCAAAGTATCTCATTGCAGCCTGTGCAAGTTCCTCATGCCCTGGTACGACTTCGGGGTGGAGATGTACTCCCGCGGGAGGCTGCGACGAGTGGATGCGGTGGGTCACGACGGCTCCCACCCGCGGGACGCGAGCGTGCGGAACAGCAGTCCCACCAGCTTCTTCTCCGCCACCAGGTGCTCGGCGCCGAGCCGGAGGACCAGTTCGCCCTCGCGCTGAAGCGCCGTCGTGCGGGTGAGGTCCCTGCGCCACTGCAGAGGGTCCGTGCGGTGGTGATCGCCCTCGTACTCCACGATGACGCGGTACGGCGCGAACCGGAAGTCCGGTCGTGCCAGGAACCGCCCGTCCGCTGCGTGAAGGTCGACATTGATGTCCGGCCGGGGAAGTCCGGCGTCGGCGAAGATGAGCCGCAACACGCTCTCCGGCGGCGACTCCGCACGCTCGTCGAGCAGGTCGATGGCCCACCTGGCTCTCGCCGCGCCCCGAGCCCTGTGCGGCGGAAGGGCATCGCGCAGGTCGTCCTGCCCGGCGAGCGGTGCTGCACCGCCGATGATGGCGTCGCCGAGCACCACCAACTGCCGGATGGTCGAGGTCGCGGCCAGATCGGCCCACGTGCGCGCCGCCGACGTCACGGGCAAGCCGTGGGCGAAGCGCACCTCGCGCGCCCGGATGGTCAGCGCGTGCGACCGCACGCCGGCGACGCGGGGCGGCCGCGCCGGGTGCGAGACGGTCAGGTGCAGCTCCGGATGCGCATCCATGGCTGGAGCCCGAGTGCCGGGCGAGCACTGGCCCGGCGGCTGCTCGCCGGGGAGGTTGCGCAGGTCGGGCAGCCCGAGGAGGCGGGCGGCCGTCGCGTGAGAGAGGACCGCATCCGGTTCGCGGGCGCACAGCGCGGCGCAGCGCACCACGTAGTCCGCGGTCAGCCGGGACGGGATGCGCGCGCCGCGGAACGGCGCGACGAGCTCGCTGCGCGACAGCCGCGCAGGCTCGACGCCGAGCGCGCGTGCCTCCCGCAGGGAGAAGGGGCGGTGCCGCAACCGGGGGTGGATCATGCCACCCACCATGCACGATTCCGCCGCGGAGCGTCGAAATCTTTCCACAGGCCGTCCGGCCCGCGCACGAGATGCCACTATCTGCGCCACATCCCGGGCATGTCGCGACAGTTACCGGCATCTCGCGCGACGAGCGCACTGCTAGACCACGTTGGGCAGCGGGGCGGCGTCGGGGTACGCCGCGGGCTCGCGCAGCGCGCCGGGCCAGGCGCGCGACAGCGCCGCGAACGCACGCGCCGTCTCCTCCTCCGAGTACGTGATCGGGATGCGCAGGAAACGCTCGAAAGCGCCATCCAGCCCGAATCGCGGACCGGCAGCGATCAGCAGCCCCTGGCTGCGCGCGCCCAGTGTGAGCGCAGAGCTGACCGGCGCCCCGATCCCGATCCAGGCGGCGAGACCGCCGTGCATCCTGGGCACACTCCACTCCGGGAACGTCTCCTCCGCCATCCGCAGCACCCGCTCGCGCCCGGCCGCGAGCTGCGCGCGCCGGTCTTCGAGGATCTCGTCCATCTGCGGCAGCATCCGCGCCACCACCAGCTGTTCGAGCAGCGGCGTGCCGAGGTCCGTGGCCGGTTTCGCCGCCGTCAGCTTCTGGATCAGCGGACGCTCCGCCCTGATCCAGCCGATGCGCAGGCCGCCCCACAGACTCTTGCTCGCCGACCCGATCAGCAGCACAGGCGCATCCCCGGCCCCGCGGGCGCCGTACACCGGCAGCGGCAGGTGTTCGCCGAGCCGGTCGATGTCGAGGTCGGCCGTCGTCTCGTCTCCGACCACGATGGTGCCCTGCGCTGCCGTCGCCGCCAGCACGCGCTCGCGCGTGGACGGGGACATGGATGCGCCGGTCGGGTTCTGGAAGTCGGGGATCAGGTAGGCCAGGGCCGGGTTCGCGCGCCGCAGCGTCTGCTCGAGCGCGCCGATATCCCAGCCGTCGTCCTCCGCGCCGACGGGATGCGGTGCGTCTGCGCCCGGCACCGTGACCGTCACCGGAACCAGCCGCGCCCCGGCGAGCCGCAGCGACTCGGTGGCGTGCGGGTATGTCGGCATCTCGATCATCGCGCGGTCGCCCCGGCCGAGGAACGTGCGGGCGATGAGCGCGATGGCCTGCTGCGCGCCCACGGTGACGAGCACCTGGTCCGGGTCGGTGGGGAGGCCGCGCCTGCGGTAGCGCTCGGCGATGGCCTCGCGCAGGTGCGGCAGGCCGACCGCGTCGTAGCCCGAGTGCGGGAGGAAGTGCGGCAGCTCCTCCGCGGCGGCGCGGGCCGCGGCCGGGAGCGAGGCCGCCGCGGGCAGCGCCGCCTTCGTGAAGTCGAGCATCCCGTCGCCGCCAGGGATCGGGGCCGTGACGAGCACCGGGCCGGGGAGGCGGGCGACGCTGCCCGACCCGCGCACGCTGTCGAGGTATCCGGCGTCGCGCAGACCGCGGTATGCCGCGGTCACGGTGGTGCGACTGAGTTCGAGCCGCGCTGCCAGATCCCGTTCGGCTGGCAGGCGCGTGTCGATCGGGATGCGTCCGTCGAGCACCAGCAACCGGATGCGGTCGGCGAGCGCCTGGTAGTGGGCGCCTCCTCCTCGCCACTCCCCGAGGAGCGATTCGAGCGAGCGGGCAGTGAGTTGCGCATCCGGCATAAGGCCACCTTAAGCGAATTGGACTCTTGATAAAAGGCCAATCAGGAAATTGGATAGGAGCGTGACCAGCCGCCTCCTCCTCACCCGACGCCTCGCGCAACTCCTCCTCGGGCTGTTCCTCTACGGAATCGCCATCGCGATGATGGTGCGCGCCGGCATCGGAGTGTCGCCGTGGGACGTGCTCGCTCAGGGCGTGTCGATCAAGACGGGCCTGCTGTTCGGGCTGGTCACCAATCTCGTGGGCGTCGTGGTGCTGCTGTTCTGGATCCCGCTGCGTCAGCGCCCAGGGCTCGGCACCGTGCTGAACGTGCTGCTCGTCGGGCCGAGCGCGCAGGTGGGCCTCACGATCATCCCGCAGCAGACGGAGCTGTGGGCGCAGGTGCTGCTGTTCGTCGGCGGCCTTCTGCTCCTGGCGGTCGCGACCGGCCTCTACATCGGGCCGAGACTCGGCCCCGGCCCGCGCGACGGCCTGATGACGGGCCTGCACGCCCGCACCGGCTGGCCGATCTGGGCGGTGCGCACGGGCATCGAGGTGACCGTGCTCGTGATCGGCTGGTTCCTCGGCGGCAACGTCGGCATCGGAACACTGGCGTTCGCCCTGCTCGTCGGCCCGCTCTGCAGCATCACCCTCCCCTTCTTCGCGATCCGCCTGCCGCAGGACGCTGCAACGACTGCGGCGGCGCTGGAAAGCGAGCTCGAAGGCACGGCCGAGCAGTCGGCCGGCCTCGAGGAGCAGGATGCCGCCACGTTCGACGTGCGCGACGGCATCCTGCTCGAAACCGACGCGGCCACCCGGATGCGCGACCACCGCGCATCCAGCGGCAACCTCATCGGCGCGGTGCAGCCCGACAGGGAGCCGTCAGCACGGTCGCCGCGATCGCCCCGCCCGGCCCAGGCGGTCGCCGCCTACTGGCTCGACGACCGGCTCACCGCGCGCGTCCGCCGCCCGCGCCGCGCCTGAGCCGCCGCGCCGACCACCGCCCGCCCGCCCGCAGCCATCGAGCCCAGGGTTTGTCACGCTAAATCGCGTGGATAAGGTGAAAAACCCTGGGCTCGATAGCCTCGGGACGGTGGCGCGGGGGACGGGGCGCGCGGGACGGGGCGCGCAGGTCAGAGGCGCGCCGCGTACGCGCGGAGCGCGTCGCGGACGAACGTGGCGCCCGCCTCACCTCCGTAGTTCGCCGCGAAGCGCGGGTCGGCGACGTACATGTCGCCGAGGCCCGTCAGGTAGGCGGCCGTCGGGCCGGTCGCGTCGCTGCCGGGGGTCCCCGGGATCGCGCCGAGCCAGTCGTAGTGCCGCTGGGCGAGCGCCTGCGCCTCCGCGCTCTCCGGGTCGACGCCGCGGGCCGCCGCATCGGTCCAGTCGGCCGCGAGCTGCTTCTGCCGTCGCTGCCAGTCCGCACGCTCGGTGGGGGTCTTGCTCCGCCACCACGCGTCCGACCGCGCGTACGCCTCCTTGCCCCAGCGCTCCTCCACTTCGTCCTTGTACTGCGTGTGGTCGAAACCGTCGAGCATGTCTTCCGCCATGATCTCTTCTCCTTGTCTCATCGCCTGGATGGTCGTCTCGACCGACGCGATCTGTCGCGCCAGCCGTTCCCGCTCGTCGCGCAACCACGTGAGGTGGCCTTCGAGGGCGGGGACCGCATCCACCTGGCTCGTGAGGACGTCGGCGATGGCCGGGAGGCCGAGACCGAGATCGCGGAGCAGCAGGATGCGCTGCAACCGCACGAGGGAGTCCCTGTCGTAGTACCGGTAGCCGTTGCCGCCGATCCTGCTGGGCGGGAGGAGGCCGATGTCGTCGTAGTGGCGCAGCGTCCTGCTGGTCGTTCCGGCCAGCCGCGCGATGTCTTGGATGGACCAGTCCATCGTCGTCTCTCCTCTCTCGTGGGGTGCGAAACCCACGGTAGAGGTTGACGTTACGTCAAGGTCAAGCGGCGATCAACGCTTAGCGCGCGCTGGGACCTTCTTGGTCTCGGAGACCGGAGCGGACGCGGGGGGCGCGGGCTGCTCCGGCGCACCCGATCCCTTCGCCTGGACCGGCGACTGGCCTGCAGAGGCCGGCGTCCCGTGGCCGCGGGTGTGCCCGTGCTGCTTCGACGCCGGTTCGAGCGGACGGCGCGCGACGGGCCGCATGGGCTCTCCGCGGCGATCCTGGCCGGGAAGCGGGCGGGAACGGCGACCGTAGATGAGCGACGACGAGTCGAGCAGCCACGGCACCAGCGCGACGGTCACGCCGTGACACAGCATCAACTGCTGGCGGATGCGCCGTGCCCGGTGGTTGTGCAGCAGCGACTCCCACCAGTGGCCGACGATGTACTGCGGCAGGTACACGGTGACGACCTCGGAGCCGTGCTCCTCACGTCTGTGCTTGAGGTACTTGATCAACGGGTGGCCGAACTCGCGGTACGGCGACTCGATGATGGTGAGCGGCACGTGGATGTTCTGCTGGATCCACTGCTGCTGCAGCTTCTCCGTGGACTCCTCGTCGACCGCGACGTGCACGGCCTCGATCGAGTCGTGCCGCGCGGCGATGGCGTAGTCGAGTGCCTTCAGCGCCGGTTTCTGCATCTTGCCGACCAGCACGATCGCGTGGTCTCCTCGGCTGCCGAACGTGGTGACGGGGTCGACCTCGATCTCCTTCTCCACATCCCGGTAGTAGCGGTTCACGCCGAGCATGAGCAGCCACAGGATGGGCATGAAGATGAAGACCAGGTACGCGCCGTGGGTGAACTTCGTGATCGTGACCACGATGAGCACGACAGCGGTGAGGAATGCGCCAAACGCGTTGATGCACAGGCTGCGGACGATGCTCGACCGCTCGCTCGGCGCGACGGTGCCGGACCGCAGCAGCGTGATCCAGTGCTTGACCATCCCGGACTGGCCGAGCGTGAACGACACGAACACGCCGATGATGTAGAGCTGGATGAGCTGAGTCAGGTTGGCCTGATAGACGAGCAGCAGGGCGGTGGCGGCCAGCGCCAGCAGGATCATGCCGTTCGAGTAGACGAGGCGGTCGCCGCGGGTGTTGAGCGACTTGGGAGCGTACGAGTCGCGGGCCAGGACGGAGCCGAGCAGCGGGAAACCGTTGAACGCGGTGTTTGCCGCGAGCAGCAGGACCACCGCCGTCGCCGCCTGCACGATGAAGAACAGGATGGTGTTGTTGCCGAACGTCGCCGCAGCGATCTGCGCGATGAGGCTGCGCTGCGGCTCGGTGGCGCACTGCGCCCAGCCCTGGAGGTCGCAGGGGTTCTCCGCGTAGTGCACGCCGCTGATCAGCGCGACGGTGGTCAGGCCGGCGAACAGGACGATCGCGATGCCGCCCATCAGCGCGAGGGTTTTGCGGGCGTTCTTGATCTTGGGGGTGCGGAAGGCGGGGACACCATTGGCCACGGCTTCCACACCGGTCAGGGCGGAGCATCCACTGGAGAAGGCACGCAAAAGCAGGAGCACCATCGCGGCCTGGGTGAGGCTGCTGGCGTGCACCTGGAAGTCGGCGGACTCGGCGATGGGGGCGTCGCCCAACGCCGTGCGGACCAGCGCGGTCACGATCATCACGAAGATGCTGCCGATGAAGAGGTACGTCGGGATGGCGAACGCCTTGCTCGACTCCCGGACGCCGCGGAGGTTCACGGCGGCGATGATGACGACGAACAGCACGGCGAGCTCCACCCGCCAGTTCGACAGGAACGGCAGCGCGGAGATGATGTTGTCGACACCGGATGCGACGGACACGGCCACGGTGAGCACGTAGTCGACGAGCAGCGCAGAGGCGACGACGAGGCCGGCCTTCTCGCCGAGGTTCTTGTGAGCGACCTCGTAGTCGCCGCCGCCGGACGGGTACGCCTTGACGAGCTGACGGTAGCTGAGGACCACGGTGATGAGGAGCACCACGACGGCCGCGGCGACCCACGGAGCGAAGCTCAGGAACGCGAGTCCGCCGATGAGCAGGATCATCAGGAGTTCCTGCGGGGCGTACGCGACACTCGACAGTGCGTCGGAGGCGAAGATGGGTAGGGCGAGGTGCTTCGGGAGTAGCTGTCCTTCGAGCTTTTCGCTCGGAAGCGGGTCGCCGATCAACCACCGCTTCGGGGATCTCCCCTCATTTGTCACGAGGGTCGAGAATACTCGCTGCGAAACCACTGTCAAGTCGGCGCGTCGCGGCCCGCGGAGTATGCGGATCTGCAAAGGATGGACCTTGTCTTCACGGCGTCCCGAAATGTATTCAAAACCCGCGGAAACACGCCGGAAATACGGAAGGCGCGCCCGCACCTGAGTGTCGGACGCGCTTTCGCTGTGTGTGGCTGTGCAGGATGCGCGGGCGGCGTGTCGTCGAAGGCTCTCAGCCGCCGCTCAGCCGCGACGCGCATCCCCCGGTTCGCCTTTCTTCCGGCGGTGGCGCACTCTCCTCAATGGCGGGAGAACGCCTCCAAGACCGACGCACGCACCCTGGCGAGCTCGGATCTGAGCTGCGGGACGACCCCGTCCGGGAGCACGCCGCGCGCGGCCTGCGACCGGAAGTCGGTGCGGAGCTGCTGACGGAAATCGTTCAGCACCGCTTCAGCCTCGCGGGCTGCGGCGTTCGCCGCCTGCCGTGCATCCCGGCCGGCGTCGCGCGCATCCCTGGCGGTGTCTCTGATGTCGCGCACGTCCACACGCGGGCTGCGGCTGGCCTCGCGGGCGGCGGAGGCGAGGTCGGCGCGCAGCGAGCGCATCGCGTCGTTGACCCCCGCCCTGACCTCGTCGGCGAGACGACGGACGGAGTCGGTGACCTCGTCCTCGATGGCGTCGAGCTCGTGCTCCCGCTCGGCGAGTTCGGCTCGTCCGGCGTCGGTGATCGCGTACACGGTCTTCCTGCCGTCGACCGCTTTGGTCACCAGACCCTCCTCCTCGAGCTTCGCGAGCCGCGGGTAGATGGTGCCGGCGCTGGGGCTGTACGTGCCGCCGAACCGGTCGCTGAGCGCCTGGATGAGCTCGTAGCCGTGCTTGGGCGACTCGGCGAGGAGGCTCAGCAGGTAGAGGCGCAGACTCCCGTGCGCGAAGACGGGGCTCACGCCGAGGCTCCGTCCTGGCCGGAGGGAGCGGAGGCCGCACCCGACGGCGCGCTGCGGAGGACGTAGACGTTGCCGGACACGGAGTTGGCGTTGACGTCGACCCAGGTGCCGTCGAGCGAGCCTTCGGTCCCCTGGTACGTCTTGCCCGGCATACCGTGGATGATGGTGTTGTCGAGCTGGACCTTGCCGGAGACGGTGTTCACCCGGTAGCGGGCGCCGAGGGCCTCCGGGATGCGGATGGTCAGGTCGCCGGAGACCGAGTTGGTCGAGATCGCGTCCGGCGTGCCGACGATGTCGAGCATCGTGTTGCCCGAGACGCTGTCGACCGTGAACTTCGGGATGGACCCGGATGCGGTCACGTCGCCGGACACGGTGTGCGCGAAGATGCGGCCGGTGTGGTCGCGGGCGGAGAGCTCGCCGCTGACGCTGTTGAGTTCGATGTCGCCGGTGAGTCCGTCGACGACCAGGTCGCCGGAGACCGTGCTGAGCTTGGCGTCGGTGCGGAGACCGGCGACGAGCGCGGTGGCGGAGATGACGCCGAGCTTCAGGGCGACGTCGCGCGGGACGAGGACGCTGACCTCGGCCTTCGCGTTGGACCGCATCGACTTGAAGACCTCGATGAAGTTGTCCCAGCGAAGCTGCGGGTGGTCGATCTCGAGGCGGTCGCCGTCGAGCGTGATCTTGAGGTCGCGGCCGGAGACCGAGTGGACTTCGACCCGCGCGCCCTGCTCGTCGTGCCCGATGATGTCGACCTGTCCTGCGATGAATCCGGCTTTCAGCGTGCGGACGAGCTCGATGTCGATGGTCTTACTCTCGCCCGGCTGGATCAGCCACTTGTCCTGCGTCATGGTGCGTGCTCCTGTGTTCGTTCCGGGCTGTGGATGCGGCCCGTGTTCTCTGGTGCCGCGCGGTGGCGGGCCCTCGGTGATCGCGATATATCGCGTTGTTGACAAGGTCACGATATATCGCGTTTGCGAGAGATGCAAGGGGTAGGACGAAAAGGGGTGCGGATTCAGGGTCTGGTCAGGGGAGACCCTGAGGGCCGGGTTGGCTGGGGCAGGTTGGGTCGGACTGGACTTGGCTGCGCTGCATCGGGGTGGGCTGGGTTGGGCTGCACTGGACCGGACTTGGCTGCGCTGGGCTGGGCTGGGCAGGAAACCTCCTTCGCCACGCCGCCGCGATCTCCGTCCCGCAGGAGAATCCGCGCAACATCGCCGCCACCTCCGTCCCGCAGGAGAATTCAGCACGCACTCGCGACTTCCGCTCCGCAGGAGAAGTCCGCAGGAGAAGGGGCGTGGAAACCCTTCGAACTCCGTTCGGAAGGAGAAGCAGGCGGCGTGTCGGCCAAAGGCTCCGACGACGACCGGGGCGCCCACGCGCATCCAGTCGGCTGCGACGGAGCGGCGGCCCCGCCACCCGGCGGTCAGCGGCGGCGCGGGCGCTGCAGCCAGGGGTGCAGGAGGCGCGTGACGAACGGGAGCAGGAGGTACGTCATCGTCGGGGTGAGGCAGAGCGTCGTGATCAGCACGGTCGCCGGGAGCCAGAGCTGGTGCCAGAACGGGATGAACGTGGTGACCAGGAAGGTGAACAGCAGCGACAGCGGGAAGAAGCCGAGCCAGATCGTCACCGCCTGCTTCCAGCGCGGTGGTGCGACGGGGATGGGGCGGGCGCCCGCATCCATCGGGTCGCGGTCGGCGTCCTGCGGCTGATCGAACCAGCCCTCGATGCCCGTGCGTCGCTCGACCCTGGCGAGTTCGACCAGTTCTCTGCCCTCGAACAGCCACGCGGCGCGGTCCTCCGAGCCTTCCCAGGCGTCGAGGGCGGCGTCGTCAGCGAAGCGGTAGAGCATGTGCCACTCGTCGGAGTCGTGTCCTGCGCGCACCCACCCTGAGCCGAGGAAGCCCTCGTACGTGTTGGCGAGGTTGACGCCGGACTGCACCCAGCGGGTCACGTCCGGCAGGCGGGTGCTGTCGACGCGGCGGGTGATCGAGACGGTGACGGGGAGGCGACGCGCTTGTGGCGCATCCAGCAGAGACTCTTGTGGAGGCATACCTCCAGTTTCGCCGACAGAGCGTTACAAACGCATTTCAGGATGCTGCGATGCCGCCGCGCGCAGCATGACACCGCGGTCAGCGCGACACCGCGGTCAGCGCGACACCGCCGCCAGCACGACACCGCCACCAGCACGACACCGCCACCAGCACGACACCGCCACCAGCACGACACCGCCGCCAGCACGACACCGCCACCAGCACGACACCGCCACCAGCACGACACTGCCGTCAGCGCGCCGCCGCGATCACCGTCGGACCGTCGCGCACCACCAGGTGCGGTGCGACCAGCCGGTGCATCGGATCCGCCGTCGCCGACCCTGGATGCACGCGGCCGCCGTGCGTGCCCGTCAGCAGGTCGAGCACCCCGGCCGCGACCTCGTCGAGCGGCTGCTCGACGCTGGAGAAGCCGAGGGATGCGGCGACCGGCGTGTTGTCGTAGCCGACCACCGGGATGCGGCCCGCCGTCGCCATCAGCGCGCCGAGGGCGAGCGAGTCGCTGGCACAGACCACCGCATCCACCCTGCCGGCGGAGTTTTCGAGCCGACGCATGGCGTCCGCGCCGAAGGTGACGCCGTCTTCCGCGTCCGCTTCGAGGGATGCGATCTCGTCGTCGGTGAGGCCGCTGCCGTCTCGCATGGCCTCCAGCCAGCCGCGCCGGCGGTCGTCGCCCGTGCCGGATCCGGTCGGCCAGCCGACGTATCCGATGCGGCGCGCACCCGTGCCGAGCAGGTAGCGGGTGGCGTCGCGGAGGCCGGACGAACCGTCGACGTCGACCCAGAGGTGCTGCGGGTCCGTCATGTCGTCGATGCCCCACGGCCGCCCGAACGTGACGAACGACTGCCCGTGCTCGATCAGCCACTCGGTGCGCGGGTCGCGGTGGAACGTGGAGGTGAGCACGAACGCGTCCACGTCCGCACCGTCGCTGAGACGGCGGAACTGCTCGATCTCGTCCTCCGGGCCTGAGGCTGTGAAGAGGAGGACGCGCAGGTTCATCCGGTCGGCCTGCTCGGTGAGGGCGTGCAGGAAGCGATCCAGGATGCTGCCTGAGATGCCGTCTGTGGTGATCGGGTCGAGGCGGATGCCGATGGTGGAGCTCTTCTGGGTGCGCAGCCGCCTGGCGGAGGCGTGGGGGCGGTAGCCGAGCTCGGTGATCGCCGCCTGCACGCGCTCCCTGGTCTCCGGGCGCACGAGCTGCGGGGAGTTGAGGACGTTGGAGACGGTCTGGCGCGAGACGCCCGCGACGTCTGCGACGTCGCTGACCGTGGGCTGTGCACCCATGCCTCTCCTCTCCGTCGACTGGATAAGACCCTAGCGCGGGGCCCGCTTGACACGTTGCGGGGCCCGTGGTTATCTTGGCAGCACCCCGATTTGATCGTTCAAAACCCAATCTAGCAGGATGCGATTTGAACGATCAAACCCGCCGTACCGACCAGAGGAGGTCCGATGCCAGCGCCGATCGCGCCGCGTCCCTCCCGTCCGGCACGCGCGCTGCGCGCACCCGCTCCCGCTCGTGCCCTCGCTCCCGCTCCCGCTCCCGCTCCCGCTCCCGCTCCCGCTCCCGCTCCTGATCGTGCCCTCGCACTCACGCACGACTCGTGCGAACCATGCGGTGCAGCACCCGCGCACCGCACCTTCCGCATGAGCGCACGCCGCACCTTCCGCACGAGCGGCCGCCGCGCCGCCGCGCACGACTCGTGCGAACCATGCGGTGCGGCACCCGCGCACCGCACCTTCCACACGAGCGCTCGAACCACCCCCACGCACGACTCGTGCGAAGCACGCGGTGCGGCACCCACGCACCGCACCTTTCGCACGAGCGCGCACCGCACCTTCCGCACGAGCGCACGCCTCACCTTCCGCACGAGCGGCCGCCGCGCCGCCGCGCACGACTCGTGCGAAACACGCGGTGCGGCACCCGCGCACCGCACCGTTCGCACGAGCGCACGCCGCACGAACCGTGCAGCCGCACCGCGCGCACCGCGCGCACCACGCGCCACGACTTCGACGACGTAACCCCTGTGTGTCCGATGACGGGCACACTCACACCAAGGAGAAAACAATGCAACGACCAACACACCGGTGGCTCGCCGGCGGCGCTGTCGCCGTCGCGACCGCCCTCGCCCTCACCGCCTGCGGGTCCGGCTTCGGCGGCAGCGGGAGCAGCGACGCCGCTTCCGGCAAGCTCACGTCGTCCGACAAGGCCCTGACCGTCATGATCGGCTCGTCCGGCGACGCCGAGACCGCAGCGGTCAAGTCGGCCGTCTCCGACTGGTCGAAGTCCGACGGCACCAAGGCGTCGGTCATCGCGGCCAGCGACCTCAACCAGCAGCTCTCGCAGGGCTTCGCGGCGAAGAAGCCCGCTGATGTCTTCTACCTGTCGACGGATGCGCTGGCCGGGTACGCCTCCAACGGCTCGCTCCTCGCATACGGCGACCAGCTCTCCAACAAGAGCGACTTCTACCCGAGCCTGGTCAAGTCCTTCACCTACGACGGCAAGTTCTACTGCGCGCCGAAGGACTTCTCCACGCTGCAGCTCATCATCAACACGGACATGTGGTCGGCGGCCGGCCTCACCGACAGCGACATCCCCAAGACGTGGGATCAGCTCCAGGCCGTGTCGAAGAAGCTCACCGGCGCCGGCCACGTCGGCCTCGGCATCTCCGGAGAGTACGCACGCATCGGGTCGTTCATGACCCAGGCGGGCGGCAACCTGATGAACGACGACAGCACCAAGGCGACCGCGAACAGCGACGCGAACGTCAAGGCGCTCGACTACGTGAAGACGCTCCTCAACGACGGCGACCTCAAGTACGCGAAGGATCTCGGCGCAGGCTGGGGCGGTGAGGCGTTCGGCAAGGGCCTCGCCGCGATGACCATCGAGGGCAACTGGATCACCGGCGCCCTCACGTCCGACTTCCCGAACGTGAAGTACAAGGTCGTGGAGCTCCCCGAGGGCCCGGCCGGCAAGGGCACGCTGCAGTTCACCAACTGCTGGGGCATCGCCGCAGACAGCCCCAACCAGGCCGCCGCGCTGAAGCTCGTCGAGAAGCTGACCAGCAAGGACGACCAGCTCGCCTTCTCCAAGGCCTTCGGCCCGATGCCGTCGATCAAGTCGGCCGCCGACGACTGGAAGTCGGCCAACCCCGACCTCGTCCCGTTCCTGACCGCAGCCGACTACGCCAAGGGCGTTCCGACCGCCAAGGGCTCCGCCGACGTCGTCACCGACCTCAACAGCAAGCTGGAATCGCTGGCGACGGGTGACCCGAAGACGATCCTGGATGCGACGCAGAAGAACCTCGAAGCGCTCCTGAAGTAGCGGGAGAGCACAGAACAATGTCGAAAACCACGAGTCGGTCTCGCCGTTCCGGAATCCGGCGCGGCGAGGCCGCCTCGGGGTGGTTGTTCACCGCCCCGGTCATCATCCTCCTGGGAGTCTTCCTCGTCGTCCCCGTGCTCATGGCACTGTGGGTGAGCTTCTCCGACTGGGGAGGCCGCGGCAGCCCCTTCTCCTCCGGCGTGAACTTCGTCGGCTTCGACAACTACACGGCGATCCTCTCCGGGGGCGGCCTGGCCGAGCAGGACTTCGGCATGGCCCTCAAGAACAACGCTTGGTATGTGATCCTCGTCGTCCCGATCCAGACCGCCGTCGCCCTCGGGCTGGCCGTGCTCGTCAACCGGGCGATCCTCCGCGGACGCGGCTTCTTCCGCACCGCCTTCTACTTCCCCTCGGTGACGAGCTCCGTGGCGATCACGGTGCTCTGGCTGTTCCTGTTCAGCACCAGCGGCGCCGTCAACAAGGTGCTCTCCTGGTTCGGGATCAACGGACCCAACTGGTTCAACGACCCCAACGGCATCGTCCACAACTTCCTCGGCCTGTTCGGCGTGAAGAACGGCCCGAGCGCTCTCACCCAGAACACGCTGCTCGGCGTCTCCTGGTGGGACTGGCTCGGCGGGCCGTCCGTCGCCATGACCGCGTTCGTGATCATGGCCGTCTTCACCACGAGCGGCACGTTCATGCTGCTCTTCATCGCCGCCCTGCAGAACCTCGGCGGCGACATCACCGAGGCCGCGATGATGGACGGCGCGAACGGCTGGCAGCGCTTCTGGCGCATCACCCTGCCGCAGCTCCGCCCGACGCTGTTCACCGTGCTGACGCTCGGACTGATCGGCTGCTGGCAGGTCTTCGACGCCATCTACACCGGCACGCGAGGCGCTCCGGGCAAGACGACCCTGACCCCTGCCTACCTCTCGTACAAGAGCTCGTTCATCGATCAGGACTGGGGGCAGGGCGCCGCCATCGCGTTCATCCTGTTCGTCATCATCGTGCTTTTCACGATCTTCCAGCGCTGGGTGCTGCGTGAGCGCGGCGTCTCCAAGCGCCGGATGCGCCTGTACCAGCCCTCCGTCGCCGCGGCGGAAGCAGCGCGCACGGACAGCTCAGCGCCCACCGACAGCTCTGCGCCCACCAACAGCTCAGCGCCCACCGACAACGCCGACAGCAAGGGAGCCCTCCGATGACCATCGGCCCCGCCGCCTCCCAGACGGCGAACACCATCGCGGTCGGCTCGCTCGCGGACGCGAAGCCTCCCGTCGACCCGCGCCGCCCGCGGTCGACCGGCGTCGTCGTCGCGTCGTCGATCACGTACGCGATCCTCGTCGTGCTCGCGATCATCTACATCGCCCCGTTCCTCATCCAGCTCGCCACCTCGTTCAAGACGGATGCGGACGCCACCGCCAACCCGGTGTCGCTGATCCCGGAGACCTGGACGACCGCGGCGTACACCAAGCTGTTCATCAACTCCGACTTCCCCACCTGGTTCAAGAACTCGATCATCGTGACGCTGTTCGTCACGGCGGGACGCGTGTTCTTCAACTCGCTCGCGGGCTACGCCCTCGCCCGCCTGCACTTCCGGGGCCGCGGCGTGGTGTTCGCCTCGCTGGTCGCTGTGATGAGCGTTCCGGTCGTCGTGCTGCTCATCCCGAAGTTCCTCGTGATCAACCAGCTCGGCATCTACGACTCGTACGCCGGCATGATCGTCCCGCTGCTGACGGATGCGGCAGGGGTCTTCATCATGAAGAACTTCTTCGAGTCCATCCCGGCGAGCGTCGAGGAGCAAGCACGCATCGACGGCGCAGGCACCTTCCGGGTGTTCTGGTCGATCGTGCTTCCGATGGCGCGTCCCGCGCTCATCACGATCATCATCCTGTCGTTCCAGGGTTCGTGGAACGAGCTTGCGCACTTCATCGTCTCGACGCAGGACCCGTCGCTCACCACCCTCACGAAGGGTGTCGCCGGGCTGGCGAGCGGGCAGCTCAGCCAGGGGAGCCAGTACCCCATCAAGCTCGCGGCTGCGGCCATCATGACCATCCCGGTCGCCGTGCTGTTCTTCGTCTTCCAGCGGCGCATCATGAACAGCAGCGAAGGGGCGGTGAAGGAGTGACCGCCGCCGAACCGACCATCGTCGCGACCTGCGGCGGCCTCACCCCTGGCGCCTGGACGGACGCCGCATACGGCCCCCTGATCGAGCACGCGATCCAGCTCGCACGCGTCTCGGGCCGACGGCCGAGGGTCACCCACGTCAACACCGCAGGCGGCGACCAGCGGCAGATCGAGGGGACGGAGCTCGAGGCAGCGCGCCTCGCCGGGGTCGACGCCAGCCATCTGCGCCTGTTCCCGCACCCGAACGTCGAGGACGTGCGCGCCCACATCCTCTCCCAGGACGTGGTGTGGGTGAGCGGCGGCAGCCTCGTCAACCTTCTCGCCGTCTGGCGCGCCCACGGGCTGGATGCGGTCTTCCGCGAGGCCTGGCAGGCGGGCGTCGTTCTCGCAGGGGGCTCGGCCGGAGCGCTCTGCTGGCACAGCGGAGGCACGACGGCGTCGTTCGGCCCGCAGATCGACGCCGTGCCGGACGGTCTGGGCCTGCTCCCCGAGTCTCTCGGCGTCCACTACGACTCCGACCCGAACCGCAGGGTCGCCCACCGGGCGGCCGTCGCGGCGGGAACGCTTCCGGAGGGCTACGCCCTCGACGAGGGTGTCGGCATCGTCTACGCGGGCACCCGCGTCGTCGATGTGATCGCCGAACGCGCAGGGCAGTTCGCCTGGCGCGTCGAGCGCGACACCGAGAGCAGGATCGCGCCCCGCGTGCTCAGCACCAACACCAACACCAACACCAGCAGCAGCACCACAAACACCAGCAACCCCCACTCCGAGGAGGCGTGAACGCCACGATGACCCAGCCGCTCCAACCCCTAATGCACGACAGTGTCGTAGTACTCACCGCTCCGAGCCAGGCCTGGTCGACAGCGGACGGCACCGTCGATGGCCGGGGCATCCACGGCTTCTATCACTCGGATCTCCGGGTGCTCGGCGGCATCGGCCTCACCATCGACGGCGCTGAGCCCGAGCACATCGCGACCGGCTCGCCCGACGCAGCGACCGCCGTCTTCACCTCACTGGCCAGGACCATCGACGATCACACCGCAGACCCGCGCGTGCGCATCGACCGCGCCAGGCAGGTCGTCGCCGGTTCGCTGATCGAGACCATCACCGTGCGCAACGCCCTCGCCACGGCCGTCCACCCGACGGTCGAGGTCGCGCTGCGCGCCGATTTCAGCCCGATGCAGGTGGTGAAGGCCGGACTGAGCGGCAGCGAGCATCCCATCGCCGCCATCGCCACCTCCGACGGCGTGACGTTCACGTCCGGTGTCGTCACGGCGACGGTCGTCGCTCCCGCGGCCGAGCTGGCTGTGGACGACGCGTCCGCCGTCCTCTCCTGGTCGGCCGAGATCCCCGCGCGCAGCGCGGTCACCTTCACCTGGCGCATCGAGGTCGACGATCCGACCGCCGTGGTCGCCGGCGCAGAGCCGTCGCCGGACTGGGCGTCCTTCGCGGCGGCGACGGGAGACTCCCGCCTCGCCGCCTGGCTGCAGCGCGCCGTCGCCGACCTGCAGGCGCTCCGGATGTCCACAACGGACCGGCCGGAGGACGTCTTCCTCGCCGCCGGCGCCCCCTGGTTCTTCACCCTGTTCGGGCGCGATTCGATCTGGGCCGCCAGGATGCTGCTCCCGCTCGGCACCGACATCGCCGCATCCACCCTCCGCGTGCTCGCCGCTCTGCAGGGCACCCGGACCGTGAACGAGACGGCGGAGCAGCCGGGCAAGATCATGCACGAGCTGCGTCCCGCCGCGCTGACCATCCCCGGCGAGGGGGTCGTGCTCCCTCCGCTCTACTTCGGCACTGTGGATGCGACCGCCCTGTGGGTCACGCTGCTGCACGACGCGTGGAAGTGGGGCCTCCCGGCCAGCGAGGTCGAAGCCCTCATCCCCCACCTCGAGGCGGCGCTCGCGTGGATGCGCGACTATGGCGACAGCGACGGCGACGGCTTCCTCGAATACGTCGACACAACGGGTCACGGCCTCACCAACCAGGGCTGGAAGGACTCCGGGGACTCGATCCAGTGGATGGACGGCACCCTCGCCGACGGACCGATCGCGCTCTGCGAAGTGCAGGCGTACGCCTACGAGGCGGCGGTCGGCGGCGCCGACCTGCTGGAGGCCTTCGGGCGTCCGGGCGCTGAGGCGTGGCGCACCTGGGCCGCCGACCTGAAGGAGCGGTTCGCCGCGTCGTTCTGGATCGACGACCCGGCCGGGGCCTACCCGGCCATCGCGCTCGACTCCGCCAAGCGCAAGGTGGACACGGTGACGAGCAACATCGGGCACCTGCTCGGCACGGGCATCCTCACCCCCGAGCAGTCCGCGCTCGTCGCACGGCGCCTCGCCGGGCCGGAGCTGAACTCCGGCTACGGACTGCGCACGATGTCGTCGGCGTCCGGCGGATACTGGCCGCTCAGCTACCACGGCGGCTCGGTCTGGGCGCACGACACGGCCATCGTCGTCTCCGGGCTCGCCCGCGACGGCCACACCGCGGAGGCGGAGGCGCTGGCGGGCGGCCTGCTCGCGGCGGCGGAGGGCTTCGGCTACCGGATGCCCGAGCTGCACTCCGGGGATGCTGCGACGGACACGGCCACGCCCATCCCCTATCCAGCAGCGTGCCGCCCGCAGGCGTGGTCGGCGGCCGCGGCCGTCGCCGTGCTCGGCGCGCGCCTGGGACTGCGCGCGGACGCGCAGGCCGGCACGCTCGACGTCGCACCGGTTCCCGGTGTCGGCACCATGACGGTCTCCGGCCTCCGGTTCGCCGGTGAGCCGGTGGCCATCTCTGTCGACGACGCGGGAACCGTCACCACGAGCTGACCCGCCCCGCCACTCCCACCTCGCCCCCTCCCGCCTCTCCCCCTCCCGCATCCCCCTTCCGCCTCGCCCATCCCCCATCCCCTGTTGAGTGGTCCCGAATTGCCGTGCGCTCCCATCGCGCACGGCA
>NZ_BAAGWT010000001.1:702946-954487 GCF_054780215.1 Leifsonia lichenia
GCGGCGCGGCGGCGGCGCGGGGGCGCCGCCGGGGCGGCGCGGAGGCGGCGCGGAGGCGGCGCGGAGGCGACGCGAGAGGCGCTAGGTTCGTAGCACTACGAGGCGAGGAGGCACCGTGAAGCAGAGCGGACGGCTCCCGCATCCCCCTGTCGCCTCGCGCGAGCGCGACCCGTCCCGCGTCGACTGGATGGAGCTGTTCTTCGACCTGATCTTCGTTGCCCTCGTCGCTCAGCTCGCCCACGGTCTTTCGCACGAGCCCAGCTTCGGCACGCTGCTGCTGTTCCTCGCCCTGTTCGCGTCGGTGTGGTGGTCATGGGTCAACCTGACCTTCACGGTCAACGTCACCCCCGAGCTGACCAGGCGTGCGCTCGGCGTGACCATGCTCTCCGCGATGTTCGCCGTCGGAGCGATCGCCGTCGCCGCGCCGGAGGCGACGGCCGACAGGGCGTGGCTGTTCGCCGCGGGCAACGCCGCACTGCGGCTCGTCCTGCTCGCCCTGTGGATCCGGCGGAGCTGGTCGAACGGCACAGGGTCGCGCATCCGGCTGGTGGCGTACAACGGCGTGACCGCGGCGCTCTGGCTGATCTCGATCGCGCTCCCGCACCCGTTCGACTTCGCGCTGTGGGCGCTCGCCATCGCGACAGAGGTCGTGCTGCTGGTCGCGAGCGCGTCCCGCTGGGCGGGCGGCACGCTCGACCGCATCAACGTCGAGCACCTGTCCGAGCGGTTCGGCCTGCTGGTGATCATCGTGCTCGGCGAATCCGTGCTGTCGACCGTGGATGCGCTCGACGGCTCGTTCACGCTCCCCTCCGGCATCACAGCCGCCCTCGCGCTGCTCGTCGCCTCGCTGCTCGCCTGGTCGTTCTTCCAGTTCGGGACGACCGCCATGCAGGCGGGATTGGATGCCCTGCGCGCGTCCGGGAACTTCCGCGCCATCCGGGACACGGTGGGCTTCCTGCCATACCTCGTCGTCTCCGGGGTCACGGTGATCTCCGGGGCGCTCGCCATCGCCATCGCCCATCCAGAGCATCCCCTGCCCGTCGTCTCCGCCGTCTCGCTCGGCGGAGGCATCGCACTGTTCTTCCTGACGAACGCGTTCATCTCGCTGCGGTTCGGGCGCCCCTGGACGGATGTGCTGCGCTGGGCGATCCCGGCGGTCGCGCTCCCGCTCGTCCTGATCGGCGTCGCGCTGATCGTGCCGGCCGCGGTGAGCACACTGCTGGCCGTGCTCGTCCTCGGGTTCGTCGTCGTGTCGTCCGAGCGTTCGACCAGACGACAGGCAGAGGAGGGAGCCGCCCCTACAGTTGCGCCATGATCTGCCTGGCGATCACGCGCCCGGCGCGGTTGGCGCCGATGGTGCTCGCCTGCGGGCCGTATCCGGCGAGGAAGATGCGCGAGTCCTGCCACGACGCTCCGGATGCGACGGTCAATCCACCGGACTTCTCACGCAGCTTCAGCGGCGCAAGGTGACGAAGCTCCGGCCGGAAGCCGGTGGCCCAGACGATCGCGTCCGCCCGCGTGAACGAGCCGTCCTGCCAGCGCACGCCGTCGCGCTCGATCGCGGCGAACATCGGCCGTTCGACGAGAAGCCCGCGCGCGATCCCCGCCGCGATCCGCCTGGTGCGCGGAACGCCGGTGCCGCTCACGATGCTGGGGAGCGCGTCGCCGGCGCGAGCGGCCGCATCCTGTGCCGCGACGGCCGCGACGCCGCCCTCGATGGTCAGCTCGGACTCGTCTTTGAACTCGACGGGCCTTCTGGTCGCCCAGACAACCTCGGACGCGACGTTCTCCAGCTCCAGCAGGAAGCCGATCGCCGACGTGCCGCCGCCGACGACAACCACCGACTGGCCGGCGAACTCCTCGGCCGCGAGGTAGCCGGAGGTGTGCACATGCCGCCCGCCGAACTCGTTCATCCCCGGGTAGTACGGCACGAACGGCGCACCCCAGGTTCCGGATGCGTTCACCACCATCCGCGCGCCCGTCTCGCCGTTCGTGTGCTGCACGATCAGGTCGGCGCCGCGGTCGAACACGCTCGTCACCGTGACGGGCCGCTGCACGTTCAGCTCGAAGTGCTCCTCGTATCGCCGGTAATACCCGGCGACGATGTCTTTGGCGGGGAGCGACCTGTCCGCGGTCTCGAAGCTGATGCCGAGCTCGGCCATTCCCGGCAGATCGTTGACGTGGTGGGCGCTGCCGAGCTTGAGCGCATCCCACCGGTGCTGCCACGCGCCGCCCGTGACGGGGCCGCGGTCGAACACGATGAAATCGGTGCCGGGAGTCAGCTCGAACCGGCGAAGATAGTAGGCGACAGCGAGGCCTGCCTGGCCAGCGCCGATGATCGCCACCTGAGTGTCGGTCCTCGTCGTTGTCACCCGCCAATCCCATCATGTCTCGCTGTGCGCAAACTAAGGGGCACTCAGGTCCCACATGCTAAACTAGACGCTAGTTTTCACTGTTCCTGTTCGGATTCCCGGGTGGCTCATCTCCCACCCGGCCTGGCACCGTAAGGGGGTCACGCATGGGGCGCGGCCGTCAAAAGGCAAAGCACACCAAGATCGCGCGCGAGCTGAAGTCTTTCAGCCCGAACGTGAACTACGACGCGCTCGAACGTGAGCTGACGGGGCATTCTCACAACGACGAGCAGTACGAGAAGTGGGCGGACTACGAGCCGGAGGGCTACAAGGACGACTACGAGGACGAAGAGACTCCTAAGCGCGCCTGACGACGTTGGAGTTTGCCGCAGGCAGTGCTTGACGCGGTCAGTGCTTGACGCGGTCAGTGCTTGACGCGGTCAGTGCTTGACGCGGTCAGTGCTTGACGCGGTCAGTGCTTGACGCGGTCAGAGTTCGAGGCGGTCGGTGCTTCGCGCCGTCAGAGCCAACCCTGTGATGCGGCGATCGTCGCTGCGTCTGAGCGGTTTCGTGCGCCCGTCTTGCCGATCGCGCTCGACAGGTGGTTGCGCACGGTGCCCTCGCTGAGGTGCAGCTCCCTGGCGATGTCGGTGATGCTTCCTCCGCGCCCGGCGACGGAGAGCACCTCGGTCTCCCTCGGCGTGAGCGGCGACGTGCCGGAGGCGAGCGACTCTGCCGCCAGTGTCGGATCGACGACCCGCAGCCCCTGTGCCACCCTGCGCACCGCGTCGGCGAGCTGGCCGGAGGGGGTGTCCTTGACTACGAACCCGGATGCGCCGGCCTCCATCGCGCGCCGCAGGTAGCCCGGCCGCCCGAACGTCGTGACGATCAGCGAGCGACAGGCGGGGAACTCGGCGCGCAGAGCCGCGGCAGCCTGGATGCCGTCGAGGCCGGGCATCTCCACGTCGAGGAGGGCGACCTGCGCTGAGGATGCTCGTGCCGCATCCAGCACGTCGTCGCCGCGTCCCACCTGGGCGACCACCGTCAGGTCGGGTTCGAGATCGAGCAGCGCTGCGAGGGCGCCGCGCACGAGCGCCTGGTCGTCGGCGAGCAGCAGCCGGATGGGGTCGGTCACGCGTCCGCCTTCCGCACCGTGAGGCGCACCCCGCCGCGGGGGCTCGCGCTGACGAGCACCCGGGCGCCGACCTCGCGGGCGCGGGCGATCAGCCCGTCGAGGCCGTTGCCGCGTGCTCGAGTGAGTGCTGCATCCGCGAACGGGCCGCGGTCGCCCGCCACACCGTCGCCCGCCGCACGGCCGCCCGCCGCACGGCCGCCCGCCCCACGGTCGCCCGCGCTGCGGCCGTCGCCCGCGCCGACGCCGCCTCTGCCGAGCCCGACCACGCCGACCGCGCCGACCGCCGCCATCCCGCGCCCGTCGTCGTCGATCTGCAGCGTGTCGCTCGTCACCGTGACCCAGCAGTTGCGCGAGCCGGAGTGCCTGATCACGTTGGTGACGCCCTCTCTCAGTACCCAGCCGAACAGTTCGCGCAGCTCGGGGTCGACGCCGTCGCCGTTGCGCGGCAGGTGGGCTTCGATGTCCGCTGCGGCGAGCGCCGCCTGGGCCGCCGCGAGCTCGGTCGACAGGCTCATCTCGCGGTAGCCGGCCACCGCGGCGCGCAGGTCGGCGAGCGCGGAGCGGCTGAGCCGTTCGATGTCGGCGATCTCCTCCTCTGCCTTCGCCGGGTCGATGGCGACCAGGCGGCGGGCCAGCTCCGACTTCACCGTCACGACCGTGAGCGAGTGACCGAGCACGTCGTGCATGTCGCGGGAGAACCGGGCGCGCTCCTCGATGACGGCCAGCCTGGCGATCTCGCCCTGCGCCTGCCGCAACGCCCGCAGCGATTCGATCTGGCGGGCGAACGCCGCCATCATCACGCCGATCGACACGGTCACGAGGGCGATGAACCAGTTGTCGTCGAACGACCCGTCGATGGCGACCGCGACCAACTGGCCGAGTCCGATGACCGCGATGATGCCGATGGCGGTGCGCGTGCTGCGCAGGAGCATCCCCGCCGCGCAGGCGACGTAGACCCAGGTCCAGGTCGTCGCGACGCCGATGAACGGGAACAGCAGGCAGGTGAACGCGAAGTACACCGCGATCCCGGTGACGCGCACCGACTCCCGCTCCCACCAGAGCAGTGGGGGCAGAAGCAGGAAGCCGAGGTACACGACGATCAGGAGGGCGGTGGCCGTCACCTTCGTGGCGAGCGCGCCATCCGAGCTCCACAGGCCGATCAGCACGGAGATCTGGTAGAGCAGGCCGACGACGGCGCCGGGATACCAGCGACGCGCCGACATGTGGGTGAGCCGCTGGACGACGCCCAGCAGCTGACCGCTCTCTGTGCTCTGCACGCTCACCAGCCTAGGCCGCGCGCCGTCAGCTCCGCGAAGCATCCCGCCGGTACCGCCAGATGATGAACGCGCCGAGCACGATGGTCCATCCGGCCAGCACGAGCGCGGGCGTCAG
This sequence comes from Leifsonia lichenia, assembly GCF_054780215.1. Lineage (NCBI taxonomy): Bacteria > Bacillati > Actinomycetota > Actinomycetes > Micrococcales > Microbacteriaceae > Leifsonia > Leifsonia lichenia. The sequence goes on from NZ_BAAGWT010000001.1 coordinate 707,825, forward strand.
GACGTCGCCGCTCTGGTGGGCGCCCATCTGGCCGATCCGGTTGAGCCAGTACGACGGCACGATCTGCGCCACGTTCGCGACCCACGCCGGGAAGATCTGCAGGGGCACCCACAGCCCGCCGAGCACCGCCATGCCCATGAACACCGCCATGAACAGCGGCTGCGCGAACTCCGGCTTGGCGAACTGGCCGATCAGGATGCCGAGCAGCGCGAACGGGATCACCCCGCACCAGATGCCGAGGCCGGCGGTGAGCCAGTTCCCGAACGCGAGCGGCGGATGGAACAGCAGTTCGGACACCGTGAAGATGACGACGATCGACACCAGCGCCATCAGCATGGCCGTGATCACTTTGGAGACCAGGTAGCCGGTGCCGGTGAGCGGCGTGATGCGCAGTTGCCTGTTCCACCCGATGGAGCGCTCTGTGACGATGTTGAACGCCTGGGACAGTGCCGCCATCATCCCGCCGTAGCTGGCGACCTGGATGGTCGTGACGACGATCCACGGCAGCCTGGTGACAGGGTCGACCTGCCCGCTCCCGCCGAAGCTGCCGCCGAACGCGACCAGCATGATCAGGGGGACGGCCAGGGTGAAGATCATCGAGCGGGCGTTCTTGAGCTGGCGGAAGGATTCCAGCCCGAGGTAGGCGATGCTCATCGGAGTGCTCCGTTCGTGATGGTGGTTTCTGCGGGCGCGCTGTCGCGCGCTGCGTCGGTGCTGGAAACGCCGCCGACCGCCCCTTCGGTGAGGGCGAGGAAGGCGTCGTCCATCGTGTGCGCCGTGACCTCGATGTCGTGCACGTCGGTGTGGGCGGCGAGCAGGGCGCGAAGGGTGGCGTCCGAGTCGTCGCTGACGATCGCGACCTGCCCGGCGCGATGGTCGAGCGAGCGGACGCCGGGGAGGCGGCCGAGCGCATCCCGTGCCTCGTCCGTCCAGGCGAAGTCGATGGATGCGCGGATGCGCCTGCCGGAGACGACCGCCTTGACCTCGTTGGGCGTGCCGTCCGCCACGATCACGCCCTTGGACAGCATGACGATGCGGTCGGCGTATGTGTCGGCTTCGTCGAGGTAGTGGGTGGCGAACACGACCGTGCGGCCTTCGTCGGTGAACTCGCGCATCGACTGCCAGAAGGTGCGCCTGGCCTCCACATCCATCGCGGCCGTCGGCTCGTCCAGGAACAGCAGGTCGGGGTTGGAGACGACGGCGACCGCGAACCGCGCCCGCTGCATCTGTCCACCGGACAGCTTGCTGACCCTCTGTTTGGCGATCTCGGTGCACCGCGCGCGTTCGAGGGCCTCCTCGACGCTCAGCGGATGCTTGTGGGCTGCGGCGACGAGGGCGACGGACTGCGCGACGGTCAGGGTCGGCAGCAGTGCCCCGCCCTGCAGCATCGCGCCGACGCGCCCCTCCTCGATCGCCGTCCGCGGATTCTCGCCGAACAGCGCGGCGGTGCCGGAGGTCGGATGCGCGAGCCCGAGCGCAAGGTCGATGGTGGTCGACTTCCCTGCGCCGTTCGGGCCGAGCAGAGCGACGACCTCGCCCGGCGCGATGCTGAGGCTGACGCCGTTGACGGCCTGCAACGAGCCGAACGACTTCCGCAGGTCGGTGAGCTGGATGGCTGGTGTCTGATTCACCCTCTCAGACTGGCGGGGCGGAGGCGCGGCGGCGCAGAGCGGATGTCAGGGATGGCGGGTGACATTTGTCACGGGGCCGAATACGTCCGTCGGCCGTCACGCCTTCGCGTCGCGCGACCCGCCGAACCGCACCAGCCCCACCACGCCCAGGATGCCGCCCGCCGTCAGCAGGGCGGCGCCGATCAACATCGCGAGGTCTTCCGCCCCTGCGGCGGGGGCCGGGCTCGTGGGGTCGAGCGACGGGAGCAGCGAGTCGCCGCCTGGGCCGCCGGTGCGCGATGCCCCGGTGGCGAGAGCGCCGGAGGGGGCGGAGGGGACGGCGGGCAGCGTGATCGTGGCGGAGGCCGCATCCACGGTGGTCGTCGCGCGCTGCAGCAGCACGAAGAACGTGGACGCCGGCGCACCGGCCGGGCGCGCGAGCAGCCGGATGTCGATGGCGGCCGTCGTCTGGCCGTCGCGGAAGGTGAGGCTGCCGGTGGTCGCGGTGTAGTCGGTGCCGGCGATGGCGGTGCCGTCGGCGGTGGTGAAGTCGACCGTCGCACCGCCGGCACCGGATGCGCGGCTCACGGTCACGGTCGCGGTGCGCCCGTCGGCTGCCAGCGAGGAGGCGGTCACGCCGAGCGCGCCCGTCGCCGCGCTCACCGTGAGGGGTGCGGACGCGGTGGAGGCGCGGAGGGGAGCGCCGGGAGCAGGGACGTAGCGCGCCGTGACGGTGTGGTCTCCTGCCGACGGCACGGGGAGGTCGGCGCGCGCGATGCCGAAGGCGCCGACGGCGGCATCCACGGTGGATGCGCCGTCGACGGAGAAGGCGACCGTTCCGTCCGTGGGGGCGGAGAGGAAGAGACGGCCGATCGCGGCGGTCAGGGTGACCGTCGAGCCTGCCGCGGCGACGCGAGGAGCGGAGAGGGCGGTCGTGGTGACCGTCGCGCAGGACGGGACGTCGCCGTCGATGGTGGCGGTCGCCCCGCCGAGACGCCAGGTGGCCGACGGGACCGCGCGCCCATCCAGCGTCAACGACCAGACCGCGTGGTGCTCTCCCGGCTCGAAGGCGGTGGGCTGGCCGCGGTCGACCGCGCCCGGTGCGATGGCGTTGGCGCCGGCGGATGCCGCGAGGCGCACGGTGTCGTCCGCTGTGCTGCGATAGCCGAGGAGCACGGTGCGCGCGGTGACCGAGGGGCCGAGGGGCGCATCCACGATGCAGTCGACGATGGGCGTGAGGGTGCCAGCGGGGACAGGGGATGCGGCGGGTCCGGCCGACGAGGTGGGCGACGGGGTCGCGGGTGTGCCGGGTGTTGTGGGTGCGGTGGGTGTTGTGGGTGCGGTGGGTGTGGTGGGTGCGGTGGGTGCGGTGCGTGCGGTGGTCGACGGCGCGGTCACCGGCGACGCCGCCGTAACCGAGGGGGCGGCCGCCTGCACCGACTCCGCCGTCTCCGCCACCTGCGCCGCCTGCGCCGAGACCGCCGTGACGGCCTGCGCGAGCGCTCCCGCGCCGCTCACCGCGACGACGAGTCCGGCAACGCCGAGCATCCTTCGGATACTGGAATACTTGGCGGCCACGTCGGCCAGCCTAGCCGTTGGGGGCCGACCACCGCGTCTACCAGAACGGGTGACGCGCGTTCCCCGCGTCCCCCGCGCGATTCGTGCGGAACCCGCGATGTCGGCGCTCGCAACCGCACTTCTGGCACGAGCCGTGCGTCACCGCTGCCGCACGATTCGTGCGAACCGCGCGGTCGCAGCGCCCGCGACCGCGCCTTCGGCACGAGCCGTCAGCGCGGCGGCGCCGCGACAGCGAAGCGCGCTCAGCTCGCGTACGCACCGACGAGGCGCACCGCGCCGCCGTCCACGCCCTTCGCGCCCTGCTCGAAGCCGGTGAGGTCGCGCTTCGACGTCGACACCGTTCCGACGCGCCATGCCGGGATGCCGTCGTCCTCGATCGCCGCGATGACCTGGTCGGCGGTCTGCGCCGCGACGACCGCGAGCATCCCGATGCCGAGGTTCCAGGTGCCCTCGCTCGACTCCAGGCTGGTGCCGGCCAGGTCGCTCAGGATGCGGAACACCGGGCTGGGCGACCAGCTCGCGCGGTCCACCTCCACCCAGGAGCCGACAGGGAGCACGCGCGCCAGATTCGCCGCGATTCCGCCGCCGGTGACGTGGCTCAGCGAGTGCACAGCGCCGCCGAGCGACGGCTCTCCGAGAACGCGCAGCAGCGGGGCGGTGTAGAGGCGGGTCGGCTCCAGCAGGGCCTCTCCGACCGTGCCGCCGAACGCATCCGAGTGGTCGGTGAAGCCGATGCTGTTCTTCGCCAGGATGTGGCGGACGAGCGAGAAGCCGTTGGAGTGCAGCCCGGAGGAGCCGAGCGCGATGACGACGTCGCCGTCCTGCACCAGCTCGGCACCGAGCACGGCGTTGGCCTCGACAGCGCCGACCGCTGCGCCGGCCACGTCGTAGTCGTCCGGCCCGAGGAGCCCCGGGTGCTCGGCCGTCTCGCCGCCAACGAGCGCTGTTCCTGTCGCCTCGCAGGCGCGGGCGATCCCGGCGACGATGTCGGCGATGCGCGACGGCACCACCTTGCCGCAGGCGATGTAGTCGGTCATGAACAGCGGCTTGGCGCCCACCACCACGATGTCGTCGACCACCATGCCCACCAGGTCTTGGCCGATGGTGTCGTGCTTGTCGATGGCCTGCGCGATCGCGACCTTGGTGCCGACGCCATCGGTCGAGGTGGCCAGCAGCGGGCGGTCGAACATCTTCAGGGACGACACGTCGAACAGCCCGGCGAACCCGCCGACACCGCCCAGCACGTGCGGTCCGTGCGTGCGCGACACCGCCGCCTTCATCAGCTCGACGGCGAGGTCACCTGCTGCGGTGTCGACACCGGCTTCGGCGTAGGAGGCGGATGCGGATGCGGGCTGATCGGTCACGGGGTCAATCGTAACGGGGACGCCAGCTACTCGTTGCGTCCAGGATCGCCGAACGACGGCAGCAGCACGCTCTCGAACTCCGCGTCCGGCCCTGGGTCGCAGCCATCGGCCGCGGCGCCCTCCCCCTCGCCGCGCGGAGCCTCCGGTCGTTCGAGGAGGTTCTTGCCGAGGTGGTGCGCATCCGGGAGCTCGATCGGGTACACCCCGGTGAAGCAGGCGGTGCAGAGACGCTCGCGCGGCTGCTCGGTGGAGGCGATCATGCCGTCCTCCGAGAGGTAGCCGAGGCTGTCGGCGCCGATGGACTGGCGCACCTCGTCCACTCCGAGCCCGGTCGCGATGAGCTCTGCGCGGGAGGCGAAGTCGATGCCGTAGAAGCACGGCCAGGTGATGGGCGGGCTGGAGATGCGCACGTGCACCTCGGCCGCCCCTGCCTCGCGGAGCATCGAGACGAGCGCGCGCTGCGTGTTGCCGCGCACGATCGAGTCGTCCACGACCACCAGGCGCTTGCCCTTGATGACCTCTTTGAGCGGGTTCAGTTTGAGCTTGATGCCGCGCTGGCGGATGGTCTGCGACGGCTGGATGAACGTGCGGCCCACATACGAGTTCTTCACCAGGCCCTGGCCGAACGGGATGCCGGACGCCTGCGCGTATCCGATGGCGGCCGGGGTGCCGGACTCGGGGGTCGGGATGACGAGGTCGGCCTCGACGGCGTGCTCGCGGGCGAGCTGGCGACCCATCTCGACACGGGCCTCGTGGACGCCGCGACCCGCGATGGTCGTGTCCGGGCGGGCGAGGTAGACGTACTCGAAGACGCATCCTGCGCGCTTCTCCTCGGCGAAACGCTGACTGCGGAGGCCGTTCTCGTCGATGGCGATGAGCTCGCCGGGCTCGACCTCGCGCACGAAGCTGGCGCCGACGATGTCGAGGGCGGCGGTCTCGGAGGCGACCACCCAGCCGCGCTCGAGACGGCCGAGCACCAGCGGGCGGACGCCCTGAGGGTCGCGGGCGGCGTAGAGGGTGTGCTCGTCCATGTACACGAGGCAGAACGCCCCGCGCAGACGGGGAAGGAGTTCGAGCGACGTTGCCTCGAGCGTGTGGTCCAGGTCGCCGGTGAGCAGCGCGGTGACGACAGCCGTGTCCGTCGTGTTGCCGCGGGACAGCTCGCCGTCGTGCTCCGGATACCGCTCGTGCACGAGCTGCATCAGCTCTGCCGTGTTGGTGAGGTTGCCGTTGTGGCCGAGAGCGACCGTGCCGCTGGAGGTGCGGCCGAGCGTCGGCTGCGCGTTCTGCCAACTGGATGCGCCGGTCGTCGAATACCGCGTGTGGCCGACGGCGATGTGGCCGGTCAGCGAGTTCAGCGCGTTCTCGTTGAACACCTGCGAGACGAGACCCATGTCTTTGTAGATGAGGATCTTCGAGCCGTCGCTGGTGGCGATGCCCGCGGACTCCTGCCCCCGGTGCTGCAGCGCATAGAGGCCGAAGTAGCTGAGTTTGGCGACTTCCTCGCCTGGCGCCCAGACCCCGAAGACACCGCAGGCATCCTGCGGACCCTTCTCGCCGGGAAGTAGATCGTGACTGAGAAGACCGTCGCCTCCGGACAAACCGGAACCCCCTTCAGGGTGTTAGCTCTCGATGGATGTGCTCGTGCCTGGTGCGCTGCCGTCCCGCGGCTGCTCGCCCTGCGGTTCGCCTGGCTGCTCGCCGGGGGTGACGCGCACGTCGATTCTATCCGCCTGGACAGTGCGCGCCCGACGGTTCGTCGCCCGGTCGACCAGCAGTGCGACGACCGCCCCGATGGTCACCCCGACGGCCACGCCAATCGCCAGCAGGAAGCCGAAGACGCTGCCGCGGTCGTAGGTCGGGTTCGCCGGGAACGCGAACGTGAGGATCAGCGCGACGATCGCGAACAGGATCGCGCCGACCAGCATGAACCGGAAGTATCGCGGCGACCGCCGCACGAGCACCGAGCTCTCGGTGACCGTGGTCTGTTCGTCGTTCTCCTGGCTCATGCATCCATTGTCCCTCACCTTCTCTGTGAGGTCGGAACGCGTCAGAAGCGCAGCGGGAGGAGCCCGTCGAGGGATGCGCGCTGACCGGACGCGTGCACGGTGCCGGAGGCGAGCGCGTCTGCCCACGGCGTCGCGCCGCTGGCGAGGGCGAGCCAGGTGGGCGCATCCATCTCCACGACGTTCGGCGGCGTTCCCCTGGTGTGGCGGGGGCCCGGGATGCACTGGGTCGCCCCGAACGGAGGCACCCGCACCTCCACGGTGTTGCCGGGAGCACGCTCGGCGAGGAGCTGCAGCAGGTAGCGCACGGCCATCGCCGTGGTGTTGCGATCCGCTCCGCCCGCCAGCGCGGCACGGACGGCCGGGCCGCCCTCCGCATCCTGGATCTTCGCTCTGGCCATCCCCCTATCCTCGCAGCCTCTACCATTGGTCGCGTGAAGATTCTGGTCCTGGGTTCCGGTGCTCGCGAGCACGCCATCGTCACGTCGCTGCTGAGCGAGGAGGCCGAACACCGGATCGTCGTCGCCCCCGGCAACGCCGGGATCGCGGCCGATGTTGCCGTTGAACCGGGGCTCGACCCGCTGAACGGCGAAGCCGTCACGGAGTACGCGATCGAGAACGGCATCGAGCTCGTGGTGATCGGGCCGGAGGCCCCCCTCGTCGCCGGGGTCGCGGACCCGCTGCGCACGCGCGGCATCCCCGTGTTCGGTCCTGGCAAGGTCGCGGCGCAGCTCGAAGGGTCGAAGACGTTCGCCAAGCGGATCATGGATGCGGCGGGCGTTCCCACGGGACGCGCGGTGCGTGCATCCACGCTGGTGGAGGCGGAGGAGGCGCTCGACGCGTTCGGCGCCCCGTATGTGGTGAAGGCGGACGGGCTCGCGGCCGGCAAGGGCGTGCTGGTGACCTCCGACCGGGATGCGGCCGTCGAGCACGCGACGCACTGGCTGGGGCACGGCAGCGTGCTGGTCGAGGAGTTCCTCGACGGCCAGGAGGTGTCCCTGTTCCTGGTGAGCGACGGGCACAACGTGCTTCCGCTGTCGCCTGCGCAGGACTACAAGCGGCTGCTCGACGGCGACGCCGGACCGAACACGGGTGGGATGGGCGCGTACTCGCCGCTGCCGTGGCTCCCGGAGAACTTCGTCGACGAGGTCATCGACACGGTGGCGCTGCCGACCGTGCGCGAGCTGGCGAAGGAGCAGACGCCGTTCATCGGCCTGCTCTACTGCGGCCTCATCATGACCAGCCGCGGCATCCGCGTGATCGAGTTCAACGCGCGCTTCGGCGACCCGGAGACCCAGGTGGTGCTCCCCCGGCTGGTGACGCCGCTGTCCACGCTGCTGTTCGCGGCGGCGACCGGCGCGCTGGCAGGGGTGCCGCGGCCGGAGTTCGCGCTCGACACCGCGGTGACCGTCGTGCTGGCCAGCGAGGGCTATCCGGAGGCTCCGCAGACCGGTCGGCCGATCACCGGACTGGATGCGGCGGCGGCGGTCCCCGAGGTGACGATCGCGCACGCGGCGACAGCCCGCGACGAGGCGACGGGCGCGCTGCTCGCGACCGGTGGGCGCGTCCTCAGCGTCGTCGCCCGCGGCACCACCTTCGCCGAGGCGCGCGCCCGCGCATACGAGGCGGTCGCCCTCATCGACCTCCCCGGCTCCCACTACCGCACCGACATCGCCGCCCGCGTCGCCGACTAGCCCCCGCCGTCCCCAAGCCATCGAGCCCAGGGTTTTTCACCGCAAATCGCGTTCTTAAGGTGAAAAAGCCTGGGCTCGATTGCTTGGGGGCGGGGCTAGGCGAGGAGGCGGGCGACGAAGGGGTTGCGGAAGGTGCCGGACGGGTCGAACGCGGCGACGAGGTCGCGGAACGCGTCGAGGCGCGGGTAGAGGCCGGGCACGACGCCTGCGGCGTCGACGTAGACCTTGCCCCAGTGCGGCCGGGCTCCGAGCGGCAGCAGCGCGGCCTCCAGCAGCGGGAGGATCGCCTCGACGCCCTCCTGGTCGCGCAGCCAGGTGAAGTGCAGCCCGACCGCATCCGTGCCGTATGCGCTCGACAGCCACAGGTCGTCCGCCGCGACCGTGCGGATCTCGCTGATCTGCAGCAGCGGCGCGATCACCGGACCGAGCTCGCGCACGGCCCGGATCGCCTCGACGGCGTTCGCCCGCGGCACCAGGTACTCGGACTGGATCTCCGCCCCGTTCGACGGCGTGAACTCGAAGCGGAAGTGCGCCAGCCGGTCGCTCCACGGGCCGAAGACGCCGAGCTGCTCTGTGGTGTTGCGCACATCCATCGTCGCGATCATGTGACGGGCCTCGGTGAGCGCCGTCGCTCCGAAGAAGTCGTCGCCGATGTCGGTCGCGTCGTCAGCGCGCTCCTTCAGCCAGGCGAGACTGACGGCGTCCTCCGCCCAGTCGGTGAAGAGGGAGACGCTGTACGCAGCGGAGGTGATGTCGTCGAACCGGTCGATGACCGCATCCCATGGCAGGCCGCCGAACAGTCGCTGACGCACGTCGAAGGTCGGCCGGATGTCGAGCGTCACCTCGGTGACCACCCCCAGCGCTCCGAGCGACACCACTGCGCCGTCGAAGCCAGGCTCGCCGCGGCGCAGGTCGACCAGTTCGCCGTCCGCCCGCAGGATGCGCAGGCCGCTGACGGCGGTGGCCAGGTTGCCGTTCTTGTCGCCGGAGCCGTGCGTCGCCGTCGCGATCGCGCCCGCGATGGAGATGTGCGGGAGGGACGCCAGGTTGTGCAGCGCCCAGCCGGCGCTCTGCAGCTCGCGCGCGAGGTCGCCGTAGCGCACGCCGCCGCCCACCGTCACCGTGGATGCCGCCTCGTCGATCCGGATCGCAGGCGGGAGCGCCGCTGTGCTCACGAGCAGCCTGTCGTCGTCCGCCAGGTCGTTGAAGGAGTGCCTGCTGCCGAGGGCCCGCATCGAGTCCGCGCCGAGCACGAGCTCCCGCAGTTCGTCGACGGACTGTGGATGCGCGATCCGCTCCGCCCTGTACGTGTAGTTCCCCGCCCAGTTCTTCTCGTCCACCGTGGTCCTTCCTCGCACCGGCCGCTCCGCATGGAGTGCTGCCAGTCTGACATCGATGTGACCGTGCCCATCGCGGATGGTCTCCGCCCGGGGCGCGAAAGGTTTCCAATCGGGGATGGTCGGAACACACATCCCGACAGAAAGCAATCATTGTGCGCGGTTCCGCCCCGCGAGTAGCGTGACGCCTGTCGGAAGCACCGGCGCGGAGGGGAGTTCAACGTGACCGAATTCGAGTACGGCCCTGCGGAGTTCATCGTCGCCCAATTCGAGGGCGAACGACCGACGCCGGGCGTCATCCAGGCCATCGTCGACCTGGTCGGCACGGGCACCGTCAGACTCCTCGACCTGCTCTTCGTCTCCCGCTCTCTCGACGGCGACGTCGAGATCGTCGAGTTCGAGGACGCCGGCGACGAGTACGGCCTGACCGAGATCACCCTCGAAGCCAGCGGCATCGCCGGATCGGAAGACGTCGACGACATCGCAGACCTCATCGACCCCGGCACCTCCGGCGCGATCCTGGTCCTCGAGCACACCTGGGCGAAAGACCTCGCCAGCAAGTTCTTCGCCGCGGGAGGGAGCGTCGTTCACGCGGAGCGCATCCCCGCCCCCGTGGTCAACGCCGTCCTGGCCGAAGCGTCGGAAGAGTAGGGAGACACCATGCCGTTCGTTCGTCGAGTGGGCCGTCCGGGATTGCTCGGACTGGCAGCGCGCACCGCCGTCGTCGCAGGCACCGCCACCGCCGTCAGCGGCGGGATGCAGCGGCGCCAGCAGGAGAAGGCCATGGAGGAGCAGCAGGCCGAGCAGTACCAGGCCCAGCAGCAGCAGGCCCAAATGGATGCGGCGGCTCAGCAGGCCGTCGCCCAGCAGCAGGCGGCGGCTCCCGCGGCAGCCGCGGCCCCGGCCGGGGGCGGAACCGACCTGATGGCGCAGCTCCAGCAACTCGCCGCCCTGCACGCGCAGGGAATCCTGTCCGACGACGAGTTCTCTGCCGCGAAGGCAAAGCTGCTCGCCTGACCCGAACTGTCCTGGCTGACCGCCGTCGACCGTCAGGTGCGGCGGTAGCCGGGGTGCCCGTCGGCCGAGAGCCCTGACGCGCCGGCGAGCTTGCCGAGGAGCGCGGCGAACGCCTGCTGCTCCCGCGGGTCCAGGGGTGCGAGCACGTCCGCCTGGTGCGCCTCTGCGACCACGCGGAGTTCTTCGAGCATCCGTTCTCCGTCGGCGGTGAGCGCGAGTTGGTTGTTGCGGCGGTCGGCTTCGCTTCGGGTGCGCTCGACGAGGCCGCGGGCCTGCAGGTCGTCGATGAGGGCGACCAGCCTGCTCGGGACGGTGCCGAGCCGGTGAGCGAGGTCTTTCTGGCTGATGCCGGGGGTGCGTCCGAGCACCCGGAGCACGCCGGCATCCCGTGCCGTCAGGCCCAGCTCGGAGACGCGTTCTCCGAACCGGTCGGAGGCCGCTGCGCCGAGCTGAGCAAGCAGGAACGCGGTGCGCGGGCTCACACCGCTCTGGCCACGATGAGGGGTGGATGCGTCGGTCACTCCCACAGAATACCTCTTGCTATTAATGATTACAATGTGTAACCATTACGAACATGAACGAAAACATCGCTCCGTCGCGGCGCCAGGGTGGACCGCACCTCGGCGTCCTCGCCATCGTGTCGGCGGCGCTGGTCGTCGCCGCCATCGTCCTCGGCGCAGCCCTCGCGGGTGGCACCGTGTTCGTCCCCCCGTTCGCCGGTAAGGCCGCCGTCGCCGCATACGCGCAGCAGGACTGGGCGGGCATCCGGGTGACGGCGATGCTGCAGTTCGGCTCCGCCGTGCCGTTCGGCATCCTCGCGGCGACGGCCTTCGCGCGCCTGCAGCGGCTCGGCGTGCGCGTGCCCGGCCCGTCGATCGGCTTCACCGGGGGCCTCACGGCGGCCATCTTGCTGATGGTGTCCGCGCTCGCCACCTACCTGCTCAGCCGCCCGGAGCTCACCACGGACGCCACCCTCGCGCTCGCCCTGTCGTTCCTCGCCTTCGCCACGGGAGGGGTCGGCTACGTGACCGGCATGGGGCTGCTGCTCGCCGGCATCGCGGTTCCATCTCTCATCCTGGGGCTCCTGCCGCGCTGGCTCGCCTGGGCGGGCCTGGTGATCGCGGCCCTGTCCGAGCTGAGCTTCCTCTCGCTCGCGATCGAGCCGTTGCAGTTCCTCCTCCCGATCGGGCGATTCGGCGGCCTGGCGTGGCTCATCGTCGCCGGGTTCCTCCTGCCGGTCGACCGCCGCGAGGTGCGCGACCGCGACCGCGAAGGGGTGCGAGCGTGAACGCGGCCGCCGGTGGCGCATCCCCTGTGGCGTTCGTGCTCGGCGCGAACGGTCTGATCGGCAACGCGATCTGCCTCGGGCTGGGAGCCGACGGCTACACGGTCGTGCCCGCTGCGAGGGATGCGGAGGCGCTGGCGTCTCTCGCCGAGCTGCTCCGCGCATCCGGTGTCGACTGCCCGCGCACCTTCGCGTTCGACGCGACGGACGACGACGCCCTCACCTCCGCCATCGCCACGGTCGCGGCAGAGCACGGGCTCTCCGTCGCCGTCAACAACGTGGGCCGCGGCCACCAGCCGACGCCGCTCGCCAGGATGGACCTGGCCGAGTTCGACGCGGTGATGACCGTCACCTTCCGCAGTGTCGCGGTCGCCATGCGGGCGGAGCTGCGCGCGCTTGCGGAGGGAACTGGGCCGCGCGCTGTGGTCAACGTCGTGTCGAGCGCCGGGACGGGCGCCGCACCCGGGATGTCGGCGTACGTCGCGGCCAAGCACGCCGTCGTGGGTCTGACCAGGACGGCCGCCATCGACGAGGCCCGCACCGGCATCCGGGTCAACGCCGTCGCGCCCGGCCCGATCGAATCCGGTCCGATCATGGCCCAGGATGCGAGCGTCCGCACGATGGTCGGCGGGTACGTCCCCCTCGGGCGGATGGGCATCGCCGACGAGGTCGCCGCCGCTGTGCGCTGGCTGGCGTCCCCTGCTGCGTCGTACGTGACAGGCGCCATCCTCCCCGTGGACGGCGGGAAGTCCGCCTGATCGCCGCCGCACCGTACGATGGACGCGTGACTTCCTCCCCCGAACTGGCCGACTGGTCGCACGTATACTCCGGCAAGGTCCGCGACCTCTACGTCCCGGAAGGACGCACCGGCCTCGACGACACCGACGCCGTGCTCGTCGTCGCCAGCGACCGTGTCAGCGCGTTCGACCACGTGCTCGAACCGGGCATCCCCGGCAAGGGCGAACTGCTCACGACGCTCAGCCTGTGGTGGTTCGACCAGCTCACCGAGGTGCCGAACCACCTGATCCCCGACCACGTCCTCGACGGCGAGAAGGCGGTCGAGCGCATCCCGGCCGAAGTGGCAGGGCGCTCGATGCTGGTGAAGCCGCTCGATATGTTCCCCGTCGAGTGCGTCGTGCGCGGCTACCTCACGGGCAGTGGATGGGCGGAGTACCAGCAGACGCAGAGCGTGTGCGGCGTCCCCCTCCCCGCGGGCCTCACCGACGGCGACCGCCTCCCCGAGCCGATCTACACTCCGGCCTGGAAGGCCCCGCTCGGCCAGCACGACGAGAACATCAGCTTCGAGCGCACCGTCGAACTCGTCGGTGCCGACGTCGCGGAGGAACTGCGCCGCCTGTCGCTCCTCGTCTACGCACGCGGCGCCGCCATCGCGGAGGCGCGCGGCGTGATCATCGCCGACACCAAGTTCGAGTTCGGCGCAGACCGCGCGACGGGCCAGATCACGCTCGCCGACGAGGTGCTTACCAGCGACTCCAGCCGGTACTGGGATGCGGTCGCATACGCCGCGGGGACGACCCCGCGCGAGCGGATGGCCAGCTTCGACAAGCAGATCGTCCGCGACTGGCTCGCCGCCCACTGGGACAAGACGGGCACGCCGCCGGAGCTTCCCTCCGACATCGTCGAGCGCACAGCGGCGCGCTACCGAGAACTGCTGGAACGCCTGACAAAGGCCTGACCGGCCACGCAGGCCGCCCCCGGCGCGAGATACCAGTAACTGTCGCGAAACGCACGGGATGCGCGACAGTTACTGGTATCTCGTGAACCCCGCCCGCGCATCCAGTCGCCCTCCGATGGCGCGCAGGGCCGCGAGGATGGTGACCAGGTCGACCACCTCCTGCGCCACGGCGCCCGCCGTCGCCGGAATGAACCCGAACGCGGCGATCAGCATCAGCACGACGGACACGGCGATGCCGAGCCAGATGCTCTGCAGAGCGATGCGGACGGTGTCCTTCCCGAACTGCACAGCGCGGGCCACGCCGCCGATGTCGTCCACCAGGATCACCGCATCCGCCGACTCGCTCGCCGCCGTCGCTCCCTTGGCGCCCATCGCGATCCCGACGTCGGCAGCGGCGAGCACGGGCGCGTCGTTCACGCCGTCGCCCACCATGATCACGGGGCGCTCCGTGATCGCCGCGACCTCGGCGACCTTGTCGGCGGGCAGGCACTCCGCGCGCACCCGCGTGACGCCCAGCTCCGCCGCGATGTGCGCCGCCGTCTCCTCGGCGTCGCCGGTCAGGATCATCGTGCGCGTGACACCCAGCTCGGAGAGCCGATCGATGGTCGCCGCGGCATTCGCTCTGAGCTGGTCGCGCGCGAGGATGGCGCCGGCGAACCGTCCGTCGATGGCCACATAGACCGCCAGCTCGCCCGGCGCGATGGCGGTGCGACGTGCATCCGGCGCGTGGGAGAGGACGAACGCGAACTTCCCGACCACGACCTCTCTGCCCCGGATGCGGGCGACCACCCCGTTCGTCGCCGCCTCCTCAGCCGAGTCGGCCTCGTCGAGCGGGAGCCCGCGCTCCTTCGCGGCGTCGATCATCGCCGACGCGAGCACGTGCGAGGAGTACTGCTCCGCGCTCGCGACCGCCGAGAGCAGTTCATCCGCGGAGAGGGGCGCCTCGACGCGCACCTCCGTGATCGTCGGCGTTCCGCGGGTGAGCGTTCCCGTCTTGTCGAACACCGCCGTCTTCGCCGTCGCCAGGGTTTCGAGGACTCCCCCGCCCTTCACGATGATCCCGTTGCGCGCCGCGCGACTCATCCCGCCGATGAACGCGACGGGTGCGGCGATGAGCAGCGGGCACGGCGTCGCAAGCACCAGCACCTCCGCGAACCGCACAGGATCGCCGCTGACCAGCCAGGCGACCGCGCCGAGCACGAGCGAGAACACGGTGAACGGCACGGCGAAACGGTCGGCCAGCCGCACGACGGGCGCCTTGCTCTCCGCCGCCTGCGTCACGAGCGCGACGATCTGCTGGTACTGGCTCGCAGACGCCGTCGCCGTCGCGCGGAGCTCGATGGCCGCCTGACCGTTGACCACGCCGCTGAGCACCGTGTCCCCCGCGTGCTTCTCCACGGGCACGCTCTCTCCGGTGATCGAGGACTGATCGACCGTCGTCTCCTTCGACAGCAGCACGCCGTCGACCGGCACGATCTCAGACGGCCGCACCAGCAGCACGTCGCCAGGGCGCACGTCGTCGATGTGGATGTCGACGTACCCGCCGTCGTCAGCGCGGTGCGCGAGCTGCGGCGCCCGGGTGAGCAGCGCATCCAGTTCTCGCTTCGCCCTCCGGTTGGCGTAGTCCTCGAGCGCCTCGCCCCCGGTGAGCATGAGCACGACGATGAGGGACGCGACGAACTCGCCGACCAGCACGGTGGAGACGATCGCCGTCACGGCAAGGATGTCCAGGCCGAACTGGCGCCGCAGCATCGCCCTGACCATCCCGACCGCCTGCCAGGCCGCGATGGCGAGCGCGTAGACGCTGAACAGCCACTGGACAGCCGCGCCGGCACCGGCCAGCGCCAAGGCGATGCCGACGAGGCCGATCACGATGGTGAGCGTGACCACCCAGTAGCGGCGGGCGAGCCGGAAGACGCGGGACATGCGGTCAGTCTCGCCGATCAGCGGTCGGCGCCGCCAGGGCCGATCCTGGATGCGGCGCGTCCCATTCCGTTCGCCGCATGTGCACGGGGCTAGGTTCAGTGACATGCACGAACTCACCGCACCCATCCCGACCGCGGCCATCGCCGACGCGGCCGTGCGGCTCGGGATCCGGGTCGCCGCCGCACCGGCAGGGCTGGTCCCGCTGCTGCGCGACAAGCCGTTCGCCGGACCGGCCGCGCCCGTCACCCACCTCGGCAGTGTGGATGTGCTGCTCGAGACCATCGACGACGCCCCGCCAGGCGCCGTGCTCGTCGTCGACAACGGCGGCCGGCGCGACGAAGCCTGCGTCGGCGACCTGATGCTGCTCGAAGCGCGCGAGGCGGGGATGCGCGGCGCGGTCGCCTGGGGACTCCACCGCGACACCGCCCAGTTGCGCGAGATCGGGTTGCCGCTGTTCAGCCTGGGCGCGTACCCGTTCGGTCCGCGGCGGGTGCCTCCCGCCGGGCGGGCGATGCGGAGCGCGTTCCTCGACGGCGTTCCTGTCGTGGAGGGCGACTGGATCGTCGCCGACGACGACGGCGTGCTCGTGGTCCGGCCGGAACGGCGCGAGGAGCTCGTGGAGACGGCGCTGCGCATCCAGTCGGTGGAGGGCGCCCAGTCCGAGCGGATGCGCGGGGGCGCGTCGCTGCGGGACCAGCTCGACTTCGCAGCGTACCGGCGCAGGCAGGCCGCCGACCCCGAGCTGACGCTGCGCCGCTACCTGCAGGAGACCGGCGGGGCGATCGAGACCTAGGCGCGCGGGCGACGGAGCCCGCTGCCGCACCGCACCGCGTTCCCTGGGATTGCGCCGCGGTGGGACTAGCGTGTCGGTCATGCGCACAACGGAGTCTCCCGACGAGCGTCGCCGCCACATCGCCGAGGCCGTGTGGCGGATCGTCCGCCGCGACGGGATCAATGCCGTGAGCACGCGCACCGTCGCCGCCGAGGCCGGGATGGTGCTCGGGTCGCTGCGTCACTACTTCCCCCGGCAGTCGGATGCGGTGGCGTTCGCGATGCGGCTGGTCATGGAGCGGGCGACCGGGCGCATCCGGGGCATCGTGGCCGTGGCCGGGCCGGATGGCGCGAGCGGACCTGAGTTGCTGGAGCAGTTCCTTCCGCTCGACGAGGAACGCAGGGAGGAGATGGAGGTCTGGCTGGTGTTCGCAGGGGCCGCCCTCGCCGACGACGCGCTCGCTCCGCTGAAACGCGACTCCGACGCCACGATGCTCGCGATCATCCGGCGGATCGTGTCCGCTGCCGCACCCGCAGGAACCCCGCTGGATCGGGTCGAGCGGGTGGCCGACCGGATGCGGGCGCTCACCGACGGGCTCGCCGCCCACCTGGTCGGCCGGTATCCGGCGCTCACCCCTGCGTCTGCACGGGCGATCCTGGCGGACGAGTATCGCGGGATGTGGGCGTGAACGAGCGGCCGTTTGGAATATCACCGTCGCGCTCTGCGTTCGGATAGGACATGACCGAGCTCCTTCCCGCCGACTCCGCGATGGGGGCCGTGACCCTCCGGGTCGCCGACCTCGACGCGATGACCGCCTACTATCGCGACGCGGTCACGCTCAGTGTCCTCGCGCAGGAGGGCGGCAGGACGATCCTCGGACGCGGAGCGACCCCGGTCGTCATCCTGGAGCACGCACCGGAGCTGCGGCACGCAGGACCGCGGGACGCCGGGCTGTTCCACACGGCCATCCTGTTCGACTCGGAGGAGACGCTCGCCGCCGCCGTCTACTCGGTGGCCCGCCGCGCGCCAGGCACGTTCACCGGCAGCGCCGACCACCTGGTGAGCAAGGCGTTCTACTTCACCGACCCCGAGGGCAACGGCGTCGAGCTGTACTGGGACCGCGACCGCACCCAGTGGAGCTGGACCCACGGCCAGGTCGAGATGGCGACGCTCTACCTCGACCCGAACGACTTCCTCGGCGAACACCTCAGCGAGCGCGCGGCCTCGCTGGCCGACGCCGCGGGCGACGAGCGGCTGGGCGACGCGACCGTCGGCCACGTTCACCTCTCCGTCGGCGACGTCGCCACGGCGCGCGCGTTCTACGTCGACCGTCTCGGCTTCGAAGCCACCGCATCCCTCGGCGACCAGGCGCTCTTCGTCAGCGCCGGCGGCTACCACCACCACATGGCGATGAACACCTGGAACAGCAGGGGCGCAGGGCCCCGACGCCTCGCGCTCGGCCTCGGCGAGGTCGAGATCCACGTCCCGACGGCTGACGACCTGGGCGCACTGACCGAGCGGATGCGGCACTACGGCGTGCAGACCCGCGACGACGGCCGCTCGGTGAGCTTCGACGACCCGTGGGCGAACGCGGTGCGCGTCGTCGCCTGAGCAGTTCGGCAGGAGGTCTGGGGCGACACGCCGCGGAAGACTCCGTCCGGCAGGAGATCGCGGCGCGAGCGGCTCGGATCTCCTGCTGAACCACGAAGCCGCCCGCCCCGAGGTGGGGCGAGCGGCTCCGGATGCGCGGTGCGCGTCAGTCGGCGACGGGGGCTGCGTGCACGCCGTGCGGCGGCTCTTCGTCGGGGGCGAGGTCGGTCGCGGGCGGCACGTCGGCGGCGTGCGAGCCGCGCGTGACCGCATCCACGGGGACGGGCGCGGCGTGCGAGCCGTGCGTGGCGGCGCCGACCGGCTCGGCGACAGGCGCACCCGCACCCGCAGCAGCACCTGCACCCGCAGGAGCACCGGCACCAGCACTCGCGGCTGCTGACGCAGCAGCGGCGTCCGCCACGGCGCCCGCGGAACGCGGACCCCACGCCGGCGGCTTCGGCTTCTCCCACCACATCACGATGAGCGCGCCCAGCAGGGCGACCGCCGCGGGGAGCAGGAGCGACTCCGACATCGCCTGCGTGAATCCGGCGTGCAGGAACGTCGGCAGCTCGGTCCCGGTCGCGGCCTCGGACGGCGACGCGCCGCCCGGAGCCTTGGGCAGGTCCACCGCGAGGCGGCTGCTGATGAGGGCGGCGATGGATGCGCTGCCCAGCACCGCGCCGACCTGGCGGGTCGTGTTGTACACGCCGGAGCCTGCGCCGGCCTGGTTCATCGGCAGGTTGCGAGTGACCGTGGTGGAGATCGGACCCCACACACCGGACATCGCAATGCCGAGCAGAGCGCTCGGTGCGAGCAACCACCAGATGGACACATCCGGGGTCAGCAGGCGCGAGTACCAGAACAGCGAACCGGCGAACAGCAGCAGGCCGACCGTGGCGAAGTAGCGCGGGTTGATCCGGTCGATCAGCTTGCCGACGAACGGCGCGAGCACACCGGAGAAGACCGCCATCGGCGCGAGCATCAGGGCGGACTGGGTCGGCGTGAGAGCGCGAACCGTCTGGAAGTAGAACACGAGCGGCAGAGCCATGCAGGTGACGGCGAAGCCGACGGTCGTGATCGCGGCGTTGGACAGCGAGAAGTTGCGGTCGCGGAACAGCTTGAGCGGAAGCAGCGGCTCCTTCTTGTTGAACGCCTGCCACACCACGAACGCGATCAGCACGACGATGCCCGAGATGATCAGGCCCCAGACCGTGATCGGACCGGTGATGGTCCCCCAGTCGTACGTGCCACCCTCCTGGATGCCGAACACCAGCAGGAACATGCCCACCGCGCTCAGGACCACGCCGAGGATGTCGAAGCTGTGCGAGTGCGTCGGCAGCTTCGGGACGAGCCGGGCGGCGAGGATGAACGCGACGATGCCGACCGGAACGTTGATGAAGAAGATCCACTCCCAGCCGAGCCCGTCGACGAGCACGCCGCCGAGCAGCGGGCCGATCAGGGTGGCGACACCGGCGACGGCGCCCCACAGCCCCATCGCCGCGCCGCGGCGGTCCGGCGGGAAGATGCGGGTGATGACGGCCATCGTCTGCGGCGTCATCAGCGCGGCGCCGAGACCCTGCACCACACGGGCTGCGATGAGCATCCCGATGCCGCCGCCGGGCAGGACGCCGGAGAAACCGCACCAGGCGGAAGCGAGCGTGAAGATCACGAGGCCGATGAGGTAGAGGTTCTTCGGGCCGAACCGGTCACCGAGGCGGCCGGTGATGAGCAGCGGGACGGCGTAGGCGAGCAAGTAGGCGCTGGTCACCCAGATGACCGCGTTGTAGTCGGTGCCGAGGTCGAGACCCTTCATGATCGCCGGGTTGGCGACCGACACGATGGTCGTGTCGATGAGGATCATGAAGAATCCGATGACCAGGGCCCACAGTGCGGGCCACGGCTTCAGTTCTTTTTCCATGGAAGTGTTCCTGTCAGTGATGCTTCTCCTCGGACCAGGACAGTACGCCTGATTCGAGGTCGTCGATGAGGGATTCCAGCCAGGTCGCTTCGACCTCGCTGATCGCCCGGCTGTACTGGACGTTGATCCAGTACTTGCGGGGGAGCTGCTTGGCCTCGAGGTCGGCGATGCCCGCATCCATCACCGCCAGGTCGGCCCGGATGAGGGCGACCCTGTTGCGGAGGAGCTGGATGACGGACTCGACGGGAAGGTTGTGCGACTCGCCGAGAGCAAGCGGGAATTCGGGATATTCGTTGATGGGTGTTGCGAGGATCTCCGCGATGCGCGCGGTGAGCACGTGATTGCCCTGTTCGGTGATCTCGTACGTCGTGCGCTCCGGCCGGTTGCCCTCGCGTTCGGTGCCGGTCGCCCGCACCAGCCCCTGACCGGCGAGCCGGTCGACGGCGTGATAGAGCGATCCTGGACGCACCTTGACCACGCGTTCCTCCGAGCGCTGCACCAGCGTCTGGTACATCTCGTACGGGTGCATCGGCCGCTCGATGAGCAGCGCGAGGGCTGCCACGCCGAGCGACGTGAGCGTGGTGGTGGATGGCATGGAGAAGGTGATCCTTGTTATTCCGGACTGATTATTCCTTGAGGAATATACGGCGCGGGGCAATGGGTTGTCAACCCCTCCAGCGGGCGGTCGAGGCCGTGCAACGTTGTAGCATTCCAAAGGATCGCCCGGAGTCGCGGCGAGAGCCGGGGAGGAGCCGTCAGTGGCCGTGACACTGCGCGAGGTCGCCGAGGCCGCCGGCGTGTCGATCAAGACCGTCTCGAACGTGATCAACGGATACCCGTACATCAGCGCAGCGACCAAGACCGCCGTCGAGACAGCCGTCGCCGAGCTGGGCTACCAGCCCAACCTGTCCGCGCGGGGACTCCGCTCCGGGCGCACCGGCGCGATCAGCCTCGTCATCCCCGACCTGAAGAACCCGTACTTCGCCGAGCTGGCCGACTCGATCATGCGGGAGGCGTCGAAGCACGACCTGGCGGTGTTCATCCAGCAGAGCGGCGGCGACAGGGAGCGGGAGCTCGCGATCCTGCGCGGGCCGCAGATGCGCATGGCGGACGGCATCCTGTTCAGCGTCGCCGGACTGAGCCAGGAGGATGCGGCCCTCGTCACGGCGCCGAGCCCGATCGTGCTGCTCGGGGAGCGGATCTTCCACGGCCCCGCCGACCACGTCACGATGACGAACGTCGCAGCATCCAGGGCCGCGACGGAGCACCTGCTCTCGATCGGCCGACGGAGGATCGTGGCGCTCGGCGCACACAGGGACGAGGCTGTCGGCTCCGCCGCGCTGCGACTCGCCGGCTACCGGGCGGCACTGGAGGCGGCGGGCGTCGAGTACCGAGACGACCTCGTGATCGAGACCCCCGACTGGCAGCGGGTCGACGGCGCACAGGGGATGCGCGCCCTCCTCGCCACCGGCGTCCAGGTGGACGGGGTCGTCGCCTTCAACGACTCGCTGGCGTTCGGCGCGATGCGCGCGATCGAGGACGGCGGGTTCCGCATCCCCCACGACGTGGCGATCATCGGCTTCGACGATGTGGACGAGACGCGGTACTCGATTCCGTCGCTGTCATCCATCGACCCCGGGCGCGACGACATCGCGGCGACAGCGGTTCGGCTGCTGCTCGCGCGGATCGGCGGGGACACCGCGACGCCGTTCGTGGAGCACGAGGCGCCCTTCCGCCTGGTGGTGCGGGAGTCGACCGGCGGCTGACCCGCCCTGCTTGACACGACCCGTTCCCATGCTCGATAGTTCTTCTACAACGTTGTCGGTAAACGTTGTAAATCACCCAGAAGGAACGCATCCATGACTGACACCACCATCGTCCTCAGCCGCGCGAACGCCGTCGGACCTGTGCGCCGCCGCACGTTCGGATCGTTCGTCGAGCACCTCGGACGGTGTGTGTACGACGGAATCTACGAGCCGGGTCACCCCACCGCGAACGAGGACGGTTTCCGGCTGGATGTGGTCGACCTCGTCAAGGAGCTCGGCTCGACCACCGTGCGCTACCCCGGTGGCAACTTCGTCTCCGGCTTCCGCTGGGAGGACTCCGTCGGCCCACGGGAGAACCGCCCGGTGCGCCGCGACCTCGCCTGGCACTCGCTGGAGACCAACCAGGTGGGCCTGGACGAGTTCTCACGCTGGCTGAAACTCACCGGCTCCGAACTGATGCTCGCCGTCAACCTCGGCACCCGCGGCATCGAGTCGGCGCTCGACCTGCTCGAGTACGCCAATCACCCGTCCGGCACCGCGCTCAGCGACCAGCGCGTCGCCAACGGCACCGTCGAGCCGCACGACATCCGGATGTGGTGCCTCGGCAACGAGATGGACGGCCCGTGGCAGACCGGCTACCTCACCGCCGACGACTACGGCAAGCTCGCCGCCCGCACCGCCGCGGCGATGAAGATGGCGGACAAAGACCTCGAACTGGTGGCCTGCGGTTCGTCCGGCTCCGGGATGCCCACCTTCGGCGAGTGGGAGCGCGTCGTGCTCGAGCACGCGTACGACCACGTCGACTTCATCTCGGCGCACGCCTACTACCAGGAGCGCGGCGGCGATCTCGGCTCGTTCCTCGCCTCCTCCGTCGACATGCAGTACTTCATCGACACCGTCATCGCGACCGCCGACCACGTCGGCTACCGCAAGAAGAGCACCAAGAAGATCAACATCTCCTTCGACGAGTGGAACATCTGGTACCTCGACGAGCACCAGGCCAGCGACGAGATCAACGACGAATGGCGCGTCGCCCCCCGCCAGCTCGAAGACGTCTACTCTGTCGCCGACGCCGTCGTGCTCGGAAACCTGCTGATCACGCTCCTGAAGAACAGCGACCGCGTCGCCTCCGCATCCCTCGCCCAGCTGGTCAACGTGATCGCCCCGATCATGACAGAGCCCGGCGGAGACGCCTGGCGGCAGACCACGTTCTTCCCGTTCTCCGTCACCAGCAGGCTCGCCCGCGGCACCGTCCTGCGCCCGGTCATCGACGCCCCGACGTACAGCACCGCCGTGCACGGCGACGCAGCCGTGGTGGATGCGGTCGCGACCTTCGACGAGGAGACCGCGACCGGCGCGGTGTTCCTCGTGAACCGCGACCAGACCGCATCCCGCACCGTCAGCATCGATGTGCGCGACCTCGGCGCCTCACGGATCACGGAGGCGGTCACCCTCGCCGACGACGACGTCTACGCCAAGAACACCATCGACGACCAGACCCGCGTCGGCCTCGCACCCAACACGTCGGCCACCATCGAAGACGGACGACTCACCGTCGTGCTGCCGCCCGTCTCGTGGACGGCGGTCGCCTTCGGCTGACGTGCCGCCCGTCTCGTGGACGGCGGTCGCCTTCGGCTGACGCCGCCCGTCACTTCGTCTTCGACAGCTTGTCGATCCAGGCCAGCGCCACGGCCGACAGGATGAAGACGCAGTGGATGACGACCTGCCAGAAGACGCCCTCGCTGGTGTACTTCTCGCCTTCGATGACGCCGCCGCCCGCGCCACCGCCGATGTCGGCGACGGCGATGAACGTTTTCAGCAGGTGGATGGAGGAGATGCCGATGATCGCCATCGCCAGCTTGACCTTGAGCACATTGGCGTTGACGTGCGACAGCCACTCCGGCTGATCGGGATGCCCTTCGACGTTCACGCGCGACACGAACGTCTCGTAGCCGCCGATGATGACCATGATCAGCAGGTTCGCGATCATCACCACGTCGATCAGCCCGAGGACCGCGAGCATGATGTCGGCTTCCTCGATGTGCGTCGGGTGGGCGATCACGTCCGCGGCGATGTGCCACAGCTCCACCATGAAGACGTAGACGTAGATGAGCTGCGCCACGATCAACCCCAGGTAGAGGGGGGCCTGCAGCCAGCGACTGGCGAAGATCAGCGAGCTGATCCCGCGCTGTGGCGCGTTCGGCCTGCGCGGCTCGACGGGCGCTGCGGTGGTGGTGGTGACGGGTGGGGCAGTCTCGGACACGGGGGCTTCCTCACGTTTTCGGCAGGGAAAGCCTAAAGAGCGGTTTATGTGAAAACCCTCAGGATGCGTTGAGCGCCAGCACCTGCTCCGTGAAGGCCCGCGCGCCGCCCTGCGCCGGATGCCGCACGGCGGGCGCATCCACCCCCTCCGCGGCGAGCGCGCCCTGCGCCTTCCTGCCGACGGCGACGATCGTCTCGATGCCGAACGCGCGCGCCAGCTCCAGGGCGACCGGCGTGCCGTCGCGCACCTCGGCGGGGCGGGGCGTGCGGTTGGTGCGCGGGTCACCGGCGACGAACGGGTGGTGCGGGAAGATCGGCCAGGTGAGCGGCAGCGGTCCACGCCAGTCGGCGAGCGTCGCCCAGACCACTCTGCTCGACGCCTCCCACGGGGCCTCTGGATGCTCGGGGAGCTCCAGCCCTGGAACGGCCAGGCGCGCAGGTCCGCCAGCCGCGGCCTCGCGCGCCGAGACGAACGGCACCCCGGTGACGGTCATGCCGCGCCAGCCCGGCGCCTCCGCGAGGAGGAGGACGGTGGCGCCGTCGACGGCCGCGAGGTAGCGGCGCAGGTTGCGTTCCCGCATCCGGCCGAGTTCGTCGTCGCCGTACAGGAACTCGGCGTCCGCTGGAGCTGGGACGGCTCGAAGCATGCGGAAGAAGGTGTCGAGCATCCACTCATGGTCGCGGATCGGCCTCGCGAAACGCTAGTCGGCGGCCATGCTCGGGGGATTGTAAATAATCCTTACATATTACGTCTGCATGTATTTCGTCCGTATTCGCCTGACGCCAAACTCGGGAAGGCGTCGGAGGCGGCCGCAGAAGCGTCGTCCTCCGTGACGCAGCGCTGTTCCCCGCAGCGCGAACAGAGAAAGGACACATACATCTCCATGCGACGAATGAAGTACGGACGTTCTGCAGGAACCCGTTTGAGGCTTTGTGCCGCCGTCACGTTCGGGACGGTTGCGTTCGGTGCCGTCGGTCTCGCCGCGCCGGCCAGCGCGAGCCCAGCCCTCAGCGAGACGGGCTCGGCGCCCACGACCATGCTCGGCTGGTCCGAGCAGGTGGTCAACGGCCACGACGAGTGGCGGGCAGACTTCACTGTGCGCGTCGCCGCCGGGGCGGCGCCGAGCAAGATCGAGTGGAACTCCGCGCCGAACGCGCCCACCACCTGGGGCACGCTGACAAAGGTGGACGCGATCCAGGCGTCGGCCGGAAACGCGTACTCGATCGTGCAGACGGTCAGCGACGGCGACCACGACCTGCTGTACATCAGCGCGCGCGGCGACTCGAGCGTGCCGACCGTCAAGGAATCGATCACGTACCAGGTCGGCCTCCGCATCACGATGGCGGACGGCACGACCACGACCCACCACGCCTACGAGAACGTCGGACGGAACACCTCCACCGGTCGTCCGTTCGCGGTCCAGGCGTGGGATACGACGACGTCGAGCCTTCCCGGCTACTACGGGCCGAACTCGCAGACCGGCTGGGGCAACGTCAGCTCGGCCGACAGCTCCGACCCGCTCCTCGGCGTCAAATTCCACGTCGACGCTCTCAACTCCGGCCGCTCGGCCGACAACGGATGCGATGTGACCGATTCGGTCTACTACCAGTTCGTCCGCGGCGACAACGGCGCCCCGGCGTCGGTCACGCCGACCCCCGAGCTGATGACGATCGCGAACCACAGCTCCGGCGTGAAGGGCGGCGTCCTTGTCAACGTTGGCCGCTTCACCCTCGACGATCCCGGGTATTACAAGCTGGTCATCTGGCCGCAGGCATCCAGCTCGAAAGCTTCGGCGCCCCAGGACTGCACCGGAGTCTCGTACGACCCGGCCGTGCTGAGTGAAAGCACGCAGGTCGGCAGCGTCTTCTGGCGCATCCCGGCCACCGCAGGGACTGTCACGCCCGAGCCGGTCACGCCCGTCTCCGTGGCGACGCCGGGCGTCGGCGAGGTCGTCTCGGCGACCAAGCCGGTGTTCTCGGGACTGGGCCACCCCGGTGCGACCGTCGAGGTGAAGGCCGACAACGGCACGCTGCACGGCAGCGTCGTCGTCGATGAGAAGGGCCAGTGGACGATCGAGGCAGCGAACGATCACGCAGACGGCGACCACACCGCCACCGTGACGCAGACCTCCGGCGGCGACGTGAGCACGTCGTCTGTCCCATACAGCGTCAAGACCGCCGCGCAGGTCACGGCAGTCTCGCTCACCTCCCCCGCAATTGGCGAGGTCGTCTCCGTAGCCAAGCCGGTGTTCTCCGGCACGGGCCACCCTGGCGCGACCGTCGTGGTCCGAGGCAGCAGCGGCAAGGTTCTCGCAACCACCACGGTCGACGCGGCAGGCGACTGGTCGGCGGAGTCCACGGTCGAGCTGACGAACGGAGCGTACATCGGCACGACCGAGCAGACGTTCGGAGCATCGTCGACGACCGCACCCGTCCGCTACACGATCACCATCGCCGGGCCGACGCTCACCATGCCGTTCGAGGTGACCAGCCCGGCCATCGGCGGCACGCTCGGCAGCACCACTCCCGTGTTCAAGGGCACCGGCACCGCGGGAGCCACGGTCCACGTCCGCGGCAACAGCGGCCGCGTGATCGCCAGCACCACAGTGGATGCGGACGGCACGTGGTCGGTGCAGTCCACCCTGGAGCTCAGCCCAGGGGCGTACCTCGGCACGGTCCACCACAACGACGGCGGCGTGCTCACGGTCGGCGGGCTCGACTACCGCATCGCGTACGGCCTGACGCTGAGCAACCCGATCGCGGGCGGCACCGTGTCCGGTCCCCTGCCTGTCTTCTCCGGCACCGGGGAGGCAGGAGCCACCGTGATCGTCCGCGGCAGCTCGGGCCGCACCGTCGCCACGACGACGGTCGGCGCGGACGGCACCTGGTCGGCTGAGGCGCTGTTCGCGCTCGGCAACGGCGCGTACGTCGGTTCGGTCGTGCAGGTCATCGGGGCGGTCGAGACTCACACCTCGCCGATCTCATACACCGTGGCCTGACCTCGCGGTCGGAACACGCAACGACGACAGGCGTGACTCGCTCCACGGAGCGGGTCACGCCTGCGGCGTTTCGGCGGGGCGACCGTGGAGCGGACGCCCGCGGCAGGGCAGAATTGTCCCAGCTCGCGCTGCTGGGGCGGAGAGTCGGAGCGAAGGGTTCAGGATGCCCACCATCGTCCTCGTGGGGTTCGCCGCGATCGCGCTGTGGTCGCTGGTCGCGCACCGGTTCGAGCGCAGCGGCATCGCCGGACCCGTCGTCCTCGCGCTCATCGGCTCGCTCATCGTGCTGGTCGACATCCCCGCCTTCGTCGAGACCGTCGACAGCGACGTGGCAGAGCACGTGGTGGAGCTGATCCTCGCGGTGCTGCTGTTCGTGGACGCCTGTGAAGTGAAGGGCGGGGTCTTCGGCGGCGAAGGCAGGATGATTTCCAGGCTCGTGCTGATCGCGCTGCCCCTCTCGCTGGCTCTCGTCGTCGTGACCGGCCTGTGGCTGGTGCCGGGTGTGAACCTGTTCGTGCTGATCGTCGTGGCCTGCGTCGTCATGCCGACCGACTTCGCACCGGCGACGGCTCTGCTGCGGTCTCCGCTGATCCCTGCGCGGGTGCGGCAGATCCTCAACGTGGAGAGCGGATACAACGACGGTCTCATCTCCCCGATCTTCGGAATGTCACTCGCGATCGCGGTCGTGCTGCCGACCCTGATCACGGTGGCGGACAGCGGAGCCGAGCCGACGGGCTCGACCGAGACAGAGCTGGAGAAGAACCTCGAGGACTTCGTCAACGCGTTCCTCGGCGCTGTGCCGGCGACCGTCGTCGCGATCGTGGTCGGGGTGCTGCTCGGCGGCCTGATCGGCGTGCTCACGAGGTGGGCCTCCGGTCGCGGATTCGCCAACGCGACGGGCATCCGCATCGTCATGCTGATCACCCCGCTTCTCACCTACGGCATCGCGACTCTGCACGGGATCGGTGCGAACGGCTTCGTCGCCGCGTTCGTCGCCGGGGTGATGTTCCGTTTCACCCGCACCCGCAAGACGCAGCAGTTGTCGATCGCGCACGACGAGCTGGTGCTCGTGGAGGAGGTCGGCACGTTCGCGACGAACTTCGTCTGGTTCGTGCTCGGCGCGATGACGACGGAGATGATCGTCCGGGGCGTCGACTGGCGCCTCCTCGTGCTCGCCGTGCTCGCTCTCACCGTCTTCCGGGCGGTGCCCGTCTACCTGGCGACGCTCGGCTCCTCCGTCTCGTGGCGCGACCGGACCGTGATCGGGTTCGTCGGTCCTCGCGGCACGGCGTCGATCGTTTTCGGACTGCTCGCCTTCAACAAGCTCCCGACCGGCGTCGGCGACGACGTCTGGGACGTCGCGGTGCTCACGGTCATCGGCAGCATCCTCCTGCACGGCCTCGCCGCCCCGTACGTGGTCAAGCGGATCGCCCGGCGCTCCAGCGCGTCCTGACCCCACGACCCGCACGACTCGTGCGAAGCGTGCGGTGCCACGGCTCCGCAGCGCACCTTTCGCACGAGCGATGCGCCCGGTCTACGGCCGCAGCGCCACCCGCGGGTGCCGTCCGGCGGCGGCGAGCGCCGCATCCACATCGGCCAGCGGGAAGGTCTCGCCGACCTGCGCGGCGAACGGGTAACGCTGCCACGCCTCCGCGAGGAAGCGGACAGCGGCCCCGAGATGATGCGGCGCATAGTTGTGGACGCCGCGGATCGTGACGAGCCGGCGCACGAGCTGCTCCGGATCGATGGCGAGGTCTGGGCCGGGCGAGACGGAGCCGACCAGCACGAGCACGCCGCCCACGTCGACCGTCTGAAGCAGGGAGCGGACGGCGGCGGGCGCGCCGGAGAGCTCGAGTGCGACCGTCGGGGCGGCGCCCCGGCCACCCGCCTTGGTCAGCGCGGCGGTGAGCCCGCCAGGCGCGTCCGCGGCGACGCGAGGGTCGGCGACGGCGACCGCCCCGAAGGCGAGCGCCGCCTCCCGTCGCTCGGGGATCGGGTCGCTGACGACGACGGATGCGCCGGCATCCGTGGCCATGGAGGCCGCCGTGAGCCCGAGCATCCCCGCCCCGGCGATGAGGACGAGTCCGCCGTCCAGCGGCGTGATCGCGGTCGCGGCCTCCAGCGCTGCGGCCACGGTCGCCGTCGCGCAGGACGCCGGCGCGAGCACCTCGGACGGCACGTCCTCTGGAACCTGGGCCATCGGAGTGCCGTCGAGGATGTGGGCGTGCGTGGCGAAACCGCCGGACAGTTCCCAGCCGCGGCGCATCCGCTCGTGGCCGTACTTCTGCAGGTTCACGCACTTCTGCGGGAGGCCGCGGCGGCACCTGGTGCAGCGTCCGCACGGCACGGCGACGGACCAGACCACCCGCTCGCCGAGGCTCACCCTGTGGCCGTCGATGGTCTTCGCTCCCCCGCGCCCGAGCGCGACGACGCGGCCGACCTGCTCGTGGCCCAGGATGAGCGGCGTCGGCGCCGAGCGGTGCCCCAGCACCGTGTGCACGTCGGAGCCGCACACCGTCGCCAGCTCGATCTCCACCAGAGCGTCACCCGGCGAGAGTCGCACGCCTGGCACGGCCACCGCCTCGTGCAGATGCCCCTCCCCCTGCCACACCATCGCCGTCGCAGACGGGTAGACGCTGACCCCCTTCCCCAGGCGTGCCGGCGGTTCCACCACGCGCGGGGTCACCGCCCGCACCGTCATCGACCGGCGGTGTCGTCGAGGCCGAGCAGTTCCGCGAGGTCGGCGATGCTGGGGATGACCGCGTCGGCGCCCGCATCCGTCAGTGTCTCCTCGTCGTGCGCGCCCGTGAGCACACCGACCACCAGGCCGGCGCCGGCCGCGATCCCGGATGCGATGTCGCTGGCGGTGTCGCCGACCACGACCATGCCCTCGACACTGGTCCCTCCGGTGCGCAGCAGCGCGGTGAGCGGGAGGTCGGGGAACGGACGTCCGCGACCCGCCTCTGCCGGGCTGAGCGTGAGGTCGGCGAGATCGCGCCAGCCGAGCGCATCAAGCACGGCGTCCTGTGTCGGGCGGGAGAAGCCGGTCGTCAGCGCGACCTTCACGCCCAGCTCCCTCAGGTGCCGGATGAGGTCTTCCGCGCCCGGAACGGCACGCAGCCCCTCGCTCGCCGCGAGCTCTCCGTACGCCGACTCGAACAGGGCGTTGGCGTGCTGCGCCTGGTCCTCGTCATCGGTGAGCGCGCGGAAGACGGCGATCTTCGACTGGCCCATCGTGTCGCGGACGTACTCGAGCGCGCGCTCGCGCTCCTCCGGCGTCTGCCCGATGCCCGCCGCGTCCGCCGCGCGCTCGAAGGCGCGCTCGACCAGGCCGTCGTCCACGACGGTCGTGCCCGCCATGTCGAGCACGACGAGCTCGAGGTCGGCGTCGAGGTCATCGGCGTCGTCGAGGTCGTCGTCGCTGAACTCCTCGTCGTCCTCCCAGTCCTCGTCGGCGGTGTTGTCCGACGCGGTGTCGACGGCTCCGGCGACGGCGATGTCGTCGAACTCGCTGGTGATGATTCCGTCGCCGGTCCTCGTGGTTGCGTCTGTGCTCATGATCGGTGCCCTTCTGTGGTGAATCCGGTGGGTCTGGTGGAACGGGTGGGGTCGGCGGTTCTGGTGGGTTCGCGGTGCTGCCGGATGCCAGGCAGCGGCCGGCTGCTGCGCTGAGCGGTCAGTCTGCCCGCGCGGAACCGGCGGTCGCGAGCACGCCGGGCGCCGACGAGAACAGTTCGTCCACCACCCGCTCCGCGAGGCCGAGCCCTGTCGTCATCCCGATGCCGGTCGTCACGGAGACGACCCGCACCTCTGGAGCTGGCGCCGCGACGAGGAAGTCGTCCGGCGCCGTCGCGTACACGCCCTGCCAGCGCTCACGCACCCGGATGCGGTCGGTTCCGAAGAGCTGCCTGGCCAGCTCGATCAACTGGTCGCTGGCGGCCTCCGACTGGAACGGTGGAACGTCGACCCCGCGGTAGTGGGTGTCCCCGACGATCAGGCTGCCGTCCGGACGCTGCGTGTACATCTGATTGAGGTCGAGCGCCGCCAGCTCCGGATGCTCCTCCGCCAGCCGCTCGCGCAGCGCACCGGCGCTCGGCGTGTGGGCGAAGCCCGAGTAGCGGACCAGCGACCAGCCCGTGAGCAGGGGCGCGCTGAGCGGGTGGTCGAGTTCCGCATCCACCAGCATCATGTCGAGGCCGCAGCGCTCCACGCCGTGCGCCTCGGCGAGGCCGGGGAACAGCAGGTCGACGTCGTGGTTGACGGCGACCACCACCGCGTCGGCCGACAGCGTGCCGCGTGAGGTGTGCACCGCGCCGGTCTGCACTCCGACCACGGCCGTGCGCCAGAAGAAGTCGACGCCGTGCGCATCCAGCCAGCGGACGATGGCCGAGGCGGCCTCACGCGGATCCACCTGCAGGTCGCGGGGCAGCCACGCGCCGCCGACCGCGACGCCGTCGGCGACGGGGATGCGGTCGCGCACTTCGGCAGGCGTCAGCAGCCGCACGTCCGACCCGCCTCTGCGCTGCCGGAATTCGTCGAGCACCGCCAGTTCGTCCTGGGCCTGCGCGACCACGACTGTCCCGCTCTCGCGCAGCCAGAAGCCGGCCTCGGGAGCGAGGGTGAGCCAGAGCTCCCGGGCCAGCTCGGCGTACGCACGCGCTTCGCCCTCCTGGCCGGTGATGCAGAGGTGCCCGAAGTTGCGCACCGACGCACCGACGACGCTGGATGCGCGGTCGACGACGGCGACCGTGAGCCCGCGCTTCAGAGCGGCGACCGCGTGCCCGAGCCCGACGATGCCGCTGCCGACGATCGCGAGGTCGTAGTGTCTGCCCATCGCTGTGCCCTTCCTTCCGGAGACGCCGCTCATCGCAACGCCTTCCTCATCCAGACCGCGATCCCCTCCACGATGAAGACGGTCGCCATGATCACGAGCACGAACGCGAAGACCTCGTTCCAGGCCGACACGCGCGCCGCGTTGTTGAGGTAGAAGCCGATCCCTCCGCTGCCGACGACGCCGAGCACGGTGGCGGCTCGGATGTTGCTGTCGAACAGGTAGAAGCTGTGGCCGACGAATGCGGGAACGCTCGGCGGGACGGTGGCGGACGCGTAGACCTGCAGGCGGCGTGCGCCGACCGCTGTGAGCGCGCGCTGCGGCCCGGCCGGAACCTCCTCGATGGAGTCGGCGAACAGTTTGCCGAGCAGCCCGACGCCGCCGAAAGCCAGCGCGAACACCGCCGCCGTCGGCCCAAGCCCCGTGATGATGATGAGCACGATCGCGAGCACCAGCTCCGGAACACCGCGCACGGCGACGAGCAGCACACGGAACACACCGCGCGTCGGCGCGTTCGGCGCGACGTTCCTGGCGGCGAGGGACCCGACCACGAGCGAGAACAGCAGGCTGACGACGGTCGCGGCGAGCGCGATCAGCACGGTGTCGCGCATGGCGACGGCGATCTGCTCGACGGTGTACGGCTCGAACGTCGGCGGCCAGAATTTGATGAGGGGGACGTTCCGCCAGAAGGTGAGGAAGTCGCCCCAGTGCACCTGCGCGATCACCAGCGCCCCGACGATCACCACGGCGGTGAGCACCCAGGTGACGGTGTTCCTGACGCGGCGCGCGGTGAGGCTGCGCGTCGCTCCGCCCCCGAGCATCCCGCGCCGGACGGTGGACGAGACGACCTCCATCACGACGCAGAGCGCGAACATGACCAGCGCGAGCGCCATCGCCGTGCGGTAGTCGAGGGTGGCGAGCGCCTTCCACATCTCGTAGCCGAGCCCGGCGACGCCGACGTAGCCGAGGATGATCGACCCGCGCAGGTTGATGTCGTTGCGGTGCAGCACGGTCGCCACCCAGCTCGGCGCGACCTGCGGCAGGATGCCGGAGAAGAACTCCTGCGACCTGCTGCCGCCCGCCGCCCGGATGGCGAGCCTCGGACCTTCGTCGATCTGCTCGATGGCGTCGGCGAACAGCTTCGAGATCATACCGATCGAGTGGATGCCGATGGCGAGGATGCCGGGAAGGGTGCCGAGGGTGAACAGCACGGCGAAGACCATGGCGAGCACCACATCCGGGATGGACCTGGTCATCACGGTGATGAACCGGCCGGCCCACTGCGCGGCGCGGTTGGGGCTGGTGTTCGCGGCGGCGAGGTAGGCGACCGGCACCGAGATGATCGCGGCGAGGAGCGTGCCGAGCACGACCATCCCGAGCGTCTGGCCGATTGCGGGCCACAGCACGTCCGGCGCTGGGAGGCGAAGCGGCACGATCCTGCCGAAGAACGCCTCGGCCTTGGGGATGCTGCGGACCACGGTGTCGAAGCTGACACCGAGCACGGGGAAGGCGGCGACGCCGAGCGCGAGCAGGGCGAACAGCACCACGACGGCCGCGACCCTGGACGCGGGCGGGCGCGGGCGACGCAGAGCCGCGAGGGATGTGCGCGCGTCGGCGAGCGGGACGGTGGCCATCAGGCGCGCGGGGCGGTGCTGGAGGGGGCGGCTGTTGCGAGGACGGCGCCCGCGAGTTCGAGCTCGGCGGCCGCATCCACGTCTGCGGCGAGTTCGCTGTCGATGGCGTTCAGTTCGCGGGTGGTGGCGGCGACCCTGCCGTAGATCTCCATCACCTGCGCCTTGTCGAGACCGGCGGTCGGGGTGTCGAGCACGACGCGTCCGTGGCGGAGGCCCACGATGCGGTCTCCCCAGCCGAGGGCGAGGTCCACCTGGTGCAGGCTGCAGATGACGGTGAGGCCGTTGTCGGCGGCGATCTCCCTGATGAGCGCCATGACCTGCTCACTCGACTCGGGGTCGAGGGAGGCGACGGGCTCGTCGGCGAGGAGGATCTCCGGGTCTTGCATGAGCGCGCGCGCGATGGCGACGCGCTGCTGCTGACCACCGGAGAGGGTGTCGGCGCGCTGGTACGCCTTGTCCGCGAGCCCGACCCTGTCGAGATGCGCGATGGCGCGGCGGCGAAGTGCGGCCGGGTAGGTGAAGGCGCCGAGGCGAGGGCCGCGCAGTGTGGCGAGCGATCCGGTGAGGACGTTCTCGATGACGGTCAGCGGACCGACGAGCTCGAACTGCTGGAAGATGAACCCGATGCGACTGCGGAGCGTGCGCAGCGGACGCGCGCCGAGCTGCGGAACCGACTGCCCGAGCACGCGCACCTGGCCGCTGGTCGGTCGCTCCAGGCCGTCCAGGTGGCGAAGCAGAGTCGACTTGCCCGAGCCCGAGAGACCGAGCAGCACCACGACCTCGCCCTTGGCGACGCTCAGGTTCACGTCGTCGAGCGCTGTCGTCTCTGCGAACTTCTTGGTGACCCCTGCCACCTCGACGATGCGCGCTGCTTCACTCATGTCCGTCAACCCATCCCTGCCATCCGAAACCTGCGGCAACAGTAGGAGCCGGGTGCGTCCGACGACGCAACGCCCGGTTACCGTCGGGTGAACGGCGGGCGGCGCGGCGGGGCGACGGCTCGGCGATGGCGGGGCGATGGCTTGGTGACGGCAGGGCGACGGCAGGGTGATGGCAGGGCGACGGCTTGGTGATGGCAGGGCGACGGCAGGGCGACGCTCCTGCGACCTACGCTCGGCAGGAGATACCGCTCCCACAGCCCGGTTTCTCCTTCCGAACGGAGATCGCGACGGCGTGTCGCCCGCGTCTTCCTGCGGAACCCCAGACGCGCGAACCGCCGCCCACCCGAAGGCGGACGGCGGTCGTGGTGCGCGGTGCGTGGTGCGTGGTGCGCGTTGCGTGGTGTCAGCGCGTGACTACTTGACCTCGCACTGCGCGGCCTTGGTGACCTTGCAGATGTCGCGGATCTGGTCGTAGTACTTGTCGTCGACCGGGCTGAAGGCGAAGAAGGTGGCCTTGAACCCGTCGGAGTCGGCGTTCTTGATGCCCGCCTTCTGGATGTCGGCGATGGTCACTGTGGACAGCTTGTCGCTGAGGTCCTTCTTGATCTCGTCCGGGAGCGTGTTCGAGAACACCATCGGAGCACCGGGGACCATCGTCTTCGCGACGACCTTGAGGCCGGGCTGCGCGTCGACCGCGGAGTCCTCTGCGAAGCCGGCGTCGCACTCGGCGCCCTGCGAGACCTTGAGGGCCGAGGCGTCGTGCTTGCCCGCGAACACCGGGGTGATGTCCTTGGCCGGGTCGATGCCCGCCTTCATGAGGTTGTAGGTCGGGAAGAGGTAGCCGGAGGTCGAGCTCGGGTCGACGAAGCAGACCTTCTTGCCCTTGAAGTCGTCGATCGACGAGATGGACGACTTCTCCGGGACGATGGCCTCGGAGTAGTAACCGGGCTTCTGCCCCTCCTTGGTGATGATCGACGCGAACGGCGTGATCTTGGCGCCGCCGTTGGTGGCGGTGACGTAGGTGAAGCCGGAGAAGCTGGCGACGTCGATCTGACCGGCGATGGCGGCCTGGATGAGCGCGGTGTAGTCGCTCGACTCGCGGTACTCGACCTTCTTGCCCGTGATCTTCGCGATGTAGTCGGCGATCGGCTGGTAGTTGGACTGCGTGTTCACCGTGTCCGGGACGACGCCGAAGACGAGCGTGCTCGAGTCCTTGGCGAAGGTAGCGGCCGACGCGGTCGAGGACGCGTCGTCGGTCGAGCTTGCGTTGGCCGAACCGGTACAAGCGGCGAGTCCGAGGGAGAGGACGAGCGCTGCGCCGACGGCGAGCGTCTTGGTGATGGACAGTTTCATCGAAGACCTTCCTGGTGATGCGATGCGGTGTGGTGTGGTGTGGTGTGGTGTCTGCACGCCGAACGGCGCTGCTGTGTTCGTTGGAACGCTAGGTGCGGGATGCGACGCCGACGGCAACCGCCGGTTACGGCTCGATGAACGTGGAGCGGCGGGCAGGCGCGGCTGGAGCGGCGGGCAGGCGCGGCTGGAGCGGCGGGCAGGCGCGGCTGGAGCGGCGGCAGGAGCGGCGGGCACGAGCGGCGGGCACGAGCGGCGGGCAGGAGCGGCGGGCTCGAGCGGCGCGAGGCGTCGGGGCTGCGGCGGGCACCCGCATCCACGTGTTGCACTATCGTGACGACCGGTGCAATATTGCAGCATGGCCGTCGATGACAACACTCGCGAGTTCGACCCCGGCATCGTCACGGACTTCCGGCGGCGGATGTCGTACGGCTCCTACCTGGACCTGGAGACCCTGCTCAGCGCACAGAACCCGGTGAGCGTGCCCGAGCACCACGACGAGCTGCTGTTCATCATCCAGCACCAGACCACCGAGCTCTGGCTCAAGCTCGTGCTGCACGAACTGGAATCCGCCCGCGACCTCCTGCGCGCGGACCAGCTCGCCCCTGCGCTCAAACGCATCGCCAGGGTCAAGCACATCCAGCGGACGCTCACTGAGCAGTGGTCGGTGCTCGCCACGCTCACTCCGACCGAGTACGCGGAGTTCCGCGGCTTCCTCGGCAACTCGTCCGGATTCCAGTCGTATCAGTACCGCGCCGTGGAGTTCGTGCTCGGCAACAAGAACCGCCGTATGCTCAGCGTCTTCGAGAACGACCCGGTCGCCCACGCGCTGCTCGCCGAACTTCTGGACGCTCCGAGCATCTACGACGAGTTCCTCCGCTATCTCGCACGAGCGGGCTTCGCCGTGCCGTCTTCGGTGCTCGACCGAGACGTGACAGAGGCGTACGTCTTCACCCCGGAACTCGTGCCGGTGTTCCGCGGCATCTACGAGCACGCTGCGGACAACTGGGCCGAGTACGAGGCGTGCGAAGAACTGGTCGACCTGGAGGACAACTTCCAGCTCTGGCGCTTCCGCCACCTCAAGACGGTGCAGCGCACCATCGGCATGAAGACGGGCACCGGCGGTTCGACCGGCGTCGGCTTCCTGCAGAAAGCGCTCGAACTCACCTTCTTCCCCGAGCTCTTCGCCGTGCGCACCGAAATCGGCACACCGCGATGATGTACTCCGTCAACGCCGTCTGGGACGGGCATGCCTTCCGCGGCCCCACCACCTACGAGGTCGACGGCACCCTGCTGCGAGAGACACCCCAGCCACCGCGCGGAGAGCCGCGAGCTGCAGCCGTCACCGCCATCGCTCCCGCCGCCGCTACGGCATCCCGCGCCGCCACCACGTCGTCCCCCGCCACTCCCATCCACCTCGGCGGCACCCTCATCCCGCACCTCACCGACCACCACACGCACCTCGGCCTCGCCGACCAGCGCGCGCTCTTCACCGCGGGAATCACGGACGCGGTGGACCTCGGCTGGATCCCCGAGGTCGCATCCACGTGGCTGACCGGCGAACTGGACCGGCCCGCCGTCGCGATCGCGGGCGCGCTGCTCACCTCCCCTGGCGGGTATCCGGTGAACGCAGGCTGGGGACCCCCAGGGTCGAGCGCCGAGCTGACGGGCCCGGTGGATGCGCGAAGAGCGGTTCGTAAACAGGTCATGCTGGGAGCCTCCCGCATCAAGGTCGCCCTGAACACCGACGCGGGAACAACCGTGGATAACTCCGTCCTCGCCGCGATTGTGGAGGAAGCGGCCGCATCCGGTGTGCCTGTGACTGTTCACGCACAGGGCTCGGGGCAGGCGGCTCGGGCGATCGCGGCCGGTGCCGATCAACTCGCGCACGCTCCGTTCAGCGAGCGGGTCGACGACGCCGACGTGCAGCGTGCGGCCGCCGCCGGCATGAGTTGGGTGTCGACCCTGGACATCCACGGCTGGGGTGAGCCGACCGCGGAATTCGCCGTGGCGCAGGACAACCTCCGGCGCTTCGTCGCTGCGGGCGGCCGCGTGCTGTACGGCACCGACCTCGGCAACGGGCCGCTCGCGGTGGGCGTCAACCGGCGCGAGCTTGCGGCCATCGCAGCCTGCGGTCTGGACGGCGCGGCGCTCGTCGCAACGATCGCGAGCACATCCACCGCGCCCCAGGCGTCCGCCACACCCGATGCACCGGCACCCGCCGCACCCACGGCACCCACGGCACCCACGGCACCCACGGCACCCACCAGCGTCATCGGCCCGCGCTTCGCCTGGCTCCCCACCACGCCACCATCCGACCCCGCCGACCTGCCATCGTGGCTCGCCACAGCGACCGGCCGCACCGTCGCGACCCTTCCCGCATCCCCCACCTCCCGAGAGGACCCCGCATGACCGACCCTGTCGACCCAGCCGCCTTCCCCACCGCGTCCGTCCCGTCCGACTTCGTCGAACCGAGCGCCATCCCCGACCCGCTGGCCGCCGCACGCGCGCTCGACGCCGCCGACCCGCTCGCCCCATACCGCGACCGTTTCGCCGGGATCGACGACGACACCAGCAGCATCGTCGCCTATCTCGA
Organism: Leifsonia lichenia; assembly: GCF_054780215.1. Taxonomy (NCBI): domain Bacteria; kingdom Bacillati; phylum Actinomycetota; class Actinomycetes; order Micrococcales; family Microbacteriaceae; genus Leifsonia; species Leifsonia lichenia. The sequence continues at coordinate 745,937 of NZ_BAAGWT010000001.1, forward strand.
CGGCAACTCTCTCGGGCGTCCGACCAGGGCGAGCATCGAGCGCATCCACCGGTTCCTGCTCGACGACTGGGGCGGTCGCCTCATCCGTGGCTGGGACGAGGAATGGCTGGAACTGCCGTTCACGATCGGTGACGCCATCGGGCGCTCGATCGTCGGGGCTGCGCCCGGCCAGACATTCGTCGGCGACTCGACCACCGTGCTCCTCTACAAGCTGTCGCGCGCCGCCGTGGATGCGCAGCCGGGCCGCACCGAGATCGTCCTCGACACCGACAACTTCCCCACCGACCGCTACGTGCTCGACGGCATCGCTCGCGAGCGCGGTCTCACGCTCGTCTGGATCGAGGCCGACACGCACGCCGGCGTCACACCGGAGCAGGTCGCCGCTGTGGTCGGCCCGCAGACCGCGCTGGTCGTGCTCAGTCACGTCGCTTACCGTTCCGGTTTCCTCGCCGACGTGCCCGCGATCACCCGCATCGCCCACGACGCCGGCGCCCTCGTGCTCTGGGATCTCTGCCACTCAGCAGGCTCTGTGCCCGTCGAACTCGACGTGTGGGGGGTCGACCTCGCTGTCGGCTGCACATACAAGTATCTGAACGGCGGTCCGGGCTCCCCGGCCTTCGGCTACGTGCGTTCCGGGCTGCAGGCCGGCCTCGCCCAGCCGATCCAGGGCTGGATGGGCACGGCCGACATGTTCGCGATGGGCCCCGAATACCGGCCGGCTCCGAGCATCCGGCGCTTCATCAGCGGCACGCCGCCTGTGGTGGGGATGCTCGCCATGCAGGACACGATCGCGATGATCGCCGAGTGCGGCATCGACGCCGTGCGCGCCAAGTCTGTGGCGCTCACCGAGTTCGCCATCGCGCTGTCCGACGAATGGCTCGCGCCCCTCGGCGTCACCGTGGTCAGCCCGCGCGACGCAGAGAGACGCGGAGGACACGTGACCCTCGACCACCCGGCGATGCGGCAGGCGACCGCTGCGCTCTGGCAGCGCGACGTGATCCCCGACTACCGCGACCCGGACGGACTCCGCCTCGGCCTGTCCCCGCTCAGCACGAGCTTCGAGGAGACCTACCGCGGCATCGTCGCAGTGCGGGATGTGCTCGGCGAGCTCACACATGACTGACGCTGCGGCAGGGGTGGTGACGGTGGCAGCGGCCGGGCCAGCGCCATCGCCGGTCTCCGGGCTCTCCGAGGCCGCACGCGAAGACCTCGAGGCGAGCACCGGCAGCTCCACGGCCCTGCTCAGAACCATAGTCGGAGCCGTGCTGCGCCCGATCGGCGGCTGGATGAGCGCAGCAGGCGCCGTCGAACTGCTCGCCGCCCTCGGCATCCCCGCCAGCACAGCGCGCTCCAGCCTCACGCGACTCTGCGCACGCGGAGTGCTGCGGCGCGAGTCCCGCGCAGACGTGGCGGGATACGCGATCGACCCCGCCGCGATCCCGATGCTGGAACGCGGCGACGCCCGCATCTTCCGGCCGGTGGATGCGCGAGCCGCCAGCACGACCACCGCCGCGCCTGCTTCCACCACAGCCACAGCCTGGTGCCTCCTCTCCTTCTCCCTCCCCGAGCGGCAGCGCGCCCGCCGCCACCAGTTGCGCCGCAGGCTCTCGGCCCTCGGCTGCGGCACCGTCGCCGACGGCCTGTGGATCGCCCCCGCCGCGCTCGAAGCCGAACTCGCGGAGACCATCGACGACCTCCGACTGCGCGACCAGGCCATCCTCTTCACCAACGCCGTCGCCGTCGGCGACCTCGCCGCCGCTCTCCCGCGGTGGTACGACCTGGCGACCATTCGCGCGGCGTACGACGGGTTCCTGGCGCGCCACGCGCATCCATCGATCGCCGCACCGGAAGCGGCAGGGGAAGCGGCAGCCGCACCGGCAGCGGCACCGGATGCACTCGCCGCCCGCGACGCGTTCGCCCGCTGGGTGCGCGCCGTCGATGAGTGGCGCGTGATCCCGTATCTCGACCCCGGCCTGCCCTCCGCCGCGCTGCCCCCGGACTGGCCGGGCGCCGCCGCTGCCGCCGCTTTCGCCGCCTTGCGTGCACGTCTTGAGCCCGTCGCCGTCGCATACGCGGCCACGGTCGCCGCCCCCGAACCCATCCGCGCGGATGAGCACCGCGCTTCACGGTAGAATCGACGCATCCCCCGGACCACGCGAGCGGAGTGAAGCCTTGCCAACGATCGTTGTAGAAGTCATGCCGAAAGCCGAGCTGCTCGACCCTCAGGGCAAGGCCGTCGCCGGCGCTCTCGCCCGGACGGGCAAAGGCCAGTTCGCCGGTGTCCGTGTCGGCAAGCGGTTCGAGCTGACCGTCGACGGCCCGATCGACGATGCCACGCGCGCCGCCGTCGAGCAGATCGCCGGCGAGATCCTGTCGAACTCCGTGATCGAAGACGTGGTCGGCATCCACTACCCCGCCGAGATCGACGCCTGATGCGCATCGGCGTCGTCACCTTCCCTGGCTCCCTCGACGACCGCGACGCTCTGCGCGCGATCCGTCTGGCCGGCGCGGAGCCGGTCGCCCTCTGGCACGGCGAGCACGACCTTCACGGTGTCGACGCACTCGTCCTTCCCGGCGGTTTCAGCTACGGCGACTACCTGCGCTGCGGCGCCATCGCCAGTCTCTCGCCGATCATGACCGAGGTCGTGGATGCGGCGGCCAAGGGGATGCCCGTGCTCGGCATCTGCAACGGGTTCCAGATGCTCGCTGAGGCACACCTCGTCTCCGGCGGCCTGATCCGCAACGACCACGGCAACTTCATCCGCCGCGACCAGCACCTCACGGTCGAGAACGCCGACACCCCGTGGACGAGCGGGTTCGAGGCCGGCCAGGAGATCGTCATCCCGTTGAAGAACGGCGAGGGCGGCTTCATCGCGTCCGCCGAAGAGCTGAAGCGCCTCGAAGGCGAAGGTCTCGTGGTGTTCCGTTACAAGGGCGTCAACCCGAACGGTTCGCTCGACGACATCGCGGGCGTGCGCAACGAGCGCGGCAACGTGGTCGGCCTCATGCCGCACCCCGAGCATGCTGTCGAGCCGGGTTTCGGCCCCGACACCTCCGCCGCCATGCGTTCGGGCATCGACGGCCTCACCTTCTTCACCTCCGTCATCCGCTCCACCCTCGTCGAGGCGTAGCGCTCCCGCATCCATCGAGCCCAGGCTTTTTCACCGCATCCTCCGGGTTTGCGGTGAAAAACCCTGGGCTCGATTGCTTTCCAACTTTCGGGTGATTCGCGGACGGGCCGGGTGGGTCAGGCTGGAAGCATGAAACCCCGTGTGCTGTACCGGACGCTCGCGATCGCAGAGGCGATCACCTGGACGCTGCTGATCGGCGGGATGCTGCTCAAGTACGTGGCGCGGGTCGGCGACTGGCCGGTGCTGGTCGCCGGGTCCATCCACGGGCTGGTGTTCATCAGCTACGCCGTGGCCTCCGTGCTGGTCGGTGTGAACCAGCGGTGGCGCATCCCCGTGATCGTAGTGGCGGTGGCGTCGGCGATCGTGCCGTACGCGACCATCCCGTTCGACCTGTGGGCAGACCGCACCGGCCGTCTCGACGGCGGCTGGCGCACCACTCCCACCGACGACCCACGCGACCACACCGCCATCGGCCGCCTGTTCCGGTGGATGCTCAACCACGTCCCCGTGCTCGCGGTCACGCTGGTCGCCCTCATCGCCGCGATCATGGCCACCCTCCTGATGATCGGCCCGCCCCGCCTGAGCTGACGCGCCCAGCCTGTCCGGTCATCGAGTCGGGAGTTGTGCACACCCGTGCACGGCGTGTCGCGTGAACAACGCCGGGCTCGATCTCTCAGCGGTTGCTGCGGTATGTGGGGCTGAGGTTGAGGCGCTGCCCCTCGACCAGGCGGGTGTTGCGATAACCGAGCTGCGGGTTCAAGTAGACGAGCTGCAGCGGCGTGATGCCGAACCGGCGACTGATCGCGTCGACGGTGTCGAGCGGGTTGGCCGTGTAGCCGGCCGGCGCGCCCTGGTAGGTGGTGACGGTGCCGCGCGCGAACCGGATCGGCCCGGAGTCTGTGACGACGAGTCCGGGGAAGAAGTCGGGAACCGTCCAGGTGAGCACGGCGGCCGAACTCACGGTGCCGTCCGCGCGGACGAGCTCGAACGCGTTGAAGTACGAGAGGTCGCCTTTGTCGTCGCGGCTTGCCGGGTCGACCGTGAACGTGAAGTCGCCGGACGTCTCCGGCACCTGCCCGAGCGCGAGATCGGGGGCGGGCACGGACGGTGCACCGGCGAGCATCCCGAATCTGTCGGTGCTGAGCGCGGCGTTGAGGTAGGTGAGCCCCGACGTCTCGAAACCGTCGAGTCTCACTTCGATGTCGAGCTTCTGCCCGACGACGACGGTGACGTCACCGGATGCGCGATCAAGCTGCCCAGACAGCGTGCCGCTGGCAAGCTGGGTTCCGGCCGCGGGGAGGTACTCGAACTGCTCCGCGAGCGGGACCGCACTGGGGGTCGGCGCGGCCGTCGATTCGGCGGCGCCCGCTGGCGCGACCGAGCGGGGATGATGCGTTGGCGCGGGCTCCGCGCATCCGGCCAGCAGCACCACGACGGCGACGGCCGCCACCACGATGGCCGCGGGACCGCGGCCCCGGCGCCCGCGTACGTTCACGTTCTCCCCCATCGCGTCAGCATTCCGTACGTCCGGTTTCGGCGCAACTGTGAATCGATTGCTTTCGCCGCACCGAGGTGGAACGCTGAGTCCATGCTTCGTGCCGGATGGTCGTCCTTCGCTTTTCTGATCGGTGCGCTGACCCTCCTGATCGGTGCGTTCACGACGCACCTGCCGATCGAGCTCCTAGTGCTGAGCGGCGCCGCGACGCTCGCGGGCCTCAACAACCTGCTCCGGGCGCAGGTCGCTCGCGCCGCGCGGAACGACCGAGCCGCGGAGGCGGAGCGCGCTGCGGAGCTCGATCGGGAGGCATCGAACCTTTAGTCCGATGGTCAACGCCGCCCGTCAGGCAGCGGGACGAATGCGCTCGTATGCAGCCAAGTACCTGTCTGGGAGTTTGAGGCGACAGTATTCATCAGCGACCGCGAATGCTCGCCTGATCGCTTCCGCATAGTTGTTCACCGAAAGCTCTTGTCCTAGCAGGGTAATCAACGATGAGTCGCCGGGAAGCGAAAGCGACATGCCGAAAACAAAGGTGAGTTGGTTATGCGTTGCGGCAACGGCGAATGCGTCGTACATAACGAATGTCATGCGTCCGGTAGTTGGACTTACGGTCAGAACTCGCGGGCGAGTTCGCTCTCGTCGTTGAGGTGGAGGCACAGCTTCGTCGAGATGTTGCCCGACAGGTTCACGTCGAGAGCCGAGCCTTCGCGCAGCACCAGCACCAGCAACAGCAACAGCAACAGCAACAGCAGGGAGTCGATCGCTTCTTTTCGCCGGTCGTTCGCGGTGAGGTTGTCGTACCCGAAGGGGATGCTCAACTTCGAGATGTGATCCAGGGCGATCGCCCTGGGTATCGGTTTGCCGCCGGCGCCGCAAGCTCAGCGATCTGATCTACCCGGGAGCATCGCGTTGTCGAATCCCGAATCGGTCGCTTCCGTGGTTTCGGCGTATCCGAGATACACAGACGCATATTTCGACCCGTCGCTCGGGAAGACGTGGAAGAACGGCGCGTTGATCGTCAGGTCCCGGCTCTCGAGCGCGGCGAGGAGTTGACTGTAGACCAGTTCGGTCTGGTTTTCGAAGTCGCCTCTGACGATTCCATGCGCCACCGGGCCGATCTCGACGTAAGAGTGAAACAGCATGCCTTCTTGCGGCCTGAAGGTGCTCTCGCGGACCGGGAGGAAGAGCTCGATGTCCGTGATCTCATCCAGCGGCACATTGTTCAGGCTGGAGAAGTGGGGACCCTTGGGGGTGCCGCCGCACCGGGCGACATCGGAGACGAATGCCTCAAGGTGCTCGCCGAGCTCGCTGTAATGGAACTTCGCGCGCCGACTGACCACATTCTGAAACGCCAGCTTCTCTTCGAACGCTATGCCCTGAAGAATTGAGTCCATCAGCGAGCCACCGCTTCGACGTACAGGTCCAACATGACCTCGCCGTAGAACGTGAGGACCACGTGGTGGATGTTCTTGATCTCCAATCCAGCCGCGGCGACAGCCTGCTCGATGCCCTCATAGGGAACCGGCTCCTCCACGTCATGGTGACGGTAGAAGAATTCCGTGTCCAGTTCGAGATGATCCATGAAACTGAAACCCCCGACGCTGTCGTCGACGATATTGAGGCGGTTGCCGAGCGTCGTCATGATCGTGAAGGACGTGCCTCCAGGAACACTCGAGAAGACGATCGGGCCACTGGTGTAGTAGCCGTTGTGCATCAACACCTGCTTGAAGTAGTCGCCGACAGGGTCAATGACCTCGAAGAGATCATCGCCCGGTCGAAGGTCTGCGGAGTGACTCACAACGTTGTGCAGGCTCAACACCCGTTGCTTGAACTTCATGAATTGCTCCATCCTTCGTGCACTGCATCTTTCATCTGGCTCCGGCCCATCCCCGTCACTTCAAACCGTCTATGACCGTGCCCGCAATCCCCATCGCCACGCACACCGCACCGAAAATGCCGACCCACATCCCGATCTTCTTGAACACCGCGTGGGCTCGACCCTTCTTGCGACGCTTCCGCGGTCGCACCTCCCAGTACCGCTTATCCCGCGACTTCAGATACGCGAGATACGAGAACTCCACCGGCAGGCTCGGAGTCACCGCCGCCAAGAATAGGAACAAGATCACGCCGAGCGTTTGTACCAAGTATTGCCCCTGCGTAAGGATGTTGGGTATGACTGTCACCGCCGCGAAGATGAACCACATGCTCTTCGAGCTGTACAGACTGGACGCCGCCCCGAGGTTCCCCAAGGTCCGCGCCTCCGAATGACCCTCACGCAAACGCTTGCGCAACAACAGAACATGCACAACAGTCGCGCCGCAAATGTACAAAAGACCAATAACGCCGACGACCGGGAACAGTGCGACATCGAGAACCGTGTTTCCCGCGCGATCGACGTGGACCACCATAGCGATCCCCACGAAGCACAGCGCGTACACCATGACAGCGGCGCAGACGGCCATGACGCCGGAGAAGAGCACCTGAACCCGGAAGATCAACGGCCGGAGGAATGTCAGCAGCAGTACTAGAGCGCTGAATGCCAGGAGGACGAGATGCGCGCAAAAGAGCACCCCAAAGAATCCTTGGTGACTTCCAGGGACAGTAGCCGTCGCGCCCGCCATTAGGGTAATGAAACCCAAAAAGAGCGCATTCACGAATGCAATCACGGGCAAGTTGACGAGGGATGCTCTGCTTTCGGCAAGAACTATGAAATAGGTTTCGTTCGCCGCTACCCGCTCACGCTCGTCCTTGCTCAGTTTGTAACCCATTCGATCACCAGAACTTCGCCGCGACCGTGTTCCACAAGTCTTCAACGCCATCGGCAAGACTCTTGACACCTTCCTTCGCCCAATCAACAGCCGCTTTGTCGCCGATCTTCCATTCGTTGAACACCCAGTTGGCGGCGATTCCGACGCCGGCTCCGACGACGGTCCCTAAGGGCGGCAGGAAGATCGACCCGACTGCTGCGCCGATTCCTGCGGCCGCGGCCGCGCTTCCGACGTCGACGGCGGTGTCGATGCTGAAGTCACGCACATCACGAGCGTCGACGTCGCCGCTGAAGTGCTGCTGCGCGTTGCTCCCGATGGTCAGAGCCGCGCCAGCGAGGCCCGCGCCCTTGGCGAACTTGCTGAGTTTCGAGGCGTCTTTCCATCCCGTGAAGTCGTCAAGGGGTGCGGCGGCAAAAGCGCTGCCGCCGGCCTTGATCGGCTGCCTGTAGTGATCGATGCGGGTTGCGGTGGCAGCATTGAAGTCCTTTCCCCGACCGTAAAGGTGGGTGCTCGCGGGCTTGTAGAGAAAGCGTGCGCCGTACTTCAACCGGCCGTCAGCGTCTCTGGTCACCTTGTTGCCGGCGAGATGGTCAAGGATCGCGCTCCTGGTCACCACAGCACCGAGCCCTATCCCGACGGACCCCAGGACCTGGGATCCCTTGAGTTCATCGAGGAGCGAAACGGTCTCCCCGGTTGCCGCCGCAAGTTTGCTGAGCCCGTCCACGAACAGCCCCGCCGTTCGTGCAGCGAACTCCTGCAGCGCCCGCAGTCGATCCCCCAACTCCCTGATATCGGCTTCAAGCTGCGTCAGCACAAGCTCCAACTGCGCGTTCGCCTCCTCCAGCGTCACACCCAAGCCAGGAATCGTCGACGACGCAACAGTCGCCGTGCGGTTCGCCTCGATCTGACGTTCCGTCGCGTCGCGCTGAGCCCTCGTTGCGGTGAGCTGGATATTCAGCTCGTCCTCTTTCAGCACGCCGTATCGGGCCACGAGCCCGTCCGCCTGCGTGTATTTCTCGAGATCTTCCTGGATCGAGGCGATCTCGCTCTTTGCATCCGTGACCGACGGACGGATGATCTGAGCAAAAAGGGTGTCGACTGCCGCGTACCCCTGACCCGAAAGCTCACCACTCCCCAGAGCGTCACCCAGCCTCAGACAGGCTCGCTCCGTGGCATCCAGCACTCCCGTCGCAGCCGCCAGATTCGCCGAAAGCGCACTCGTCAACGCACCCGAATCGCTCGAGTCGTAGATCAAACCCACGATGCCTCCGACTTCTCCTGCCGCAGCCGTTCCACCTCGGCCTCAGATGTCGAGCGGATCTCCCTCGAGGTCTCCTCCAGAAGCTCGGCCTGATCTCGCGCCAGTCGGCTGACGAAAGCGTCGAGCTCCCTCCTTGCAGCTAAACCCCTTTGCACGAAATAGTTCTTCCGACCCAGGGCGATTCCGGCTCCTTCGAACCGCTGGGCATTCGTGCGCATTGCCTGGTGATACGTTTCCCACTGCTCACTGAGCACGCGGATAGTCGCAAGGTCTTCGGCGGTCCGACTCTCGCGATCCCTGATCTGCCGATCCAACGTCACGCGCCGCTCCGCTGCGGGGCCTTTCATCGGTTGCCACCCACAGCTGCCGCGTCGCGCTTGTCGCGTTGTTCGATCTCCGTCGCGAGCGCGGTGACGCCAGTGGCCTGGCGTTTCACACCGGAAACCAGCTCGGTAACCACGCTCAGAACGTTCTCGGAAACGTTCGCACCGTTCTTCATGCTCAGGACATTGCTCGACCCCAGGCTCACCTGGTGCCGTTTGACGTCGACATCGATGTCCGCAAAGCCCGACACGGCAGATTGGGCTGCACCAGTATTTGATGAAAGCTTCATTCCTCGTCCTTTCGAGAGGTATCGGCGATTAGTCGACGAACGACCGAGAATGGATCCACGCCGGGCTGGGGCTCCTCTGAGTCGTCTGTCTGGATTTCTCTGGCGTCGGGAATCTCTGTGAGCGACCCCGTGAACTGATGCGCAGGGCTAATCGCTCGTCGGCCGTTCTCCATCTGGTCGAGGAGATCCGCGAGGAAGGCCTCGTCAGCGGCATCGGAATAGCCTTTGTAGACGACCTCCTGAATCTCACGAGTCACGATCGGAAAGGTCTCCTGATCAGGCGCCTCGCCGTACGGATGCGGGGCGAGCAGATAGCGGGGCTCGACCTCGGGCTGTTCGTTATCTGGGCGGAATGCCCCGCGCGCGAGGACCACAAACAGTCCGGCATTGCTCTCGTTCTCGAGCCGAACGATGGAACCAAGGCCCAAAAACTCGCCCTGTAGCTCTAGAGACATCGTCACCCTTCGCTTTCTTTCTGGGTCGGCACCACGATGTGGTCGACTTCTCCGTCGCAGAGGGAATGCAGGACGTTCTTAGCGTGTGCCCCTTTCCTCACCGCAAGCGGCAGATTGTCGACGAAGCGCTGCGCACCCAGGTCACCGCCGAACACGATTCGATCGACGTTCTCTTTCAGGGGGGCGACCATTCCGAAGCCACTGTTCACCTTCGACACGTGGTCCAGAACGACAATCTGCACGAGCTCACCACCCATGCCGAGAAGGTCAGCGATCTGGTCCGTCGACAGCATCAGCTTGTCGAACACTTCGGTCATCCCGTTGATGACCACGCACAGCCGAATCTGCGAGCCGTGCTCGACAAGCTCCACGAGCGCGAGTTTCACCGTGTCGACGTGAGCCTTCAGCGCCTTCTTGCCTACATACAGCGAAGTCTCCACCGGAAGGTGCGCGCGCAGAGCGTCGTTGGCGTCGATTACCACAAGGCACTCGGCATCGACAGCATCTACGATCTGAGCAATCAGGAACGGGTAGAGCAAAGCCGACTGCTTCCCAGTATCCGGGAGAATCGCCAGCGAATTGCCCCTGAACAACTCAAAAGTCTCAGGCACGGAATCCCCCTTGTTCAAGCCAAGAAGAACCGTGTTGGGAGCTGAGTCGTGCGCCGCGAAGCGCGTGAACACCTCCGGAGTGAGCTCCCGGGGGACCATCGGAATCCGCGCGGGCCGGGCACCCTCCCAGGCGTCGTCCAGAGCGGTCACCTGCGCTTCCAGAGCCGAGAGAGCTTCGGAGCTGTTCTCGCCCGAGGAGGGCAGATAGAACTGGATCGCGATCGGCGCGTTCACAAGCACCTGGCCCCTGCCCGGGGTGTCGTCCTGCATCAGTCGCTCTCGGCCCATGAGCTGGGCGAGATCGCTCTCTTCGTTCAGATAGAGGCACAGCTTGGTCGAGATATTGCTGAGCATGTTCATGCGTACGCCGCCCACCCGGCTCGCACTCATCACGAGATACACCCCAAGTGCGGCACCCTCGCGAAGCACCTGAAGAAGCAGGTTGTCGATCGCGTCCCTTCTCGCGTCGTTGCCCGTGAGGTTGTCGTACCCGTCGAGCACGTTCAACACGATCGGGAGGTCCAGCCGTGTCTTCGCCTGGTATTGCTCCAGGTTTGCGACGCCGGCTTCTTTGAAGAGCTGTTTCCGCGTGGCGAGGAGGTCCGCGATCGCCCCGAGCATCTTGTCGAGCTTCTCGGCTTCTTCGAGGGTGACGATATCTGCGACGTGCGGCAGGTCCCTGAGCGGCAGCAGGCCGTTGTTCCCGAAGTCGATGAGCTGCACGTGCACCTGCTCGGGCGTATTGGCTTTCGCCAGGTTCATCACGAGGGTCTGCAGCACAGTCGATTTGCCGTAGCCGGGGCTGCCGAACAGGGCAGTGTGCCCGGCGCGCGCGAGATCGAACTCGTAGGTCTCCTGCGCCTGGCGGGCCGGGATGTCGAGCATTCCCAGCGGAACGCTCAGGCCACGTCCCTGGCGCGGCTCTGGCGTCGAAATGCTCTCAGGCAGGTTCGGCAGCCACGGCTTGTCAGGGGTCGTCAGCGCATCGTCGCTCTGGAAGATGTGCTCGATGGAGTCGATGATCGCGTCCAACTGCGAAGGAAGATCGCTCGTGTCCTTTCCCTGCGTGACCTCTTCGTCGGGATCGTAGAAGAGTTCGTACTGCCCGACGTCGTTGATCCTGTAGATGCGCTCGTCGATCCGCTCGGTCACCACCGCGTCGGGGTCGTACGGCACACCGGCGTAGCCGCTCTGGAAGAGTTCGTAGACCTCGTTCTGCCCGACCTTCAGGAATCCGCGACCAGGGTTGGTGATGTGCGCGGCGTCGGCGGTCTTCAACAGCTCGTTCGAGTCCTGCTCGCTCGCCATCTTCAACGCGATCTTCGACGTCGAGTTCGCCTCGATCTGGTCGTTGACCACGCCGCTGGGTTTCTGCGTTGCGAGAATCAGATGCACGCCAAGGCTTCGCCCGATCCGCGCCACCGAGGTGAGCTCGTCGAGGAACTCGGGCACATTCGCTTTGAGCTCGGCGAACTCGTCGGAGACCAGCACCAGGTGCGGAAGCGGCTTGGTCGGGTACGTGACGAACGGCTTCGGGTCGTGCCGCTGCTTGTACAAGCTCATGTACGCGTTGATGCTGTTCACGCCATAGACGGCGAACTCGCGCTGACGCTTGTTGAGCTCCGCCTTGATGCTTGCGAGCGCACGCGCGGTGCCTGCGCCGTCGAGGTTCGTGATGGCGCCCATGAAGTGGGGCAACCGGTCGAGCGTGTTCGCGATCCCGCCGCCCTTCCAGTCGATGATGAGCATCCCGATGTCTTCGGGAGAGAAGTTGATGGCGAGGCCGATGAGGTACGTGGTCAGGAACTCGGACTTGCCAGAACCCGTCGTGCCGCCGACGAGGGCGTGCGGGCCGTGCGCGCGCTCGTGCAGATCCCAGTGCACGTAATCGGCCTTGCCGCGCCACCCGATCATGGACGCAATCGACTTGTTGGGTTCGGCCCGACTCCACCGGTCAGCGATCTGCAGGTCTTCGACGGATTTCACCTCGTACTGGTCCAGCAGGCTCAGTGACTCCGGAACAGCGTTCTTCTCGACCTCGAGATGGTTTAGGTTCGACAGTCTCCGCAGCGAATGCTCAAGGTCTTCGGGCAGCGCATACGGGATGAACGGTGTTGCGACGTACACGCTGTTGTTCGTGACCAGCTCACCCCGCACCTGATGCGGAGCCTGGATGAGTGCGGTCACCGTCTCGGGAAGCAGCTTCGCGTCTTCGCTGCACCAGATCACCGTCACCCCGAGCTCGCTCATGTCTTCGGCGAGGAGTTCGTTGATTCCGTGACCGGCGAGGAAACGGTCATCGGAGATCGTGAACACATAGTGCGGTGCGAACTGCGGCTTCTGCGTGCCGGCGTCCTTCCGGAGTTGCACGCGCTTCTGGAGGAGCTGGTAGAAGCTGTTCAGCACCACGTCACGCAGCTTCTCCGTGTGGATCAGGCCGCGCATGTTGAGTTCCTGCAGTTTGAAATGGGGCAGCAGCCTCCACGTGTTCCATGTCTTCGCGTATGCCTCACGAGAGAGCAGACTGACGAAGTTCACGTCGCGATAGGAGTGGAAGAACGCGGTCTGGAACAGCAGCGACTGCACGTAGTCGGTGACGACTTCGGGCGGCCCGACCAGCCCGATCGTCTGGCCCGAGATGCCGATCGGGGTCGGTACGTCGCGTTGCGTCCGGAATCCCGCCGCGAGCTCCGTCACATGCTTGCCGTGGGCGCTGGCGTCCTTCTCGCTCACGTCCGAGGACACTTTGACCAGCGAGGGGCGATCGGACAGCCCCAGCGAGAAACTCAGAAAGTCCTTGTTGAAACGCTGACGCTCATAGATTCTCGGGTCGTATCGGTCGACCATCTCAGCGAGCTGCTGGGGGCTCGGCTGCTGATACAGCAGCACCCGGCGCTCGTCGTCATACGCGCGGGAGACGTCGGCCACGGTTCTCACCAGGTACCGGGTGTAGTCCTCCTCGACCTGCAACGCCGACGCCTTGGCTTCCTTCTTCTCGGTGACATACTGCGACACTGTGAAAGAAGCCGTCAGGATGCTCGCGAGCCCCATGCCGATCAGCATCAGCGGGTTGTTGCCCATGATCATCGTCGTGGCGCCCATGGCCGCGATCATGGCGAAGGGGGGCACCAGCATCCGCATGATGCGGTTTTTCGGCTTGGCACCCGGTTTGTCAGGACCCTGCAGCGTGAATTCGGCCTCTTCGACCTCGAGATTCATCTTCGGTGAGCGTCGATAGTCCGGGAAATCCGGGGGGAATTCGCTCGCCGGCTGCTGGGTCAGCACCTTCGTGTGATCGAACACGAGGTGCGAACGGAGCTGCGTGATCTTGAACTGCTCTGGACGTTTCTCGAGCAGGAAGTCCTCGGCCAGCACCACCATGCCGGCATTGATCTCGAAGGTCTGCCGAGTTGTGACCGCCGCGTCGTTCACGTACACGAGCCGATCGAGCGGGTCGACGATCAGCGATCCCTCTCGCACGATCAGAAGGGGTGAGTCCGCCGCTCTGATACCGGCAAACGGCGCATCCCCGATGACGAATTCCGCGCTCTGATCGATGGTGAAGAACTCGGTGGTGGCGCGGGAAGCGGAGACCACCAGACAGGTGAGGTCGCCCACCGTCTGCAGACCATCGCTGAGCCGGTCGCCATCCGCATACAGTGCGGCATTGATCACGCTGAGCTTGTGACCGTGATGTTCAACGAACGGATGGTCTTCTGTGAGCGAGAGTCTGATCGCACACTGACCATCGAGCACGTACACGAGGTACTGCAACTGGCTCGCATCCAGCCGGGAATCAAGGGCGTCCCGCCGAATGTCTCCGGTCTGTTCCGTGTCGAACACGGTCATCGCTGCGCCGCCTCGCCACCCGCGCCCGCGCCCGCGCCCGCGCCGCCAAGCTTCGCCGTCAGCTCGTCGATAGCCTTCGCGTAGTCGTCGAGGAGTCCCTGTTTTTTGCCGCCGGGCATCTGGGTGTTGAGCTTGGTCGCCTGGTACAGGTCGGTGTACGCCAACAGTGTGAGCTGGTCGTCGCCGAGGTTCTGCGCGAAATCGAGGGCCTGCTCGAACTCGCCGCGGCCGATGGCGATCCAGTAGTTCAGCGTGACGTCATCTGACTTCTCGGAAACGTTGTTGAGAATCGCCTGCTTCTGCACCGCCGTGAGGTCGTCCAGGTTGATGCTCGACACGGCAAGCACGTACTTCGCGGACGTCGGCAGCGAACCGGCCGCGTAGTCCTCCAGCTCAGCGAGCGCGCCGGCGTAGTCGCGTGCGATGAATTTTGTCTGGGCGCCGACGACGGCGGTGTTCAGGCGGTTCTGGCTCTCGGCCTGCCAAGCGAACACCCCGGCAGCCAGGCCGGCGGTCACGCCTACCGCTCCCACGACGCGATACCAGCCGTAGCGGCGTTTCGAAACGCTCACCTCTGTGGCCGCGACCTCCGCCTGCTCGGCTTTCAGTTCTGCGTCGATGAACGCGAACAGCTCGTCTGTCGTCGTCGCCTGCCGCACGGAGGTCGAGAACTGGTCCCTGAATCCTTTCGCCCCATCGAGGAGGTGTTCGAAGGTGAGCTTGGGGCGGAAGACCTGCAGGACCATCGCCTGCAGCGACCGGAGGAACAGCGCTTCATCGAACGCGATCGGGGCGAGCATTCCCTGCAGGCCGCAGTGCACCACCCGCAGCAGATCACCGTTGAGATACACGTTGTCGGGGTGGATCACCGGCACTCTGAAGGTGGCCCGATAGCTGGCGCACGCCACGAGCTTCTGCGCCAGGGCCAGACGATCGCGCCGGGTCACGGCACGACGGGCGGCGTCCCTGAAGCTGATTTCGCCATCTCCGATGGTGTAGTCGAACGTGAGCCCCGTTTCCGTCTCGCGCGCGTCGACGTACCGAAGGATCACGTCGAGGTATGCCTCGTCGTAGCCGTTCTTGGACACGTCGACACGGAGGACGCCATCAGTGGCGTCAAGCTCGAGAACGGTGCCGTCTAGTTCAATACGCATTGCTCAACTCCTCGTCATGATCTGCAGGCGATCGCCGTTGCCAACACCAAACGATGCGATGACGTCGTGCCCGCTCACCACGAGAGCCTTGTCGTCGAGCGCCAGCGAGAAATCGTCTGGCAGCAACGTGCCCTTCTCGGCGAAGGCGACTCCGATCAACCGACGCAGCCGGTCGAACGTCACCGCGCCGGGCACGACGAGATCAATCTGTTTGCCCTGGAACACAAGGGTGATCTCGATCATGTGGATGCTCGCTTTCGTCGCCCCCTGAGTCTCCCCAGCGACAGACCGGCGACCAGCGCGAGCGGAACGCCGATCACCAGCGCCAGGGCGTAGAGAGCTGGAGACTCCGTTCGGGCTTCGCGTGCCTCGCTCAGCACCTCGGTGGTGTAGCCATCGAAGAGCGCGGCCCGCACTGCCTGGTACTCGCCGGCATCGACACCAGTCGGCGCGAACGTCAGGGTGTCGACGACGCCGAGCCGTTCGGCACTGGCCTCTCGCTGCTCGCGTGCGCGTGCAGCGAGATCTGCTGAAAAGAGCCTGCCGCGAATAGCGAAATCGCCAGCGGTGCCAGTGCCGACCGACTCATTGATCAGGACGTTGGTGTTCAGATCCAATCGTCCGGCGTCGTCGTCCGTATCGGCGGTAGCGGGCGAGGCCGCGGGAGCGCCGACTGTCAAAGCGACAGCAAGCGCGCACGCGAGAATGCCCTGCGCAGGGAGACGCGACCGTGGTCGCATGTCGTCTGTCTGGTGTGGAACGGGTTCAGAAGCCGAAGCTCTGCGCGTCCTGCGCGTCACGCTCGGCGATGGTGTCGGCATACTTGTTCAACTGCTCGTTGATGTTCACCAGCAGTTCCTCGAACTTCTTCACGCTCTCGTGAAGCTGGTTGTACTGCTCGAGATACGCCTGAAAGGCCTGGCCCTTCCACTGCTCGGCAATGGTCGAGTTCATCTGGTTGACCTTCTGAATCGCCTGCTCGATCTCTTCTTTCGAGCGCGTGTAGACCTGAGCCTGCTGCTTCAGTTCTTCCGGTGTGACACTGATCTGGCCCATGTGAACCCCCTCTTTCATAGTGAAATAGTCAACTGCCATTCAACAATGTTGCACGCTTGTGAGGTCAATGTTGAAGGGCTTTTAACTTATATGTAACGTATGGCATCGGTCAAATCGGGTTGTCACTCACCCACGCCACAGGGTCGGGTCGGATAAAGTCGGGGGATGGGTCAGAACGAGGACACTGCCGAGGCGCTCGAGCGGCTGCACAGCATCCGGCAGAGCATCGACAACATCGACGCCGCGGTCGTGCACATGCTCGCCGAGCGCTTCAAGTTCACGCAGCAGGTCGGCGCGCTGAAAGCGGCGCACGGACTCCCCGCCGCCGACCCCGAGCGCGAACGCGAGCAGATCCAGCGGCTGCGCGCCCTCGCGGAGGAGAGCCACCTCGACCCGGCTTTCGCCGAGAAGTTCCTCAACTTCATCGTCGCCGAGGTCATCCACCACCACGAACGGATCGCCACAGAGAGCGCCAGGTGACCTGGGATCCGGCGGCCGTGCCGGACGCACACGGCAAGACGGTCGTGGTCACCGGCGCCAACGCCGGCGTCGGATACTTCGCCAGCGAGCAGCTCGCCGCAGCGGGCGCCCACGTGGTGCTCGCCTGCCGCAGCCAGGAACGGGCGGAGGCGGCCGTGTCGGCCATCCGCCGACGCGTCCCGGGCGCGAGCGTCGAGGCGACCCCTCTCGACGTGTCAGACGCGGGGTCCGTCGCTGAAGCCGCGGAGGCGCTGCTGCAGCGGGAGCGCATCGACGTGCTGCTCCTCAACGCCGGTATCGTGCATCCACCGGCCGACAGAGCAGTGGATGCGCGGGGCAACGAACTCGTGCTGTCCACCAACGTCCTCGGTCACTTCCACCTCACCGCGCTCGCGCTCCCTGCGCTGGAGCGCTTGCCGGGAGCACGCATCGTCACGCTCGGCTCCCTGGCGACCCTGCTCGCCCGTTTCCCTGTCGACGACCTGCAGCTCGACGGCACGTACAACTCCTGGAATGCGTACGCGCAGTCGAAGATCGCGGCGCAGGTGTTCGGGTTCGAGCTCGACAGGAGGCTGCGCGCGGCAGGGAGAGACGTCGCGAGCGTTGTCGTGCATCCCGGGTACTCCACCTCCGGCCGCACCCCGGGCATCCGGGGCGTGAACCAGCCGTCCAAGGCGAAGCGCTTCGCCGACAACCTCCAGGCCGCCTGGACGCAGGGCAAGGACCACGGCGCCTGGGTTCCGGTGCGCGCGGCCCTCGACCCCGAGGTGCGGGGCGGCGCCTTCCTCGGCCCCCGCTGGGTGACGAAAGGCACGCCGGCTCGCGCGCTCGCCACACGCACGACCCGCGACTCCGCAGTCGGGGCGCGGGTGTGGGAGCTGCTGGAGGAGTACACGGGGCAGCCGTTCACGATAGCGCGCTGACGCATACACCCACCCCTGCCTCCGACCTCCCAGCGCCCGTTCAGAGGGCTGCTGTGTGCTGAAGGTATGGATATCGCTTACACCGCAATCGCGCACGCCACTGGTGGAGGACGAGACGGACACGTCCGCAGCGAGGACGACCTGATCGACTTCGACACCCGCCCGCCGAAGGAACTGGGCGGATCCGGTGCGGGGACCAACCCGGAGCAGTTGTTCGCCGCGGGGTATGCTGCCTGCTTCCTCGGCGCCATCCACGCCGTCGGCCGCAGCGAGAAGCTGGACACCACCGATGCCGCCGTCTCGTCGAGCGTCGGCATCGGAGACAACGGCGAAGGCGGATTCGCGCTTGCCGTCGAACTGGACGTCTACATCCCGCGCGTCGGCAGGGAGCAGGCCGACCTGCTCGCCGAGAAGGCGCACCAAGTGTGCCCATACTCGAACGCGACCCGCGGGAACATCCCGGTGAAGGTCACGATCGTCGAATAGTCGGAGACCGAGACGGCGCCAGCGTCAGTTCGTCGCGACCCGCCCGACCTTCTCCGTCTTGTCCCAGCGCGCCTCCACGTGCGCGAGCTCTTTCAGGTACGAGTCGAACGTGATCGCGCACAGCAGCGAACCGTATCCGGCTAGGTAGATCAGCGTCGGCGCGAGCCAGCGGCCGGCACGGGTGCGGTCCGCTTTGCGTGCGAGCCAGGCGACCACCATCGAGAACGGGATCCAGACGTAGATGGCAAGCGTCAGCCAGAACAGGGTCGAGCCGCTGAGGGTCGCGCCGAACAGGCCGGGCAGCCACACCAGCATCACCTTCGGGAACAGCGCCGTCAGCATTACCAGGATGTTGACGATTCCGGGGAACAGCAGGATCTGACCCAGCTCGCGTTTGCTGGTCGCCGCATCCGTCATCGACCCGAGGATGAGGATGAACAGGTAGGCGAGGGCGGCGGAGATCCAGAGCGCGCGGAACACGTTGGTCGCGAAGTCCTCCTGGAGGAACAGCAGCCCGGCGAGCCCGATCGACGAGGCGATCATGATGAGCGGAAGCAGCCACAGGCTGAACCAGACGATGCCGAACGTCCACGCCCCCAGATGGTGGTTTCCGCTCGGGCGGAACCAGATGTTCTTGTAGCGCGCCGTCACCGTCACATTGCCGCGCGCCCAGCGCAGCCGCTGCTTCCACAGCGCGTCGACCGACCGCGGCTCCTCCGCGAGCACGTGGGCGTGCGGCTCGAACACGACCTTGCGGCCCTTGAGCTGCGTCTCGAACGTGGTGATCGTGTCCTCGGCGAGCGACGACGTGTCGATCTGACCGCCGATGGCGAGCAGGTTCTCGCGGGTGTGCAGTTGCGCGCCTCCGGCGAGGCAGGCCTGCGCCCCCATCACGTTCTGCGCGCGGCGCGCCGCCGGCTGCGAAAGCACGTACTCGACGCCGATGAACTTCGTCAGGTAGTTGCGGTCGCTGCTGCCCTCGCGGATGTATGCGGAGACGGCGCCGACGTCCGGATCGGCGAAGTGGCGGGTCATGCGGCGCAGGGAGTCCGGCAGGTAGATGACGTCGGCGTCCATGATGAGGAGCGCCTCCATCCAGTCGTCTTTGAGGATCTCGCGGATGCCGTGGTTGAGCGTGTGCGCCTTGCCCTCGCCGCCCTTGTCGCGGCGGAGCAGCACCACGTTGCCGGGGTAGAGCGCCTCCTTCTCACGGACCACGTCCGGGGTCAGGTCCGTGCTCGCATCGTCGACCACGAAGATGCGCAATGCCTCGCGGGGGTAGTCGAGCTTCATCAGCCGGTCGATGGATGCGCCGATCACCGCGCCCTCGTTCCAGGCCGGGACCACGATCGCCACCCTGGGCAGGTACGGCTTCGCCTTGCCGTAGTGGTTGATGAAGGCGTGGAACGGGATGACGATGAACGTCGCCGCCGCCGCGATGACCGGGATCAGCCCGGTGAGCGCCAGAACGAGACACACCCAGACGCCGATCGCTTGCAGTACGGCCACCACGTCCATGTCTGCCTCCCCTTCGACCGCCACCATACCAACAGTGGACAGCGCGGTTCAGCCGCCCGTCCGCTCCGGATGCGCGGATGCGCTCCCCGCCGTGTCCGATTCCTGCCAGCGGGCGTCGGCGGGTACCGATAGCGTCGAATCGTGAAGGTCGCAGTGCAGTTCATCGCCATGGGTCTCGTCTGGGGCGCCAGCTTCCTGTTCATGAAGGTCGGACTGGAGGGTGTGAGCTTCGGTCAGGTGGTGTGGGCCCGGCTGGTGTTCGGCGCCATCACGCTGGCGGTCATCGCGATCATCACGCGCAGCAGGCTCCCGCGCGAGCCCGTCGTGTGGCTGCACTTCCTGGTGGTCGCGCTCACGTACTGCGTCATCCCGTATCTGCTGTTCGCCTGGGCGGAGCAGTACGTCTCCTCCAGCCTGGCGAGCATCTACAACGCGGTCACCCCGATCACCACGGCCATCCTGGTCACCGTGGCGTTCCGGGTGGAGAAGCTGAACCGCGACCAGGTGCTCGGCGTGGCCATCGGCGTTCTCGGCGTCGTGATCGTGGTGGGGCCGTGGCAGATCGCCGCTCTCTCCGGCAGCGTGTGGGGGCAGCTCGCGTGCCTCGGCGCTGTCACCTGTTACGGCTTCAGCTTCGGCTACATCCGGCGCTTCATCAGCCACAGGGCCATGCCGGCGACGACCATCGCCGTGATGAACATCGGCGTGGCCGCCGTGGTGATGCTCCTGCTGACTCCGGTGATCGCCTGGGGTCCGATCACGTTCAGTTGGCCGGTGCTCCTCAGCCTGCTGGCGCTCGGCGCGCTGGGGACGGGCGTGGTCTACATCTGGAACATGAACGTGCTGCGCGCGTGGGGGCCGACAGCCACCTCGGGCGTGACATACGTGACACCCGTGGTCGGCGTTGCTCTGGGCATCCTGGTGCTCGGCGAGACGCTGAGCTGGAACGAGCCGGTCGGCGCACTCGTCGTGATCGCGGGCATCCTGCTGACGCAGCAGCGTGTGCGGCTGTTCACCAGGCGGCAGGCGGAGCTGGTGGACGAGACGGCGTAGCCGGCTGCGGCGTGCGCCTACCGCAGCGCGTAGCCGCCGTCGACGTACAGGGTCGACCCGGTCGTGTACGTGCTGGTGAACAGGTGCAGGACAGCGTCGGCGATCTCCGACTCGGTGCCCGTGCGCCGGAGCACGGTGCTAGCGCTGAAGCCGGAGAAGGCCGCATCCCTGACCTCGGCCGGTCGCTGCGACCAGAGGTTGCCGTCGACGGTTCCGGGGGCGATGGCGTTGACCCTGACCGGCGCGAGTTCGACCGCCAGCCCGCGGGCCAGGCCCTCGATCGCGGCGTTGGCGGCCACGTATGCGGCGGCGGGACCGGCAGGGCGCACGCTCGCGGCTCCGGACATCAGCACCACGGAGGCGTCGGGCGCGAGAAGGGGGAGCGCGGCGTGCACGACGCGGTACTGGCCCCAGAACTTCGACTCGAACGGGCTGCGCGCCTCCTCGATGGTCGAGGTGGTGAACGGCCCCGTGGTGTAGCTGGCGGCGGTCGTCAGGAGCGCGTCGACCGCATCCACGGGCTCGAAGAAGGCGGCCACCGAGGCGTCGTCTGCTGTGTCGACCACGCCCCAGGTCGCCGCGTCGCCGAGTTCAGCCGCCGCGCGCTCCAGAGTGGATGCGGTTCGGCCGCCGAGGACCACGTGCGCGCCGGCCGAGACGGCCTGTCTGGCCACGGCGAGGCCGATCCCGGACCCGCCCCCGATCAGGACGACGGTGCGCCCGGCGAGACGATCGATGCTGTGCTGAGTCATGGTGTGTTCCAGCCTCGCAGACGAGCGGGCGCGGACCGTTCCGTGTGACCGAACGTGTCGGCCGGGAGCCGCGAGCCGAGAGCCGGGAGCCGGGAGCCGGGAGCCGGGAGCCGTCAGCCTGGGCTATGCCTTCGGCTTCCGCGCCTCGATGAGGGTGCGCGACGAGTGCGCCACGAACGCGCCATCCCGCTCGATGAGCTCGTGCAGCGCCCGCAGGCGATCGAGATAGCGATCGACGGTGAAGTCGGGCACCCACCAGATCACCTTGCGCAGGATGTAGACGACGGCGCCGATGTCGAAGAACTCCATCCGCAGCCGCTCCGTGCGCAGGTCGACGATGTCGAGTCCGGCCGCACGCGCATCCCTGGACTCGTCGTCGGGGTGCCGTCCGCGATGGTTCGCCTCCGGCAGCGGGCCGGTGAAGAACTCGATCAGCTCGAAGGCGCTCTCCGGGCCGACGTGCTGGGCGAAGTACTTTCCTCCCGGCTGGAGCACGCGGGCCAGCTCCTCCCACCAGATCGTGGCGGGATGGCGGCTGGTCACCAGGTCGAATGCGGCGTCGGCGAACGGCAGCGGCGGCTCGTCCTGGTCGGCGACGACCACGGCCCCCAGTGGATGCAGCAGTCGTGTCGCCACCGCGACGTTCGGTGCCCACGACTCGGTCGCGACCATCACGGGCGGGAACGGTGCTGCGGAGGCGAGCACCTCGCCGCCGCCGGTCTGCACGTCGAGGGCGGCACGCGCATCCCGCAGCCGGTCGGCGAGCAGGCTGGCGTAGCCCCAGCTCGGCCGCTGCTCGGTGGCGCGGCCGTCGAGCCAGGAGAAGTCCCAGCCGGACACGTCGACGGCGGCCGCCTCGGCGACCAGCTCATCGAACGTGCCCGACGTGCCCGACGTGCCCGACATGCCCGACATCGTGCGAGGAGGACGCCGCCGTCAGGCGACGACCGGACCGAAGTGCTCGGGGAGGGTGGAGCGGTGGGTGCCGCGCAGCTCCTCCAGGCCGACCGTGAACTGGTCCTGCACCTCGAGGACAGGCTGCGCGCCGACCTCGGCGTCCGTGACGCCGATGCGCAGCGCCGGCACGCCGCGTCCCTCGCAGAGGCCGCGGAACTTCACGTCGTCCTCGCGCGGCACGGAGACGAGCACGCGGCCGGTCGACTCGCTGAACAGGGCGGTCGCCGCATCCACGCCGTCGCGGTCCATGATCTCGGTGATCCAGACGCGCGCGCCGACGCCGAAGCGCATGACCGACTCGGCGAGAGCCTGCGCGAGGCCGCCGTCCGAGAGGTCGTGCGCCGACGCGACGAGGCTCTCGACCGATGCGGCGTGCAGCAGCTCGGCCAGGTTGCGCTCACCGGCGAGGTCGACCGCAGGAGGACGTCCGCCGAGGTGACCGTGGACCGTGCCGGCCCAGGCGGAGCCGTCGAGCTCCTCGCGGGTCACGCCGAGCAGGTAGATGTTGTCGCCCTCGTCCTGCCAGCCGCTCGGGATGCGGCGGGCAACGTCGTCGATGACGCCGAGCACGCCGACCACCGGGGTCGGGAAGATCGGGTTGGTGCCCGTCTGGTTGTAGAAGGACACGTTGCCGCCCGTGACGGGGATCTCGAGCTCGAGGCAGGCGTCCGACAGGCCCTCGACGGCCTGCGAGAACTGCCACATGACCTCGGGGTTCTCCGGGCTGCCGAAGTTGAGGCAGTCGGTGACCGCGGCGGGCACAGCACCGGATGCGGCGACGTTGCGGTACGCCTCGGCCAGGGCGAGCACGGCGCCCTGCTTCGGGTCGAGCTGGCAGTACCGGCCGTTCGCGTCGGTGGCGATGGCGAAGCCAAGGCCGCTCTCCTCGTCGACGCGGATCATGCCCGCGTCGTCGGGGAAGGCGAGGGCGGTGTTGCCGCCGACGAAGTAGTCGTACTGGTCGGTGATCCAGCCCTTGTCGGCCAGGTTCGCGCTGCCGAGCAGGGCGAGGAACTGGTCGCGCAGCTCGTCTCCGCCGGTCGGACGGGCGAGACGGGAGGCGCTGTCGGCCTGCAGGGCGTCGATCCAGGCCGGGTAGGCGACGGGACGCTCGTAGACGGGGCCGTCGACCGCGACGGTGCGCGGCTCCACGTTGACGATCTCCTCGCCGTGCCAGTTGATGACGAGGCGGCCGGTGTCGGTGACCTCACCGAGCACGCTGGTCTCGACGTCCCACTTCGCGGTGACCGCGAGGAACGCATCCAGCAGTTCGGGCTTGACGACGGCCATCATGCGCTCCTGGCTCTCCGACATGAGGATCTCCTCAGCCGTGAGCGTGGGGTCGCGCAGCAGCACCTTCTCCAGCTCGATGAACATGCCGCCGTCGCCATTGGACGCCAGCTCGCTCGTCGCGCAGGAGATGCCGGCGGCGCCCAGGTCCTGGATGCCCTCGACCAGCTTGTCGCGGAACAGCTCGAGGCAGCACTCGATGAGCACCTTCTCGGCGAACGGGTCGCCGACCTGCACGGCCGGACGCTTGGTCGGGCCACCGGCCGAGAACGTGTCGGACGCCAGGATGCTCGCGCCGCCGATGCCGTCGCCGCCCGTGCGCGCCCCGAACAGGACGACCTTGTTGCCGAGGCCTGACGCGTTGGCGAGGTGGAGGTCTTCGTGTCGGAGGACGCCGACGGAGAGGGCGTTCACCAGCGGGTTGCCCTGGTATACCGGGTCGAAATAGGTCTCGCCGCCGATGTTCGGCAGGCCGAGGCAGTTGCCGTAGAACGAGATGCCGGAGACGACGCCGTGCACGACACGGGCGGTGTCCGGGTTGTCGATGGCGCCGAACCGCAACTGGTCCATGACCGCCACCGGCCGCGCGCCCATCGAGATGATGTCGCGCACGATGCCGCCGACGCCGGTCGCGGCGCCCTGGAACGGCTCGATGTACGAGGGGTGGTTGTGCGACTCGACCTTGAAGGTGACCGCCCAGCCTTCGCCGACGTCTACGACACCGGCGTTCTCGCCCATGCCGACCATGAGGTTCTTCTTCATGGCGGGCGTGACCTTCTGCCCGAACTGCCGCAGGTACATCTTCGACGACTTGTACGAGCAGTGCTCCGACCACATGACGGAGTACATGGCGAGCTCGCCGCTCGTCGGGCGCCGACCCAGGATCTCCCTGATGCGCGCGTACTCGTCCTCCTTCAGGCCGAGCGCCGCGAACGGCTGCTCGCGCTCAGGAGTGGCGATCGCATTCTCGACGGTGTCGACGACGTGCGTGGTGGTGGTGTCGGTCACGCTGGCACTCCAAAGCGGGGAGACGGTGGCGGGGATGCGACCAGTCTACCGGGGGTGGCGGCGTCCGGAGGGCGGGGCGGGGATGGTGCCAGGATGGTCGTGTCGAGAGGACGCCGGATGCAGATTTCGAGGGAAAGGGCGTGGCGATGACCGCGGAACGTTTCACCGGCTGGCCGCGCGGCGCCGCCGACTTCTACGCCGGGCTCGAGGCGGACAACTCGAAGGCGTACTGGACGTCGCACAAGGAGGTGTACGAGACGCAGGTGCTCGCGCCGATGCTCGCGCTCATCGCCGAACTGGCCGGCGAGTTCGGGGACGGCAGGGTGTTCCGGCCGTACCGCGACGTGCGGTTCAGCCAGGACAAGTCGCCGTACAAGACCCACATCGGCGCGCTGCTCGAACGCGGCTACGTGCAGTTCTCGGCATCAGGGCTCGGCGTGGCGGCCGGGTATCACACGATGGCGCCAGACCAGCTCGACCGCTACCGTACGGCCGTAGCGGACGACCACAGCGGCCCCGCCCTGGAGGAGGCACTTGCGGCGGTGGAGGCTCGCGACCTGTCCGTGGTCAGCCACGACACGCTGAAGACGGCCCCGCGCGGCTACCAGAAGGACCACCCACGGATCGAATTGCTTCGCCGCAAGAACCTCGCCACCTGGCGCGAGTGGCCGGCTGACACCGCCTGGATCGGGTCGGAGGCAGTCGTGGCGCACGTTGCGGACGCGCTGCGCGCATCCCGTGCGCTCGGGGAGTGGCTGGACGAGTTCGTGGGGCCGAGCGTGGTGGAGGGGCGCGGCAGGCGGTAGGCGGTCGACCTCCCCGTCAGGGTCTCAGGTGCTCGTCTTCGTGCGGAAGGTGCGACCGAGGACGGTGACAAGAACGCCGGCGAGCAGGCCGCCTGCGAAGACGAGCATCCAGGTCGGATCGAAGACGCCGGATGCAGCGACGCGTTCGGGCGTGATGTTCTTGGCGTCGATGGGGGCGGAGAAGAAGTCGTGGATCTTGCCGGCGTCGACACCCTGCGTTCTCGTGTTGGCGAGGACAGTGGAGAAGTTCCGGTAGTACTGCTGGCTCATCCCCAGTTCGGTGTTCCCCCTCGACAGCACGTCGGTGACCCCGCTGCGCACCGTTTCGGCGCTGGTGAACGTGGCATTGGCGCTGTTCAGGAGCGCCTCGAACAGCACCAGGTTGTCGGGGACGTCGATGGTGCTGCTGGCGAGCTGGCCGCTGGTTTCCGCACTGCGAGCGACCAGGTCGGCGATGCTCTGGTACAGCGCGTCACTGTTGTCGACGTACAGCGCGACACTGTCAGGGTCGTAGCTCTTCCAGTCCTTGACCTCAAGACCGTCGACCGCGCTGGTTTCCAGCGCGGAATCCTCGACGGCCGCCCTGGTTCGGTCGAGCCAGCCGTCCAGCGTCGCCAGATGGGCGTCGAGCGGCAGGGCAGGCAGGTTGTCCACACTCAGCGAGTCCCTCACGCTCTTGAGGGCTTCGATGTCTGCCCTCACGGCGGCGAGCACCGCCGGATCGATCGCCGCACCACCGGGAATGGCCGGGATGGCAGGGAAGAGCGGAACGCTGGGAACAGTCGGACCGGACGGGACGGCAGGGACGAGCGGAACGCTGGGAGTTGTCGGGACGCCAGGAACGTCCGGGACAGTTGGTGCGGTCGGGTGGCTGGGCTCTGCAGGGTCGGCGGACGGGTCGAGTATGGCTACGAGCGATTCCAGGTTCGTGATGCTCGTATCGAGGGTGCTCATCATGGCCAGGATGGTGGCCTGCTGGGAGCCGATGGACCCGCTGTAATTCGTGGCGTAGTCAGCGATCGCTTGTCGCAACGAGTCGAGCTGACCAGCGAGGTGACGTGGAGCCGAGCCGTCTGCGTCGGTGCAGGGGGCCGCGGCACCGGTGGCATCGACTCCGCTCAGTGTGCAGAGCATCCTGGTTCTCAGCCCGTCGAATTGATTGCCGTAGAAGGCTCGGTCGGCCGCTGCCTGCAGGGCGATTCGTGCGTTGCCGTTCGTCGCGTTGAGCTCTGCGATCTCCCGCTGACGCCGCGCCTGATCGTCGATCTCGTACAGCTTGCTCGAGAAGGACTCGCTCGTACTGGCGAGCGTGTCGGTGACCGCCTCGGAGAGACTGTTCTGCGCTTCGAACGTTGCGGCGTTCACGTCTTTGAGGCCGGTAGCGTTCGAGACGAAGTCCTGGAAGTTCGGCATCGTCCGCGAGAACGGCTCGTCCACGTCGGAGGCCAGTGCCGAGATGAGGGCCTCCTGGTTGCCCACGGCGGCATTCAGGTAGCCGTCGGCCTGCGCGACGTTGTCGGCGACAGAGGCGTAGTACATCGTGACGACACTCTGGTTGAACCCGTGCACGATGTCGAGGATCCTGCTCTTCAGCAGCCGATCCGACTGCTCGTCCACCTGCGGTTGCAGCCGGTACTCGACTGTCGCTTTGGTCGGGACGAGGTCTTGGAGCGTCAGGATGTCATGCGAGAACGACTGGGGCAGGTAGATGGCCGCGTCGATGGACCCGTCCTTGTACGCCTTCTCGGCGACCGGCCGCGAGAGCACCGTCCAGTTGTACTCGGAGTCCTTCGAGACCCGGTCGACGAAGTTCGCACCGAACGCATACGCCTTATCGTTGAATTCGGCAGCGAGATCCTCGTTGACCAGGGCCACCGTCGGCTTGAGCACTGTGGCCCGCTGACTGAGCTCGCCGTTCATGACCAGGAAGGCGAGCGCCACCGTCACGAGCAGCAGAGTCGTAGAGACGACTCGTGCAACCCATGACCTCCGGTTCGCCCCACGGAACAGGCGTGCCATACTAATATCTCCTTGCGCGGCGTCTCCCCCAAAGAAATATCGTAACGCAGCCGTTGCCGAGCAATCCCTGTATGGTCATTCCGGATCGAGCCGCTGTGTCACAGCGACGGCGACGGCTCGGCCAGCACACGGCTCAGCACCGGGCGCGTCGCGCGGAGTCCCAGCCAGACGAGCAGGATTCCGGCGGCCAGGCAGCCCGCGATCATGATGAGGCTCGCCGGCGCGACCAGCAGGCTGATGCCGGTGAGCGGGAAGATCACCACCGCCGCCGTCACGGCAGAACCGATCGTGGTGATGCGCAGCGGGGAGAGCACGGCGCGGGAGCGGGCGGCGTTCATCGTCTCCACGGGCATCCCGAGTCTGTCGAGGCTGACGTAGACGGCGCGCCGGTCGAGCACGGCGGACGCCTGGTTGACGCCGACAGAGCAGGCGACCATCAGGAACGACGCGACCACGGTGATGATGACGCCCGTGCGGATGTCGGCGAAGAGCTGCAGCGACTCGGTGTCCGCCTTGCCGCTGTCGGCGGCGACGCCGAGCAGTGCGACCCCGACACCGGCGAAGACGGCCATGAAGCTGGTCATCGCCACGCCGGACACCTGCCGCCACGCGGCCTTCGGCGACTCCAGGATGCTGCGCGCAGCGAGCAGCTTGGTCGGCGTCGTCGCCCGCTTCGCCTGGCCGGATGCGACCAGCCTGAGCACCCACGGGCCCACCAGGTTGAGCACGGCGACCGTTCCGCCGAAACCGACAGCCAGGATGGTCAGCACCACGCCGAACCCCGCGGCGAGCTGCAGCACGTTCATGGCGACGAAGGTCACCGCGACGACGGCCAGTCCGATGACCACCCGCACCCAGTGCATCCGGGGCGCGGTCTGACGAGTGCGGACGCCGAGCGGTGAGAGGATCACGCCGCGCAACCCGATCACGGCGCTGAGGGCGGCGAGCGCGCCCACCGCCACGACCACGACGGCGACGAGCAATGGATGCAGGAACACAGCCGCGCCGAGCGGCTCGCCCCGGAACGGGATCAGCCCGACCAGCGGCACGGCGCCGAGCGAGATCACCACGCCCGCGAGCGCGCCCGCCACGGCGAGCACGGTCGACTCGATGACGGTGAGGGCGGTGACGGTGCCGGGGGTCGCCCCGAGGAGGCGGAGGCTCGCGAGCCTGTCGTCCCTGCGGCGCGCGGACAGCCTGGCCGCAGAGCCGCCGAGCGCCACGAGCGGCACGATCAGCAGGGCGAGCGCGACGACCGCGAGCAACTGGTAGAGGAACGCGGTCTCCCCCGTCCAGGAGAAGAACGCCTGCGCCCCGCCCGCGACGACGAGCAGGAGAGCGGTGACGACGGCGAACGCGACGACGGGCAGCACGATGGTCCCCCGGTCGGCGGCGGAGCGGCGGCCGAGCAGCCAGGCGAGTCTGAGGGTGTTCATCGGGTGACCGCCTCGTCCACGATGCGGCCGTCCGCGAGGCGGAGCACGCGCGAGCAGCGGGCGGCGACCTCCTCGTCGTGGGTGACGACCACGAGGGATCGGCCGCGCCCCGTGGTCGAGCCGATCAGCGCATCCATCACCTCGACGGAGGTGTGCGAGTCGAGGGCGCCCGTCGGTTCGTCGGCGAAGACGATGGATGCGCCGGTCACCTGGGCGCGGGCGATGGCGACCCGCTGGGCCTGGCCGCCGGAGAGCTGGCCGATGCGCCGGGTCTCGTACCCGGCGAGGCCGAGGGCGGCGAGCCAGCCTGCGGCGTTCTGCTCTGCCGCCGGTCGCGCGGCGCCGCCCAGCATGAGCGGGAGTGCGACGTTCTCGATGACGGTCAGCTCCGGCAGCAGGAAGCCCTGCTGGAACACGAACCCGAACGCCTCGCGTCGCAACCGCGACCGCTCCTTCTCGCCGAGCGCCGTCACGTCGAGCGGCCCGTGCGGCGTCGCGAGGGTGACGCTGCCGGAGTCCGGCTTCACGATTCCGGCGAGGACGTGCAGCAGGGTGGTCTTCCCCGAGCCGGACGCGCCCATGATCGCCACGGAGTCGCCGACGTTCAGCCGGAAGTCGACACCGGCGAGCGCGACGGCGGCGCCGTACGCCTTGGTGAGGCCGATGGCGGCCAGGGCCGCGTGGACCGGCTGGACCGGGTTGGCCGGGCTAGCCGGGTTGGCCGGGTTAGCCGGGTTAGCCGGGTTAGCCGGGTTAGCCGGGTTAGCCGGGTTAGCCGGCTGGGCCGGGGGCTGGAGGGTGGGGTCTGAGGTCATGCATCCATCGTCTTCGCCGGGGGACGGGGGCGCATCGGCCGGGGGCCTCATCCTGGGCGGTAGTGCGTCATCCTCGCGATGGAGGTCGGGCGCGCGACAGGACCACGAATTTTGCGGAGGGTCTTGCGCATCGGGCGGGTGCCACATATTATCTACGCATAGATCATCTACTCCTAGACAGAAAGGCACGATCATGTGGAGCACAGAGCACACCGCAGAGACCACGCTCTCCCGCGACGCCGTCTGGGCCGCGCTGCGCGACCTGCACACCGGGGACCTCACCTACGAGGGCGCAGACACCTTCGAACTCGACGGGCCGTTCGCCGTCGGCACGGAGCTCACCATCACCCCCGTCGGCCA
This sequence comes from Leifsonia lichenia, assembly GCF_054780215.1. Classification (NCBI taxonomy): domain Bacteria; kingdom Bacillati; phylum Actinomycetota; class Actinomycetes; order Micrococcales; family Microbacteriaceae; genus Leifsonia; species Leifsonia lichenia. The sequence goes on from NZ_BAAGWT010000001.1 coordinate 776,236, forward strand.
GGACCCGTTCCGTTCGACCATCGTCGACCTCGTCGACGGCGTCACGTACGCCGACCGCACCGTCTACGGCGACGTCACGCTCACTTTCCGGCACACCCTGACCGACACGGCCACGGGCACCAGCGTGACCCACCGCCTCGACATCACCGGCCCCGCCGCAGACGAGGTCGGCCCAGAGCTCGGCCCGCAGATCAGCGACGACTTCCCCGTGTCGATGGCCGCACTGTTCGAGCAGGCCACACTGAGAGCATGACGAAGTTCCCAGAAGGCCCGACCGCGAGCCCCGGCTTCCTGCTCTGGCACGCCACCCTGCGCTGGCAGAGGGCGATGGCCGGGGCGCTCACCCCGCTGGAACTGACGCACGCGCAGTTCGTGATCCTCGCATCCACCTGGTGGCTGAACGGCGCCGGTGAGCGGCCCAACCAGGCGCGACTGTCCGAGTTCACCGGGTCGGATGCGCGCATGACCTCCGAGGTGGTGCGCCGCCTGCTCGCCAAGGGGCTCCTCGAACGCGAGCAGGACCCAGCAGACACCCGCGCGAAGGTGCTGCACGTCACCGACGCGGGACGCGAGCTGGCGGCGGCCGCGATCGAGGCGGTCGAGTCGGCCGACACGGCGTTCTTCACCCCCGCGGCGGCGGCAGCGCCGGATGCGCTCCTCCCGCTGCTGCACGCGCTCAGCGCCCGCTGAGGCTGAACAGGAACCTCTGCGCGACGCGCCGGGTGGAACTCCGTTTGGAAGGAGATGCCGCCGCGATGTTGCCGGAACTCCTGCGCAACTGCGAAGCCGCCCGGCCCGGGAGGGGGCGGGCGGCTTCGGGGGGCCGGGGGCAGGGCCGGGGTTAGTCCACGAGGTCGTGGCGCACCACGATCTCGTCGCGCGCGGGGCCGACGCCGATCGCGGAGATGCGGGCGCCGGACAGCTTCTCCAGTGCGATCACGTAGTCCTGCGCGTTCTTCGGCAGGTCGTCGAAGGTGCGTGCGCCGCTGATGTCCTCCGTCCAGCCGGGGAACTCCTCATAGATCGGGGCGGCATGGTGGAAGTCGCTCTGCGACGCAGGCACCTCGTCGTGGCGCACGCCGTCCACGTCATACGCGACACAGACCGGGATGCGCTCGATGCCGGTGAGCGTGTCCAGCTTGGTGAGCACGAAGTCCGTGACGCCGTTGATGCGCGCCGTGTAGCGGGCGACGGGCGCGTCGTACCAGCCGGTGCGACGCGGGCGACCGGTGGTGGTGCCGAACTCGAAGCCGCGCTCGCGCAGGAACTCGCCCCACTCGTCGAACAGCTCGGTCGGGAACGGCCCGGCGCCGACACGGGTGGTGTACGCCTTGACGATCGCGATGACGCGGTCGATGCGGTTCGGGCCGATGCCTGAGCCCGTCGCAGCACCGCCCGAGGTGGAGTTGGAGGAGGTGACGAACGGGTATGTGCCGTGGTCCACATCCAGCATCGTGGCCTGGCCGCCCTCGAACAGGACGTACTTGCCCGCCTCGAGCGCCTGGTGCAGCAGCAGCGAGCTGTCGACAACCATCGGGCGAAGGCGCTCTGCGTAGCTCAGGAGCTGCTCGACGACCTCGTCGACGCTGATGGCGCGGCGGTTGTAGACCTTCACCAGCAGGTGGTTTTTCTGGTCGAGCGCTCCCTCGACCTTCTGGCGCAGGATGTTCTCGTCGAACAGGTCCTGGATGCGGATGCCCACCCTGTTGATCTTGTCGGCGTACGTCGGGCCGATGCCGCGGCCGGTGGTGCCGATCTGGCGCTTGCCGAGGAAGCGCTCCGTGACCTTGTCGATGGTGCGGTGGTAGGAGGTGATGACGTGCGCGTTGGAGCTCACCTTGAGGCGGGACACGTCGACTCCGCGGGCGATCAGCCCGTCCAGTTCCTCGAACAGCACCTCGATGTCGACCACGACGCCGTTGGCGATGACGGGCGTGACGCCCTCGGTCAGAATGCCGGACGGGAGCAGGTGCAGCGCGTACTTCTCGCTGCCGACGACCACCGTGTGGCCGGCGTTGTTGCCTCCGTTGAACTTGACGACGTAGTCGATGCGGCTGCCGAGGAGGTCGGTCGCTTTGCCTTTGCCTTCGTCGCCCCACTGGGCGCCGATGATCACGATCGCGGGCACTTTTCGGTCCTCTCGATGGGATGAGCGCGCCGGCGTCCTTCGGGTCGACCGTCGCACTCGATCCTATCAAGGCATTATCTTGCACACCGCTGTGCAAGAAGAGTATGATCAAATACATGCCTTCCTCCACCACCCGCGCCCCCCGGCGCGATGCAGCAGCGAACAGGGAGGCGATCATCGCGGCGGCCGCAACGGCGCTCAACGACGACATCGACGCATCCCTCGAGACCATCGCCGCCCGCGCCGGTCTCAGCCGCCGCGCCATCTACGGCCACTTCGCCACCAGGGACGACCTCCTCATCGACGTCTTCACCCGCGGCGCGGCCAGGCTCGCCGCCCTCCTCGACCCTGTCTCCCATCCGGATGCACTGGTCGAGATCGCGCTGTTCGGAGCCACCCTCTGGGCCGAGGTCGAGCATGTGCGCGTCAGCGCTGCCCTCGCCGTGCGCGGCCCGCACCGCGAACTCGTCGGCGCCGCCCTCGACCCCGCCCGCGAGCGGCTTCGCGACACCGTGCAGCGCGGCATGGCCGCCGGACGCATCCGAACCGACCTCCACCTCGAGACCGTCACCAGGCTCGTCGAGAACGCCGCCGTCGCGGTGCTCGACGAGGCCACCCGCGCCAAGCTCACCAACGAGGCCGGCCACCGGCTCGTGATGCTCGCCGGTCTCAGCGCAGCAGGACTCGGCTGGCGAGAGGCGGATGCGCTCATCGCCGAAACCCCCGAACTCGCCTTCCAGGAGGTCGCAGCATGAAGATCGTCCTCGACAGGGTCGCCAAAGGCGCGCACAACGCCGCCCTTCCGCCCGCCACCGTGTCGTTCCAGACCGGTGAAGTGACGCTCGCCAGGGCGGAGACGGAGCAGCGGCCGTCCGTGCTCGGCCTGATCGCCTCCGGCCGGATGCGGCCGGACGCCGGAACCGTCACGATCGACGGTGCGACGGACTACTCCGCCATGCGCAAGCGCATCGCCCTGATCGACGCACCGGATGTGTGCGAGCCCGCTGCGGATGTGACCGTGGCCGGGATCGTGGCGGAGGAACTCATGTTCGCCGGGCGCGCATCCAACCCCATCGCTGTGAACAGACGGCTGGGCGAGCTGGGCGCGTCGGAGTGGGCGCGGTTCGCGATCGGGAACGTTCCGCCTACGGTGCGCATCAGACTGCTCACCGAGCTCGCGCTCATGCGGAAGGGCGTCGACGGTCTCGTCATCACGTCGCCCGACCGGCACGGCGGAGACCCGAACGAGTGGTGGGAGCTCGCCCGCGGGCTCGCCGCCCGCGACATCGCGGTGCTCGTCGTGGCCGGGGACGCCTCAGCGGCAGCCATCGCCGCCTCCACGATGATCACCCGCCTCGGCGAGACCGCCCCGAACGGCACCTTCGACGAGGACCCGGGGCGCGACGACACCGACGAGCTGCCCGACCTCATCGTCGCCCCAGCACTCGAACAGCGCGCAGACCGCGCAGACAGCGCCAAGCGCGCAGACAGCGCCCAGCGCGCAGAGGAAGCCGAATGAAGATCCCCCAGATGATCGCGGCGGAGTTCCGCCGCCTCACCGCCAGCCCGATGTCGATCGTGGCGCTCATCGCCCTGATGTGCGTTCCGGTGCTCTATGGCGGCCTGTACCTCTGGGCCAACCAGAACCCGTACGCGAACCTCAACAAGATCCCCGCGGCGATCGTGGTCGACGACAGCGGCACGACGGTCGACGGCAAGACGGTCAACTACGGCGACGAGGTGGCGGACGAGCTCATCAGGGACGGCTCGTTCGACTGGCACCGCGTGGAGTCCGGCTCGGCCGCGAGCGGGGTCGACGACTCGAAGTACGACTTCTCGATCACGTTCCCCGCCGACTTCTCCGAGGCGCTGGCGTCCGCATCCACCACGTCGCCGCACCGCGCGACGGTCACCCTCACGACCAACGACACCAACAGCTATCTGGCGTCCACCATCGGAACGCAGGCCGCGGAGAAGATCCGCACCTCCATCGTCAAGAAGGTCAACCAGCAGGCGGCAGAGCAGTTCCTGCTGGGACTCGCCGACATCCGCTCCAACCTCGTGTCGGCCGTGGATGGGGCGAACAAGCTCGTCGACGGCAGCGAGACCGCACGCTCCGGCGCATCCACTCTCGCAGACGGCACCAGCCAGTTGGCCACCGGCTCGCAGCAGTTGTCAGATGCGCTCGCCCAGCTCTCCTCCGGAGCGGGACAGGTGAGCGACGGCGCAGCGCAGGTCGCAGCAGGCAACGACCAGCTCGCTGCGAAGGCCAGCCAGGCGGGAAGCGCCGCGGCCCAGCTCGCAGCGGACGCCCCCGCCGTCGGTCAGCAGTTGCTCGCGCAGTTGCAGCAGGCAGGAGCGACGCAGGAGCAACTCGACCGGGTATCGGCGGCGCTCGGGACGATCGACGCCAAGGTGCAGGACGGCAACGCACAGGTGCAGACCCTCGTCGGTCAGGTCAACCAGCTCGCAGCGGGCGCCGACCAGGTCGCCTCTGGCGCATCCCAGGTGGCCTCTGGCTCGACGCAGGCCGCCGGTGGCGCCGCGCAGCTCGCCGATGGAAGCAAGCAGGCGGCGACGGGCGCATCCCAGTTGCGGGACGGCCTCACCACCCTGCACGACGGCACGGCCACGCTGCGCGACGGCCTGACCAGCGGAGTCGATCAGATCCCCGACAACTCGCCGTCGCTGCAGAAGAAGCAGGCGACCACGATCGCCGACCCGGTGAACCTCAAGAACGACTCGATCACCTCCGCGGGGACATACGGAGCCGGCCTCGCGCCCTTCTTCGTGGCACTCGCGGGCTGGATCGGCATCTACGCCCTGTTCCTGATCGTGAAGCCGGTCTCGCGCCGCGCCATCACCGCGCTGCACTCACCGGTGAAGATCACGCTCGCCGGCTGGCTGACGCCAGGGCTGCTCGGAGCAGTGCAGATGGTCGGGCTGTTCGCGATCGTCTCCGGGGCGCTCGGGTTCCGCATCGACAACCCGGTCGGGATGTACGGATTGATGGCCCTGGCGTCGCTCACCTTCGCGGCGATCATCCTGGCGCTGAACGTCTGGCTCGGCAGCGTCGGCCAGTTCCTCGGCCTCGTGCTGATGGTGCTGCAACTCGTGACGGCAGGTGGCACCTTCCCGTGGCAGACGTTGCCGGGCCCGCTGGCCGCGCTGCACCACGTCTTGCCGATGTCGTACGCCGTGGACGGCATCCGGCAGCTCATGTACGGAGGCAACCCGGCGACGGCCTGGGCGGACGCCGGTGTGCTCGGACTGTGGCTTCTGATCGCGCTGCTGGTCTCCGCGATCGGCGTGACGAGGATGACGCACTTCCGCACGCTGCGCGACCTGCGGCCGAGCCTGATCGGGTGACGCGGGCCGCCTGATCGGGTGACGGTGCCGCCTGATCGGGTGACGGTGCCGGGCGGTATGGTGTCCGCGTGAGCGACACCCTCCGCATCCTGCACCTCTCGGACACCCATCTGTACGGCGACGGCCGCCTGCACTACGGGCTGGTCGACACGCTCGCCGCGCTCGACACGGTGCTGGCGCGGGCGGCGACCCTCGAGTCGATCGACCTGGTCGTCGCCTCCGGCGACCTGTCCGACGACGGCACCGCGGAGTCGTACCGGAGGCTGGCCGACCGGCTGGAGCCGTGGGCGTCCGAACGGGATGCGTGCGTCGTCTACGCGATGGGCAACCACGACCTCGCCGCGGGCTTCGAGCAGGTGCTCGGCGCCCGCGAGACGGTCACGCAGGTGGACGGCTTCCGCATCGTCACCGTCGACTCCGTGGTGCCAGGCGCAGGCTACGGCCACATCGACACCGCACAGCTCGAACGCCTGCGAGCCGTGCTGGCCGAGCCGTCTCCACGCGGGACCGTCCTGGTGCTGCACCACCCGCCCGTGCCGCCGACCACCGGGCTGTTCGAGACGCTCCGACTGGTCGACCCGGATGCGCTCATCGACCTCTGCACGGCCGCCGACGTGCGGCTCGTGCTCGCCGGGCACTACCACCACGCGCTCGTCACCGAGGCTGGACCGCGGCGCATCCCTGTCGTCGTCGCTCCCGCGGTGGCCAACACCACCGACGTGCTCTGGACGCCCGAGCGCGAACGCGCGGTACGAGGGTCCGGATTCGCCGTGGTGCAGGTGCCCGTGGCCGGACCGGTGCGCGCCCACCTCGTCTCCGCGCCGGCGCCGGACGACGGGCAGACGGTCTACGACCTCGCCCCCGCCGACATCCGGCGAATCGCCGACGCCTCGGGATGGACGGGACGCGCATGAGCACCGCAGCCGGATACTCGGGCACTCCGCTCTGGAAGAAGCTCGGCCTCAAGCCCGGGATGCGCGCCCAGGTGCTGCACGCCGACGACGGCTGGCGCATCCCGCTCGACGGCGGGCCGGACGGGATCGAATGGCTCGCCCCGGACGAAGCCGAACCGGCCGGACTGGTGCTCGCGTTCTATCGCAGCGCCGCCGACTATCTCGCCGAGCTCGACGGCCTCGGGGCGCGCATCCGACCGGACGGGATGCTCTGGGCGGCCTGGCCGCGCAAGGCCGCCGGGCACGTGAGCGACCTCGACGAGAACCTGATCCGCGACGCAGCGCTCGACCGCGGCCTGGTGGACGTGAAGGTCGCTGCGGTGGACGCGGACTGGTCGGGGCTGAAGATCGTGTGGCGGCGCGAGAACCGCTGAGTTCCGCCCGGCAGCGTGCGCGGGCCGCTCAGCTCGCGAACGACACGTGCTGCAGCACCCACGCGTGCATCGCGACCGCCGCTGCCGCCGACGCGTTGATCGACCTGGTCGAACCGAACTGCGAGATCTCGACCACCGCATCCGCTGCCGCGATCGCCTCGTCGGACAGCCCGGGCCCTTCCTGGCCGAACAGCAGCACGCACTCGCGCGGGAACGCGAACGTCTCGATGATGACCGACCCCGGGACGTTGTCGATCGCGATGATCGGGAGGCCGGCATCCCGTGCCCAGGCGACGAACCCGGCGACGTCGTCGTGGTGCGAGACGTGCTGGTAGCGGTCGGTGACCATCGCGCCGCGCTTGTTCCAGCGGCGACGGCCGATGATGTGCACCGTGTCGGCGGCGAACGCGTTGGCGCTGCGCACGATCGAGCCGATGTTCATGTCGTGCTGCCAGTTCTCGATGGCGACGTGGAACGGGTGCCTGTGCTCGTCGAGGTCGGCCACGATCGCGGTCATGGTCCAGTAGCGGTAGCGGTCGATCACGTTGCGGGTGTCGCCGTGCTGCAGCAGCTCACGGTCGTAGCGCTCGTCCTCCGGCCACTCGCCCTGCCACGGACCGACCCCGTTCGTCGTCCACTCCGCCGTTCCCGCCGTTCCCGCCGCGCCCGCTTCACTCTCCACCCCCCGAGCGTATCCCGCCGTCGAGCCCAGGGTTCTTCACGCCAAAACCGCGATTTGCGGTGAAAAAGGCTGGGCTCGATCGTGGGGGTCGGATGGGGCGAATAAGCTGGGCCTGTCGAAAGGGGATTGCGTGGCGCGACGCGACGAGATCGAATGCTGGCTCACCGACATGGACGGCGTGCTCGTGCACGAGAACCATGCTCTGCCGGGGGCGTCAGCGCTCATCCAGCAGTGGCGGGATGATGGCACCCCCTTCCTCGTGCTCACCAACAACTCCATCTTCACGCCGCGCGATCTCGCGGCCCGCCTGCGCGCATCCGGACTCGACGTTCCGGAGGAGTCGATCTGGACGTCCGCGCTCGCCACCGCGGACTTCCTCAAGTCGCAGATCCCCGGCGGAAGCGCATACGTCATCGGCGAGGCGGGCATCACGACGGCCCTGCACGAGGCCGGGTTCATCATGACGGACACCAACCCCGACTACGTGGTGGTCGGCGAGACCCGTTCCTACTCGTTCGACGCCATCACCAAGGCCATCCGCCTCATCGGCAAAGGCGCGCGCTTCATCGCCACCAACCCGGATGCGACGGGACCGAGTGCGGACGGCCCCCTTCCCGCGACGGGCGCCGTGACCGCCATGATCACCAAGGCCACCGGCATGGAGCCGTACGTGGTCGGCAAGCCCAACCCGATGATGTTCCGCTCCGCCATGAACCGCATCGGCGCGCACTCCGAGAACACCGCGATGATCGGCGACCGGATGGACACCGACATCGTCGCCGGCATCGAGGCGGGACTCCACACGATCCTGGTGCTCACCGGCATCAGCGACCAGAGCGAGATCGACCGTTACCCGTTCCGCCCGGACGAGATCCTGAACGGCGTGAGCGAGCTGGTGGCGGCGGAACCGCACGAGTCGGACCTGTAGGCGCGTCTCGGCCCCCCCTGGCTACGCGGCCGGGCCGGGTCCCGCCACGGTTGAGGTGAGCGGCTCGCCGCCTGAGCGGCTGACGAAGCAGTAGAACGACCGCTGCCCGTCCCTCCACTGCTGCTCGGTGGCGGGGAAGGTGCCCTGCAACTGCAGGTCGGGGTATGCGGCAGCCGCGGCCAGGTCGATGATCCCCGGGTGCGTGCACACGGCGTTGATCTGGGCTGCGAGAGCGTCCGCGCCGGGATACGGCGCCGCCAAGTCGGCCGAGAACAGATTGGTGTAGACCAACTGCGCCGTGTGCGGCGACGCGCAGTCGACGATTGTGAACGTCTCCGCCCACGGCGACGTGAACGGCTGGATGCACTCTCCTCCGCCGAGCGTGTTCCACGGGTGCGTGCCGGCAGCGACCGGACCGGCCGGCTTGGCCTGGATTGTCGGTGTCGGCGTCGGCGTCGGGGTGGCGCTCGGCGGCTGGGTGCTCGCGGACGGCACCGCGGACGGCTGAGCGGCCCCGAACATGTCCGGCACACGGGTGCCGAGAGCGAAGAGACCGATGAGGACCAGCACGACCGCGAGCCCTCCCGCCACCCAGAACAGGATGCGGTTGGTGCGGCGGGACCCGGTGCCTCCTGGACCGGACGGGGTGCCGCCACCGGTGCCACCGCCTGCGCCGCTGGGGGCGGTGGCCGGGGCCGCCGTGGCCGGGGCCGCGTGGCTGCCGGTCGGGACCCGGGGTGCCTGGGTGGTGGCCGGAGCGGGCGCGACAGGCGCGACAGGTGCGACAGGGGCGACAGGGGGAACCAGCGCGATCGTCTCCGCGGTTGCGGGCGTTGCGAGCTCCGGGAAGAGGATGGTCGCGGCCGTCGGCGACTCGCTCGCGGGAGCGGGCGGTTCGGTGGGCTCCTCGGCGGCAGCGGGCGGCGCGTAAGCGAGCTGTTCGGCGGGCGCGTCTTCCGCCGACTCGGCAGCGATCGTGTCGCCCGCGGCCTGGGCGATGGCGGCGGTCGGCAGGCTGGCCTCGCCGATGCTCTCGGCGTCGAGCGGCTGCGTCGCGGGCGACGGCAGAGCGCCGAGCAGGAGCGTCGCCTCCTCGATCGGAGGGACCGTCGCGGCCGGGGGGACAGCCGGGATCGCGCCGGTGGACCCGGTGGTCGGCTCAATCGCCTCGGCAGGCTCGGGCCGCGCGTCGAAGCTGACAGGGTCAGGGTCGCCCGGCCGCGCGCGGAGCAACGCCGCGATCTCCGCGGTGTCGAGCTTGGCGGTCGGGACGTCGGCGGAGCTCTGCCCGGACGTGACGCCCGGCTCGAACAGCGCGGACGCATCCGGAGGCGGCAGCACAGGAGGAACCGGAACCGCAGGAACTGCCGGAGGCGCCGGGGCGACAGGAACGGCCGGAGTCGCCGGAGTCGCGGGAGGGGTGAGCGCGCCAGGCGGAATCGGAATGATGCCTGTCGTGTCACCGATCACCGAACGGCTGGTGGATGCGGGCTCGTCCGTGTCGTCTTCGCCGAAGAATCCGAGCAGAGCGGCGAGACCGTGGCTCTCCTCCTCGGACTGGTGAGCGTCGCCGGCGGCGACAGGCTCAGCGGTGGGCGGCTCGACCGGAGGTGGTGTGAAGAGCGGAGGTGGTGTGAAGAGCGGAGGCGCTGGCGGCCCCGTCTCGGCGGCAGGCTCGGTGTCGATGTTCCAGACAGGGGGCTCAGGAAGGCGCAGCGCCTCGAAGAAGCTCGGGGGCTCGAACGTGGTGGTGTCCGGCGGGGTCGGTTCGCGCTGTGGCTCGGCGAAGGCCGCGGGCTCGGCGAAGGACGCGGGCTCGACGACGGGCGGCGCCGCATGGGCGGGCGGCGCAGGCTCGACCGGCGGCGCAGGCTCAACGACCGGAGCGGGCGCAGGCTCAGCAACAGGTTCCGGCTCGTCCGCGCGGGACGACGTCGACTCGTACGAGTCGAACGACGGAACCGGGATCACCGGAGGAATGGCTGGCGTGACCGGGGCCGGTGGCGCGACGGGAACATCCGCTTCGATGGTGGCCTCGGAGTCGTCGGACGAACTCGCGGTCGTGTCGTCCAGGTGCCACACCGTTCCGGTCGTCGGCTCGGCCGGTTCGTCCACGAGCGGGTCGCTGCCGACCCCCGGAGTCAGGTTCCAGCTGAAGCCCTGGGCCTGCTCCGCGTCCTCGGCCGGATCGCTCTCCGCGACGTGCGCGGCCTCCGGTGCATCCCCGTCCTGCGGGTTGAGGAACAACTCGAAGGTGTCCTGGGCATTGACGATCGGCAGCGCGGCCGTGGGCTCCGGCGCGCCCGTCTCCGGCCGGGGCTCCCCGACCGGCGCGGCTTCCGGGACGACCGGCAGCGCGACGGTGGGCATGGCCGCCTCCGCGATATCCCTGTCCGGCGCGGCATCCGCATCCGGAGCCGCACCATCGGTGGACTCCCGCTGCTCAGCGCTCGGCTGGTCAGCGCTCCGCTGCTCAGCGCTCGACTGGTCAGCGCTCGGCTGCTCAGCGCTCGGCTGCTCCGGCGGGGTCGACGCCACGCGCCTGCCGCCGGTGAGCTGCTGCAGCAGCCATTCCGAACTGCCGAACTCGGGCTCAGGCGCGCCGGGGCGCTCGTCGCCCTCGGCGTCGTCGCCTGTGCCCGGGTGGCGTTCGTCTGTCACTAGTCGAGCCCCAGGTCCTTCAGGCCGATCGCTGCGAAGTACGGGTACCCGGCCTCTTCGATGACCTCGCGCGCTCCGGTGTTGCGGTCGACGACGACCGCCACCCCGGCGATCTCCGCGCCGACCTTCTTGAGCGCTTCGATGGCTTTGAGCGGGGATCCGCCCGTCGTGGAGGTGTCTTCGAGCACGATCACGCGCTTGCCTTCGAGGTCGGGGCCCTCGACCTGCTTGCCTCTGCCGTGGTCCTTGGGCTCCTTGCGCACGACGAACGCGTCGTAGGAGAGGCCGCGGGCGGCACCCTGGTGCAGGATCGCGGCGGCGACAGGGTCGGCGCCCATCGTCATCCCGCCGACCGCGACGACGTCGGGGACCTCGGCGATCAGGTCGATCATCACCTGGCCGATGAGGGGAGCGACACGGTGGTCGAGGCTGACTTTGCGCAGGTCGACGTAGTAAGTCGCCTTCTTGCCGCTCGTCAGGGTGAAGTCCCCGTGGAACACGGCGTCGGCCGAAATGTAGTCGATGAGCTGCTGTCTGGCGTCGGTCACGTCCCCGATTCTAGAGGGGAACCCCGCGAAATCGCCTCCTCCCCAGCCCGACCGACGAGCGAGCTGTCCACAGGTTTCGCCCGCGATCGGTCGCTGTCGGCACCGGCCGATACGATCGATGTATGCGCGTTGCGACCTGGAATGTGAACTCGATCCGCACCCGAGTGGGCCGTACCGTCGACTGGATGGTCCGCGAAGACGTGGATGTGCTGGCCATGCAAGAGATCAAGTGCAAGCCGGAGCAATTCCCCCTGCAGCAGTTCGAAGACGCCGGATACGAGGTCGTTCTGCACGGTCTCAACCAGTGGAACGGCGTCGCCATCGCGAGCCGTCTGCCGATCGAGGACGTCGAGATCGGCTTCCCCGACATGCCCGGCTTCCTCAAGGGGCACGAGGGACCGGACCTGCCCAAGGAGGCGCGCGCTATCGGCGCGACCATCGGCGGCATCCGGGTGTGGAGTCTGTATGTGCCGAACGGCCGCGCGCTCGACGACCCGCACTTCCACTACAAGCTCGACTGGCTTGCCACCCTCGCCGCCGACACGCAGCGCTGGCTCGCCGAGCAGCCCGACCTCCCTCTCGCCCTGATGGGCGACTGGAACGTCGCACCGCTCGACTCGGACGTCGGAGACCCCAGCCTCATCCCCGGCGTCTCCACCCACATCTCGCCGCCGGAGCGCAGCGCCTTCAGCGCGTTCGAGGCGATCGGGCTCACGGATGTGGTGCGCCCGCTAGTGCCGGAGGGCTACACGTACTGGGATTACAAGCAGCTCCGCTTCCCGCGCAACGAGGGGATGCGCATCGACTTCATCCTCGGCTCCAAACCGTTCGCCGATCTGGTGACCTCCGCCAGCATCCACCGCAACGAGCGCAAGGGCGAGGCTCCGAGCGACCACGTGCCGGTGCTGGTCGAACTCGACCTCGGCGTGGACGAGGACGACGACGACCGCCCCATGATCTTCGGCTGACACATCGAGGCACCAGCCACACCGAGACAGCGTCCGCGCGGTCAGCGCAGCGCGCGCAGGTAGCGCCGCCTGGCGACGCGCTGCGCCACCAACAGCAGCGGAAAGAGCGCCCGCCACGGGTGCTCCGCTGCCGCCCGCGTCAACGACCGCACGACGAGTCGCACCTCGTCGCCGTCGCGCTCGACGATGAACGCCTCCTCGCCGCGCACGGGATGCCCAGGGAGGGTCCGGTAGGAGAAGCCGACGCGATCGGCGTCCTCAACCACGCACACCACCTGCACCGGCTCACGCACCGTGATCGTGAGCACGCGCGCCGTGACGATCAGCCGCTCCCCCGGCGAGACCGGCCCGGGATCGACGCGCCCGTCCACGAGGAAACCGCTGGCCGTCTTCACGCGCCAGCGCAGAACGTCCGCGCACGCGCGCATCCACAGGTCGTCGCCGTGGCCGAGCACCGCGGACGACTCGGAGCGGCGGTACCCGGTTTCGCTGGGCGGCCAGACACGGAGCCGGGGGGCTGTCATGCGCATCCACTCGCTCCTATCCACACTCGACTCCGGGGCGAGCGTACCAACCTGCGGGGTGACGCAGCGCGAGCTTGAATCGAACGTGGTATTGATATTGGTATTCGCAACTCTTTTGGGCCAGTATTTGAGCATGGCAAACAGCATCAATCGCTCCCCGTCGGCCACGCGAACCGACCAGGTCGGGCTCGGCATCCCACACCTCCGATCCGGGGAGGCCATCTCCCTCATCTCCTGGCGGCGCACCAGGAACGGGTGGGCCTTCGATGTTCGCAGCGGCCAGTACGTCGCACACAACCCGACGCACTGGCTGCTGCAGGGCGAGACGGGCCGCGTGGTTCTGCCGATCTCCGAGTGGTCGCTTTTCAGCTCCTGACGGCGCGGACGAGCTCCCACTTTTAAAATAAAGCATGTATTGCATCACTGTGATATGCCGAGAAGAATATGCCTCCGAGGGGCAGCGCGGAGGCTCGATCCGGGCACCGTGGCTCACTACCGACTGCCCCGCACCAAGGAGATCAGCATGACAATCGAGAATGCGCAGCCTCGGCGACGCTCCAGCCGCAAGCGGGCCTTCCTCGCTCTCGGCGCAGTGGTCGCAGTCGGCGCAGGAATCACGGCGGCCGCGTTCACCGACTTCGCCAACCTGAACCTGGGCGCCAACGGCATCGGCGCCGACCAGTACAACATCCAGGTCGTCGACACCGACCCGGTGACGGGCGCCCAGATCGACGGACAGTGGCAGGAGGCCGACACCCCCGCCGGCGCTCCGATCGAGCTCGTCGGCGCGCAGACGCTCTTCCCCGGAAGCGCGTCGATCAGCGTCGACATCCCGGTTCGCAACGCTTCCACCACCCTCGCCTCGACGCTGACGCTCTCTCTGGCGCAGCTCCCGGACGCCGGCGCCGATGTCACCGACCCGAACTACCTGTCGAGTCTGCGGTTCTCCTACGCGCAGGCCGGCACGTCGATCGACGCCACCGCCATCAGCGGCACCGACCTCACGTTCGCGGAGCTCAACGCCGTCGCGCTCAACGGTCTCGCCGCCAGCGAGGAGTCGAGCGTCACCATCACGGTTCGCCTGCTCGACCAGGCCGAATCCGGCGCCGCGTTCGACGACAACTCCCTGAACGGCTCCAAGGCGTTCATCCAGGCGCAGTTCAACGGCACCTCCGCCTGACCGCTGCCGTGAGCCTGTACAGCGTGACGCCGCGGTGGACCTCCGCGCGCGTGCTCGCGTCGATCATCGGCGTCGGGGCGTTCGCCCTGGTCGGCCTCACGGCCGCGAGCACTGTCGAGTGGGGAAAGCTGGTCGTCGCGATCGACGGTACGCACAACACCTTCGATCTGCAGGCAGCGGGAAGCGACGAAGCCGGCTGGACTCCGGCCGCTTCATCCTGGGCTCATGGCCGCCCTGACCCGATCGTGGTCGTCCTTCGGGATGCCACGATCGGGCCGGGCAGGTCCCTGTCCACCCGCGTCGCCGTCAGGAACGCCAGCCCCCGTCTCGGCGCACTCATCGCGTTGCACGTCGTGCGCCCCGTCACCCCCAACCCACTCTTCGACCAGCTCCGCTTCACGATCTCGGAGGCCGGTCACGTGTATGCCGACAACGTGGATGCGACGACAGCGTCGACCATCGCGCTGACGGGACCAACCGCATCCGGCGCGTCGCGCACCCTCGACCTGACGATCTCCCTCCCCGCAGACGCCACGGACAGTCTCGAAGGACTGCGCACCCCCGTCAGCGTGCGCTTCTCGGGGGTCAGCGAGTGATCGGCCGCTGGGCGGCCGTCGCCGGCGCGGCGACCATCGCCGCGAGCGCCGCCCTCCTCCTTTCCTCTCCCCCTATCGCGAACGCGGCCCCGTCGGCTCTCACGACAGACGCCACGCCAGCCACCTCGACGGTGACCGTCCCGATGCCAGGGCCGGGACATTCCTCCGACTGGTCGGGCTCGATCGCCAATCCGGGCGCGGACGCCGTGAATGCGTACCTCACCGTCACGGCCGTCGGCGGCTCCACGGCAGAATTCGGCGACCTGCTCACAGCGACCGTCACGCATCCCTCCGGCCGCGTCGTCCTTCCGGAGACTCCCGTCGCCGACCTGCTCGATGGCGCACCGATCGATCTCGGTTCCGTCGCGGCGGGGTCCACCGTCACGCTCAGCGGCACCGTCGCGCTGGCGCGGTCGGCCGGCGACGAGCTGCAGGGGCGCGGAGCCAGCATCGTGTTCCAGCTCACCTCTGTCGAGAAGGCGCCGGAGCCTCCCGTCGCGCTCCCCGACACGGGCTCGACCATCGCGGTCGCGGCCATCGTCGTCGCGGCCATCGCCATCGTCGGCGGCGGTCTCCTGCTGCTCGCCAGACGGAAGAAGGGGAGTCAGTGACATGCGTCGCACAATCGCCCTGCCTCTGATTTCCGCCGGCGTCGTCGCGAGCGTGCTGGCGATCGTCGGCACCACCACGACCGTGAGCGCACTGACCGATCGAGCGTCGCTGACCATCGGCCCGGCCGGTATCGGCTCCGCCGTGCCGTTCGGCATCGTCACCGTCGGCCCGGACGGCACGGTGCACCACGCCCCGCCCGGCTCGGCGGCGGCCCTGCCGCTGACCGGGGACGACGCCTTCGTGCCGGGGCGATCCATCTCCGTCGACCTCGGAGTCGCGAACAACGCGCCCGGCATCGCGGCACAGGTGACCATCGCCATCGGCCCATCGGATGCGGCGGGAACCGGACAGGTGGGCACGTCCCCGAACATCACCCCCTTCATCCGGGTCACGGTCATCGACGCGGCCACGAGCCAGTTGCTGCTCGGCGGAAGCGCCACCGACCCGTCGCAGGGCGTGACCGTCGACCAGGCGAACGCCGTCGTCGGGCGACTCGGGCAACGGGATGCGCCACCGCTCGCCGACGGGGAACCGTGGGCAGCAGGAGCCGCGGACAGCAGGCGCGACCTCACTGTGATCCTGTACTACATCGACACGCCGGAGACCAGCGCGTACAACGGCGGCGCGACAGCCTTGGAGGTGGTGTTCGATGGCTCGTCGAGCTCGTAGACGTTCGAAGCCCAGACGGACCGTGCTCGGCACGATCGGATCGATCATGCTCACGCTCGCGGCGATCGTCGGGGTCGCCGCCGTGGTCGCCGTCGCGGGGAGCGCTCTCCTCGGCGTGCAGCCGGTCGTCGTGATCTCCGGTTCGATGGAGCCGACGCTCCCCGTCGGCTCCATGGTGTTCGCGCAGGAGATTCCCGCGAGCACGGTGCGCGTCGGGGACATCGTGACCACGCAGCGCCAGGACGGCGCGAAGGGCTTGATCACGCACCGTGTCGTGAGCGTGAAGACCACAGGGACGACCACGACGCTCCGCCTGAGAGGCGACGCGAACGCCTCGGAGGACCCGCTGCCGTACGTGGCGAGCTCGGTCGGGAAATACCTCTTCCATGTGCCGTGGGCGGGCACTCTCGCGCTGGCAGCGCGCACCCCGTTCGGCTTGACGGCGATCGGGGTGTACGTCATCGCGCTCGTCGCGCTCGTGATCGTCGGCAGACCACGACCGGCCGCCCGCCCTGCCGATGCGGCGGCGGCGCGGGCGGCAGGACGGGCGGAGGAGCGCGAGGCGGTGGAGAGCTGAGCGCTACACGCGACGGCGCGACGCCTTCAGCGTCAGGACGACCACGTCGTGACCGAACGCGCGCCGAAGCTTCGTCGTCGCGACCACCGGGTCCTCTCCCTCCACCTCGACCACGAACCGACGCTTTTGCGCGGTCTCCACGACCGCTTCGAAGCGCTGCATCAGAACGCCGCCCTGGTGAAGCGTGCGAGCCAGTCGGCGTAGGTGTGGTCTTCGCCGATCGGGCAGTCGCACTCGATGAGGACCAGCTCACCGGTCACGCCGCTGGTGGACTGCTCGAAGTGCGGCGCGTACTCTGCGGGTCGCACCTGGCCGTTGGACGATCTCGTACTCATCGTTCATCTCCTTCGAGGGTGTTGGTGTCGGCCGGTCTGCCCTTGCGGAACCGGCCGTCATTGGGCGGAAACGGGTCGCCGTGGTTGAAGCGCGTCGCCAGGTCGTCCAGCTCGCGTTGGATGGCCGCCTCGACGAGCGAGTTCATGGACCGGTACCCACCCAGCCGTCCCGATGTGCTGAGTACGGCGGTCTCTGCGCTCTTCTTCATGTTCAGACGGATTCGGACCGTCATGGTGGTGCGCAGCGGCTCGTGGAATCCGCTCTCCTCGATCGTCATGTCGCTCCTCGTCGTCGACGTCCACTTGGTCTGTAAGAGCGTGGCTCGGCGTGCGGATAACGCGCTAGAACGCACGTTCTGCCCAGACCGCGGAACGGAAGCCTCCAGCGAGCGAAATGGCAGGAAATGGATATTTCACGAACATCTTTGGGATATCGGCGCTGCGCGCGCCGGACTTGACTCAAATCCGGTCACCGCGGCGACGACCTCATCGTCCGTTTCCCGGAGGCACGTCCAGATCGAGAACAGAGCACCATGCCGTCGTCAGCAGTCCTCCCGGCCGAAACAACGCCACTCATCGGCAGGAAGGCGGACATCACCGACGCGCGGGCCGCGCTCGGCGAGACGCGCATCCTGACCATCGTCGGTGCGGGAGGCGTCGGCAAGACACGCGTCGCGCTCCGGCTCGCGCACGACGTCACGCGGCGGTTCAGGGACGGCGCGGCCTTCGTGCGGCTCGATGACGCCGCCGACTCCTCCGCTGTGCTGCGTGCCGTCGCCTCCGAGCTGCGGGCGCCGGACGCACTGCCGCACCTGATCGATCATCTCGCCGGTCTGGAACTGCTCCTCGTCCTCGACACCTGCGACAGAGTGCTGAGCGGTTGCGCCGAGCTCGTGCTCGCGATCGTCCGCTCGTGTCCGGACGTGAAGGTGGTAGCGACCACACGGGAGGCGATGAAGATCGCGGGAGAGCGCATCCATGTCGTCGCTCCGCTGACCACGCCCGCGGACGATTCGTGCGACCCGCAGCAGCTCGCCGCTGGGGCTGTCGAGCTGTTCGTGGAGCGCTCGCCAGCGGACCGGGATGCGCTGCCGACCGGCACACCGGATCTCGCCTCCATCGCCGCCATCTGCCGTCGCCTCGACGGACTGCCCCTCGCTATCGAACACGCAGCAGGACGCAGGGTCGTGCTCTCGGCCAGGCACATCCTGGACAGGCTCGACCTGGAACTGCTGACCAGCCAGGACCGGGATGTCATCGAACGGCACCGCAGCCTGCGCACGACAATGCAGTGGAGTTACCAGACGTGCTCACCGCTCGAGCAGGAGGCGTGGGCGCTGCTGTCGGTGTTCGACGGGCACTGGGACCCGGATGCGGCGGCGGCGGTGCTCGCGCCGTGCGGGCTCTCCTCAGTGGGGGTGCTCGACCTGATCCAGTCCCTCGTGACGAAGTCGATCGTCGACAGGGCCGAGGCGGGCGGGAGCGTGCGGTACGCGATGCTGGACGCGACGCGGCGGTTCGGGCGCGAGCTGCTGGCCGAGCGCGACGGTCTCGATGCAGCTCGCGAGCGTGTCCGCGACTGGTATCTGGCGCAGCTCACCGAGGGGAACCGCGCCTGGCTCGGCCCGGAGCAGGGGGCCTGGCTCAGCCGATTCAGCCACGAGCTCCCGAGCCTCACGGCCGCGGTCGAGTATTCGCTCTCCGGCGGCCGAAGCCCAGAGACGGCCATCCGGTTCCTCGTGCTCGGCTGGAGGATCGCGTGGGGTGCGCAGGGGCGGCTCGCCGACTTCCTCCTCCTCCTCGAGCGCGCACTCTCCGCGTCGAGCGCATCGACGACGGACCTGGCGATCGGGCTGGCGCTTCACGCGATGCTGCTGGGCCTCGCCGGCAAGCCTGCAGCCGCGCTCTTCGGCGAGGCGCGCGCCATCGCCGTCGAGCGCGGGGACTCCGCTGCGCTCGCGTTCCTGGATGGTGCGGAGGCGACGGCGGCGCAGGAGCCACACGAGAGCGTGCGCCTCTTCAAGCGCGCGCTGAGCGTCACCCCGTACCCGGGCTCGCCGGTCGACGAGGCGTTCTTCAGGGCGGGCCTCGCGCTGGCGTACGAACGGCTCGGATGCGAGCAGGAGGCGACCACGCTGCGCGAGGGCCTGCTGCAGGCCGGTGCGGCGAGCGGCGAGCGGTACGAGGGCGCCGCCCTGCTCCTGCACGCGTCGGCGATGCGCCTGAGGAAGGGCGACGCGAAGCAGGCCAGGGAACTCGCGCGCCACTCGCTCGTCCTGCAACGTGCCCTGATGGCGCCCCTCGGCCTCGCTCACGCTCTGCACGCGATCGGTCGAGCCGAGCTCGCGTCCGGGGAGTTCGCCACGGGATCGATGCTGCTCGGAGCTGCGGAAGCGGTGTGGCGCGGGACGGCGCACCTGCCGCAGCCCGGCCCGTTCTCCGCTGACGCGGCGCGATACAGCTCTGGCGGCTCATCCGCTCGGCTGACCACGATCGTGGGAGGCATCGAGAAGGGCCAGAAACTGTCGGTGGATGAGGCCATCCGGCTCGGGCTCGGAGAGAGAGGCCCGCTCTCGCTCTCGTCCGCCCGGCGCTCCGGAGACGGCCAGCTCAGTGCTCGCGAGTACGAGGTGTGCGACCTGATCACCGAGGGCTTGACGGACCGGGAGATCGCGACGCGGCTGGTGATCTCCGTGCGGACAGTGAACAACCATGTTCAGCGCATCCTGGCGAAGCTGGGCTTCAATTCGCGCACCCAGGTGGTCGCCTGGCGAATGAGAAGTTCTGGATATAACTCGTGAGGTAGCTCATTGGGTATTTATGACTACGCCGTGCGGGCCTCAGAGTTCGATGCTCGGAGTATGACGCAATCCATAGATACCAGCTACGTGGAATACCGTTCCGACCTCCGCGATGACGAGGAACTGATCGGGCTGGTCAGAGGCGGCGGTGACGCTGCCCGGCGCGCATACGCCGAGCTCTGGAAGCGACACGTTCCCTCTGCCCTGGCGGCGGCCAGACGGATCACGACGACCTTCGATGCGGCCGACCTCGCCTCCGAGGCGTTCGCCCGCGTGCTGTCGTCGTTGCAAGCGGGCAAGGGCCCTGAGCTGTCCTTCCGCGCCTACCTCGTCACCACCATGCGCAACGTCGCGGCGCTGTGGGCACGACAGGAAGGCCGGCTCGCCGTGCAGGAGCTCGACGATATGGATGCGATCCCCGAGACGGCCGGTCTCGACCGGCTCGACCGGCTCGCCGGGTTCGAGGCATTCCAGTCCCTCCCCGACCGCTGGAGGAAGGTGCTCTGGTACAGCGAGGTGGAAGACCTCAACCCCACGGAGATCGGTGCGCTGTTCGGCATCACGTCCTCGGCGGCCGCCATGCTGGCCTTCCGCGCCAGGCAGGGCCTGCGCAAGGCGTGGCTGTCCTCCGTCGAGCCGGACGCTCAGAGATCGCCGGCGAGGCCGACGGCCGCCATCGGATCGGCGGCGATGCCGAACTCGCGGCGGAGCGCGGAACGCGCAGCGTTCCAGCCGCACAGTCCGTGAACGCCCGGCCCCGGCGGGGTCGATGACGAGCAGAGGTACACACCGGCGAGCGGGGTCCGCCACGGATCGGTCGACAGGACAGGGCGCTTGAGCAACTGCCGGATGCTCGGGGACCCCGCGTAGATGTCGCCGCCGACGTAGTTGGGGTTGTAGCGGGACGCATCCACGGCCGTGCTGCTGCTGCACGCGACGATGAGGTCGCGGAAGCCGGGCGCGAGCCGTTCGATCGCTCGGGTGATCGTCTCGCGCTGATCGACGTCCGAGCCGGACGGCACGTGCGCGTACGTCCACAGCGTGTGCGCGCCCTCCGGCGCACGCGACGCGTCGAACCCGGTCGGCTGCGAGGCCAGGATGAACGGTGACTCGGCGTGCCTGCCGCGCGAGACGGCGTTCTCCGCCGCCCGCACCTCGTGCTGGGTTCCTCCGAGATGAAGGGTCGCGGCGAGCGCCAGGTCTGGATCGGTCCACGGCACGGGAGCGGAGAGGGCGAAATCGACTTTGGCCGCACCCGGCCCGTAGCGGAACGCTCGCACTGCACGCTCGTAGCGAGGCGGCACAGCGTCGCCCGCGAGGTCGAGCAGTGCACGCGCACTCACGTCGAGCAGCACGGCGCGAGCGGGCGGCAGCTCGGCGAGCGACGACACGGGATGCCCGACCACGATCTCCCCGCCGAGCCGCACGACCTCCGCGGCGAGCGCATCCGGGATGGCCTGGCTCCCCCCGACAGGGATCGGCCAGCCGTACGCGTGCGCGTACGCCCCGATCACGAGGCCGGAGGCGGCAGCCGCCAGCGACGGGAGCGGCTGGATGGAGTGCGCGGCCAGGCCGGCGAGCATCGCGGGGGCGTGGCTCCCGCGGAAGCGGGCCGTCCACGCCGGTGTGCACTGTTCCAGCACGGCCAGCCCGAGCGGAACGGCAGCCGAGAGCGGGGTCGGCACGCGCAGCAGATGCCCGGCCGAGATGCCGGCGATGTCCTGTGCGTGCCGCACCAGCGGCCCCATCAGGCGACGCCAGGCGCGCCCGTCACCACCGAGGCCGTCGACCGTGCGGTCGAGGTCGCGGTAGGCGATCCCCGAGGTTCCGTCGGCCAGTGGATGCGCGTACGACACCTCGGGGATCGCGAACTCGACGCGCTCGGTCAGGTGGAAAGCGCGGAAGAAGGACGATGCGAACGCCATCGGGTGCACAGCCGAGCAGACGTCGTGCCGGAACCCCGGCACGGTCAGCTCACTGGTGCGCGCGCCGCCGCCGATGCTGTCCGCCGCCTCGTAGACGCGGACGTGCAGCCCGGCCCTCGCCAGCGTGACGGCGGCGGCCAGCCCGTTGGGGCCGCTGCCGACGACGACGGCGTCGAGGCGTTCCTTCACGGGGCGGACGGCTGAGCAGCGAGCACGGGGACCTCGGCGGGCTCGGCGAGCGCCTCGGCGGGCGCCTCGACCGGCGGCTCGGAGGGCGTCTCGGCGGGCGCCTCGGCGGGCGCCTCGGCCCCCGGTCCGGCGACCGGCGTCGAGCGCGTCCGCCTCCACGCCTTCACAAGACCGCCGCTCAGCTCTCGGTACGTCACGTCGCGGATGAAGATCGCGTCGATCGCGATCATCGCCAGCGAGAACCACGGCAGCCCCATCAGCACGGCGATGCCGATGTGGAAGCCGAGCATCACGATCAGCGCGAAGATGCGCGTTCCCCTGCGCATCAGGAGCAGCGGGAAGCTCACCTGCACCATCAGCGTCAGGAGTGTCGCGAACGCGACGCCAGGGCCCCAGGTCGTGACGAACGCGCTCAGCTCCGGCCACGGACCGAACTGCGTCACGTGGATCGGGTCGTAGATCGCCGTGCCGCCCGACCAGGGCGCGCCGCCCGCCTTGTAGAGACCGCCGGAGACATAGATGAACGAGACCTGGCAGGCGAGCGCGATGATCGCGAAGTTGTGCAGGATGTTCGTGTAGTGCTCGGGGACCACCTTCTGGAAGCGCCACCAGCGCACGAGGAAGACGCCACTCTTCCCGCGCTTCTCCGCCTTCTCGTCTGCGATCCTGCGACGTCGGGCGTCGACCGACCAGCGGTCGCCGGGAGCGGCGAAGAACATCACCATCAGGGCGATGCGCGTGAGGTTGTCGCTCTGATCGTTCACGTTCGAGTTGGACTCGACCATGGCGACCCAGAAGAAGAAGAGGAAGAACTGCGACAGCCTCGTGCGGTAGCCGATCGCGAAACTGACCGCCAACGCCATGGCGACCAGGTACAGCACCGTGAACAGGAACGGGTTCTGCGCCTGGTCGTGGAACATGGTGAACGGCCACATCTTCACGAAATCGTTGCCCGGGTATGCGAACTGGCCGCTCCACGCCATCCCGGCGCCCCAGGTGTAGAACCGCGTGGAGAAGTTCGTGAGCATCAGGCCGAGCATCATCACGCCCAGCAGGATGCGGGTGACCGCGATGCCGTACGACGCGCGCTTGCCGTCGAGGATCCAGGTCTCGCCCTGCAGGTAGAGGGTCTTCACGAGCGCACCGGCTCCGCGCATCCCGCGGCGGACGAGATCGGCGACGAGGCTGCCGACCCTGGACAAGAGGTTGCGTGTCGTCACTTCGTGGCCACCTTCGCGTTGAGGGGTGCGAATATCTCGGCGAACTGCTGCTCGTTCTGCCCTGGCATGACGATGAGGCCGCGCCAGCCGGTCACCGCGAACTGCAGCGGCGGCAGTTTGGCCTTCGGGTTGTTGCGCTGCTCGAACGGGATGATGTTTTGGCGGCTGGTCTGATACTGCACACGCACGACCGTGCGGCCCCAGACGGCGCGAGCGGCCTGGACCGCGTACGCGTCGGTGTAGCGCTCCTGCACGATGTAGGTGGCGACGGCCATGGTGTTCTTCTGCTCGTTGGCCTGGTTCATCGCCGTCTGCATCCGGCCGAGCCAGTCGTCGCCCTTGAAGTAGTTGAGCTCGGCGATCTTCTTCTGCTCGGGGGTCAGTGCATCCCACGCGCCCTTGAGCGCGGAGGCCTGCTTGACGGCGAGATTGGAGGCGCGCGGCGGGAACAGGTTGTGCACGAGCATCTTCTGCTCGGCATCCACGGCGGAGATCCATTCGGTGGCGATCTCGGCCCCGTCTTTGTCCGCCAGGACGGCGCGGATCCGCAGGTCGTAGTCGCCGTTGATGGGGGCAGGGGCGAAGACGCTCCAGCTCTGCCCGAGCCACGGGATCATGTACTGCGTGAGCAGGGTGCCGGGCACCACCTGTCGCAGCGGCGTCGGCGGCCCGATCCAGAGGAAGCTGGCGAAGATGTGCCACGCCGTGATCAGGCCGACCACGGCGAGAGCGATGCGGGCGCCGCGAGTGCGGCGCTTCGGCGCAGCCGCCGCCGCTGGCCTCTGTGCCGGTCTCGGGTCTGGCGGAGTGGCGACAGGCCGGTCGACACCGGCCTCCTCGTCTCGTTCAGGGGAAAGCACGCTCATGTCTGTCTTCTCCGGGTGGGGTACGAAAGGTTCCACGCAGTAAGAGCGAACAGCGCGCCACAGATAACGTTGCATTCTTCTCTTCGGCCGCGAGCGGACCCGCATAGCGCCGATTCGTGCCGAACGCACGGTTTCGTTACGCCGCGTTTCAGCGGGCACTGCGTGGATGCGGACCGACCGATAGCGTCGAGACACCATGCCGCCCACACCGTCCGCATACCCCGTGGAGTTCGTCGACGTCGGGCGCGCGTTCGTCGCGCCGCGGGTGAAGGGCGAGAAGGCCGCGAGCAGGACGCCACGACCAGTGCTGCGCGACGTGTCCCTCACCGTCGAGGCCGGCGAGGTCGTCGCGATCCTCGGAGCGAGTGGATGCGGCAAGTCGACGCTCCTGCGCATCGCCGGGGGTCTCGACAGCCCCACCGCAGGAGCCGCGCTCATCGACGGAACGGCGGTGGCGGGAATCGACGCGCGCTGCGCCGTCGGCTTCCAAGAGCCCCGCCTGCTCCCGTGGCGCTCGATCGCCGACAACGTCGCCCTCGGGCTCCCCCGCGGGCTCGACCGGGCTGCGGGGCGCGAGCGCGTCGCCCAGCTCCTCGACCTGGTCGGTCTCTCCGCCTCTGCCGGGCTGCGGCCGCGCGAGGTCTCCGGCGGCATGGCGCAGCGCGCATCCCTGGCCAGGGCGCTCGCCCGCAATCCCGGTGTGCTGCTCCTCGACGAGCCCTTCGGGGCGCTGGATGCGCTCACCAGGCTCAAGATGCAGGACCTGCTCCTCGACGTGCACGGAGCAGCGCCCACCACGATCCTCCTCGTCACGCACGACGTCGACGAGGCCCTCCAGCTCGCCGACCGCATCATCCTGCTGGGCGCCGAGGAAGGACGACAGGGCGCGACCATCCGTCGCGTCGTCACCGTGCCGGGCAGCCGCCCGCGCGACCGAGGGTCAGCGGAACTCGCCGAGCTCCGCGCGGAACTGCTCGACGGACTCGGCATCGACCGCCACGGCCACGCCCGCGGCATCCCGTCGACGAACACGATCCCGGCGTTCCCGTACTGATCCTCCCCGTGGCAGCGACCCCAGCGTCGCCCGGCCGCACCACCGCGATCCACAGCAGCGATCCACAGCACAGCAGCACCCCGACTGACTACCTGAGAGGCACCATGCGCCGCACATCCACCATCGTCACCGCCGTCGCCGCGATCGCGGCCGCCGCCAGCCTGATGCTCACCGGCTGCGTCGCCGGCGAAGGCCAGGCCGCCGCCGACCCCCAGAGCACCGCCGGGGTCACGAAGGGCGGGACGCTGAACATCGACTTCGCGACATACAACCCGCTCAGCCTGGTCATCAAGAAGGAGGGCTGGCTCGAGAAGGCGCTGAAGAAGCAGGACATCACCGTGAACTGGGTGCAGTCCGCAGGCTCCAACAAGGCGAACGAAGCGCTTCGCTCCGGCGCTATCGACGTGGGATCGACCGCGGGCTCCGCCGCGCTGCTCGCGCGCTCGAACGGCTCGGCGATCAAAACCATCGACATCTTCTCGCAGCCGGAGTGGTCGGCCATCGTGGTCGGCAAGGATTCGACCATCAGCTCGGTCAAGGACCTGAAGGGCAAGCAGGTCGCCGCCACCAAGGGCACCGACCCGTACTTCTTCCTGCTCCAGGCGCTGGAGGCCAACGGACTCTCGGCGAACGACGTCACCATCCAGAACCTGCAGCACGCGGACGGCTGGTCCGCCCTGCAGAACGGCTCCGTCGACGCGTGGGCCGGGCTCGACCCGATCATGGCGAACGCTGAGAAGTCGGGCGCGAAGCTGATCTACCGCAATGTGGCCTTCAACACCTACGGGTTCCTCAACGCCACAGAGTCGTTCGTCAAGGACAAGCCCGATGTGGCGCAGACCGTCGTGAACACGTACGAGTACGCCCGCGCCTGGGCGCTCAAGCACCCGGACGAGACGGCGAGCATCCTCTCCGAGGTCGCGTCGATCGACCCGTCCGTCGCCACCACCGTCATCACCGAGCGCACCAACCTCGACGTGTCGAACATCCCCGGCGACGCCCAGCTCAAGGTTCTGAAGAAGGTCGGACCGATCTTCGTCTCGACCGGCGACGTGCGCAGCCAGTCCGACATCGACAAGGCTCTCGACACGCTGCTCGACCCGACCTTCGCCAAGAAGGCCGACCCGAGCGCCATCGGAGGCTAGTCTCCGCATGAGCTATCAGAACGCACCGGAGGGCGACGCCGCGATGCTCGCCGTGTCGATGTACGGCACCTCTGCCGCACGCGACGGGGGTCCGCGCGAGCAGGAGCCGGGCGAGCGCGGACGCGGGCGCGGCAGCCAGGTGGATGCGCGCATCCCGTTCCTGTCGCGGCGCTCGACGCGGATCGTCGGCGGCTTCGTGCTGCCGCTGCTCCTGCTCGCGGCGTGGCAGCTCGCCTCGACCTCCGGTGCGTTCAACTCCTCCCAGCTCCCGTCGCCCGCGATGGTGTGGGAGGCTGCGGTGGACCTGGCGCAGCGCGGGCTGCTCGGCCTCTACATCGCCATCTCGACGCAGCGCGTGCTGATCGGCTTCGCCTGCGGTGCGCTCCTCGGACTGGTGCTCGGCGCCCTCGTCGGACTGTCGCGGCTGTGGGACATCTTCTTCAGCTCGACGCTCAGCGCCATCCGTGCCGTCCCGTCGCTGGCGTGGGTGCCGCTGCTCATCCTGTGGTTCAAGATCGGCGAGGAGTCGAAGGTCATTCTGATCGCGATCGGCGCCTTCTTCCCCGTCTACACGACGGTCGCCGCAGCGCTCAAGCACGTCGACCGCCATCTGGTGGAGGCTGGACGCGCGTTCGGCCTGAGCGGGGTGCGGCTGTTCACGACGGTGCAGTTGCCGTTCGTGCTGCCGACGGTGATCTCGGGCCTGCGCCTCGCGCTCGCCCAGTCATGGCTCTTCCTCGTGGCCGCCGAGCTCATCGCATCCTCGATGGGGCTCGGCTTCCTGCTGAACGACTCCGCCAACAACGGACGCACCGATCGCCTGTTCCTCGCGATCATCCTGCTGGCCATCCTCGGCAAGCTCAGCGACTCCCTGATCGGCCTCCTCGAACGCTGGACCGCGCGCCGCTGGGGCTGACGGACCTTCCCCCAGCAATCGAGCCCAGGCTTTCTCACCGTATTCCGCGCCGGAAAGGTGAAAAAGGCTGGGCTCGATTGCCTGGGTCAGCGGCGGCGGGACGCGGCGTATGTGAAGGCGCGGGCGACGGCCCAGAGGACGACGCCGATGGCGAGAAGCGCGAGCGCGATGCCGTACTGACCGGCCGGACGGCCGGAGGTCCACGGGAACACCAGGTAGAGGCAGGTGATCGCTCCGACGATCGGCAGCACCCGCGGGGTGCGGAAGTGCTTGTGGTCGACCGGCTGGCGGCGGAGAACGAGCACGGCGACGTTCACCACCGCGAACACCGCGAGGAGCAGCAGCGACGTTGTGCCTCCGAGCAGCGCCACGATCGAGCCCTTCGGGTCGAGCGAGACGTAGACGATGAGGCCGAGTGCCAGGGCGCTGGTGAACAGGATCGCCGCCCACGGCGTGCGGCGCTTGGGCTGCACCTTGGAGAGGAATCCGGGGAGCACGCCCTGCTTGCTCATGCCGTAGAGCAGACGGCTCGCCATCATCATGTTGATGAGCGCCGTGTTCGCGACCGCGAACATCGAGATGAACGGGAGCAGATCGGCGATGGGGAAGTCCGGCGCCGCCGTCTGCACCGCGGTCACGAGCGGGGTCTCGCTGCCCGCCAGCTCGCCGATCGGGACGAGCGCCACGACGGTGATCGAGACGAGCACGTAGATCACGGCGGTGATGCCGAGGCCGGTGAGCATCATCTTCGGGAAGATCCGGCTCGGGTTCTTGGTCTCCTCCGCCATGTTGACCGAGTCCTCGAAGCCCACCATCGCGAAGAACGCCAGCGACGTCGCCGTGCTCACCGCCAGCAGGATGCTCTTGTCCTCCGGTGTCTCGAACGCCACGACGCGGGAGAAGTCGGCGTTGCCGCCGCCGATCGCCCACAGGCCGATCATGATGACCAGCAGCAGGCCGGACAGCTCGACGATGGTCAGCACGACGTTCAGCCAGACGCTCTCCGTCACGCCGCGCAGGTTGACGAGCATGATCAGCACGATGAACGCGAGCGCCACCAGCAGCGTCAACCCGTTGTCGTCCGGCAGGCCGAAGCCGACGGACAGGTTGACGGCGAATGCGCGGGATGCGGTCGCCGCCGAGGTGATGCCGGACGTCATCACGATGAAGCAGACGATGAACGTGAAGAAGTGCACGCCGAACGCCTTGTGCGTGTAGAGCGCGGCTCCGGCGGCCTGCGGGTACTTGGTCACGAGTTCGAGGTAGGAGAACGCGGTCACGGTGGC
Source organism: Leifsonia lichenia (assembly GCF_054780215.1). Taxonomy (NCBI): domain Bacteria; kingdom Bacillati; phylum Actinomycetota; class Actinomycetes; order Micrococcales; family Microbacteriaceae; genus Leifsonia; species Leifsonia lichenia. The sequence continues at coordinate 804,742 of NZ_BAAGWT010000001.1, forward strand.
GACGGCGAACGCGAGCAGGAACGGCAGCCAGGCGGCGCCGCCCACCTCCGCGGCCACCTGGCCGGTGAGCGCGTAGACGCCCGTTCCGAGGATGTCTCCGACGATGAAGAGCAGGAGCAGTCCTGGGCCGAGCGCCCGCTTCAGCTCCGGCTGCTCGCCATCGGCGGTCTTGATGACCTGGGTCCAGGAAGGATTGCTCACGTTCGCTCCGTTGTCGATCGAGGGTGGGAGCTACTTTATGTGAAAGTTCTCAGAATTGTCACCCGAACGGGGTGCGACATGCTGGTATACCCCGCGGAACCGCCACGGCGACAGAAATCCTCAGCGCTTGCGTCCGGTGAAGTTCTCCATCGAGGAGTAGACGCCGAAGAGGTTGCCGGCCACCGCATCCCACGCCCGGAGCGGCAGCAGCCCTCTGAGCGTGCGGGCGAGGCCGACCGACCACGGGAGCAGCAGCATCGGCCGCCCGGCGAGCATCGCCTTCCAGACCCTGTCGACCACATACTCCGGGTTGAGGATCGGCGTGAGCAGCGGGCCGCGCGCGCCCTCGAACATCCCGGTCGAGATGTAACTCGGGGCGACCGTCGTCACCTTGACGTGACCGAAGCCCTGCTGCAGCAGCTCAAGCCGCAGGCTGTCGCTCCACCCGATCACGGCCGACTTGGATGCGGCGTACACGCTCATCCGCGGGTTCGACACCGTCCCCGCCGCCGACGCGATGTTGACGATGCGCGCCTCGCGGGAACTGGAGATCATCGCGGGAAGGAACTCGCGGGTGATGTACATCGGGGCGAGAGCGTTGACCTGCATGGTCTGCCGGGTGTCCTCGCCGTTGTCGTGCTCCCAGAAGTACTTGCCGCGCACGATCCCCGCGTTGTTGATGAGCACGTCGATGCCGTCCAGCTCCTTGCGGACGACCTGCGCGGTCTGCGCGATGGCGCCGAGCTCGCCGATGTCGAGGACGAAGGGATGCACGGTGGTCGCCGGCCGCCCGGCCGACGAACTCGGCGACCGGCCAGGGCCGCCCCACGGCGACGCGCTGCGCTGGTCCATCACCTGGGCGCGCAGCTCGGCCGTCACCACGGAGAGCGCCGCTTCGTCGCGGTCCCAGAGGACGACGGCGGAAGCCCCCTCGCGCACGGCGCGCTCGGCGTACAGCTTCCCCATCCCCGATGCGGCCCCCGTGATCAGCACGCGGGCGCCTCGAACCGTTCTCGTCATGGGTCCATCATCGCAAGTCGCGGGCGTGCGCGTCAGCGGCAGTCGGTGCCCGTGGAGGTCGGCGGTCGGCGGTCGGCGGTCGGCGGTCGGCGGTCGGCGGTCAGCGACGCGCGCGATAGTCCGCGCGCTGCTCCGCGCTGAGGTGCTCTGTGGCGTAGCTCAGCATGGTGCGCGGCATGGCAGCCGCGTGCCCGTCGAGGAAGGCGAGCAGCGCATCCCGATCGACACGCTTGCCGACCTCCCTGAGCATCCAGCCGACGGCCTTGTGCATCAGGTCCTCCTTGTCGTCGAGCAGGAGGGCGGCGAGCTCGAGCGTGGTGGAGGCGTCTCCGTGCTTGATGAACGCGAACGAAGACAGCACGGCGACACGACGCTCCCAGAGCACGTCGCTCGCCGCGAGATCGAAGAGCAGGCCGCGTGGGCGGTCGAAGAGGAACTCGCCGAGGACGAACTCGGCGGAGGCGTCGACCAGGTCCCAGTTGTTCACCCTGCCGCGGCGGACCGCATCCAGATAGAAGGAGGCGATCTCCTCCCTGCGCGCCTCATCGCGGCTGCGAGGGCGACTGGCGAGCTCGAAGTCCTTGTTCAGGATGATGAGCGCGGCCAGGCGGTGCTCGTGCACCTCGCTGTCGAGCAGCTCGCGGAGCTGGTCGAGCGGCATTCCGCCGAATCGCTTGGCGACGGCACGGGTCTGCGGCACGCGCACGCCGATGAAGACGTCGCCGTCGCCGTACTGGCCCGGACCGGTCTTGAAGAAACGCTGAAGGAAGAGCGCGTCCTCCGGATCGGCGACCTCCGCGAGCGCATCCCGAACCTCTGCTGCCGTCACGAGGCCGAGCATACCGGTGGAAAAATGCGTCTCCGAGGCGTCGGGCGCAAGGGAAGACACCGGATGGGCAAGAAAACGTCGAAGACGAGTGGATAGGCTCGAATGCGGGTGCAATCGGCGCCCGGACCAGTGCCGCAGTCGCGGACGACCAACGACGGGAGGTTCGTCATGTCACAATTCGTTTCCCAGTTCAGTGCAAACGCCATTGTCGGAGAGCCCGAGGTCGTCGAGGACGTCCGTTCCGTGCGGTCGCTTGCGACGCATCCCGCCTGGCTGGCCCTCAAGGAGGCCGCGGTCGCGCTGCAGCGGGTGCAGGTCAAGGACGGCTCGGTGCCGGTGGAGGCCGACAAGGCCGCAGCGGCACAGCAGGTGGATGCGATCGTCGCGTCGATCGCCGAGCTCGCGCCGCACTTCCCGCACGACGCCGCATACCTGGACGCGCTCCGCGCCGACTTCCGCCGCTGGGCGGACGATGGCTTCGGCGTGCCCGACTTCCTGGACGCGCTCAACGCGTTCCAGCCCCAGCAGCACCGCGTCGACGGGCTCGGCCACCTGGTCGTGTTCCCGATGTACACGCAGAACGGCTCGACCAACCGCCTCGTGGAGGCTGTGCTGGTCGAGGTGATCTGGCCGGAGTTCATCGCGGAGCTGGAGGCGGGCGACTACGGCAACAAGCTGTTCGTGCCGCTGCGCTTCGTGGACTTCACGCCGGGCTACGACACGAATTCGGCCGTCCTCTTCCCGGAGACCGTCGCCATGCGCGAGATCCCCACCTTCACCTGGGGAGCGATCTTCCAGGACCGCGAGGCGGCGCGCTACCGGCGCGTGGTCAGGGCGGCGTCGGAGATCACCAAGCTGGAGCTGCCGGAGGATGCTGCGGCGATGCTGGAGGACCAGAAGCTCGCGGAGGAGACCTTCGTGATGTGGGACCTCATCCACGATCGCAGTCACATGCGCGGGGACCTGCCGTTCGATCCGTTCATGATCAAGCAGCGGATGCCGTTCTTCCTCTATTCGCTGGAGGAACTGCGCTGCGACCTGACGGCGTTCCGCGAGTCGGTGCGCCAGGAGCGGGAGCTGAAGGCGCTGCCGGACGCCGAGCTGTCGGAGGCACAGCGCCAGATCCGCGACCACGCGAAGCTGGTGCAGTACGCGGTGATCTTCGACCGGATCTTCCGGTTCGCGATCACCGGCAGCCGGGTGCGGAACTACGACGGGCTCGGCGGCCAGTTGCTGTTCGCGTGGATGCACCAGCACGACGTGCTGCACTGGACCGACACCCAGCTCACCATCGACTGGGACGGCGTGCCCGAGGTCGTCGTCGCCCTGAGCGACCAGATCAACGACCTCTACTGGCGGTCCATCGACCGGCCCAAGGTGTCGCACTGGCTGGCCGCGTACGAGATGCTCACCCAGACCCTCACCCCGAACCCCGCATCCAACTGGGCGCGCGGGCTCCCGGACGAGATCCTCGCCGGTGTCCCCAAGGGATACACCGACCAGGTACTGGACGACGAGTTCCCGCTGTCGATGTTCTACGAAGCACTGAACAAGAAGATGGCAGGCGTCATCGAATCCACCTCCGGCATCACCGGCCACTCGGACGAGAAGTGACGGAAGGTGTGACGGAAGGTCTGCCCCTCACCGGGCGGCTGGTGCTGGTCGCCGGTGCGACCAGCGCCAGCGGCGAGGCCGTCTCGCGTTCGCTGGTCGCAGCGGGCGCGACGGTCCTCGCCGTCGGCACGCGGCCGGAGGCGCTCGACGCCCTGGCCGCTGCCGTGCCCGGCGTCGACACCAGGGTCTGCGACCTCTCCGACCGGGATGCGGTGGCCGAGCTGGCCATGCGCATCCACCTCAAATTCGGGGCGATCGACGGGCTGATCCACCTGGTCGGCGGCTGGCGGGGAGGCGGCGGCATCGCCGGGCAGTCCGACGACGACTGGGACTTCCTGGAGCGCGGGTTTCGCACGCTGCGGAACACGACGCGCGTGTTCTACGACGACCTCGTGGCCTCTCCGGCTGGGCGGCTCGCGATCGTGTCGTCCACCGCGGTGGACGCTCCGTACGCCGGCGGCGCGAACTACGCCGCGGCGAAGGCGGCGGCGGATGCCTGGACGCGCGCTATCGCCCAGGGCTTCTCGAAGCAGGCGCCGAACGCGGCCGCCGTGGTCTTCGTCGTGAAGACGCTGGCCGGGCTCGAGGGACGCCTCGGCGAGGGCGTCGTGAACCTGTGGGAGACCGATCCCTCCACAATCAATGGCACGCGCGAGTTGCTCACAACTCCCGCGGACGCTGCGAACTGACTCTCACTCTCCTGCAAGGATGGATACGTGACGCTACAACTCCATGACCTCAACCTGCGCGGTTTCGCCTCGGACAACTACGCGGGAGTCCACCCCGAGATCCTCGACGCCATCGCTGCGGCCAACGAAGGCCACCAGATCGCCTACGGCGAAGACGTGTACACGGCCAGGCTGCACGACGTGTTCGCCGAGCACTTCGGCGACGGCGTGCAGGTGTTCCCCGTGTTCAACGGCACCGGCGCCAACGTCGTCGGACTGCAGTCGATGATCCCGCGCTGGGGCGCCGTGGTGTGCGCGAAGACGGCGCACATCAACACCGACGAAGCCGGAGCGCCGGAGCGGGTGGCCGGGATCAAGCTGCTCCAGGTGGAGACGCCGGACGGCAAGCTCACCCCAGAGCTCATCGACAAGGAGGCCTGGGGCTGGGGCGACGAGCACCGCGCGCAGCCCCTCGTCGTGTCGATCACGCAGACCACCGAGCTCGGCACGGCGTACAGCGTCGACGAGGTGAGGGCGATCGCCGATCACGTTCACTCGCTCGGCATGAAGCTCCACATGGACGGCGCCCGCATCGCGAACGCCGCCGCGTCGCTCGGGGTGCCGCTGCGCGCGTTCACCACCGATGCGGGAGTGGATGTGCTCAGCTTCGGCGGCACGAAGAACGGGATGCTCTACGGCGAGGCCATCGTCGTGCTCAACCCGGCGGCGTCCGAAGGGCTGCTCTACCTGCGCAAGCTGAACATGCAGCTCGCTTCGAAGATGCGCTTCATCTCGGCCCAGCTCATCGCACTGCTCACCGACGACCTCTATCTGCGGTCGGCGTCGCACGCGAACGCGATGGCGAACCGGCTGCGCACCTCCCTCGAGGCCGGTATTGCGGACGGCAGCATCGTCGGCGTCGGGTTCAGCCAGGAGACGCAGTCGAACGGCGTGTTCGCCACTCTGCCTGCTGGGGTCGCCGACAGGCTGCGCACGCATTTCCGCTTCTACGACTGGGACGCCGCGCGTCGCGAGGTGCGGTGGATGTGCTCGTTCGACACCTCCGAGCACGACATCGACGCCTTCGTCGCCGCACTCAAGCAGGAACTCGCGGCATAGACTGTCCGGTTCTTGCACTACAGCGTCGGGTTTTTGACGTCAAGGGGCACGGACACCCCAAGCGAGGGCCAGAATGACACTCCTACTGGGGTACAAATCGTGTCCTCCATTTGACCCACAACGGCTCGATCTTCGGTAGTCTGTAATAGCCGGCGGAGGAACCCGAATATCCTCCGAAGGTAACCCCGAACGTATGCCGGGCTGCGTGAATTCCCCTAGGTTCACGCACCCGGCATCGCGGTTTTAACCGGCGGATTCCGTCCAGTAGCTGTAGCTCGACGCCTGGACGAAGCCGAGCCCTTCGTAGAGGGCGACGGCGGCGGCGTTGTCCGCCATGACCTGCAACCACAGGCGCTCGACGCCGTGGTCCGCGGAGGCGTCGGCGACCGCACGGATGAGGGCGGCGGCGTGACCGCGGCGGCGCGCCTCCGGGCGGGTGGCCACGGCGAACAGCCCGCCCCACCCGTTCACGATGGCGAGACGCGCGACCGCGTCAGGCCGCTCCGGCGCACCGGAGCCGACGTAGAGCGCGGGCACCCCGATGAGGATGCGCTCAGCGACAGCCTGCGCCGCCGAGTCGCCGCGCCCGTCGACCGACCACCAGAGCTGCATCCACGGTCGTGAGGGGGTGGATGCGACAGTGACGGCCGCAGAGGCTTCCGCGATCCTCGCACGGTCTGCGACCAGGATGTGCGTGGCCGAGTGTTCGCGGTAGCCGCGGGCTCCGAGCTCGGCGGGGAGGGCCGCATCGGTGGCGGGACTGACCTGGAACACGGCGGGCAGGCCACGACGACGGTACGCCTGCTCGGCGGAACCGACGAGCGCGGGCAGGGCGACCGCATCCACCTGGCCGGACGGGAGCACGGAGTTGGCACGGTTGGTGACGCCGTCTGCGAAGCGGAGCGTCCACGGGCCGAGTTGCTCGCGTTCGAGCGCCGGCCAGCCGCGGTCGGCGAGGTCGTCCAGCTCGGCGGGCGACGGGAGAGGAAGCACGACGGCAACGCTACCTGCTCCCTCGCGCGCCGCCGCCGAACCGGGCGCAGTGCGTCCACACCTCCACCCACGCCGCCGGTGTCAGCTCGCGGGGCAGTGCGTCCCGCGACACGCCCGCCGCGGCCAATGCCGACCTGCGCTCCGCGGCGGGGACGCCGACGGCGCGGGCGAGGATCGCATCCATCCCCCTCCCCTGGCCGGTGAAGACCGAGGCGACGAAGCGCTCGTATGATGTGCGTTCCGTCGTGGGGATCAGAGGGACGGGTCGACGCTCGACGGTGAGGAGGCCGCCGTCGACGGACGGGCGCGGACGGAAGCCGTCCGCGGGCACGCGAGCGTGCAGCGCGAAGTCGAACCAGGGCGCGGCCTGCGCCGTCATCATCGTGCGCCCGCCGACGCCCGCGCGTTTGCGGGCGACCTCCCACTGGGTGATCACGATGGCTGTCCGCCACCGGCCGGAGCCGAGCAGACGCCGCAGGATCGGGGTGGTCAGGTGGAACGGGAGATTGCCGACGACGACCTGCCGGTCCAGCGGGAAGCGCAGCGCATCGGCCTGGCGGATGTCGGCGGACGGCAGGCGCTCGGCCAGACGGCGAACGCGGGCGCCGTCGAGGTCGATCGCCAGGAGGTCGCGGCCGAGCCTGGCCAGGTGCCGGGTGATGGCGCCGTCGCCCGCGCCGATCTCGAGGATCGGGCCGTGCGTCGCGCGAGCGAGCGCCACGACGCGTTCGATGGTGGCGTGGTGGACGAGAAGGTTCTGTCCGAGTTCATGCCTGCCGCCGACCGGGGCGACCGGACGGGAGGGGCGGGATGGACGGGAGGGACGGGATGGACGGGAGGAACGGGTAGGCACGAGGAACTCCAGCAGCGATAGATGGAGCGCCCGCGGAACAGGTCGGAGGCAGCACGAACGGCTTCCGCATCCGGGGCGCGAAGGTCTCCGGAGGTACGGCGCGATCGGTGGATCGGTGGGAGCGCGCCGTCAGGCGCGACGCTCCCGCGCGATCACGCGTCGCCCGCAGGCGACGCTGTTCAGTGTTCCCATACACAGCACGGTATGGCACCGGCCGCGCCCGCGTCCAGGGGCGGCTCGTGGATGCGCGTATCGGCGGACTCTGTTCGGCTCGGTTGACTCGGCCGGGGACGCGAGTACCGTCGATTCGGCCGAGAGGCCGAGAGCCTGACCCGAAAGGACCGCAGATGACCGAGGCACTGACCGACGCCCAGGTGGAAGGACTCGGCGCGAAGACCGTCGCGCACGTGGTCCACTATCGGCGCAAGACCTACGTGACCAGGCCGTCGGAAGGGTACGCACTGCTGAAACGCGTGCGCACCCTCCTCAAGGACGGCACGACCGATCTGGTCCCCCTCGTTCACAGAGACGGTTTCGTCTGGCTCGCCATCGGGCCGGGCATCCCGATCGCGGTGGACGAGATCGAGACGGACGCGGGGCACAGCGAGCATCACACGCTCAAGCGGCTCGGGCTCGACTGAGCGAGGTCGGCTCGACTGAGCGAGGTCAGCTCGACTGAGCGAGGTCAGCGCGTCGCGTGCTTGCGGCGGTAGGTCCTGGCGATCGCGATTCCGACACCGGCTGCGGTGAGAGCGAGCGCGGCGGAGAGCGGCGCAGCGAGGTCGGAGCCGGTCTCGGCGAGGTGGGCGCCCGCTGACGGCGATGCGGGGGCGGAGGCCGAGGGGGCGGGAGTCGACGTGATGCCGGCGGGCGCCGGCGTCAGCGTGGAGGACGGCGTCGGCGTGGACGTGGGTGTGGACGTCGGCGTCGCAGTCGGCGTCGGCGTCGCAGTGGGCGTCGGCGTCGCAGTGGGCGTCGGCGTCGCAGTGGGAGTCGGCGTCGGCGTGGAGGTGGGTGCCTGCCCGGTTCCTGTGCCGGCGGCCGCCGTCGTCTCCACGGTCGACTCCACGGGCGTCGATTCGCCGTTCATCGCCACATCTCCCGCGTTCGTGTATGCGCCGAGCGTCGCATCCGTCACCACGGTGTCGAGGTCGAGCCTGGTGTAGAGCCCGGCGGGCACATCCAGCCAGGTGACCGTCACGCTGGCCGGCGTGCAGTCGATGGTCGCGGGATACTCCGCGCTGTGGTCCGGCTCTGCGATGGTTCCCGTCGCCGGGTCCCACGCGCCGATCGCCGGGGTGACGGTCGCGCAGTCGATCGCCGTTCCGCCCGCAGGGGTGTCGGTGATCGTGGCCGTGTTCACGGCATCGGTGGTGGCCGGGTCCTGGATGAACGAGTGGACTCTGGTCTGTGCGGTGTTCGCCCAGTATCCGGTCTTGGATGCGGTCGTCGGAGCCGGGGTCTCGCACGAGCTGGTGCACGGTCCTGCCTCGACGACGTTGATCGGATAGACCGTCGACCCGACCGTGAACTGCAGGGTGGTGGGGCCCGCTTGCGTCTGTTCTGCGGTGAACAGGGTCGTGAAGGCGCAGGTGCCGTTCACGGAGTCCGGATGGGTGGTCACGAAGCCGGTGAGGGTGAAGGTGACCAGGCCGGAGTCGTCCGCGTGGGCCGTGGCGACCACATCCCCCGCGGCGTCCTTGAGGTCGAAGTCGGCCGTGCCGAACCAGGAGAGCTGGGGCGGAAGCTGAAGGGTGAACGTGTCGCCGGCGGACGAGGCGTCCGGAACAGCCCAGGTGCAGGCGAAGGTCGACGTGTCGTACCTGCCGACCGAGTGGGTGGACGTCAGCGAGACGCCGGTGATGGCGTTGGGGATGACGGCGGCGTCCGCCGTCGGCGCGGAGAGGAGGCTCAGCCCGCTCAGGCCGAGGAGGCCGACAGCGGAGAGGACGATGGCGAGCAGTTTTCGGGACACGGGATGCACATCCATTCGGGTAGATGGCCGCAGACCACAGCGGCACCCGAAGAGATGCACGGCCCTCGCGTTCATGACGCGAGGGCCGTGAGATCCAGCGAGAGGTCAGGCTCCTGCCACAGGCACCAGGTCGCGCTTGCGCGGCGCGGGCTCTGCCACGGGCTCGGCCGGGATGGTCGCGACGGTCGGTCTCACCGGCTTGGCGGGCTTTGACGGTGCGACCGGTGCCGGTGCCCCCTCCTCCGCCGCGAACGCGCGCAGCCAGGGGACGAGATCCTTCCCCAGGTCGTCGCGGGCGGCGGCGAGCTGCACGATCGCCTTGATGTAGTCCAGGCGGTCGCCGGTGTCGTAGCGGCGACCGGAGAAGACGACGCCGTGCACACCGCCCGTCCACGAGGGTGCGGTCGCGAGGCCCTGCAGGGCGTCCGTGAGCTGGATCTCGCCGCCCTTGCCCGGCTCCGTCTTCTCCAGGATGTCGAAGATCTCCGGCCGCAGCACGTAGCGGCCGATCACCGCGTAGTTCGACGGGGCGCTCTCGCGATCCGGCTTCTCGACCAGGCCGGTGATGCGCACGACATCGTCCTCGTCCGTCTCCACCACCGCGGCCGCACCGTAGAGATGGATCTGGCTGGGGTCCACCTCGAGCAGGGCGACGACCGTGGTGTTGAGCTGCTGCTGCACCTCGAGCATCCGGGACAGCAGCGGGTCGCGGGCGTCGATGATGTCGTCGCCGAGCAGGACGGCGAACGGCTCGTGACCGATGTGCATCTTGGCGCGGAGCACCGCGTGGCCGAGGCCCTTCGGGTCGCCCTGTCGCACGTAGTGCATGTCGGCGAGCGACGTGGACTGGTTGACCTTCTCCAGCTTGTCGAGGTCGCCCTTCCTGGCCAGGGTGTCCTCGAGCTCGGTGTTGCGGTCGAAGTGGTTCTCCAGCGCGTTCTTGTTGCGGCCTGTCACGAGCAGGACGTCGTTCAGGCCGGCGCCGACCGCCTCCTCGACCACGTACTGGATGGCGGGCTTGTCGACGACGGGGAGCATCTCTTTGGGCATGGCCTTGGTGGCGGGCAAGAAGCGTGTGCCGAGCCCTGCGGCCGGGATGACGGCCTTGGTCACGTAACTGGTCATGATGGTTTCCTCTCGAGGGAAGCGGAGCAGTCGGAAGTGGATGCGGTGGATGCGGTCAGCGCACGCCGGTGAGCGCGGCGAGGTCGTCGGCGAGCGGGGCGCCCTCCGGCACCCTGCCCATGACGTGCACGGCCCAGCCGGCGGCCGACCACGCCCCGGCGTCGAGGCAGTTGCGGGCGTCGATCACGGTCCTGCCGTGCACGATGGCCGCGAGCGCCGCAGGATCGGCTTCGACGAACTCGGGCCACTCGGTGAGCACGACGGTCACGTCCGCGCCGGTCACCGCCTCCTCGACCGAGTCGGCGTAACCGAGGGTCGGGAACATGCGCTGGGCGGTGGAACGCGCCTCCGGGTCGTAGACGACGACCTGCGCCCCGCGGAGGTGCAGGGCGGCGGCGACGTTGAGGGCCGGCGAGTCGCGCACGTCGTCCGTGTGCGGTTTGAAAGCGGCCCCGAGCACGCCGATCCTGCGGTTGAGCACCGACCCGCCGCAGGCGGCGATGGCGAGGTCGATGACCCGCTGGCGGCGGCCCATGTTGATCTCGTCCACCTGCTGCAGCAGCCCGACAGCCGCGTGCGCACCGAGCTCGCTCGACCGGTGCATCAGCGCTCGGATGTCCTTGGGCAGGCAGCCTCCGCCGAAGCCGAGACCGGCGTTCAGGAACTGGCGACCGATCCGCACATCGTGACCGAGCGCATCCGCCAGCAGCGAGACATCGGCGCCGGCAGCGTCGCACACCTCGGAGATGGCGTTGATGAACGAGATCTTGGTGGCGAGGAACGCGTTCGCGCTCACCTTCACCAGCTCGGCGGTCGGCAGGTCGGCCACGAGGACGGGTGTTCCTGCCGCGATCGGGGTGGCGTAGATGCGGCGCAGAACGGCCTCTGAGCGCTCCGACGTCCCTCCGAAGACGAGCCGGTCGGGAGACAGCGTGTCGTCGACAGCCTTGCCCTCGCGCAGGAACTCGGGGTTCCAGACCAGCTCGGCGCAGACCCCGTCCGGGAGCTCGGCAGCGACGATGGCGCGCAGCCTGGCGGCGGTGCCGACCGGGACGGTCGACTTGCCGACGATGACGCCGTCGTGCGTCATGTTCTGCGCGATCGACCGCGCCGCCGCCTCCACGTAGCTCAGGTTGGCGGCGAAGCTGCCGGACTGCTGCGGCGTGCCGACGCAGATGAAGTGCACGTCGGCGAGCGCTGTCGCCTCGGCGATGTCGGTGGTGAAGCTCAGCCGACCGGATGCGACGTGCTGGGTGATGAGCTCGGGCAGGCCCGGCTCGAAGAACGGCACGCGGCCGTCGCGGAGGGCGTCGACCTTGCTCTGGTCGGTGTCGACGCCGATCACGTCGAATCCGAGTTCGGCCATCGCCGCCGCGTGGGTGGCTCCGAGATATCCGGTGCCGATCACACTGATGCGCGGGGCCGGCTGTTCCTTGGTGGTCTTCTTGGTGGTCATGTCGCGTGGTCCTTTCGCTGGGATGTTCGCTGAGGTCATTGCGCCGGGGTGAGCGTGAAGTGGTCCTCCGGGCGGGTGATCCCGGAGATGAACGCCGAGAGCGTGTCGGCGCGGGAGTCGATGCGCCAGTCGTTCGTGGCTCTGACCCCCTCGACGTAGCTCGTCACAGCGAGGTTGAACCAGGAGAAGCCGATGATGTCGTCGTTCTCCGGTTTCGAGAAGGCGTTGAAGAAGTCGGTGACCCAGGCCGTCTTGTGACCGGCCGTCTCCGAGGCTCCCACCTCCGCCAGGACGATCGGCTTCTTCGTGATGGCCCTGAGCTGGTTCAGGCTCGGGGTGAACGTGTAATCGAACGTGAAGCTCTGGTCGGCCTTGTACGGCGGACGCAGGTAGCCGGACAGTCCCACCCAGTCGACGTAGTCGTCGCCGGGGTAGAGCGACGGAAGGTAGCCGTCGACCTTGTGCTGCGCCGGCAGGTTGTTGACGATGTTCGGCGCCCACACCCAGATCACCAGGTCGTTCGCGCCTTCCTGCTGGAAGACGTCGTGCACGTGCTTCCACATCTTCACGTAGTCGCCAGGGCTGTTCCCGTTGATCGAGTTGCCCTTGCCGTCCGTCTCCGCCCACGGGTACCAGACGCCGTTCATCTCGTGGTCGAGACGGATGGCCAGCGGCAGGCCGGTGGCGACGATGTCCTTGGCGTACTGGTGCAGGTAGGCGTCGAAGTCGCCTCCGATGATCTTCGGGAGCGAGTACTCCGGCGCATCCACCGAGTCGTTGCCCGCCGAGATGGGCCTGGACTCCCAGGTCATCATCGGCAGCCTGCCCTGCTGCCAGGCGCGGGTGACGGCGTTGGCGCGGAACGTCTCGTCCCAGCCGCTGAAATAGCCGACGAGGTTCGGCTGCACGCCGACCTTCGCGCTCGTCGCGTCGAACGTCGCCCAGTTGAACGGGGCCTGCTCGGTGTACATGCCGTAGTAGCGGCTGGCCGGCTGCAGCAGCTCGGCCTTGCTCGGCGCGGTGATCGGGGTCGGCTCCGGCGCGATGTTCCCACCGTTGCCGTTACCGCCGTTGCCGGTTCCTCCGGTGCTCGTGCCTCCTCCGGTGCCGGTCTTCCCTCCGGATGCGCCGCTCTTGGCTGCTGCGTTCGCCGAAAGGGCGCCGTTCGCGCTGGCGAGCTGCGCCTTCGCCTGGGCGAGCGCCCTCTCCGCCGTGACAGCGCGCTGCTGCGCGGCGGCGAGCTGCTTGGCGGTCGACGCCTGGGCGGCGAGCGACTGCTGCTGCAGCGAGGAGAGCTTGCCGTTCTGCGTCGCGATGGTCTTCTTGGCGCTGCTCAGGTTCTTCTGCAGGCTCGCGTTCTGCGCGGCGAGCGGGTTGACGGCGGTGGCCGCGGCGTCGACCACGGTGCGGACCGTGCTCGTCGGGGACGACCAGACGTAGTAGGAGATGCCGCCGAGCACGAGGCTCAGCACGACGAAGGCGGCGGTGGTCATGAGGGAGCGCGACTTGGTCTGCGCCCACCAGTGGGCTGCTTGGCTAGACAAGGAAGAGGGCCTCCAGGGTCAGGATCGCGATACCGATCAGGTACGGGATGGCGGCGTACGGGTTGAGCCGACGCCGCTCGGCGCGAGCGGTCTTGGGCTGGGTCTTGGATGTGGTCTTGGTGGCCGCGCGGGTCTCGGCGCGGGTGGCGAGGGCGGTGGTGGTGGTCAGGCCGCCGACGGAGTCGGGGAGCTGGTCGGTCCGGGTCTGCGGATCCAGTGCCTGGGCATCCAGCGCCTGGGCGTCCCTCGCCTGTGCCAGCGCGATCTCGTCGTCGCTGCTGATCTCGTTCGGTCCGCCCGAGTACGCGCCAGAGCGAGTGCCCCACCCGCTGGCGTGCGCCATGCGGAAGAACCCGAGGAGCCGGATCGGCATGAGGAAGAACGTGGAGACGATGATGAACACCGGCAGGCGGAAGAAGTCGGACGGCTTCTCGGAGAGGTGCCGGATCTGGCGGATCGACATGCTGATCACGGAGGACGCGACCATCAGCGCGACGACCGTCAGCACTCCGCCCTGCACGCCGTACGCCTTGAGGAACCCGGCGTAGAAGTTGTAGCCCTCACCCGTGATCGAGCGGTAGACCCAGCCGCCGAGGACTCCGGCGAGCACGAACGGCAGGATGATGTCGGTGATGAAGAAGAACGCCAGCAGCGGGGCGTGGCCGAGCATCCACGGCAGCATCCTGAGCGTGTTGTACTGGCTGCCGCGAGCCCAGCGGAGCTGCTGCTTGAAGAGCTTCTTCACCTTGAGCGGCGCATCCGTGTAGACCAGGCTGGTGTGCTGGTACACGGTGCGGTAACCCTCCTTGAGGGTGAGGTTCGTGAGCGTGCGGTCGTCCGAGACCTCGAGGAAGACGCCGAGGAACTTCTCGTTCATGAACTTGTCCATGACGCGCATCAGGATCGACCGGCGGAACGCGATGGTGCGGCCGGGAAGGCATCCGATCTGCCCGACGACGCTCTGCGCCGGCATCGAGTACAGCGCGCGCGAGTTCTCCAGCCAGTCCGCCCACCGGGTGATCCAACTGCGCTCCGGCTCCAGGATGCGCTGCTTGGTGGTGACGCCGCCGACGCGCTCGTCCTTGAACGGCTTCACCAGCTCGGAGAGCGTGTTGTCCGTCCAGACGGTGTCGGAGTCGACCAGCACGGTGATGTCGCCCGTGGACATCCTGGTGCCGATCATCACAGCGTTGCGCTTGCCGGGGATCGGCGTGTGCACCCAGCGCACCAGCGGTGCGAACTCCTCGCAGACCTCGACGAGGCCGGGGTTCGGGGCGCCGTTGATGACGACGATGATCTCGCCGGGCTTCTGCTCGACCATGCGGCCGATGACGTCGCGGAACAGATCGAGCGGCTCGTCCACCACGGGGACGACGACGCTGGTCGACGCCTGGAAGTCCTCGGTGTACGGCCGATAGCGGCGGGAGACGGCCACCTTGATGATCCAGATGACCCAGATGAAGGCGGAGTAGACGGCGAACAGATAGAACTCGGGATGCCCCTCCAGCATGTGCCGGATTTGCAGGATGAAGATGAACATGGACGGGACCTCGCAGAGATACAGGGGGGTGTCATCCACGTCACTGGGGATCTGGGCGGTCGGGTTGATCAAGTTCTAGCGGGGACGTTTCACGCGCCGCAAGTGACGTTTCCGGGCAGCGGACGACGGGGGACGGTGTGCCCCATCCGACCCCTGTCCGCCGACACGCGGACACGATCCGGCTGTCGGCAGAATGGCGGACACACCCCCGTTCGGGGGCGGCGGAATGGCAGGTCAACTGAGGAATCGTTCAGACAAGGGTCGCGCATCCCGAACGTGGGGGTGCGGAGGGGCGCCAGGGCCGCTTGTACCCCGGATGCGGGTAGAAAACGGGCGGGTTGAGGCTGGGGAGAATTAACACACCTGTAACAAACGGTTCATTTTGCGGGGCACGGAATACTCCCACGCTGAATGTGTTTGCATGTTTATAGCTTGGCAATGGAGCCATGCGCTTCCATGTCGTACGAACCATCAGGAGAGCCATGTCCATCGCCGAGCTGAACTCGCGCGCCGCCGTCACCGCTGCGCCCCTCATCCCCGCCCTCGCCGAGCGCTGGAGCCCCCGCGCATTCGACCCGAGCGCCGTCGTTCCCGAGACAGCGCTGACCGCGGCGCTTGAGGCAGCCCGCTGGTCGCCGTCCGCGAGCAACACGCAGCCGTGGCGCTTCGTCGTCGCCCGCCGTGGAACCACCGAGTTCGACGCCATCGCCTCCGCCCTGATGGGCTTCAACCAGGCGTGGGCAGGATCGGCGAGCGCGCTCATCGTGGCTTTCGCCGAGGTGAAGGACGCCGAGGGCAACGACCGCCGCTGGGCGACATACGACCTCGGTCAGGCAGTCGCCCACCTCAGCGTCCAGGCGCACCACGACGGCCTGCACGTGCACCAGATGGGCGGCTTCGACGGGGATGCGCTCCGCACCGCCTTCGGCATCGAGGACCGCTTCGTGCCCACCTCCGTCAGCGCCATCGGCGTGCTCGGCGACCCTGAGGCTCTGCCGGACCCGCTGCGCGAGCGCGAGCTGGCACCGCGCACCAGGGCCGCGCTGAACGACATCGTCGTCGTCAACGCCTAACGAGCAACGCCTAACGAGTAGGCAGGAGCGCGCAACGCGCTCCTTCTCCCGGCAGAGCGGGCGCGGTCGATCCTGCCCTGGATCGGCCGCGCCCGTCTCCGAGTTTGCCGCGCGCAGAATCTGTGGGAACATAGCCGAACTCAGACGGCCATAGCAGCGTCGCGGGTCGTTGCAGAGGCGCAGCGTCACCCGCCGAAGGAGAGACAGTGACGACTCCCATCGCCCCATCGATCGCATCCAGCGGCAAGCTCAAGCGGAACCTCGGCCTGTGGGCGATCGTGGGTCTCGGCCTCGGCTACATGACGCCGACCGTCGTGTTCGACACCTTCGGCATGGTCGCTCGCGACACGGACAACGTGGTGCCATCCGCCTATCTCGTGGCGCTCGTCGTCATGATGTTCACGGCGATCAGCTACGGCAAGATGGCGGGCGCCATCCCGAGCGCGGGTTCGGCGTACACCTACGTGCGCGAGTCCATCCACCCGAACGTCGGCTTCCTGGTGGGCTGGACGTCGCTGATCGACTATGTGCTGCTGCCGATGGTGAACTGCCTCATCATCCGCAGCTACCTCGAAGCGCTGTTCCCCGGCGTGCCCGGCTGGATCTGGGTGGTCATCTACTGCGCGGCCGTCACCTCGATCATCTACCTGACGATGCGCGGCACCTCCAACATCAACATGCTGCTGCTGGTGTTCTCGATCGTGGTCATGGTGGTGTTCGTGGTCATGGTGATCGCGCAGCTCGCACAGGGTCAGGGCGCAGGGACCATCGCATCCGTCCAGCCGTTCCTGCACGACGGCGTGACACTCGGCGCGGTGCTGACCGGCGCCACGATCGTCTGCTTCTCGTTCATCGGGTTCGACGCGGTCACGATGTACGCCGAAGAGGCCAAGACGCCCAAGATCATGCCGAAGGCGATCCTGTTCACGGTGGTCATCGGCGGCGCGATCTTCCTCATCACCTCCTACTTCACCCAGCTCCGCTTCCCGTCGTCCGAGGTCTTCCCCACCGCCGCGATCGAGGACAGCACACTGCCGGAGATCGGCCTCCAGGTCGGCGGTCAGACCCTGCAAGCCGTGCTCACCGCCGCGGGATTCTGCGCGACCCTGGCCTCCGGGCTCGCCTCGCACGCATCCGTCTCCCGGATGCTCCTGGTGATGGGCCGCAACAATGTGCTGCCGAACCGGTTCTTCGGTCACATCAACGCGAAGACGCACACCCCGACGTTCAACATCGTGCTGGTCGGCGTCATCAGCCTGCTGGCCGCGGCCTTCACGCTGGAGACGATCGCGGCATTCATCAACTTCGGCGCGCTCATCGCGTTCACCTTCGTGAACATCTCCGTGATCGCCTGGTTCGCCATCCGGAAGGGCCGCCGCCGCACGCCGCGCGACATCGTCACCTTCATCGTGCTCCCGGCCATCGGAATGCTGCTCACCGGCGTGCTCTGGGCCAACCTCCACGTGGATGCGCTGATCGGCGGCAGCATCTGGATGGGCCTCGGCATCGTCTACCTGCTGGTGCTCACCCGCGGGTTCCGCCGCAGCGTCCCCGGCTTCGACGAAGGCCAGCCGGTGACGGGGTTCAACAAGGCGGTGAAGTAGCGGTAGCGAGCCGACGCCCTGAAGAGCCGATTTCCTCTGGACCCAGGTGCCCGGCCACTGCGCTTAGTCATTGCTTAGAAAGGCCCGCCTAGCGTCGGCTCCGACCGAATACACCGATCGTCCGGAGAATCCTGCATGAGCGACGCGAACGCTACCCTGACCAGCCGCAGCCGCAACAAAGTCCCAGAGCCCACGGCCACGTTCTGGATCATCAAGATCCTCGCGACCACCGTCGGCGAGACGGCGGCCGACTTCCTCAACACGAACCTGGGCCTGGGCCTCGGAGGCACGACCGCCGTCATGACGGCGGTGTTCGCGATCGCGTTCATCGCCCAGTTCCGAAGCCGCGGCTACCGGCCATCGCTGTACTGGCTCACCGTGGTCCTGATCAGCGTGGTCGGAACACTCATCACCGACAATCTCACCGACAACCTTGGCATCAGCCTGGTGGTCACGACCACCGTCTTCGCCGTCGCACTCGGTGTCGTCTTCGCGGTCTGGTACGGCACAGAACGGACCCTGTCCATCCACCAGATCGACACCCGACGCCGCGAGGCGTTCTACTGGCTGGCGATTCTCTTCACGTTCGCCCTCGGAACTGCCGCAGGGGACCTCATCGCCGAACAGTTGAACCTCGGATACCTGCCGTCTGCCGCGATCTTCGCCGCCGCCATCGGACTGACCGCGTTCGCGCACTTCGTGCTGAAGCTCAACGCCGTGGTCGCATTCTGGATCGCATACGTCCTCACACGTCCGCTCGGCGCCTCGCTCGGTGATTTCCTCTCCCAGCCGCGAACCGACGGCGGTCTCGGGATGGGCACGGTCGGAACGAGCGCTCTCTTCCTTGCGCTCATCCTCGCGTTGGTCGTGTACCTGGCCGTTCGCGAACGACGGGAGGCTGCTGACGCGTACCTGCTCACGGTCGCTCAGGAGAAGCTGCACGACGACGACCGAATCGGTCGCTCAGCGGAATGAGGGTAGAGGCAGGTGTCAGATTGGACAGTCTTCCGCTGCTGAGCGTGAGCGAGGACGGGCACTTCGAGGCGGGCCAGCAGCTTGACGGCGCGATCGAATCGCTCGAAGACGACCTGTTCGATCCAAAACCCGGATGTGCCGTGGCTGTACCTGGCCTTCAAGGCGAAGGACAGGCTCTAGAGTCGCCGGAGGGCCGCCGTGCAGCAAGCGGGCCAGAGGTCGGGAGTGGAGGATTCAGGAAATCGAACCTGACAAGGCACCCCAATAGGCGCATCCCCCGGATGCTCACAACATAGCAGTTGCTCCGGGGAAGCATCCGAGCCGCTGGGAGGTTTCTTGGGATCGGCGCGCGACACTCTGGTATGCGAACAATCGTCGCGGTGCTGCTGGCCGGACTGGCCGCAGTCGTCGCGCTCGTGGCCTTCGAGTTGATCATCCAGGCGATCGACGTCCAAGCCGAACGCGACGGCGCCCCGGACGCGCGCAATGGATGTGCCAGCCCACGGGAGTCGTACGCCGCGGTCAGCGGGCGAACCCGCTGACCGCCTGTCACCGTGCGGATTCTCCGACCCTCCTATCATGGCGCTGTGAGCACAGCACAGGAATCGGGGCCGTTCTACCACGGCACCACCGCCGATCTCCGGGCCGAGGATCTCCTCTCCCCAGGGTTCCCGTCCAACTACCGGCCCGACGTCATCATGAACCACATCTACTTCACCGCGCTGCTGGACGGCGCCGGCCTTGCGGCAGAACTCGCATCAGAGCTCGCGCCCGACCATCGCGAGCCACGGGTCTACGCCGTCGAGCCGACGGGCGGCTTCGAGGACGACCCGAACGTCACGGACAAGAAGTTCCCGGGCAACCCCACGCGTTCGTACCGCAGCGACGAACCCATTCGGGTGGTCGCCGAGGTCGCCGAGTGGACCAGACTCACGCCCGAAGCGTTGCAGCAGTGGCGTGACCGGCTCACCGGACTCACACCGGAAGCTCGCGGAGAGATTCTCAACTGACCCGCGAACCGGGCGGGGCGCCGTGCGCTACGGGCGCAGGAGCACCTTGATCGCGCGGCGCTCATCCATCGCGGCGTACGCCTCCGCCGCCTCGGACAGCGGGAGCTCCAGGTCGAAGACGCGGCCGGGGTCGATGGCGCCAGACCAGACGTCCTGCAGCAGCTCCTCCACGTAGTTGCGCACGGGCGCGACGCCGCCGTTGACGCCGACATTGTTGTTGAACAGCGGACGCACGGGCAGCTCGGGGCCGCCGTTGGGCACGCCGACGTAGCCGACCATGCCGCCCGGGCGGGCCGAGCGGATCGCCTGGTCCATCGACTCCTTGGTGCCGACAGCCTCGAGCACGCAGTCGGCGCCGATCCCGTCGAGGAGTTCCTTCACGGCGGCGACGCCGGCGTCGCCGCGCTCGGCGACGATGTCGGTCGCACCGAATGCACGCGCCAGCTCCTGACGGGACTCGTGCCGCGACATGGCCACGATGCGCGACGCCCCGAGCCGGGCGGACGCGAGCACCGCGCACAGCCCGACCGCGCCGTCGCCGACGACGACGACCGTGCTGCCTTCCGTCACCCCGGCCGAGACGGCTGCGTGGTGACCGGTGCCCATCACATCCGACAGTGTCAGCAGGCTCGGGATGAGCTCGTCGCGCGGGTACTCGGGCGTCGCGACGAGCGAGCCGTCGGCGTGCGGCACGCGCACCTTCTGGCCCTGGCCGCCGTCGGCGAAGCCGCCGAGCTTGTCGTCGGAGCCCCACCATCCGCCGTGCAGGCAGGAGGTGCTGACCCCGTTCTTGCAGTTGACGCAGGTCATGTCGCAGTCGTAGAACGGCGCGATGACGAAGTCGCCGGGGGCGATCGTCGTCACCTCCGGCCCGACCTCCTCGACCACGCCGACGAACTCGTGGCCGATGCGGTGGGCGGCGTGCGTGGGGGTGACACCGCGGTACGGCCACAGGTCGGACCCGCAGACGCAGGCCGCGACGACGCGCACGATGGCGTCGCCGCCCGTCGACAGGACAGGGTCGGGGACCTCTTCGACGCGGACGTCCTTCTCACCGTGGATGACTGTTGCAAGCATGGAGGAAAGCCTACGCCGCGCCCACGGGCGCCGAGCACACGCGTCCCCCGTACGGGGCACGGGCGGTGACGGCCTGGTGAACAACGGGTGAAGCACGATCCAGGGGATGCGCGACCCTCCTAACATCGCTCCTGCCGGACTGCTCCGGCGCAGCCGTCCCCGCCATCACCATCCGCCAGGAGGCCGTGAGTCCATGTCGAAGCGCTCCCGACTCGCAGTGTTCTTCGCTGCGCTCGGTGCGCTGGTGGTGATCGCAGTCGTGGTCACGGTCGCGGTGAGGTCGCAGAGTGCTCAGGCCGGCGTGCATCCCGGGTCGTACGCGGTGGCGGCGGACGCCGACACCTGCGGCGCCGGCTGGGGCGGGCAGGACGCGCAGACGGACGCATCCGTCCCCGGCGGCGAGCAGACCTTCACGGTGACGAACCACACGGTCGCGGGGATCGAGGTGTACCTGCAGGCCGTCGACTCGAAGAAGGTCTTCCTCGACCTCGAGGGGCTCGGCGCGGGTGCGCACGCGACGGCGCGCGTGACGATCGGTGCTGGACGCTACCGGTTCGTCTGCCTCCCCGCCGACGCCGACCCCGTGCACGGGCCCACCGTCGCGGTCGGGCCGGCTCCGCCCTCCGCGCAGCTCACCCCCGGCATCGTCCCCGTGACCAGGAACGACCTCATCCCGGTGGCGAAGACGTACACGACGTGGGTGGCGTCGCGCATCCCCGTGCTTCAGCGTCAGGTGGCCGAACTCGGCGCCGACACAGCGGAGGGCGACTTAGCGGCGGCACGCCGCGACTGGCTCAGCGCCCACCTCACCTATGAGACGCTCGGCGCCGCGTACGACGCGTTCGGCGACACCGGCGACGCCATCGACGGCCTGCCTGCCCTTGGCACGACCGCGCTCACCGACGAGCACCTCACCGGGTTCCACCGCGTCGAGGCACTGCTGTGGTCCGGCGCTCCTGCCGCACAGACGACGGATGCGGTCTCCGCCCTGTCCGCGTCGGTCGCCGCGCTCGCATCCACGATCGCCGACGCCGAGATCGACCCGGGCGCCATCGGCCTGCGGGCTCACGAGATCGTCGAGAACGCGCTGCAGTTCGAGCTGACCGGCGACGCAGACGCCGCCTCCGGGACCGAGCTGGCGACGGTCGACGCCAACCTCAGCGGGGCGTCGGCGGCGCTGACACCGCTCACGAGCATCCTGAGCAGCCGCTACGACGGGCTGGCGGAGACGACAGCATCCCTCGCCGGGACGCAGAAGCTGATCGAGTCGTTCCGCGCGGGCGACGGCACCTGGCGTCCGCTCTCCTCGCTCAGCCGCGCGGAGCGGGAGCGGGTGGACGGCGCGGTGGACGGGACGCTCGAACTGCTCGCACCCGTCGCGGCGATCTGCGACATCCGGAGGGAAGCATGAGCGGGATCGGACGGCGGGATTTCCTTCAGGCCGCTGCGGGGGCTGCGGTGGGCGCGGGCACGGTCGCAGGGGTCGGCGCGGTCGGCGCAGCGCACGGCCACCCGCGCGCAGCCGAGGGTGCGCCGCTGAACGCGAACGCGGCACCCCGCACCGGCTACCCGTTCCACGGCGCGCACCAGCAGGGCATCCTCACCCCTCCGCAGCGGGCGGCGGCGTTCGTCGCACTCGACGCGACGGCCGCCAACCGGGCGGAACTCGCCGACCTGCTGAAGACGGTCACCGAGCGAGCCCGCTTCCTCACCACAGGAGGCACCCCGCCGGACCCTGGACTCACAGCGCCGCCGCGCGACTCCGGCATCCTCGGCCCGACCGTCGTGCCGGACAGCCTCACCGTGACCCTCTCTGTCGGGGCATCGCTCTTCGACGAGCGCTTCGGGCTGGCTCTCTCCAAACCGGCGCGCCTGCGCACGATGGAGGACTTCGCGAACGACGCACTCCGCCGCGAGGTCTGCGACGGCGACCTCCTGCTCCAGGTCTGCGCAGACGACCGGGATGCGGTCACCCACGCTGTGCGCGAGATCACGCGAGCAACCAGGGGCGGGATGCAGGTGCGCTGGCGACAGGACGGGTTCACCTCCCCTCCCCGTCCGTCCGGAACGCCGCGCAACCTCATGGGCTTCAAGGACGGCACGAGCAATCCGGCCACGACGGACGCGAAAAGCATGGCCGACCTCGTCTGGGCACGCGCCGGCGACTCGGAGCCCGGCTGGGTCGCGGGCGGCAGTTACCACGTCGTGCGACTCATCCGGATGCTCGTCGAGTTCTGGGACAGGGTCAACCTCCACGAGCAGGAGAACATGATCGGCCGACGCCGCGACACCGGGGCGCCGCTCACCGGGTCGTACGAGCACGACGACCCGCACTACGAACTCGACCCGACCGGCGACGTGATCCAGATGGATGCGCACATCCGCCTCGCCAACCCGCACACGCAGAGCACCGCGAATCAGCGCATGCTCCGCAGAGCATACAACTATGACGCCGGGCTCGACGCCAACGGCGACCTCGACATGGGACTCATCTTCACGGCGTTCAACCAGGACCTCGAACGCCAGTTCGTCACGGTGCAGAAGCGGCTCGCCGACGAGCCGCTGACCGACTACATCTCGCCGTTCGGCGGCGGCTACTACTTCGCGTTACCCGGCGCGCGGAACTCCGGCGACTGGCTGGGCAGCGGAATGCTCGCCTGACACCGGTGACAGGGCTCGGCGCATCCCGTGCCGACGATCAACACACAAAGGAAGAAGGAATCGTGTTCAGACCATCACGTCTGCACCGCTCCAGGACGGTGGGCCGCGCCGGTCTCGCCGTTGTCGGCGCCGTCGCTCTCGTCGGCGCCGGGCTCTTGACGATCGCGCCGGCGACCGCTGACACCTCGCACTCGTCGTTCACGCTCACGCCGATCAAGCACCTCGTCGTCATCTTCGACGAGAACGTGTCGTTCGACCACTACTTCGGCACGTACCCGTCCGCGGCCAACACCGACGGGACCACGTTCACCGCCGCGAAGGGAACGCCGAAGGTGAACAACCTCGTCACCTCTGGCACGCTCACCGACAACCCCAACCTCTACCCGCCGAAGCGTCTCGCCTCCACCCAGGCCGTGACCTGCGACCAGAACCACAGCTACGCGGCCGAGCAGCAGGCGGTCGACGCAGGGAAGATGGACCTCTTCGTGCAGAAGACGTCCACCGACACCTGCACCGGACAGTTCGGCGCGCCCGGTCTGGCGATGGACTACTACGACGGCAACACCGTCACCGGCCTGTGGAACTACGCCCAGAACTACGCCATGAGCGACAACAGCTGGGACACCACGTTCGGCCCGTCGACCCCCGGCGCGCTCAACCTCATCTCGGGCCAGACCCACGGCGGCACGGCGTACGACCCGAAGACCGGGGCGACGCTGACCGGATCCACCGCGGTGCAGTCGCCGAACGCATCCGGGGTCGGCACGGTGATCGGCGACCCCGACCCCGCATACGACGACTGCTCGGACAACGACCACGCGTCGACGTCGGCCGTGGTCGGGATGGCGGGCAAGAACATCGGCGACCTGCTCAACAACCGCGGGGTGACCTGGGGCTGGTTCCAGGGCGGCTTCACGCCCACGACGGCCTGGGACGGCACGGCCGGCCACTACGCGAAGTGCGACGCCGTGACCGCGAACATCGCCGGAGCGACGCCGAAGGACTACTCGCCCCACCACTCGCCGTTCCAGTACTACAAGTCCACGTCCAACCCGCACCACCTCCCGCCGACCTCGACGAAGGCGATCGGTCACACCGACCAGGCCAACCACCAGTACGACCTCACGTCGTTCAGCGCGGCGCTGACGTCGAACAACCTGCCGTCGGTGTCGTTCCTGAAGGCGCCGGAGGCGCAGGACGGGCACGCGTCGTACTCCGACCCGATCGACGAGCAGAAGTTCATCGTCAACGAGGTCAACGCCATCCAGAAGTCGAGCTCCTGGTCGAGCACGGCGGTCGTGCTCGCCTACGACGACTCGGACGGCTGGTACGACCATGTCGCGCCGAGAGTCACCAACGGCTCCGCTGATGCGGCGGTCGACTCCGCCGTGTGCACCTCGGTCTCGCACGAGGCCGGCGGCTACGCCGACCGCTGCGGCCCGAGCCAGCGCCTTCCGCTCGTCGTGATCTCGCCGTACGCGGCGCAGAACAAGGTCGACCACACGCCGACCGACCAGACCTCGGTGCTGCGCTTCATCGAGAACAACTGGCTCACCGGCCGGATCGGTGACGCGTCGTTCGACGCTCGCGCCGGATCGCTCGGCGGCCTGTTCGACTGGTTCCGGCCGCAGCAGCGCGAGGTGCTGCTCTCGCCGACGACCGGAGCCGTGACCGCCGTCGTGCCGACGCGCGGCCACTGGCCGACGCCGCCGCGGAACGGGTGGTCGACGCAGCCGTAAACCGAGCCGACCGCAGCAATCGAGCCCAGGCTTTTTCACCCGACACGCCGGAGCGTGCGGTGAGAAAGGCTGGGCTCGATTGCGGCGCGGGGGCCGTGCGTTCAGCGGGTGCCTGGGCGACGACGGCGGAGGGCGACGGCGGCCCCGGCTGCGAGCAGCAGCACGGCGAGGACCGCGAGGCCGGAGGCGTCGAGCCCTGTCGCGGCGAGGCCGGAGCCGGCACCCGTGCCGGTGCCGGGCGCTGCGGGAGTGGACGGGGTGCCGGGCGTTCCGGGTGTGCCAGGGGTGCCAGGGGTGCCGGGGTCGACAGGTGCGGCGGGGAGCACGATGTCGGTGCGCAGGTAGCGCACCGCTCCGTCCGGTCCGATGCCGCTCGCGACGAGCGAGTGGGCGCCGGTGAGACCCGCAGGGATGGTCACAGTCGCCGTCGCCGTTCCTGTCGCGTCCGCATTCACCACCGCGAGCACCTGCGGGCTGGAGTAGATGCCGAACGTCACGGGCGCATCCAGGGCGAACCCTGCGGCGGTGAGCGTGAGCTGCTGACCGGGCGTCACACTGCCGGGCACGCCGGCGACCGGGCCGCTCGCATTCGGCGGCAGCATGGGCAGCGGCACCGTGGATGCGTCGCTCACGACGAAGGCCAGGGTCTGCGTCACGTCCGGCTCGCCAGTGGCGGAAGCGGTGACGACGATCGACGCCGTGCCGGAGGCATCCGTGGTCGTGCCCCGGATGCTCGCGGTGCCGTCGCCGTTGTCGGTGAAGGTCAGCCCGCCGGGCAGCGCACCCGTGGCGGTCAGCGCTGCGACGGCCGGGTACGCCCTCCCCGTGGTGACGGTGGCGTCGACGGTCACACCGCGCGTGACGGCCAGGGTCGCGGAACTCGTGAAGACGGTCGCCTCTGTCACCGTGAGGGTGAGAGCCTGCACGGCGGTCGCCCCGTTCGACGCCGTCAGCCCGAGCGGGTACACACCGCCGCTTCCGGCCGCAGGGGTGCCGGAGATGGTCGCCGTGCCGTCGCCGTTGTCGATGAACGCGACACCGGCGGGGAGAGCGCCGGTCTGCGCGATCGTGGTCGTCGCCGGGGTGCCAGGCGCCGTCGTCACCGTGAACGACCCGGCGCTCCCTGCGCGCAGCCCCGCGGCGGTCGCCGAGGTGAACGCGGGCGGCTCGGTCACCGTGAGCACGAACGCCTGGCTCGCGTTCGGCGTGAAGCCGTTGGCCGCGGTGATCGTGAACGGGTACAGCCCACCGGATGCGGTCGGCGGGTCGGCGACGATGGTCGCGGTGCCGTCCCCGTTGTCGGTGAAGGTCAGCCACGACGGGATGGTGCCGGTCGCGGTCAGGGTCGCAGCGGGGAAACCGGACGTGGTCACCGCGATGGTGCGCGGTCCGCCCGCCGCAGCGACGGATGCGGCGGCTGGGCTGGAGATGCTGGGCGCGTCGCCGACCGTGAGTCGCGCATCCGTGTGGACGCTGCCTGCGCTGCTGGTGAAGACCGCTCGGAAGACGCTGCCGTCGTCGATGGTCCTCGCCGTGATGGACAGCGTGGTCGAAGTCGCTCCCTGGATCGGGGTGAACGACGCTCCGCCGTCACGGGAGACCTGCCACTGCACGGTCGGTGCGGGGAAGCCGCTCGCCCCCGCCGTGAAACTCGCGGTCGCGCCGACGTTCACCGTCTGGTCTGTCGCCGCGAGCGTGATGAACGGCGACTCGAGAACGACGATCCGGAGCGCCTGCGTCGCGTTCGGCAGCACCCCGTTGGATGCGGTGATCGTGGTGTTCGCGCTGCCGCCTGCTCCGGTCGGGGTGCCGGAGATCGTCGCGGTTCCGTCGCCGTTGTCGGCGAACAGGAGCCCCGCCGGCACTGCCGTGCTGCTGAGTGCCGGGTTCGCCGGATACGCGTCCGCGGTGGTGACGGTGAACGACGCAGGAACGCCGAGTGTGGCCGTCATCGTCGCCGCGCTGGTGATGCTGGGGGCCGCGTTCACCGTGATCGTGAACGACTGCGTCGCCGCGGTGCCGACGCCGTTGGCCGCCTGCAGCGTGACGGAGTAGACGCCTCCCGCCGCGGCGCTCGGCTTTCCGGCGATGGTGGCCGTTCCGTTGTGGTTGTCGGTGAAGGTCACACCGGACGGCAGCGTTCCCGCCAGCGTGATGGGGTCCGGCGCCGGGCGGCCGGTGGCGGTCACCGTGAACGACCCTGTGGTCCCCGCCAGGAACGCGGTGGCTCCCGCGCTGGTGAACGCGGGCGCCTGCTGAACGGAGACGGTCAGCGCCTGGGTGACCCCCGACGGTGCCGCCGAGTTGGCAGCCGTGACGGTGAGCGGGTAGTCGCCGCCCGTCCCCGCGCCCGGCGTGCCGGAGATGGTCGCCGTCCCGTTCCCGTTGTCGACGAAGCTCAGCCCAGCGGGCAGGGCTCCGGTGCGTGCGAGCGACGGGACCGGGTAGCCGGTGCTGCGGACGGTGAACGACAGCGCGGTGCCGACGACCGCTCCGACCGTGGCGGGCGACGTGAAGGCGGGCGGCGTGTACACGGAGACCGTCGCTGACACGGTGGCGTTGTCGAACAGTGCCGTCGCTCCGCCTGTGCCGCCCGACGAACTGGCGGCGAACGTGGTGTTCGCGGTGCCGGTGGAGAGTGCGCTCTGCGTCGGAGAGACGGTGGCACCAGCCGGCTGCGCTCCCGCCCAGGTGACAGGGAGCCCGGCGAAGGCGCCGAGGTCGGCGGGGTCGACGGCGGCGCCGACTGAGTTCTTCAGCAGGCTCGCGGTCAGGGTCGACGTGGTCGCAGGGGCGACGATCGTGTCCGGGCTCGCCGTCACCCCGAGCGTGAGGTACGGAGCGACCGCCTGGGTGGCGACGCCCGCCACAGTGTCGCAGCCCGTCCCGCCTGGGCCGGTCGCGCATCCCCACCAGTTCTCTGTCGCGGCCGCGCTCCCGCCCGTGACCACGAGCGCGGGAGAGGCGTTGCTCGCGATGCGGTTGAAGTGTGCGGTGAGCGTTCCGCCCGTCACGGCGAACGCCGACCCTGCCGGAGCCGTGTTGCCCGTGAAGGTGGAGCCTGTGACGGTCAGCGCGCCGCCGTTCAGCAGCACGGCCGCGCCGCGGAACGGCCCGCTCGTCGCGGTTCCCGTGTTGCCGGAGAACCTGCTGCCGGTGACGGTCATAGTCGCGGCTCCTGACAGGTCGGAGACGGCGATGGCGCCGCCGCCGTTGCCGCTGGCCGATGTCGCGGTGGCGCCGTTTCCGCTGAACGCGCTGCCGGTGATCGAAAGCGACTCCCCTCCCGCCACGCCCTGCGCCTGGTAGGCGATCGCGCCGCCGGCGCTGCCACCGGAGGTGTTTCCGGTGAAGGTCGAGTCGGCCACTGTGAGGCTGCCGCCGACGAACTGGACCGCGCCTCCCGGGTTCGAGGTCGCGCCGGTCGTGGTGTTCGCCGTGTTGCCGGAGAACGTCGAGTTGCGGATGGTCAGTGTGTCCGCTGTCGAGGCGCTCCCCGAGCCTCCGATGATCGCGCCGCCGCCGTAGACGTTGTCGACCCCTCCGCTCACGGTCAGGCCGTCGATGGTGACGTCGATGCCGCCGACAGGGCCGGAGCCGTCCGAGGGGCCGGGGTCGATCGTGAACACCTGGTGCTGGCCGTCGCCGAGCACCTTCGGCGACGCTCCAGGAGCGGCGGACACCGCGATGCTGGTTCCGGATGCGGTCCCCACGACCAGCGATCCGAGCGTCGAGGTGAGCTGGTATGTGCCGTCGGCCACCACGATGTCGCTGTGGCCGCCGCGGTTGTTGGCGACGCAGAGCGCGTTGCGGAGGGTGACAGGGGCGGCGAGCGTCGTCCCTCCTGCACAGGCGCCTGTCGCATCCGTGTCCGCCGTGCTCGTCACGGTGATCGTCGATGGAAGGGCCTCAGCGGGAAGGGATGCGGTGAGGACTCCGGCCGAAGCGAGAAGAGCGGCGGCGGCGATCGCGACAGCGCGCACGTGCACAGACGTCATGGGTGGTCGGGACTCCCTCTGCCAACCCGGGTCGCTGGCCGTGTACTGCAAGCTTGGCGTGGCGCGCGCTCCCCCGGCAACAGCTCACTGGCCCCTCTTCACGGGTCAGAACGCGACGGCGGCGATGGAATAGGCTCGCTGACGTATCCCGCTGGTGACCCGACTCCCGCGGTGCGCCCGCAGGAAGGACCCCCGTGAGCACAGGCGTGTCACGACGGACCGTCATGGTCTCAGCCCTGAGCGGCGTCGGCGTGGTGGCCGCGGCCGTCGCCGCCCCGGGCATCCCCGCGTTCGCGAGTGGCGCATCCCTGGCCGGCGTTGCCACGGCCGATGCCGCGCCCGCCGCAGCCGCCGCTGCCCTCACGCGCTCTCTGTTCCTGCCCGCCGTCGGCCGTCGCTTCATCGCGACCTCCGACGCCCGCAGCATCCACCTGAGCCTGACAGCGATCGAGGACCTCGCCGGAGACGCGACGGCGGACGACGAGCACCGGTTCAGCCTGCTCTTCTCCGCTGGCGGCTACGCCGCGAAGGACGACATCTACACGCTGAGCTGCGACGGCGTGCCGACCACGACACTGTTCCTCACCACGATCGGACCGCGCGCCCTCACCAGGTCGATGCAGGCGATCGTCAACCGGAACGCGTGATGCTGGCCGGAACGATCGAACTCCGCCCGGTCACGGACGCCGACACCGCCTTCCTCCGCACCGTGTTCGCCGACGCGCGCCGCGACGACTTCCCCGGCCTCGACGGTCCGGCCCTCGACCACCTGCTCGACCTGCAGTTCCGGGCACGAGCGACCGACCGGGCTGCGCACCACCCGGGCGCTGTCACCTCGGTCGTGCTGCTCGACGGAGCGGCAGCCGGAACGATCACGGTCGACCACTCCACCCCGGATGCGGTCGTTCACCTCGTCGACATCGCCATCCTCTCCGCGCATCGCGGACAGGGGATCGGCTCCCAGCTCCTCCACGGCCTGCTCGACTCCGCCGCACGCGTCACCCTCAGCGTGTGGTCGCTGAACGCCGGTGCCATCCGGCTCTACGAGCGCCATGGCTTCCTGGTCGTCTCCGAACGCTCCGGCTACCTCTGGATGAGCGCGGAGGGAAACGTATGACGCAGACGGCATATGCGCGATGGAGCGCGCTCGACGGAGCCGAGCTGGTGGCCGCCGACGCCCTCGGGACGCGGTACCGCATCCACCTTGCGGAGGTCGGGCCGTTGTCGGTGAGCGGAGAGTGGGCGTCGTTCGTGCTGCGCTTCCGGGCCGGTCTCGACCTGCCCGCCGAGCAGAACACCTACGAGATCATCGGGGACGGCATCGCCGAGCCTGTGTTCCTGGTCCCGGTGCGACGGGATGCGGACGGGCTCGACCTCGAAGCGGCATTCACCATCGGCAAGGAGAGCGAATGAGCCAGCCATACGTCGGCGAGATCAGGATGTTCGGCGGCAACTTCGCGCCGTACGGCTGGGCGTACTGCGACGGGTCCAGCCTCGCGATCTCGGAGTACGACACGCTGTTCCAGCTCATCGGCACGACCTACGGCGGGGACGGGCAGACGACGTTCGCCCTGCCGAACCTCGGCAGCCGCATCCCGCTGCACAGGAACTCGGCGCCGGGGGCGGCGCGGGCAGCGGTCGTCGGCGAGACCGGAGGCTCGGAGACCGTCACGCTCACGTCGCAGCAGCTCCCGCAGCACACGCATCCGATCTCCGCTGCCGCGTCGGCCACGACCACGGCCGCCGCTGGCAACGTGGTGGCCGGATGGGCGGATGCGCCATACAGCAGCGCCACCCCGACGGCCCAGCTCGCCCCGATGCTCGGCGCCGTCGGCGGTTCCCAGCCTCACGACAACCTCCAGCCATACCTGGCGGTCACCTTCATCATCTCCCTCTTCGGCGTCTTCCCGAGCCAGAACTGATCCCCTCCCTCCCGGGCCCGAACCAGAGACAAGGACACACACATGGGGACACCCTTCATGGGCGAGATCAGGCTCAGCTCGTTCAACTTCGCCCCGAAGAACTGGGCGTTCTGCGACGGTCAACTGCTTCCGATCAACCAGAACCAGGCGCTGTTCTCGCTGCTCGGCACCACGTACGGAGGCGACGGGGTCACCACGTTCGCACTCCCCGACCTGCGTGGCCGGGCGGCCATCAGCAGCGGGTCGGGCAACGGCGGGAACTACAACCTCGGCCAGAGGGGCGGCGAGTACTCGCACGCGCTGACCACCCAGGAAATGCCGGCGCACACCCACGGAGCATCCATCGGCGGCGCCGCGAACGTCGTGTCGCCAGCAGGGGCACGGCTGGCTCAGCCAGGCAAGGCGGCGTTCGCTCCTGCCGCGGACAGCACGATGGCCCCGATCGGCGTCACCCCGGTCGGCGGCGGCCAGCCGCACGAGAACACGGCGCCGTACCTCACCCTCACGTACATCATCGCCCTGCAGGGCATCTTCCCATCCCGAAACTGAGGCAACGATGACTGACCAGTTCCTCGGCGAGATCCGGCTCGTCCCATACAACTTCGCCCCGTCCGGCTGGGCGTTCTGCGCGGGGCAGCTCCTGCCCATCTCCCAGAACACCGCGCTGTTCTCGCTGCTCGGCACGACGTACGGCGGCGACGGCAGGTCGACGTTCGCCCTCCCCGACCTGCAGGGTCGTGTCGCGGTCGGCTGGGCAGGATCGGGCGTCGGCGGCCTGTCCCAGTACTTCCAGGGCGAAAGCGGCGGATCGCCGGAGGTCGCCATCCTGGCCTCGGAGATGCCGAACCACACCCACAACGTGCTCGCGGTCAACGGACCTGGCACGACGAGCGTTCCGGCCAACGCCTCCCTCGCTATCCCGCGCATCGGGCGGGTCACCGAGGCCGCGTACACCGGCGGGCAGGCGGCCGCGGACCTCAATCCGGCCGCGTTCGCCGTCACCGGCGGATCGACGCCGCACAACAACCTGCAGCCATACCTGACGCTGAACTACATCATCGCGATGCAGGGCATCTTCCCGCCCCGAAGCTGACCGCAGCAATCGAGCCCAGGCTTTTTCACCCGACACGCCGGAGCGTGCGGTGAGAAAGGCTGGGCTCGATTGCGGCGCGGCGCTAGTCGCGGACGGGGGCGACGGTGAGGTGGTCGCCGGCGGGGGCGATGTCGACCCGCACGAGGTCACCATCGCGGATCTCGCCGGAGAGCAGCTCGGTGGCCAGGCGGTCGTCGATCTCGCGCTGCATCAGCCGACGCAGCGGCCGGGCGCCGTAGATCGGGTCGTAGCCGCGCTCGGCGAGCCAGCGCCGCGCATCCGGGGTCACCGCCAGTTCGAGGCGGCGCTCCTGGAGCCTGCGCATGAGCCGGTCGATGTTGAGCTCCACGATCTCGCCGAGCTCCTCCTTGTCGAGCGCCGAGAACACCACGATGTCGTCGAGGCGGTTCACGAACTCGGGCTTGAAGGCCTGGCGGACCATCTGCAGCACCGCCTCCTCCTTCTCGGTGTCGTTCAGGGTCGGGTCGACCAGGAACTGGCTGCCGAGGTTGGAGGTGAGGATGAGGATGGCGTTGCGGAAGTCGACCGTTCGGCCCTGGCCGTCGGTGAGCCGGCCGTCGTCGAGCACCTGCAGCAGCACGTCGAAGACCTCGGGATGCGCCTTCTCCACCTCGTCCAGCAGGATCACCGAGTACGGGCGACGGCGCACGGCCTCCGTCAACTGGCCGCCCTGCTCGTAGCCGACGTAGCCGGGAGGTGCGCCGACGAGCCTGGACACGGAGAACTTCTCCCCGTACTCGCTCATGTCGATGCGCACCATCGACTTCTCGTCGTCGAACAGGAACGCAGCGAGTGCCTTGGCCAGCTCCGTCTTGCCGACGCCGGTCGGCCCGAGGAACAGGAACGAGCCGGTGGGCCGGTCAGGGTCGGAGATCCCCGCCCTGGTGCGACGGACAGCATCCGCCACAGCCGCGACGGCCTTCTTCTGACCGATGATGCGGCGGCCGAGCTCCCCTTCGAGGTGCAGCAGCTTCTCCGTCTCGCCCTGGGTGAGCCTGTCGACGGGGATGCCCGTCCACGCGGCCACCACGGCGGCGATGTCGTCGGCCGTGACCTGCTCGTTGACCATGCGCGGCTGGTCGGGGTGCTGCTCGGCGCTCTCCGCCTCCGCCAGCTCCCGCTCGATGCCGGGGATGGTCTCGTACTCGATCCGCGACGCCTCCTGGTATCGGCCGTCCCGCAGCGCGAGGTCGCGCTTGGTCTTGGCCTCCTCCAACTGGGAGCGCAGTTCGCCGACGCGGTTCAGTGACGCCTTCTCGGCGCGCCACCGCTCCTGCAGCGCCGCCAGCTCGGACTCCTGCTGCCGCAGCCGCTCGCGCAACTGCTCCAGCCGCTCCTTGCTCGCTTCGTCCTTCTCCTTCTTGAGCGCGAACTCTTCGAGCTTCATCCGCTCGACCACGCGCTGGAGGGTGTCGATCTCGACGGGAGCGGAGTCGATCTCCATCTTGAGCCTGCTCGCAGCCTCGTCGATGAGGTCGATCGCCTTGTCGGGCAACTGCCTGGCGGTGATGTACCTGTTCGAAAGGGATGCGGCCGCGACCAGCGCGGAGTCCTCGATCGTGACCCCGTGGTGCGCCTCGTAGCGCCCCTTGAGCCCGCGGAGGATCGCGATGGTGTCTTCGACGCTCGGCTCGCCGACGTAGACCTGCTGGAAGCGGCGCTCCAGCGCGGCGTCCTTCTCGATGAACTCGCGGTACTCGTTGAGCGTCGTGGCGCCGATCAGGCGCAGCTCACCGCGGGCGAGCATCGGCTTGAGCATGTTGGAGGCGGCGACGGAGCCCTCTCCGCCGCCGGCGCCCATCAGGATGTGCAGCTCGTCGACGAAGGTGATGATCTCGCCGTCGGCGTCGTTGATCTCCTTGAGCACGGCCTTCAGCCGCTCCTCGAACTGCCCGCGATACATGGCGCCGGCCACGAGCGCGGAGAGGTCGAGCGAGACGAGCTGCTTGCCCTTGAGCGAGTCGGCGACGTCGCCCGCGACGATGCGCTGGGCCAGTCCTTCGACCACGGCCGTCTTGCCGACGCCGGGCTCGCCGATGAGCACAGGGTTGTTCTTGGTGCGCCGCGTGAGCACCTGGCTGACGCGACGAATCTCGGCGTCGCGCCCGATGACCGGGTCGAGCTTGCCGCTCTTGGCGATCTCCGTGAGGTTGACGCCGTACTGTTCGAGCGCGCTCTTCTGCTCCTCCTGAGTGGAGGGCGCGCCTTGCATGTTCGCCATTCGTGTCCTTTCCTCGGTCGGGCAAACTTGAGTCTACTAGGCTCAACTTTGTTTCGCACCCCTGTATTCCGGAAAGTGCGTGACTTTCAAGGAGCGCCCGGGGCGAGTTCGGCCAGCGGATGCGCTCCTACCGCCCGTTCATTCGCAGCACGGACACCGCGTTCGCCGTGACGTAGCCGCGCCAGTCGAGCGCAGCGGCAGGCGAGTAGCTTGCATAGTCGACGTCCCATCCGCCGTCCGCCGATTGAGCGCCCTCCAGCCGGTCCAGGTCGCGGGAGACCGCATCCGGGTCGAGCAGGTCGCGGACCGGACGACCTGGCTCCGGCGCATAGTCGAGCAGGTGCAGCGTCTCGCCTTCCGATCCGCCGTCGACAGGCACGGCGCCGTCGCCAGGAACGAACCGGGCGAGGTGGGCGAGCAGGTCGCGCGCCTCCGGCCGGGAGTCCGAGGCCGCATCCAGGAGTTGCAGCGAGAACGAGAGCACATACGCGAACGGCGCGGAGTCGATGCGCCCGATCGCGTCGAAGCAGTAGCGCGTCGCGGCCAGAAGCCACGGATGGTCGAGCACGGTCGCGTCCTGTCTGGCCACCCGGTGCGCCCGCGCCGCGATGGCGGCGGTGAGCTGCAGTGACGATTCCCCAGGGTCCGCCTGCACCCAGAACGGCGCGCAGGCGGTGGGGTCCTCGATCGGCAGCGCGAACGGGAGCCCGCCGTCCGGCAGGGTCACCGCATCCAGCCAGTCGAGGAGGCTCCCGAGCTGCGCCGTCGCGACCGGCGCGGCGTCCGCGATCACCTCGAGCGCGTGCTGTGCGCCTCCCGGCTGGCTCTCCGCCGCCCGCAGATCGGGCTCCAGCCCCCAGCCGAATCCGCCGTCGGCGTTGCGATACCCATCGAGGGCCGCGGCGAGCGCGCGCTTGGCGGCGTCGCCGCCACCTGCCGCCACCTCGAAACGCCGGCGGTCGAGGACGCGGGCGTGCGCGGCCATGAACGATGCGGCGCTGGCCAGGTCGATGCTCATGCCTCGACACTGCCACGCCGTCGGCCGAAAAGGAATCCACTATTCAGTCTTGCTATCTACCGGTACTCGGCGTTACTATCTACCAGTACCAAGCACCACTGAGTAGCAAGGAGGAGTGCCGTGGGCAAACAAGCGACAGAGATGCTCAAGGGAACACTCGAGGGCATCGTCCTGGCCATCCTGGCCGGGAGGTCGGCATACGGCTACGAGATCACCGCGTGGCTGAGAGACCAGGGCTTCTCCGACATCGCCGAGGGCACCATCTACGCCCTGCTCGTCCGCATCGAGCAGCGCGGCCTCGTGGATGTGGAGAAGGTCCCGTCCGAGAAGGGACCGCCCCGAAAGGTGTACTCCCTCAACGATCAGGGCCGGGACTACCTCGACGAGTTCTGGACCACCTGGAGCTTCCTGGCCGAACGGCTGGAACGCCTCAGGAACACCGGCCGGACACCCGGCCAGACCGACGAACAGACACACGAACAGACCGAGACAGAAGGACAGTAGCAATGGTTGCCAAGTGGATCGAAGCCCTCACCGGCTCTCTCGAACAGAAGAAGCAGTACAAGCAGGCCGTCGCCCGCGTCGACGCCCTCCCCGAGCCGTACCGCAGCTCGGCCAAGGCGGTCAACCGGTACTTCATGTACTACGGCGGCATCACGGACGGGGACACGCTGGTCACGATGATCAGCGACCACACCGACCTCTGGGAGCGCGCATCCATCGACGGCACGCCGGTCCGCGACATCGTCGGCGACGACCCGGTGGAGTTCGCCGAGACGTTCGCGGCGTCGTACTCCGGCACCCAGTGGATCGACAAGGAGCGCGCCCGCCTCACCAAGGCGATCGACGCGGCCATCAGCGGAACGGCAGTTCCCGACGACAAGGAGACAGACGAATGAGCACGACGGCCATCCCCGCTCCCGCCATCCGGGTGCAGGGCATCGAGAAGTCCTTCAAGGATGTGAGCGTGCTGCGCGGCGTCGACTTCGACGTGGCAGCGGGCAGCATCTTCGCCCTGCTCGGCTCGAACGGCGCGGGCAAGACCACACTGGTGCGCATCCTGTCGACCCTGCTCAAGGCCGACGGCGGCACCGCGACAGTCTCCGGCTTCGACGTGGCCGCCAAGCCGGGGGAGGTGCGAGAGTCCATCAGCCTCACCGGCCAGTTCGCGGCAGTGGATGAGATCCTCACCGGCAGGGAGAACCTCATCCTGGTCGCCCGGTTGCGCCACCTGAAGAACCCGGGAGGCATCGCAGACGACCTGCTCGCCCGCTTCTCGCTCACCGACGCAGGCAACCGCAAAGCGTCGACGTACTCCGGCGGGATGCGTCGTCGACTGGACATCGCGATGAGCCTGATCGGCAACCCGCCCGTCATCTTCCTCGACGAACCGACGACAGGGCTCGACCCGCAGGCGCGCATCGAGGTGTGGCAGACGGTCAAGCAGCTCGCGGGCCAGGGCACCACGGTGCTCCTCACCACGCAGTACCTCGACGAGGCCGAGCAGCTCGCCGACCGCATCGCGATCCTGCACAAGGGCACGATCATCCAGAACGGAACGCTCGCCGAGCTCAAACAGCTCCTCCCGGCCGCGAAGGTCGAGTACGTGGAGAAGCAGCCGTCGCTCGAGGACGTGTTCCTCGCTCTCGTCGGCGAGACCGGCGAGACCGGCGAGACCGAAACCGCACGAAAGGAAAACCGATGACCACCCACGTCCTCAGCGACACCGGCGTCCTGACCGGTCGTTCGCTGCGCCACATCCTCCGCAGCCCGGACACGATCATCACAACGGTGGTCACTCCCATCGCGCTGATGCTGCTCTTCGTCTACGTGCTCGGCGGCGCCATCCACACCGGCTCCGACGAGTCGTACGTCAACTACATGCTCCCCGGCATCCTGCTGATCACCATCGCGTCCGGGGTCGCTTACACCGCGTACCGGCTGTTCCTCGATCTGCAGGGCGGCATCTTCGAGCGGTTCCAGTCCATGCCGATCTCACGGTCGAGCGTGCTCTGGGGGCACGTGCTCACCTCGCTCGCGGCGAACCTGGTCTCCGTGGCCGTCGTCATCGGCGTCGCTCTGATCATGGGCTTCCGCACCGGAGCATCGTTCGGCGCGTGGCTCGCGGTCGCCGGCATCCTGATCCTGTTCACGCTCGCGCTGACCTGGATCGCAGTGATCGCCGGACTGTCGGCGAAGACAGTGGATGGGGCGAGCGGCTTCAGCTACCCGCTCATCTTCCTGCCGTTCATCAGCTCGGCGTTCGTCCCCACCGAGACGATGCCCGCCCCCGTCGCCTGGTTCGCGGAGAACCAGCCTGTCACATCCATCGTCAACACCATCCGGGCGCTGTTCGCGCAGCAGCCGGTCGGCGGGGACATCTGGATCGCCCTGGCCTGGCTCGTCGGCATCCTCGTGGTCGCGTACGGCTTCGCCATCGTGATCTACCGACGCAAGATCAGCTAGCGACAAGACAAGACGCCCTTAAACAAATAGTGTGTACCTGAATCAAACATGGAGCATCTGAACCACGCTCCCGGGATCGCCGCCCTGCGGCGATTCCGTCGTTACGCACGACGCTGTGATCGGTGGTCACGGCAGGTTGGGGCACTTCGTGACTGTCGCAGACCTTGGGCGAATCCTGCGCCGCCCCGCAGTGATCGTGGCCGCCTTGTTCGGACTGAGCGGCGTGCTCGCCCTCGCCGCGGTCCAGGTCACCTCCGCGTCGTTCACGGATGCGTCGGCCATCCGCCTCGGCACGGGCGGCGCGATCGGCGGAAGCTATGACATCGCCCTCCTCGACCAGGACGGCACGCTCGACCAGGGCGACCCCGTCCCGCTCATTCTCGACACCTCGTCCACCGGAGCCATCGCCGTCACCACGACACCGACGGCCGCCGTGGAGACCAGGGTGGTGACGACCACAGCGGCCTCCGGCCCTGTGCAGCTCACGCTCTACAACGCGTACCCAGGCACCAGACCGGCAGACCCCCGGAGGAACAGGACCGGGCGCCGAACCGTACGACTCCGCGCTGTACACGATCACGGTCGACGGCGTCGTCGTGGCGAACCGCGTCCCGGCTGCGACCGTCAACGCGACGCCCCCGGCCCTCACCGGGTGGACGCAATCGGTTCCCAAAACGGTCGAGATCCGGATGTCCCTCCCGCACGCGCTCGGCAATCCGTACCTCTTCAACCGGTCCCTCGTCCTCGGCGTCCGGTTCGACGGAGCGACGTCGTGAGGGCGGCCGCCACCGCATCCGGGCTGGCCGTCGTGTTCGCCGCACTGCTCGCCTCCGGCGGGCTCCCTGCCACCTCCGCGGCGTACACCGACACCGCTCGCGCCGAGACCTCGCCGACCGCGACGCCGCTGCTCACCCAGTCCACGGCAATGACGCCGACCAACACTTATCTGGCGAACACGGCCTCCGCGCTGCAAGACGACGGCACGCTGTGGGTGTGGGGCTTCCGCGGCAACGGACTCGCCGGAAACGGCACCCTGACCGTCGCATCCACAGCGCCGCCGACCCCGGTGATGCTCCCGAACGACGGCTACGCAGGGGCGGACCGCCGCTACATCGTGAAGGTCGCGGGCACCAGCCTCGACAACTTCTACCCCACCGATATCAACTACACCGGCATGGCGGCGCTCTCGGACGATGGCCAGGTGTACACCTGGGGCGGCAACGCCACGCGCAACGTGATGGGACGGCCGAGCACGCCGACGCCGTACACGCAGCCGGGACTCGTCTCCATCCCCGGAACCGTCGTGGACCTGCGCTCGAGTTCCGGCGTCTTCATGGCGCTCACCAGCACGGGCGATCTCTACACCTGGGGCTACGCCCAGGCCCGCGGCATCACCGG
Organism: Leifsonia lichenia; assembly: GCF_054780215.1. Taxonomy (NCBI): domain Bacteria; kingdom Bacillati; phylum Actinomycetota; class Actinomycetes; order Micrococcales; family Microbacteriaceae; genus Leifsonia; species Leifsonia lichenia. The sequence goes on from NZ_BAAGWT010000001.1 coordinate 843,955, forward strand.
CCAGGGCACCCCGACGGCCTCCTCGGCCACTCCGTCCGTCATCATGTCCGGCGTGCACAGCATCGGCGCCGGGACGTGGAACGGCTGGGCCGTGCGCGGGAATTTCGACGCAAGCGACCCGAACACCGGCGTGTTCTGGTGGGGCTGGGCCAATGCGGGGGCCGCGTACGCCTCCGACCCGTCCGGCGACAACCTCGGCACCAACCGCAACGCCCCGTACCGGTCCACGATGCTGTCTCCGTTCGCCCAGTCGGGATGCGACACCGTTGGCGTGGTCATGGGTTCTGCCGATGACCAGTGCACGATCCAGTCGTTGACAGGCCACTACTACGGCAACCAGCTCCTGATCGACGGCGGCACCCTGCTCACCTGGGGTGACGCCACCAACTTCGGCACCGGCCGACCGTACGTCTCCGGTCCGCTCAGCGCGCAGCCGCTCACACTCGACCTGGGCGGAGAGACAGCGGTCGCGATCGCGCCCACCCAGGACTACGTGCTGGTGCGCTGCTTGAGCGGACGCGTCTACGTCTACGGCCGGTACTCGTACGGGCGCGGACCGAATCCCGTCACGGGCGCGGCGTCCACGACCGATGTGGTCACCCCTGCCCCGATCGTGCCGCTCGGATCGGACATCGTCGCGATCGGCTCGTTCGGCTACTCGGGCACCAGCCTGAGCGGCGACCACACCTTCACGTCCTGGGGCGGCGGAACAGGCGGCGGCAACAACAACACGTACTCGTCGATCCGCAACGACTGGGTGAACAACACCGTCCCGACCGTGCCCGTGCAGGGACTCACGACGATGCCGACACCCGGGTCCTGACCGCTACTCGGCCGGCGACGGGTCCGGGAGCTCGTGCGGACGGTACCGGGGGAGGCGCGCCGCGGGGATAATCGCCACGGCGCTCACCCCCGCGAGCAGCAGGAGGCCCAGCCGGAGGGCGTTGAGGCGGGCGTCCTCGTTGATCTGGACTGCCGCATCCACTTGGGCCGGGGTGGCGTCGGTCTTCGCGAGCACGTCGCGGAGCCGGTCGTTGCTGACGAAGTTGACGCTGTCGAGGTCGACCTGCGACGTCAGCGACTTCGGCAGCTCGGGATGCGCGATCACAGCCTGCCCGACGTTCAGCCCCAGGATGGTGACGAGCAGCGCACCGGCGAACGCGGTGCCGACCGCCGACGCGAGGTTCTGCGTCGTGCCGCGCACCGAGCCGACATCGCCGGCGAGCTCTTTCGGAGACGCGGTGACCAGCACATTGAACACCAGCGTGACCAGCGCCCCCTGCCCGATGCCGAACACGATGAGCCCCAGGATGGTCGGGAACGTCTCCCAGTTGTTGGTCACGACGAACGACAGCCACAGCAGCGCCGCCGTGGTCAGCACGAACGAGAAGATGCCGATCGCGCGCGGGCTGTACCGCTTGTAGAACCGCACCACGAGGGTCGCGGTGACGAAGACAGTGAGGTTGAACGGGATCATCGCCAGCGACGTATCGAACGGTGTGCGCCCCTGCACGATCTGCGTGTAGAGCGGGATGGTGAAGTTGATGGCTGCTTCGAGCAGCACGATGATGAACATCGCGTACACCGCCGAGCGTTCCCGCGACGAGCGCAGGACGCTCAGTGCGATCAGCGGGACCTTCCCCGTCTTGGTGCGGCGGCGGGTCCACAGGAAGAACGCCTGGCCGAGCACGATGCCGACGACGATGAACACGATCGCCGGAGACAGCCCGAGAATGTCGAACGGCGCATCCGGCCGCGCTTCGATGACGCCCCAGGCGTTCAGGTTGTTGAAGCCCAGCGTGAGCAGCACGATGCCGAGACCGATCAGGACGGCGCCCACGATGTCGATCTTGATGCTGCTGTCGCCGCGATCCGACCGCAGTGAGAAGCTGAGGATGAACACCACAACGGCCAGCACCACCAGGATGGCGAACACCGGGCGCCAGCCCACCAGGGTTCCGAGCGCGCCGCCGATGAAGAACGCACTGAAGCCGGAGATCGCCCTGGCCGATCCGAGAGAGCCGATCGCCGTGGCCTGCTGCGTGCCCCGGTAGTTCTCGGCGATCAGGGCGACGAGCGCCGGCACGATGATCGCGGCTGACGCACCGGCGAGCGCCTGCGCGCCGATCACCCAGCCGACGGTCGGCGCGAAGATCATCATCACCTCTGCGAGGGCGAACAGGCCGATCACGATGCGGAAGATCAGCACCCAGCCGATGCGCTGCCCGAGCTTGGCACCGACCATCACGAGTGCGGCGACCGCGATGCCGTACATGACGATCGCCGTGCTGACAGTGGTGGGCGGCACTCCGAAGTCGTCCACCATGCCGCCGAGCGACACGGGGAGGGCGGCGACGTTGAACGACATCAGGATCTGCGCGCAGAACAGCGCGATCATCGGCCGCCAGGACGCCTTCTCGATCGCCGGAGCGTTCGTCTCTGCTGTGCTCATCTGTTGTGTCCTTCTGCTGAGTGGTGCACGTCCGACGAGAAGAGGTTCAATCCGAGGCTGCGGGAGAGGAACGCCGTCGCGCGCTGGCCCCTGACACTGTTGCCCGCCGCATCCAATGGGGGAGAGAACGTGCCGATTCCCGCCTTGCCGGGCGCGATGGCGACCAGGCCGCCCGCGACGCCGGACTTGCCCGGCATCCCGATCTCGAACAGCCACTCCCCCGAACGCTCGTACAGCCCGCTCGCGGCGAGCACCGAGAGCGTGTCGCGGCAGACGTGCGCCGAGACCACGCGCTCCCCCGTGACGGGATTGACACCGCCGTCCGCGAGGGTGGCGCCCATCACGGCGAGGTCGCGCGCCGTCACCAGCAGCGAGCACTGACGGGTGTAGACGTCGACCACCTCGTCGGGGTCGGCGGTGATCCTGCCGTAACTCTCCAGCAACCGCGCGATGGCCCGGTTGCGCTGGTTGGTGGCGGTCTCCGAGTCGTAGACGGCGGTGTCCAGCTCCAGCTTGCGCCCGGCGAAGCGTGACAGCCCGTCCTGGATGAACGCCCAGCGCTCCTCCGCCGTCCCTCCTGGGACGAGGGCGGTCGTGGCCAGCGCGCCGGCGTTGACCATCGGGTTCATCGGATGCCCCTCGTTGAGCTCGATGGCCATCACCGAGTTGAAGGCGAGACCGGTGTTGTTCACTCCGACGCGTTCGAGCGCCAGCTCGTGCCCGAGTTCGTCGCAGACCAGCGCGTACACGAATGCCTTCGAGATGGACTGGATCGAAAACGCGTGATCGACGTCGCCCGCTCCGTGCATCGCGCCGTCGACCTCGGCGACGCAGACGCCGAAGAGCCCAGGGTCGGCGTCGGCCAGCGCTGGGATGTAGTCGGCGACCGTTCCCGCGGTCACGCCCGCGTTGCGCTGGTGGGCCTTCTGCACCAGCGCTTCCACGTCGTCCCACCCCGGCAGCGTGCCGGTGGAGACCCGCTCGTCGACGCCGTCCACATCCAGTTCCACGTGGGTTCCCCTCCCCGCGATGCCGGCACGGTCGGTGCGGCGGCATCGGCCTGTCGCGCTCATCCTTTCGCCATTCGGTGCCGGGCGCAACAAACGTCGCGCCGTGTGTCGGGCGCGCTGGTGCAGCGCTGGTGGTCACGCAGGCGGTCGTGCAGGCGGTCGCGCTGACGGCCTGCGGAGGGTAACCTATATGAAAGTCGCGTTCACCTACGAAAGTTGATCTCATGTCCGACCTCGCCGCCCGCGGTGCATCCCGCACTGCCTGGATCCGCTCCCGGATGCCTCTCCTCGCCGCCGCGCGGACGGAGTTCGCCGCATCCCGGCCGTTCGCCGGACACCGCATCGGGATGTCGCTGCACCTGGAGCCGAAGACCGCCGTCCTGCTCGAAGTGCTCGCTGCGGGCGGGGCCGAGATCGTGGCCACGGGCAACCACGGCTCGACGCAGGACGACGTCGTCGCGTTCCTCCGAGAGCAGGGAATGACCGTGCACGGCCGCCGAGACGACACCATCGACGAGCATCACGCCAACGTCGCCGCCGTGATCGCGGCGCAGCCCACCATCCTGCTCGACAACGGAGCCGACCTCGCCGCCGGCATCGTGGAGGCCGGACGGGCCGGAACAGTCGTCGGCGGCACGGAGGAGACGACGAGCGGCGGGGTGCGGCTGCGGCGCGAGCTGGCCGGTTCGGTGCCGTTCCCGATCATCGTGATCAACGACAGCATGCTCAAGGCGGTCGGCGAGAACCGGCACGGCGTGGGCCAGTCGGTGGTGGAGAGCATCATGCGGATCACGAACCTGATGATCCCCGGCCGCCGCTTCGTGGTCGCGGGCTACGGCTGGTGCGGGCGCGGGATCGCGCAATACCTGCGGGCATTCGGCGGCAAGGTCGCCGTGGCCGAGATCGACGAGCTGAAGATGTTCGAAGCGGCGCTCGACGGCTACCGGGTGGCCCCGCTCGCCGACCTCGCCGACTGGGGCGAGGTGTTCGTCACGGCGACCGGCTTCCCCGACATCGTGACGCCGGAGATCATCGACCGCCTCCCCGACGGCGCGGTGCTCGCCAACGCCGGGCACTTTCCCTGGGAGATCGACACCGCCTCCCTCTACGCCGCGGCGAGCGCCGTGACGACCCTGGATGCGGCGATCGAGCAGGTGACCATGCCGGACGGCCGGCAGATCGTGCTGCTGGCGGAGGGCCGCATGGTGAACCTCGCCGGCCGCGAGCCGAAGGGCAACTCGCTGGAGGCGATGGACCTCGGGTTCCTGCTGCAGTCACTGTCGCTGGAGCGCGTGGCGACGGCGGCAACGACACTGGATGCGGGCGCGCAGCCGGTCCCGGACGACATCGAGCGCACGATCGCCCGGCGCTTCCTCCGTGCGGTCGGGGCGGATCGCTGAGGGGAGGGGTGGGCGTCGGGGTGCGCGGTGCGACGGGCGGTGGGGCGCGCGGTTCGGCGGGCGGCCGGGTGCGCGGAAGCGTGCGCGGCGCCGAGTGCGGCGGGGTGCGCATCCCGAATCGGCCATACTGACGTTCATGGCGCCGTCTCCTTCTTCGCAGCCCGAATACGCGGTCCCCGCCCTCGACAAGGCTCTGGACATCCTGGAGTACCTGGCGGCGGAGCCCGGCGAACGCTCGCAGACCGAGATCGCGGACGCTGTCGGGCGCAGTGTGAGCCAGATCTTCCGGGTGCTGACCACGCTGGAACGGCGCGGCTACCTCTACCGGGATCGCGCATCCGGTCTGTACGGAGTCTCGCTCGCGCTGTTCGACCTCGCGCACCGGCAGCCGCCCCTGCGCGGACTGATCCGTCTGGCGATGGGACCGATGCGCGACCTCGCGGACGCGGTGGCCCAGTCCTGCAACCTCGGTGTGCGCGACGGCGACGCCGTCCGGGTGATCGCCCAGGCGGAGTCCCCGGCGAACTTCGGGTACCTGGTGCGAGTCGGCGCCCTGTTCCCGCTCGACACGGCGGCGGGTCTCGTGCTCACCGGCGCCGCCGACGAGAACGACGAGAACGACGACGTGATCACGCGTCCCGACCCGGTGCAGGATGCGGTTACCGACGTGGTCGCCGCGATCCGGGATGCGTCCGGCGCGACAGTCGCGACGCTGACCGTGCCGTACATCGGCACCTCGTACAGCGCGCATCCCCTGGCCGACGTGGTCGCTGCCGCACGCGAGGCGGCCGCCGTGATCTCGGGGCGGGTGCAGGGGGCTGACCGCGGGTGACCGCGGGTGACCGCGGCTCCGCTCGGACGGAGAACAGCGACGACACGCCGCCGGAAGCTCCGTTCGGAAGGAGATCCCGGGCGGGCGGGGGCGTTTCTCCGTTCGGAAGGAGATCAGGGGAGGAGACCGGCGTCGATGCGCGACGCGGGTGATTCTCCGTTCGGAAGGAGAATTCGGGCGGGCGGAGGCGAGACTCCGTTCGGAAGGAGAATTCGGGCGGGGGCGCGGACGATTCTCCTTCCGGACGGAACGGGTTGTCGACCGGAGGGCGCGCGCGGGTGCACGATAGGGACGTGGTCGACCCGATGGATGTGCGTATCGTGCTGATGGACAGCGCGTCGGCGGCCGCGCTCGCGCAGATCCTGCCCCTGCTGCTGCTGACGCTCATGGTGGAGCTGCGGAGGCTGGAACTCCACCGGCGCGGCAAGTCCATCCGGCGCACGCGGGTGCTGCTCGGGCTGTTCTTCCTCGTCTTCGGCGTCATCGAGTGCGCACTGGTGCTGTCGATCGACGGTGCGCTCGTGCCGTTCCAGTGGGGCGACCTGCTGGCGTCGCTGGCGATCTTCGGGCTGCTCGCGATCCTGTTCTGGCTGTCGCTGCAGGAGTCGCCCTCCCGGTCGAAGCGCTCCCGCGACGACGTCCTCTGACCGGCGCTGGTCGCCTCCCCGACCCGACCCGACCCGACCTGACCCGACCCGACCGACCCGCGCCGGTCGCCTCCCCGACCCGACCCGACCCGACCGACTCGCACCGGTCGCCGACCCGCCCCGTCCCGCCCAGCCCCGCCCCAACACTGGTAGTACCGCTACCGGTAGTGCTACTATCACCACATGCTCATCACCGAACTCGCCGAGACCACCGGCACCCCCTCCGCCACGATCAAGTACTACGTGCGCGAGGGTCTCCTGCCGGCCGGGGAGCGCCTCAACGGCAACCGCACCGAGTACGGCGATGCGCACATCCACCGGCTGCGCCTCATCCGCTCCATGCTCGAGGTCGGCCACCTGTCCGTCAGCTCCGTCGCGCAGGTGCTCGCCGCTCTCGACGACCCGGATGCACCCATCGCGCACACCTTCGACGTCGCGCAGCAGGCACTCTCCCGCGCGGCCGTGCCCGACGTCTCCGAGCCGACCGCCGCATCCATCGCCCGCATCGACGCCCTGATCGGGCGCGCGGGGTGGGCGGGATGCGAGGACAACATCGGCACGGAGATCGCCGCCCGCGTGCTCGACGCGTTCGTGCACGCCGGCTATCCGCTCCCCGACAGCTATCTCGACGCCTACGCGGCGGCAGCCCGTCTGGCAGCCGACGCCGATCTCGGCGCGGTCGCGGCTCTGCCCGACCCGTCGCGGATGGCCGAGCTCATGGTGATCGGCACCGTGCTCGGCGATTCCCTCGCCCTCGGCCTGCGGCGCATCGCCCAGGCCGCCGCAACCTCGGAGAGAAGGCTCTCATGAAGTCCGTCTTCGCCTGGCACCGTCCGCTCATGACGGTCGCCGCCCTCATGGTCGTGAGCACCATCGTGTGCGTCGTCGGCCTGCTCGTGGACCAGAGGCAGGTCCTCGGCGCCGACACCTGGCTCAAGCCGCTCAAGTTCTCGCTGTCGATCCTGCTCTACAGCGTGACCTGGGCGTGGCTGATCGCGCACCTCCCCCGCTTCCGCCGCCTGGCGCACGGCGCAGGCACGGTCGTCGCGGTCGCCCTGATCGTGGAGCAGGTGGCGATCGTCGGCGCCGCAGCGGTCGGCACGACCAGCCACTTCAACGTGTCGAACGGCGTCTCCGCTGCGGTGTGGGGCATCATGGCGGTCTCGATCACCGTGCTCTACGTCGGCACGTTCCTCACCACGATCGCGGTGTTCTTCCTGCGCCTGCCCACCGCATCCACCACCGTCGCTGTTCGGGCCGGCGCGGCCGTCGCCCTCGTCGGCATGGGCCTCGCCTACCTGATGACAGGCCCGACGGCCGCCCAACTGCACGACTTCCAGGGCATCGCCGGCGCCCACACCGTCGGGCTCGCCGACGGAGGACCCGGCCTCCCCCTGCTCGGCTGGAGCACGGTGGGCGGCGACCTCCGCATCCCGCACTTCGTCGGGATGCACGCGCTGCAGGTGCTGCCGCTGTTCGCCATCGCGCTCGGCTGGCTCGGGCGGCACTGGCGCGTGCTCTCCGACGACCGGGTGCGGCTGCGCCTCGTGGTGGTGGCGACGGTGGTCTACGCGGCGGTCGTGACACTCGTGACGTTCCAGGCTCTCGCCGGACAGTCGATCGTGCACCCGGACGGCGTCTTCCTCGCCGGAGGCTGGGCGATCCTCGCGGGCGGGATGCTCGCCGCGGCTGTGGTGCTGGCACTCGGGATGCGATCGAGCACGCATCCGACGCTGCACGCGGGAGCGACGGCATGACCCGCGGCGGTTGGATCGGCGCTGGCTGGAACGGGAGGGCCGCGTTCTTCCTGGTGCTGGCGATCGTGGGGCTCGTCGGCGCGTGGACGTTCAACGTCGCCGCCATCGCCGGCCGGCGCGACTTCGTTGGTGACTGGCTGCAGAGCGGCCCGGCCGTCCTCTCGCTGACGGTGGATGTGCTGATCACCGCCATCGCAGCGGTCGCGTTCATGCTGTTCGAGAGCAGGAGGCTCGGGATGCGGCTGGTGTGGGTGTACGTGGTGCTCATCCCGCTGGTGGCGCTGGCGTTCGCACTGCCGCTGTTCTTGGCGATGCGGGAGCGGGCGCTGGTGGCGCGGCGGAGTGCGGGTGGCGCGGGTGCGGGTGGCGCGGGCGGCGCGGGCGACGCGGGCGACGCGGGCGACGCGGGCGACGCGGGCGAAGCCACCGCGGGCGGCGCGGGTGGCGCTGGCGACGCCACCGCGGGCGGTACCACCGCGGGCGGCCCGGCCGCAGACGGCACCGCAGACGGCGCGAACCCAGGCGGCGCTGCGTGATCGCGGCGGGCCGCGCCGCCGACCGGGATGCGTGCATCCGGTTGTGGCTCGATGCCGTCGCCGAGCGCGACGGTCGGCCTGCCCCCACCGGCACCGCGGAGCGCTGCGCGGCGAAGTTTGCCAGAGCCACGGTGTCCTTTCTGGTCGCCCGCGACGGCGCCCGCGACGACGACGGCGACGTCACCGGGTTCGCCCTGGTGACCGAGCCTGGCAGCGGAGCCGCGACCGACCCGCCAGACGCCGCATACCTCGCCATGCTGGCCGTCGCCCCCGGTGCACAGGGTGCCGGGCTGGGCGCGCAGCTCCTCGACGCCGCCACCGGGGATGCGCGTGCCGCCGGGCACACCGCCCTGGTCTTGCACGTGCTCGCCTCCAACGCCGCCGCCGTGCGGCTGTACGCCTCGCGCGGGTGGGCGCAGCGCGGGCCGGGGCACGCGCATCCACTGAGCGGGGAGCTGTCGCAGACGGTCACCGTTGCGCTCTGACAGTCGCGGAGGCGCGTCGTCGGTGCCACGAGCCCGACCGTTTGATGCTTGCACTCAGCTAATGGGTACGGCGTTCGCCGGTCTGTTTCTAGTCGGCGTCGCCAACTCTATACAGCCTCGCAATCGCACGATTGTGTCGGGGTCAGCGGGTAACACCCCGCCGAGATCGCATTCAGCGCCCCGATCGGCGACCATAATCGCAAATCTTCGCTCTTAACCGACGAGAGTTGCACTAGACGCACGAACTTCCGTCCAAGTGGACACAAGATTGATACCGCGGGTCGTCACCAATGGGTGTCGCGACCGATCTGCCATATGTGCTTGTGGTCCTCGTTAGCATGTGCTCATGTTGCACAATCAACGTCGTGAGCAGCGAGAGCGCAAAGAAGCAGAGGCTGCTGGTGCGAGCTTTTGGACGGAGGAGTTTTCCGCTGAGTTCCGCATTCAGCTTGAGCGGTACGTCCGCGGAACCTTCGGTGGGTCGACTGGCGGTCACATCCTCATCCGGACGCGGGAGTTGATTCTCGACGACGAGGGCCTTCGGACTCTCACCGGCCTGAGCGCGGATATGGACACTAGCCGGTATATCGACACCTGCTACGACTACATGATGCCGACTGTCGTCGAGGCGATTGGGGAAGCGATCGGCGGCTATCTTCTCGCGCTTTACCAGCACGACCCGGCCGGGCCTCGGGTTCGTCGCGCGGGAGAGGAGCACTACGAAACGTTCGTCAACGAACGCCTCGAGCGACACCGCATCAGCTATGAGTACATCGGCGGTGAGATGGTTGAGAAGAACTCTCTTGAGCTCCACGCCGAAGTCGTCGCGCCAGCACTCCGGTTGCTTGGAGGTCGTGAAGGGTGGGACAAGGTCGAGGCGGCCTATCAGGATGCCCTCGGCGAGTTGCACGGCGGATCTCCGGCCGACGCGATCACCGATGCTGGCACCGCGATGCAGGAAGCGCTAGAAGCACTCGGATGCAAGGGCAATGCACTCGGCCCGCTCATCGTCGACGGGCGAAAGAAGGGTCTTTTCGCGTCACACGACGAACGGCTCACCCACGCGCTCGACGACATGATGCAGTGGGTTTCCGCCGACCGCAGTTCAATGGGCGATGCTCATCACTCCACCTCGCCACTCCCAGAAGATGCCTGGCTTACCGTCCACATCGTTGGCGCTCTCATCGTTCGCCTCGCCAATAGCACCAAGCGCGCCTGAGCCCGGGCTAACGCCTGCGGTAGTCTGCGCGCGCCCGAGAACCGGCTACGCACTCACACGCCGAAGATGCCGTATACGCCAGCGATCTTGTTCCCCTCGGCCAGCCGCCGCTGTTGGGTTTGCTTGAGCGAGCGGGATTCGCTCTGGCCCGCCGTGCGCGTGACGCCGTGGATGACAATCGCCACGGGCAGTTCGTCGTGCGCGACCAACTGCTCACTGAGCGCTGGCCGTCGTAGTGTGCAGGAAGTGATCGCAATCGGTCACCGACACGCGGGTGTACTTGTTTGCGTCGAGATCGGTGATCGAGATACCGATGTCGGCGGCGTTCACGCGATCACATGACTCGGCGCCGTGCGGCTCCCGCGCGACGAAGACGTTCCCATCGGGACAGTCGATCGACTCACATGTGGATTGTTGCGAGCCTGGCGGCAGATGAGGGCGTAATTGCCAGTCAGTCACAGAAGCCGCCTCCGCCGTTGACGCTCCAGTACCGCGCGATGAGTGCTTCCGATGAAGGCACGCGCGGCAGACACCCAGGCAACAAGGAGGTCGCTATATGATCCACCCTCAAAACCTGCGCACGGCCGCAACGACAAGATGAGAGCGTCGGGGTTTCACGATGTCAGCAACGACCAGCCGCTGCTGCGTCACCACCCTGGCGGTCTTAATCAGCTTCGATTTACTCGAACAAATGTTCGAAAGTTAATGGTTCAATAGGAGCATCCCTGAACCCTTTGGAGGCTGTCATGAGCATGACGCACGCGACCGACATCGTCTCTGTCTGGACCGACAATGGCAGGCCCACCCGCCTTGTCTGGCGAGGCACCCGCTACGTCGTCACCGATCAGCCCACGCCGCTGCAGGAGGTCGCCTGGCATGACGCGCTCACGCATCCGGCGGGGAGACTCGCGGGCTGGCGGTTCCAAGGCTGCTCGGTCGCCGACGGCGACGTGCGGATGTTCGACGTCCGGCCCACAGGCGACGGCCGCTGGGAATTGCTGCGAACGTACGCCTGATCGCGGGCACGGCCCTAGGATCGTCGCATGTCGCTGCTCACGATCCTCGCGTTCGCCGGGCTGTGCGCGGTGCTCGCGCTCACGCCGGGGCCGGACACGTTCCTCGTGCTCCGCTACAGCATGGGCCGCGCTCGCGACGGATTCGCCGCCGCGGTCGGCTGCTCGCTCGGGTCGCTGGTGTGGGCCGCGCTCGTCGCCATCGGGCTGGCGACGCTGCTCGAACAGTCGGCCGAAGTGTTCCGCATCGTGAAGATCGTGGGCGGGCTGTACCTGATCTACCTCGGCGTGATGGCGTTCGTGGCGACGCGCAGGAGCGCCAGGGCGGCAGCGGCAGCGGAGGCAGCAGCGGAGGCAGCAGCGGCGGCAGCGGCAGCGGAGGCAGCAGCGGCGGCGGAGACGGCGGCGGCCGAGACCGCAGCGACCTCAGGCACAGCGGGCGACGCGGGTTCCACCGCAGCGACCTCAGACGCAGCGGGCGGCGCCCGTCCCACCGCCCCGATCGCAGGAACCGGCCGCGGCTGGTCCGTCCGCAGCCTGCTGGCCGGGATGCTCTCCACCCTGCTGAACCCGAAGGTCGGCCTGTTCTTCCTCGCCGTCGTGCCGCAGTTCGTTCCCGCGCACGCCGGCCTCGGCGAGACGATGCTGCTCGGCGCCGTCGACGCGCTCGTCTCCGTGGCCTACCTGGGTGTCGTGGTGCTGCTGGCGTCCCGGATGGTCGCCTGGCTGAAGCGGCCCAGGGTCACCCGCGTGCTCGAACGCGTTTCGGCGGCCATCCTCGCCGCACTCGGAATCGGCACGGTCGCCGCTGGCGCCGAGGGCTGACCGCGCCGCTCGCGCGCGTGTCCAATACGCTCGTACGGTGACGATTCGAGCGGCACAGACCACGGACATCCGGGCCATCCAGGGCATCGAGCGCGCGGCGGGCGAGGCGTTCCGCAGCATCGGGCTCGCCGACATCGCCGACGACGACCCGCCCTCCGCCGACGAACTGGCGGCGCACATCCGGGGCGGCGGAGCACTGGTCGCGGTCGACGGGACGGACACGCCCGTCGCCTACCTGCTGGTCGAAGCGCTCGGAGGACGCGCCCACATCGAGCAGGTGTCCGTGCATCCGTCGCACGCGCGCCAGGGGCTCGGCGCGCGGCTGATCGAGGTCGCCGACGAATGGGCCAGCTCGCGCGGCCTCGCCGGGCTCACGCTGACCACCTTCGCCGATGTGCCATGGAACGCGCCGTACTACGCACGGCTGGGCTTCCAGGTGCTGCCCGACGACGCCGTGGGCGACGAACTGCGCGAACGGGTGCGCGAGGAGGAGGCGCACGGACTCGGGCTCGCGGAGTGGCCGCGCGTGGTGATGGCGCGCACCCCCGGACGGATGGTCGCCCACCGCGGACGCAGAGTCACGTGCGCGCCGTCCTCGTCCGCCAGAGTGGAACGGTGACGACAGACACCTCTCCCATCCGGGCCACTTCCCCCGCACCGACCGCCCCCGCCCACGCGCGCACGCACTGGGTGGCGCTCATCGTCATGCTGCTGACTAGTTTCGTGCTGGTCACCGCCGAGTTCCTGCCGTCCGGTGTGCTGACCGCTATGGCCGCGGAGCTCGGGGTGACGCCCGGGCAGGCGGGGCAGACCGTGACCGTCACCGCGTTCGTCGGGTTCCTCGCGGCGCCCACCATCGGCATCCTCATCCCGCGGATGGATCGGCGCACGCTGCTCGTGCTCGTCGCCGTGCTCGCCGCGGTCTCCAACCTGGCGGTCGCCGTCGCGCCGTCGCTGTGGGTGCTGCTCGTGGCGCGCCTGCTCATCGGGGTGGCCATCAGCGGGTTCTGGTCGATGTCGCTGACCGTCGCGGCGCAGCTCGCCAGCCCCGACCGGCTCGGCCGAGCGATGACCATCGTGAGCGCGGGGATGACGCTCGCGGTCGTCGCCGGCGTGCCGGTGGGTGTGTTCCTCACCGAGATCATCGATTGGCGCGGCGTCTTCTTCGGCGCTGCTGCACTGACCGCCATCGTCGCCGTCGCCCTGCGCCTGTCGCTCCCGCCGATCGCTCCGGCAGCGGCGTCGAGCCTGCGGATCCTCGGCGACACCCTGCGGCGGCCCGGCGTGCGGCAGGGGCTCGCCGGTCACATCCTGATCGTGTTCGGTCACTTCATGGCGTACACGTTCATCCGGCTCGCCCTCGACCAGGTGCCTGGGCTGGACACGGGCCTGGCCGCCGGGCTGCTGGTGCTGTTCGGCATCGGCGGCGTGGTCGGCAACCTCGTGGTCGGCGCGCTCGCCGACCGGTTCCTCGGCCTGCTGCGCTACCTGCAGCCCGCCTTCATCGCCTTCGCGATCCTGCTCTCGGTGGTCGGGCAGGGCTCCGTCATCGTCGTCGCCATCGCGGTGGCGGTGTGGGGGTTCGGCTTCGGGGCGTGGCCTGCGGTCATCAACACCTGGGCCGGCCGCTACATCCCGGACCGGCTGGAAGCAGCGGGCGGCCTGGTGGTCGCCGGGTTCCAGCTCGCGATCACGCTGGGGGCCGGCATCGGCGGCATCCTGGTCGACAGCGTGGATGTGCGCACCACGTACGTCGTGGCGGTGATCGTCGTCGCGGTGGGCGTGGTGCTGTTCGGCAGTGCGGGGCGACGCCGGGCCGTGCAGGGCTGAGCGCCGGGCGGGCCGGGCTGAGCGCCGGGCTCCGCAGCGTGGACGAGGCGGCGGCTCAGCTCGCCCGCTGCCGCCACACCGACGGGACGGAGCCGGTGTGCCTCCGGAAGGCGCGGCTGAACCCCGCGTCCGACTCGTACCCGAGCATCCTGGCCGTCTCGCTCACGGTCAGCTCGTCGTTGGACAGGTAGGACATCGCCGCGTCCATCCGCACCTGCGCGAGGTAGCTCGCGGGCGACTGGCCGACCTGCTGGCGGAAGCGCTCGGCGAAGGTCGTCCGCGACATCGCCCCGACGGCCGCGAGGTCGCCCACCGTCCAGGGATGCCCGGGGTCGCCGTGCATCGCGTCGAGCACGCGGGCGACGAAGGGGTCCTCGACGGGCGCCGGCCAGTTCGCCGGAGCGCAGTCGCCCTCCGCCCAGGCGCGGATCGCCACGGAGACGATGGTCGTCGCCATTCGCCCGCAGATCACACTGTCGCCCGCCCGCCCCGGCTGCGCAGGGCAGCCCATCCGGGAGGCGAGGAGAGCGATGGCGGGATCGAGGTCCGCCAGCCTGTTCACGCCGATCAGCTCCGGCAGCAGGTCGAGCGCACGGGAGCCGCCGACGGGCCGCAGCTCGGAGACGACGACCTGCGCCGCCGACTCGGCAGACAGCTCGACGGGGTGGCGGCCGGGCGTGAAGACCACGTCGCCGGTCGCGAAGGTGAGCGACACGGCCTGCGGACCGGTCGAGCGCACGCGCGCGGCCCCGTCGACGACATAGAGGAACGTCGGCTTGGCGAAGCGGATGCCCGCGCCAGCGGCGAGCGCGTCACGGCGCGACTCGTCCACGTGCCATTCGAGCGTCGAGAGCAGCTCGTCGAGTGTGGCGGGGGAGGTCAGCGCGGTGATCGTCACTCTGGCGAAAACAGTGCCGCGGACGTCGCTATTCCGCAGACACCCACCGGTAGAGCTGGCCGTCCCGGAGCTCGACGGACGCGGGCTCCGGCAGTTCGGCCAGCGCGGACAGCGCCGCCAGCACGTGGATGCGCCCCCGCAGCGTCGTGCCGTCCGGGAACGTCCAGTGCAGGTACGGGTGCAGGTTCAGCCGCGCGGCAGAGGGGTCGCCCGCTGCGACGGCCGCCCGGACGGCGGCGATCTGGGCATCCGGTGCGCTGTCGTGACTCATGCAGACGAGCCTCGCGTCTTCCCGCGCGGAAGGCAACAGGTCAGCCGCGGCGGGAGGCGGTCACCGTGAATTTCGCGTTGCGGGCGATCTGCCTGGTCGGCCCGACCGTGCGCTCCAGCGCGGCGCGGTAGCCGAGGTGCGAGTTCCACACGGTCCACAGTTCGCCGCCGGGGGCGAGCACGCGCGCGGCGTCCGCGAACATCCGGTGCGCGACGCCGGTGTGCACGGCGCTGCCGATGTGGAACGGCGGGTTGAGCACGATCAGGTCGGCGCTGCCGTCCGGCTGCCCCGAGAGCCCGTCGTCGCGGACGACCGCGACCCGGTCGGCGACGCCGTTGGCGGCGACGGTCGCCGTGGCGGAGGCGACGGCCGCGGCCGACTGGTCGGTCGCGATCACGCGCAGGCCCGGCCTGCGCAGAGCGAGCGTCGTGGCGAGGACTCCGGTGCCGCAGCCGAGGTCGACAGCCGTGCGAGCATGCGGGGCAGCGTCGTCGACCACGCTCAGCAGGAACCGGGTGCCGATGTCGATCGACGTGCCGGCGAAGGCGGCGCCGTGCGCGCACACCCACACGCCGAGCTCGTCGTCGTACGCGCGCTCCGGCCACCGCTCCCTGGCCGACGCGGCAACGGGAGCGACGGGATGCGGACGCTCCGCGGTCAGGACCCGCGCCTTCTGCCTGGCCAGCGACGCCGTGACGGAGCCGAACGCCGCTCCGAGCACACCGTTCATCGCCATGCTCATGTGTTTCAGCATCCCCCCGGCGTAGACCACGACCTCCGGATGCGCGTGCTCTGCCACCAGGGTCGCGATCTCGTCGAGCGCATCCAGGCTCCGCGGCAGCCGCAGCAGCACGACCCGCGCGTCACGGACGAGACCGGCGTCGAGCGGGTGCTGCGTGTATGCGTCGGCCAGGCCGAGCGCAGCGGCGTTGGCGGCGAGCGCCTGCTCGCCGGTCAGCGGGTCCTGGTGCACGCGGATGCCGCGCGCACCGCCGGCGGCCGCCGCGAGCGTGAGGGCGCCGTAGGTGTCGCCGACGACCACGAGACTGCCGGAGCTGTCGTGTAGCGCGGCGAGCGCATCCCGCGCCACCTCCGCGATCAGCCGGTCGGCCGCGTCCGACGCGAACAGGTTCTCGCCTTCCACGTCCGGCCACCGCCGCAACTCCGCATACTCGAACACGCGGTCAATTCTCGCAGCACGAGTCGTGCCGAAGGTGCGGTCGCCACCGTGCGCACCGCACGCTCGGCACGAGTCGTGCGCCGGTCAGAGCCAGTTGTTGCGGCGGAAGGCCCAGTAGAGGCCCACGCCGGTGGCGAGCATGAGCGCGAGCGCGAACGGGTAGCCGAACAGCCAGTGCAGCTCCGGCATGTGGTCGAAGTTCATCCCGTAGATCGTGCCGACCAGGGTCGGGGTGAACAGGATCGCCGCCCACGAGGAGATCTTCTTGACCTCGTCGTTCTGCGCCTGCCCCACCAGAGTCGTGTGCACCAGCAGCGCGTTCTGCAGGATCTGCCGGAAGCCGTCTGCCCGCTCCACGATGCGGATGACGTGGTCGTGCACATCCCGGAACCGGTCGCGCAGCGTCTCGTCGGCGCCGGACGCGGCCAGTGCATCCCGCAGGCTCTGCAGCACGGCGCCGAGCGGGTTGACCGCCCTCTGGAACGTCATGACCTCGGTGGACAGCTCGTAGATGCGGCGGGAGACGGTGCGATCACCGTTGAAGAGCTGGTCCTCGATCTCGTCGATGTCGTTCTCGAGTCCGGCGATCACCGGCGCGTAGTCGTCGACGATCTGGTCCAGGATGCCGTAAAGCACGGCGATCGGGCCGAGAGCAAGCAGGCGCTGCTCACGCTCCATCCTGTGCCGCACCACGGCGAGGTCCGGCCACTCGAAGTGGCGGACGGTGATGACGAACTGTTCGCCGAGGAACACGTGCACCTCGCCGAACTCGACCTTCTCCGTCTCGTCGATGTAGTGCGCAGGCCGCAGCGCCACGAACGTCGTCGCGCCGTACTTCTCCAGCTTCGCTCTCTGGTGGCCGCTCAGCGCATCCTCGACGGCGAGGTCGGGCAGCTCGAACTCGGCGGCGACCTCGCCCAGCTCGGTCTCGGTTGGTCGGTAGAGGCCGATCCAGGCGAAGCCGTTGCGCTCGTGCACGGTCTCGAACGTCTGCTCGAGCGAACTCGGGTCCGCGGTGCGCCGACCGTCCACGTACACGGCGTTGTCGACGATCATGGCGGGGGTTTCCTTCCGACGGGCTGCCGCAACGTTACCCGCTCGAACGGCGACGAGCGGTTCCGAACTGCCGCGGGCGCGCCTGCGTGGCGGTTCGGAACCACTCCTCGGGATGCGCCTCGGTCAGACCGTGAACTCGACGGCCTCGGACAGCTCGGCCACCGAGACGCCCACCCGCACCGCGTACACACCGGCCTCCGTGCGCCAGGCGTGGTCCTCCACCGACCAGTACTGCAGCGAGCGCGGCTCGACGGAGATGGATGCGACCGTCGCCTCTCCCGCATCCGCCCGCACCACCGCGTACCCGGCCAGCCAGAGCACGGGGCGCTCCACCTCCGAGCCGGATACGCGCGACAGGTACACCTGCACCACCTGCTTGCCTCCACGGTCGCCCACGTTCGTCACCGGCACACTCACCGTGAGCGCGCCCGCAGCGTCGTCGATGCCCGGCGTTCCGAGCTCCCACACGGTGTATCCGAGGCCGTGCCCGAACGGGATGGCGGGGGCGGGGCCGCCTGCCGCCTGACGGCGCAGCCACTCGCGGTAGCCGACGTTCAGCTTCTCGTCGTAGTAGAGCTGCCCGTCGACCGGCTCGACCTGCCAGACCGGCACGTCGTCCTCCGTCGCGGCCCAGGTGGTCGGGATGCGCCCGCCGGGCTCCACCGCGCCGGTGAGCACGTCGGCAAGGGCGTGCCCCAGCTCCTGACCGGGGAACCAGGTGAGGAGCACGGCCGGCGCCTCGTCGAGCCAGGGCAGGATGACCGGGCCGCCGGAGTTGACGACGACGACCGTCCTCTGGTTCGCCGCGACCACGCGCCGCACCAGTTCGTCCTGGCCGTCCGGCAGCCGGAGGCCGGTGCGGTCGAACCCTTCGGATTCGAGCTGCTCCGTGGTGCCGACGATTACGACGGCGACATCCGATGCCGCGGCCAGTTCGTCCGCGCGCTCCAGCTCGTCCTCCGCCGTGCCGAACGGCTCCTCGTAGCCGAGGGTGAACATCACTGCGGCGAGGCCGAGCTGCTGCTGCGGGCGGTGCTCCAGCCGCAGCGACACCGACTGCCCTGCCGTGAGCTGGAGCGGGAACGACTGCTTGGGCGGGTTCAGGAACGCCATGAACGGGTCCGTGCCCTCCGGGAAGAACAGGCCGTCGCTCTTCAGTTCGCCGTCCACCTCGAACCGGAACAGTCCGAGCCCGGCGAAACCGACCGCGTACTCGCCGTCCTCCGGCGCGGTGAACGTGGTGGTCGCCTCGACGACCGCGGTGTCTGCGAGCACGGGGTCGCCCAGCCAGGTCAGCCGCCCGCTGCCCCTGTGCTCGTCCAGCACGACGCCGCCGTCCGCGTCGAGGAAGCGCACGTGCACGCCCGTCTCACCGGTCGCGGGGTCGACGGCGACCGTCGCATCCACCGGCAGCAGCGAATCGGATGCGCGCACACCGGGCGCGAACGACACCCGGTCGCCCCCGAACGCCTCAGCGATGCCGTCCAGCGGACTCACGACGTGGTCGGGGAAGACCGTCGCCGATCCGCCACCCTGGCTGCGGGCGATGCGAGCGTGCTGTCCGATCACGGCGATCGTGCCCGGCGTCGTTCCGAGCGGCAGCACAGCAGTGGATGCGTCTCCCCCACCGTTCTTCACCAGCACCATGCCGTCCGCGGCGGCTTCGCGCAACAGCGCATCCACCCGCTCGGCCGGCCACGGCTCGGCGAGCGGGGTCGCAGCGGGCACGCCGTCGAGGGCGCCGAGGCGTCCGGCGAGGCGCAGGATGCGCAGCACCTTCTCGTCGATGTCCGTCTCGGAGACCTGGCCGGAGCGCACGGCCTCGACCAGCGCATCCCCCCAGACGCCTTCCGGGCCCGGCATGGCCAGATCCTGCGCCGAGGCTCCCGCAGCGACCGTGTCGCGCACGCCCATCCAGTCGGAGACGACGACGCCGTCGAAGCCCCACTCGTCCTTCAGCGGCGAGCGCAGCAGGTCGTTCTCGCTCATGGTCACGCCGTTGACCGAGTTGTACGACGACATCACCAGCCACGCCCCGCCCTCGGTGACCATGCGCTCGAACGGCGCGAGGTAGACCTCGCGGAGGGTGCGCTCATCCACGTTGATGTTGACCGTCATGCGGTCGGTCTCGCTGTCGTTGGCCACGAAGTGCTTGGGGGTCGCGCCGACGCCGCAGGACTGCACGCCCTTCACGAAGGCCGTGCCGACGATGCCGGAGAGCCACGGGTCCTCGCTGTATGCCTCGAAGTGGCGTCCGCCGCGCGGCGACCGCTGGATGTTCACGGTCGGGCCGAGCGCGACGCCGACGCCCTTGCGGCGCGCCTCCGCCGCGATGAGCTGCCCGAGCGCGTGGACGCGCTCCACATCCCAGGATGCGGCGAGCGCGGTCGGCGACGGAAGGTTCGCCGAGCTGTCCCGTTCGTCCCAGAGCTGCCCGCGCACACCGGCAGGGCCATCGGAGACGACGATGGTGTCGAGCCCGATCTGCGGTTCGCTGTTCAGCGTCCAGAACGATGCGCCGGTGAGCAGGCGCACCTTCTGCTCCAGGCTGAGGCTGGAGACGAGCCCGGCGACGAAGGCGTCGGTGTCGGTGGTGGTGTCGGTGGTGTCGGTGTCGGTGGTGGTGTCGGTCATCGCTGGTACGTCTTTCGGTTCTGTGGCGCTCTGGGTCAGCGCACGGACTTGATCGGGAGGACGGCGAACGCTCCGACGAGCGCGAGCACGATCCCGACCGGGAAGAGGGGTGTGTATGAGCTGAAGGCGAAGACGAGGAGTCCTGCCACACCCGGCGCGAGCGTCTGCGGAAGCGTCGCCGCGATGTTGAGCACGCCCAGGTCTTTGGCGAAGTCCTCCTTGGACGGCAGGACCTCGCTCATCAGCGCGGTGTCGACGGCCTGGTATGCGCCGAAGCCCAGGCCGGACACGAAGGCGAACAGCAGCATTCCGGTCACGTTCGGCAGGATGAGGGGGAACACCAGGGAGACGGCCATCACGGTGCCGGCGATGATCACGACGATCTTCCTGCGGCCGATCCTGTCGGATACGGGACCGCCGATGAGGGTCGTGATGATGATGCCGACGAGGCTGGTCAGACTCAGCACGGGCACCAGGCCGACGGCCTTGTCCCCCAGCCCGATGTAGTGCTGCAGGATGTAGAGCTGGAACCCGGTGACCATGAAGTAGCCCGCGTACAGCAGCAGGCGTCCGGTGAAGCCCCAGAAGAAGTCGGGGTGCTTGCGCGGGCTGACCCAGAACGTCTGCAGGAACGCGGTGAAGCTGAACGGGGGCTTCGGCTCCGCCTTGTTCGACGCATCCGGGTTGAAGAGGACGAACAGGACGATCACGATGAGCGCGATGCCGGCGAAGGTCAGGTATCCCGCAGGGATGGCCTTGGCGAACTGGGCTCCGGCGATCGAGCCGCCGAGGGAGCCGAGCATCAGGCCGAGGCCGGACAGCGAGGAGAACGTGCCGCGCGCTCCGCTCGGGACGCGGTCGGGCAGGATCGCGCTCAGCGGCCCCTGTGCGAAGTTGAAGGTGATCTGGACCATGACCCACCCGACGGTGAGCTGCACGATTCCGTTGGCCGCACCCATGAAGAGGAGGGAGAGCCCGCCGAGCAGGACGCCGAGGACCATCCAGGGCGCACGGCGGCCGAACCGGCTGCGCGTGCGGTCGGAGACGAGACCTGCGAGCGGCTGGGCGACCATCGCGGCGAACGCTCCGATGGTCGCCACGAGTCCGAAGACCGGCCCGCTCGCCTGATCGCCGACGATGCCCTGCACCTGGAGCGGGAGCAGCACGCCGGGCACGGCGCCCCAGATGGCGAAGATCGCGATGTTGCCGACCATCATCGACAGCATCAGCTTGAGCAGCTTGCCGCGGACCTTGACCTTGGCGGGGGTCTGCGCCGAGACGGCGGAGGTGGGAGCCGCGCTGAACGGGCTGCCTGCGGTGGTGATGGTGGAGGCGAGGGATGCGCTCTCCGGCACGCCGGAGAGGTTCGAGGGGATCGTGGGCCGCACCGGTCGTGCGGGGGTGGGATCGGTGGCTTCTTCCGACGGCGTTGTCACTGGGGGTGTCCTTTCGAGCAGGCGACGTTGCGTGCTAACACGCGTAACCATAGGACAATGAATTCATTAATACAAGCCATTGCTCGGTTTCTGCTTACCCGTGTAACCATCAGCGCACCTCCGGCCTAGACTGAGACCAGGATGTTCACCCCTCACGTCGTCAAAGCCCCGACGAGCGCCGACGTCGCCCTCGCGGCCGGCGTCTCGCGCGCGACGGTCTCGTTCGTGCTCAACGACAAACCCAACTCGCGCGTCTCCGACGACACGAGACACCGCGTCCTCGAAGCCGCCCGGCTGCTCGGCTACACGCCCAACACGGCGGCCAGGTCGCTGGCCAGCGGGGAGGCCGTCTCCGGGTTGCTGCTCGCCGCATTCAGCCACGACAGCGGCGCCACCCTGGAACGCGCGTTCGCCTCCCTCCTCACCCGCACCATCGACGACGGAGTGGATGCGCTCAGCCACGCCGAGACCGACCTCGTCGGCGCCGAGGCGGGCCAGCTCTGGGCCAGGCTCCGCCCGGAGGCCGTGCTCGCCGAGGCGGCGCGCTGCGACGCGGAGGCCACCGCGCTGCTGCGCCTCGCCGGTGTGCGCGCGCTGATCGTGCACGGCCAGGAGCCCGTCGGATACGCGCCGACCCTCGTCGTGCCGCAGGAGCCGTTCGGCGAGGCCGCCGTCAGCCACCTGACGTCGCTCGGTCACGACCGGATCGTGTTCCTCGCGCCGACGGCAAACGCGGCCGCGGCGACAGCGAGCGCCAGGCTCGCCGGTGCGCAGGCGGCGGCGGAACGCTCCGGCGCGACGCTGACGGTGACTCACGCGGGCACGTCGGCCGCTTCCCTCCGCGACTGGGCGCGCAACTGGCGCTACGACCCCGCGCGGCCGACCGCCGTCGCCGCCTACGACGACCGCCTCGCGATGGCGGTCATCCGCGCTCTCGCCGATGCGCGCATCCACGTGCCGGGCGACGTCTCGGTGATCGGCGCGGACGACCACCCCGCCGGAGCCGAGTTCGTCCCCCGCCTGAGCACGGTCGCGTTCGACGCCGACGCCCTCGCCGCCACCCTGCACGACGCATACAGCAGGATGCGCGCCGGCGAGCGCGTCGAGCGCGTCGACGCTCCCCCCGTGCGCGCCATCCCACGCGAGTCGACCGCGCCGCGCTAGCCCCGCCGCCGCCCGCCGCCCGTCTCCCGCCCGACGCAATCGAGCCCAGGCTTTTTCACCGCAAACGCGCGTCTTGCGGTGAAAAACCCTGGGCTCGATTGCTGCGGCGGCCGGGATTCAGGCGATTCCCGGCGACGAAGGCGACGATGAAGCCCGGCACCGAGAGGATGACATGTCCACGAACTCCAAGAACGAGCGCTCCCGCGAGGCGAAGGCGGCAGCGCGCGCCAGGTCAGCGGAGCTGATCCGCCAGCAGAAGCTGCGCGACCGGCGACGCCGCGTGCTGGTCTGGGGCGGCGGGGGCCTGGCCGTCGTGCTCGTCGGCGCGATCGTGACGTCGGTGATCGTGGCGAACGCCGGACCCAAAGCGGCAGACGCTGCGGCCGTCCCTTCGGTCGCGCCGACTGTCGCGGCCGGAGCCGAATCCGCGCCGCCGTGGAACGCCCCCTCCGACCCGACCGCCCGCGCCAAGGCCGCCGGACTCACCATGCTGAGCAGCGAGGGCACGGTGGAGCACATCCACTCGCACCTCAGCGTCACGGTCGATGGTGAGCACGTCCAGGTGCCTGCGCTCCTCGGGATCGACGAGAAGGCCGCATCCATCTCGCCGCTGCACACGCACGACACGTCGGGCATCGTGCACGTCGAGTCGCCGGTCAAGACCACGTTCACGCTCGGTCAGGTGTTTACCGAGTGGGATGTGGCGCTCGCGTCCGGCCGGATCGGCTCGTTCTCAGCGGCGGCGGGAGACACGGTCACGACCTTCGTCGACGGCAAGCCCGCCACCGGCGACCCCGCCGCGATCGCCCTCGCCGACCACGAAGACATCGACATCGTCGTCACCGCATCCGGCACCCCCACCACCCCGCCTGCACCCTTCACCTGGCCGTCCGGCTACTGACCCCACACCATCGAGCCCAGGCTTTTTCACCTTAAGCGCGCGTCTTACGGTGAAAAAGCCTGGGCTCGATTGCTAGGCGACGGCGTCGCGGGCGGCGGTGAAGGCGGTGACGCAGCGACGGATCTCCTCGTCGGTGTGCGCCGCCGAGAGTTGCACGCGAATGCGGGCGCGGCCGCGCGGCACCACGGGGAAGGAGAACGCCGTCACGTAGACGCCGAGCCGTTGCATCTCGTCGGCGATGCGCGCGGTGAGCGCCGCGTCGCCGAACATGACGGGCACGATCGGATGCTCGCCCGGCAGCAGGTCGAAGCCCGCCTCCGTCATCAGCGAACGGAACAGCGCCGCGTTGGCGACGAGCTGCGCACGCAGGTGGTCGGACTGCTCCAACAGGTCGAGCGCGGCGATGGTGCCCGCGACGATCGACGGCGCGAGCGTGTTCGAGAACAGATACGGCCGTGCGCGCTGGCGCAGCAGGTCCACGATCTCGCGGTGCGACGACACGTAGCCTCCGGATGCGCCGCCCAGCGCCTTCCCGAACGTTCCGGTGTAGATGTCCACCCGGTCCGCGACCCCGCAGAACTCCGGCGTGCCACGCCCGTGCTCCCCGACGAACCCGACAGCGTGCGAGTCGTCCACGAACACGAGCGCGCCGAACTCGTCTGCCAGGTCGCAGATCTCCCGCAGCGGAGCGATGTAGCCGTCCATCGAGAACACGCCATCGGTGACGATCACGGTGTGGCGGGCGCCCGCATCCCGTGCTGCGGCGAGCTGACTGCGCAGGTCGGCCAGGTCGCGGTTCTTGTACCGGTAGCGCTGTGCCTTGGAGAGCCGGATGCCGTCGATGATGGATGCGTGGTTCAGCTCGTCGGAGACGATCGCGTCCTCCGCGGTGAACAGCGTCTCGAACACCCCGCCGTTCGCGTCGAAGCACGAAGAGAACAGGATGGTCGCCTCCGTGCCGAGGAACTGCGACACGCGTCGCTCCAGTTCGAGGTGCTGCTCCTGCGTTCCGCAGATGAACCGCACGCTCGCGAGGCCGTAGCCCCACTCGTCGAGCGCCCGCTTGGCCGCATCCACCAGCGCAGGGTGGTCAGCGAGGCCGAGGTAGTTGTTGGCGCAGAAGTTCAGCACCTCGGCGCCGTCCGCCGTGATCAGAGCCGACTGGGGACCGTGGATGCTGCGCTCGCGCTTGGTGAGCCCCGCCTCCTCGATCTCGTCGAGCTGCGTCGCGACCGTGTCCCGAAACGTTCCGTACATCAGAGCTCCGTCCAATCCAGGATGACCTTGCCGCCGTCGGCCGCCGCTGCGGCGGCGAACCCCTTCTCCCAGTCCCGTGCGGGGAACCGGTCGGAGACGACGGAGGCGATGGCGTCGCGCAGCGTCGCGGAGGTCTGCAGCATCGCGCCCATCGCGTTCCAGGTCTCGAACATCTCGCGGCCGTAGATGCCTTTGAGGGTGAGCATGTGGGTGACGACGTTGCCCCAGTCGATCGCGATCGGGGCGGACGGCAGGCCGAGCATCGCGATGCGGCCGCCGTGGTTCATGTTCTCGATCATCCCCGGCAGCGCGGTCGGCGCACCGCTCATCTCGAATCCGACGTCGAAGCCTTCGCGCATCCCGAGCGCCTGCTGCGCCGACCGGATGGGCGCCCGCGAGACGTCGACCGTGTAGTCGGCTCCCATGCCCTCGGCGAGCGCGAGCCTGGCCGCGCTGATGTCCGTGCCGACGATGAAGCGCGCTCCGACGTGCCTGGCGACCGCGATGGCCATGAGGCCGATGGGACCGCATCCCGTGACCAGCACGTCCTCGCCCACGACAGGGAAGGCGAGCGCCGTGTGCACGGCGTTGCCGAGCGGGTCGAACAGGGCGCCGACCTCGGGTTCGATGGTGCTGTGGTGCACCCACACATTGGTGGCCGGCAGGGTGAGGTATTCGGCGAACGCACCGTTGCGCTGCACGCCGAGACCTTTGGTGCGGATGCACATCTGGCGGCGGCCGGCGCGGCAGTTGCGGCAGGTTCCGCAGACGATGTGCCCTTCGCCGGAGACCAGGTCGCCCACGGCGACATCGTGCACCAGCGGCCCGACTTCGACCACCTCGCCGAAGAACTCGTGGCCGGGGATCAGCGGCGTGACCACGGCGGACGCCGCCCAGTCGTCCCAGCGCTGGATGTGCAGATCGGTTCCGCAGATGCCTGTTCGGAGCACGCGGATCTTGACGTCCTCCTGCCCGATCTCGGGTTCCGGTACGTCGACCAGTTCGAGACCCGGTCCGGCCTCGCTCTTGAAGAGAGCCTTCATCGCCACCTTCCTTGTGGACAGCCCCTCGTGGGGGTTCGTGAAGCAGTTCGGGATGCGCGGCCCTCGTGGGGCGGCGCATCTCGCCGCTGACAGCCTAGACGCTCTGCCGCTTCTGGCACCCGGGTGTGACGGAGCCGTCTGCAACATGTAGATAAAACATGTTACGTTTCAACGTCGACTATCAAAGGAGGACGTTGTGCCATGGACAGGACGACCCGCCGTCCACCGCCAGCGACTGATCGACCGGCTCGACCGGGGCGCCAACCTGACGGTCGTCACTGCGCCGGCCGGCGCGGGGAAGTCAGTGCTGCTCGCGCAGTGGAAACAGTGGCTGCACGACCGCGGCCGCACCGTGCTGTCCACCAGCATCGACGCATCCCATCCCTCTGAGCAGCTCCTCTGGGAGCAGGCGGTGCACCAGCTCGCCGCCACCGGCGCGGTCAGCGACCCGGACGAGCTTGACCACGATGCGCGCGGCTTCTGGAGCCTGCGCGACCTCGACGCCGCGATGATCCGCGTGTTCGGCAACCTCACCGACGAGTGCGTGCTCATCATCGACCGTGCCGAGCGCGTCGACCCCGACTCGCTGATGGGCAGAGTGCACCGCATCCTCGACCGCGCGCCGCTGCTGCGCGTCGTCGTCTCGACCAGGCGCCCGATCTGTCCGACGCACCTCCCGATGTTCCTCGGTGGGGCAGCGAGCTTCCTCGACGGGACCGACCTGGCGCTCACCCCGGCGGAGAGCGCAGAGATTCTCGACGGCGTGACGACGCAGCCGGTCGCCGCCGAGGTCGCGGCCGCGGCCACGACGCCGATGTCGGCGCGCATCCTCGGAATGGCGTTGCGGCTGGGGCACCTCCAGCCGGATGACGGCGCTGCCGCTCCCCGACTCGTCGCCGACGCGACCATCGACACGTTCGCGTTCGCCGACTCCCCGGAAGCGCAGCGCCGGTTCCTGCTCGAGACGGCGATTCCGAGCATTGCGAACTGCGACGTCGCGGAACGACTCGGCTGGGGCGACGACGCCCGCACCTTCTTCGACAGGGCGCAGGAGGCCGGGCTCGGGCACTGGGAGACCAGGCTCGGGCAGGAGTGGTTCAGCTACACGCCGCTGTTCCGGGTGGCGCTGCTCGGCCGCCTGGCAGAACGTCCGGTCGAGGAGGTCAGGCGCGTCCGTCGCATCGTCGCGCTCTGGGCGGCCGATCACAGGCTGCCGATCGAGGCGGTCGAGAACGCACTCGGCAGCCACGACTTCGATCTCGCGTCTCGGCTGTGCAGGCGGTTCTGGTTCCCTATCGCCCAGACGGCGCCGGAGGCGGCGATCCGCATGATGCGTCGAGTGCCGGGCTCCGAACTGGCCAGGCACTCGACGCTGTCGGTGTTCTGCGCGCTCATGTTCACCGCGGTCGGCCAGCGCCTGCGCGCGCTCCCGCACTTCCGCAGGGGCACGGCCGTGACGAGGTCGTCTCGCAGCGAGCCGGACGACAGGGTGGAGCTGGTCTGGGTGCTCGCGATCCGGGCGCTCGCCGAACGGTTCACTTTCCGCTATCGGGAGTCCGGTGCCACCGCCCGCAGAGTCGTCGATCTCGTCGGCGGCCTCACGGAGCGGGAGCTGACGGAGGTGGAGAACTCCGTCTCCCTGTTCCTGTCGGACTCCGGGTGGAGCCTGTTCTACGACGCCGCGTTCGGCGAGGCGGCGAACGCGCTCCACCTCGGCCTCGAGTTCCGCGTCGAGGACGACAACGCCGGCTGGTATCACTGCGCCTCCCTGCTCGCCGCGCTCCGCGCGCTCCAGGGACGCATCGCCGACGCTCGCTCGGCGCTCGCGCTCATCGAGGCGGCGAACGTGCCTGAGCACTGGAGGGTCGACATCTTCGGCGTGCCCGAGCAGATCGCGCAGGCGATCGTCGCGTGCGCCGAGCTGGACGTCGAACGTGCCCAGGCCCACCTCGACTCCATCGCCTTCCACAACACCAGCACCGACCACTGGCCGTTCCTGGTGGGAGTGCAGGCCACCGTCCTCGCGATGACCGGACAGAGAAGGGAGGCGCTGATCCACGTCGAAGCCGCACTGCAGCCGGGAGCCCACCAGAAGACGTCTGCGTTCGCTGAGCAGTTCGTGCTCACGCTTGGCGGGATCATCAGCGTCAGCAACGGGCATCCCCTGCCGAAGTCGAAGCTGTCCCGCGGCTTCGGCGTCGCTCCCCGGATGCTCGGCGCGATGCAGGCGCACCTGCGCGGCGCGCACGACGAAGTGCTGGTGATCGCCGGCGCGATCGCCGACGGGCGCTCCCCGGAGGACAACCGGTTCGCCCGCGTCACCACGAAGCTGCTGTGCGCCATCGCCGCCGCGGCCCTCGACCGGCACGAGTTCGCGGCGCGCGCCGCCTCCGAGGCGTGCGCCTCCCTCGCCGCGGACGAGTCGTTCCTGTCGTTCCTGCTGCTGTCCCGAGTGGATGTGGAACTCATCCGGGAGCTGCTGTCCGGCCAGAACGCCGCCTTCGTCGACAGCTACCTGGAGCGCACCTCCGGCCGGCCCGACCTGTTCCAACCGCTCGCATCCCTGGTGACGCTGACGACGAGGGAGCAGGCGGTCCTCAGCGCGATGGCGACGCATCCCACGGTGGGCGACGCTGCTGCGAGCCTGCACGTCTCGCCGAGCACGGTGAAGAATCAGCTCAGGTCGGCGTACCGCAAGCTCGGGGTGAGCACCAGGGCCGACGCTCTCCTCCGGGCGAGCGAGCTCGGCCTGCTGGGAGAGGGGTGAGGGCGCGTCCGTCGAATGCCAGAACCCGACTCTGATTTCGACGGCCGCGCCCTCGTGGGTATCGATCCGACCTGAGCTCTCCGTGTTGACCCCGGCCGTTTCGATGTCTCAACGCTATGGCCGCCGGGCGACCGCGCGGTGCCGATCCCCGCTGGGCACCGCGCTTTTAGTCCCTCCTTTGGTACCCCGTGCGGCGGCGCCCGCCCGCTGCGCCCGCCCGCTGCGCCCGCGCCGTGCCGCGTCATCATCGCTGACCGCTGGCATCTCTTCGTACGAGGGTCGTCCGCGACCCAGCGAAAGGATACGCATGACCAATCACGACGGCCCATGGCCCACGGGCACCCCCTCCTGGACCGACCTGCAGGTGGCCGACGTCGCCGCGGCGCGTGGCTTCTACGCCTCCCTGCTCGGCTGGGACATCGAGGACGGACCTGAGGACGCCGGCGGCTACCTCATGGCCCTCCTGAACGGTCGCCCCGTCGCGGGCATCGGGCCGAAGACGGCGGAGGACCCGACCCCGAGCGCGTGGATGACCTACCTCGCCACCGACGATGCCGACGCGACGGCGAAGCGCATCGTGGATGCGGGCGGCAGCGTCTTCATGCCGCCGTTCGACGTGCTCGACGTCGGGCGCATGACCGTCGCCGCCGACGCGGGCGGCGCGGTGTTCGGTGTCTGGCAGGGCACGAAGCACCAGGGCGCCGGCATCGTGAACGAACCGGGGGCGCTGTGCTGGAACGAGGTGCACACCCGTCACTACGCGGCCACCACAGCGTTCTACTCGACCGTCTACGGCTACGACTTCGCCGAGATCGGCGACGGTGAGCACTTCACGTACAGCGTCGCCGCACTCACGCCCGGCGGACCGCAGATCGCGGGTGTGCTCGACGATCCGGCCCTGCCGGAGGGGGTCGACGGGTACTGGCTCACCTGGTTCGCCGTCGCCGACGTCGATGGCGCTGCCGTCCATGTCACCCACCTCGGCGGCAGGATCGTCGCACCACCGGCGGACAGCCCGTTCGGCCGCATGGCGATCGCGACCGGCGCCCAGGGCGAGACGTTCGGCCTCATCGCGCTGGACTGAAGCGCCCACTCGTGCGAAAGGCGCGGCCGGCGTGTTGCCGACCGCGCCTTTCGCACGACTGGTGGACGCGTCAGTCGCGGTCCAGGGGACGCCAGACGACAACCTGGTTGCTGCGACGCACGCGGGTGCCGGCGCGCATCGAGATGACCTCGCCGGCCGAGCCGGCCGCGAAGACGCGGTGCCCTGGCCGGTTCAGGAGCTCGTCGGCCAGCGCCGTTTCGAGTTCCCGCACCCGCTTCGTGAGCGCGCCCACCTGATCCTCCAGGTTCAGGATGCGCCGGATGCCCTCCAGGCTCACGCCCTCGGCTCCGAGCCGCGCGATCTCCTGCAGCTTCGCCACGTCGCGCATCGAGTACCGGCGCGACTTGCCCGCCGTCCTGCTCGGGCTGACCAGCCCGAGCCTGTCGTACTGGCGGAGGGTCTGTGGATGCATCCCCGCCAGTTCGGCCGCGATCGAGATCACGAAGACCTGGCTGTCCTCATCCATAATCAGGTGCGCGCCTTCGCGAGCAGGTCCTCGCGGGGGTTCTCGTCCGGGAGCTTCTCCGCGAACGCCTTCAGCGCGTCCTGAGCCTCGGCGGACAGGTGAGACGGAACAGCCACCTGCACCACGGCGAGGAGGTCGCCCGTGCCCTTGGCCGTCTGCACACCTCGCCCCTTGACGCGCAGCACGCGGCCGCTCGGCGTGCCGGGAGCGACGCGCAGCTTGACCGGGTCGCCGCCCAGCGTCGGCACCTCGATGGTCGCACCGAGCGCCGCTTCGGCGAACGTCACGGGGACGGTCACGCGCAGATTGAGGCCGTCGCGCTCGAACACGGGGTGCTTGCGCACGGTGACGGTGAGCACGATGTCGCCTGCCTCGCCGCCGTCCGGGCTCGGCTGGCCCTTGCCGCGGAGCTTGATCTTCTGGCCGTCTGCGACGCCGGCGGGGATCTTGACCTTGATCGGCTTGCCGTCCGACGCCTGCAGCGTGATGGTCTCGCCCTTGGTGGCCGTCACGAAGTCGATGGTGGTGTGCGCGGTCACGTCGCGGCCGCGGGTCGGTCCGCCGTAGCCGCGGAACCCTCCGCTGGACGAACCGAAGCCGCCGCCGCCCTGGCCGAACAGCCCTCCGAACACGTCGTCGAAGTTGCCGCCCTGCTGGTAGCTGTAGCCGCGGTTGCCGCCCTGGCCGAACATCCCGCCGAACACGTCGTCGAAGCCGCCCTGACCTGCGGAGCCCGGCGCGGTGAAGCGGGCGCCGGAGCCCATCGCGCGGATCTGGTCGTACTCCTTGCGCTGCTCAGGGTCGCCGAGCACCGAGTGCGCTTCGCTGATCTCCTTGAACTTGGCCTCTGCGGCCGGGTCGCCCGGATTGGAGTCGGGGTGGTACTTGCGCGCGAGCTTGCGGTAGACCTTCTTGAGCTCCGCGGGGGTGACGTCTTTGGAGACGCCGAGAACCTTGTAGAAGTCCTTGTCGAACCAGTCCTGGCTTGCCATGGCGCCTCCTTCCTAAGCCTGTGGTGGTGTGTATGAAGTCTGCATGTATTCGTGGCGCGCGTCACGGAAGCGGCGGGATGCGTATCCCGCCGCTTCGCGTGTCACGTGCATCCGGCTGTCGGGGATCAGGCCGGGACCGCGACGACGACCTTGGCCACCCGCACCGTGGTGGAGCCGAGCCGGTAGCCCGTCTCGACCACGTCGGCGACGGTTTCCACCGTGACGCCGGGGGTCGGCTGCTGGAAGATCGCCTCGTGGATCTGCGGATCGAACGGCTCGCCCTTCTCGCCGTACGGCGTGAGGCCGAGACGTTCCACCGTGGTGCGCAGCTTGGCCGCGATCGTGGCGAACGCGCTGCCATCTTCGAGGTCGCCGTGCTTGTCAGCACGGTCGAGGTCGTCGAGCACGGGAAGGAGTCCCTTCACCGTGTCGCCGACCGCGCGTTCGCGCTCGATCTCGCGGTTGGACTCGGTGCGCTTGCGGTAGTTCGCGTACTCCGCGGTGACCCGCTGAAGGTCGGCGAGCCGTTCCGCAGCGAGCTGGTCCGCCGTCGACTGGCCGCTGAGCACGTCCAGGTCTTCGTCGGAGAGGAAGGACCCGAGGTCCTCTCCGTCGGCGGGGCCGACGTCGACGATTTCCTCGTGGGCGAGGTCGGGGCCGGCGCCGCTTCCGTCTCCGGAGGCTGCGCCGGCATCCTGACCGTCGCCGTCCTGGCCATCCTGCCCGGCCTGCGGCTGCCGAACCTTGCCGGTCTCGGGGTCGATCCTCCGCTTGTCGCGGACGACCGGCTCCTCGCGCTCAGGGTCTTCGCCCTGCCCGTTGGGGTTCTGGTCCGACATCGTTACTTCTTCTCCTCGTCTTCGACGACCTCTGCGTCGATGACGTCCTCGTCCGAGTTCTCCTCGGCGGGCTGGTCACCGGCAGGAGCCTGCTCACCGGTGGTCGCGTCGGCCTGAGCGGACGAGTAGATCGCCTCTCCGAGCTTCTGCTGGCTCGCGTTGAGCTTGTCGTATGCGGTCTTGACTGCGTCCTCGTCGTCTCCGGCGAGCGCGGTCTTCAGCGCGTCGACGTCGCCCTGGACCTCGTTCTTGACGTCCTCGGGGAGCTTGTCCTCGTTGTCCTTGATCAGCTTCTCGATCGAGTATGCGAGCTGCTCGGCCGTGTTGCGGGTCTCGGCGGTCTCACGACGCTTCTTGTCCTCTGCGGCGTGCTCCTCTGCCTCGCGCACCATGCGCTCGATGTCGTCCTTCGGCAGCGACGAGCCGCCGGTGATCGTCATCGACTGCTCCTTGCCGGTGCCCTTGTCCTTGGCGGACACGTGCACGATGCCGTTCGCGTCGATGTCGAAGGTGACCTCGACCTGCGGGATGCCGCGGGGAGCCGGGGCGATTCCGGTGAGCTCGAAGGTGCCGAGCGGCTTGTTGTCGCGAGTGAACTCGCGCTCGCCCTGGAAGACCTGGATGGCGACGGACGGCTGGTTGTCGTCCGCGGTCGTGAAGGTCTCGCTGCGCTTGGTCGGGATCGCGGTGTTGCGGTCGATGAGCTTCGTCATGATGCCGCCCTTGGTCTCGATGCCGAGGCTCAGCGGGGTGACGTCGATGAGGAGGACGTCCTTGCGCTCTCCCTTGAGGACACCGGCCTGGAGGGCGGCGCCGACGGCGACGACCTCGTCAGGGTTGACGCCCTTGTTGGGCTCCTGCCCACCGGTCTCCTGCTTCACCAGCTCGCTCACGGCGGGCATACGGGTGGAGCCGCCGACGAGCACGACGTGCGCGATGTCGGACACCTTGATGCCCGCCTCGCGGATGACGTCCTGGAACGGCTTCTTGGTGCGGTCGAGGAGGTCGCTGGTCATCTGCTCGAACTGGGCGCGGGTGAGCGTCTCGTCGAGGTTGGCCGGGCCGTTCTCGGTGAGCGAGAGGTACGGGAGCTGGATGCTCGTCGACATGCTCGACGACAGCTCCTTCTTGGCCTGCTCAGCAGCTTCCTTGAGGCGCTGCAGCGCGATCTTGTCCTTGGAGACGTCGACACCGGTCGAGTCCTTGAAGCGCTTGATGAGCCACTCGACGATGCGCTGGTCCCAGTCGTCTCCACCGAGGCGGTTGTCACCGGCGGTCGCGCGGACCTGGATGGTCGAGAAGTCGTCGTCCTTGCCCACCTCGAGGAGGGAGACGTCGAACGTTCCACCACCGAGGTCGAAGACCAGGATGAGCTCGTCTTCCTTGCCCTTGTCGAGGCCGTATGCAAGCGCGGCGGCGGTCGGCTCGTTGATGATGCGGAGCACGTTGAGGCCCGCGATCTCTCCGGCCTCCTTGGTGGCCTGGCGCTCTGCGTCGTTGAAGTACGCGGGGACGGTGATGACCGCATCCGTGACGGTGTCGCCGAGGTACTGCTCAGCGTCCCTCTTGAGCTTGGCGAGGATGCGCGCGGAGATCTCCTGCGGGGTGTACTTCTTGCCGTCGACATCGACCGTCCAGTCGGTGCCCATGTGGCGCTTGACCGACGCGATGGTGCGGTCGACGTTGGTGACGGCCTGGCGCTTCGCGGTCTCGCCGACCAGCACCTCGCCGTCCTTGGTGAACGCGACGACCGACGGGGTGGTCCGGAAGCCTTCCGCGTTGGCGATGACGGTGGGCTCGCCGCCCTCGAGGACGGAGACGACGGAGTTCGTGGTTCCGAGGTCGATTCCTACTGCACGTGACATATGTGCTTTCTCCTTTTGTTGCTGACTGTGTGGCTGAAAAATCTGGGGTCAAGAGTTGAGTCCCGACGGCTCAAGTGTCGCATCCACTGGTGAGCCTGTCAAGCCGAGGATCCAAAACTTGAGCACACTTGACTCAACTTTGATCGCGGGTCGTTCATTCCCGGAATCTGCGAGAGATGACAAGTTTCCTTGACTCGGTCGTGCGGCCTTTCTACGATCGGGCTATGACAAGCGACCTTGACTCCGGAGGCGAATCCCCCACGGAGCTGCGACGCCAGCGCGCCTTCCACATCCAGATGCGGGTGGCGGCCGGCTGCTTCCTTCTCGCCAGTTTCGCGCTGGCCACCTGGGGGCACGCGAACACCCCCTGGCGCCTGCCGCTGGCCTTCCTCCCGCTGCTCGTCGCCGTGTGGATGGTGGTCACGATCGTGCTGCGGGTGCGGAAGATGGACGAGTACCAGCGCAAGCTGTTCTTCCCCGGCCTGGCGGTCGGCTTCACCGTCGCGATGCTCGCCGCCATTGCAATCGGCACGCTCAGCTCGGCCGGGCTCGCGGTGCCGAACGGCGGCTGGATCATCTCGATCGCCGGAGTCCTGGCCTGGGAGGGCACCAACCTCGTGACCGGAGCCCCGACCACCTGATGGAGAACATCATGCGCGCCGAGCGCGAGCAGCGCGGCTGGACGCAGGCGGTGCTCGCCGAACGGCTGGAGGTCTCACGGCAGACGGTGGTCGCACTGGAGACGGGGAAGTACGACCCGTCGCTTCCGCTGGCGTTCCGCATCTCGCGGCTGTTCGAGAAGCCGATCGAGGTGCTGTTCCTCCCCGGCGACGCGCCGTGAGGGCTCGGGCGCGCTCCGTGGGCGCCTAGCTTCGGACGAGCATCCCCCGCCCGGCGTAGAAGCGCTGGAAGTCGTCGACATGCAGGGACGCATCCGCCGCCGTCGCGCCGATCCCAGACGGGTTGTGGAACGAGACGGTCTCGCCGTCGAACCCGTGCACGAGGACCAGGTGGCCGCCGACCCGGTCGTTCTGCCGCTCCGGGAAGCGGATCTCGGGCGTGACCGAGGCGATGGCGACGACGCCGCGCCCAGTGGATGCGGACCGCTCGACGAACGCGGACCGCCCGACGGACTCGAAGTGCTCCCGCGCCGTCGACCCCTCCACCACCTCGCCGTCGAGCCCGAATTCGGCGGCGATCCAGGACAGGAACGGGCGGTAGTAGAGGCCGCGTACGGTGTCGGCCTCGGGGATCAGCGCACCAGCGGACGTCGCGCCGTCGATCAGGTCGCGCATTGTCGCAGCCGCTGCGGCAGGGCGCCAGACGCGCATCACCGAGCGCAGGCAGGCCAGGCCGCACACATTGCTGGCCCAGTAGCGGTACTCGTCTGCGGAGGCGTACCCATCCCGCGCCCAGTCGTGCAGCGCCGCCGGATCCTCGCCGCGCACGATCAGCGCCTCGTTGCAGCGCGGGTCGCCCCACTGCGACTCGTACGGAAAGCGCGCGACCCCCGGATTCACACCGCCTCCACAAGGACCGTCGATAGCGTGCTGTTCATGGATTCGGAGTCCCTTCCCGTCGATCACAACGGCCCGCTGCTGTCGTCGCGCGCCATCGAAGCGCTGCAGAACATCGACGCGGCGACACTCGACGAGGTGCAGGCGTTCCGCACGGACTTCGCGCGGTTCATCATGCCCTACAAGTTCGGCATCGACGAGATCTCGACCAAGGTGTCGATCCTCCGCGAAGAGTTCGCCGAGCTCCACGACTACAACCCGATCGAGCACATCACCAGCCGCCTCAAGTCGGCGGAGAGCATCGAGCAGAAGATCATCCGCAAACAGTGCGACCCGTCGTTCGACGCGATCCGCGAGTCGATCACCGACATCGCGGGCATCCGCATCGTCTGCAGCTTCGTCTCGGACGTCTACCACGTGTTCGAGCTGCTTTCCGCTCAGGCCGACGTCAACGTGCTGCGCGTGAAGGACTACATCGGGCATCCAAAGCCCAACGGCTACAAGAGCCTGCACGCGATCGTGGAGGTGCCCGTCTTCCTGTCGGACGGGCCGATCGCGGTTCCGGTCGAGATCCAGATCCGCACCGTCGCGATGGACTTCTGGGCGAGCCTGGAGCACAAGATCTACTACAAGTACGACGGCGAGGTGCCGGAAGAACTGCTCCGCGACCTCACCGACGCCGCCGTGAAGGCCAACCAGCTCGACATCACCATGGAGAGCCTGCACCGGCAGGTGCGCGGCAAGAGCGGCACCCAGTACACGCTGCCGATCGCGATCTAACAGCACGCCACTGCGAACGGCGAGATGCCAGTATCTGCGGCCGGGATCGCGTGATCGGCTGCAGTTACTGGCATCTCGTTCGCTTCAGTAGCCGACCACGCCGGTGAAGTCGGGGGAGCCGTCCGCCTTCGCGGGCAGCGGCTGGCCGCTGATGTAGCGCGGCCACTCCAGCCGGAGTCCCCCTGCCGCATCGAGCCGCGGGTACGCGGCGGTCGGCAGCGCCGGAGCCGAGGATGCGACCGGGGGCGCGGCGGGCGGCGGCGCAGGCGCGAACGTCGACGCGGCAGGCTGCGCGAACTGGGGCGCGGTGGCCTGCGCGAATTGCGCACCAGCTGCCGGCGCGAACTGTGCCCCGCCGGCCGGAGGCGGCGCAGGCGCGAACGCTTCCGGCTGCTGCGGAGGCCACGGCTGGGGCCGCTCCGCCTTCGGCCCGAACAGCGTGTAAGTGAGCGGGATCAGGATGGTTCCCAGCGCATCCAGGATCGCCACCACCCCCAGCAGACGCCAGTACGTCTCGCCGAAGTCCACGGTCGGCAGCGCGAGCGGAACGGACAGCCCGAGGGTGAGCAGCGCGACCAGGAGCAGCGTGGCAACCGTGACCTTGCTCATCACCGGGCCGGTGAAGCGCCGCTGCGTGTTCAGCACCAGGTGGATGTGCAGGAGCCCGAGCCGTGTCACGATCACCAGCGCGATCCACGCGAACGGCTCCCACCACGGCCCGTGCGCGAAGGGGTCGGCGGGGTTGACGGCGACGGGCACCCAGATCTTCGCCAGCCCCGCCATCAGCAGGTACGCCGACGTGATCACGCTCACCACGCCGAACCAGGCCGCCCGCCTGGCGGAGACGTCGGCGTCGTACCAGGACACCAGCGAGAAGAACACCAGCAGCGCGATCGTGCCGATGAGCCGCCAGCAGGTCTCGTCGAACCGGCCGATCACCACCGCGTACACACCCACCAGGGCCGCCGCGATGAGCGCTCCGATCACGATGCGCGGCAGCAGGTGCCGCACCCAGCCGTACTGCCGGACTTCGTTCGCCGTCGCCGTCATGTGAGCCTCCCGTGCCGTGTATGCCGCTCCGGACATATGCGAGCCAGGAGCACCTTCGGCGCGAGCCTATCCGCGGCGGGGAGACGGCGATAACCGTGACCGCACGGATCATCGGCACAGGGCACGCCACGACCCCGCGGTTCACCCACCGGCTACCCCGACGCCATACGCTGTGCTCATGAGCACTCCCCCGAGCGCGAACGGCAACGACGCCGACCGCGGCACCCAGCCTCCGTCAGCGCCAGCCGACCCGTCGTCGGCGAGCCCGGCGCCAGCCTCGACGCCAGCCGACACGGCGGCCGTGCCGGCCAGCACCGACGCGCTGGTCACCTCGGCGTCTCCGCTGTTCGTCGACAGCTCGGCCGAGCGCCGCATCCCGCGTCGTCAGGTGGTGTCGTGGGCGCTCTGGGACTGGGGCGGCGCGGCGTTCAACGCGGTCATCACGACCTTCGTGTTCACCGTCTACCTCACGGGCAGCCTGTTCGTCGATCCCGCTCTCGTCGCCGCACGGGATGCGGAGACCGACCTGAAGGGACCGGCCCACGCCGCCGTCACGGCTGCCGAGGCCCCGCTGTCGAGCGGGCTCGGCTGGGGGCTCGCCATCGCGGGAATCGTGGTCGCACTGATCGCGCCGGTGCTCGGGCAGCGCACGGACGGCTCCGGCCGCCGCAAACTGTGGCTCGGCATCAACACCGGCGTCGTCGTGATCATGACCGCACTGATGTTCTTCGTCGTCGGCGCGCCGGGATACTTCCTGTTCGGCGTGGTCCTGGTGGCCGTCGGCACGATCTTCTACGAGATCGCGACCGTCAACTACAACGCGATGCTCGTGCAGGTGTCGACGCCGAAGACGGTCGGCAGGGTCAGCGGCTTCGGCTGGGGCGCTGGATACCTCGGCGGCATCGTGCTGCTCCTCATCGTCTACTTCGGTCTCGTCACCGGCAACGACGACGGAACGGGCGGGATGCTCCACGTCACCGAGGACGCCGGGCTCAACATCCGGATCATCGCGCTGATCGCAGCGGCCTGGACACTGATCTTCTCCCTGCCCGTGCTGATCGCCGTTCCGGAGATGCCTGTCGGCTCCCGACGGTCGCGGGTCGGGTTCTTCCAGTCGTACGGCGTGCTCGTGCGCGACATCGGACGGCTGTGGAAGGAGAGCCGCAACACCGTCCTGTTCCTCATCGCGTCTGCGCTGTTCCGCGACGGACTGGTGGGAGTGTTCACGTTCGGCGGCATCCTCGCGCAGGGCACGTTCGGGTTCAGCAGCGGCGACGTCATCATTTTCGCCATCGCCGCGAACGTCGTCGCC
Organism: Leifsonia lichenia; assembly: GCF_054780215.1. Classification (NCBI taxonomy): domain Bacteria; kingdom Bacillati; phylum Actinomycetota; class Actinomycetes; order Micrococcales; family Microbacteriaceae; genus Leifsonia; species Leifsonia lichenia. Next base: position 882,494 of record NZ_BAAGWT010000001.1, read on the forward strand.
GGCATCAGCACGTTCGTGTCCGGCCGCTTCGACGACCGTTTCGGGGCCAAGCCCGTGATCGTCACCTCCCTGGTCGGCCTGGTGATCGCCGGGCTGGCCGTCTTCTTCGCGCACGACCTCGGCGCGACCGCGTTCTGGATCGGCGGCCTCGTGCTCTGCCTGTTCGTCGGGCCCGCACAGTCGGCGAGCCGCACGTTCCTCGCCAGGGTCACGCCTGCCGGCAGGGAGGGCGAGGTGTTCGGGCTCTACGCCACGACCGGACGCGCCGTCTCGTTCCTCGCGCCGCTGCTGTTCGCGACGTTCGTCGCGGTCGGCGGTGCGCAGTACTGGGGCATCCTCGGGATCGTCCTCGTCCTCGCTGCCGGGCTGGCCCTCCTCATCCCCGTCCGCGCCACCCGCTGACCGCTTCCACCCCTTCCCCCCATCATCGAGTCCGACGTTGTTCACGCGTGGCGACGGAGTGTCGCCGGAACACGTTCAGACTCGGCGGTCGGGGAGCTGGGCGAGGGCGGGGACGACGCGGTCGCGCAGAAGCGGGGCGAGGTCGCCGAACGGGTCGGCCTGACTGGACCAGCGAAGCTCCGCGATCTCGGCCGCGGCGACGGGGATGCCCGTGAGATCGGCGGTGAACACGGTCGCGTCGAGGACGTGTCCTGGCTCGTTGGCCGCGTCGGCCTCCCAGGCGCCGAGCAGACGCAGATCGCCACGGTCGAGGACGATGCCGACCTCCTCGCGCACCTCGCGCACGGCGGCCTCCGCCGCTGACTCGCCCGGTTCCGGCTTGCCGCCCGGCAGCATGAACCGCGAGGTGCCCTTCTTGCGCACGGTGAGCACGTCGCCGTCCTCCCGGACGAACGCGACGGCGGAGACGGTGATCACGGGATGGGCCATGGGACGAGCGTAGCGAGGGCGCATACCCAACCCGATCACCCGGCGCGCAGCCGGTCGAGCTTGCCGATGAGCGCCGCCCGCTCGGAGGGCGATGGTCTGAGGGCGAGGGCTTCCTCGAGGGCGGCGATCGCCGCATCCCGTCGCCCCAGCCGTGCGAGGAGTTCGCCGCGTGTCGCGGGGAGCAGGGTGGAGCCGGCGAGCTCGCCCCTGTCGATCATCGCGTCGACGAGCGCGATACCCGCAGCCGGGCCGTCCGCCATGGCGACCGCGACCGCGCGGTTCAGCTCGACCACCGGAGAGGGCGCCAGCCGGGCGAGCGCGTCGTAGAGCAGGACGACGCGCGCCCAGTCCGTCTCGGCCACCGAGGTCGCGACGGCGTGACACTCGGCGATCGACGCCTGCAGGCCGTACGCGCCGAGCCCCCTGCCCGCAGACGCCGCGTGCGCGAGGGCGGCTCTGCCACGCCGGATCGCGGCCGTGTCCCACAGCCGCCTGTCCTGGTCCTCCAGTAGCACCGGCTCGCCCGCCGCATCCATCCTGGCGGGGAAGCGCGCCGCCGTCAGCTCCATCAGGGCGAGCAGCCCGAACACCTCCGGCTCGGGGGCCAGACGCACGAGCACTCTGGCGAGCCGGCGCGCTTCATCGGCGAGGTCGGTGCGCATCCAGGTGTCTCCGGTGGATGCGAACGACCCTTCCGAGAAGATCAGGTAGACCACCTGCAGCACCGACCCCAGGCGTTCGGCTCGCTCGGCAGGCTCCGGCACAGCGAACGGGACTCTGGCCGCGGAGAGCGTCTTCTTCGCGCGGGTGATCCTGGCCTGAATGGTGGGCACCGGCACGAGGAACGCCCGCGCGATCTCGTCGCTGGTGAGACCACCGACGACCCGAAGCGTCAACGCGATGCGCGCCTCCTTCGAGAGGACGGGATGACAGCTCACGAACATCAGCGCGAGCACGTCGTCGTCGATAGCGCCAGGGTCGAACAGGGCGTCGACGCCCGGCTGCGTCTCCTCCAGGTCGCGGGCGAGCAGCGCATACCGGTCGTCGCGCGCCGACCTCCTGCGGAACGAGTCGATCGCGCGCCGTCGCCCGACGGTGAGCAGCCAGCCGGTGGGTTGGGCCGGCACACCGTCGACCGCCCAGGAGACGAGCGCCTCGGCGAGCGCCTCCTGGGCAAGGTCTTCAGCGAGCGCGAAGTCGCCGGTGTAGCGGGCGAGGGCGCCGACGATCCTCGCCGACTCCATCCGCCACACGGCTTCGACGGCTGCGCGCGCTGCAGTGCTGGTGGTCACAGGTGGCCGGAGAGCTTCAGAGCTGACCGGTCTGCTCGCGCCAGGCGCGTTCCTTCTGGATCCACACGTTGTCCTGCGGGAACTCGTCGATCGACGGCACCCTGCGGATCTCGATGATGCTGCCGGACGTCATCGGTGCGCGCTTGGACCACTCGACGGCCTCCTGCGCCGACGCGACGTCGAGGATGTAGTAGCCGTTGAACAGTTCGCGGGTCTCCCCGTACGGGCCGTCGGTGACCACGGGGGTCTCACCCGTGAAGTCGACGACGACACCCTCGCTCGGGTCGGCGAGCCCCTCGGCGGCGAGCAGGACGCCCGCCCGGATGAGCTCGTCGTTGAACTGCCCCATCGCGTTGAGGACCTCCTCGAAGTCGACGTTCGCGAAGGCGGCCGCTGCCGCTTCGGTCGGTCGCAGGATGAGCATGTACTTGGGCATTGTCTTCTCCTTGGTTCGAGGTCGCTTCTCGACCTTTTCATCCAGAGGTCGAACGGCGCGACCCCCGATCGACAGGTTGTGGAAAAAATCTTGGGATGCTGCGCTGGGGAGGGACGCGGTCGGCCGCGGGATGCTCGCGGCTGGCGCCCTGCTCGCGCTCTGCTTGCGCCCTGCTCGCGCTCGGTCGCGCTCAGTCGCGCTCAGTCGCGCGGCCACGCCCGGACGAAGCGCGCGAACAGCTCGGCGAAGGTCTTCGCCTCCTCGGGCGTGAACGCCCCGAGCGCCTGCTCGACAGCGGAACGCCGGTGGTTGCGCACCTCGGAGATCTGCTTGCGCCCTGCCGCGGTCAACTGGATGAGGGTGCGTCGCGCATCCGCTGGATCGGTCACCCTGCTCACCAGGCCGCGATCGACCGCCTCCTGCACCAGCCTGCTCGCCCGCGGCTGATCGACGCCGATGGCCGGCGCGAGGGTGCTGATGGAGAACGTGGTGCCGTCGCGCTCCGCCGCGTCCAGGACGTCGAGCATCCGGAACCGGGCGGCTCGGCCGAGGGAGCCGTCTGGTCGTCCCCGGCGTCCGGGAGCGGGGCGGCCGGAGTCGCCGAAGCCAGGGAAGCCGGTGGGGTAGCCCGGGCCGGGGCGGTCCGGGCCGGGGTAGTCGCTGCCGGGGTGGCCGTCGCCGGGGTCTGCTCCTGCTGGGCTCTCGCCGGGGACGCGTCCTCGGGAGGTGTCCTCGGCTTCACCGTCGTGCGCGTCGAAGCCGTGTCGGCCGCCGCGACCCGCCCATCCCTGGCGGCCGTGCGGACCCTGGCCGAAGCCCTCCTGCCAGGGGGAGCGGCCCGGCATCCCGTGCGACGGCGGCCCTCCGTGCATCCTGCGACGCGATTGATCGTGGCGGACGGCCATCAGCGACTGCTCGACGAGCGCCACGATGTCCGGATCCTGCGAATCGGATTCGGGGACTTGACCATCCATTTCCATGTATGTAATCATACAACTGCTTGTAACAGTACATGCAATAGGAAAGGGTTCCTGATGAACACCACTACGAATACACACACGACACCTCCCGGCTACTGGTTCAGGGTGATCGAGCACGAACTCCGCCACCGGATGCGCGACGAGCTCTCCGGCTTCGACCTCCGCCGCGGAAGCTGGCGGGTCCTCAACACGATCGCCGACGGCGCGACCAGCGTCGACGAGGTCGCGGATGCGCTGCCGCCGCGGCGGGGCGGGCGCGGGCGCGGCGACTTCGGGCGCGACGACTTCGGGCGCGGCGACTTCGGTCGCGGCGACTTCGGGCGCGGCGACTTCGGGCGCGGCGACTTCGGTCGCGGCCACGTCGGGCGCGGCCACGTCGGGCGCGACGACTTCGGTCGCGGCCACGTCGGGCGCGGCGACTTCTGTCGCGGCGACTTCGGGCGCGGCGGCTACGGGCGCTTCGGCGACCACCCGCGGTTCGCTTCCGAGGAGGAGCGCGCAGCGTTCTGGGAGCAGCGACAGCAGAAGTTTGAGGAGATGCGCGAGCGTCGCGGCTTCGGCTCGGGCGAGGGGCACGACTTCACCCGCGGCGAGCGTGACGGCTTCGGCCCCGGCGACCGCCGCCGCACCGAGGACTTCGAGCGCGCCGACGCGACCTGCCACGGTCACGTGCACCCCCACGGCCACGCGCACCCCCACGATGAGGAGCACGGACGCGACGAGCTCGGACGCGACGAGCACGGACACAGCGAGCACGGACACGACGAGCACGGACGCGACGAGCACGGACACCACGAGCACGGACACCACGGTCACCCGCACCACCACGACACCGAGCACGGACGTGACACCCACGGCCACGCGCACCACCACGACACCGAGCACGCTCGCGGCGCCCGCGGCCACCACGGCCCGCGCGACGCCTACCGCCGTCACCTATCCCGCGCATCCCGCGCATCCCGCGCATCCCGCGTCGAGGCGACCATCGCCGACTTCGTGGAGCGCGGCTGGGTCACCCTGTCGGGCGAGCGCAACGAGGTCGTCGAGCTGACCGACGCAGGACGCGCGGCGCACGAGTCGGCCCGCGAACGCATCCACGGTCTTCGCGCGTCGATGACTGCCGGCATCAGCGAGGACGACTACGCCACCACCGTCGCCACCCTTGAGGCGATGGCGCGCAACCTGGGCTGGCAGGACAGGTCCGCTGGTGCGGACGACCCAGATGCGGCGTCCGCAGCAGCGGGTGGCTCCAGCCCGGACGACAACACCGCCCCCGGAGACGACACCGCGCCGACGGAAAGCTAGCCGCACAGGGCTCGGTCGCCCCCGGGCGACCCGCCCGCCTGGCAGCGCGACGCTGCTGGCCGAGCCCAGCCGCCACGTCGCCGTCTTGCTGCGCCGCACTCCTCCCCGCTAAACTCACCGGGAACGTTCCCGGAATGGCCCGGGAGGGAAGCAGGCGGCAGTGAACGATCCGGTGCTCATCATGGGGCTGGCCTTGCGGGTGCTGACCGCGATCGGTCTGGGAGCCGCGATCGGGCTCGAACGACAGTGGCGGCTGCGGACCGCGGGGATCCGGACGAACGCGCTCGTCGCCGCCGGGTCGTCGCTGTTCGTGATCGTCGGCTCGGTCGGACTCGACGGGCCGACCGCCGACCCCACCAGGGTCGCCGCACAGGTGGTGTCCGGGATCGGGTTCCTCGGGGCGGGAGTCATCCTGCGCGATGGCTTGAACATCCGGGGCCTCACCACGGCCGCGACACTCTGGTGCGCGGCCGCCGTCGGATCGCTCGCTGGCGCAGGCAGCCTCTGGATGGCCCTCATCGGCACCGCCGCCATCGTCGCGACCAACACCTTACTGAGGCCGATCAGCACGCTCGTCAACAAGCGCACCCGGCGCTTCGCCGAGCACGCCGACGATCCGGACGAGGCGGAGGAGAGCAACGATTTCGCCCTCGAGGTCGAGACGACGGAGAAGAGCGAGAACCGGGTGAGGGCGCTCCTCATCCAAGCCGTCTCGCGACCCGATCTCGTGTTGCGCTCCGTCGACACCAAGCCGGGTCCGCACTCGCACGTCACCGTGCTCGCCCGCGTGACCTCGATGAAACCCGGCGTGCCCGGCACCCTCGAACGCGCGGTCCAGCGCATCAGCCTCGACCCCAAAGTCGTCGCATCCCGCTGGTGGCCCACCGAGCCGGACGACTGACGCGCCCACGCACTCGAGCCCAGGGTTTTTCACCTTAAGACGCGCACTTACGGTGAAAAACCCTGGGCTCGATTGCTAGGGAGCGGGGGCGGGGGCGGGCGGAGCCGTGGTGCGGCCGGGGACGAAGGCGCCGGGGATGGTCAGGTGGTTGTCGGCGGGGACGCCGTCTTCGATGGCCGCGATCATCAGGTCGACGGAGACGCGGCCGATGTCCTCGATCGGCTGGCGGAACGTGGTGAGACCGAGCAGCGGGGTCGCCAACGGGCCGATGCCGTCGAAGCCGGTCACCGACAGGCGCTCCGGCACCGCGACGCCCGCGCGCTCGCACTGCTCCATGATCGCGACCTGGGTGCGGTCGTTGGGGCACATCACCGCGGTGAGGCCGTCGACCCTTAGCAGCGACGGCAGGATGTGCGCAGCATCGGCGTTCGTGCGCACCTCCCGCACGGTCACGCTGACGCCGGCTGCTGTCAGCCTGTCGATCATGGCGACCCCGCGCAAGTGCTGGCTGTACGAGTAGTCACCGTCCACCAGGATGACCGCGACCGACCGATGCCCAAGCCCGATCAGGTGGTCGGCGAGCTGATTGCCTCCATCCACGTCGTCCACGCAGACGCTCGACAGCACCGGCTCCGTCTCCCGTCGACCAGCGGCGACGACGGGAAGCCTGTCCACGAACGGGAGCACCTGATCGGACGGGAACCTGGCCGAGCAGACCAGCAACCCATCGACCTGCAACGACACAAGCGACCGAAGCGCCGACAGCGCGTTGTCGAGCGTGAGGTCGCCGGGATTGGTCGCCGTGACCACCGAGTACCCGCGCTCGGTTGCGCGCGTCTGCATCGCGACATGGAGGAAGCCTGCGAACGGGTCTGTGACATCGTGCAGCACGACCCCGAGCGTCCTGGTCCGCTCGGAGACAAGGCCGCGCGCCATGGCGTTGGCGACATAGCCGAGCGAGTCGGCGGCGTCGAGCACGCGCCGCCTGGCGTCCTCACTGACCTCGCCCTGACCGAGCAGCGCGCGGGACACAGCCGACTTCGAGACGCCGGCGAGGCGTGCGACGTCGATGATCGTCGGCGCCTTCGCACGCTCCTGAGTCACGGCGGCTCCCCTTCGCTCTGTCGTCCGAATGGACGGTATCAGAGCAGGGCGGCCTCCGCGCGCGTCGGCGCGGGCTGCGTCATCCCGTCGCGGACGGCAACGGCGAGGTCGGGATGGTCGGCGAAGACCGCATCCACCCCGCTGCCGAGCACGAGTTCGAACTCGCCCCGCCAGTCGCCCAGGTCGGCCTCGCTCGCGCCGCGCCGGAAACGGGCGGACAGAAACGCGTTCTCCGGGCGAAGGGTCCAGCAATACGTCTGGAGGCCGAGAGCGCCGGCGCGCACGGGCAGTTCGCTCGCCGACGGCTCGCCATCCGGCCCGGCGGTCAGGATGCGCGAGAGGTCGACACTCACGCCGTCCACCCCCACCCCGGCCTCCTCCGCAGCCAGCGCGAGCAACCCGGCGTCGGAGACATCGTCGTCGTAGCTGCGCGCCGCGGCACCGTCACGCGCGACCCTGTCGGCAGGCGCACCGTGCGACTCGATCAGGTAGATCCAGTCGGCTCGCACCCCTCGGCGGGCGAGCTTTCCCAAGACGGTCTTCTCGAAGCTCTCGACCACCAGAGTGGATGCGTCCGCCCACCCGGCCGCCGACACTTCCGCCGCGAACAGCTCGTCGAGCGGCAGCCCGATGCTCTCGAAATAGGTGGCGTGCTTGATCTCCGCGACGATGCCGAGCGGCCGCCCACTGCGGGTGGCCTCATCGTCGGTGAGCGCGAAGAGGTCACGCATCCGGAGGATGGGGAACGCGCCGTCGAAGGAGGCGCTGAGCGGACGCAGGGCGCCGAGCCGCTCGACGGCGCGGAGGGTGGCGAGCTGCTCCCAGGTGAAGTCTTCGGTGAACCATCCTGTGAGCGGCACGCCGTCGATCTCCTTCGTCGTGCGGAGGTGCGCGAACTCCGGCCGCGAGGCGACGTCGGTCGTGGTCGAAATCTCGGCGTCGTGACGGATCACCAGGACGCCGTCGCGGGTGGCGACGATGTCCGGCTCGACGGCGTCGGCGCCGAGCGCGAAGGCGAGCCGGTAGGCGGAAGCCGTGTGTTCCGGCCGGTAGCCGCTCGCTCCGCGGTGGCCGATGATCGCAGGGCGGGTCGCCGCCCGCGCGGGTCTGCCAGGCGCTCGCGCGGCAGTGCGCTCGTCATCGGAATTGTCCACGGTCGCTCCTTGATCGTCACCGGGAACGTTCCCGAATCGTCTCTCAGATTATCACCACCCCCGACCAGACTTCACCCCCCATTCACCTTCGGCTCGCTTGCGCGCCATCTGGGGCTCTGATACTTTCCATGCACACCGGGAACGTTCCCGCGACGATGCGGGCAGGAGAAGAAATGACATCAACCATCGCAACGGCCACCGGCCCAGAGCCGGCAGCGAGTCACCGTCGTGACCGCCGCCGCGACGGCCAGCACCCCCACGGTGACGGAGTCCGGCGCACGCGACGCACCCGCCGCACCCGTCTCCGCACGGGCATCGGCCCCTGGTTCGTGGTCCCCGCGGCCGTACTCCTCGCGATCTTCATCTACCGACCCCTGATCAACGGGCTCCAGCTCAGCTTCTTCGGCACCGACCTGTTCGGCAACGCCTCCCGTTTCGTCGGCCTCGACAACTACATCACGCTGCTCGGTCAGCCGTCATTCCAGCGGGTGGTCGGAACCTCCCTGCTGATCGCGTTCCTGTCCATGGCGATGTCGGTGGGCGTCGCGCTGCTCGCCGTGATCCTGCTCCGGAAGTGGATTCCGGGCGGCGGCCTCTTCCGGGTGATCTTCTCCCTGCCGTTCGCCTACTCCGCCGCCTCCGCATCCGCCATCTTCTCCGGACTCCTCGCACCATCGGTCGGCGTCGTGAACCAGTTGCTCGCACACCTCGGGATCGACGCCGTTCCGTGGCTGGAACAGCCAGGCTGGGCGATCTTCTCCATCTCGCTCACAACGGCGTGGTACGAGCTCGGCTTCGCCTTCCTGGTGCTCGCCGCGTCCATCCGGACCATCCCGCCCGAGGTGATGGAGGCGGCCGAGCTCGACGGAGCAGGAGGACTCCGGTTCACCTGGTCCATCCTCATCCCGCTGCTGAGCCCCAGCCTGTTCTTCCTGCTCGTCACCCAGACCATCTCCGGCCTGCAAACGTTCACCCAGGTGCGCATCCTCACCAGCGGCGGGCCGTCGTCCAGCACGACGACGCTCGTCTACCAGCTCTACATGTACGCGTTCGGTCAGGGCACGCCCGACTACGGCCGCGCATCCGTCGTCGCCATCGTGCTGGTGCTCATCGTCGCGCTCGTCACCTGGCTTCAGTTCCGCTTCATCAACAGGAGGGTCACGGTATGAGCTCCGCCACCACCATCAGACGCCGATCCAGGATGCGCGCCATGCGCCCGAGCGACATCGCGCGCATCCTGGTGCTCGTCGTCCTCGTGCTGCTGATCGGGTTCCCGGTCTACATGACCTTCGTGAGCGGCTTCTTCCGCTCCGGCGCGTTCGTGCGGAACGGGCTGTTCCCGCCGCTCAGCGACTTCACCCTCGACAACTTCACGGCGGCGCTCACGGCCATTCCGCTGGGGCAGCAATACCTCACGAGCATGATCGTGGTCGTCCTGCAGACGTTCGCTCAGCTCGTCACCTCGGCGCTGGCCGCGTACGCGCTCGTCTTCCCGAGCTGGCGCGGCAGGGGCATCGCTTTCGCTCTCATCATCGCGACCCTGGCGGTGCCTGGCGAGAGCCTGGTGGTACCGAACTATCAGCTCGTCAGCGACCTGGGGCTTCGGGACACCATCTTCGGCATCGTGATCCCCTATCTCGCCATCGGCTACCCGATCTTCCTCCTGCGGCAGGCGTTCGCATCCCTGCCACGCGAGATCTGGGAGGCGAGCAGGCTGGACGGCTGCGGCGACTTCCGCACGCTGCTGTTCGTCGTGTTGCCCGCCTGCCGCAGCCAGGTCACCACGGCGATCATGTGGAGCGCTCTGTTCGCCTGGAACGGCTTCTTCTGGCCCCTGCTCATCACCGACTCCCCCGCCAACCGCACCGTGCAGGTCGGTCTCTCCCAGCTCGTGTCCTCGGAGTCCACCGCCCCTGCCGCGGTCTTCGCGGGGACCGCCCTCGTGCTCATCCCGACGGTCATCCTCGTCATCGTCAGCCAACGGTTCCTGCTCTCCGGCATGTCCCGCGGCGTTCTCAAATGACCCCCGAACCACCCACCCCCTATCCGCACCGAACGAAAGAAACCCTATGAAGAAGACCATCGCCCTCGGAGCTGCAGCGCTCGTTCTGCTCTCCATCGCCGGATGCAGTTCCACCGGTTCCTCCGCGCCGGCCACCTCCGCTGCGGCCGATGCCCCCGGCCCGTCCGCCCTCAGCGCGGCGAAGGGCGTCACCGACATCACGTTCTGGCACGGCCTCGGCGGCATCAACGCCCAGGCGTTGCAGTCACTCGTCGACGAATTCAACACCGAGAACGCCGGGAAGATCCACGTCGACACCAGCGCGCAGGGAAGCTACCCCGACCTGCTCGCGAAGTACACCGCATCCCTGCGCGACAAGTCGACGCCGACGGTCACGCTCAGCAACGACATCTCCTCCGGCTTCCTCAACGACGTGAAGCGCAGCGTCTCTCCCGAGGCGATGGCGGCCGCCAACCCGAAGGATCTCGACCTCGGTCAGCTCTCCCCCGCCGGCAAGCGGTACTACAGCGTCAGCGGCAAGCTGGTCGCCGTGCCGATGAACATGTCCACGCCTCTGCTCTTCGTCAACACCGGCCTGCTGAAGCAGGCGGGCGTCGACACGGCATCGCTCAACACTCTGAAGGGCCTGTCGGAGGCGGCGACGAAGATCCACACCGCGACGGGGGTCGCCGGGATCGCCGAAGCGTTCGACGACTGGTGGTTCGAACAGCTCTCCGCCACGAGCGGCAACCTGTTCTGCACCCCAGGCAACGGCCGGGACGGCAAAGGCGCAGACAAGGTGAGCCTCAGCCAGCCCAGCCAGGTCGCCGCGTTCAGCACGATGGCCGACCTCTACAAAGCGGGAGTGGGCCTCAACGTCGGCACGGACAACAACAACGCCGTCACCGCGTTCGCCGCCGGCAAGACCGCCATGATGTTCAACTCGTCCGCGGTCGCCGCGTCGGTCGCCCAGAGCACGTCGTTCGATTACGAGGCGCTGCCGTTCCCCCTGTCGGCGCCCACCTCGAAGGCCGGAACGGTCGTCGGCGGCTCCGCCATGTGGCTCAGCAACACCGCGACGCCCGCCCAGCAGGTGGCCGGCTGGAAGCTGATCTCGTTCCTCGCCTCGGCGAAGTCGCAGGCCACGTTCAGCGAGGCGACCGGCTACGTCCCCGCCAACACGGCCCTCGAGAACTCGTCGGCCCGCAAGGACTACCTCGCCAGCCATCCCGTGGCCCAGGTCGCGATCGACCAGGTGAAGCACGTCACCGACGTCCCGGCCTCGCACGGCTGCTTCACGGGCGCGTTCAGCGCGATCCGCGCCGCCGTCATCCCCGAGATGCAGGCCGCGTTCTCCGGCTCGAAGACGATGAAGCAGGCCGTCGCCGACGCCACGACCGCGTCGAACCAGGCCATCGCCGACTACAAGCAGCAGCTCGGCGCGCAATAGCCGCCACGACCTGCAGCCTGACGCGCCCCGGTTCACCAGGACCGGGGCGTGTCTGCGTCTCGAGCCGGGAGCGCTGCCACCACCTCCGCCCGGCTACCGCCCCTCCAGGTGCTCCTTCAGCACCCGAAGGGTCCGCCGGTTCTCCGACCCGATCGCGGAGGCGGCGAGACGCCCGACAGCGCGGATGAGGCCCCTCGCCTCCACCGCTCCGGTGCGAACCACGCGCGTGCCGCCGTCGATCGGGGTCAGCTCGTAGCGGATGGTGAGCGACAGCGCACTGCCGCCGGAACGTTTCGGGGCCGCCGTCTGCTGGAAGACGAGGAGGCGCACCGGCTCGTACTCGACGACGGTGCCGTGAGCCGTTCCGATCAGGCTGGCGTCCGTGTACCGGGTCCCCTTCCGGACCGTCGCGCCCGACGCGGACGTGCGGGTGCGCGGAAGCCAGCCCGGATACCCGTCGAGATCGGCGAGCGCTGCGAACACCAGGTCGGGGCTCGCGGCGATGTCGACCGTCACGATGGTCTCACTTGGCTTCGGCACGCTACGAATATAGGGGGGATCCCGACCACCGCCGCGCGTGTCTGGCCGCGGTGGCGTTCGGGTTCCGCCGATCGGCGAGAATGGACACATGACCGCATCCCGCGAAGAGGTCGTCCTGCTCGCCGACGACGGCACCCCGATCGGTGTCGCCGACAAGGCGACGGTCCACACCACGGACACACCGCTTCATCTCGCCTTCTCGTGCCACCTGTTCGACGGCGACGGGCGCATCCTGGTCACCCGCCGCGCGCTGAGCAAGCTGACCTGGCCTGGCGTGTGGACGAACTCGTTCTGCGGGCATCCCGCGCCAGGCGAAGGCTTCGAGGACGCCATCCGCCGCCGCGCCGGCGAGGAGCTGGGCGCCGCCATCGAGAACGTCGCCGTGGTGCTCCCCGACTTCCGCTACCGGGCAGTGGATGCGGGCGGCATCGTCGAGTACGAGGTCTGCCCCGTCTACACGGCCACGATCAGCGGCGAGCTCGCCCCGGAGCCGAGCGAGGTCGCCGAGTGGCGCTGGGTGGACCCGCGCACCCTGCTCGGCGCGGTGGAGGCGACACCCTGGGCGTTCAGCCCGTGGCTCACCCTGCAGCTCCCTGCACTGTATGCGGACACCAGCATCGAGGCGTCTGACCAGCTCTGAGCATCCTGGGCCATCACCACAAAGAGTGAAATGCCCTCATTATTTCCACCTGTGTAATTGACTGTGGATAACTACCGCGGCCGTATGCCGTGCCGGGAAACCGGGAGGGGCGATTCACCCCCAGCGGGACGCCCTCTCAGCGCGGACTCGTGGTCTCTGCGCTGACGGTGTCGAGGAAGTCGACCGTCGACTGGAGCGCTGAACGTGCCTTCGCGAAGTCGAGGTGGAACTGGTACTCGTGCGGGAGGGCGGGCGACTCGTCCTCCGCATAGAAGAGGCTCGTCACATCCACCCCCAGCCCGTCGAGCTTCTTCGCCAGCGGCTTCGACTGGCTGTTCGTGAGCGGGTCGCCGTTGCCTCCGGAGATCCAGGTGGCCGGGAAGTCCGAGGTGACGTATTCGATGATGGACATGTCCCTGCCCGCCGCGGTCTGCGACCAGCCCTTCGCGCCCAGGTACGACCAGAGCGCCACCCGGAACCCCCAGCCGCCGATGCCCGGCGCGTTCGGGATGCCGCGCACGTCGTAGATGCCGCAGTTGAGGATGACAGCCCTGAGCTGGTCCGCGGTGAGCTTCGGGGCGATGCGGACGCGCTCCGCGTACGCGGGGTTGGTCACCATGGTGGCGAGCTGCGAGGCGTACTGCGAGCCTGCCGAGTCGCCGGCGAGCACGATGCTGCCCGCGTCGATGCCGTACTCGGCGGCGTGCTCGACGAGGAAGCCGAGGGCATCGTTGAGCTGGGTCAGCGCCGTCGGGTACGTGGTCTCAGGCGAGATCGTGTAGTTGAGGCCGACGGCGGCGTAGCCGTGCGAAGCGAGGAGCCGCAGATACGCGTCGACGTCGGACTTGTCGCCGGAGATCCAGGCTCCGCCGTGGATCCACACCACGGTGGTGAGCGGGGTGGATGCGCCTGCCGGCGTGAACACGTCGAGGGTGGTGTCTGACCCGGCGTCGCCGTAGGAGATGTCGCGTCGCGCATCCACTCCGCTGCGCGGAGCGTACGGTTCCATTTCGGCGACAGTCTGCGCCGCCCCGCGCTCGAACAGTGCGCGGATGAGAAGAGCGGACGGCCACGGGTTGACGAACGCCACGACGGCGAGGGTCGCCAGCGCGAGGCCGACCGCGATGGACAGGACGGATGCGACACTGTCGTACCAGCGTTTGCGCGTTCGCTGCCCCACTGCTGTCAGCCGTTGCGGGTGGCGTCGATGTGCTGTTCGAGCCACCAGGTCTTTCCTTCGTCGTCTGACACCCAGCCGTCCCACGAGAAGGAGTCGTCTGTGATGGCGCTGAAGTTCCACCGGATGGGGCGGCCGTCGGTCTGCGTGCCGTCCTGCCGGATGCCGTCGCGGTGGTGGGCGCTCGCGACCAGCGTGCAGAAGTCGCCCGCGACGGCGCCGAACCAGCTCACCCGCCACAGCCCGAGCACCGCGTCGTAGACCCGGATCGTGGTGCCCTTCGCTTCGGTCATCGTCGGGTCGGCTGCGCTCGGGGCGACCAGAACATCCTGAACGGCGCGGCCGCCCAGCGTGTATGCGAACAGCCAGTCGGTGGTGAACTCGGACCACGCGCCGGACTCCTCGTCGAGGAACCGGCACTCCGCCCGCCAGCTACCGACGAGCTGCCCGAACAACTGCATCCGTTGCGGCCGGACGGGCGTCGGACCCGACGCCACGAGTGCCCGCGCGAATGCTGCGTCTGTCGACTCACTCATGGTTCTGCCCTCCAGGAGGAATGGGACGGACGAGATCAGCCCGCGGAGCGACCCGCCTCTGTCGTCGACACGTCGGTGCGGTGGAAGTTGAGGTACGACCGCGACGCCGTCGGGCCGCGCTGGCCCTGGTACCGCGAGCTGTACTCGCTCGACCCGTACGGCTTCTCAGCCGGGGAGGTGAGCCGGAAGAAGCACATCTGGCCGATCTTCATGCCCGGCCACAGCTTGATCGGCAGGGTGGCGACGTTGCTCAGTTCGAGCGTGACGTGACCGGAGAAGCCGGGGTCGATGAACCCGGCCGTGGAGTGCGTGAGCAGGCCGAGCCGCCCGAGCGAGCTCTTGCCCTCGAGGCGCGCCGCGACGTCGTCCGGCAGCGAGACCAGCTCGAAGGTGGAGCCGAGCACGAACTCGCCGGGGTGCAGGATGAACGGCTGGTCCGCATCCACTTCGACCAGCCTGGTGAGCTCAGGCTGATCCTCGGCGGGATCGATGAAGGGGTACTTGTGGTTGTCGAACAGGCGGAAGAACCTGTCGAGCCGCACGTCGACGCTCGACGGCTGGACCATGGCCCCGTCGAACGGTTCGAGGGCGATGCGTCCGGAGCCGAGCTCGGCCTTGATGTCGCGGTCTGAGAGAAGCACGGGATCAGCCTATCGGGGGCGGCGCTGATCGAGCAGGATCGGAGAAGCGATGCTGCGCGACGCCGACTTAGATTGTGTGCAGACCAGAAAAGGGAGGGCATCATGGCCACCACGACGTTCAGCAAAGAGGAGAAGGCCGCCATCAAGGCGGCCGTCGCCGAGAAGAAGGCCGCACAGGAGGGCGCGGACGCCGCCGCGGCGTGCGAGGCCGCCATCGCCGCCATGAAGGGCGCCGACAAGGAACTCGCAGAGGCGTTCCACGCGCTCGTCGCCGAGAACACGTCGCTCGCCGCGAAGACCTGGTACGGGATGCCCGCATACGCCGACGCGGACGGCAAGACGGTCGTGGCGTTCAAGCCGGGTTCCAAGTTCAAGATCCGCTACGCGACGATCGAGTTCCAGCAGGCGGCGAAGCTCGACGACGGGCAGCTCTGGCCGGTCGGTCTGGCGCTGACGGGGATGGGGGATGCGGAGAAGGCGCGGATCGCGGGACTGCTGCGCACCGCCGTCGGGCGCTGAACCCCGGCGACTGTCAGGGAACCGTTAGCGTCGCAGCCGTCTCCGTGAGGACATCGCAAGGATCGGCCTGAGCGCGCCGGAACCGGCGCACGCTGAAGGCGTGAACGAGTTCCTGAGGCGAATCACTGAGGGCCGCGCCCTCTGGGGAACGATCGACGTGTCCCCGCTGAGCCGTGGCGTCTGGCAGCGCGTGCGACTGACCGTGTACCCACCCGGCATCAGCCGCGGAGAGCGGCGTCTGCTGCACGCCTTCCACGCCTGGCCGATCGTCGGCGCCATCGGATGCCTGTTCGCGCTCATCCCGCTGAGCGACGCGGGTCCCGTCCTGGCCCTGGCGACGGTACTGACGGTGTACCTCGCGGGATTCCTCGTGCTGGCAGCGCTCAGTCACGACCTGCGCATCCGGTGCCATGTCGTCACCGCCGCCTCAGAGTATGTCGGCGGGAGCCTCCGCGAGTTCGGCGACGTCCAGCTCCTCCTCGCCGCCGGACGTCGGCTGGTCGACCTGGAGACACAGCGGCGGGGCGGTCATATCGACGCCGTCGCATACGAGGCCGAGTGGGCGGCGGTGTACGACACCCTTCCCGCGTCGGCCGAGCGCGCCGCGGTTTGGCCAAAAACCACAGACCGGGTACGCTGAGGATCCAACTCGGATTCCAGATATTCACTGGGATCCTGGGTCGTGCGAGTGTAGTTCAATGGTAGAACTTCAGCTTCCCAAGCTGATAGCGCGGGTTCGATTCCCGTCACTCGCTCTCTAACACGCTCCACCCTCCGCAACGCACCGTAACGATCGATTGCCAGCGTCGCGAGCCGCTGATATCACCGTCGGATGACGATCGAACAGTGGTGGGTCTGCGCTCCGGTCCTCACCGACCGCGTAGCTTTGCGAAACAGTTCTCGCGCCGACGGCCCCGAAGCGAGCAACATATGGCAATGCCCGAGTTCAGCACAGACCAGGTTCACGCCGGAGAGTCGCACGACGCCGCGCACGGAGCCAGAGTCACCCCGATCTACCTGACCGCAGGGTTCGAGTTCGACAGCTTCGCGCAGGCGGAGGACCGGTTCGGCGGCGACGAGCCCGGCTACACGTACAGCAGGTCGGGCAACCCGACCACCGCGTCGCTCGAACGACGGATCGCCGCCCTCGAAGGCGGCAGGGAGGCGGTCGCGGTGGGGAGCGGCCAGGCCGCGCTCACAGTCGCCGTGCTCGGCCTCGTGCAGGCGGGAGACCACATCCTGTCGGCGCAGAGCGTCTACTCGGGCACGCGAGGGCTGTTCGTGACCGGGCTGCGCAGGCTCGGCATCCAGATCGAGTTCGTCGACGACCCGACAGACGCTGCCGAGTGGCGGCGGCGCATCCGGCCGAACACCCGGGTGCTGTTCGGCGAGTCGATCGCCAACCCCTCCAACGACATCCTCGACGTCGCCCTCGTGGCCGGCATCGCGCACGAGCACGGCATCCCGCTGATCGTCGACAACACGCTGGCCACCCCGTACCTCCTCCGGCCGGGCGACCACGGCGCCGACATCGTTGTGCACTCGGCGAGCAAGTTCCTCGGCGGCCACGGCTCCGCACTCGGCGGTGTGCTCGTCGACGTCGGCTCGTTCGGCTGGGCTTCGTCGCCGTTCCAGCACCTGACCGCGCCCGACGAGTGGCTGCACGGCGCCAGCTACGTGGATGCGCATGGCGCCGGCGCGTACATCGCCTTCGCCCGGTCGGTGATCGCCTCCCTGTTCGGGCCGGTCCTCTCGCCCGTCAACGCGTTCCTCATCCAGCAGGGCGTGGAGACGCTGTCGTTGCGGGTGCGGCGTCAGTCGGAGACCGCGCTCGCGGTCGCTCGCTGGCTGGAGGCGCAGGAGGACGTCACGAACGTCGACTACGCGGGCCTGGAGACGCACCGTTCGCACGCGCTCGCCACGCGCTACCTTCCGCGCGGCTCCGGCGCCATCCTGGGCTTCTCGCTCGCGGGCGGGGAGACCGCCGCCGCGCGCTTCTACGACGCCGTGCACCTGTTCAGCAGGATGACCCACATCGGCGACGTCCGCTCACTCATCCTGCATCCGGCGTCCACGACCCACGCTCACCTGGACGGGGACGTCCGCGAGACGACGGGGATCGGCGACGGCCTGCTGCGCCTCTCGATCGGGCTCGAAGACGCCGACGACCTGGTCGCCGACCTGGCGCGCGGGTTCGCCGCCGTCAGCGAGACCGCGACCAGCGCCGCACCCGCACCCGCCGCACCCGCCGCGCCACCCACCCCCACCCTCGCCGTCGCCGCGGCCGGCAACTGAGGAGCACGCTCATGGCCAGACTTCAGCACTTCGGCTGGTTCTTCGCCCGCGGCTTCGGCCCGCAGGGCTGGGGGCACCCGTACTACGAGTGGGACTACCGCTGGACCAAGCCGGACATCTACCAGCAGTCGGCGCGGGAACTCGAACAGGCGGGGCTCGACCTGGTCATCATCGAGGACGCGCTCTCCATCGGCTTCCCCGAGACGATCGACCTGCGCGTGCGGGAGGCGTACGGCGGCCCTAAGCACGACCCGCTCATCCTCTCCCCCTACCTGCTGGATGCGACCCGTCACCTCGGCGTCGCGCCCACCATCAACGCGGGGGCGTACCCGCCGTACGTCGCCGCCCGCCAGTTCGCCAGCCTGCACCACCTGAGCGATCACCGCCTCGGGATCAACGTGGTCACCGACGTCGGCAGCGCCCGCCATCTCGGGCTGCCCCCGCTCCCCCACGACGCCGCCTACGACAGGGCCGAGGAGTGGCTGACCGTCATCCGCCGGCTCTGGCACAGCTGGGACGACGGCGCGCTGATCGAGGACGCCACCACGCGCCGCTACGCGGACGGCTCCAAGATCCGGGCGTTCGAGCACAGCGGAGAGTACTTCGACGTCACCGGCCCGCTCAATGCCGTCCCGTTCGAGCACGGCGACCCGGCCATCGTGTCCCCCGGCGGCTCCCCGCGCGGGATCGCGTTCGCTGGCGCGCACTCCGACGTGCAGCTGGCGCTCGCCCCACTCGACGCGCAGAGCGTCCGCGACTACCGCGAGAAGGTCAGGGCCGCCGCCGTCGCGGCCGGTCGAGACCCGGACGCGATCAAGGTCCTCTTCGTCTTCAAACCGGAGATCGTGTCGAGCGAGGAGGAGGCCGACCGGGTCGTCGCCGCGTCCAAGCATCCGAGCGACGAAGAGCTGTACCGGGTGCTGCTCGGCCAGTCGAGCGACCTGGAGACCGACCTCAACTCGCTGTCGCTGGACGAGCCGTTCGACGCTTCGATCTTCGGCGACCACGTCTCGCAAGGCAGCATCAAAGGGCTGTTCGGCAAGCAGGGGATCCGGGATGGGGTCACGCTGCGCGACCTCATCGCGCCGAAGACCGTCAAGGGCAAGATCGCCGACCGCGAGGGCTTCGTCGGCACCGCCGAGCAGATCGCGGACTTCATCGAGGAGCTCGGCGATGACGCGGACAACGACGGCCTGATCTTCTCCGGCGACCTGCACCCGGTGACGCTGCACCGCAACCTGGACGAGCTGGTGCCGATCCTCCGCCGTCGCGGCGTCCTCCGCCGCGAGTACGGCGACGGCGGCATCCACGCGAACCTCTCGGACTTCTGATCGGCCTTCCGATCCGCGCGACGCGTGGGGGTGCGGGCGCCGGGCTGCTCGCGGCCCTGGCCGCCGCGCTGTCGTTCAGCACCAGCGGGATCCTGCTCAAACCCCTGATGGATGCGGGATGGTCGCCCGCGGCGGCGGTGACCGTCCGCGTCACCATCGGCGGGGTCGTGCTCCTGCCCGCGGCGCTGGTCGCTCTGCGCGGCGACCTCATGCAGCTGCTTCGCCGGTGGCGTCTCGTGCTGGCGTACGGCCTGGTCGCGGTCGCGGGAACGCAGGTGCTGTACTTCGCCGCCATCCAGCGACTACCGATCGCCGTCGCCCTGCTCATCCAGTACTCGGCTCCGGTGCTGATCGTGCTGCTCGGCTGGATCACGGGCAGGGCGCCCGTCCGCGGCACCGTCGTCGCCGGGGCGGCACTGAGCGTGGCCGGTCTCGTGCTCGTGGTCGGCCTCGACGGAATCGGGATCGGCGCAGGCTCCGCGCTCGACGGCGGCGGCATCGCACTCGCCCTCGCCGCGGCCGCCTGCCTCGCCGGGTACTACCTCCTGTCCGCCATCCCGACCCCCGGGCTCCCCCCGATCGCGCTGGTGAGCGCCGGGCTCCTCGTCGGCGCGGCCGCCACGCTCGCGGTTGGCGTCACCGGCCTGCTCCCGTTCACCGTCTCGGACGCACCAGCGATCATCGGCGGAGCGACCATCCCCTGGTGGCTGCCGATGACCGTCGTCGCCCTCGTCGCCACGGCGGCCGCCTACTCGCTCAGCATCGCGGGTTCGCGCCTGCTCGGTTCCCGCCTCGCCTCGTTCGCCGGGCTCACCGAGGTGGTGTTCGCCGTCGTGCTCGCCTGGCTCCTGCTCGGCGAGCAACCGGATGCGCGCCAGCTCGCCGGCGGGGCGTGCATCCTCGCCGGCGTCGCGCTGGTCAGGCTCGAACGGCGCGGGAGGGACGCGCGAGCCCCAGGCGGTCGCGAAGCGTCCCCCGTTCGTAACGCTCAGGGGTGAGCCCGCGGCGCTGGAGCTCCGGCGTCACCAGGTCGACGAACCGATCGAGGCTGAGCGGCAGCGTGAGGGACTGGACGATGAAGCCGTCCGCTGCCCGCGCATCCACTTGCTCCTCGATGGCGTCTGCCACGTCCTGCGCCGTGCCGACGACGATGCCGTCGCGGAACGTCTGGGCGTAGACCTCGCGCGGCGTGCGCGGCCCGCCCTCCGTGCGCAGCGCCTCCGCCCGGCGGTTGGGCGACCGCGACTCGTTCGGGGTGTCGACCTGCGGGGCGAAGTCGATCGGCTCGTCCGCGGAGCGGCCGGTGAGGTCCTGTCCGATCGAGTGCGAGACGTCTTCCACGATCAGCGCATCCGGCGTGGATGCGAGCAGCTCGCCCGCGAGGTCCTCCGCCTCCGAGCGGGTGCGGCCGACCACCGGCTGCAGCGTCGGCAGGATGTGGAACGCATCCGGATCGCGCCCGGCGTCCGCCACCTGATCCTTCAGCCCGCGATAGAACGCCTGCGCTTCGGCGAGCGGCCGGTACCCGGCGAAGACGGCGTCGGCCGTGCGCGCGGCGAGCAGTTGACCGGCCGCCGACCCTCCCGCCTGGAACTGCACAGGATGACCCTGCGGCGGCCGTGCGATGTTGAGCGGTCCCCGCACGGTGAAGAACTCGCCGCGATGGTCGGCGGTGTGCAGCCGGGAGCGGTCCGCGAAGATCCCGCTCTCCTTGTCGGCGGGGAACGCGTCGTCGTCCCAGCTGTCCCAGAGCTGTTCGACCGTGCGCACGAACTCTTCGCCGCGCTCGTAGCGGCGGGAGTGGTCGAGGTGACTGTCGCCGCCGAAGTTGCGCGCCTCCTCGTCGTACCGCGAGGTCACCAGGTTCCAGGCCGCCCGTCCACCGCTGAGGTGGTCGAGCGAGGCGAGCGAGCGGGCGACGTGGTACGGCTCGTTGTAGGTGGTCGAGACAGTGGCGGCGAGCCCGATGTGCTCGGTGTGCACCGCGAGCGCCGACAGCAGGGTCAGCGGTTCGAGGCGGACCTGCCCGTAGTGGTCGATCCCCGAGGGGTGCCTGTCCCAGAAGTACAGCCCGTCTGCCAGGAAGATCGTGTCGAACACCCCGCGCTCGGCGGTCTGGGCGAAGTGCTTGTAGTGGCCGATCGTCAGGTGACGCTCCGGCCGGGCGCTCTCGTGCCGCCATCCCGTGACGTGGGCGCCGCCCGGGTGGAACGCGAAAGCGCCCAGGTGGATGCGCCGGGTCATGCTGCGTACCTGCTCTCCGGTCGGGCGAGCCCCAGGTGCTCGCGGAGCGTGTCTCCGGTGTACTCGGCCGGGTAGACGCCGCGGTCGGTGAGGCGGGGGACGATCTCGTCGACGAAGTCGGTGAGCGTGTCCGGCAGCGTCGGGAACATCAGGATGAATCCGTCCGCGGCCCGCTCGGTGTACGCGGTCGCCAGCGATGCGGCGAGCGAGTCCGGCGTACCGATCACGAAGCGACGCCTGAGCACCGTGCGGTACAGCTCGCGCAGCGTGTAGTCCCGCTCCTTCAGGAGGGCGAGGATGGACAAGTAGAGCGACTTGGACTGGTTGAACCCGGCCAGGTCGGCGTCGAACTCGAACCGCTCGTCGAGGTCGCGACCGCCGAGGTCCTCCCCCAGCCAGTGCGAGAGCAGGTCGAGCGCGAGGCGTTCGGGGGTGAGCTCCTCGATGTGCCGCAGCTTCTCCTCGGCCTCTGCCAAGGTGCGGCCGATGACCGGCTGCAGCGCGGGAAGCACCCGCACGGCCTCCGGGTCGCGTCCGGCCCTCCTCGCTCGGAGCTTGTAGTCGCGGTAGAGCCGCCGCCCGGCGCCCAGATCCTCCGAGCCCAACGTGAAGACCGCATCCGCCGTGCGACCGGCGAGCGCGCGGCCGGCCTCGGATGCGCCCGCCTGGAACAGCGGAGGGTGCCCCTGCGGCGGTCGCGGGATGTTGAGCGGCCCTCTGACCGAGAGGAACTCGCCCTCGTGGTCGAGGACGTGCAGCTTGTCCCTGTCCGCGAAGTATCCGCTCGCCTTGTCGTGGAGGAACGCGTCGTCGTCCCAACTGTCCCAGAGGCCGTTGACCACGTCCACGAACTCCTCGCCCCTGCGGTAGCGCACCGCGTGGTCGAGGTTGCTGTCGCGGCCGAAGTTCCTCGCGTCCTCGTCGCTGGCGCTGGTCACCAGGTTCCAGGAGGCGCGGCCATCGCTGAGGTAGTCGAGCGACGCGAGCTTGCGGGCCACGTGATACGGCTCGTTGTACGTGGTGGAGATGGTGGCGGCCAGGCCGATCTTCGTCGTGAGCTGCGAGAGCGCGGAGAGCAGGGTGAGCGGTTCCGGTCGCACGTTGACGCCGTGGTCGACACCGGAGTCGTAGCGGTCCCAGACATACAGCTCGTCCGCGAGGAAGACCGTCGCGAATCTGCCCGCCTCCGCCGTCTGCGCGAACTCGGCGTAGTAGTCGAGGTCGAGGTACCGGGTCGGCTCGGCCGCGGGAGACCGCCATCCCGTGATGTGCTCGCCTCCCGGGTAGAACAGCCCGGCCCCGAGGATGAGCGGGTGACGATCGGCGCTCACAGCGCGGCTCCGGCGAGCGCGGGCGCGGGCGCGGCTCCGGCGAGCGCGGGCGACGTCCAGCCGAGCGCCGGCGCGATCTCCCGGGTGATCTGCTCCAGCGCGTCGTGCCGCTGGGCGTAGCTCGCGTAGACCAGTTCGAGCTGCACCTGCAGGAGGGTGGTCGACCGGAACGCGGGCTGCGCGGCGATCGACTCGACGATGTCGTCCGTCGTCCCGTAGTGCAGACCGATCGACGACGCCTTCTCCGCCAGCGTGGATGCGGGTGGGAGGAAGTCCTTGCCCCACGCCCACTTGTGCTCGATCCCCGCTTCCGCGGCGCGCAGCGCTTCCTCTCTCGTGCGTCCGGGAAGGATCAGGGTCGAGAGCCCGAGCCGCGGAGCGACACCGTCCGGCAGGCCCGAGAGGTAGGCCTCAGCCGTCGCCTCGGCCGGGACGGTCTGCGTCGTCCCGACCAGCACGCCGTATCCGCGTTCGCCTGCCGCTCGCGCACTCTCCGCTGTCAGCGTCGCCTCCCAGATCCGCTCGCCGAGCGTGGGAGCGGTCGGGGCGAGGGTGTGCCCGTCCGCCGTGACGGGCTCGCCGCGCAGGGCGGACAGCAGCGTGTCGAGCGAGCGCAGGAACGCCGCCCTCCGCTCCGCCCTGTCCTCCGGCAGGTCGCGTCCGAGGGCCTCGGTCACCGCCGGAGCGCCGAAGCCATTCGCCACGCCGAGCTCCAGGCGCCCTCCGCTGATCGCGTCGAGCACCGCGGCATCCTCCGCCACGCGCAGCGGGTTCTCCAGCGGGAGCGTGACCGCCGCCGTACCGAGCCGCAGCCGTTCCGTCCTGGATGCGAGAGCGGCCAGGAAGACGAACGGCGACGGCAGACCACCGGAACGCGAACTTCCCGAGCTGCGGAAATGGAACTGCCGCACCCAGGCGTAGTCGAAGCCCGCCTCCTCGGCGTGCTCGTACAGCCGGAGGAACTCGAGATACGACTCCGCCTCGCTCGACTCCTCCGCGAAGTGGGCGAACAGCCCGAGTTGAATGGGAACGTCAACGATGCGTTCGGTCACCGGTTGCTCCGTTTCTGGTCTCGATTGTCTCGATGGAAAGGGGCCATTGGGCCACACGACCGCAAGAGCCCGCGCGCAATGTTGCGGGATATGTCGGAAATGACCTTCTGTGTCGTCGGGGCTGGTGCTCCCTGCCGCCTCGGCGTGAAGGTTCCGTCCATGCCTAACGACCAGACCCGGCTTCCCGCCGTCACCGACACCCTCGTGCAGCGGTTCCCCTCCTACCCGGACACGTGGAGCTTCCAGCCCAGTGGCCGCTGGGTGCGCGGCTTCGTGGGCGACACGGCGGTGGTGGACAGCCGCGACCAGATCCTCGTCTGGGAGCCGACCCACAAGGTGCCCGAGTACGGCTTCCCCCTCGCCGATGTCCGCACCGACCTCCTTCAGGAGACGGCGGCGCCCACCGAGAACCTCGGCTACTACCGCCCGCGTCGCCCGCCGGCGCAGTGGTACGACCTGCGCCTGGGCGACCGCGTGATCCGCCACGCCGCGTGGAGCTGGGACGTGCCGGAGCTCGTCGGCTTCCTCGGCGTCAGCTGGTTCCCCGGCGTGCTCGATCGCTGGCTGGAGGAGGAGCAGCCGGTGTTCGCGCATCCACGGGATCCCTTCAGCCGGGTGGATGCGCTCCCCACCAGCCGCCGCGTCACCGCATCCCGAGACGGCGTGGTCCTCGCCGACAGCACAGAGACCGTCGTCGTCTACGAGACCGGCCTGATCCCGCGCTACTACTTCCCGCCGGAGCACGTGAACCTCGACGCCCTCGTCGAGACCGACACCGTCAGCGAGTGTCCGTACAAGGGCCACACCACCCAGTACTGGAGTCTCGCCGACGGTTCGCTCGACGACGTCGCCTGGTCGTACGGCGATCCGAAGACCGACGTGATCGCCATCGGCGGGCGCATCGCGTTCTACACGGAGCGCCTCGACCTCACCGTCGACGGCGCATGAGTCCCAGCCCCACCGCATCCGCCCCGCATCCACCCCCACCCCATCCAGGAGACCCGACATGACATTCCGGAAGACCAGCTCCGGTCGCCGCGTGACAGCACTCGCCGCGACCATCGCCGCAACAGCCCTGCTCCTCGCAGGCTGCGCGTCGTCCACCCCCGCCGCGACCTCGACCGCGGGCGGCGCCAGCGGCGTGTACCGCATCCCGATCACCGATCCGGGCGGCGACATCGACCCGCTCACCGCAGCCGACTACAACGCGATGCTCCTCACCGGCCTCGCCTCGGAGGGCCTCATCAGCCTCAACGCGAAGGGCACCCTGGTGCCGCGCCTCGCGACCTCGTGGAAGCCGTCAGACGACGGGCTCTCCTGGACCGTGAAGCTGCGGGCCGGCGCCGAGTTCAACGACGGCAAGCCGGTGACGGCCAAGGATGTCGTCTCGACCTTCCAGGCGATCATCGGGCCGGACAGCAAGTCGCCGGGCAAGAGCTCGTTCGACGGGATCCTCACCTCTGCGGCAGCAGGGCCGGACGACGAATCGGTCGTGTTCACCCTCGCCCGGCCGTTCTCGGACTTCCCACGCCTCCTCACCGGAGCGAACACCGCCATCCTGCCCGCGGGCTACACGCCGGGCGACTGGCTGAAGCACCCGGTCGGAGCCGGACAGTTCGTCCTCGACCAGTTCACCCCCGGCCAGGGCGCGACCTTCTCCAGAAACCCCAAGTACTGGGATGCGAAGGACATCAAGGTCGCGGGCGTCGAGCTCAAGGTGTACTCGGACACCCAGGCCGAACTGCTCGCCTTCCAGGCGGCCGAGATCGACCGCATCGACCAGTCCAGCGAGGTGGCGGCGGCGGTCAAGGCGTCCGACTACACCGAGGTCAGCTCCGGCTACAACAAGTTCGACGGGATCTTCCTCAACGTCACCGCGGCGCCGTTCACCGACCCGAAGGTGCGCCAGGCGGTCGCGTGGGCGATCGACAGGAAGGGGCTCGTGAAGAACGTCTACGGCGGCAACGCGGTCGTGGCGAACGACACCACCTACTTCCCTGACTACCCCGTGCAGCCGGAGGGCCTCACGCAGCGCGAGAAGGACGCCGGGAAGGTGGCCGACCTGCTCGGCGGCAAGACGGTCTCCTTCGACATCACCACCGACAACAAGCTCTACGGCGAGGTGCTCCAGCAGCAGCTCAACGCCGTGCCCGGCTTCACGGTCGGCCTGAAGGTGCTCACCAGCGCGCAGTACTACGCCGACGGAGCCGACTCGCCGTGGCTGAACGCCCCGCTCACCATCACCAACTGGGCCGTGCGCGCGCCGTCGCAGTACATCTCCCTCATCTTCACCGCGGGGGCGGCCTGGAACGCGTCGCACTACTCCAACCCGCAGTTGGAGGCGACCTCGGCCGCCTACGACAAGGCGACGGATGAGGCGACCCGCCAGAAGCTGGTGAACCAGATCGCATCCACCCAGTGGAACGACCTCGCGGTGATCGTCCCGACCATCGCGAAGGCCAAGGTGTTGCAGAACAAGCGCGTGCACGGCCAGTTCCCGGGAGCGCTCGACTTCTACACCGGCTACTCGTTCGCCGGCATCACCATCACCGGCTGATTCGCCGCATCCCCCACCTGGAGCACCATGACCACGTCCAGCCCCCGCCTCGGCGACCGCGAACCGGTGCCGGGGTGGGGGCTGTCCGGGCTCGCCCCTCGGCACCGCGCCCTTGTCTCCCTCGTCGGCCGTCGCGCGGTGCAGATCCCGCTCGTGCTGCTCGTCGTCTCGGTGCTCGTGTTCTGGCTGGTGCAGGTCGTGCCGGGCGACCCCGGCCGCAATGCGCTCGGTCCGTACGCGTCGGCCGACCAGGTCGTCGCCTGGAACGCCGCGCACGGCCTCGACGGCGGGATCGTCGAGCGCTACCTGCGCTGGCTCGGCGGCTTCGTCACCGGCAACTGGGGCACCAGCCTGATCTACGCCCAGCCGGCGTCGCAGCTCATCCTGGGCAGGCTGGGCAACTCCCTCCTGCTCGGGCTCTTCGCGTTCGTCATCATGGCGCCGGTCGCCATCGCGCTCGGCGCCGTCCAGGCCTACCGGGAGGGAAAGCGCACCGACCGCACCATCACGGTGCTGCTGATGTCGCTCTCCGCCGTGCCGGAGTTCGTGATCGGCATCGTCTTCCTCATCGTCTTCGCCGTCTGGCTCGGCTGGGTCCCGGTCAGCTCGGCAGCGGACGCGGTCTCCGCCGACCCGCTCCTGCACCTGCGGGCCATGACGCTCCCCGCGATCACCCTCGCGCTCGGCTACCTCGCCGTCCTGGTCAGGATGGTGCGGACCGGGACGCTCGAAACCCTCACCTCGCAGTACCACCGGACGGCCGTGCTCAAGGGGCTGAAACCGGCTCAGGTGGTCCGGTCGCACGTCGCCAGGAACGCGCTCATCCCCACCATCTCCCTGCTCGGCATCTACCTCGGCACCCTGCTCGGCGGCAGCGCCATCGTGGAGTCCCTGTTCGGCTACCCCGGCCTCGGCGCACTGCTGGTGACCGCGACCCAGAAGAAGGACATCGTGCTGCTCGAAGCGGGCGTGATGGTCACGGGCGTCATCTCGCTGCTCGCCCTGCTGCTCACCGACGTGCTGTTCGCGCTCGTCGACCCGCGCATCCGCTTCGACAGGGGAGAGTGAGATGGCCATCGACGACCTCGGCATCGCCGCGAGCCCGGTGGATGCGCCTCCCGCCGCCGCTCCCGCAGCCGGCGCTCACGCCACGGCGCCCGCAGCCACGCTCAGCTCCCGCCGCCGTCACGGCGCGGTCGTCCGGCTGCTACGCCGCCCGACCTTCGTCCTGAGCGCGATCATCGTGCTCTTCTGGATCGTCGCCGCCGTCGGCTGGCGCTGGTTCGGCCTGCAACCGTTCGTCGACACGGGCCACCAGCTCTCTCCCCCGTCGGCCGCGCACTGGTTCGGCACCGACGACATCGGCCGCGACGTGTTCGCCCGGGTGCTGGCCGGAGCCGAGCCCGCGCTGGCGATCGGTCCAGCTGGCACCATCCTCGCGACGGTCATCGGCAGCACCCTCGGCCTGATCGCCGGGTACTCCCGCGGCTGGGTGGACACGGCTCTGATGCGCGTCTTCGACGTCTTCCTCGCCCTGCCAACGCTCATCTTCATCCTGGTGATCGTCGGTGCGTTCGGCGCGAGCGTCCCCACCCTCATCCTCACGGTCGGCCTGGTGTTCGCGCCGGGAATCGCGCGCATCATCCGGGCGGCCGTGCTCGCGGAGATGGGCAAGCAGTACGTGACCAGCGCCCAACTGCAACGGGAGTCGACCCCGCGCATCCTGTTCGGGGAGCTGCTCCCGAACGTCTTCCCGACCATCCTCATCCAGGCGACCCTGAGCCTCGCCGCCGCGATCTTCATCTCGTCGTCGCTGTCGTTCCTCGGCCTCGCCTCCGCCCCGCCGTCGCCGGACTGGGGTCTCGCGATCAGCGACAACCGGGCGTACCTGCAGAGCGCATCTTGGACCGTGCTGTTCCCGGCCGCCGCCATCGCGTCCCTCGTGGTCGCCGTCCACCTGATCGCCGACAACCTCAAGGAGGTGTTCGACCGATGAGCGAAATCGTCGTCGACGTGCGCGGGCTGTCCGTCGACTATTCGATCGACGGCCGCGTCAGGCGGGTGGTCTCCGACGTCGACCTCACCATCCGCGCGGGCGAGTCATACGGCCTGGTCGGTGAGTCCGGCTCCGGCAAGAGCACGATCGCGCTCGCGCTCACCCGGTACCTGCCGGCGAACGGCCGCATCACCGCCGACCGCCTGACCGTCGCCGGCCAGGATGTGCTGACCCTGTCCAGGGATGCGCTCCGCCGCTACCGGGCCGGTTCCGTCGGCGTCGTCTACCAGGAGCCCGGTCTCGCCCTCAACCCCACGTCCACCGTCGGCGCGCAGCTCGCCGAGGTCTTCCGCATCGCGGGCGCCTCCCGGTCAGCCGCCTGGGCGTCGGCAGTGGATGCGGCGAGGAGCGTCGACCTGCCCGACCCGGAACGCGTCGTCCACCGCTACCCGCACGAACTCTCCGGCGGCCAGCAGCAGCGGGTCGTGATCGCGATGGCCCTTGCCACCGAGCCGCGCCTGCTCATCCTGGACGAGCCGACGACCGGCCTCGACAGCAAGGTGGAGGCCGGAATCCTCGACCTCATCGAGCGCCTGCGGCACCAGCACGACTTCGCAACCCTCCTGATCAGCCACAACCTCCCGCTCGTCGCCTCCCACTGCGACCACGTCGCCGTCCTCCAGAACGGGGTGGTGGTCGAGCGGGCGGAGGCGCGAACCGTCCTCACCCGCCCGACGCACCCCTACTCCCGCGAGCTGGTCTCCTCCCTCCCCGCCATCGACGCTCCGCTCGCCCGCCGCCCGGCCACCGGGACTCCGCTGCTGGAGCTGACGGGCATCACCAAGGACTTCGGCCGCACGCGAGCTATCGACGACGTCTCCCTCGCGATCCGGTCGGGCGAGATCGTCGGCCTGGTCGGCGAGTCGGGCAGCGGCAAGTCCACCCTCGGCCGCATCGCCGCCGGCCTCACCAGCCACCACGGGATGCGCACCCTCCATCACGACGGCGCTCTCGCACCGGTGCAGGTCGTCTTCCAGAACCCGGATGCGTCCCTCAACCCTCGCCGCACGGTCCGCCAGGTCCTCACCCGATCCATCAGGCTCCTCGGCGGCGACACCGACGCGGCATCCCTCGCCGACACGGTGGGCTTGCCGCCCACCGTGCTCGACAGCCTTCCGCGCGAGCTCTCCGGGGGCCAGAAGCAACGCGTGGCGATCGCCAGGGCGTTCGCCGGTCCTGTCCCGCTGGTGGTCTGCGACGAGGTCACCTCCGCCCTCGACGTCTCGGTCCAGGCCCGCATCCTGGACCTGCTCGCCGACCTCCGCGACCGCACGGGCGTCGCCTACCTCTTCATCACCCACGACCTGGCGGTGGTCCGCTCCCTCGCCGACCGCATCGTCGTGTTGAACAACGGCCGCATCGTCGAGCAGGGCGCACCGGCGGAGATCTTCGAGAGCCCGCGCGACGAGTACACACGCGAGCTCGTCGGCAGCTCGCTGCGGTTGCGGATGGCGCTGCGCTGAGCGACCGCGTCAGTCGCCGGCGACCCTCCCGTACATCGCGTCCACGTCGGCCAGCTCAAGGTCGGCGGTGGCCTGGATGAGCTTGAGCAGTTCAGGGTCGAGGCCCGGCGCGTACTCCTCGAAGCGCTCCCTCGCGATGACGGACGGCGCTCCTTCCGGAGCCTGCGCGGAGGCGTCGAGGGTGGTGCCGTCCTTCGACGGTGAGAGTCCCTGGAAGATCTTGCCGGCTTCGGACTGACCGGCGAGGTCGAACGTGTACTGCTTGCTCTGCAGGCCGAGGTCGGTCAGTTTCTTCACCTCGGGGAAGCGGTCGGCGTTGGTCTTCGGGATCGGCAGCAGTTTGTTCCAGTCGACGCCGAGCGTTTCGAGGGCCTTCGCGTAGCCGTTCTCGTGGGCCTGGTCGCGCACGATGAGGTAGGCGATGGTCGAGCGCGCCGTCTTGTTGTCGGTCATCTCGTAGATCCGGCACTTCTGCAGGCGTCCGGTGGACTCCAGCATCAGGTTGTAGAGCAGGTCCAGCACGAGGTTGCCGGAGTTGTAGACGTAGCTGCCGGACCACGGATTGCCGACGGCGTCTACCGGCAGAGCACCCTGAGCTCCGACCAGGTAGTGGTGGATGTTCCCCTCGGCGAGGGCGATATTGAGCGGGATCGCGCCGCCGGCGCCCGGCTTGTCGACCGGGTCGCGCTTCGTTCCCTGGTACTGGGGGGATCCGTCGAGGAGTCGCGCGATGGTCGTGCCGATCAGTTCGACGTGGCTGATCTCCTCCGTGCCGATGCCCTGGATGAGGTCACGATACGGCTTGGCTGCAGGGCCGCGGAAGTTCATCGCCTGGAACAGGTACTGCATCATCGTGCGCATCTCGCCGAACTGACCACCGAGCCCCTCTTGCAGTGCGTTCGCGGCGGCCGGATCCGGCTCGTCCTGCTCGATGTCGTTGATCAGGCTCTGCACGTGAAAGAACATGAATACCTCCCCGATAGTGAGGCTCCGAGTTCGGGTGCCTCCCCGTCGACGGTCCTCAGCAATCTCGCGCCCGCCACCCCATTGACCGCTGACGCGGCGGGTGTCACCGCGAGAGCGGATGCACGCGGTCCGCGCCTGCACGATGCGGGCGGCCGGGCAACCCGGTCGGCGCAGATCAGCTCGCTGAGCGTGGGCGAAGACCTCGTGACGCACCGGAGCCGACGGGAGGCCGCCTGCCCCGCGTCTGCCCCGCCGCCTCGATCAGCGCCGCGACCAGACCCTCGTAGCCCAGGCCGGTCGCGGCGTACATCAGCGGCACCTGCGACTGCTCGGTGAAACCGGGCGTCGTGTTCACCTCGTTGAGGACGATGCCCGTCGCGGTGACGAAGAAGTCGA
The DNA here is from genome assembly GCF_054780215.1 of Leifsonia lichenia. Classification (NCBI taxonomy): domain Bacteria; kingdom Bacillati; phylum Actinomycetota; class Actinomycetes; order Micrococcales; family Microbacteriaceae; genus Leifsonia; species Leifsonia lichenia. The sequence continues at coordinate 913,753 of NZ_BAAGWT010000001.1, forward strand.
AGCGCGCCACGCCCGCGCAGCCGAGCTCCTCGTAGAGGGCGCGCGCCGCGCCATCGACGGCCGCGTGCTCGGCTGGGGTGAGGCGCGCCGGGACGGTGAACGAGGCGGTCCCGTCGTACTTCTGCTCCCGGTCGAAGACACCGCCGTCTGCGACACCGATCTCGAGGGCGGCTCCCGCGTGGAGCACCCCGGCACCATCCCGGAACAGCGCGATGTCGACCTCGCGACCGGTGACGAACGGCTCGACGAGCGCTGTGTCCCCCGAGCCGCACGCGAGGTCGATCGCTGCGGCCAGCTCGCCGACGTGCCTGACCACGGTGACGCCGTTGCTCGACCCACCGGAGGTCGGCTTCACGACGAACGGCGGGACCGCATCCATCGAGGATGCGTCCGCCGCACCGCGCACCAGAACCCCTGGCGCGGTGCGGACGCCCACGGCCTGCGCGACGAGCTTCGTCACCCACTTGTCCATCCCGATGGCCCCGGCCCGCACCGGCGAGCCGACGAAGGGCACGCCGATCATGGTCAGCAGCCCTGCCGCGGCGCCGTCCTCGCCGTTGACGCCGTGCAGCACGGGGAACGCGACATCGCAGGTGGTCATGAGCGCGACCGCCTCCGCAGACGTCAGTGGCCCGCCACCGCCGTGGTGCCATCCACCGGCGCGGTCGATGGTGACGGGGACCGCATCCAGCCCGATTGCCTCGACGGCGCGGGCGACCGCCGCGGCGGAGGCGAGCGAGACCTCGTGCTCGTCGTTCGCACCGCCGCCGATCACGGCGACCCTGCGTGCTCGCCCCTCACCCATGAACAGCTCCCTGCCTGCTCCGATACGCGCCCGTCGTCCGGTGGATGCGCGCCACGCGCGTGCCGATCCTCGTCACGATCTCGTGCTCGATCGTCCCCGACCACCGCGCCCACTCCGCGACCGTGGGTTCACCGTCCGCACCCGGCCCGAACACCAGGACGGTCTCCCCGGGTGCGACCGCGTCGTCGCCCGTGTCGACCACGACCATGTCCATCGAGAACCGCCCGACGAGAGGGCGACGGCGACCGCGCACGAACACATCCGCCCGCTCCGACGCTCCGCGCGGGAGCCCGTCGCCGTAGCCGATCGGGAGCAGGGCGAGGTGGGTGCGCCGGTCGGCGACGTGATCGAGCCCGTAGCCGATGCCCGTGCCAGGCGCGACCTCTCGCGCGGCGACGACGTGCGTGGACAGCGACAGCGCCGGCCGCAGTTCTCGGGAGGTGCCGGACGGGTCGATGCCGAAAAGTCCCGCGCCGATGCGGTGCATTCCGAACCCGGCGCCGACGCCGGTCAGCGTGGCGGCCGTCGCGGCGAGGTGGGTGACGGCCGGGGAGAGGCCGCGCCGGGTCGCGGTGCGCACGGCGTTGGCGAAGACGAGTCGTTCGCGCTGATTCTGTGGATGCTCGGGCTGATCGGCGCACGACATGTGCCCCATCACGCCGACGACGCGAATCCAGCCCAGATGCTCGAACTCACGGGCGATCCCGCAGAGCGCCGCCCACTCGCCGGCTGGCGCGCCGTCGCGCGCCATGCCCACGTCGATGTGCAGGTGCACCCTGGCGCGCCGCCCGACAGCCGAGGCGGCCCGCACCACGGCGGGCAGCAGAGCGGCGCTCGGCACCGCGAGATCGATGTCGGCGAGCACGGCTGCCTCGAAGTCGGCGTCGACAGGGTTCAGCCAGCTCAGGATCGGGGCGCTGATCCCCTCCCCGCGCAGAGCCAGCGCCTCGTCTACGGACGTGACGCCGATGGAGGTCGCCCCGGACGCCACGACGGAGTGCGCGATCGCACCGTGCCCGAACGCATCCGCTTTGAGCACCGCCATCACGCGGCCCCCGGTGATCGACGCGAAGAACGCGGTGTTCGCCCTGATCGCCTCATCGTGGACGACCAGCTCGGATGTCCAGGACATCAGCAGGCGAGTGGATGCGCGACGCCGTGTCGCTCGTTGACGATTCCCATGCGATCAGCGTCGCCCATATCGGAGCGCAGAGAGTCATCCGAACTGTTGAAGCCGATCATCCCCTGGATCGAGATCGCGGCCGCTCCGAGCCGCCCAGCGCTACTCCGCGAACACCCGCTTCGCCACCTGGATGGCCGACATTGCCTTCGGCCAGCCCGCGTAGAAGGCGAGGTGGACGATCGCTTCGATCAGCTCCTCCTCTGTCAGGCCGTTCGCCTTCGCGAGGCGGAGATGGTTGGGAAGCTGCTCGAAGCTGCTGGAGGTGATGAGGCTGGTGACCGTGATGAGACTGCGGTCGCGTTTGGACAGCTCCTGGCGTTCCCAGACGTCGCCGAAGAGCACGTCATCGGTGAGTTGCACCAGCTTGGGGGCGAAGTCGCCGATGGCGGCCTGGGCGGGGGTCTGTTCGGTCATTCGTGCTCCTTCGTTCGGGCGGCGGTGTACTCGGCGGCGGCGTATTCGGCGGCGGCGTATTCGGCGGCGGTGAGGTGGTCGCCCCAGGTCACGGAAGGACCATCCGCGTCTCTGGGCGCTGCCGAGAGGGCGAGGTGGGTCATGAAACCCGTAGCGGTGGCGCCGTGCCAGTGCCACTCGCCGGCCGGGGTGTAGACGGTGTCCCCCGCGCGGGCGATGACGAGGTCGCCGCCCCTGGCCTGGATCAGGGCGGTGCCTTCGGTCACGTGCAGGGTCTGGCCGTGCGCGTGCGCGTGCCAGGCGGTGTGCGCGCCGGGGGCGAAATGAACGATGCCCGCCGTGAGCTGTGCCGCGTCCGGGGCGATGCGGTCCACCCAGACCTGGCCGGTGAAGCGCTCGGCGGGTCCGGCCGAGGTGGGGGTCGCCGGCTCACGGTTCACGGTCGGCTCCCGCCTGCGCCGCATCCCGGGCATCCCGAGTCGTCGCCGCCAGGCTGCCCAGCAGGCGGATGCGCTCCTCCGACGGCGAGCCGGGCTGCGGTGCACAGACGAACAGCACCAGGTCGGGGTCGGTCGGAAGGTCGAGGGCCTCGTAGTCGAGTTCCAGGTCGCCGACGTCCGGGTGGTGGATGCGCTTGGTGCCGGAGCGGTGGAAACGCACGTCGTGGTGGGCCCAGCGCATCCGGAACGCATCGCTGCGGGTGACGAGCTCGCCGATGAGGTCGGTGAGCGGCTTGTCGTGCGGGTTCTGCCCTGCTGCCACACGGAGGGACGCGACGATGCTGTCCGCCCCCTTCTCCCAGTCGGGGTAGTAGCTGCGCGACGCCGGGTTGAGGAAGGTGAAGCGGGCGTTGTTGCGCTGGTTCGACGGGTCGTCGAGGATCGGGGCGAAGACGGCGGCGCCGAGGGCGTTGGTGGCGAGGAAGTCTTTGCGCTGGTTCGCGATGTACGCCGGCGCGTCGATGGTGTCGAGAAGGCGTCGGAGGGCGGGCCGGACTGTGCCGGCGGCAGAGCGCGACCGTGTGCGGACCCGCGCACCGGGAGCGGCGGCCCTGGCGAGGTCGTGCAGGTGCGTGACCTCGGCCTCGTCGAGCTGGAGGGCGCCGGCGAGGGCATCCAGAACCTCAGGGGAGACGCCGCCGAGGTTCCCGCGCTCCATTTTGGCGTAGTAGTCGACGCTCATCCCGGCGAGCATCGCGACCTCCTCGCGCCGCAGACCGGCGACGCGACGGCGGCCACCACCGATGATCCCCGCCTGCTCCGGTGTGATGCGGGCGCGACGGGACGCGAGGAACTCGCGCACTTCGAGCTGGTTGTCCATGCCTTCACGGTACGGCCGCAAGCTGGGGGCGAGGGAGTCTCTGTCAGTACACGGATAACCGGCCCCTCCCTTTCTCACGCGCGAAGGAGTGGACTGGGCGTACACGAACCACGACGAAAGGACACCCCATGACCGACCCCACCGACGGTCGCGTCGCCGTCATCACCGGCGCATCCTCCGGCATCGGCGCTGCCACGGCCCGAGCCCTGTCCGCGCACGGCTACCGGGTGGCCCTCCTCGCCCGCAGGGCCGACCGCATCCACGCTCTGGCGGACGAGCTCGGGGCAGGCGCCGTCGCCATCGAGGCAGACGTGACCGATCGGGATGCACTGGTCGCCGCTGCCGACCGCGTGCAGCAGGAGCTCGGCGGGGCCGACGTGCTCGTCAACAACGCCGGCATCATGCTCCTCGGCCCCTTCTCGTCTGAGCAGCGCGCGGACTACCGGCGGATGATCGAGGTCAACCTGCTCGGTGCGATCACCACCACGGAGGTGTTCCTGGAGCAACTGCGGGCCGGAGGTGGCGACATCGTCAACATCTCGTCGGTCGCCGGGCGAACTGCCCGGTCCGGCAACGCGGTGTACGCCGCGACCAAGTGGGGCATCAACGGCTTCTCCGAGTCGCTGCGTCAGCAACTGCTGCCGGACGTGCGGGTCAGCCTGATCGAGCCGGGTGCCGTCGCGACCGAGTTGCCGACGCACATCACCCACGCGGAGACGAAGAAGGGCACGGAAAGCCTCTACGACACCGTGCAGGTGACGGCGGAGGACGTGGCCGACGTGATCGCGTTCGTCGTGACCCGGCCACGGCACTTCGCGATCAACGAGGTGCTCGCGCGCCCGGCGAACCAGCTCGGGTGAGGCCGGGCGCACGGCCGCCAGCGACCCCGGTCAGTCCTCCGGGATGTCGCGACCGAACGACTCCAGCGTGATCGCCTCCGGCTCAGGACCGCCGCGCACCCCGCGGTCGAGGGCGTCGAGCCTGCGCAGCTCGTCGTCGGTCAGCTCGAAGTCGAAGACGTCGAAGTTCTCGCGGATGCGCTCCGGCTTCACCGACTTCGGGATGGCGGAGCGGCCCTCCTGCAGGTGCCAGCGCAGCATCACCTGAGCCGCGGATTTGCCGTGCTTCTCCGCGATCGCGAGGATCGCCGGGTCGGCGAACGTGCTCGTGCTGCCCTCGCCCCGGTAGGACGTGATGCCGCCGATGGGCGACCAGGCTTGCGTCACGATGCCGTGCTCCGCATCCACTGCCTGCACCAGGGGCTGCGTGAAGTAGGGGTGCACCTCGACCTGGTTGACGGCGGGCACGACCTCTGTCTGCTCCAGCAGGGATGCGAGATGGGCCGGCATGAAGTTGCTGACGCCGATCGCGCGCACCTTCCCGTCTGAGAGCAGCTTCTCGAGCGCCCGATAGGCCTGGACCGTCTTCTCGAACGCACCGGGGAGCGCCTGGTGCAGGATGAACAGGTCGATGGTGTCGACGCCGAGTTTCCTCGCGCTCTTCTCGAACGCGTGCATGGTCTCGTCGTAGCCGTAGTCGCTGATCCAGACCTTGGTCTCGATGAAGACATCGTCTCGGGCGATTCCGGATGCGCGGATCGCGTCGCCGACGCCGCGCTCGTTGCCGTAGGCGGCAGCCGTGTCGATCAGGCGGTAACCGGTGGCCAGGGCTGCCGCGACCGCCTCCGCCGTCTCGTCGGGCGGTGTCTGGAAGACGCCGAACCCGAGAGCGGGCATCTCGACGCCGTTGTTCAGGGTGAGGATGTTGTTCATGCCATCGACGTTAGGCCGGTTCGCGCGCGGGAGGGAGTGACTGTCAGTACGTGGAAACGACGTCCGCACTGATCGCGGCGGTGAGCCCGCGCATCCCGCCCTGATCCATCGCCGCTCGCTGCCTGGTCGCACCGTTGCCCTCGCGCAGGATGCGGTCCACCGCCGCGGACGCTACCGCCGTGTCGTCGTGCTCGGCGAGGCCGCCTGCGGCCGCTTCGAGAACGGCGTGGACGACCGTGCGGGCGTCGGCGAGCTCTCCGTCGCGCGGATCGAGCAGGTCGGACGCGAGGCCGTTGCGGGCCGCGTGCCAGAGCGCGGAGTCCAGGAGCTCGGCCTCGATCGCCGCGGCGTCGACCTCCTGCTGGCGCCTCGCAGACGCGACGACCAGCCCGCGCACGACGGATGCGAGGGCCACGCTCGTCTCCGGGTCGAGCTGGGCGTCGAACACGCGCACCTCGACGGTCGGATAGCGTTCCGATGGCCGCACGACCCAGTTCAGCGTTCCGGCATCCGATGTGCCCCCGACGCCGCGCAGCGCGGCGGTCCTGCGGTCGTAGTCGACCGCATCCCTGAAGCGGGGAGGGATGCCGTGCGTCGTCCACCGCCTGCTGTGGATGGCACGCCAGGAGTCGAACCCGGTGTCCACGCCGTTCCAGTACGGCGAGTTGGCGGACAGCGCCAGCAGCACGGGCAGCCACGGCCTCAGCGCGTTCGAGGCCGCGACCGCGGCGTCCCTGTCGGCGACGCCGACGTGCACGTGCAATCCGTTGAGCTGGTGATCGCGCACGATCAGCCCGAAGTGCGACGCGATCTCGCGGTACCGCGGCTCATCCGTCACTTCCGCCTCCTGCGCGACGCGGTACGGCAGGCCGACACCGCACGCGACCAGGCCGTTCTCCGCCGCCCAGGCGGACAGCTCCTCGCGGAACCCGGCCACGGCGTCCAGCGCCTGCCCGGCCGTCTCGCACACCGGCGAGGCGAACTCGAGCTGGGACGGGAAGAACTCGGCCATCACCCGGCCGGACCGGTCGCTGCGCCGCAGCGCATCCTGAGCCTCGCGAGCACGCTCGACGGGCACGAGGCTGCCGGGATCGAGCAGCACGAACTCCTCCTCTATGCCGATCGTCGTCCGCACGCGCATCCCCTCGTCCGTCGCACACAGTACGCACGGCCACGGGATGCGCGCAATGGCTTGACTGGGTAGGGAAGTCGGCTCACGGTCGGAGCATGACAGCACGAATCACGCCACGCGGACCCGTGAGCGCGCAGCTCCTCCAGGCCCTCGCCGAACCGGCGCGGCCATCCACAGACGCCATGCAGCGCACCCTCGACCTCGCACGGGAAGCGCTCGACGAGAAGCCGGACGTCGGCACGGACGACGACCTCCAGCTCGTGCTGCTCCTCAGCTACGGGCTCTCATACGGTGGGGTGATCGAGTGCGACGACCGCTGGGAGTGGCACCCTGAGCAGGTGGCCGTCCGCACTGCGATCGAGGACCTGTTCGAGCAGCAGCTCCGGGAGCGCGTCGAGATCGGCGAGCTCCCGCATCCCGATGCGGAGTCCGTCGCCGCGTACCTCTTCGCCGCGACCGCGGAGGACAGCGGCCCGAGCCTCTCCCGCTACCTGGCGAAGAAGGCGACGCGCGAGCAGGCGGCGGAGTTCATCATCCACCGGTCGATCTACACCCTCAAAGAGGCTGACCCGCACTCCTGGGCCATCCCGCGCCTGACCGGCAGGGCCAAGGCCGCACTCGTGGAGGTGCAGTCGGACGAGTACGGCGGAGGGCAGCCGACTCGGATGCACTCCGTGATCTTCGCGAAGACCATGACGGGCATCGGGCTCGACCCCGGCTACGGCGCTTACCTCGACCGCGCGCCCGCCGTGACACTCGCGTCCTTCAACATGATGTCGATGTTCGGCCTGAATCGACGTCTCCGCGGCGCCATCGCCGGTCACCTTGCCGCGTTCGAGATGACGTCGTCCATCCCGAACCGCCTGTACGGAAACGGGTTCAGGAGGCTCGGCTACGACAGCGAGGTCACCGACTACTTCGACGAGCACGTCGAGGCGGATGCGGTCCACGAGCAGATCGCGGGACGCGACCTCGCCGGTGGTCTGGCGGAGGAGCATCCCGAACTGCTGCCCGACATCGTGTTCGGTGCGCGTGCCTGCCTCTACGCGGACGGCCTCGTCGGCGCGCACATGCTCGAACGCTGGCAGGCGGGCGCGAGCTCGCTGCGCGTGGAAGAGACGGTGACGGTGTGAGCGCAGACGATTCGCCAGTGGTGACCATCGTCGCGTGCACGGACGGCCCGCTGCTCGTGCGCGGCCCAGCGCAGATCGTCGACGCGGACGGGCAGCCCGTTCACCGCAGCCGTCGCACGGTGGCGCTGTGCCGCTGCGGGGTGTCGACGATCAAGCCGTACTGCGACGGGACGCACAAGCTCGTCGGTTTCCGGACGGACCCGCCGCCGCAGCCACCGGAGGCGTGAGCGCGAGTGCGGGCCGGTGCACCCGGCCCGCACCGCCGATCAGGCGATCCCGCCGCCGTCCACGACGAGGGCGGAGCCGGTGACGTACGAGGACTCGTCGGAGGCGAGCCAGACGACAGCGGCCGCGATCTCCTGCGGCTCCCCCATGCGCTGCAGCGGCCGGTCGGCGGCTTCGGCGAGGAACGAGCCAGCCTCCTGGCCGAGCTGACGGGCCTCGTCGCGGAGCATCCCGGTGTTGACGTCGCCGGGGTTGACCGAGTTGACGCGGATGCCCTGCGGGCCGTGGTCGATGGCGAGGGCGCGGGTCATGTTGACCACGGCGCCCTTGGATGCGCAGTACGAGATGGCCTGCGCGCCGCCCTTGAGCCCCCAGCCCGAACCGGTGTTGACGATCGAGCCTCCGCCGTTCGCCGCCATGACGGGGACGACGTGCTTGCACATCAGGAAGATGCCCTTGACGTTGACGCCGAACACGCGATCCCACTCGTCCGCCGTGGTCTCGACCGCGGTGGTCCTGCGGATGATGCCCGCGTTGTTGAACACAACGTCGATGCCGCCGAACTCCGCGACCGTGTCGGCGACGACGCGCTCGATGTCCGCCTCGTTCGACACGTCGGCCGTGAGCGCGATGGCGGTGCCGCCCGCTGCACGGATCTCCTCGGCGACCTTCTCCGCCGCCCCAGGGGCGACGTCGACGACGGCGACGCGCGCGCCCTCCGCCGCGAAGGCGAGGGAGGTGGCGCGGCCGATGCCGCCCGCTCCTCCGGTGACGATGGCGGACTTGTCGGCTAGACGCATGTGTGCGCTCCTTCGGTGGTGGCCGCACTGGCGGCACTGACAGGGTAGATGCTCGACGACGACGGGCCGGTGATCACCCGGAGGTGACCGGCGAGGCGTGCGTCGATGCGGGGGTCGCCGGTGTCGACCAGAAGAGGCCGGCCGGAGAGATCGAGGAGTTTCTGCTCCGTCGCGACGACGAGCAGAGGGTCGGGGCCGATCGCGTCGACCACTGCGGGAGAGAGCTGCTGATTGCCGCGGCCGAGCAGGAAGCCCTGGCCGCCGATCACGGTGACCACGGCCTTCGTCGGATGCCCGGCGACGGCGGCGAGCGCCTGCTTCTCGGAGACGTCGCGGGCGATGAGCCCACCGTCCTGCACGATGTCGACGCCGAGCGGCGTGCCCTGGATGCCGAGCGCACGGGACACGGAGGCGAGCGTTCCGCCCGGCCCGAGCAGGTAGCGGACGCCGGGCCGCATGGCCGCCACGGCTCCCGCTGCCGCGAGGCGCACGGCGTCCGCCTCGCTCGTCGGGGTCGGCGCTTTGCGCGCCTGGGTGCGCTCTCGGGACGCCGGTACGCGCACGAGCGCGAACAGCCGCGGGTCGGGCCGCCCCGCACGCAGGAGGGCTTCGTCGAGGTCGAGGACTTCCGCCTCGCGCGTCGGCAGGCCGCCCGAGGTCTGCCAGTCTGCTGCGATGGCGCCCGCAGCCGCCGGGGCGACGGCGAAGCAGCCCGAGTACATCTTCACGCCGGCCGGGATGCCGAGGAGCGCGACCTCCGGAGGCGCGCCGCTCGCCGCATCCCTGGCCGTGCCGTCTCCGCCCGCGAACAGCACCAGTCCTGCGCCGTCTGCCGCACAGGCGGCGACCGCGCGCATCGTGTCGTCACCGGTCGTCGGGCGGGACGCATCCGGGGTGTAGACGACGTGTGGCAGCAACCCGGCCGCACGGACGGCGTCCTCACCGAGCGCCCCGGCAGCCGTCAGCACCTCCAGCCCGGGATGCGCGTCCGCCAGCACCGCGAGGGCGACGGCCGCGCGGTCGGCTGCACGGGCGTGCGCACCGCGCGCGACCGCTTCGCGCTGCACGGCGTCGCCGTCGCTGCCGACGAGACCGGCCGGTCCCCCGATCCCGGCGACGGGGTTCACGACCACCCCGATCGCCGGGCGGCGGAGCTGACGGACGGTGGACATCTAGGCCGCTGCCTCCTCGGCCGACGCCGACCCGGACGCCGACCCTGCCGCGGACGCGGACGGCGCGGCAGCGTTTCCGGTCCCTGCGCCTGCGCCTGCCCCGAAGTACTTCCGCTGGTACGCGCGCCAGGTCACAGCCCACCGCTCCGGGTCGTCGAGGTCGTCGTGGTGCGTGTGGTGCACGGTCTGGTTGTGCGGGGCGGTGCGCACCACCTCCGGTGTCTCGCGTGCCTCGCGCGCGACCTCGGCGAGCACGTTCGCGTACTCGTCCAGCTCGGCCATCGAGTACGACTCCGTCGGCTCCAGCGTGAACGGCTGCGGCACGACGTACGGGTGGTGGCTGGTCCAGTAGTGCATTCCGAAGTCGGCGGCGCGCACTCCGATCTCCTCCGAGCTGATGCCGGTCTCCTCGAACAGCTCGTGCCACGAGTAGCGCACCTGTTCGATGCGACGGCGGCCCGTCGCATACGGTGCACTGGCGCCGGGGATCTCGAGGATGCGCTTCATCAGGTAGTTGTTGTTCAGCACGGCGGTCTCCGCCACCGCGCGCAGGCCGTCAGCGCCGAGCGCGCTGATCCACGCGTATGTGCGGACGATGTTCGGGATGACGCCGTAGAACGGTGCGACGGAGCCGATCGACTGCGGGCGGTCCGCATCCAGGTAGTAGTGGTCGCCGTCGCGCTCGACCACAGGCCCGGGCAGGAACGGCGCGAGCGCCTCGGACACGGCGTTCGCCCCTGACCCAGGCCCTCCGCAACCGTGCGGGGTGCCGAACGTCTTGTGCAGGTTGAAGTGGCAGACGTCGAACCCGGCGTCGCGGGCGCGGGTGATGCCGAGGATGCCGTTCGCGTTGGCCTGGTCGTACGACGCGAGCGCGCCCACCTCGTGCGCCAGCTCCACCCACTCGCGGATGCGCGGGTTGTAGATCCCGGTGTCCTCCGGGTTGGTGACCATGATCGCCGCCGTGCGCGGGGAGAGCGCGGCGCGGAGGGCGTCGAGGTCGGGGTAGCCGTCGGCGTCCGGATGGATGGTGATGACCGTGTAGCCCGCCGCCTTGGCCGCTGCGGCGTTGGACGGGTGGGAGAAGATCGTGGTGATGACCTCATCCCGCTGCTCCGCCTCGCCGCGGGAGGCGTGGTAGGCGCGGATCATCGAGATGTTGGCCCAGATCGCCTCGGAGCCGCCGCTGGTCTGCAGCGAGACTCTGCTCATGCCGGAGATCTCCGCGAGCATCCGCTCGGTGCGCCAGACGATCTCGAGGACTCCCTGCACGCTCGCCTGGTCCTGCAGCGGGTGCAGCTCGGTCAGGTCGGGCGTGCGGATGATGGCCTCGTTGACCTTGGGCGCGTACTTCATGGTGCAGGTGCCCTGACCGACGTCGACGTTGAGGTCGGCGCCGAGGTTCTCCTGGCTCAGGCGCAGGTAGTGCTTGAGCACGCGCATCTGCCCGATCTCCGGCAGCGCGGGCGGCGCGCTCCGACGGAGGGACGCAGGCAGGGCGGCGACGACATCGCCGACCGTCTCGCGCACCCCGGCCTCCGGGCGGGAGACGAGCACGCCGCGCTCGCCCGGCGTGTGCAGCTCGAAGACGATGGGCTCGTCCCAGCGCGCCTGGTGGAAACGGCGCAGAGCCGGCTTGGGGGCGATGGGGAGGCTCATGCGTTCTGCTCCTTCTTCTGTGCGCGCGCTGCGCCGAGCGCGTCGGCGAGCACGGCCGTGAGGTCGTCGATGTCGGTCTGGGTGTTCTGCTCGGTGACGCACACCAGCAGGCGGTGGTCGTCGAGCGCGAGGCCCGGCTCGAATCCGGATGCGCGGCCCGCCGCGACCAGTTCGGGTGCGGTGAGCGCCGCATCCGTCAGGTCGATGACGAACTCGCGGAAGTGCGTCGCGCCGTCCGCGAGCGCGACGCCGGGGAGAGCGCCGAGCACACGGGACGCGTACGCGGTGCGGGCGAGGACGGTCTCGCCGACCTCCGCCATGCCCTGCGGGCCCATCAGCGAGAGGTAGACGCCCGCCGCGATGCCCCAGAGGGCCGCTGCGGTGCCGACCCACTCCTTCCCCTCCTCACGGAGGGCGAACGAGGTGCGGTCGTACGCCACGTCGCCGAAGCCGTACTCGCCTTCGACATCCGTGGATGCGAGACCGAACAGACGCGAGGGCAGCTCCATCACGAAGCGGGTGTCGTCGTGCACGGCGATGAACCCGGCGTGCGCGCCGCCGAACCAGGGGTGCAGCCCGAGGGACTGGATGTCACCGTGGACGATGTCGGCGCCGAGGTCGGCCGGCGGCGTGAGCACGCCGAGTCCGATCGGGTCCGTGCCGACGATGACGACGGCTCCGACAGCGTGCGCGGCGTCGGAGAGGTCCGCGACGGCGGTCTCCAGGGCTCCGGTGTAGCTGGGGGTCTCGATCCAGATGGCGGCGGTGCCCTCGTCGAGCATCCCGGTCACGGTGGCGAGGTCGGCGGCGCCGTCGACGGTGGGAACGAGCACGAGGTCGATGGTGGGTGCGATGTAGTCGCGGACCTTCGACAGCTTGTCCGGATGCGCGTCGCTGACGAGCAGGACGGTGCGGCGGCCGGTGATGCGGCCCGCCATGGCCAGCGAGGTTGCCGCGGCCTGGAAGCCGTCGTAGGTGGGGACGTTGACCACATCCTGGTTGAGCAGTTCGCCCATCAGCGACTGGTACTGGAACAGCGCCTGGAAACGGCCGTGATCCTCGTACGGCTCTCCGGCGTATGCGGTGAGGAACTCGCTGCGGTTGATGACCTCGTCGACCACGGCGGGGACGGCGTGCTGGTACGTTCCTGCGCCGAGGAAGAGGCGGCCTGGATCGACAGAGCGGTTGCGGCGCAGCAGACCGCCGACATGACGCACCAGGTCCTGCTCGGCGACGAGCGGCTCCGGCAGGTCGAGGGCGCGGCCGAGGCGGAGGTCGGCGGGGACGTCCGCGTAGAACTCCTCGACGGATGCCGCCCCGACGGCGTCGAGCATCGCCTGACGGGATGCCGGCGCCGTGTTCGGCACGTACGGGTGGACGAAGGGTTGGGTCATGGTGGCCTCGCGGTCGGTGGTGGGGTGGTCTGGGTGATGGGTCATGGCTGCGCCGGGTGGGCGATGACGGCTACGCCGAAGGCGGAGAGGGGGAGGCCGCCGGCGGCGTCTGCGCCGGTGAGGAGGTCGCGGCCGTCCGGGATGAGCGGTGCGGTGAGGTCGCGGCGGCCGTGGTTGAGGACGAACGTGTAGTCGGTCGTCCCGTCGGTGCGGGTGACGACTTCGAGGTCGGTGTCGATGGATGCGGCGACCGGCACGCCTGCCGCCGCGAACACCTCGGAGAGCACCGCGCGCATCCCATCGCTGTCGAGCCCGGCGCTCAGGTACCAGGCGGCTCCCGCACCGGATGCGCGGCGCGTTACGGCCGGACGCCCTGCGAGGTGGCCGTCGGCGTATGTCGCGAGCACGTCGGTGCCCTGTGCCGCCTCGATCCACTCGCTCCAGACGCGCACGCCGTGGCGAGCGTTCCCGAAGCCGACGGTGCCGGTCTGCCCGTCTGCGAGCGGCCACCACTCGTCCACTTCGATGCCGAGCAGGTCGCGCAGCGGGCCGGGGGCGCCGCCGTCGTGGATCTGCTCGCAGTGGTCGACCACGCCGGAGAACGGGCCGACGACGAGCTGGCCGCCCTCCTCGACGAACGCGGTCAGCGCATCCGCCTGCTCTGGCGTGGTGGCGTAGAGGTTCGGTACGAGCAGCACGCGGTGGTCGCCGAATGGGCCGGCGGCGCGCGCCACGTCGACCGGCTGGCCGAGTGCGTACGCGGCGGCGTGCCAGGCGCGGGCCTCCCTGAGCCAGTCGAGGCGCACGGAGGGAAGCGACTCCGGTTCGCTGACACCCCACCAGGAGTCCCAGTCGGCGACGAGGGCGACGGATGCGCGCACCCTGGTCCCCGTGATCGGCGCGAGCGTCTTCAGCTCGGCCCCGAGCGCCTTGGTCTCCTGGAAGGTGCGGCTGCGCTCCCCGCGGTGACCGAGCATCGCGGAGTGGAACTTCTCCGGGCCGAACTTCGCCTGCCGCCACTGGAAGAACAGCACACCGTCCGAGCCGTGGGCGAGCGCCTGCATACTGCCGACGCGCATCTGGCCGGGCGCCTTGGGCACGTTGACCTCACGCCAGCTCACCGCGCTCGGCGCCTGCTCCAGCAGCAGCCAGGGGCGGCCATCTTTGAGGGAGCGCATCAGGCCGTAGTTGAGGGCCGCGGCGATGTGCGCATCCTGGTCGGCGGGGTCGGGGTATGCGTCGTCGGTGACGATGTCCTCCGCGGCGGCGAAGTCCCAGTAGTCGAGCTCGCGGAACAGGCTCATGAAGTTGGTGGTGACGGCGATGTCCGGGGTGACTTCGCGCAGCACGTCGATCTCGGACTGGAACAGTTCGAGCAGTGCGTCGGAGGAGAACCGCTCGAAGTCGACCAGCTCTGCCGGGTTGATCGGCCCTGTCGCGGTGCGCGGCGGCTCGATCTGCTCGAAGCCGAGGTAGTTCTGGCCCCAGCAGCTCGTGCCCCACGCGGCGTTCAGTCCGTCGATGGTCCCGTATCTGTTCTGCAGCCAGCGGCGGAAGTGCCGCGCGGACTCCGGGCACCAGCAGCGCGAGACGTGGTCGCCGTACTCGTTGGAGACGTGCCAGAGGGCGAGAGCAGGGTGCGCGCCGTACCGCTCGGCGAGCGCGCGGGTGAGGCGCAGTGCCGCCTCCCGGAAGATCGGCGAGCTGGGGCAGTACGACTGCCGGGAGCCGAACTCCAGCCGCACGCCGTCCGCGTTCCACGGCAGCACCTCTGGATGCTCGCGCACCAGCCACGCGGGCGGCGTCGCGGTCGCGGTGGCCAGGTCGATGCGGATGCCGTGCTCCCAGAGCAGGTCGATGACCCTGTCGAGCCCGGCGAAGTCGTACTCGCCTGGGCGCGGTTCGAGCAGGGGCCAGGAGAAGACAGGGAGGGTGACGAGGTTGACACCGGCCTCGACCATGAGGCGCGCATCCTCGGCCCAGACGCTCTCCGGCCACTGGTCGGGGTTGTAGTCGCCGCCATAGGCGAGGGCGTCGAGGCGGATGCTCCGCGGCGAGGTGGTCGTCACTGGTCTCCTTGCGAGTGTGCGGGTCGAACGGACAGTCGCGGCTGCGGTGCTTTACACCGGGCAACCGTCCACTGTATTCTGTATACAGTAACGCTAAAGCGATTCCCGCGAGGGGTCAACCCCTAAGCTGGCGACGCCGGCCGGCCGCGAGGCCACGCACGAACCGACCAGGAGGTCACAGTGATCGAGCGCAAGAACCTGCGATCCCAGGTGCGCGAAGAACTCATCGCGAGAATGCGGGCCGGCAATGTTCGCCCGGGCGAGAGCATCAACGAGGTGCAGCTCGCCGCCGAGCTCGGCGTCTCCCGCACCCCGCTCCGCGAAGCGCTGATCGCGCTCGAGAGCGAAGGCCAGATCGAGTCGGAGAACGGCAAGGGCTTCCGCTTCGTGCCGCTCAGCGCCCGCGAGTTCGAAGAGCTCTGCCCGATCATCGTCGCCCTCGAAAGCCTGGCCATCGACCTCAGCCCGGCGGACGAGCTGGCCGGGATCGGCGAACAGCTCGCCGCCCTCGCCGCCGAGTTCAACGACGACGTCGCGCAGCACGCCCTGGTGAACCGCCGCGACGACGAATGGCACAACCTGATGCTCAGCGCGTGCCCCAACCAGCGTCTCCTCGACGAGATCGCCGGCGTGCGCCGCGCCATCCACCGCTACGAGTCGCTGCTGGTCTCCGACGACGTGATGGTCGAGCGCAGCGCGATCGAGCACGCGGACATCGCCCGCCACCTCGTCGCGGGCGACCTCGACGCCGCGAAGGCGGCCCTGGCCGCCAACTGGACCAACGGGATGCGCCGCCTCCTCGCCGACGCGGGCATCTCCTGGGAGCGGCTGGCCTGACGCCGCGCGTGCACGCGCATCCATAAGTCGTCGAGTGGTCCCGAATTGCCGTGGGCGCGGGACGCCGCACGGCAAGTCGGGACCACTCGTCGGAAGCGGGGAGGCGGGGAGGCGGGGGGCGTCAGCCCTTCACCGCGCCGCCGAGCAGACCGGCGACGAACTGGCGCTGGAACAGCAGGAACACGATCAGCAGCGGGATGGTCGCCAGCAGCGAGCCGAGCATCAGGCCGGAGTAGTCGACGCGGGAGAGGCCGATCATCGTGTTGAGGGCCACCGGCACCGTGTACTTGTCCTCAGTGTTGAGCATCAGCAGCGGCCAGATGAACGCGTTCCACTGGCTCACGAACGTGTAGATGACGAGCGCAGCGAGCTGGGGGCGGGCGATCGGCAGCACCACCCGGTAGAACGTGCGCAGCTCCCCGGCGCCGTCGATGCGCGCCGCCTCGATGATCGTGTCGGGGAAGTCGAGGAACGCCTGGCGCATCAGGAAGATGCCGAACGCGTTGGCGAGGAACGGCACGATGATCGCCTGGTATGTGTCGATCCAGCCGATGCTCGCCATCATCTGGAACAGCGGCACGAGCAGCACCTGCATCGGGATCATCATCGTCACCAGCACCACGGCCATCAGTGCGCCGCGGCCACGGAAGCGGAACTTCGCCAGCCCGTAGCCCGCCATCACGCTCACCGCGGAGCTGAACACCGTGTAGACCACCGCGATCCCGAGACTGTTTGCGAGCACGAGGCCGAAGTTCGTCTCCGCCTGCAGCCTCGCCAGGTTGGCGAGCAGCTCGCCGCCTGGCAGCACGGGCAGGGGCGTGGCGAACAGCGACGACGTCGTGTGGGTGGATGCCACGACCATCCACAGGAACGGGATGACGCTGAGCACGGCCCCGCCCGCGAGGAGCAGGTAGACCGGTGAGTGCCGCAGGGCGCGGATCATTTCTTCTCCCTCAGAAGACGGAACTGCACGATCGAGATGATGCCGGTGAGCAGCACGAGCAGCCAGGCGATGGCGGATGCGTAACCGGGGTCGAACTGCTGGAAGCCGACCTTGTAGAGGTAGAGCACCGGGGTCAGGGTGGCGTTGTTGGGTCCGCCGCCGGTGAGGATCACGTTCTCGTCGAACAACTGCAGGGCGCCGATGGTCGACGTGATGGTGGTGAACACGATCGCAGGACGGAGCTGCGGCACGATGACCTTCGAGAAGGTCGCCCAGCGACCGGCGCCGTCGACGCGCGCCGCCTCGTACTGTTCTGCGGGGATGCTCTGCAGCCCGGCGAGCAGGATGACCATGTTGTATCCGGTCCACCGCCAGGTGATGGATGCGATGAGCGCCACGCGCGCCCAGAGCTCGTCGTTGAGCCAGTCGACGGGCGCGATGCCGAACAGCCCGATGAGCTGGTTCACCGCGCCTCCGTCGGTGGCGAGCATCACCCGGAACACCACCGAGTACGCGACGAGCGTCGTCACGGCCGGCAGGAAGTAGATCAGCCGGAATCCGGTGCGGAACTTCAGCCAGGTCTGGTTGAGCGTGTACGCGAGCAGCAGCGCCGTGCCGATCATGATCGGCACCTGCACCACGAGGATCAGCCCGGCGTTGCCGAGACTGGTGAGCACGAGCGGGTCCTCGAACAGCCGCGCGTACTGGTCGAGCCCCACCCAGGTGGATGCGCCTCCCCTGGTGCTGAAGAAGCTCTGCCAGAGCGACACCACGAGTGGATACGCGAAGAACACGGCGAACAGGGCGGCGGCGGGCAGCGCGAACCAGGCGCCAGGTCGCTGGAGCCTGCGCCCCAGCGACCTGGCTGCCCTCGGCTGCGCCGCCGTGCGACCCGCAGTGACGGAGTCGACGGTGGCCATGCTCAGCCCGCGATCGTGCGGCCGGTCGCCGTCGCGATCTGTTTCGCCGCGTCCTTCAGCGCGGTCGCAGGGTCTGCGCCGTTGATCACCGACGAGACGACCGCGTTGGCGACGATGTCGCCCGCCTTCGCGTTGTCGGCGGTGTAGCTGATCGCCGGGATCTTCGCGGTCTGCTCCGCGAACAACTGGTAGACCTTCTGTCCGCCGAAGTACGGGTCCGGCTGCTGGAACAGCGGGTCCTTCAGTGCGGGCAGGTAGGACGGGAACAGGCCGTCCTTCTTCATCATCGACACCTGGTTGGCGGTGTCCGCGAGCGCGAACGCCGCGAAGGATGCGGCGAGCTGCGGGTTCTTCGCCTGGGTGGGAACCGCGAGCGCTGAGCCGCCGCTGTTGGAGGTGCGGGCGCCGTCCGAGCCGAACGCCGGCAGCTCGGCCACGCCGTATTTGCCGCTCAGTTCGGCCGCCTCGCCGGTCAGCGTCGCGATCCACCACACGGCCTCCGGGGTGACGGCGGAGTCGCCGTTCTTCGCGCTGGTGACCCGCGCATCCCAGCCCTTGACGTTCTTGAGGAGGCCTTTGTCGTTGAGCTCTTTGAGCAGGGTGAGCGCCTTGACGGCCTGCGGCGACGAGACGGTGATGTCGCCCTTCTGGTCGAACAGGCCCTGGCCCTGCTGCTGCAGGAGCATCTGGAAGAGACCACCGGAGGAGACGTCGGCGGTGAGGAGGGTGTGGCCTGTCGCGGCCTTGATCTTCTCGCCGGCGGTGACCAGGGCATCCCAGGTGGTCAGGCTCGCCGGGTCGACGCCCGCGGCGTCGAGGTAGTCGGAGCGGTAGAACAGGCCGACAGTGCCGGAGTCCCACGGCACGGCCTTGACGGCGCCGGTGCTGTCGACGGACGCCGCCCACTTGGACGGGTCGAAGTCGGCCTTCTTGGATCCGATGATCGGGGTGAGGTCGGTGAAGCCCTTCGGGAACTGGCTGAGGTAGCCGGGGGTGTGGTCGGTCTCGATGGTGACGACGTCCGGGAGGCCGGTGCCCGCCTGGAGTCCGACGGAGAGCTTGTCGTATGCGTTGTCGTAGCCGATGTCGACCACCTTGATCGTCGTGCCGGAGTGCTTCTTCTCGTACTCGCCCGCGAGGCGTTTGAGCGACACGGCCGCCGCATCCCACGACCAGACGGTGATGCTGCCCGACACCTTCGCGTTCGGGTCGATGGTCGCGGCGGGACCGGATGCGGTCCCCGCCATCGCGCAGCCGCTGAGGACCAGCGCAGCGGCGGCGATCGGGACGAGCGTTCGCAAGCGTTTCATGGTGACTCCTTTGTCGATTGAATATTGTATACAGCAAGAGACGCAGAACGAGCCCGCCGCCCCCACGGTGCGCTAGGCGTCAGCCGGAGGCGCGCACCGCGAGGTCGATGCAGAGCGCGGCAGACCAGCCGAACGACGTCGTCGCCGTCCTGGCCTTCGCACCCGTCAGCGGGTTGAAGTACTCGTGCGGACCCCCGGCGTGCTGCACCAGCCGCAGGGTGGCCTCGACCAGCTCACGCGAGCGCTCCGCGTGGCCGGACACCGCCAGCCCTTCGGCGATGAGCGCGTTGATGTTGACCCAGACGGGGCCGCGCCACATCCGCTCGGAGGAGAAGTCCGCATCCCGTGCCGCGACCGTCGGAACGACCCACCGGGTGGCGAACCGGTCGGGGTCGTCGAGGGCTTCGAGCATCCGGGAGACGATGCGGCCCGGGAGGCGGCCGGTGAGCAGCGGCAGCAGGCTCACGGCGGTCTCGGCGGGGAGCAGGGCGCCGGCGCCGCGGGAACGGAAGAACCCCACGTCGTCGTCCCACATGTCCTCCAGCAGCGCGAGCGTCCGCTCGGCACGGGCCGTGTGGCGCTCGGCGGCAGCGGCGTCGCCGACCGACCGCGCCCGGGATGCGAGGAGGTCGTCCTGCAGGATCAGGTACGCCGCGAGGTCGGGCGACGCGACCGGCAGCTCTCCGTCGAAGATCGGGCTGTCGTCGAGGCCGGAGGAGTACGGGTGGCCGTACTCGGGCATCCCGTCGCCGTCGAGATCGGAGTGCGCGAACCACCACTCCTGGCTGCGCGCGACCGTCGCCCAGGCGTCGTCGAACCAGGCAGGATCGTCGACCAGGCCCTCCAGCGAGCGCAGCGCCCAGGCGGCGAGCGGCGGCTTGGTCAGCGGGATGGGGGCGGTCGGGTCTGCGATGGCCGAACCGGCGCGGCGGAGGTTGTCGCGGTCGCCGGGCGGCAGGTCGTCGCTCGAGGCGAGGATGCCATCGTCGTGCACCACGTCGGGAAGCTGGCCGTTCGTGGCTGGGAACCCGAACGCGAGCGCGAGCTGCTCCCGGGCGAGCTCCGGGTCGCCGTGACGGAGGCCTGCGGCGATGAAGTACGCATCCCACTGCCAGAGGCCCACGTAGCCGATCTTGGACGGCACGACAGCGCGGGCGTCTCCTCGGCCGGGCAGCGTGACGACGTTGGCCCCGAGCACCCACCAGCAGAACGCGGTGAGGTCGGCGAGGTCGGCCCGCACCGCAGGGGTGCGGGCGAACCAGTCGTCCCAGACCGCGGTGGTCGCGGCGAGGGCGTCGCCGTGCGCGCGCTCCGCCTCCGACATGGATGCGCCCAGCGCGATCCGCAGCCGTGCCCCGTCCCCGCCTGCGAACGACAGCCGCACCACGGTGTCGCCGCGCGACTCCCGCACCAGCAGATCATCGGCGCCCGACGCCAGCCACGACGCCTCAGACGCCGACGGCAGCCCTGGCTCCCAGCGACCGGATGCGGTGACCGCGCCCGGCAGCGTGAGCTCGACCGTCCACCGCGAATCCCCACCGAGGCTGAGCGCCGTCGTCCCGTCGAAGGTCAGCGTCACGCCGCCGTCGAACGCGATGCTCTCCGGGCGCACGTCCGCGATCTCCGCCACGCGCCCGTCCGCGCCGAACACCCGCAGGCTGCGCACCACGACGCAGTCGTCGAGCCTGCGCTCGTACTCGGCCAGCCGCACGGTCACCCCGCCGTCCGCGCGCTGCACCAGGATGCGCGACCCCGGCAGCGTGAACGGAGCGTTCTCCAGGTCGAGGAAGCGCGCGGCGCGGTCGGCCGCATCCCGAGCCAGTGAGGCCACCCCGCTCATCGGCCGCCCAGCCCGGACGCCGCCATGCTGTTCAGGATGCGGCGCTGGCCGATCACGAACGCGACAAGCATCGGGATGGTCGCCACGGCGGACGCCGCCATGATCAGCCCGTAGTTGATCGAGCCGAACTGACCGCGGAAGCTCTGCAGCAGCAGCGGAACCGTGAAGAGGTCCTGGCTGTTGAGGAGCACGAGAGGCAGCAGGAAGTTGTTCCAGGTGGAGAGCGCCACGATGATCGCGAGCGCGCCGAGCCCCGGGCGCAGGTTCGGGAGGATGATGCTCCAGAAGATCCGCCAGCGGCCGGCGCCGTCGACCAGGGCCGCCTCCTCCAGCTCCTTCGGCAGCGATAGCACGAACTGGCGCATCAGGAACACCGCGAACGGGTTCGCGAGCGCGGCCGGGATGATCAGCGACAGGTGCGAGTCCACCCAGCCGAGCTTCGCCATCAGGAAGTAGAACGGGATGAGCGTGACCTGCATCGGGATCATCTGCGTCGCGAGGAACACGATGAACAGCGCCCGGCTGCCACGGAACTTGATGCGCGCGAACGCGTACCCGGCCATCGCCGCCGTGATGAGCGTGCCGATCACGACCAGGATCGCGATGTAGATGCTGTTGAAGTAGGCCTGCGCGAACGGGGCGTCGTTCCACGCATCCACATAGTTCTGGAAGGTGAACGGCTGCGGCAGGAAGCTGAGCGGGTCGTTCAGGAGCTGGGGCAGCGTCTTGAACGAGGTGATGAGCATCCAGATGAACGGGAAGACCATCGCGATGCCGCCGAGCGCCAGCACGACGTGCAGGATCGTCTTGCGGGTGCGTGCACCGGCGCGGCCCTCGCGGGAGGCCTTCTGCTGCCCGGCCGGAGCTGACCCTGGCGCGGGAGCCTGGGTGGATGCGGTTCTGACGGCGGTGGTCATGCTGCACCATCCTCGTAGTGGACGAACTTCTTCTGCGCCGTGAACTGGATGCCCGTGATGACGAGCGTGATCAGCAGCAGGATCACCGACGCGGCGCTGGCCGGGCCGAACTGGAACTTGCCGAAGCCGAGATCGTAGATGTGGTAGACGATCGTGCGGGTGGCGTTGTCCGGGCCGGCGTTCGCGGTGAGGATGAACACGGTGTCGAAGGTCTGCAGCGAGCTGATGAACGCGATGACCGAGGAGAAGAACATGATCGGCGACAGCAGCGGCATCCGGATGCGGAAGAACAGCGTGAGCGCTCCAGCCCCGTCGATCCGCGCCGCCTCGATGACCGCGGGCGAGATGTTCTGCAGCCCGGCCAGGAAGATGATCACGTTGAGGCCGAGCGACGACCAGATCGACACGATGCAGACGGCGATGAGCGCGAGGTGCGGGTCGCCCAGCCAGTCCGGCGCCGGAACGTGGAACACGCTGGCGATGAAGCCGCTGATCACGCCGTCCTTGCGGAACAACTGCTGCCAGATCATCGCGACGGCGACCGACGAGGTGACGACAGGGGCGAAGAACAGGATGAGGTACAGCGTCTTGGTCTTCAGCTTCTCCAGCGCCACGGCGATCACCACGGCGAGGCCGAGGCCGACCGGCACGGTGATGACCGCGATCAGCAGGGTGTTGACGATCGCCCTGCCGAACAGCGGGTCGGCGAGCTGGTTGCGGAAGTTGTCGAAGCCCACCCAGCTCAGGTCGTTCAGGCCGTCCCACTGGGCGAAGGCGAGCACCAGGCTCGCCGCGAACGGGAGCACGACGAACAGTGCCATGCCGATGAGCTGCGGGCCGACGAACACGTAGCCCCAGCGCCGGTCGCGCCGCCGCCAGGCGGACTCCCCACGGAGTCCGCCCGGCTCGGTGCCTGCGGGTTTCGCCTTCACCCTCGTGTCGGGGGTGTCGGTCAGCGACCCTCGGATTGCACTCACGCGTCGATCCCTTACTTACCTGTCTTGCTCTTGATCATCGCTGCGACATCGTCGAGCGTCGCCGTGGTCGACGCCTTGCCCTCGTAGAGCGCCAGCATCTTGTCGCTGATGTCGCTGGAGAGACCGGGGACGGATGCTTCCGTCGCGTAGTCCTCGAAGCCGATGTCGCGCATGTCGAGCAGCGTCTGAGCGTGCTTCGGGTAGCCGTCGAGCACGACGGAGTCCGCGCCCTTGATCGACGGGACGGCGTTGCCGCCGCCCTTCAGCCGCTCGGTCTGGCCCGCCGCCGACAGGTAGTTGGTCCAGAACTCGAACGCCGCGTCCTTGTTCTTGGTCTTGGCGTTGATGGCGAGGTAGCTCACCGCGGTGCCGGTCGGGGCGGCCTTGCCGTCCGGGGTCGGCCACGGTGCGACGTCGTAGTTCTCCGGGTCTCCGGCGGACTTGACGGTGCCGATCGTGTACCGGCCCTGCACGAAGAAGCCCGCCTTGTGCGTGACGAAGACGCTGTCGGCGCCCGCGCCCTGCGGGAGGGTGTCTGCCACGACGAAGGTGCCGTTCTGGAAGTTCTTGGCCAGCACATCCATCGCCTTGACGCTGGTCTGGTCGGTGTTCGCGACGAACTTCCCCGCGTCGTCGAACGCTTTGCCGCCCTGCGACGAGATCCACGAGTAGTGGGTGGACCAGTAGTTCCAGAACATCGAGCCGGTGAGGCCCGCCTTCTTGAGCTTCTCGTTCATGTCGAGGTAGGTGGCCGTCGTCCACTTGCCCTCGGAGGCGAGCGTGGCGGGGTCCTCGGTGACACCGGCCTTCTTCAGTGCGACCTTGTCGTACCAGAGCGCATCCGGGTTGGAGTCGTTGGGGGCGGCGTAGATCTGGTCGCCCTTCTTGGTGGCGCCGAACAGGCCCTGCGCGAAGTCCTCCGGCTTGGTCTTGCTCGCGCTGGAGTTCATCAGGTCGGTCAGCGGCATGAGCGCCTTCGAGTTGACGAACTGGCCGATCTTGTCGTCGCCGATGTAGAACACATCCGGTGCTGTGCCGGACGCGAGCTGGGCGAGGAGCTTGGTGTGGTAGTCGCCGTAGTCGGCGACCGGCTGCAGCACGACCTTGATATCGGGGTGCTCTTTCATGAACTTGTTGTCGAAGTCCTTGTAGCGGGCGATCTCCTCCGGGGTGCCCCAGGTGGACCAGACGACCGTCTTGCTGCCCGATCCCCCCGATCCCGAGCCTGAACACGCTGCCATGCTGAGTGCGATCGCGACAGCCGCCCCCACGGCCACCAGCCTTCTCATCTTCGAGTCGACGCGAGACATGCCTACCTCATTCCTTGAAGTGTCTCTTGCAATTGGGGGCCCACGGGTGAGGCCGCTCCTGGTCTGTATTCTGTATACAGTAGGCAGAGGCGTTATGCAAGCAAAAGTGTTCCGCTGCGGCGGGATGGGATGCGGACCAGGTCGCTACGGCGCGGTGAGCGAATCCGCGCCCGCGGCGGGCTGGCCGGCCCCCCAACTGGCGAGCAGCCGTAGCCGCTCCTCCGATGGCGAGCCCGGCTCCGCCGTGTAGATGAGGAACGACAGCTCAGGCTCCGCCGTGGACTCCAGCCCCTCGAAGCCGAGCGTCAGGTCGCCGACGACCGCGTGATGGAATCTCTTCACGCCCGTCCCGTGCCGACGCACGTTGTGGGCGCCCCACCGGATGCGGAAATCGTCGCTGCGGGTGCTCAGCTCGCCGATCAGATCCTGCAGCGCCCTGTCGTGCGGGTCCCTGCCCGCCTCGGTGCGCAGGATCGCGACGGAGGTGTCCGCTGCGGTCCCCCAGTCCGGGTAGAAGCGCGTCGACCGTTCGAGGTCGAGGAAGTTGAACCTGGCGAGGTTGCCCAGCCCTGGCGACGCGAACACGTCAGCGTAGAACGCCCGGCCGAGCGCATTGGCGCCCAGGATGTCCAATCGGCCGTTGCGCACGAACGCCGGACCGGTCGTGATCGCATCCAGAGCGAGCTGCAGCCCGGGCCGGAGAGGGGTGGCCTTCTTGGCAGGACGTCGCCTGGCCACGAGGCCGGGAGCGCTCGCGGCATGGGCCAGGTCGGCCAGGTGGGAGCGCTCGGCGTCGTCGAGCTGCAGGGCGGACGCGATCGCATCCAGGACCCCGGCCGATGCGCCGGCGATGTTCCCGCGCTCCAGCTTGGCGTAGTACTCGACGCTCAGGTCGGCGAGCATGGCGACCTCCGCGCGACGCAGACCCGACACGCGCCGGTTGCCGCCGCCCGGCAGCCCGGCCCGCTCCGGCGTGATCCGCGCCCGCCGCGAGGTCAGGAACTCGCGGACTTCGCTCTGATTGTCCACACCACGACGGTACGCGCTCTACCCGCCTGGAAGGGTCCTCTGCTGGTACACCTCTCGTCAGGGACTCCCTCCCGCGCAGGAACCGACCTTCAATGGAGACACGAAGAAGACGTACGCAGAGCACGGACGGGAACACACACGCATGAGCAAAGTCATCCTCCTCACCGGCGCCGGCCGAGGACTGGGAACCGACATCGCACGGGCGGCCATCGCCGCCGGTCACCACGTCGTCGCGACCGGACGCCGCCCCGAGAAGGTGCGAGACGTTCTGGGTGAGCACGAGAACCTTCTCGTCGCAGCGCTCGACATCACCGATCAGGCAGCCGCCGAGAGGGTCGCAGCCGCCGCGGTAGAACGCTTCGGCCGCATCGACGTGCTGATCAACAACGCCTCCACGTTCCAGGCCGGCTTCTTCGAAGAGATCTCCGACGCCGCGATGCGCCGCCAGGTCGAGACGAATCTGTTCGGCCCGATGAACGTCACCCGCGCCGTCCTCCCCCTGTTCCGAGCGCAGCGCTCCGGCCACGTGATCACCATCTCCTCCCTCGCCGGCGTCATCGGCCAGGAGTTCTGCGTCGCGTACGCCACCAGCAAGTTCGGCGTCGAAGGGTGGATGGAGTCCCTCCGTTTCGACGTGGCGCCGTTCGGGATCTCCACCACCATCGTCGAGCCCGGCTTCTTCCGCACCGAACTGCTCGAGGAGGCCTCGACGACGTGGGCGGACCTCTCTGTCGCCGACTACGCGGAGCGCACGGCGGAGACGACGGCGGGCTGGCAGGCGATGAACGGCCAGCAGGGCGGCGACCCTGCCAAGCTCGCGGCCGCGCTGATCGCGCTGGCGGAGCTCGAAGAGCCCCCGCTGCGCTTCGTCGCAGGCTCGGACGCGATCCCTGCCGTCGCGGACAAGGGGCGCGAGCTCACCGCGCAGGCCGAGGCGTCGCGCGAGCTCGGCTTCGCGCTCGACCTCGACGCGTGACAGCACGGCCACCGATCCGACCATTCCGATCAGAAGGAGACACCATCATGAAGTTCACCACCGCGACGCCTACCGGCGCCGGCCCCGCTGCGCAGTTCACCGGGAACGTCTGGTTCGACGTCATCGTCGCCGGGCAGGAGCCCTCCCGCGTCCGCGTCAACACCGTGCGGTTCGCGCCGGGGGCGCACACGTTCTGGCACCGTCATGCGCTCGGCCAGACCCTCCACGTCGTCGCAGGGGTGGCCCTGATCGGCACCAGGGACGGCGTCGTGTTCGAGGCCCATCCGGGAGAGACGGTCGTCTGCCCTCCCGATGAGGAGCACTGGCACGGAGCGACGCCGGAACTGTTCATGCAGCACCTCGCCATCTGGGAGACGGACGGGAGCGGCGCTCCGGAGACCACCTGGTTGGAAGCGGTGACGGAGGAGCAGTACTCGGCCGCGCGCACGCGCAGCGCGTAGCCCGCTATGGCCGGGCGTCGGCGGTCGCGTCGGCGGTCGAGTCGGCCACGGCCAGATCGAAGTCCTCCTCCATGAGCGCGCCGTTCACGGCTCCACCGGTGAGCGCGCCGGCTCCGACCGCCATCGGCACCGTCGCCATCGGGTTGACGACATTGCCCGCCGCCCAGACGCGCGCGTGCCCGGTCTTCCCCGCCTGATCGACGGTGAGGAACGAGCCGAGCCCCATCGGGAACTCGGTGCGCGGCAGCTCGAAACCGGCGAGGAAGCCATCGTGCGGCTTCGGCACCCCCGCGGTGAACAGCGCGTCGAGCTCTGTCACCTGACCGTCGGCAGTGCGGACACCGGTGACCTGCGCGCCGTCGCCAAGCACCTCGACCACGGGAGCCTCGATGACCTCGACGTTCCGCGCACGCAGCCTCCGCGCATCCACGGGGTCGATGGCGCCCGCCCCCGCGGAGAACAGCACGACGGCGTCGCTCCACTGCCGCACGAGCCGCGCCTGGTGCAGCGCCATCGGCGAGGTCGCGAGCACGCCGAGGCGCGCGCCGCGCACCTCCCAGCCGTGGCAGTACGGGCAGTGCAGCACCGTCTTCCCCCAGCGCTCCGCCAGGCCGGGGACGGTGGGCAGTTCGTCGGCGATGCCCGTCGCCACCACCAGGGTGCGCGCCGACTCGACGCGGCCGTCCGCGAGGGTCACCGTCAGCCCGCGCTCGGCGCCGGCCACGCTCTCGACGACGCCGTCCAGGAACTCGACGCCGTACCCCGCCGCCTCCTCCCTGCCCTTCCGCACGAAGTCTGCCGGTGCTGTGCCCTCGTTCCCGAGCACGCCGTGCATGTGCTCGGCGAAACGGTTGCGGGGGAGCCCGGCGTCGATCACGAGCACCCTGCGTCGCGCCCTGCCGAGCAGCAGCGCGGCGGACAGGCCGGCGGCGCTGCCCCCGACGACGATCGCATCCCGAGCGGCGGTGGAGTCTGGAGTGTTCATAGCGCCAGTCCAGGCGATCCGTGACAGAATCGCAAGGGTGCTTGCAGTATTGGCAAGAGCAAGCCTCAACCGATGGGACAGTGGATGC
Organism: Leifsonia lichenia; assembly: GCF_054780215.1. NCBI lineage: Bacteria > Bacillati > Actinomycetota > Actinomycetes > Micrococcales > Microbacteriaceae > Leifsonia > Leifsonia lichenia. The sequence continues at coordinate 941,424 of NZ_BAAGWT010000001.1, forward strand.
GCGAAGAACTGGCACAGGTCGGCGCCCGGCTGCGTGTGGTCAGGCGCTCCCGCGGCTGGACCCTCGACGAGCTCGCATCACGCGCCGGGATGTCGGCGAGCACCCTGTCGCGCCTGGAGTCCGGCAAGCGCCAGGCGAGTCTGGAACTGCTGCTGCCGCTGACCAGGCAGCTCGGCATCCGCGTCGACGACCTCATCAGCGTCGACGCCCCCGATCCGCGCATCCATCGCCCGGTGATCCGCCGCGATGGGCTGATCATCGCACCGCTCGCGCCGGAGGGTTCGCCGGTGCACACGTACAAGATCACCTACCCGCCCGCAGCGACGCTACCCGAGCTGCGCGTGCACGACGGCTACGAGTGGCTGTACGTGCTCTCCGGACGGCTGCGCCTCCGGCTCGGCGACCAGGACCTCACCCTCACCCGCGGCGAGGCGGCCGAGTTCGACACCCGCACCCCGCACGCGATGTCGGCGGCTGGCGGTAAACCGGCGCAGGTCATCAGCATCTTCAACGACGAAGGGGCGAGGATGCACACCCACGCGCCCGCGGCGCTCGAGGCGCAGGAGGGCTGACGACCGTCAGGGCGCGAGCAGCGCGGCGAGCACTCCGCCCAGGGGCTCCAGCAGGTCGTCCTCCGTCGCGGAGGTCAGAGGTTCGAGGCCGGAGGTCGCCCGCAGGAGCACCATCCCGAAGGTGGCGGCCATGGCGATCTGCGCTCTGAGCATCAGAGACTCCGAGCCGGCGTCGCCATCGCGCCAGCCCGCAGCACCCGCCATGCGCTCGGCGAAGTAGCGGAAGGTGTCGCGCCGGATGCGCTCGGCTCGGTCGTCTCCGGACGAGCGCAGCAGCAGGAGCAACTGCAGCGAGTTCTCGCTCGTCAGCGAACCGGCCAACTGCGAGACGATGTCCCGGATGAGCGTTTCGATCGGCACATCCCCCGGGTCGAGCCGCTCGAGCCCTTCGACCGCACTCCGCAGGCACGCCTCGAAGAGCCCCTCCTTGGAGATGAAGTAGCGGTTGATGAGGGCGACGTTCACGCCCGCATCCGCCGCGATCTCGCGCACGGTCGTCGCGGAGTATCCGTCGAGTGCGAACCGGCGGCGCGCGGCGTGGAGCAGGAGCGATCGGGTGTTGCCCGCGTCTCGCGTCCTCGCAGAGGCGGTGCCCGCTGCGTCTGCCGCGACGTCGAGCACGGTGGTGCCGGGTTCCATGACTGCCCTTCTTTCCGGAAACGTTACCGCCCATCCTCCTCGATGTAAACGAGCATTGACTTAAAGGTTGACCTGGGTAAACTAATCAAGTCAGCAACTGTTTACATCCCTCGGAGCGAAATGACTCACACCATCGGCGAACCGTCCACCGGTTCCGTCACGGCCGTCGCAGGTGCGCCGGCCAAACGCAGGACGACCCTCATCGTCATCTACCTGGCCCTCGGCGGCCTGGCCTTCTCCGTGCTGCAGTCCCTCGTCGCGCCCGCGCTGTCGACCGTCGGCAAAGACCTGCACGCCACGACGAGCGACGCAAGCTGGATCATCACCGCCTACCTGCTCTCCGCGTCCGTCCTCACCCCGATCCTCGGCCGCCTGGGCGACATGGTCGGCAAGCGGCGCATCCTGATCGTTGTGCTGTCGCTGCTGCTCGTCGGCACAGTCCTCGCCGCGCTCGCCCCCAACCTCGGCGTCCTGATCATCGCTCGCGCCCTCCAGGGTGCGGCCGGCGCAGTGATGCCACTGTCGATCGGCATCGTGCGGGACGAACTGCCGCACGACAAGGTCAGCGTGACGATCGGCCTGCTGTCCGCGATCTTCGGCGTCGGCGCCGGGATCGGCATCGTCGCGGCCGGCCCGATCGTGGAGAACCTGTCGTGGCCGTGGCTGTTCTGGCTGCCGGGCGTCCTCGTCGTCATCGCTCTGCTCGGCGTGATCTTCGGGATGCCGGAGTCGCCCGTGCGCAAACCCGGCCGACTCGACGTCGCCGGCGCGCTCATCCTCTCTGTCGCACTCGTCTCCCTGCTGCTCGCGATCAGCAAGGGCGAGGAGTGGGGCTGGGGCTCCGGCGGCACCATCGGCCTGCTGATCGTCGGCGCCGTCGCGCTGGTGATCTTCGTGCTGGTCGAGCTGCGCGTGAAGGAGCCGCTGATCGACATGCGCCTGTTCCGGGTGCGCGGGGTGTGGACGGCGAACGCGGTCGCACTGATCTTCGGCTTCGCGATGTTCGGCACGTTCGTCCTCGTCCCGACCCTGCTCCAGCTCCCGTCCGCGCTCGGCTACGGCTTCGGCGAGACGGTCTCGTCCGCCGGTCTGTTCCTGCTGCCCACCGTCGTCATGATGGTGATCTGCGGCCCCCTCGCGGGCATCCTGGTGCGCAAGGTGGGTCCGAAGCCGCCCATGCTCCTCGGCGGCATCCTGGTCACCGCGGCGTTCATCCTGCCCGCGATCTCGCACGGCGAGCTGTGGCAGGTCGTCGCCTCGGGCATCCTGACCGGTGCGGGCATCGGCCTCGCCTTCGCGGCGATGTCGAACGCCATCATCGAGAGCGTCCCCGCCAACCAGACCGGCGAGGCGATCAGCGTGAACACCATCGCGCGGACGATCGGCAGCTCGATCGGAACCGCCGTCATCGCCGCGATCATCTCCTCGAACGCCTCCCCGCAGGGGCTGCCGAGCGACGATGCGTTCACGATCGGCTTCTGGGTCTGTGCCGGCGTCGCCGTGCTCGCGATCGTCGCGGCGCTCATCGCCCCGTCGATGCGCACACGCCGCGCGCAGGCGCTCGCCCTCGGAGTGGAAGACCTCGACTAGGGCGTTGTAGCGTCGTCCTATGCCTCCGACCCTCGTGATCGCCCGCGCCGACTTCGCCTCCCCGGCCCTGCGAGAATTCCTGCAGGCGCACCTGGACGACATGGAGCCGACGGCTCCGCCGGAGAGCAGGCACGCTCTCGACCTGGCGGCGCTGCAGGCGCCGCGCGTGCGGCTGTGGACGGCGCTGGACGGCGAGACGATCGTCGGCACGGCCGCCCTGGCAGCGCTCGACGAGCGAGGGCACGAAGAGCTCAAGAGCATGCGCACCGACCCGGCACGCCGTGGCGAGGGAATCGCCGCGGCGCTGCTGGGGTTCGTGCTCGGCGACGCACGAGAGCGCGGCGTCGAACGGGTGTCGCTGGAGACCGGCTCGATGGAGTTCTTCGCTCCGGCCCGGCGGCTGTACGCCCGGGCGGGCTTCTCGGAGTCCGGCCCGTTCGGCTCATACACGGACGATCCGAACAGCGCGTTCCTGACCCTGGCGCTGTAGGCTGAGCGCCGCCGATCCGATCGGCATCACCGGCCGACGAAGGGGAGACCGACCGTGATCACAGTGCACCTCCGCTACCAGATCGACGACGCCAAGCTCGCGGAGTTCACCGAATACGGCAGACGCTGGATCCGTCTGGTCGAGAAGCTGGGCGGCGACCACCACGGCTACTTCATGCCGAGCGAAGGGGACAGCGACGAGGCGTTCGCGCTGTTCACGTTCCCGTCCATGGCGGAGTACGAGAAGTACCGCACGGCCGCCGCGACCGACCCCGAGTGCGTCGCCGCCGTGCAGTACGCGCGCGACACCGGGTGCATCCGCCGCTACGAGCGCCGCTTCACCACCCCGGTCTTCGAGTAGGGCCACGACGGCCCCGGCAGCGGTCTGCGCTCAGGCGAGGCGCGCATCCAGCCAGTCGAACATCCGCTGGTCGACCAGCGAGCGGGCAAGCGGCTCGCAGTGGAAGTTCGCACCCTCGTCCGCAGTGAACGGCACCACGGAGGAGACGCCGGGGGTGAGCTCGGCGAGACGGCGGGACTGGCCAGGCCAGAACTGCTCATCCTCCGGGTCGGTGATGAGCAGCGGCGTCCTGATCGAGGACGCGACGTTGTCGAGACGGTAGTTGAGCACAGCGGTGATCGTGTCGAAATAGCCGTCCTTCTGGTACGGACGCGCCTGGAACTCCCAGGTGCGGGCGAGCTCAGGCGAGAACTTCATGGCGAGCTCCATGTCGCGGTCGAACTTCTCCCGCTCGCCCTCCGCCAGGAGCTTCAACATGCTCTTCGGCAGGTGCCCTGTCCACGAGGTGGACACATCCACGACGCCAGGATCGACGACGGCCGCGGCGATCCGGTGCTCGAACGCGAGCGCCCTCGGCACCCAGTACCCGCCCTGGCTGATCCCGTAGATGGCGATCTTGTCGCGGTCGACATCGTCCCGGCCGAGCAGGTAGTCGACCACCGGAGTGATCACGGCCTCCCAGTCGTGGCGGAACGGCACCCCGTGCTCGAACAGCATGGCCTGCTGACCGGGCCCGTCGAACATCAGCACGTTGTACCCGCGCTGCAACGCCCCTGCACCGCCGCTCGCCCACATCGTGCTGATCGCGCCGTCGCTGCCGTTGTTCATGATGAGCGTGCGCCCGGACCCCGCGAGCCCCCACGGACGGAAGAAGTAACCGGGCAGTGCGGCGCCCTCATACGGGATGCTCACCCGGTGGATGGAGACGGGCGTGGTGTCCACGAACCGATCCCAGGCGGCGCGGTGCGCCCGGAACGTCGAGAGCAGCGCATCCGACGACGGCAGAGATGCGACAGCGTTGAGGGCGGTGCCCAAATACGTGGATGCGCGCAGGTAGGAACGCGAGGCACTGATGTCGTTCCCCGCCGCGGCCTGGTCGTCGCCCGCCGCCCGGATGCGCGACCCGAGCGCCAGCCACGCCGCGAACCACGCCTCGTGGTCGTGCTCGCCGACGGACTCCACCGCCGCGAGCACCTCCCCGGTGTCCGCCGCGCCGGAGAACGCGTGCCCGAGCACGACGCGCAACTCGAAGTCGAAATCCGGGTTGTGGAAGAACCCGTCGGAGAACGGGCCGTGCGAGTGGTGGGGGTGCTGCGGATTCGAGCCGAGAGCCATGTCCGGCCTCCTTCGACGACGCGACGCCGAGTCGGTGCTGACGCGGTGGATGTGGTTCGGAGCCTAATCCTGTGCTGCGGTCGGCGCTATGGGGCGTGCGGCTGGCGTGCGGCTCTCACGCGAGGACGAAGCTCTCTCACGACGGACGGCCCGACTTTCAGCAGTGCTGATACGCGTATCCCTGGTCAGATGGAGTGAGGAGTTCGCGGTCGCGGAGGACCGTTTGTCTCGGCGTGCTCGGTCGTGCGCAGACAGAGCGGAAATCTCCACGGAGGTCGTCGGTGTACTCGATGTCGAAGACGTGCGCGCCGTAGACGTTCGTGTACCGGTCACACTCCGAGAACCGGTCGCACTCTTCGGCGGTCGCGAAGTCGAACCCGATCTCCTGCTTTCCGATCTGCGCGAGGTCGGCGGCGTTCTTCTGCGATGTGGCGAGTCCTTGCGCGTGGGCCGCCCCGACGAGGAGCTTCGCGAAGGCGACCGCATCCTCCTTCGTCAGTGCCCCGTGCGAGCGCGTCCACGAATCGAGGTTGTCGAACTCGACCGCGTCGAAACCTTTCCGGGCGCATTCCCGGATGGTCTCGCGTTGTCGCGAGGCGGCGGCCGAGCGCTTCGAGGCGGTCGAGATGTCGATGAGGTGTTCGTCTGGCCAGCCGGGATCCACCAGTGGCTCACCGTCGGACCCGTGCAGAATCAGAGTTGGCGGCCAGTGTGCATCTGGTTGTGTTTGAAAGCCGTTGACGTAGCAGATCGAATAGACGCCGGCCATGGGTTCGTCGGAGCTGTCTCGGGTGACCACGACGACGTCCTTGGCGGGTGAGTAGCGTCCGCCGAGCTGGTAGTCGAACGGACCTCCCGTCGGCGGCAGCGTGATCCGCGTCGACGGATCGTCGGGTCGGGGTGACGTGACGCACCCCGTCAGTGCGACGGCGAGAAGGAGAGTCACAAAAGCCAGCGCACCCGTGTAACGAGTCATAGGTACACTCTCGCATCGAGCCGCATCCACGCGAATCCTGACCAGCGCCCCGGCCGCCCCCTATGCTGTGCGCATGAGCACGAAGAGCAAGCAGGGGCCGCATCGGGAAGAGACGCTCGACATCGGGGCCGGGGTCGGGCGGGGTGCGTGGGGCGCTTTCGCCGGGCTGATCGTGGCCGTGCTGATCGCGTATCCGCTGTCGGCGTGCATCGCGTTCGCCACGCATCCGGCCACGCAGAAGCTGTTCGGCGGGAGGCTCGAGTCTGCGTCGCAGTTCGGGTTCCAGGCGTTCTGGTGGATTCTGGCGCTGGGCTGCCTTGCGCTGCCGTTCCTGGTCGGCTTCGGAATCGCCAAGCTGTCGAAGCGCACCCTCGGGGTCATCGGCGGGATCGTCGGGGTCTTCCTCATCCTGGTGATCGTGTTCGGGCAGGTCTTCGCGTTCTGACCCGTCCCGACGATGCCCGTCAGGCGGACGGGGATGCGGGGAGGCGCACCGTGACGCGGCCTCCGGTGCCGTCGTCGCCGACGCCGTCGTTGCTCACTGCGACCGTTCCCCGGTGGCGTTCGACCACCTCGGCGACGAGGGCGAGGCCCAGGCCGTAGTGGCGCGCGACCGCGTCGGTCGCCCGTGAGGACGCGAAGCGCTCGAAGACGCGACGGTCCGCTCCGTCCGCGAAGCCGGGGCCGTCGTCGCTGACGCTGACGACCACCGAACCTTTGTCGCGTCGCGTGTCGACGACCACTCGGGATGCGGCATGATCCACCGCGTTGTCGACCAGCGCCACCACCATCCGGCGGAGGGACACGGGTGCGCCGGACACGACGGCTGCGCCTGCCTCGCCCGCGCCTCGCGTCTCGATCCGCACCCCGCGCTCCCCCGCTCGCGCCTGCGCCGCCCGCGCCACGGCGGCGGCCACAGCGCCGAGGTCCACCTGCTCCGCCTCCGTCGCCTGGCGCGGGTCGGCCGCGATCAGCAGGTCTTCGACGATCTCGGTGAGGGCCTTGCTGTCGCCGACGATCTCGTCGATGCCCGACCGCACCTCTGGGTCGACGGCGGGGGACGCATCCCGTGCCCTGCGGCGCACCAACTGCGCTCGCGTGCTGAGCAGCGTCAACGGGGTGCGCAGTTCGTGACTCGCGTCGGCGACGAAGCGCCGCTGCAGGGCGAGCGCGTCGGCCAGCGGGCGCATCGCGCGGCGAGCGATGAACACGGCGATGAACGCGGCGGCGACAGCGGCGACGACGCCGGAGACCACGAGGGCGATGACGAGACGGTTCAGCTCCTCCTGCTGCTCGGCGAGGCTGTACGCGATCTGCACCACCTTGCCGCGGCGCACGTCCGTGACGGTGAGGTAGCTGATGCCGTCCGCCTGGATGGTCGACGTCTCCGGAGGACCGCCCGCCTCCACGCGAGACAGGGCCGACTGGTCGGGAAGCCCGTCCGGCATCCCCGGCGAACTGTCCGTGCCCTGCGGCGAGATCACGGTGATCAGCAGGTTGCGCGGGGCGTCGTGCACGGAGTCGACCATGGATGCGTCGGCCAGCGTCTTCTTCGCCGACTCAGCCTGACCAGCGGAGACCACCGCGTAGACGACGAAGCCCAGCACCGCGAACAGCACCAGGATGACCGCGGTGAACTGCAGGGCGAGTCTGGTCGCGGCGGAGCGGGCCTCCCTCCGTTCCGGGGAGGTCACGACGCCGCCCCCATCCGGTAGCCGAGGCCGCGAACCGTCTCGATCAGGTCGCGGCCGAACTTCTTGCGCAGGTGGTGCACATAGGTGTCGACCACCCCCGGGTCGTCGGCGTCGGCGAAAACGCTCTCCAGGAGCACCGCCCGCGAGAACACCTGCGTCGGGCGGCGGGCGAGTTGCTCGAGCAGCGCCGACTCGCGCTCGGAGAGCACGACGCGCTCGCCCTGTGCGGTGACGACGGTCCTGTTGCCGACGTCGAGCGTGCCCCCGGGGAACCGGACCGCTGGGGTGGTGGATGCGCTCCTCCGCCTCAGCACACGCAGCCGGGCGAGAAGTTCGTCGATGTCGAACGGCTTCGCCAGATAGTCCTCCGCACCGCCGTCGAGCCCTTCGACCCGGTGGGCGGCGTTGCCGAGCGCGGAGAGGATCAGGACGGGGACCATCGCACCGTCGGCGCGAAGACGGCGGAGCACGTCGAGGCCATCGATGATGGGCAGCCCGCGGTCGAGCACGATCACGTCGACCTCCTCGGTCAGCCCGAGGTGGAGGGCGCGCTGCCCATCCTTCGCCACGACGACGTCGTACCCCTCCGAGGTGAGGAGTTCGGTCAGCATCCCGGCGAGGCGAGCGTCGTCCTCGGCCACCAGCACGCGGGGTGTCCCGTTCACTGTCGCAGTATAGGTGTCCGCTCCCTGCTCGACCGCGTTCATGCCAGTGGATGCGCGAAGTCGACGACACCGGCCGCGAGCAGCTCCCCGGCGTCGGTGAGCGCGAGCACGCCGCGAGCGCCGTGCAATACGGCCCAGTCGATCCCCGGCCGCCCCAGCGCGAAGACGGCCGTGGCGAGGATGTCGGCGGTGGTGAGGTCATCGGCGATCACCGTCGCACTGAGCAGGCCGGTGGCCGGCGCTCCGGTGCGGCCGTCCACGATGTGTGCGCCGCGCTCGTACGCGCCGGAGGTCGCGACGGCGGCGTTGGCGACCGACAGCACCGCGAGCATCGCGGCGGGGTCGGCGGGGGTGCGGACGCCGACGTTCCACGCATCCACTGTCGCTGCGGCTTCCCGGCCGTCGCCGCCGCCGTCGCCACCACCGTCGCCACCGCCGGGGCCGTCGCCGACCGCGACGTCACCGCCCGCGTTCAGGCAGAACCGGCGCACCCCGTGCGCACGCAGCTCCCCGGCTGCGCGCGCGGCCGCCCAGCCCTTGACCACGCCGTCCAGATCGAGAGTCCCGTCCGGCCGGTGGATGCGGAACGCGCCACCCGACGCCAGCTCCGCCTCGTCCCCCAGAGCGATCGCCTCGGCCAGCTCCGCGCTGAACCCCGCCGGGGTGAGCTCGCCACGGTTGGCCGCGCTCACCTCGCTGTCCGGCCGGTAGACGCTGAACCGCGCGTCCGCCTCCCGCAGCACGGCGAAGGCGCGCGCCGCCGCATCGGAGTGGTCGCCCGCATCCCGGATGTCGATGGACATCGGGATGCCCATCACGGTCTCGACGAACCTCACAGCTGGTCGATCGCCGACTGGAGCGACTGGATGTAGCCCTCCGAGGTGTACGTCGCTCCCGAGATCGTGTCGATCCTGGCGGACTGCGACGACATCGCCTCCTGGGTGAGCATCGGCACCGCCTGCTCGTTGATGGAGACGCTCCGCCTGTCCTGGTTCGGCGTCTGCAGCGCGGTGATCGCCGTGATGGTCGAACCGGAGAAGGTGACCTGGAGCTGGATGGGGCCGTAGCGGGTGTCCACCGTGCTCCCGGTGATGACCTTGGTGGCCGACGCCGTCGCCGTCGACGGGGTGGAGGTCGCCGACGGGCTGGGCGTGGAGGAGGAGGGGGTGGTGCCGGTGGAGGACGAACCAGAGGAGGTCGAGCCGGTCGTGCCCGCTCCAGAGCCGGTCCCCGAGCTCGCCCCGGAGCTCGTCCCGGAGCTCGTCGTGCCCGCGACGGCCGCCGTCGTCGCCGTGCCCTGCTCGCCGATGCCGTACAGCTTGAGCCCGATGGTTCCGCCCATCACCACGACGATGACCGTGAACAGGATGGTCCCGCGCCACTTCTTCTGACTCATGACATGCTCAGTTCTTCTCGGTGGATGAAGCGCCCGGGCATCCCGAGCTCTCGGAGGGTCTGCTCGGCCCGGTCGGCCATGCCCTGGGGACCGCAGATGAACGCCTCCCAGTCGCGCAGGGCGGGGATGAAGTTCTGCATCGGCGCGACGTCGAGCGGGTCGTAGCCGAGTTCGCTGCGCCTGCCCGGCGCCGGCACCACGGTCACGCCGTGCATGGCCTGCAGCTCGGCGAGCAGCGCGAGGTGGGCCGCGGAGTGCGCGCGGTACAGGACGACGGGCTTCGCGCCGCGGTCGACCAGCTCCTCGGCAAGCGCTCGGATCGGCCCGATGCCCGCCCCGCCCGCGATCAGCAGGATGCGCGACCTGCTCGCCCTGTCGGCGGTGAAGTGACCGAACGGCCCCTCCGCCACGACGAGCGTGCCCTTCTTCAGACCGGCCAGCCGGGTCGAGTGGTCGCCGAGGGCGCCGACAGTGATGCGCAGGTAGCCGTCGGACGGCAGGCGGGACACCGAGTACGGGTGCGCCGTGAGCAGGTGCCCCCTGGCCAGGAAGCGGAAGCTCATGAAGTTGCCCCCGCGGACGCCGAGCTCGCCCAGCCGGTGACCGCTGAGCCAGACGCTCGACGTGCCCTCCGCTTCCTGGACGACCGCTTCGACGCGCATCCGGTGACGCCACGCATCCATCGGCGGCAGCACGAAACGCCACGTGAGCACGGCCGCGGCGGTGCCGAGGTACAGCGCGAGCCACAGGATGCGGTTGACCGGCTCCCCGACGAAGTGTGCCCCGCCGCTGAGCTGGTGGAAGAAGGTGAGGAAGATCGCCACGTAGGTCGTGACGTGCAGCCAGTACCAGACCTCGTAGGACAGCTTCGAGCGGATCCACTTGGCGCTGCTCAGCCCGACGGCGAGGAACGCGATGGTGCCGACGAGCGCGGTGAGCATGTCGGGGTAGCTCTGCAGCATCGAGACGAACTCGTCCCACGGCATCGCCTTGTCGAGCAGTTCCCCGCCGACGACCATGAACACGACGTGCGTGATCACAAGGAACACCACGGATGCACCGAGCGAGCGATGCCAGGACACCAGCCGGTCGAGCCCGACGGCCCGCTCGAACCACGGCACCCTGGCGATCAACAGCACTTGAGCGCAGACGAGGTAGGCGCCGAGCATCCCGCTCAGCTCCCCCACGGTGGTGGCGACGCTGGCCGGGGTGGCGGTGAACGTGGCCGGCACGGTGGCCCACCACATCCACAGCACCCCGACGAGGCCCGCCGCCAGCACGACGCGCACGGTGACGGAGCGGCGCCGCCTGGCCGCGTGGCCCGCTGCACGCGCCGCGACTCTGCGCGGTGTCGCGATCGCTGTCATGGTCTGATCTCCATGACATCAACGATCGCGGGTGATTCTTGCGCGATTCTTACTCCGGCTGGGGAGGGACTGAGGCATTCCTATGGGTTTGCCCAGCGCGCAGGCCCTGCGGCCTCCCACGCGCTCCACGCGTCCCACGCGTCCCGCTGAGCGCGACCACGATCACGATCGCCGCGAACAGCGCGAGACTCACCTGCCCGGTGCCGAGGCCCAGCCCGTGGCGCGCGTGCGACACGGCAAGCCAGTCGGAAATGGATGCGCCGAACGGCCTGGTCAGCACGTACGACATCCAGAACGCGGCCGTTCCGCCGAGGCCCCACCAGCGGTACGCGGCGCCAGGGAGGGCGAACAGCACCAGGAACACCAGGCCGGACGCCAGATAGCCGAGCCCGAAGGTGACCGCTGTCAGGTCGCCGACCGCCGTGCCGAGCGCGAAGGTGGTCATCACCGCCGCCCAGTAGAAGAGCTCGCGCGGCCTGGTGTCGATCGTGTGCACGGACAGGGTGCGCTGCGTGCCGTACCAGAGCGCGAACACGGCGGCCAGGATCACCAGGAACACCGTGGTGGAGACCAGATACGGCACGCCGAACTGCACGTGGATGACGTCGGCGACCATCGTGCCGAACACCGCCACCATCAGCACGGCGAACCAGTAGACCCAGGAGATGTAGCGGCGGACGGCGAACTGCAGCACGAGGGCGACCGCGAGCACCACCGCAGCGCCCGCCACCGCGACGGGCGGGTCGATCTGGTGCACGAGGAAGTCGGAGGTGGTCTCTCCCATCGCCGTGGTCAGCACTTTCGCCACCCAGAACAGGGCGGTCACCTCGGGAACCTTATTGCGCAGCACCAGCACATCCTGACGCTGCCACTCCAAGAAAGCGCTAAGCGTCGTGGTGTTCTGCCAGGAACCGCTCCCGCTGCTCGTCCTGTGCCCTGAGCATCGCGTCGTATTCCTCTTCCAGCTCGCCGACCCTTCGGCCCGCATACGCGACATTCTCGCTGGCGGTATCCGCTACACGCCGGAGTTGTTCGCGGAAGCCCGGGTCGTCAACCACGCCGTTGTGCGCGCCGAGACTGTAGAACGCCTCACCCACCTGGTTGATTCGGGAGCGGTAGTGGCCGATGTACTGCTCGGCCGACTCGATCGTGCGTCGTGCGGCCGTGCGCTCTTGGCCGTGTGCATCCTCCAGCTCCGCGAGCGATCGATAGGTCACCATGCGATGCTGCTCACCCCCTGGGCGTAGTCGCTCTGTGCCTTCAGCTCGTCGAGGCCGCGCTGCACCGTGCTCGCGACGGCACCCGCGAGAACCTCATTGCCGAGATCCGCCGAGCCGACGGCGAACCTGATGCCGGTATTCGCCGACAGTACGGTTGTTGACTCGCTGATCTTCACGCCGGAACTGTCGGCGTGGACGATCGGCGGCATCAGGCTGTCCAGGAGTTGGACGGCTGCACCGTGGACCTGGGCCTCGATCCAGTCCTGGACCTCCTGCACGCCGGTCTGCACCTCACGGTCGAGGCCGTCAAAGAGCTCCCGAACGAAGTCTGCGGGATTCATGATGGGGGTCCTTACTACCGGTCGAGTCCGAAGGTCATCGCCCAGTGCGCGTCCTGTTCGAGGGTGTGGTGCACGGCTTGGGTGATGCCGTGGCTGAGTTGTGCGACCCGCACGATGTGGCGGTCGACGCGTTCGTCGACTTCGCGGACGGCGTCCACGTCGACGTTCTGGTGGACGTGCAGGCGGTGCTTGTCGATGCAGCGTTCGATGTCGTAGGCGGTGATGGTGGGTAGGAGTGCTGCGGCGTTCTTCGCCGCGAGCAGTCCCGCCTCCATTCGGGGGATGATGCGACCGTTGGCCTGCTTGATCTGGGTCAGCGCGTTCGCCATGCCGCCGATGCTCGCCGCGAGGCCGAGGGCGGCGACCGTGTTGACCGCGACCATGGCCCCGGATGTGGTCTTCGCCAACGATCGCATCGCTGCCGGGCTGCGGGCGATCCCGGCCACCATGTCCAGGCCAGGAGACACCACCATCGACGC
>NZ_BAAGWT010000002.1:0-173589 GCF_054780215.1 Leifsonia lichenia
GGGGACGTACGTAGAATGGTGGGCATGTACGAGGACAGCATTTCGGAACCTGGTGGCCTGCCGGACGGCGGAGGAACGGCGACGCTCGACCGCGAGCTCGAAGAGCTTCTGCAGAACGAGGCCATCGAGCCGGGCGACCACGAGCGCTTCTCGCACTACGTGAAGAAGGAGCAGATCCTCGAATCGGCCATGACGGGCAAGCCGGTCAAGGCGCTGTGCGGCAAGATGTGGACGCCGGGCCGTGACCCGCAGAAGTTCCCTGTCTGCCCGAGCTGCAAAGAGATCTACGAGAAGCTGCGCGACGAGTAGCCGCGGGAAACCCGCTCAGACGTAGAGCGTCGGAAGCACAGGGTCGCCCCTGCTCACTCGGAGCGCCTGGTCGGGCAGCTCCGCCATCGCCATGGCGCGGTGTTCGCGCGCCGCGGCGGTTCCCGCCTGTCCAAGGTGCTCGCGGTGCACGACCCCGTCCGTGATGAGCGGCACGAGCAGGTCGCGTCCGCGGTCCTCCACGGATGCGCCGCGCTCGATCACATGGATGGCCTCCGCAACAGCAGTGCCGTTCTCGTCCAGCCGACGCACGGGATGCTTGCGGCCACCGACGGTCGCCTTGCCGTCCGACTTCTTGGCCACAGGGATCCACTCTCCGGTGCCGTCCACGCTGCGGTGCGCGACCAGCTTGTAGACCATCCCGGACGCCGGATGGCCGGAGCCGGTGACCACGGAAGTGCCGACGCCGTAGGAGTCGACGGGGGAGGCGGCGAGTCCGGCGATGGTGAACTCGTCGAGGTCGTTGGTGACGGTGATCTTGGTGTTCACGGCGCCGAGGGCGTCGAGCTGAGCGCGTACGCGGCGCACCAGGTTCGGCAGGTCGCCGGAGTCGAGCCTGACCGCGCCGAGTTCTGGGCCGGCGACCCGCACGGCCGTGTCGATCGCCGTCTCGACGTCGAAGGTGTCGACCAGCAGCGTGGTGCCGGGGCCGAGCGCATCCACCTGGGCGCGGAAGGCGTCCTCCTCGCTGTCGTGCAGGAGGGTGAAGGCGTGCGCAGCGGTCCCCATCGTCGGGACGCCCCAGTGCCGCCCGGCCTCCAGGTTGGAGGTGGCGCTGAACCCGGCGATGAACGCCGCGCGCGCTGCGGCGACGGCCGCCCGCTCGTTGGCGCGGCGCGATCCCATTTCGGCGACGGGCCGGCCACCGGCGGCCGTGACCATCCTGGCGGCGGCGCTCGCGACGGCGGAGTCGTAGTTGAACACGCTGAGGATGAGAGTTTCGAGGATGACTCCTTCGGCGAAGGGGGCGTCGACCACGAGGAACGGCGAACCGGGGAAGAACACCTCGCCCTCGCGGTATCCGGCGATGGTGCCGCTGAACCGGTAGTTCGCCAGCCAATCCACGGTCGCATCCCTGACCACGCGGTTGTCGCGCAGATATTCGAGTTCCGCGTCGCCGAAGCGGAACTGCTCGATGAGCTCGAGCAGGCGACCCGTCCCCGCCAGGATGCCGTAGCGGCGACCGGCAGGCAGCCGGCGGGTGAACGCCTCGAAGACGCACTCTCTGTCGTGCGTGCCCTTGAGCAGCGCAGCATCGAGCATCGTGAGTTCGTAGCGGTCGGTCAGCAACGCGGAGGAGGCCATCACCCGCTCAGCCTAGCGAAGGCGGCGCTGTGCCCGTCGGCCGACCCCGCCGCGAGCCGGTCGACGGCGGTCATCGCCAGCCCATCGTTGTATGGTGGCTTCTTGTGACCGATGCACCGATTGGGATTTTCGACTCGGGTGTCGGCGGGCTCACCGTCGCACGCGCGGTCCGCGATCAGCTCCCGAACGAGTCCATCCTCTACGTGGGCGACACCCTGCACTCGCCGTACGGCCCGAAGCCGATCGCCGAGGTGCGCCGGTACTCGCTCGACGTGCTGGACTTCCTGGTGGACCAGGGTGTGAAGATGCTCGTGATCGCCTGCAACACCGCTTCGTCCGCCATGCTGCGGGATGCGCGTGAGCGCTACTCCGTGCCGGTCATCGAGGTCATCCAGCCCGCCGTGCGCCGCGCGGTCGCCGCCACCCGCAGCAACAGGGTCGGCGTGATCGGAACGGTCGGCACCATCAACTCGCGCGCGTACGAGGACGCCTTCGCCGCCGCACCCGCCCTCGAACTGTTCACCCGGGCCTGTCCGCGCTTCGTGGAGTTCGTGGAGGCCGGGGTCACCAGCGGAGACGAGGTGCTGCAGGTGACGGCCGAATATCTGCAGCCGCTGCGCGACGCCGACGTGGACACCCTGGTGCTCGGCTGCACCCACTACCCGTTCCTGAAGGGCGCGATCTCGTACGTGATGGGGGAGGGCGTCTCACTCGTCTCCAGTGACACCGAGACGGCCAAGGACGTCTACCGCACCATCGTCGGCGGAGGGCTGGAGCGCACCTCTCCGCTTCCCCCGACCATCCACTACGAGGCGACGGGGGCGGACACCGAGACGTTCCTGCGGCTCGCCCACCGCTTCATCGGCCCCCAGGTGGCGTCCGTCGACCTCGTGCAGACGGGCACGATCGACCTGCCTCGCCCGTAACCGCCGACCGAACTCAGCAGCACCGCCGAACTCCGCACCACCGCCGACCGCATCCAGCACCACCAAGACCATCCCCACCATCGAGGAGACACCGTGACCGACACCATCCGCGCCGACGGGCGCACCGCCGACCAGCTCAGGCCGGTCACGATCGAGCGTGGCTGGAGCAAGCAGGCGGAGGGCTCCGCGCTCATCTCGTTCGGCAACACCCGCGTGCTCTGCACTGCCTCGTTCACCAACGGCGTTCCTCGCTGGATGGCAGGCAAGGGCAAAGGGTGGGTGACGGCGGAGTACTCGATGCTGCCGCGCTCGACCAACAGCCGCATGGACCGCGAGTCCGTCAAGGGAAAGATCGGCGGACGCACGCACGAGATCAGCCGGCTGATCGGACGCAGCCTGCGCGCCGTCGTCGACATGAAGGCGCTCGGCGAGAACACGATCGTGCTCGACTGCGACGTGCTCCAGGCGGACGGCGGAACGCGCACCGCGGCCATCACCGGAGCGTACGTGGCGCTGGCGGACGCTCTCGAGTGGGGGCGCGAGCACCGCTTCATTGGCCAGAAGGCGACGCCGCTGATCGACTCCGTCTCCGCGGTCTCGGTCGGCATCATCGACGGAGAGCCGATGCTCGACCTCGCCTACGTCGAGGACGTGCGCGCGGAGACCGACATGAACGTCGTGGTCACGGGTCGCGGCCTGTTCGTCGAGGTGCAGGGCACGGCGGAGGGCGCGCCGTTCGACCGCAGAGAGCTGGATGCGCTGCTCGACCTCGCGGTCGGAGGCGCAGCGACGCTGTCCGGCGTCCAGGCAACGGCTCTCGCTGCGGCGCTCGGCGGAGCGGAGGGCTGATGGTCCGCGTCGTCCTCGCCACCCACAACCAGCACAAGGCGGCCGAGTTCCAGCAGATCCTCGGGGATGCGGTCCCCGGCCTCGAGATCGTGGCGTACGACGGCCCGGAGCCGGTCGAGGACGGCGTCACCTTCGAGCAGAACGCGCTGATCAAGGCGCGGGTCGCGACGCAGCACACCGGTCTTCCGGCGCTGGCGGACGACTCCGGCATCTGCGTGGACGCGATGGGCGGCGCCCCCGGCATCTTCTCGGCGCGCTGGGCCGGCTCGCACGGCGACGCAGAGGCGAACCTCCGCCTGCTGCTCGACCAGCTCTCCGATCTGCCGATCGGCACGCGCGGCGCGCACTTCACGGCGACGCTCGCCCTGGTCACCCCGGAGGGGGAGGAGACCGTCGTGCGTGGCGAGTGGCCCGGCCGCATCGCGCGGACGGCGCGCGGGACGAACGGTCACGGTTACGACCCGATCTTCGTCCCAGCAGGGCACGAGAGCACGGCGGCCGAGCTCGGGCCCGCCGTGAAGAACGCGGAGAGCCACCGGGCACGTGCGTTCGCGGCGATCGTCCCAGCGCTCAACGCGCTGGTCGCGCGCTCCCGCTGACGCCGCCCCCCCGCCCCGCCGTCGTAGCCCCGTCGTCGCCCCGCCGCCCCATCGAGTGGTCCCGAATTGCCGCGAGCACACGCGTCCTCGCGGCAATTCGGGACCACTCGGTAGGCGAGGGCGGGGTGGGCGCGGGGTCGGCGGGGGCGGAGCGGCGGTGAGAATGAGAACGGCACTCATTCCTATCTAGGGCGCGGACCTGGCGGGTCGCGCATCCACTGCATACCGTTGGTGGTGATGAGTCACAATCACGGGCATTCCGCCAACCGCAACCGACTGCTGATCGCGATCGGGATCGTCGCGACCGTGCTGGTCGTCGAGGCGGTCGGCGCGTGGCTGAGCGGCTCCCTCTCGCTGCTGGCGGACGCCGGGCACATGCTCAGCGACCTGACCGGGCTGATCGTGGCACTGCTGGCGACCATTGTCGCCGCGCGTCCGGCGAGCGACAGGCAGACCTTCGGCTATCGCAGGGCCGAGGTGTTCGGGGCGCTCATCAACGGGGTGATCCTGCTGGTCGTGGCGGTGGGCGTGACCATCGGCGCCATCGGGCGGCTCGTCTCCGGAGAGTCCGAGGTGCAGAGCGTCCCGATGCTGATCGTCGCGGCGATCGGCCTCGTCGCCAACCTCGGCGCGCTGCTGCTCCTGCGGCCGGCAGCCGGGCACTCGATCAACATGCGCGGCGCGTACCTGGAGGTGTTCGGCGACCTGGTGGGGTCGGTGACCGTGATCGTCGCGGCCGTGGTGATCCTCACGACGGGCTTCGTCCCTGCCGACGCGATCGCGTCGCTGCTGATCGCGGCGTTCATCGTGCCGCGTGCCTACCTGCTGCTGCGGGATGTGATGCGGGTGCTCAGCGAGGCGGCGCCCGCCGACACGGACGTGGCGGAGATCAGGGACCACATCCGGAAAACGGCGGGCGTCGTCGCTGTCCACGACGTGCACGTGTGGGCGATCACCTCAGGGGCACCGGTGTTCACCGCGCACGTGGTGGTGGAGCCGTCCGTGTTCCGGTCGGGAAAGACCGGGGAACTGCTCGACGAGCTGTCCGGATGCCTGGCGAAGCACTTCGACGTGGAGCACTCGACGTTCCAGCTCGAACCGGCCGAGCACGCCGCCCACGAGGACGAGTTCCACGCCTGACCGCTCTGCCGCCGCGGGATGCAGACGTGGCGCGCCCGTGGGGCGCCCCCGCGTGCCTATCCCTCCGGGGTGGGGCGTGGTTCCTGCGCCGGCGTCGCTGCCGGCTCTTGCGCGGCTGCCGCTGCCGCCTTCTTCTTCGCCTTGTGCAGCGACTGGAAGTAGTGGATGAGGGTGGGCACCAGGGTGATCAGGACGGCGCCGATCAGGATGATGTCGATGTAGCTGGAGACGAAGTTGGCGACCGGCGGGATGTAGCCGATGAGGAAGCCGAAGTAGGTGAGTCCCGCACCCCAGATGAGCGCGCCGATGGCGTTGTAGAGCGAGTACTTCTTGTAGTTCATGTGGCCGACGCCCGCGGCGACGGGGGCGAAGGTGCGCACGATCGGCACGAAACGGGCGACGATGACGGCGAGCGCGCCGAAACGGTCGAAGAAGGAGTTCGTGCGACGCACGTTCTCCATGCTGAACAGACCGCTCTCCTTGCGCTCGAACACTTTCGGGCCGAGTTTGTGCCCGATGAGGTAGCCGACTTCACCGCCGAGGAACGCGGCGAACGCGATCACCAGACAGACCCACCAGATGTCGATGCCGAAGACCAGAGCGGTGTGCGTGAGGAGCCCAGAGATCACCAGGAGGGTGTCGCCGGGGAGCAGGAACCCGACGAGCAGGCCGGTCTCCGCGAACACGATCGCGCCGACGACGACGAGCGCCCACGGACCGGCGGCGTCGATGATGGTGTGCGGGTCGAGCCACGGAATGAGTCCAGCGTGATGGATCAAAGTTCTCCCAGGAGAGGAAACGGCGGGTGTTGCCGAGTTTACTGGCCTGTTGCTGCAGAGAACATGCGAATGTGCACGCGCTGAGCAAAGATCATCCTATGGTCTGACTCTGCGCCTGCTGTGAGTGCGGGAGAAGGGACTTGAACCCTCACGCTCGAAAGCACAGGAACCTAAATCCTGCGTGTCTGCCAATTTCACCACTCCCGCGGTCGCGCTATGCGCGGCTACGACAATAGCTCATGTACGCGCGGCGCGACCTCGGTTCCATACAGCTCGATGGCCTTCATCAGGTGGTCGTGGCCGAGCGTCCCGTTGCTGATCTTGAGGTCGAAGCGCTCGATGCCGAGACCGTTCGCGGTGTACGCGATCTTCTTCGCGACCGTCTCCGGGGAGCCGACGAACAGCGCGCCGTCCTCGCCGGCCTCGTGCTCGAAGCGCGCGCGGGTCGCCGGCGGCCAGCCGCGCTCACGGCCGATCCTGTTGGTCATCGCCTCGTAGTGCGGCCACAGCGTCTCCTTCGCCTCCTCGTCGGTGGCGGCGATGAAGCCGGGGGAGTGCACGCCGATCGGAAGGGACGCATCCTGGCCGAACTGCTCGAGCGCGTTGCGGTAGAGCTCGGCGAGAGGTTTGAAGCGCATCGGTCCTCCTCCGATGATCGCGAGCATGAGCGGCAGGCCGTAGTGGGCGGCGCGCACGACGGACTCCGGGCTGCCGCCGACGCCGATCCAGGTCTTCAGCAGGCCGCTCTCCAGGTGCGGGTACACCGACTGGCCGTCGAGGGATGCGCGCAGCGCGCCCGTCCACGACACCGGCTCCTGCTTGCGCACCTCGGTGAAGAGGTTGAGCTTCTCTTCGAACAGCTCCTCGTACTGGGCGAGGTCGTAGCCGAACAGGGGGAAGGACTCGGTGAACGAGCCGCGGCCGAGGATGACCTCTGCGCGCCCGCCGGAGACCCCGTCGAGCGTCGCGAACCGCTGGAACACGCGCACAGGGTCGTCCGAGCTGAGCACGGTGACGGCGGAGCCCAGGTGGATGCGCTCGGTCTGGCCGGCGATCGCGGCCAGCACGACCTCGGGGGCCGAGACGGCGAAGTCTTTGCGGTGGTGCTCTCCGACACCGATGAAGTCGAGGCCGACCTGGTCGGCGAGCACGCCTTGCGCGACGACGTTGCGCAGCACCTGCGCCTGGGGGAGCGGCTGTCCGTCCGCGTCGTTGGTGACGTCGCCGAACGTGTCGATTCCGAGTTCGAGCTTCGTGCTCATCGTGTCCTCATCCCGTGCTGTGTTTATATGCGTTTGCATACACATCCAACGCCGCTGGACAGAGACTATTCCTCGGCTCGTGCGAAACGGGCGGTCAGCGTTGGCGCGGCTCGTGCGAAAGGTGCGGTGCGGGACGCGCGCACCGCACCTTTTGCACGAGTCGTGCCCGCGCGATCAGCGGCGACGGGGGACGTAGCGCGGGATGTAGCGGGCGAGCATCCCGGCTCCGACGACGCCGAGCACGCCGATGGCACCCGCCGCGAACGCGAGGGAGGCGACCGCGGTGAGCAGCGACACCAGCAGCGGAGCGGCCGCCTGGCCGGCGTCGCCCGCGAAACGCCACGCGCCGAGAAACGGCGCAGGCTGATCCTTCGGCGCGAGATCGGCGCCCAGCGTCATGATGATGCCAGAGCCGATGCCGTTGGCGACCGACAGGAAGAGCGAGACGCCGATGTACCAGGCGACGCGCGCATCCAGCTCGTGGGTGAAGGCGAGGGTGAGGAAGCCGATCGAGAGCCCGAGCATCGACGGCAGGGCGCTCCACATCCGGCCGAAGCGGTCCATGATCTGGCCGCTCGCGTAGAACAGTGCGAAGTCGACCGCGCCCGCGATGCCGATGATGAGCGCCGTGTTGGCCTCGCTCAGGCCGATGCTGATCGCCCAGAGCGGCATCAGCACCGTGCGCGCGGAGCGGATCGCGCCGATGAGCGCGACGCCCGTCCCCATCCTGGCGAGAACGGCGCGGAACGACCAGATGGTGCGGAACAGTCCGCGCGTGCGCTCCTCCGCCTCTTCCTCTCCCGCGGTGAGGAGTTCGCCGCCCTCGACGGCGGCTGTCGCGCTCTGGCCGAACATCTTCTCCGGGTCGGGGAGCACGATCAGCACGATCACCGAGCCGAGGCAGCTCACGATGAAGATCCAGAACACCGACTGCGTCGACCCGGTGACACTGATGACCAGCGACGCGATCAGCGGTCCGATGAACCAGCCGCCGCGGAAGATCCCGCCCAGCGTCGACAGCGCCCTCGCGCGGTACTTCTGCGGAACGTACGAGGTCATGAACGCGTGCCTGGCGAGCGCGAACACCGCCGTCGCGAGGCCGACCACGAAGATCCCGACCATGAGCACCCAGTAGTTCGGTGCGATCAGGCACACGCCGACGCCGAGGATCGCGACGACGGCCGCGTAGATCATCGACGCGCGCTCACCGATGCGCGACACCACCCATCCGCTCGGGATGTCGCCGGCCAGCTCGCCGAGCATCACCATCGAGGAGATGAATCCGGCGATCGCCAGGCTCGCACCGAGGTTGCCGGCTGCGATCGGGATGATCGGGATGATCGCGCCCTCCCCGATGGAGAAGAGCAGCGTGGGGAGGAACGCGGCGAGAGCCACCGACTTGAAAGTGAATGGTCGCTCGTCGATAGTCATTTCGTTAACACAGTACAACTGGATGCGCGGGGCTCCGGCCGGCGGACCTCCCCGGTAGTCTGGAAGGCGACATGATTGAAATCGATCTTTCCCAGCAGATCGCCGAACTGCGCTCGACGTTCGCCGACATCCGCTCCGTGGTCAACGTGGACGCTCTCACCGCGGAGATCGCCGCCCTCAGCGAGCAGGCGGGTGCTCCCGACCTCTGGGACGACACCGAGAACGCCCAGAAGGTCACCAGCGCGCTCAGCCACCGGCAGTCGGAGCTCGCCCGCATCACCACGATCGAGCGTCGCCTCGACGACCTCGAAGTGCTCGTGGAGATGGCCAACGACGGCGAGGGCGACGAAGCCACAGCGGCGGAGGCGAAGGCCGAGCTGGAGTCTCTGCAGAAGAGCCTCGGCGAACTCGAGGTGCAGACGCTGCTGAACGGCGAGTACGACCCGCGCCCGGCTGTCGTGACGATCCGCGCGGGGGCGGGCGGCGTCGACGCCGCCGACTTCGCCGAGATGCTGTTGCGCATGTACCTCCGCTGGGCGGAGCAGCACAAATACCCGGTCAAGGTCATGGACACGAGCTACGCAGAAGAGGCCGGCATCAAGTCGGCGACCATCGAGGTCGACGCTCCGTATGCGTTCGGAACGCTCTCCGTCGAGGCCGGCACCCACCGTCTGGTGCGGATGAGCCCGTTCAACTCCGCAGGCAAGCGCCAGACATCGTTCGCCGCCGTCGAGGTCATCCCGCTCATCGAGGAGACGGAGTCCATCGACATCCCGGACAACGACATCCGCGTCGACGTCTTCCGGTCCTCCGGCCCCGGCGGCCAGTCCGTCAACACCACGGACTCCGCCGTGCGCATCACCCACCTCCCCACGGGAACGGTGGTGTCGATGCAGAACGAGAAGAGCCAGATCCAGAACCGCGCTGCCGCCATGCGCGTGCTGCAGAGCCGCCTGCTGCTCCTGCAGCGCGAGGCGGAGGCCGCGGCGAAGAAAGAACTCGCCGGAAACATCACGGCGAGCTGGGGCGACCAGATGCGCAGCTACGTGCTCGCGCCGTACCAGATGGTCAAAGACCTGAGGACGGACTACGAGGTCAACAACCCCACGAATGTGTTCGACGGCGACCTCGACGGCTTCATCGCCGCTGGCATCCGCTGGCGGGCCGGCGCCAAGGCGGACGCGTGACCGGCCAGCCGTCCGCTGTCGTCGAGGTCGCGGCCACGGTCGACGACGAGCTGGTGGGTGCGGTCGCCGCTCTGCTCCCGCAGCTCTCCTCCAGCGCCGCCTTCGACAGGCCGCTGCTGGAACGGGTCGTCGCGAGCGAGGCGGCGACGCTGTTCGTCGCGAGGCTCGACGGCGCGATCGTCGGCATGGCCACCCTGGTCACATACGCGATCCCGACCGGTGTGCGTGGACACATCGACGACGTGGTGGTCGACGAGAGCACCCGCGGCCGCGGCGTGGCCCGCAGCCTGCTCGAAGCGATGATCGCGCGCTCGGCCGAGCTCGGCATCCGGACTCTCGACCTCACCTCGCGTCCGTCGCGGGTGGCGGCCATCCGGCTGTACGAGTCCGTCGGCTTCGTGCGCCGCGACACCAACACGTTCCGATTCGCCGGATAGCGCGCTGACGGCTGGCGTTCGGGCCGCATCCAGGCTTGGCGGGTATTGGTATGTCGCTACTGCGGATCGGCTTCCGGTTGCTTAGTCTCTAGAAGTCATGATCCGGTTCGAACACGTCTCCAAGCAGTACTCGGGCACCTCGCGCCCGGCACTCAACGCCATCAACCTCGAAGTGCTGCGTGGGGAGTTCGTCTTCCTCGTCGGTGCGTCCGGCTCGGGCAAGTCGAGCTGCCTGCGGCTCATCCTCAAAGAGGAGAAGCCCACGACGGGGAAGATCCATGTGCTCGGGCAGGACCTGGGCACCATTTCGTCGCGCAAGGTCCCGTACTTCCGTCGCAACATCGGCGTGGTGTTCCAGGACTTCCGGCTCCTCCCCAACAAGACCGTCTTCGAGAACGTGGCCTTCACGCTGCAGGTGATCGGAAAGTCGCGCGGCTTCATCCAGGAGGCCGTCCCCGACGTGCTGAAGATGGTCGGCCTCGACGGCAAGGCGCAGCGCCTCCCGCACGAGCTCTCCGGTGGTGAGCAGCAGCGCGTCGCCATCGCCCGCGCCGTGGTGAACAAGCCGCAGGTGCTGCTGGCGGACGAGCCGACGGGAAACCTCGACCCTGCGACGAGCGCAGGAATCATGGCGGTGCTCGACCGCATCAACGCCGGAGGCACGACGGTGCTCATGGCCACGCACGAAGCGGCGATCGTCGACCAGATGAAGCGCCGCGTGATCGAGCTCGTCAACGGGCAGATCATCCGCGACGAGCGCCACGGAGGCTACGGCGTCACCGCCGCCGTCCCGACTCTCCAGGCCGCCCCGGTGGATGCGCAGCAGGCTCCCGTCCCCGTGCAGCAGCCGGTCTACGCGCAGCAGGCCGCGGCTCTCGCCCAGCCCGCATACGCGCCGCAGCAGGCGGCGTACGAGCAGCAGCAGCCGATGACCAGGCCGCAGGTTCCCACCTCCGATCCGGCGGGACCGGTGAGTGTGCCCGTACCCGTCCAGGCCGCGCCGCCGCAGACGTCACCCGCCCCTGCCGCGCCGCAGCAGCCGGTGGCCGCCCAGCCGGCCGGCCCCGCGCATCCGGAGCCTGTGCAGCAGCAGCAGCCGCAGCAGCCGCCGTCATCCGGTTATCCCGCGCCCGTGCAGTTCGCGACAGCGTCGCAACCGGTGACGCAGGCGCCCCCGCCTCCTCCTCCTCCAGCGGGCGAGGATCTGCCCGACCACCTCAACTTCACCGCGAACCTCGACCTCCGGGGTCTGCGAGACGACAGCGACCGCGACGGAGAGCAGAACGTGGGGCCGACCAAATGAGATTCGGCCTGATCTGGTCAGAGGCAGCAAACGGGCTGCGCCGCAACGTGTCGATGGTCGTCTCGGTCATCCTCGTCACCTTCATCTCGCTGACGTTCGTCGGCACCGCCGTGCTGCTGCAGATGCAGATCAACCAGATGAAGACGTACTGGTACGACCGCGCGCAGGTCGCCGTATACATGTGCACGGAGACGGACAACTGCGTCGGCGGCGCGGCGAACGACCAGACCATCGCCGCTGTCAAGAAGCAGTTGGAGTCGCCGGAGCTCTCCCCGTACATCCAGAAGTTCTACTTCCAGGATCAGAAGCAGGGCTACGAGCAGTTCAAGCAGCAGTTCAAGGGCAACTCGATCGCCGACTTCGTCACGCCGGAGATGATCCCGCAGACGTTCTGGGTCAACCTCAAAGACCCGAGCAACTCCGCGGTGCTGACCGAGACGCTGTCCGGCGCGGCCGGCGTGCAGAGCGTCGTCGACCAGCGCAGCTACCTCGACCAGATCTTCTCGATCCTCCGCGCGGCCAGTTTCACCGCCATCGGGATCGCGGCCCTGATGCTCGTCGCGGCGGCGCTGCTGATCGCGACGACCATCCGATTGTCGGCGTTCTCGCGAAGACGGGAACTCGGCATCATGCGGCTGGTCGGCGCGTCCAACCGGTTCATCCAGACCCCGTTCATCCTGGAGGGCGTGTTCGCGGCACTGATCGGATCGATCATGGCGGCGGGGGCGGTGTATGCGATCGTGCACTTCTTCGTGCGCGGCTATCTGTCTGACCGCATCCAATCGATCAACTTCGTGGGGGATACGGATGCGCTCGTCGTCGCACCGCTGCTGCTGCTGATCGGCGTCGTCCTGGCGGCGGCATCGGCGAACTTCGCGATCAGTCGCTATCTGAAGGTCTAGTTCGCTATACACTGGATGGCTGCCCTGCGTTCGTGGGGCGGCATCCGATCGAACGCGTCAGGAGTGAGCTGTGCCCAGGGAACGTGGCCAGAAGGTGGTGGCCACCAATCGCAAAGCCCGCCACGACTACACCATCGAAGACACCTACGAGGCCGGACTGGTCTTGACGGGAACCGAGGTGAAGTCGTTGAGGGCCGGTCGCGCGTCCCTCGTCGACGGGTATGCGTTCGTCGACGGCGGCGAGGCATGGCTCGACGCCGTGCACATCCCGGAGTACGCGGACGGCACCTGGAACAACCACGCCCCGCGGCGCAAGCGCAAGCTGCTCCTGCACAAGGCGCAGATCCTCAAGATCCACAACAAGGTCAAAGAGGGCGGATACACGATCGTCCCGCTGCAGATCTACTTCAGCGACGGGCGCGCGAAGGTCGAGATCGCGGTCGCGAAGGGCAAGCGCGAGTACGACAAGCGCCAGGCGCTGCGCGAGCGGCAGGACAAGCGCGAGGCGGACAGGGCGATGTCGAGCAGGAAGCACCTGGGGGAGTAGCGGACGCGTCGGGGGCGCATGGCAGGATGAACGCATGAGTTCGACCGCACCGCGCATCCCGATCAACGGCACGTACAACTTCCGCGACATCGGCGGCTACCGGGCCGACGGCGGCGTGACGCGTTCCGGAAAGCTCTTCCGGTCGGACGGGCTGCACTCGCTGGGCGACACCGGCAAGGATGCGCTGCGCGAGCTGGGCGTGAAGGTCATCATCGACCTGCGCGACGACTTCGAGAAGCGCGCGCTGCCGGACGACCTCGACGGGCTGGACGTGGAGGTGCTGCACCTTCCGGTGTTCGAGGGCTCCGGCGCATCCCAGGCCACCATCGGCGCGACCCTGGCCGACCTGTACGCCAAGATCGTGCTGCAGCACACGGATGTGGTGATCACCGCCCTGCGCGAGATCGCCGACACGGGCGAAGAGGGCGTAGTCGTGCACTGCACGGCGGGCAAGGACCGCACCGGCATCGTGATCGCCCTCGCGCTGCTCGCTGTCGGCGTCGACCGGCAGACCGTGGTCGCCGACTACGCGCGCACGCAGGCGAACCTCGCAGGGCCGTGGCTCGAGGGGATGCTGAAGCTGGTGCAGAGCCATGGCGTCGAGGTGACGCCCGATCTGCGCGTGATCATGGGCGGCAGCCCGCCCGAGGCGCTGGAATCCGCCCTCGACCTGATCGATCGCGAGCGCGGCGGTGTGCACGCGTACCTGCGGGACGGCGGCCTCGACGACCTGGAGCTCGCCAAACTGCGGTCGGTGCTGGTCGACGCGGGCTGAGGCCGGGGCGCGCTGGGCTCAGGAAGCTGCGAACCGCGCGTGCACCTGCACAGCGATGGTGATGTCCTCCGGCTTCAACGCCAGCGTTCCCCCGGCGAGGTCGTTCGACGCCGCGCGGGCGAACATCGGTTGCTGCGTCTGCGGCGAGGAGGTGTGGTCTCCGAGCATCCCAGGGTCACTCAGCGCGAGCGGTTTGACGGAGCCGAGCCCGAGGCTGGTGGCGTAGACGGTCGCCTTGGCGACGGCGTTCTCCACCGCCCTGCGCCGAGCCTCCTGCACCAGCGTCTGCTTGCGGGCCTCGGTCAGCGCCCAGGTCACGCCGGACACGGTGACGCCGTCGAGCAGCGAGACGACCCCGACCCAGTCCGACAGGGCGCCGAGATCGCTGAACTTCGCCTCGATGCCCACCTGCGCGTGATAGACGATCGGCAACTGCTTGCCGTCCTGGTTCCACGGCCGTTCGCCCCACACGCGAAGCTGGTCGGACGCCCACCAGGTGACCGGTCCGGACTGCGGATTGTGGATGTCGCGCAGCTCGCTGGTGAGGGAGACGTGACGCTGCGTGGTGCGGGCGAGGACCTCATCCCTGCTCTTGCCGTCATATGCCACGGCGAGGCGGACGGTGCCGCGCTCCGCCGGCTGGTGCAGTTCGTATTCGCCCTGGACGGTGATGATCGTATCGGCCATCCTCCGATCGTGGCATAGAACGAGGGCTTCGGATGTTGTAGGATAAGAAGCTCGCCCTAAGCGGTGAGAACAGTATCTGGACAACTCAACAGCGCGTGACAGCGACCCAGCCTCACCGGCTGCGCACGGGGATGATCGGTTTCGACATTGTCTGCGAGAGTGTGAGAAGCGGGTCGAGGATGCATGCTTATCTCGTAAACGATGCATGCAAAAAACAAGTGCCAATTCAAAGAGCACTGTCTCTGCCAAGGCAGACTTCGCCCTCGCGGCGTAAGTTCTTCCAAAGCAACTTATGAGACCGTCAAGCCGGGAATAGCTCTCTACCCGGATTCTGGCGTCATCTAGAGAGCTTGCTTCCACGTTGAGTATCAGGGCGCGGAGGGACTCACACTGATGCTGGGCTCGTCGGTTTAGGTGCCAGTGGCGAATTCCGGAGCCGAGTAGAACGACATCACTGGCTACACCCGTAGAAGGCATATGACCACAGCAGTGGACGGGGGTTCAATTCCCCCCATCTCCACCATCGGTCGCTGTCACGCGTTGTTCGAGTCGGATACATCGCGCTGTCTCTGATGCTTGCGCACCGTGGAACGCCGGGTCTATTGTCGGGCCTGACGGGGGTACATCATGAGGAACGTTCGAAGCTGAGAACGTCGTGGGTCGAGGCAGGCACGATCTCGACACGACGCGTCGCACCGGCGGCACGCCACGTTCGGCGCGCGCGATCGCCGCGTGGTCGACGGCGGTCATTCTCATCGTCACGGCGGGGATAGCCGGAGCGGGAGCGGCGGAAGCGGCGCCGGGCAGTCCCGGCAGCCCTCAAGCCCCCGCGACCGGCGTGTACCTGGAGGACTTCCAGAACCAGACGGCCACCAACGGCATCCGCATCGGCCAGTACACCGGAGGTCCTGCCGCCAACACGTCGACGTACCTGACCAGCCCGAACTGGGCGCCGGCGGCCGACCAGTGCAACGGCTGGGTCCTGCGTTCGAGCACGCCGAGGAATACCGCCGTGACCAGCATCGACTCCGGCTGCGATGCGACGGCCTGGTCGTTCCTGCAGGGCATGGCGACAGCGATCGGGCTCTACCGCGGCGAACCGCTCGCGACGGCCCAGCAGAACCAGATCCTCTCCGAATACACCAACGGCGGGTCGAACCCGGGACCGGGCGTCGAATTCCAGACGGCGAAACCGATCACCGGCACCATCGTGCCCGGCCACTTCTACCAGATCTCGGCGATCTACGGTGCGGCGAACTGCGTCTCTGAGGGTCCAGGCCTGAACCGGCAAGACCCGTCGCTGTCGTTCAACCTCATCCAGAACCAGACGGGCACCGGCCCGGCGCCCGGCACAGGGGGCGGCACCGTTAGCACCCTGGCCAGCGGTCTCAACCCGTGCACGAACGCGGCCGCGCAGGTCATCACCACTGCGGGTCACACCTACCACGTGGCGAAACTCAACTCCGCAGGATTCCGGATGCCGCCCGGGGTGAGCACGCTCGGCATCCAGCTCTTCAACGCGTCCGGGTCGTTCCGTGGGAACGACTCGGGATTCGACGACCCGCAGATCGTGGATGCGACGCCTCAGCTCGACAAGGTGTTCTCGCCGACGACGCTCCCGGCAGGGCAGAGCTCGACGCTCACCTTCACCATCACGAACACCGATGAGCTCGCGGCGAAGAACGGCTGGTCGTTCACCGACACCCTTCCCGCCGGACTCGTCTTCGCCGGAGCGGCGGTCACCGACTGCCCGGCCGGAGCGACGACGATCACCGGCACGAGCATCCGGGGCAGCGGCAACATCGACGAGGGCATGGCCTCGTGCACCTTCACCGTCCCTGTGACGTCCGCGGTGGCGGGCAGCTTCACCAACGGCCCGTCGAACATCGGACCGATCGACGGCCTGCTGATCCCCGGGACGAGCACCGTCGTGTTCACCGATCCTGCTGCGCCGGCGATCAGGCTGGTCAAATCGGCCAGCCTGAGCGACCCGTCCCAGTACGTGCTCGGCGCACCTGTCACGTACTCGTTCCTCGTCACGAACACCGGGAACGTGCCGCTCACTGCGGTCACGGTCGAGGACACGGCGTTCAGCGGGAGCGGGGCGCCCCCGGTCGTGAACTGTCCAGCCGCGACGCTCGCAGTGGCCGAGGTGATGACATGCACGGCCGCGTACACGGTCACGCAACCGGACGTGGATGCTGGCTCTGTCACCAACACGGCGACAGCGACGGGGACGCCGCCGACCGGACCGCCGGTGACGGACACCTCGTCCGCGACGATCTCCGGCACGGCCACGCCATCGCTCGATTTGGTGAAGACGGCGGGAGCATCCGGCGTGCACTCTCCGGCACAGGTCGGCGATCCGATCGTGTACACGTTCGTGATGACCAACTCCGGCAACGTGACCCTGCAGAACGCCGCCGTGACCGACTCGCTGTCCGGGGTCGGTGCGATCACGTACACCTGGCCGGGCGCCGTCGGCGTGTTGAACCCGCAGCAGTCAGCGACGGGAACGGCCACGTACACCGTGACGCAGGCGGACATCGACGCCGGGCTGGTGACGAACACCGCAACGGCGAACGGCACGACGACCGGGGGCACCCCTGTGCCGTCCGGTCCCGCGTCCACGCAGACCCCGCTCGCGCCCGCCCCGGCGCTCGCGCTGACGAAGACGGCGACGCCCGCCTTCGGCTCGCCGCCAGCGCCCGGCGATCTGATCGGCTACCAGTTCACCATCACGAACACCGGCAACATCACTCTCAGCGATGACGCCATCACCGATCTTCTGCCCGGTCTGTCCGCCATCGCATACGTGTGGCCGGGAGCGACGGGCGTTCTGGCTCCGACCCAGCAGGCGACGGCCACGGCGACCTATCCGATCACGCAGGACGACATCGACGCCGGACACGTCGCCAACCTGGCCGTGGCCCACGGTACGACGCCGGACGGGGCCGACACGCCGTCCAACGAGGCAGACACCGACACACCCATCCCGCAGGCGCCTGCGATCACCCTGGCGAAGTCGGCCGACGCATCCGGGGTCCAGAACCCGACGGCCGTCGGCAACCCGATCCGGTACACGTTCACCGTGACGAACGCCGGCAACACCGTGCTCACCGGCGTGAGCATCACGGATCAGCTCGCTGGGCTGTCGGCCATCAC
Source organism: Leifsonia lichenia (assembly GCF_054780215.1). Lineage (NCBI taxonomy): Bacteria > Bacillati > Actinomycetota > Actinomycetes > Micrococcales > Microbacteriaceae > Leifsonia > Leifsonia lichenia. Next base: position 17,622 of record NZ_BAAGWT010000002.1, read on the forward strand.
GTACACCTGGCCGGGCCAGGACGGGGTCCTCGATCCGGGACAGGCTGCGTCCGCGACGGCCACCTACCTCGTGACAGCGGCGGACATCGCGGCGGGCCGCGTGCTGAACTCCGCCACGGCGACCGGGACACCGCCGGTCGGGCCGCCGGTCGACACGCCCCCCGTCGGCACCGACACGCCGCTCGGCGCCGTCGCTGCGCTGTCGCTCGTCAAGTCGGCCGCGCCGAGCGATGCCGCGAGCTTCACGGTCGGGCGCGTCATCGCATACTCGTTCGTCGTGACGAACACGGGCAACGTACCCGTCTCCGCGCTGGCGATCTCCGACACGGCGTTCTCCGGGTCCGGGGCGCTGGCTGCGGCCACGTGCCCGCCGGGGATTCTGCAGCCGGGTGATCAGGCCACGTGCAGCAGCGCGTACTCGATCACCCAGACGGACGTGAACGCCGGTCAGCTCACGAACACCGCGGTCGCCACCGGGACAGACCCCCAGAACGCTCCCGTGACCTCCAACGACTCGTCCACCCTCATCCCGGCGACACCGGCCCCGGCGCTGGCTCTGGTCAAGGCGGCCGATGTGACCGAGGTCTCCACGGTCGGCCAGGTGGTCACGTACACGTTCAGCCTCACGAATATCGGCAACGTCACCCTCAGCGCTGTTTCCGTGGCGGAGATCGAGTTCAGCGGCGTGGGAGCGGCGCCGCAGCCGGCGTGCCCGCCCGCCGCGGCGACGCTGCTGCCGGGTGCGAGCGTCGACTGCACCGCCGAGTACACGGTCGTCGCGGGCGATCTCACCGGCCGGCCCATCGTCAACACGGCCGTCGGAACGGGCACGGGGCCGGGCGGAGGGACGGTCGACACCCCGCCGTCGTCGGCCTCGGTGAACACGGTCACGCCGACGCCGACACCGACGCCCACGCCGACTCCTCCGCCTCCGCCCGTCCCGAGCGGCGACACGGGCTCCCCGCTCGCCGGAACGGGCTCCAGCGTCGCGACGGGAGCGATCCTCCTCGGCATCGTCCTGGTCGGAGCGGGGATAGCTATCACGGTGGTCCGGCTTCGTCGACCGAAGCGCAACACCTGATCCGGTCGCGCCGAGCGCATCCACTGCTGCACGAGGGCGGCACAATGGTGGAACGATGAGCTCATACTTCGAACGCCTCGACGCCCGCCGTTTCCGCCCGCTGCATGACGCAGGGGGCGCGTGGAACGATGCGGAGATCCACTTCAGTCCGCTCGGCGGTCTCGTCGCCCACGCGATGGACCTGCATCGCGCTGAAAGGGGTGACAACCCGTCGATGTCGCTCGCGCGGCTCAGCTTCGACATTCTCGGGTTCCTCGCCGCCGAGGTGTGCACGGTCGAGGTGGAGACCGTGCGTCCCGGCCGCACGATCGAACTGGTGCAGGCGACCGTCGTCATCGCCGGCAGGCCGGTCGTGCTCGCCCGCGGCTGGTACACGATCGACAGCGACACCAGGGCGGTCGCCGGAGGAGAGACGGCGACGCTCACCGTCCCGGACGGACGGCACCGGTTCTCGATCGCCGACACCTGGCCGGGCGGGTATGTTGCGTCGCTCGAGATGCGGGCGCTCGAAGCGCCCCGGCCTGGCCGTGCCACGGCGTGGCTGCGCACGGAGCTCGACATCGTCGGAGGAGAGCAGGCGAGCGCGCACGCCGCGTTCATCGCCCTGGTCGACACGGCCAACGGGGTAGCCGTGCGGCAGTCGCCCGACGAGTGGATGTTCCCCAACCTCGACCTCACGATCCACCTGCACACGCAACCCACCGGCCGCTGGGTCGGGCTCGACACCACAGTGACGTTCGGGCCGACCGGGCAGGGCCTGACCAGCACAGAGCTGCACGACGAACGCGGGCCGGTGGGGAGGGCGGAGCAGACCCTGACGGTGCGTCCGCTGCGCTGACACGGACGGGCTGACGCCGACGGACTGAAGCCGTCGGGATGAAGCCGGCGGGCTGAAGCCGCCGGGATGAAGCCGCCGGGATGAAGCCGGCACGCTCACACCGACGCGCCCCTGGCGCGCCCTCCCGTTAAGCACCACGCCACCTCCCGGCCAGCCGCCCGCCATATCCTCCTCGGGTGGCGCAGCAGACGCAGATCCAGGGTTCCGTGGCCGGTTCGCACGGCCTCGCCGTCGACCTGCGGCGGCGCATCCACTCGGGCGAGTTCGTGGCGGGGATGCGGTTGCCGAGCGAAGCGGCGCTCGCCGACGAATACCGGGTGACCCGCAGCCTCGTGCGCGGGGCGATGGCGAAGCTGGCCAGGCTGTCGCTCGTGCACTCACGGCCGAGGGACGGGTGGGTGGTGCAGGCGCGGCACCACACGCAGGAGTTCGACCGGATGCTGTCGTTCGCGCAGTGGGCGGAGGCGGGTGGACGCATCGCGGGCGGACTGATCTCCTCCAGGGAGCGGCGGGAGGCCGACGTGCACGAGGCGCAGGGGCTCGGGGTGCGGCCGGGGGAGCGCATCCTGTGCTTCACGCGCGTGCGAACGCTGGACGGGCTCGTGGTGATGATCGAGCGGTCGGCGTGGGCGCCGTGGGTCGCGGACGTCGTCGACGAGATGCCGGACGACGTGGTGTCCACGACGGCGGCGCTCGCCGCGGAGGGGATCAGGGTGACCTCTGGCCGGCACCGGATCGAAGCGGTCGCAGCGTCGACGCAGGATGCGGGCCTCCTCGGGGTGCGCAGGTCCAGTCCGCTGCTGCAGGTCACCAGGACGACGGCGACGCGGGACGGCCGCGTGGTCGAGCTCGGGGTCGACCGCTACCGGGCAGGGACGATCGCCTTCGACGTGAACGCGGGGGAGAGCACGCGCGCCCTCACGCGCCCAGTGTGAACACTCGGCGCGCGAATTCCGCTGGAGAACCGCATCCCGCGTGATTGGTCGCCCTGCGTTCACCGCCGGTTTCCCTCGGTTTGGTCGGCTGTCCGCGGCTGTGAACGAACCAGACACGAGGAGACCAATGTCCAGCGAGCCGGAAGACTTCATCCCGGACCCCTACCAGCGGGCGGAGACCGTGCCGCCGGAGATCCTGCGCTCCGGGCTGTCCAGGCGCGGAATGCTCAAAGCGCTCGGCCTGCTCGGAGGGGCAGCGGTGCTCGGCGGCACGACGGGAGCGGCCTTCGCCGGTCAGGCCGCGTCGGGAAGCCAGCGCGAGACCGCGGCACGGTACGTGCTCCCCGAGGGGTTCGCCGGCGACATCAGCGACCTGAAGCACGTCGTCGTGCTCATCCAGGAGAACCGGGCGTTCGACCACTACTACGGGGCGCTCCCCGGCGTGCGCGGCTTCAGCGACAAGCAGGCGCTGCGGTTCCAGAACGGCACAGACGTGTTCTCCCAGCCGAACGGCTCGTCGTTCGTCACGCCGAGCAGGGTGACCACCGTCGCCGGCACCACGACGGGACTCGACCACTCGTACTCCGGGGGACTCGGCGCCTGGTCGAACGGACGGTACAACAACTGGATCGGGGCGAAGGGACCGGCGACGATGCAGTACGTCACCGGCGAGGAGATCCCGTGGCAGTGGTCGCTCGCCAGCGCGTACACGATCTGCGACGCCTGGCACTGCTCCGTCATGGGCCCGACCACGCCCAACCGGCTCTACCACTGGACAGGCACCTCCAACGGCGTCACGGACAACGGCGCGGAGTCGAACGGCACGCGCGCCTGGCAGACATACCCGGAGGCGCTGCAGAAGGCGGGCGTCTCCTGGCGCATCTACGTCGACAACAGCAACAACGGCAGTAGCTGGGTGGGTGACTACACCGACAACCCCATCCGGGGCTTCGCGACGTTCACCACCTCAGGCTCGACCGCCACCGACGCCGCCAACCGGGTGGATGCGGTCAAGAACGCCCCGGGGACCGGCCTGGTCTGGCGGGCCGGCTCCGCCCCGTACGCGCCGACCGGCGCCCCGAACAACGACAGCGACGCGAACCTCAACGCGGTGCTCGGCGACTTCATCGCCGCGTGCCAGCCGGGGGCGGCGCATCCACTGCCCCAGGTGTCGTGGATCGTCGCGCCATACGGCTGGACAGAGCACCCGTCTGCCAACCCGGAGCACGGCGCCCACTTCAGCAACCGCGTGCTGCAGACGCTGCAGAGCAACCCGGAGCTGTGGAAGAGCACCCTGCTGATCATGACGTTCGACGAGAACGACGGGTACTACGACCACGTCCTCCCTCCGTACGCCGAACCGGGCACGCCCGGCGAATACTCGGGCAGCACGCCCATCGGCTACGGCGCGCGCGTGCCGGCCATCCTGGTGTCGCCGTGGACCCGCGGGGGCTGGGTGAACAGCGAGACCTTCGACCACACCTCGATCCTGCAGTTCCTCGAGACCTGGACGACCGCGCTCGGCACCCCGGCGCTCAGCACGACCATCACGGACTGGCGGCGCGGGATCAGCGGCGACCTGACGAGCGCGCTGGACTTCGCGCATCCGGTGGTGGACATCCCGTCGCTGCCCGACACCGAGGCGCTGGTGCAGATCGCGCGCGCCGGCGGCACCATCAGCACGCAGGTTCCTCCCGCCGACAAGTGGGAGGGCGGGACGCTGCGCCCTCGCCCGCTCTCGTTCCACCCGCACGGCACGTTCGAGGAGGACAGGGAGACCGGCACGGTGACCGCGCGGCTCAGCCTCGTCGGAGGGCCGTCGGGCAAGACGGTGAGCCTGCAGGCGTTCCCCGACAAGTACCTGCCGTTCACCAACACGCCGCACACCGTGTCGGTCGCGGCACCGGCGGCGTACACCTGGGATGCGGCGGCGCACGACGGCCGGTACGCCTTCACGGTCTACGGTCCAGACGGCTTCGTGCGCTCGCACGCCGGCACCGTGCTGCCCGCCGGACAGGACAACTCCGGCGTGCCGCGCGTGGACGTCGACCTGGTCGCAGGCGGCGACCCGGTGGTCGGCATCGCGCTGCACAACGACGGTCTTGAGCCGGTGCACTACGGCCTCGCCGCCAACGACTTCGCCGGAGGGACGCGCAGCGTGTGGGTGCACCCGGGGAAGACCGAGAAGGTGACCTGGCCGACGACGGACGGCTACTACGACGTGATCATCACGGCAGCCACCGGCACCGGCTGGCAGCACCGCTACTCGGGGCGGGTCGCCCAGCTCAGCGCATAAGCGGCGCCGGACCCCGTCAGCGCCCGAATCCGTCAGCTTCGACCCCGTCAGCCACGACCCCGTCGGCCCGACCCCGTCAGCCCTGACCCCGTCAGTACAGACCCGAAAGACACCCATGACTGTGCAGCGTCTCCTCAGCCGTCTCTCCCCGCGCAGGCGAGCGCATCGCATCATCGCCGTCGCGGCCGCGCTCGCCGTGGCCGGCGCCGGTGCCGTCGCGGTGGTCGGCGCGTCGTACGCAGCGGGCGCGAGCCCGGCGTTCGATCCGAACGACGCCATCACCCCTGTCGCGTCGTACACCTTCGACGGCGATACGGGATCGGTGGTCGCCGACTCGTCTGGCAACGGGAACGACGCGGCGTGGAGGGGGACTCCGGCGTACGTCGGCGGCGTCTCCGGCAGGGCGGCGGTCGTCAGCGGCGGCGTCAACTACGTGAAGCTGCCGCTCGTCTCCGGCAAGACGGACGCGTCGTCCAGCTTCTCCTACGAGTTCTGGGTCTCCGAGCAGTCACGGACCAGCTACGGCCCGATCGTCAGCAACCAGGACTTCGCGACCTGCAACAACGCCGGACTGACCCTGTACAACCAGTCGACGGCCGGCGTGCTCGAGGCGTGCTGGGGCAAGACCGCCGGCGGCACCAAGGAGTACGTGCACGGGATCTCCGGGAACATCCTCAACGCCTGGCACCACGTGGCCGTCGTGATCGACCGCGCCGCGAACACCGGGACGTTCTATGTCGACGGCGTGCAGAAGGCGTCAGCGCCAGCCGGGTCGATCACGGCGTCGACGGCGTTCGCCAGCGGTCTCGCGTTCAACATCGGCGGCCTCAGCGGCAGCGAAGACGACACAGGAGACGGCTACGTGAACGCCTCGGTCGACGACGTCAACTTCTTCGACGCGGCGATCCCCGCCGGCCAGGTGGCGGCCGACTACGCGGCCAGCAAGCCGACCACCGTGGCATACACGGTGGCCTTCGACGGCAATGGCGCAGGCGGAGGGTCGACGGCGTCGCAGACGCTCACGTCGGGACAGGCGGCGGCGCTGACCGCGAACGGCTTCAGCAGACCCGGCTACCAGTTCCGCGGGTGGGCGACCAGCGCATCCGGAGCCGTCGTGTACGCCGATAAGCAGACGGTGAGCGATCTCGCGACGCAGGCAGGAGCGACCGTGACGCTGTACGCGGTCTGGAACCGCTACCGGGCGCCGGGGGACACGCTCGCCCCGATCGTCTCGTACGACTTCGACGCTGACACGGGGACGGCGGTGACGGACAGCTCCGGAAGCGGCAACGCCGGTGCGTGGTCCGGCACGCCGTCGTACGCGGCCGGGATCGCGGGCAAGGCCGCGTACGTCAACTCGCCGGCGGGGAGCCTGCAGGGCGTCAACTTCTTCTCCCTGCCGCTGATCGCAGGCAGGACGGACGCGTCGTCCAGCTTCTCCTACGTGTTCTGGATGAACGAGTCGGCGACCAGCTCCGACTCGCCCATCGTCTCCAACCAGGACTTCACGCACTGCTACAACAAGGGCACGACCCTCTACAACACGGCGGGCCAGCCGGGCATCCTGCGGGCCTGCTTCGGCAGGAACGGCACGTCGACCACGCAGAACTATCTCGCGAACGTCAGCAGCAGCCCGGTGATCGGCACCTGGCACCAGGTGGCCGTGGTGGCCGACAGGACCGCCGGCACCATGACCACCTACCTCGACGGCCAGCAGACGGCCCAGAGCACGGGGCTGACCAGCGCGTACTCGCTGATCAGCGGCAACCCGTTCCGCGTCGGCGCCGAGGGCTCAGGCGCTGACACCGGCGACGGGTTCGTGAACGCCGCCATCGACGACTTCGACTTCTACGACGCGCCGATCAGTGCCGCCCAGGTGCTGAACGAGTACACCGCGACGCAGCCGAGCACCGAGCCGTCCGACACCGGCGCGACCATCGCCCGCGGGTTCGTGAGCGACACCTTCCGTGCCCCGCAGGTGCGCGTGGCCGGCACGGTCTCCCAGCCGGTCGGCGGCCTCTGGAACGGCGACGCCGTCACGGCGTACAGCAAGGTCGCCGGCGACGACTGGCTGAGCGTCGGAGCAGACGGAACGGTCACGGGAACGGCCCCGGCGACAGCGCAGGCGGACCCCGCGACCATCACCGTGCAGGCGACGGACGGCAGCACGACCTCGCGGATCGAGGTCGAGATCCCCGTCCTCGCATCCGATGCAGCACCCCAGCTCGCCGCAGCCACCTGGAACCTGTGGGATGCAGGCAGCCACGTGAACGACGCGACGTTCAAGGAGCTGGCGGTGATCGCATCCAACGGGCTGGCTGTGATCGGCGTGCAGCAGGACGACGGGACCGCAGCGGCCAAGCTCGCCACGGCACTCGGCTGGCACTCCGTCGAAGGGGACGGAGGGGTGGGCATCGTCTCCGCATACCCGGTGGATGCGGACGCCGGGCTGCGAGCGACAGCCGCCGCCGCTCTTCCCGCGGTCGGGGCGACGGCGCACGTGCTCGGGCGGGACGTCCGTCTGTGGAGCGCTGGACTCGACAAGGACGGCTACGGTCCGCACGCCGCCTGTCAGGGCGGAGTGACCGACCCTGCCGCACTGGTCGACGCGGAGAAGGCGACCGCGAGGTACGACCAGTCCGGCGCTCTCGCCACAGCGGTGGGGGCTGACGCGAAGCGCGCGGACGCGACCCCGGTGATCCTCCTCGCCGACCTGGAGTCGCCGTCGGGAGCGGATTGGACCACAGCGACCGCGGCGGCGCACTGCGGTGTCGGCCCCGTGACCTGGCCGGTGCCCGCCGCGCTGACGAAGGCCGGACTGACGGACAGCTACCGTGCCGCCCACCCGGACCCGGCGACGGCGGCGGGAAACTCCTGGTCTCCACTCGTGGCGACGGACCCCGCGACGGGCACGGCGGAGCCGCAGGACCGCATCGACTACGTCTACTCCGCAGGCTCCGACCTGACGGTGCTCGGCTCCAGCACGCTCGTCGCCGGCTGGCCGTCGGCGAGGAACGTCGCAGGAAACGCCTGGACGAGCAACCACCGGGCGGTGGTGACGACGTTCGGGCTCGCCCCGGCCGCGGCGACGACGCCCACGCCGACCCCGACGCCGACGCCAACGCAGACGCCGACCCCGACGCAGACGCCGAATCCGACGCAGACGCCGAATCCGACCCAGACACCGAATCCGACCCAGACGCCCACGCCGACGGGCACGGCCACGCCGTCTCCGACGGACCCGGCGGTCCCGTCACCGACGGGCTCTGCCGACCCGGGCGCCGCCCCCGCGGGGACGAGACCGCACGGCCCAGGCGGCGGCGGTCTGGCATGGACAGGCTCGACCGTGCCCATCGCGCTCGTCATCGCGGCGGTCGCGGCGATCCTGGTCGGTCTCTTCGTTCGCCGCTCGCGCTACCGCGCGGACTCCGACCGGCGCTAGCCGCTCGCGGCTCGTGCGAGAGGTGCGGTCCAGCGCGCGCTGACCGCACCTTTCGCACGAGCCGCGCGGGGTCGTGTCCCGCGGGCGAGGTCGGCGACGGCACGTTTCGCACGAGCCGAGCGGGGTCGTGTCCCGCGGGCGAGGTCGGCGACGGCACGTTTAGCACGAGCCGAGCGGGCGTCGGTCACGTGGGATCGCGTGTCCACGCCAGCGCGAGCGGCAGGGCCGCCAGCGCGGAGACATGGCCGTCGCGCGGCCGCAGCAGCAGGTCGGCGTGCGGGATGCGGTCCAGCAGCGCGTGCGCGTGCGCCACGGGCACGACGCGGTCGGCTCCGCCGTGAACCAGAAGCGTCGGCGCCGTCACGTCGGCCAGGTCGACGCCCCAGGGCGTCACGTATGCGACGTCGTCGTCCGACTCGCCCGCCGGTCCGGCCGCCGCACCCGCCTGCGCGTCAGCACCGAGCGGGCCCCAGGTGCCGGAGAGCGCCGCCCAGTCGCGGTCGGTGAAGGAGGTCTCGTCGAACTCGGCGTGCTCGGCGTAGTGGAGGCGCGCATCCCTGCCCATGATGGCGGTGAGCAGCGCCTCGGGCGATGCCATGCCGGCGAACCAGTCGTCAGTGTCCCAGCGGGGGGCGAGCGACGCGATGGTGGCGACGGCGGTGACCCTGTCCGGCGCGATGGCGGCGCAGGCGAGCGCGTGCGGTCCGCCGCCGGATGCTCCCGCGGTCGCGAACGCGTCGATGCCGAGCGCATCCAGCACCAGGAGGGCGTCGGCGGCGGAGGCGGCGATGGTGCGGCCTGGATGCTCGGCGGAGCCGGGGTAGCCTGCGCGTGCGACCGAGACGACGCGCAGCCCTGCCGCCTCCGCCGCCACGGCGATCGGGGGGATGATCGCGCCGGTCTGCGGCGTGCCGTGATGCCAGAGCACCGTGCCGCCCGTCCGGGATGCGCCGGTGTCGAAGTAGCGGACGGTGCGGCCGTCCGGCGTCGTGAGTTCGGCGGCTTCGGTGGGACGCTGCTCGCCCGCGTCGGCCTCGTCGTCCGCGGTGCCCTGCTCCTGCGTGGTCATAGCCGGATCGTACGCCTGGTCTGCCCATGGTCAGTGGATGATCGCCTTGAGGATGATCATGGCGATGCCGAACAGGGCGGTGCTGATGGCGCCGAGGATCCTGATCGGCCAGGAGTCACCGCGCATGGCGAAGACGATGAAGCCGAGGACGGCGAGGATCGCCACCCCCAGCCAGAGCGCGACCCACAGGGCGACCGTGTCGTCGACGACGCGAAGAGCCCCGAGCAGGAGCACGATGGACGGCGGCACCGCCGAGGTGAGGAAGCCGACCGAGCGGCGCAGCGACCGCCGGAACGACACGGCGAGGCCGGCGGGCTCGCCCGTGTCCACGCCGTGCCCGGCGATCGTTCCCGCGTAGACGTGCGCCGCCCAGAACACCACCACGGTCGTGAGCACGGTCACGAAGACCGACATCGAGCTCGCGCCGTGGCTGCCGGTGGCCACGATCATCCCGTTGACGAGCACGGTGCCGTAGACCGACTCCTCCGTGATGAAGTCGACCCTGGCGCGACGGAGGGCGTCGGTCGTCGTCATGCGGCCCCCGCTGCGCGCGACGCACGGGGATGCGCGCCGCTCGCCTCCCTCGGCAGGAACAGGGCGGCGACCAGGCCGCAGAGCCCGAGCACCGCGAGCACCGTCATGGCCGATCCGTATGCCGCGGAGCCCGCGGCGACGTTGGCGATCAGGATGGTGCCCGCCACGGCCGTTCCGAGCGTCGAGCCCAGATTCGAGACGCTGCGGGAGAGTCCGGAGATCTCGCCCTGCGCACTCTCGGGGAACGCGGACTGGACGACGTTGACCGACGGCGTGAGCATCAGGCCGAGGCCGGCGCCGATGAGGAAGAGCCCAGGGACGAACGACCAGTCCGTGCTGCTGCCAGCGACGAGCCAGATCAGGAGCACGATCCCCGGCACGCACAGCACGAAGCCGGTCAGGATGAGGGTGCGCTGCGAGAACCGGGTGGCCAGCCGCCCGGCGATCAGCGACGTCAGCAGCAGCCCGACCGTCGCCGCCGTGAAGATGACCCCGGTCGCGATGGCGCTGTGCCCGCGCACCACCTGCAGGTAGGCGGAGACGGTGAACGACGTGCCCATCAGCACGATCCACTGCACGTTCTGCGTGACGAGCGCGATGTTCGAGAGCCGGTTGCGGAAGAGCGAGGTGGAGAGCAGCGCTTCCTTGCCTGCGTGCTCGCGGCGCCGCACCCACCAGAAGAACAGCACCAGGATCACGACCCCCGCCACGAGGAGCGCGATCATGAGCGGAACACTGTTGTCGGCGGCGAGGATCCCGAGCACGATGGCGAACAGGCCGAGTGCGGAGAGCACCGCCCCGACGACGTCGAACGGGCGTCGGGGATCGGCGGGGACCGGATCGCTGAGTCGTCTGCTCAGCAGCAGGATGAGGACGATGATCAGCGCCTGGAACAGGAACGCGGCGCGCCAGCTTATCGCGGTGGTGATCAGTCCGCCGATCAGCGGCCCTGCCGCCGCACCCAGCCCGCCGAGCCCGCTGATCACGCCGAACGCCCAGGCACGCGTCGGAATGTCGGGCAGGTACAGCGTGGTGAGGATGTAGACAGGAGGGATGAGGAGCGCGGTGCCAACGCCCTCCAGCAGGCTGTTGCCGAGGATGAGCGCCCAGAGACCAGGAGCCACCGCGCTCACCAGCGCACCGACGCCGTAGACGATGAGCCCGAGGGTGAAGCAGCGTTTGCGGCCGATCTTGTCGGTGAGCTTGCCCGCCGGGATCATCAGCGCCGCCATCGTCAGCAGGAACAGGGTGATGCTCACCTGAACCCCCTGCACTGTCGTGTGGAGGTCGCGTGAGATGTCGTTGATCATCACGTTCATGTTCGACCCGGCGAAGCTGCAGATGAACTGCGCGAGCGCGAGCGGTGCGATGAGTCTGCGGACCCCGGCGTGGGATGTCGCGGTGAAGGATGCGGTCATGACGACCTCCTGCCGGAAAGGTGGGCTTTCCGCTGGCACCGGATCTTAGTCCCAGACGGGCGCGAGGATAACCCTCACTCTGGCTGTGGGTGTACCTGCGGGTCTATAGTGGCGCCATCGTCCGAGGAGGGCTCCCATGATGGAGACACCGAGACAAGAATTCCCCGATATCGCAGACCACGGGCTGATCGGCGATCTGCAATCCGTCGCACTCGTCTGCACCGACGGGACGATCGACTGGTTCTGCGCTCCGCGATTCGACTCGCCCGCGGTCTTCGCGTCGCTGCTGGACAGGGAGAAGGGCGGCTTCTTCCGCATCCACGCCCTGGGTGAGGACGTGCGGGTCAAACAGATGTACTTCCCGCAGACGGCGGTGCTGATCACCCGGTTCATGAGCGCGTCCGGGGTGGGCGAGGTCATCGACTTCATGCCGGTGGCCGACGATCCGACCGTCGCGACGGAGGAGCGCCGCATCCTGCGCGGTGTGCGGCTGGTGCGCGGTGAGCTGACGTTCCGGCTGGAGTGCCGCCCGAGGTTCGACTTCGGACGCCGCCGGCACACCGCATCCCGCTCCGACGGATGGGTGCGCTTCGACGACGGGCTTTCCGGCGCTGCGCTGTCCGGCGTGCACGACGACGAACAGGTGACAGAGCTCGACGACGGGGATGCGGTGCTCGACGTCACGATGTCGGCGGGCGACCTGCGGCTGTTCGCGTTCCATACGGCGCCGCACGCGGACGCCGACGGCCTCTCCGTCGACCGCGGGCAGGAGTTGTTCCGGCACACCGTCACGTTCTGGCGCGACTGGCTGAGCATCGGCACATACACCGGCAGGTGGCGCGAGGCGGTCGAGCGGTCGGCGATGGTGCTCAAGCTGCTCCAGTACGCCCCGAGCGGCGGACTCGTCGCCGCACCGACGGCCGCACTGCCGGAGCAGCTCGGCGGCGTGCGCAACTGGGACTATCGGTACACCTGGATCAGGGACGGCTCGTTCTCGGTGCACTCCCTCCTGGCCCTCGGCTACACGGAGGAGGCGATCTCGTTCGCCCTCTGGGTCGCCGACCGGGTGGCGGAGCAGGCAGGCGAGTCCTCCGGTCCGCTCAAGATCATGTACCGGATCGACGGGTCGAGCGACCTGGAGGAGCTGGAGCTCGACGGCTTCGAGGGCTACGCAGGGTCGCGGCCGGTCAACGTGGGCAACGGCGCGGCCGATCAGCTCCAGCTCGACATCTACGGCGAAGCGCTGGACGCCCTGTTCGTGACAGAGCAGTATCGCAGGATCGGGCATCCGGGCTGGAGCAAGCTGCGCGCCGTGCTGGACTGGCTGGTCGACAACTGGGACCAGCCGGACGAGGGCGTCTGGGAGACCAGGGGAGGCCGCAAGGACTTCACCTACGGACGGATCATGTGCTGGGTCGCCTTCGACCGCGCGATCGCCATCGCCCGCGAGCGCGGCCTTCCCGCGCCGCTCGACGTCTGGATCCTGGCCCGCGACGCCATCTACGAGCAGGTCTTCACGCGCTGCTGGAACCCGGACCGTCAGGCGTTCGTGCAGTACCCGGGCACCGACGTGGTGGATGCGATCACCCTGCTGATGCCGCTGGTCGGCATGATCTCCCCGCACGACCCGATGTGGCTCTCGACACTGGACGCGATCGGCGAGGAACTGGTCACCGACAGTCTCGTCTACCGCTACAACCCCGCGGCGTCGCCGGACGGCCTGCCAGGCGAGGAGGGCACATTCTCGCTCTGCTCGTTCTTCTACGTGATCGCCCTGGCCGACGCCGACCGGATCGAGGAGGCGCAGTACGCGTTCGAGAAGATGCTCACGTACGGCAACCACGTCGGGCTGTTCGCCGAGGAAATCGACCCCGCCGGTCGTCAGCTCGGCAACTTCCCGCAGGCGTTCACGCATCTGGCGCTGATCCGCGCTGCCATCGTGCTGGACGCGGCCCTTACGCGGCAGGAGTCGAAGGCGCAGCCGGCTTCTCAGGCGCGGCGCTGGTAGACGGCGCGGGCGTCGCGGCGCCACTGACCCGCAGGTACACGATCAGCCAACTGAAGACGACGACCCCGGCGACCAGCTCGGTCGCGGTGAGCACGTAGTAGCCGACCACGTAGAACAGCAGCATCACGACGATCGTGGCGAAGAACACGTAGCCCAGGATGAAAAACGACCCTGGCGCCTGGGGGAGCGCTGCGCGCACCCAGAACACGACGAGCGAGAACGTCAGCACCATCCCGACCGCCGACACGTTGTGCAGCACCGCCGAGACGTTCAGCGGGAAGACGCCCACCCCGGCGAGCAGCACCCCGATCAGGATGAGCGCCACCCGCACCCGGAGGAGCGCCGACCGCCTGCGGCGCGCGTCGTCCTGCCCGGCCGCACCGCTGCCCGTGTCCGGCACGAGGCTGCGCACGTCCGTCGCGTAGCGGGCGAGCGCGGTGACGATCACCCCGGCGACGATCAGCGTCAGGTTGAACGACAGCGACGACACGCTGCTGGACATGCCGAGGGCGCTGAGGTGGAGCATCCACCAGTGCGGGTCCGGTGCGCTGAGCATCGAGGTGAGGATGCCGACGATGACGAACGCGGCGAGCACCGTCGACAGGCGCATGAGGTCCATCTGCACGGACGACAGGAACACCACGTATGCCGTGACGGCGCAGGCGACTGCGGCGAGGGCGGACGCGGAGAGGAAGTACACCGTCGCGTCCTGGAACCCGTTCGCCAGCACCGCGCCGAGCGCCAGCCAGCCGAGCAGGGCGACGACGCCGTGCGCGACGGCGATGGCGACGGTGTCGAACACGTCGACGGGGGAGACGCGCCGCGCGTGGTTCCCGGTCGACGTCGCGGTCGCTGTTCCCACCGCCGTCCGGAACGGCCGGAAGCCGTCCCGCGGCCACAGCCGCCCTGCGACATACACCAGCACGGCGATGATCCCGGCCGCGATGGCCACGAACTGGCCGAGCGAGCCGGGACCCGCGATAGGTAGGCTGCCGCCCCAGAACACCGGAAGCGCGACGACGACCACGAGCACGAACGTGCCGCCGCCCGCGACGATGGCCGCGCCCTCGGCGCTGAGCAGCGGAGAACCGGGCACGGGGGCGGCGGGCACGGGGGCGGCGGGCACAGGGGCGGCGGGCACAGGTCCGCGCCCTGCGGTCGGCCTGGTTCGCGCCATGTCATCACCCCCGGGGATGCAACGCGCTCACTGTATCGCTCCGGCGTCAGCCGCGCCAGGCATCCACCTCGGAGAGCAGCTCCTTCTTGCGGTCGTCGGAGGCGAACGATGCCTCGATGGAGGTGCGCGCGAAGCGTTCGGCCTGCTCCGCGGTCACGCCGAGCGCATCCCGGACCGCGGTGAAGTTGTCGCCGATGTAGCCGCCGAAGTATGCCGGGTCGTCCGAGTTGATCGTCACGCGCACGCCGGCCGCGTCGAGCAGGAGCAGTGGATGCTCGGCGAGCGTGTCGATCGTGCGGAGCCGCAGGTTGGACAGCGGGCACATCGTGAGGGCGATGCGCTCCTCGGCGAGGCGGGCGACCAGCTCCTGGTCGTCGACGGCGCGGATGCCGTGGTCGATGCGCTCGGCGCCGAGCAGGTCGAGCGCTTCGCGGATGTACGACGCGGGGCCCTCCTCGCCCGCGTGCGCGACGACGTGCAGGCCCTCGTCCCGTGCCTTGGCGAAGACGTCCTGGAACAGCGACGGCGGGTAGCCGACCTCCGCGGAGTCCAGGCCGACGCCGAGCAGGAGCTCGCGACGGCTGAGCCCGGCGTTGAGGATGGTGTCCGCCGCCTCCACCGGCTCGTCGCGCAGGAAGCTGAGGATGATGCCGCCCGTGATGCCGAGGTCGCGCTCCGCCTGCTCCAGCGCGGTGGAGATGCCGTCGATGACCGTCTCGATGCGGATGCCGCGGGCGGTGTGCGCCTGCGGGTCGAAGAACAGCTCGACGTGGCGGAGCCCCTGGCTCGCCGCCGTGGTCAGGTAGCGGCGGGTGAGCTCCGCGTAGTCGCTCTCGGTGCGGAGCACATCCATCGTCGCGTAGTAGAGGGTGAGGAACGACTGCAGATCGGCGAAGTCGTACTGCGCCGCAAGCTCCTCCACCGAGGAGTACGGGAGCGAGACGCCGTTCTTGCCCGCCAGTTCGAAGACGAGGTCGGGTTCGAGCGTTCCCTCGATGTGGAGGTGCAGCTCTGCCTTCGGCAGGGAGAACAGGGCGGAGTCGGAAGGTGCGGTCATCCTCCGATTTTCTCATCCGCGAGACGGACGCGGCGACCGGATGCGCGCGCCTATTCTCGGAGGGTGAGCAGACCCGGCCGCCGTGCCCGCCTCGGAATCGCCGCAGCGTGCATCCTGCTGGCCGGGCTGGCGGTGCACGCGTTCGCGGACGGGCCCGTCGGCGGCTTCGCGGGGGATGCGCTGTACGCGGCGCTGATCGTGGTGCTGGTCGCGTGGCTGGTGCCGCGTGCGCCGCGCTGGGTGGCTCCTGTGGTCGCACTCGCGTTCTGCTGGGCGATCGAGGTGCTGCAGCTCACGCCGGTTCCGCGGGCGATCGAGACGCGCATCCCCGGCGCATACTTCGTGCTCGGGTCGACGTTCCAGTGGATCGATCTGGCGGCGTACGCGGTGGGCGTCGCGGTCGTCGTCGTCGTTTCCGCGGTCAACCGACCTGCAGCAGGATCTTCCCCAGATGGGCGGACGACTCCATCCGGCGGTGCGCCTGCGGTGCGTCCTCGAGAGGGAACACCGCGTCGATGACGGGGCGCACCCGTCCAGCGGCCAGGTGCGGCCAGACGTGCTCGCGCACCCCGGCCACGATGGCGACCCGTTCGGCCAGGGGGCGCGCCCGCAGCGTCGTGCCCCAGATCCTGGCGCGCTTGTGCATGAGCAGGCCGGTGTCGATGGAGGCGGGCGTGCGGTCGCGGGTGGCGATCGACATGATGCGGCCGCCCGTCGCGAGCGCGTCCAGGTCGCGGGCGATGTACGCACCGCCGACGATGTCGAGCACCACGTCGACGCCTCGGCCTCCTGTGACGTCGCGCACCACCTCGACGAAGTCGCTCTCCCGGTAGTCGATGGCCGCCTCAGCGCCCAGCGAGCGGCAGAACTCCACCTTCACGGGACTGCCGGCCGTCGCGATCACGTGCGCGCCGGACACCCGGCCGAGCTGGATCGCCATCGAACCGATGCCGCTCGACCCTCCGTGCACGAGCAGTGTCTCGCCCTCGGCGAGCTCACCGAGCTGGAACACGTTCGACCACACCGTCGCCGCGACCTCCGGCAGGCCGGCGGCCTCCACGAGGTCGACGCCGGGCGGGACGGGGAGCACGAGGCCCGCATCCACCGTGACGTACTCTGCGTAGCCTCCGCCTGGCAGGAGCGCGCAGACCGGGTCACCGACCGACCAGGCGGTCACCGAAGCGCCGACCTGATCGATCACGCCGGAGACCTCCAGGCCAGGCCACTCCGGCGCACCGGGAGGCGGAGGGTAGTAGCCGCGCCGCTGCGACAGGTCGGCGCCGTTCAGGCCTGCCGCCGTCACCCGGATGCGCACCTCACTGTCAGCGGCGTCCGGCTCGGGAACCTCGGCGACGGTCAGTACGTCCGCGTCCCCGGGAGCGGAGACGACGACAGCGCGCATCAGGAACGCGCTCCCGCCGAGTTCGATCGCCTGGTCAGCACATCCCGGATCTTGACCTTGTTGGTGTACTCGATCGAGCCGTACCGGAACAGGCGCACCGCGATGCGCAGCACGACGGCCGACAGCACGAACAGCTCGACGATGATCACGATGGCCTGCCACAGCGGCAGCGTGCCGAACGCGTTCAAGATCAGTGCGGTGATCGGGGCCGTATACGGGAAGAACGCGAGCACCTGCACGATCGGCGACTGCGGAGAGCTGATGGCGAAACCGGACGCGTAGAGCGGGATCACGATGGAGAAGATGACGATCGAGAACAGCGGAGCCGCATCCTTCGCCGTCGGCATCACGGCGCCCACCGCCACGAGCGTTCCGGTGAACAGGGCGAAACCGCCGATCAGGATGAGCGCTCCGACGATCATCTTCTCCGGCTCGAACACCAGCCCGGACAAGTCGAGGCTCGGGATCGAGAGCTGCTCCCGGAAGAACAGGTACCCGAACACCACAGGCAGTGCGAACACCGCCATCTGGATGATGCCGATCATGAACAGGGAGATGACCTTGCCGATGAGCAGACTCGTCGGGTTGATCGTGGTCAGGATCATCTCGGTGACCCTGTTCTCCTTCTCCTCCAGCGTGGAGTTCAGCATCTGGTTGCCGAGGAACACGATCACGATGAAGAACGCGACCAGGAAGATCAGGGCGGGGATGATCGCCTCGAAGCCGGGGGCGACCGCGCCGTCCTTGAACGTGGTAGTCGAGGTCTGGATCTCGCCGCGCAGCACGGCGACGTCGGTGGGGGAGCCGATGCGCTTCTCGACGCTCGCCGAGAGCACGGACTCCGCCGCCGAGGAGTACTTGGCGTTCTGCAGCAGCCCGGCGTCGGCGCCGTAGACTTTCACCGTCTCCTTCGCCGGGTCGGCTGGGTAGTCGAAGAACGCCTCGGACGAGCCCGACTTGACGGCGTCGACCCCGGATGCGCTGCTGTCGGCGGGCGAGCCGCCGAGCTGCCGGGCGACGGCGGGATCGACCAGCCCGGACGCATCCACGTATTGGAACTCGAAGCGTGCGTTCTTCTGTGCGTCGGCGGTCTGCGCGGTGGAGACGTTGGAGGCGACGATCAGGCTGATCAGCGCGATGGCGAAGATCGGCACGACGAGCGTGATCGCCCAGAACCGGCGCTTCGACACCGTGCGCAGGAACTCGAACGAGACGACCGTCCCGAGGTTGTGCTGGGCCATCAGTCGGTCTCCCTGCTGTCTGCTCCGTACACTTCGACGAAGATGTCGTCGAGCGATTTCCTGGTCGGTGCGAACCGGGTGACGTCGAGGCCCGCATCCACCAGGGAACGGAGGATGGCGGCCGTGTCCGCATCGTTGGCGACGTCGAGCTCTGCGTGACCGCCCGCATCCCGTGCGATGTCATAGGCGCCGGAGGCGGGGATCGTGCCGTCGTGGTCGACGTGGATCACCGTGCCGCCGAACTGCTCCTGCACTTCGGCGACCGTTCCGTATGCGCGCGAGACGCCGTCTTTGAGGAGGATCACGCGGTCGCAGAGGCGCTCGACCTCCTCCATCTGGTGGGTGACCATCATCACCGTCGATCCTGCGCGCTTCTGATCGTCGATGATGTCCATGAGCAGGCGGCGGTTGACGGGGTCGAAGCCCTTGGTCGGCTCGTCCAGGATGAGCAGCTCGGGGTCGTTCATGATCGTGACGCCGAGCTGCACCTTCTGCTGCTGGCCGCCGGAGAGCTTGTCCAGGCGCACCTTCTCCTTGTCGCCGATGCCGACGCGTTCGAGATAGCTGCGCGACCAGGTGCGCGCCTGCTCCTTGCCGAGCCCCTTGAGCTTGCCGAAGTAGACCATCACGTCGATGACGGACTCCTTCTTGTAGAGCCCGCGCTCCTCCGGCAGGTAGCCGAGCCTGTCGCCGGCCTCCGGGCTGAACGGCCTGCCGTCGATGTGCAGGACGCCTCCGGTCGGCTGGTAGATGCCGAGGAGCGCGCGGATCGTTGTGGTCTTGCCCGAGCCGTTGCTGCCGAGGAAGCCGAACGTCTCGCCGCGGGCGATGTCGAAGGAGAGGTCGCGGATGACGGTCGTTCGACCGAAGTCCATCCGGAAGTGATCGATGTGCACGAGTGGTTCGCTGGGACTGCTCACCCGTCCCACACTAGGGGTTGACGGGTGCGGAGACCGGGATTATTGTATTCAACGTAGTAGTTGATAAAGGAAATGGTTGGGTATGGACACGGACAGCGACGCCAGGCTCGACAGGGCGTTTCAGGCGCTGGCCGATCCGGTGCGGCGGGCGATCGTCGCCAGGCTCAGCACGGGGCCCGCCACGGTCAACGAACTGGCGGAGCCGTTCGCGATCACCACGCAGGCGATCTCCCGCCACATCCACGTGCTCGAAGAAGCTGGCCTCGTCACCAGGACCAGGGATGCGCAGCGTCGCCCCGTCCACCTCGAACCGTCCGCCCTCGAAGAGCTCACCTCGTGGATCGACCGCTACCGGCTCATCCACGAGCAGCAGTACCGCAGCCTCGACACTGTGCTCGCCGACCTCGGCGACACGGTCGCACACAAGGAGAAGAAGAAATGAGCAACCCCGTCACCATCACCGCACCGGACGGCCTGCCGTTCGTCGACATCGAGCGCGAGTTCGACTTCCCGATCGAGAAGGTCTTCCTCGCCCACAAAGACCCCGCGCTGCTCGCGCAGTGGAGCGGTCCGCGCGGCTACGAGATGGACATCAAGGAGTACGACTTCAGCACGGGAGGCCGCTACCGCTTCGTGCACCGCGACCCGCAGGGCGCCGAGTACGCGTTCCGTGGCGTGTTCCACGTCGTTCGCGAGAACGAGTTCGCCATCCAGACGTTCGAGTTCGAGGGCTACCCGGATGTGGTGAGCATCGAGTCGATCACGTTCGAGCCGCTCGATGGCGGACGGACCAGGGTGAGGGCGCACGCCGTGTACCCGACGATGGAGGCGCGCGACGGCATCGTCGCCTCCGGCCAGGCCAAGGGCGTCACCGAAGGCTACGAGCGCCTCGAAGAGGCCCTCGCCGCCCTCTGACCCGCGCAGCAATCGAGCCCAGGGTTTTTCACCGCAAACTCGCGTCTTGCGGTGAAGAACCCTGGGCTCGATTGCTGCTCAGGCGAGCGCGTCGAGGAGAGCGGGGTGCAGCAGGCCGTTGCTGGCGAGGGAGGAGCCGTTGCCGGGCCCTGCGTCGCCGGAGACCGAGGTGAACGTGCCTCCCGCCTCCTGCACGATCGGGATGAGCGCGGCCAGGTCGTACGTCTTCACGTCGAACTCGCCCACCGCATCCAGCACCCCCTCCGCCAGCAGCATGTACGACCACATGTCGCCGTACGCGCGGTCCCTCCACACCTGCCTGGTGAGCGCAATGAGCTTGTCGAGGTAGCCCGCGCCATCCCACTGGGCGATGCTCTGGAAGCTGATGGATGCGTGCTCCAGGTCGGCGACGGCGGAGACCCGCAGGCGCCGGGGCGCCGCGCCGGACTCGGAGAGCCACGCTCCCGCATCCCGTGCCGCCCACCAGCGTCGGTCGAGCGCCGGCGAGCTGACCACGCCGACCACCGGCACGCCGTCGACGGCGAGGGCGATGAGCGTGCCCCACACCGGGACGCCGCGCAGATAGTTGGCGGTGCCGTCGATGGGGTCGACGATCCACTGGCGGGATGCGTCGCCCTCCGTGCCGTACTCCTCGCCCAGGATGCCGTCGCCCGGCCTCTCGGCGGCGATCGTCTCCCGGATGGCCCGCTCGACGGCCAGGTCCGCCTCGGTGACGTGGGTGCGATCCGGCTTCGTGTCGATGTGCAGATCCAGGGCGCGGAACTTCTCCCGAGAGATCGAATCGGCGATGTCGGCGAGGCGCAGCGCGAGCGCGAGGTCGTCGGCGAACGGTGAGGATGCGGTGTCGAAAGTCACCAGACGAGCCTACCGACGCATGGTGAACGGACGGTGCCGAAGTCGAAGGATGCTCGATTGGCAATGAAGGCGAGGTGGATGCTAGTGTTGAGCCTCGTTCGGGTCGCCGAACAAAACGCACCTCTAGCTCAATCGGCAGAGCAACTGACTCTTAATCAGTGGGTTCTCGGTTCAAGTCCGAGGGGGTGCACCACAGGAAAAGCCCGGTCGGATCAATAATCTGACCGGGCATTTTCGTTGCGGGGCCTGCCGAGGGATTACCTCTGTGCGAAGCCGTCATGCGGCGTTAGAATGCGTTCATGCCATTCGAGGTGTTCGAGAATGCGGCAAGCGCGGGGCGGGGAGTTCCGACCGTGCGCTTCCTTCCGAACGGCCGCGTGCACTTCAATGCGGCCGCGACGAGGCTCCTGGCGGGTGCCACGCACCTGCGGCTGCTGTTCGACGACGAGGCGAACAGGATCGGGTTCGAGGCGACCAGCGCAGACGATCCGAACGCGTTCAAGCTGACCAAGCAGGACAGCCAGTCCGTGCTCACCGCCTCGGCGTTCGTGCAGCGCTACGACATCCCGCTCGAGAAGCGGATGCCGCTGGAGCAGGAAGGCGACCTGTTCGTCGCCGACCTCCCCGCCTGAGCCGTCGGCCCGAGTCGCCCGCCTGAGTCACCCGCCACGCTGCACGAGCGCGTCAGCGCAGCTCTTTCCTCGGCATCACGATCTCCTTGATGATCAGGATGATGCCCGCAGAGATCGGGATGGCGACCAGCGCACCGGGGAGTCCGAACAGCGTCGACCCCGCCAGCGCCGAGATCAGCACCACCGACCCTGGCACCTGCACGGCCTTGCCCATCACCTTGGGGGTGAGGATGTATGCCTCGACCTGCATGTAGATCAGCATGAAGATCAGCACGAACAGGCCGGACACGGGGGAGTGGATGAACGCGAGCACCGTCATCGCGGCGGTCGTCAGCACCGTTCCGATCAACGGGATGAGGGTGATGAAGAACGCGAGGATTCCGATGAGGAACGCGCCGGGCACATCGGTCAGCAGCAGCAGGATCACGCTGTAGACGGCGTTGAAGAACGCCAGCACCACCATGCCGCTCAGGTATTTGCCGAAGTTGCGCAGGATGCGTTCGGCGTAGCTGATGAACGTCGCCCTGCGCGACGCGGACACCAGCTTGTAACCAGCCTCCTTCGTGGCGTCGTACGTCGCGATGAAGTAGATCGTCAGGATCGCGATGAAGAACCCCGAGGTCAGCCCGTTCACGATCGAGAGACCGAAGCCGACAAGGCCGGTGCCGAGAGACGCCCACACCTCCGGCTTCTGGATCTCGGTCGCCACCCAGTTCACCAGGGCGCCGAGCACGCCGTTGCTCGACGCGTTGGCCGGGTCGAACCAGCCCTGGTCCTTGAGGTTCGCCACCTCTTTCGGGATGGTCGTCACGAGGAACTGGACCTGCTGGATCACCAGAGGCAGCACCACCCAGACGATGGTGATGATGACGGCGATGAGAAGCAGGATCACGGTCACGATCGCCCACGGCCTCGACATGTGCCTGCGCTGGAACCAGCGTATGAGCGGGTCGAGGCCCACGGTCGCGAACATCGCGAGGAACACCATGAAGATGATCGAGCGCAGCCCGTACAGGGCGAATCCGGTGACGATCGCACCCACCGCCCCCAGGGTGACGATGTAGCCGAGCGCCAGCGGGCTTCGCTGCAGCATCGACGGCTGCGGCTGGTCTTCCGTGGCGGCCGGCGGGGCTGGCTTGGTGAGGCGCACGACGCCCTCCTCGGCTCGGTGTATGGCTGGTGCCGAGCGTATTGCCCGCAGACCGTCCGCGACAAGTCACCGCGCGGGGGGCCGCACCATCCCGCGCGGGATGCTCGTTACGAATATGTAAACCCGTTTACTTCTATTCGATTTGGTCTTGACGCCCGCATCCTGACCATGCTTCACTTGCGGCAGCAATTAAGCAACGAGGTTTCATTGTAAGCGAGCGGGAGTTTCGACGAATGGTATTCGGTGGACGCGGCCACGAGCCCGACGCTTCGCGTCAGAGGGCGACGAACGCCGCCCGGTGCGCGCTCGCCGTCAGAGAGGGCGGCAGGGGGACCGTCGCCCAGATCGCATCCCGCACAGGACTCTCCAGGCCCACCGTCGAGGTCGCACTCACCTCGATGCGTGAGCGCGGTCTCGTGCTCGAGGTCGAGGAGCACACGCTCGGCGGCCGCGGAGCAGGGCGCCCGGCGCGGCTCTACGACTTCGCCGCCGACCTCGGCTTCCTCGTCGGCGTCGACATCGGCATCCACCGGGTGCGCGTCGCTGTCGCCAACCTCGCCGGTGCGATGGTCGGCTGGGCGGAGCAGGAGGTCGACGAGTCGTTCCTCGGCGCGAGCAGGATGACCGTGGTGCGGAAAGTCGTCGCCGACTGCCTCGACGACAACGGCATCGACCGGTCGCGGCTGATCGCCATGGCGGTCGCCGTCTCCGGGCTCGTCGGGGAGGACGGCAGGCTCATCGTCTCCCGCAACTTCCCCGACTGGGAGGGGGTCGACATCGCCGGTCACCTTCGCTCGGAGTTCGGCTGCGAGGTCGTGGTGGAGAACGACATGCGGCTGGCCGCCCTCGCGGAGCACCGGATGGGCGCATCCCGGCTGGTCAACGACTCCGCGTACTTCTTCCTCGGCCACCGCATCTCGATGGGCCTCATCATCGACGGCAAGCTGCGCCGCGGTGCGCACTCCGCCGCAGGCGAGGTGGGCGAGATCGTCTTCTCGATGAAAGTCAGCGCCACCGGCCAGCTCAGTTGGAAGACCGCGCCCACCGGCGAAGAGGTGTTCCGGATGGCCGTGGACGGCGACGAGGAGGCGCGCGAGGAGATCGAGTCGTTCGTCGGCGGCCTCGCCACCGGCATCGCGACGCTGACGATGGCCATCGACCCGGACGTCGTCGTGGTCGGCGGCGGTCTCTCCCGTGCGGGGGAGGCGCTGCTGGAGCCGCTGCGCAGGGCGGTGATGCGCGAGATCCGTCTGCCCATCCACCCCACCATCATCCAGTCGGAGCTCGGCGCGGAGTCCGTCGTGCTCGGAGCGCTCGCGCTCGCCTTCGGCCAGTCGGCGGAGCGGGTGTACGGGACGGCGGATGTGCCGGACCCGGAAATCGACGTGGCGGGGGCGAAAGCCCTCGCAGAGAGGATCGCAGTATGAGTTCGCAGGACGCAGGGGCGCCGCTGAGGCTGGCCGTGATCGGTGTGGGGGCGCGGTCGTACATCGCGAGCCACGCCGTCGACTCCGGGGCCGGTGTCATCGTGGCAGTGGCCGACCCGAGCCCGGCCGCGAGGGCGCGTGCTGTCGAGGCGTTCGGCAGCCAGCTCACCGCATACCCCGGCCACCGCGAGCTGATCGAGGCCAGGGATGCGCAGGGCGGCAGCATCGTCGACGCCGCGTTCGTCACGTCGCCCGACCACACGCACGCGGAGATCGCGATCGACCTGCTGCGCGCGGGGATCGCCGTCTACCTGGAGAAGCCCCTCGCGATCAGCCTGGAAGACGCGGACGCCATCCTCGCCGCGGCGGCGGAGAGCGGGAGCAAACTGTACGTCGGCCACAACATGCGGCACATGGCCGTGGTGACCCTGATGCGCGACATCATCAAGCGCGGGGAGATCGGCGACGTCAAGGCGGTCTGGTGCAGGCACTTCGTGGGCAACGGCGGCGACTACTACTTCAAGGACTGGCACGCCGAGCGCGCCAAGTCGAACGGGCTGCTGCTGCAGAAGGGCGCCCACGACATCGACATCATCCACTGGCTCGCCGGAGGGTACTCCGAGCTCGTCACCGGCATGGGCGGCCTCAGCCTCTACGGCGACATCGACGCCCGCCGCGACAACTCCGACCGCTCGATGCCCGAGTGGTTCTCGCTGGACGCGTGGCCGCCGCTCAGCCAGACGGATCTGAACCCTGTGATCGACGTCGAGGACATCTCGATGGTGAACATGCGGCTCGACAACGGCGTGTACGCGTCGTACCAGCAGTGCCACTACACGCCCGACTACTGGCGGAACTACACGGTGATCGGCACGGAAGGCAGGCTGGAGAACTTCGGCGACACCGATGGGGCGGTGGTGCGGGTGTGGAACACGCGCACGCTGTACGACCCGGTCGGCGACGCCGAATACCGGGTGAACGGAGACGAGCGGGGGCACCGTGACGCCGACAGGCTGACGGTCGCCGAGTTCATCCGGTTCGTGACGGACGGCTCCCGAACGGAGACGTCGGCTGTCGCGGCACGCAACGCGGTGGCGACAGCCGTCGCAGCGACAGAGTCCATTCGCGACGGTTCACGGCCCATCGCCGTGCCCGCCGTGGATGAACACGTGGCCACGCTGGTGTGACCACGGGGAATCCCCGGGCCGACGAGGACTGATCGCCGACCCGGGAGGCACCACAACAACACTCACATTTCAAGGAGAACCAATGCGAAAAGCCTTACTAGCCGCCGGGGCGGCGGTTGCAGCCGCAGCCCTTCTGGCCGGATGCTCGTCCAACACTGGAAGCGGCTCCGGTGCCACTGCCGATCATAATCTGTCGGCCTCGATCTCCTACGCGTTCTGGGACGTCAACCAGAAGCCGGCGATGGAGGCGCTCATCAAGGACTTCAACAAGGAGTATCCGAACATCAAGGTGACCACGCAGGTCACCCCGTACCAGAACTACTTCACCAAGCTGCAGACGCAGGGCTCGTCCAAGACGCTGCCCGACGTGTTCTGGATGAACGGACCGAACTTCCAGCTCTACGCATCCAATGGACTGCTCGCACCGGTGGGCTCCGGCATCGACCCGGCGAACTACCCGAAGGCGCTGAACGAGCTCTACAGCTACGACGGCAAGCAGTACGGGGCTCCCAAGGACTTCGACACGATCGGCGTCTACTACAACAAGGCGGTCTTCGACAAGGCGGGGGTCGCATACCCGACGGCGGACTGGACCTGGGACGAGTTCCACCAGAAGGCCAAGGAGATCTCCGACAAGCTGAAAGCGGACGGCGTCTACGGCGTCGCCAGCGGTCTGAGCGGCGGCCAGGAGGTCTACTACAACACGATCCTCCAGGCGGGCGGCGAGATCATCTCGTCGGACGGCAAGAAGTCGGGCTACGACTCGGCCGCGTCGATCAAGGGACTGCAGTTCGTGCGCGACCTCGTCGCCGACGGTTCGTCCCCGACGCCGTCGCAGCTTTCCGACACCCCGCAGGACCAGTGGTTCATCAACAGCAAGTCCGCGATGATCTGGTCGGGCACCTGGCTCAACGCCGAGCTGCTCGCCTCGCCGATCAAGGACACCATCGCGCTCGCTCCTCTGCCCAAGGGCGAGAAGCAGGCGACCGTCATCCACGGTCTCGCGAACGTGGTCGCCAAGGACTCGAAGAACGAGGCAGCGGCCGTCGCATTCCAGAACTACCTCGGCGGCAAGCAGGCTGCGGAGACGCAGGCGGAGATGGGCGCTGCGAACCCGGCGTTCAACGGCACGCAGGACGCTTTCGTGAAGACGGCGCCGTGGGACCTGAACATCTTCGAGAAGGCGGCGGCGGACTACGCGTACCCGTACCCGATCTCGAAGAACACGGCGGCCTGGAACAAGGCGGAGAACGACCTGCTGCCTGACGCGTTCTCCGGCAAGCGCCCTGTGGCCGACGTCGCCAAGGACCTCGCCAAGCAGATGAACGCGGACCTCGCCAAAGAGTGATGTCCGTTTCCATCGCACCCCAGGAGGCGGGCGCCGTGACCACGGCGCCCGCCACCCGGTCGACACCGCCGCGCAGGCGGCGCACCGACCGGAAGGAATGGCTGTGGGCGGCGCTGTTCGTCGCCCCGCTGCTATTCGGCGTCCTCGTCTTCTACATCTGGCCGATCATCCGCAATGCATACTTCAGCTTCACCACGTGGGGCGTCTTCGGCGGCGCCACCTGGAGCGGCCTGTCGAACTACCAGGCGATGCTGGCCGACCCGTCGTTCTGGCGGTCGATCGTCAACACGCTGGTCTACATCGGGTTCCTTCTGATCGGCATCCCGCTCGCCGTGATCTTCGCCAGCCTGATGAACCGGCCGGGGCTGCGCTTCGCGACCCTGTACCGCACCGCATTCTTCCTGCCGTACGTGGCCATGCCCGCCGCGGTCGCGATGGTCTGGCGGATCATCTTCAACGGCGACTTCGGCGTCATCAACTACACGCTCTCTCTCGTCGGCATCAAGGGGCCGAACTGGCTCTCCACCGAGTGGTTCGCGCTCTTCGCTGTCGGCCTGGTGGGGATGTGGATCTCGCTCGGCTTCAACCTGATCGTGCTCTCGGCCGGGATGAAGGGCATCCCGCCGGAGATGTACGAGGCGTCGAGCCTCGACGGCGCGAGCCGGATGCGGCAGTTCTTCTCGATCACGGTGCCGCTGCTCAGCCCGTCGATCTTCTTCGTCTCCGTCATGACGGTGATCACAGGCTTCCAGCTCTTCGACCTGCTCTACGCCCTGATGGGAACGCAGAACCCGGCGATCAACCAGACCCAGTCGATGGTGTATCTGTTCTTCGCCCACCAGCAGACGGGCGACAACGGCTACGCGGCCGCGGTCGGCATGGCGATCCTGCTGCTCGTCGGTGTGTTCACGATCATCCAGTTCCGGATGCAGAAGAGGTGGGTGACGTATGTCTAGCTCCGTCGTGGTCGGTTCCAAGACCGGCAAGGCGAGGATGGGGACGGGACTGACCCACGCCATCCTGATCGTCGGATCGATCATCATGATCTTCCCCTTCATCTGGCAGATCCTGATGTCGCTGTCCACGAACGCGCAGGTCACCTCCGTGCCGCCGACCGTCTGGCCGGGCACGCTGCACTGGGAGAACTTCGCGCACGTGTTCGACCAGCTCCCGTTCCTCAACCAGCTCTGGGTGTCCGTCGCCGTCACGGTGATCCGCACGGTCGGTCAGCTCCTGCTCTGCTCGATGGCCGGGTACGCCTTCGCCAGGATGTCGTTCCCGTTCAAGCGCACGATCTTCGCGCTGGTCCTCGCCATCCTGATGGTGCCGCCGCAGGTGTACCTGCTGCCGCAGTACCAGATCGTGCAAGGCCTCGGCTGGCTGAACACCATCGCGGGCATCGCGGCCCCCGGCATCTTCAGCGCGTTCGGCACCTTCCTGATGCGCCAGTTCTTCCTCGGCCTGCCCGACGAACTGGCGGAGGCCGCGCGCCTCGACGGCGCGAACCACTTCCAGACGTTTTGGAAGGTGATGCTGCCGCTGGCCAAGCCCGGCCTGTCCGCCCTCGCGATCATCACGGTGCTCGCGTCCTGGAACGACCTGCTCTGGCCGCTCATCGTCGCGACCGACTCGACTCAGATGCCGCTCTCCGCCGGCATCGCGACGCTCACCAGCCAGCGATCCATCCCGGACTACCCCCTCCTGCTCGCCGCCAGCCTCCTCGCGATGGCGCCGGTGCTCATCCTCTTCCTGATCATGCAGAAGCGCGTCATCGACGGCATCGCATTCTCGGGCCTGAAGTAGAAAGAAACGAACACAGTGAAAACTCTCCGAGTCGGCCTCATCGGCGCCGGCGGGATCTCCCAGGTGCACGCCACAGGATGGGCGGCGCTGGGCGTACCGGTGACCGTCTACTCCCACGAGGGAGCCGAGGCGCTCGCCGCCGAGTACGGCTTCGCCATCGCGACCGACCTGGATGGGCTGCTCGCCGCGAGCGACATCGTCGACATCGTCACATCGAGCAGCAGCCACAAGGAGCTCGCGCTCGCCGCGATCGCTGCCGGCAGGCACGTCATCTGCGAGAAGCCGCTCTCCGTCACCTCCGCGGAGGCGCGGGAGCTGGCAGACGCGGCCGACGCAGCAGGGGTGCGCCTGTTCCCCGCCCATGTGGTGCGATTCTTCCCCGAGTACGCCGAGGTCAAGCGCCAGGTGGACGCCGGCCGGATCGGCGACCCCGCCGTGCTGCGGTTCGTGCGCGGCGGCCAGGCTCCGCGGGCCGGCTCGTGGTTCTTCGACGAGAACGCGGGCGGCGGCATCGTCCTCGACCAGATGATCCACGACCTCGACCAGGCGCGCTGGCTCGCCGGCGATGTCACCCAGGTGTATGCGGTGCAGAGCCCGGCGAGCGTCGACGGCATCGTGCCCGGCGTCGTCACCGCCCACGTCACCCTCACCCACGCCGGCGGGGCGATCAGCCACGTCCAGGGCACCTGGGGGCCGGAAGGCACGGTGTTCCGCACGAGTGCGGACATCGCAGGCACCAGGGGGACGCTCGCGATCGATTCACGGACCGACGCCGCCAGCGTGCTCGACTTCCCTGCCGGAGCGTCCGGGGACGGCTACCTGCCTCCCGCCACCCACGCGGTCAGCCCATACACGACCCAGCTCGCCGCCTTCCTGCGCGCCATCGCCGATGGCACGGACACGGTGGTGACAGCGGAGGACGGCATCAGGGCGGTCGCCATCGCGGAAGCGGCAGCCGAATCGCTGCGCACCGGACGCGCCATCGAGGTCGACCAGGAGACCGGGCTCGCCAGGATCGCCTCCCAGCTCGAGAACACCGTCGGACAGAAGGTCGGCGCATGACCGCCGGAACAGGAGACACCGTGACCAGCAAGCTCAAGATCGCCGTGCTCTCGTTCGCGCACCCGCACGCGATCGGCTACTGCCGGCTCCTCGCAGGCCGCGACGACATCGACGTGATCGTGACCGACCCGGAGGGTGCCGGAGCACCGGACGCGGCGCTCCGGGGAGAGGCGCTCGCCGCATCCATCGGGGTGCGCTACGTGGCCGACTACGCGGCGGCGCTCGCCTGGGGTCCGGATGCGGTGATCGTCACGGCCGAGAACGCCAAGCACCGGGAACTGGTGGAGGCCGCTGCTGCTGCCGGTGCGCACATCCTCTGCGAGAAGCCGCTTGCCACGACGGTCGAGGACGGCCGCGCCATGCTCGACGCCGCCGAGCGCGCCGGCGTCACCCTGATGACCGCGTACCCTGTGCGGTTCGCGCCGTCGTTCGTGGATGCGCTGGCTCGCGTGCGCGCAGGCCAGCTCGGCGAGATCGTCGGCATCCGCGGCACCAACAACGGCAAGCTGCCGTCCGACCGCGCCTGGTTCACCGACCCGGCGCTCGCGGGCGGAGGCGCGCTGGTCGACCACGTCGTGCACTGCGCCGACCTGCTTGACGAGTTCCTCGGTGCCCTGCCGACGACGGTGCGCGCGGTGTCCAACCGGCTGCTCCACGCCGACGACCGCCTGCGGGTCGAGACGGGCGGACTCGTCACGGCCACCTACCCCGGCGGTGTCGTCGCGACCATCGACTGCTCCTGGACCATGCCGGAGAACGGGCCGACCTGGGGCGGCCTCACGCTGCAGCTCACCGGCACGAAGGGCAACATCACCATCGCACCGTTCGCCCCGCACGTCTCCGGGCAGACGGTGGACGGCCAGGTCTGGGAGGGCGTCGGCGACAACCTCGACGCCCTGATGCTTGCCGAGTTCCTCGACGCCGTGCGCAGCGGCCGCGCCGCTGTTCCGGACGGCCGGGTCGGGCTGCGCACGCTGCAGGTGGCGGACGCGGCGCGTCGCTCGGCGGTGGACGGGCAGCCGGTCACTCTGTAGGCGTTCCACGCGGCGCGCCTCCCGCGCCGCGTGGACCCCGCCCGGCTCCTTCTGGCGATCTCGCGGCCAGTCTCGAATTAACGTTCCGTGTTTGTGTTCCTGATACGGTATGTTTCTGCGAGAACGGAGCGGTGCATGGGTAAGACGGTCTCGATCGATGCGGATCGACTGCGGGAGGGGGCGTCGACCCTGGCCGCGGGTGCCAAGGATCCCCAGAGCATCGTTCTCGACAGGAGCGCGTTCGGTTCGGCGTCAGCGGGCGCCGCGTTCGACGAGTTCTCGCAGTACTGGTCCTCGGGGCGGTCGGTACTGTCGAGCGGCACCGACGCGCTCGCGGGGGTGTTACGGTCCGCGGCGGACGCTTACGCGCGTCGAGATGTCGAGGACGCTCGGCAGTTCTCGGGTGGTGCCCGTGCGTTCTGAGTGGCGGGATTGGTCGGCGCTGGGGTTGGATGCGGATCCGACGCCGGGGGATGTGGATGCGGTTGCGGCGTGGGTGTCGGAGTTGCAGGCGCATTCGGAGCGGTATCGGGTGCGGGCTGAGTCGCTGTGTGAGGTTGGCGCTGTGGTGGATGCGCGGTCGTGGTCGGGGCTTGCGGCGGAGGCGTTCCGTGAGCGGTTGCGGGTCGTGGCCGTGGGGGCGAGTGCTGCGGCGGTGAGCCATGGTGAGGCTGGTGCTGCGGCGAAGGTGTGGGCGGAGGCGATGTTCTCCGCGCAGTTCGCTGCCGATCGGGCGCTCCGGGCGGCGGTGGAGGCGGAGCGGGATATCGCTGTCGCGCGGGCGGCGGTGGGTGTTCTGGTCGGTGATCATGCTGCGTTGGTCGAGAGTGTGGAGGCGGTGCAGCGGGCGTCGTTGCTCGAGGACCGTGCGTCCGGGGCGGAGGTGCTGGCGGCGCGTGGTCGTGCGGAGGCGGTGCACGCGGAGTTGATCGGTTCCCGGCACCGTTTGGAGGATGCGGAGGACCGGCTGGCGGTCGCGCGCAGGAGTGGCCAGGACGCGAAGCGGGAGTACGAGTACGCGGAGGCGGTGTTCGTCCGGGGGTTGAGCGCGGCCAGGACCGGCGCGCTTGCCGATGCGACCGTGTCGCAGTTGAAGGACTTCGCGTCCGCGGCGGGCAAGCTCAGCGTGATCGATGCGGCCGGTCGGGCGAGCGAGGTCGCGCTGATGACCATGCTGCAGCGGCTGACCCCGGAGGAGCTTGCGGTGCTGCTGGCGGACGATCCGGGGTTGCTGCACCGGTTCTGGGACACTCCTCCGAACCCGGAGGTGGTCGCAGGCTGGTGGAACGGGCTGACCGTGGATGCGCGGGATGCGCTGCTGGTGGCTGCGCCGGGCGTGTTCGGGAACCTGCCGGGGATGCCGTTCCGAGATCGGAATATCGCGAACCGGATCAGTTACGAGCAGGCGAAGAAGAACCCGGACCTCACGGACGAGCAGCGAGCGGTGCTGAAGAAGATGAAACGGGCTCTGGAAGCCCCTGAAGAGGGTGTTCCGGTGCAACTGGTGGCGTTCAATTTCTTCACCTCGCCGCCGATGGTCGCGGTCGGCTACGGCGACCTGGACGCGTGCGAGAACACGACCTGGTGCGCGGGAGGGATGGGCTTTGGCGCCAAGGACGCCCTCGACGGCTGGGCTAACGCCGCGAAGAACCTCTACCGTGCCCAAAAGGATCTCGGCATGGACCAACCGGGGGTGATCGCTTGCTTGGAGTATGACAACCCGGATGTCGTCGGCGTCAACCTCAGTGTCTCGGCGAAGAAGGGGGCGCCGCGGTTCGCGGCCGAGCTCGACGGGAACGCGGCGACACGGGATGTGTTCGGGCCGGGACCTGCCCCGATCACGGTCACCGCCCACTCCTACGGGACTACGATGGCGTCGATCGCGCTCACCCAGACCAGCACCCAGATCGACGCGTTCGTGATGGTCGGCTCCGCCGGAATCGATACCGGCCTGGTGCCGTCACTGTCCGCGATCCACGCGGACCACGTGTACACCACGGCAGCGACCTCCGATCAGCTCGCCCCGGTCGGTTCCGCCCTGTCTGGCCGTTCCGAACCTAACCCGACGGTTGCGGCCCCGACCAACCGCGCGATCGGCGGAGCCGAATCCTTCTCCTCCGACGGTGACGGCAAAGACCTGAAACCGGTCGACGGACACAACCCGCTCGGCGAGAAGGGCAGGACCAGCAACAGCGGACCCCTGACCTTCAACACCGTGCCCTCGGAAGGACACGGCTACTACGACCGTGGGACGCAATCGCTGCACAACATCGCTGCCACCACCACTGGTCAACCCGGCAGAGTGAGCGGCGGACTGACCGACACCACCCCCGCCGCCGACAAGCACAACGAACTCGCGGACCTGATCGCCGAGACCGGCCGGTCCCCGCGATTCTGAGGAAACGAATGACCTTGACCACCATCCGCACAGCAGCAGTGTTCGCAATTGCCGTCGTGCTCACCCTAGGAGGATGCGCCATGACCGCCCCTGCCGACACCACGCCGCAGAAGACCGGGCAGCAACTCCGCGCGCAGATCATCGACTTGGCCAACGCCGGGATCGCCGCATCCGGCCTCCCCGACGGATGGACATACGGCACAAAACCGAATGTCCGCGCCTGGAATCCCGAAGCCAAGGAATTCCTCGGCGCAAGCTGCTCCACCGCCAACGGGGAGAGCCGCCAGCTCTTCCTCGTCCAGCTCTTCCACACGCCGGTCGGTGATCCGGTCGCTTTCGTGGACATGATGGGCGACTACTGGACCGAGCAGGGCTACATCGTCAGCACTGTTGTCCCGACCATCACCACCCCGGGTGGGCGCAACTACACCCAGATCAGGGCCGACCGCCCGGACGGCTCCCTCGCTGCCGGGCTGAGCGCCCAAGACACGCTCTTCGCCATCACCTTCTACAGTGAGTGCTCTACCGATCCCAGCCTGGACATGTTCGCCGGACCCACCGGGTACCGCGAATTCGACGAGCAAGACCCCGACCCGTACCACCCGACCAACACCCCCACCATCACGCCATACCCCGACCACTGACCCCGCATGGATCAGACCCTTTCGACACCCGGCGCGACCGGCGACGCCCAGAAGGTCGGCCACACACGATGAGGCACACCATCACCGCGCTGCTCGCCATCGCTAGCGTGCTCACCCTAGGAGGATGCGCCGTGAACACCCCGACCGACACCACACCGCAGAAGACCGGGCAACAACTCCGGGCGCAGATCATCGACTTGGCCAACGCCGGGATCGCCGCATCCGGCCTCCCCGACGGATGGACATACGGCGCGCACCCCAACCTCCGCACCTGGAACCCGGAAGCCAAGGAATTCCTCGGCGCAAGTTGCTCCACCGCCAATGGGGAGAGCCGCCAGCTCTTCCTCGTCCAGCTCTTCCACGCGCCGGTCGGTGATCCGGTGGCATTCGCACACATGATGGGCGATTACTGGACCGAGCAGGGCTACATCGTTTCTTCAGTCGGCACCACCGCTACGGGACCTGATGGTGGCAACTACACCCAGATCAGGGCCGACCGCCCGGACGGCTCCCTCGCCGCGGGAGTGAGCGCCCAGGACACGCTCTTCGTTCTCGAGTTCTACACCGAGTGCTCTACCGATCCCAGCCTGGACATGTTCGCCGGACCCACCGGGTACCGCGAATTCGACGAACAAGACCCCGACCCGTACCACCCGACCAACACCCCCACCATCACGCCATACCCCGACCACTGACCCGCGTCGAGCGAACTCTCCGGCGTCCGCGTCTGCGCGCTACCACCGGGCCGACCGCCGCCTCCGCGTCGTCAGCGCAGCCGGGCGATCACCGAGAAGTCCTTCTCCCCGTCGCCGGCGTCGACCGCGTCCTGCAGTGCGGCCGACACCAGGGCGACGGCGGGGAGGGGGTCGTGCGAGGTGGCCAGCATCAGGCGGGTGTCCTTCGCGAGGAGGGCTGCTGAGAACTGGGTGTCGTCGAAGTCGCCTGCCACCACGGGGGCGCCCTTCATCGCGGCGATGGGGGAGAGAGCGGTGATGCCGAGGGTGTCGAGCACCTGGGCGGCGCTGAGACCGCCGGACTCGCCGAGGCGGAGGGCTTCCACCAGGCCCTCGAAGGAGACGGCGAGGGCGAGGTTCGCGACGAGCTTGCCGGTGGCGGCCTGCGCGGGGGTGTCGAGCATCCGGAGCTTGTTGGGGTCGGCCCAGAGGGCGACGATCGTGCGTGCCTTCCTGGCGGCGTCCTGCTCGCCGCCGATGAGGACGCCGAGGGCGGCGGCGCGCGCCGGGGCGAGAGAGCCGATCACGGGGGAGTGCACGTAGTTCACGGCGGCGTCCGACGCCCAGGCGCTGAACGCGTCGGCGTCGGCGGGGGAGACGGTGGTGACGTCGATCCACACGGCACCGGATGCGAACGGCAGCCCGCCGTCGACGATCACCTCGCGCACGGCGTCCGGGCCGAACAGCGCGGAGACGACCGCCTCGGCGCCGTCGACGGCGTCCGCCGCCGTCGACGCCACCTGCGCCCCGCGTCTGCCCATCGACTGGGCAGGCTGCGGCGAACGGTTCCAGACGGTCACCCGGTGACCGGCGTCGATGAGGTGGGGGACGAGCTCACGGCCCATGCGGCCGAGCCCGAGGAATGCGATGTTCATCCCTCCACTGTGCGCCGATGCGCGCGCCTAGGGAAGAGCGGCGCGCGATCGGGTCAGGAACGCGCGCTCCGCGGCGTTGTCGGTGAGCGCGAGCGCGGCCTCGTACTCGGCGGCGGCCTCCGCGCTGCGGCCGAGTCTGCGCAGCAGGTCGGCGCGGATCGCGTGCAGCAGATGGAAGGCGCCGAGCGCATCCCGCAGCGGGTCGGTCTCGGCGAGAGCGGCGGCGGGGCCGTCGACCTCGGCGACGGCCACGGCACGGTTGAGGGCGACGACGGGCGATGGATGCACGGAGAGGAGCTGATCGTAGATCGTCACGATCTGCGCCCAGTCGGTCTCGGCCGCGCTGGCGGCGTCGTCGTGCACGGCCTGGATCGCGGCCTGCAACTGGAAGCTCCCCGGCCTCCCGCGGGCCAGGCAGTGCCGCAGGATGCTCTGGCCCTCCGCGATGCGGTCGGTGTTCCAGAGCGCGCGGTCCTGGTCGGGGAGCAGGACCAGGCCGCCGTCGGCGTCGAGCCTGGAGGAGCGGCGGGCGTCGACCAGCAGGAGCAGCGAGAGCAGGCCGTGCGCCTCCTCCTCGTCCGGCATCAGTTCGACCAGGAGCCTGGCCAACCGGATCGCCTCGTCGCAGAGCTCGTCGCGCACCAACCGGTCTCCCGCCGACGCGGTGTAGCCCTCGGTGAAGATCAGGTAGACGACCGTGAGCACGGAGGAGAGCCGGTCGGGCAGGTCGGCGTCGGACGGGAGGCGGAACGGGATCCGCGCATCCCGGATCTTCGCCTTGGCGCGCGACAGGCGCTGGCCCATCGCCGACTCCTGCACCAGGAACGCTCGCGCGATCTCCGCTGTGCTCAGGCCGCCGAGCAGCCGAAGCGTGAGCGCCACCCGGCTGGCGGGGGCGAGCGCCGGATGGCAGCAGGTGAAGATCAGGCGAAGCCGGTCGTCGTCCACCTCACCCTCCTCTGCTGTCCGCGGCGCGTCCTGTTCGTGCAGGAGCGCGGCCTCGGACTCACGGTCGCGGCCGGTCGCCTCGCGGCGCAGCCGGTCGATGGCTCTCCGCCTGGCGGTGGTGATGATCCAGCCGGCCGGAGCCGGCGGGATTCCGGACACCGGCCAGCGGTCGGCGGCGGTGACGAACGCGTCCTGCACCGCGTCTTCTGCGATGTTCAGATCGCCGAAGACGCGGTACAGCACGGACACCGAACGGCCGTACTCTGCGCGGAAGACGCGCGCGATGTCGTCGCGGCCGATGCCGCGGTCGCCGTCCACGCGCAGCTCAGCCGGCGAACGGCCGCACTTCGATCGGCAGGGTCGTCGCGACCGCGAGCCGTTTGCCCCAGTCGAGCGCCGCATCCAGATCGGGCACGTCCACGATGCTGAAGCCGCCGAGGTGCTCCTTGCCCTCGGCGAACGGGCCGTCCGTCACGAGCACGTCCTGGCCGTTCGGCCGCAGCACGGTCGCAGACGATGCAGGGAGCAGCCCGTTCGAGAAGACCCACACGCCGGAGGCGCGCATGTCCTGGTCGACCGCGTTCACATCGGCCTCGATCGCCGCGAGCGCGTCCGGCTCCGGGATGGGGCCGTCCGGCTGGATGACGCTGAGCAGGTACTGAGTCATGGTGTTCTCCGTTTCTCTCACCGTCTACACGAACGCTGCAGGGCTATTTCGACATCGCGAGGCACATCAGGATGCAGTTTTCTCCCTGCGT
The DNA here is from genome assembly GCF_054780215.1 of Leifsonia lichenia. NCBI lineage: Bacteria > Bacillati > Actinomycetota > Actinomycetes > Micrococcales > Microbacteriaceae > Leifsonia > Leifsonia lichenia. Next base: position 54,831 of record NZ_BAAGWT010000002.1, read on the forward strand.
TCCAGTTTCGCCACTCCGATCTTCGAGTCGGCCATGCCGTAGAACACGAAGAGCTGGCCGTCGATGTCCTCGATCGCGGTGGGGAAGACCACGTTCGGCACGATGCCGCTGCGCTCGTCGTCGGTCTCCGCCGCCAGCAGGGGAGCGTCCGTGCGGTCGAGGACGCGCCACGGCTCGTCGCCGTCGAGGATCATGGCGCCGGCGCCGTAGTTGACGTTCTGCTGCTGCGCCATCGAGTTCACGATCACGCCGGTGACGCCGTGGTGCAGCAGCAGCCAGCCCTCCGGCACCCGGATCGGGGCGGGTCCGGCACCGATCTTGAGCTCCTCGAACGGGAACTCCGGCCCGGCCAGGAAGCGGTTGCCGCGCCAGCGGGCGAGCTCGCGGCGGTCGGCGAGCACCGCATCCAGGGGGATGAACGCGATCCAGATGCTGGGGCGCGGATCCGGGACGGTCGCAGGCGGCCGGTTGCCCTCGCCCGGCCGCACCTCGCCGAGCTCCCACACCGGGCGGTGCAGCACTGCGAGGCTGAGCCTGCCGTCCGGGGCGGTGACCGGCTCTGGGAAGAACACGGTGTCCTTGTTGTGGTAGAGCCCGAGGTCTACGCCGAGAGCGTCGTCGTACTCGAACGTCACCGGTCCGAGGCGCTGCCACTCCCGCAGGTCGTCCGAGACCGCAACGGCCGTGCGCGGTCCGAGCGGGCCGAACGCCACATACGTCATCACGTGCAGCCCGAGGCTCGGGATGAAGGTCACACGCGGGTCCTCGACGCCGGCGTTGTTCGCTCCGGCCTCCCACTCCCGCGCTGGTTCGAGCACGACGCCCTCGCGGGTGACGCCCACGGGCACGCCGTCCGCGAGCTCCACCCTCGCGAGGCCGACGCGGGAGACGTTGCCGGAGGCGACAAGCCTGGGCAGCAGATAGAGCGTGCCGTCCGGCGTGTGGCCGGTGGCCGGGTTCAGCACCCCCTCCACCTCCTGCGCGTTGCCGGGCTCCGGGGTCATGATGACTCCGGCTCTGGTGAGGGCGTATGGGAAGTCGTCGGGGGAGCTCATGCTTCCTCCTCAGTCGTTGTCTGGTCGCGTGGCGTGGTGCGGTCGATGGATCGGTAGAAGTACATCTCGCGGGTTCCGGCCGGCGCATCCCAGCCCTGGGCGAACGTCCAGTCGCCGTCGAGCCGCTGCAAGCCGCCCCAGGCGAGCGAGCCGCCACGGTTGACGGCGAGCTGCGTGAACGGGGCGTCGGGGGAGTACAGCGCCTGGGCGGCGGCGAAGTCGCCGTTCTCGTCGGCGTAGAAGAAGTCGAGGACGAGGCGATCCCCGTCGACGACAGCGCAGGCCACCTCGTGCAGGGAGCCGTTCAGAGGCGCGAGGTCGAGGTACGGCTGCTCGGCGAACGTCCACTGCACGAGGTCGTCGGAGTGGCCGACCATGGGGCGCCCACCGCAGCCCTCGGAGAGGAACATCAGGTACTCGCCGCCGATGCGCACCGCGTTGCCATGCTCGTCCCGTGGCACGACGGCGCCTTTCGCCCAGTTCTGCGAGACGTCGTACGGCACGGCCAGGCCGCGCTTCTCCCAGTGCTCGAGATCGTCCGAGGTGGCGACCATGATGTCGCAGGCCACCTCGCCGCCGCCGGTTTGGCGGATCGCGTTGTAGAACAGCACATAGCCGTCGCCGACGCCGTAGACCTTCGGGTCCTCGCAGCCGAGGGTCTCGTTCTCGAGCGTCGGGTAGATCACCGGGTTCGCCGGCGAGTCCGTCCACACGCCGTCGCGGCGGACAGCGTGCCCGATGCGGCTGGCGGTCGACTCCTTCCTCGGGGATGCGCGATAGAACAGGTGCAGCTCCCCGTCGCGTTCGATCGCGGTGGGGTTGAAGATCGAGTCGCTCGTCCAGCCGATCCCGGTGGGGTCGGGCCACTGGCCGTCCAGGTGGAAGGTGAGCGACGCATCCCTGGCGAACGGGCCGATCGCCCAGGCGGGATGCTCGGGGTAGCTGGACGAGAACTGGTCGGTCGAGATGCGGTCGGTGAGCGCGTTGGTGTGTGCGAGAGCTTCGGTGTAGCTCGCGCGGAGGTCGTCGATGTCGACGGCTTTCACGGGTCTCCTCTGGTCGGAAAGGAAGGGGCGGTGGATCGGGAAACGGGGGATGCGATCAGGTCAGCCCTTCACGCCGGAGCCGATGTCGGTCGAGGTGAAGTAGCGCTGGAACACGATGAACAGCACCACGACGGGCGCGGCGAGCACGACCGCGCCGGCGAGGATCGCGCCGTACGGGTTGGTGGTCGACGCCGCGACCGTGCTGATGTAGTTGGCCAGCGAGACCGCGAGCGGCTGCATCGTCTGCTCCTTGGTGATCAGGAACGGCCAGAGGAACTCGTTCCACGGCCCGATGAACGTCAGCAGCAGCACCGTCACGAGCGCAGGCCGCACCAGCGGAAGCGCGACCCTGCGGAGGATCATGAACTCGCCTGCGCCGTCGATGCGGGCGGCGTCGAACAGCTCCTTCGGTATCTGCAGGAAGTACTGCCGGAAGATCAGCACCGCTGTGGAGTTGATGGCGAACGGGAGGATCATGCCGAGATAGTTGTCGGCGAGACCGTAGTTGCGCGCGATCAGCACGTAGAGCGGCACCATCAGGAGCTGGAACGGCACCACCTGCACGAGCAGGGCGAGCGCGAACGTCACGCCGCGGCCGCGCCACTGCAGGATCGACAGCGCGTACCCGGCGAGCAGCCCGAACACCACGGTGCACAGCAGCACGCCGCCGGTGAAGATCGCCGAACTGCCGAGCCCGCTCCACAGGTTGATGCGATCGTTGATGTTGACGTAGTTGTTGAGCGTCAGGTTGCCAGGAGAGGGGAACGCGCCGGCGACGGTCGTGTCCGGCGTCGCCTGCAGCGAGCCGACGAGCATGTAGTAGAACGGGAACAGGAAGGCCACCGCCCCGATGGTGAGCACGACGCCCTGCAGGATCGCCTGGCCGCGGCTGAGCCGCCTGGGCGACGACATGTCGACGTTGCGGCGCTTGCGCGGTCGGCCGCGGTCCCTGCCGGTCGGCGCCGCGCCGGTGCCACCGGATGCTGGTGCTGCTGTCGTTGTCATGAGTCTCGGTCTCCCGCGAATCGGTTCTGCAAGAAGGCGATGATGAGCACGACGACGACGAGCACGATGCCGATCGCTGCCGCATACCCCGGGTGGCCCTGCTGGATGCCCTGCTGGTAGATCAGCAGCACGGGGGAGGTGGATGCGCCGTTCGGCCCTCCGCCTCCTGTCAGCAGGTACGGCTCGGTGAACAGGTTGGCTCCGACGATGGTCGACAGCAGCAGCACGAGCACGGTCGCGGGGCGGACCCCTGGCACGGTCACCGAGAAGAACTGCCGCACGCGGCCTGCGCCGTCGGTGGATGCGGACTCGTACAGCTCCGTCGGAACGTTCTGCAGCGCTGCCAGGTAGAGCAGGATGTAGAACCCGAGTTGCTTCCAGGTGACGTAGACGGCGATCATCGGCATCGCCAGCGTCGGGTTGACGAACCAGCTCGGATTCGGAGCGAGCGGGCCGAGGATCTGGTTGACCAGGCCGTCCTGATTGAACAGGAACAGCCAGACGCCGATGATCGCGACGCTCGCCGTGACGTACGGCACGTAGTAGCTGACCCGTAGGAAGGTGCGGAACCGCTTGATGCTGTTGAGGCCGCTCGCCAGCACGATGCTGAGCACGACGGTCAGCGGCACGTTGATGATGAGGAAGATGCCGACGTTGGCGAAAGACTGCAGCACCGCGGGGTCTGTGAAGGCCGTCACGTAGTTGTCGAGACCGACGAACGGCCGGTCGACGTTCGCGCCGGGAGCTGCGAAGAAGTAGTCGAAGAACGACATGTAGATCGCGAACAGCAGCGGATACGCGAAGATCACGATGACGAACAGCAGATACGGTGCGCTGAACAGCCAGCCGAGCGGGTTGCGCCCGAAGATGCGCTGTCGTAGCGGCTTCGCGGCCTGGTTGGGGCTGCGGCCGCCGTGGGGTTTCCGCCCGGCGGCGGGGGCAGTGCTGCCCCCGGCCGCCGGGGTGGTGCGGATGCTGGACATCTGCTGCCTACTTCTGGGTCTGCAGCTTGTTGATCTTGTCTGCCGCCGCTTTGAACGCGTCGTCGACGCTGCCGGAGCCGGTGATCACGGACTTGGTGTACGCATCCCGGAGCGCCTGCAGTTGCGCGACGGTGTTCGGGCCGGACGGGTCGTCGACCGTGCGGGCGGACTGGGCGCCGAACTCCTTGTACGCCGGGTGGGCGGCGAAGTAGTCGGCGTAGACCGTGGCGAGGTTGTCACGGATCGGCATCTGGCCGGTGACGTTCAGGAGCTTGTTGTCCTGGTCCTTGCTGGTGGCGAACTTGAGGACGTCCCACGCCGTGCCCTGGTTCTTGCACGAGGTGTACATGCCGACGTTCTTGGCGTCGGGGAAGGTGTACGTCTTGTCTGCCGCGATGCCGTCCTTGGTCGGGACGGGCACGGAGCCCCACTTCACCTTGTCGCCGTAGTACGCGATGGCCCAGGGACCGACGATGGCCATGGCCGCCTTGCCGTCAGCGAACGCGTCGCCCTGGAACTGCTCCTTGCCGGCGAGGCCCGCGGAGTAGATGCTCTTCCAGAAGTTCGCGACCTCGATGCCGTCAGTGCTGTCGATCGTGGCCTTGCCGTTCTCGGTCAGGCCCTTGCCGCCCGTCTGCGCCGCCAGCAGCGGCAGGTAGTCGAAGTTCGGCTGGAAGAACTCGCTGGTGGGCGCCGGGTAGATGGCGTACTGCGCCGCTCCGCTGGAGGTGACCTGCTTGGCCGCGGCCAGGAACGAGGCGTACGTCGACAGGTCGGGGTTGTTCGGGTCGAGGCCCGCCTTGGCGAAGATGTCCTTGTTGTAGAAGATCATCACCGGGTTCTGCTTCCACGGCATCTGGTAGAAGTCGCCGTTCGCCGACTTGTACTGGTCGGCGGCGCTTCCGCTGCGGGCCGTGATGTACGAGTTGCCGTCGGAGAACTTCGACAGGTCGACGAGGCCGCCCTGCTTCTCGAACTGACCGGTGACCGCTGGAAGATTGTTGAACACGAGGCACGGGGTGGTCCCTGCCGTGATGGCAGCGCCGAGCACTTCTTCCGTGCTCTTGCCTGCCGGAACCTCCTGAGCCTTGATGGTCTCCTTCGGGTGGGCGGAGTTCCAGGAGGCGACCATCGCCTTGCCCCACTGCACTTCCTGGGCGTTGTTCGAATACCAGATGGTGATGGGACCCTTGGCCTTCATGGCGTCGGACGAGCCGCCCCCGCTCGAGCCGCACGCCGCGAGGGCGCCTGCGATGGCACCCGCCGTGACGATGCTGAGGATGATCCTGCGTCTGTGCATGATAATGCTTCCTTACTGTGGGTCACTGACCGGCGGCGGGCGCCGCGGTCGATGCGCGCACGACGAGTCGTGCTGGGGGCAGGGCGACGTCGGCCGGTTCGTCGTTCTCCACCAGCCGCAGCAGTGCGGTGGCGGCGGCGATGCCCCATCCGGTCGGGTCGTTGTCGAGAGTGGTCAGGGACGGGTACACGTACGTCCCGATCTGCGAGCCGTCGAGGCCGGTGATCGAGAGGTCGTGGGGAAGGCGCAGGCCGCGTTCGTGGGCGACGCCCATTCCGGCGATGGCCATGGGGTCGTTGCCGTAGATGATCGCCGTCGGCCGGTCGGCGCCGTCGAGGAGGGCCTTCGTCGCCGCTGCTCCCTGCTCGGGGGAGAAGTCGGTCGGCACGACGACGGGCCGGAGCCCGGCAGCGATCATCGCGTGCTCGTAGCGCTCCCGGCGCTTGCGGCCGTGCAGCATCCGCTCGTCGCCGGAGACGTGCACGATCTTCCTGTGCCCGAGGTCGACTAGGTGGGCGACGAGCTCGTCGATGCCGGTGTCGTAGTCGCGGCTGATGACGGGGAACGGCGTGCGGTTGGTCGGCTCTCCCAGGGAGACCGCCTGCATCCCGAGCCCGTCGATGAGCGGGATGCGTGCGTCGTCGGCGAGCAGGTCGGTGAGCAGGAAGCCGTCCACGCGCTTGTCGGCGGCGAGGCGCGTGTACGCCCTGCGCTCCGCCTCCTCGTCGGGCACGACCGTCAGGACGAGCACCAGTCCGCGCTCGGAGAGCACCGTCTCGACACCGGCGATGAACGCCGCGAAGAACGGGTCGGCCTCGATGGTGTGCGGGTCGCGCCTGACGATCAGCCCGAGCGCGTATGCGCGCTTGGTGCTGAGGCCGCGGGCACTCGGATTGGGGCTCCAGCCGAGGGCGCGCGCCGCCTCCAGGATGCGGTCCCTGGTCTCCGGCGCCACCCCGCGGCGGTCGTTGAGGGCGAGGGAGACGAGTCCCTTGCTCACCCCGGCCGCGCGGGCGACGTCGTTGATCGTGACCGTGCCGGAACTCATCGCGGCACCACCGTGGTGAAGCCGCCCGCCTCGACGACGACGATCGCGAGGCCGCCGAGCCTGGCGGGCGATCCGACCTGGTGGCCGGTCCTGTCGAACCTGGTCACCGTCACAGGACCGGTGCTGTCGAGCTTCTTCAGCGTCGGCAGCTTCGTGCCGTTCACGTACACATCCAGACCTGTGGATGCTCCGGCCAGCCCGAGGTGCGAGACCACCGGCTGCACGAGCACGGCGTCGAGGCTCACCTGTCCGCCGACTCGCGCCGTGATCGTCGTGACGGAGGGCAGCACGGGGATCGGCAGCGTCTGCGGCTTCAGGTACACGGTCGTCGGGGCGATGCCCTGGGCGCCGTTCGAAGCGTTCAGGCTCGTGCCGATGGGCAGCGTGATCCTCCCGGCCGTCGCGGTCCACAGGGTCTTCCCCGATCCGCCGGAGCCGAGGTCGGCGATCGGCAGGATGCTCGCCGCGGGGTGTCCTGCAGGAAGGGCGATGGTGATCGTGTCTCCCGCCTTCGCCGTCACGTACTTCCCGCCCGACCAGTTGGCCGATCCCGTCCACGCCGAGGGTGGCGTGACGACGCTCGCGGAGCCGGTCAGCGTGCCGTTCTCCGCTTCGACGACCGTCAGACCGTCCGTGGCGGTGGTGCGGGTGAGGGCCGTGGCCTGCGCCGCGACGGCGGGATGCGCATCCAGGGTCAGCATGGACAGCTCGGTGTGGATGACGGACTCGGCCCCGCAGTTGCGGTTGACGGTCTTGTCGCTGCCGATGCCGTCGACGCACACGCCGGTGGCCGGATCGTAGACGGGCACGCCTGCCGGGTTGGCGCCGAAGTACCAGGCGGCCTGCGCGGCGGCGAGCTGGGTGAGCCCTGCGGCGCTGGTGGCGTCGGCGACGGCGAGCAGCCCTTCGAGGCGCGAGTCGACGCCGTATGCGATCTGGGTGGTGTCCGCCGGGGTGGGGGTCCAGCCGTTGTCCGGGCCGCCGGAGGCGAGGAGCTGGGCGGTGAACTGTGCGGCGTCGGTGGCCGCGGTCGACTGCAGGTCGCTGCGGCCGAGGACCGTCGCGGCGCGGGAGAGCGCCGCGGGCTCCATGCCGCCCCAGGCGTGCCAGAACGTGGGGGAGTTGGCCTCCGGGAGGATGGCGCCGAACGGCCACTGGCCGATGCCGCCGCTCGCGAGTTTCGCGATCCCCTCCGAATAGCGGGAGAGAGCGGTGGCCGCCGCGGTGTCGCCCGGCGCGGCCTTCACGTATGCGCTCAGTCCGAGCACCGCCTCTGAGGTGGCGCTTGCGCTCCCGACGATCAGCCAGGCTGGCACGGTGACGCCGTTGGCCTGTGCCGTGCTGCCGTACTTCGCCAGCGACTGGCGCTGCAGGGCGGCGATGGAGAGGTCCATCCGCTCTTTCAGGAACGACGCGAACGCCGGGTCGGCGGTCCTGAAACCCGCGTAGCCCTCGCCGAGCGCCCAGACCGTGCGAGCGAGCCAGAACGACTCGGCCGAGTCGCTCGGGTCGGGGAGTTCGACCGGGATCGCGGACGGGTTCAGTGTGCCGTCCGACTGCTGCCAGAGCACGACGCCACCCGCGTTCGGGCCGGTCGCGGTCTGCAGGTAGGTGAGGGAGCGCAGCAGCTCGTACGCCGACTGCTTGCTGCTCGCCGTGCCGTTCTGCGCCCAGTCGCGCAGGTAGACGACGGCGGCGCGGGAGATGTCGTCAGCGTCGAACGCGCCCTGCGCGTACCAGCCCTTGGCCGCATCCGTGATGGGGCCGCCGCCGACGTGCGTGAAGGTGCCGTCCGCGTTGCGGTCGGCGTAGACCCAGGGCGCCCGAGCGGTCGGCTCCTCTGCCTGGCGATACGTGGTGTGGCCTGCGACGCCCGCCAGCAGCGGCACGTCCGCCTGCAGCCAGTCGAGGTGCGCAAGGTTGGTGAGCTTGGCTGGCGCCGCGGCGGCGGGTGCGGCGGCGGTGGATGCGGCGAGGCTTGTGGTGGCCGCCTGGGCCGGAATGGCGCCCATCGTCGCTGCGACCGCCGTGCCCAGGATGAGGGCGACGGCCGCTGCCGAACGTCGCTTCGTGCTGTGGATTTCGAGGTGTCGCATCGTTGCGTCCTTTGCGTCTAAACCGGTTTAGGTTAACGTAGGCGCGTTTTCAGGGCTTGTCAACGGGAGGGGGCGAGACCAGACTGGCGAGACCGCACAGCGTTCGAGCGAGGGAGTCGGAAATGGAATACAAAGACATTCCCACGAAGGCCGACATCGAAAGGATCGCGGCGCTGCGGCAGCCGGGATGCGTGACCATCTACCTCCCGACCGGAACCGTCCCAGCCGAAGCAGACCGCGCAAGGATCGAACTCAAGAACCACCTCGCTCAGGCGGTCAGGAAGCTCGAGGAGGACGGCATCCCGAAAGCGCGGATCGCCGCGATCCAGCGCGAGGGGGAGGCCATCCTCGAAGACAGGGACTTCTGGCGCTACCAGTCGCGGTCGCTCGCGGTGTTCCTCGACGGCGACCTCAGCGAGACGTTCCGCCTGCCCAACCGGCTCGGATCGTCCTGCGACATCGCCGACCGCTTCTACGTCAAGCCGCTGCTGCGCACGGTGACCTTCCCGCAGACCGCGCTGATCCTCGCCCTCGCCCAGAACTCGGTCCGCCTCATCCAGGTCTCGCCGCAGGCGCCGGCAGCGACGATCGACGTTCCCGGCCTGCCGAAGGACGTCGCCTCTGCCGCGGGGCTCGCCTCGATCAGCGGCAGGGCGCCGGACGGACGCATCCAGGGCTCCGAGGGGCAGAAGGTCAGGATGCTCGAATACGTCCAGTCCATCGAGCGTGCGCTGCACCCGATCCTGGCGAACTCGACCGACCCGCTGATCCTCGCAGCGGCCGAGCCGCTGATCGGCATCTTCCGCAACGCCAACACCTATCCGAAGCTCGTCTCCCAGACCATCACGGGCAACCCGGAGGAGAAGACGGACGAGGACCTCGCCGCCGAGGCGCGCCTCGTGCTCGACCGGGTATACGCGGCCAAGGCCGAGCGGCTGAAGTCGGACCTGGAGGCCCGGATGGCGGCGGGGACGGCCACCACCGACCTGAGCGACATCGCCAGAGCGGCGACATACGGCGCCGTCGAGTCGCTCATCGTCGACATCGACAGGCGCGTGCCCGGCACCCTCGACGAGGAGACAGGAGCGATCGCATACGCGGACGAGGACGAGCCCGGAAACTACGGTGTCGTCGACGAGATCCTGCGGCGTGCGCTGGCGTCCAAGGCGACCGTCTACGCTCTGCGCGCTGAGGAGATCCCCGGTGGAGCTGCGGCGGCTGCAGCTGTGCGCTTCCCGGTCTGATCGCGGGCGGGCGCGCGCCGCGGCGTAGCGCGCAGCAGCGTCGCGCGGCGCAGCGTCGCGCGCAGCAGCGTGCTGCTACCGGCCGCCCTTCCACAGCGCGTTGACGAGCGTGTCCTGCACGAACGCCAGCCAGTCGTAGATCGCGCGCAGCAGCGTGGTCTCGTCGTCGTGCACATCTCCCTCGTCGCCGTCCTCGACGATGCCGAGCCGGGAGGCCAGCACGAGGCGGATGTCGCCGATGGCGCGCATCCACGCTCCCGCGTCGTGCGCGTCGAGCCGCACCTCGATGCGGCCGCGCGCGCCCGCCGAGCCGCCAGCGCCTCCCTGGCGCCCTGCTGCGCTCAGCGACTCCACCACCGTGACCGCGTTGAGCGCCTTGCGCTCGGCGAGACCGTCGGCGGTGAAGCGCCGGAACTCGGCCGACGCCTCCGCGTCCTCGGGGTACGCATCCGGGAGCAGCCTGCGCAGCGCAGGGTCGCTCGACGGATCGACGCCGGAGCGCACGGACTCGACCAGCTCGGCCGCCTCTCCCGCCAGCCGTGCGATGACCTCGGCCTCCTCGTGCTCGAAGACGGCGACGATCGCGCCGTCCCTCGCGCGCCGGAACGGCTTCACGCGTCCGCCTTGGTGAGCGTCGCCCACAGTCCGAAGTCGTGCATGGCCTCCACGTGCCGTTCCATCTCCTCACGCGTCCCCGTCGCCACGACAGCGCGACCGGCGTTGTGCACCAGCAGCATCAGCCGCTCAGCCTCAGCGCGCGAGAAGCCGAAGTAGCTCTGGAAGACGTAGCTGACATACGACATCAGGTTGACCGGATCGTTCCAGACGATGGTCACCCACGGTGACCCGAGCTCGAGGTGTTCGCCGAGGCTGGTCTCTACGACGGTCGACGCGTCAGTCATGCTGGACTCCACGGGCACGTTGCATCCCGTCTGGACGCATCCGGTTGAGGGTGGAACACGGTCACTGAGTCTACCGCCGGTGGTGCACGACACTTCTGGTCGGTGCGTGGCCGAGCCCGAGCGCATCCGCGATGGCGTCGGCGGCGCGCACCAGGGTCAGGTGGGTGAGCGCCTGCGGCGTGTTGCCGACCTGGGACCTGCCGGAGACGTCGTATTCCTCCGACAGCATCCCGACGTCGTTTGCGAGCGCGACCAGCCGGTCCATCAGCGCGGTGGCGTCGTCGATCCTGCCGGAGCGCGCATACTGCTCGACCAGCCAGAACGAGCAGGCGAGGAAGGGATGCTCGCCGGGCGGCAGGCCGTCCACCCCGTTCTCCGTGTGATACCGCAACAGCAGGCCGTCGCGCATCAGGTCGGTCTCCAGCGCCCGCACCGTGCCGAGCATCCGCGGGTCGTTCCAGTCGCAGTAGCCCACCTGGGCGAGCTGCAGCAGCGAGGCGTCGACCTCGGTCGATCCGAAGGTCTGCACGTACGTGCCGCGCTCGGCGTCGAAGCCGTGGGCCTCGATGTCCGCACGCACCTCGTCCCTGCGCGCGCGCCACCGGTCGACGGGGCCGTCGAGGCCGTGGTCCTCGACGGCGCGGATGGCGCAGTCGAATGCAGCCCAGACCAGCGCCCGCGAGTGCGTGAAGAACCGCGGGACGCCGCGGATCTCCCAGATGCCGTGATCCGCCTCGTGCCAGTGCTCCTCCAGGTAGCCCATCAGCGCCCGCTGCAATGCCCACGACAGCCGGGTCTCCGTGACCCCGTTGCGGCGGCCGTGGTCGAGCGCGAGCATCACCTCGCCGATCACATCGGCCTGGAACTGGGTGGATGCGCCGTTGCCGACCCGAACGGGCGAGGCGCCCTGGTAGCCGGGCAGTGTGGTGATCTCCCGCTCGGTGAGGTCGCGTTCGCCGGACAGCCCGTACATGATCTGCACGTCGCTCGGGTCGCCGGCGACGGCGCGCAGCAGCCAGTCGCGCCAGTGGTCGACGTAGTCGTCGTAGCCGTGGGCGAGCAGCACGGAGATGGTGAGCGACGCATCCCGCAGCCAGACGTAGCGGTAGTCCCAGTTGCGTTCGCCGCCGAAGCTCTCCGGCAGCGAGGTGGTGGCTGCGGCGACGATGCCACCGGTCTGCAGGTGGGTGAGGGCACGCAGGAGCAGCAGTGAGCGCACCACTTCCGCCCGGTACGGGCCGTCGTGCTCGCAGCCCTCCGCCCACGTCGTCCACCAGTCGCGCGTGCGGGCGAGCGCCTTCTCCACGTTCGGCGCCGACGGGGTGTGCCGGTGGGAGCGGAACCAGGTGAGGCTGAGGTCGATGGTCTCGCCTGCGGTGATGCTGAACTCGCCGGAGTGCGAGTGGTCCGTCGCGCGGAGGGACGAGCCGCGCACGACGATGGCGTCCGGGCCCGCGACCGCGATCAGCGCAGGCGGATGCTCCGATTCGTCTTTGCGCACCCAGGGCATCGCGGAGGCGTAGCCGAACCGGATGCGCAGATCCTGCCGCATCCGTACGGTGCCGCGGATGCCCCGCACCCGTCGCACGAGGTCGGCGCGGCCGTCGCCCATCGGCATCGCGTCGGTGACCTCGACCTCGCCGTCCGCGGTGCTCCAGGTGGTGACGAGGATCATGGTGTCGCCCTCGTAGCGGCGCTCCGAGTGCGCAGCGGGGTCGGAGGGCGCGAGCAGCCAGCGGCCGTGGTCCTCGGTGCCGAGGAGCGCGCCGAACATGGACTGCGCGTCGTAGCGGGGGAGGCAGAGCCAGTCGATGCTGCCGTCCCGTCCGACGAGTGCCCCGGTGAAGCAGTCACTGATCAGGGCGTAATCCTCGATGGGGAGCGACATGTGTTCCAGTATGGCCGTACTGTGATGGACATGACGCAGCAGGTGACCACTCTCGTGATTCTCGGAGCGAGCGGCGATCTTTCGTCCAGACTCCTCCTTCCCGCTCTCGGCCAGTTGCTGACGGATCACCCAGAACGGTCGGTGAAGCTGGTGGGCTCCGGCGTCGAGGACTGGACCAACGCGCACTGGCGTTCGGTCGTGCGCGCCGCGTTCAAGACGATGAAGTGCTCCGGTCCCGCCGTGGATGCGCTGCTCGCCGGTACGACGTACGTGCAGGCAGACGTCACCGATCCCGACGACCTGAAGCGCATCCTCGACGCGGCTGACGGCGTGCCGGCGCTCTACTTCGCGCTGCCGCCCGCCATCGCGGCGCTGGCCTGCACGGCGCTGGAGAAGCTGACCCTCCCCGCCGGCACGACGCTCGCGCTGGAGAAGCCGTTCGGAACCGACCGGCGCAGCGCCATCGCGCTCAACAAGCAGCTCGCGAAGCTCGTCCCGGAAGACCAGATCCACCGGGTGGACCACTTCCTCGGCCGGTCGACCGTGTTCAACCTGGTGGGGCTGCGGTTCGCCAACCGCATCTTCGAGCCGCTGTGGAGCAACCAGCACATCGACAGGGTCGATGTGATCTACGACGAGACCCTCGGGCTCGAAGGCAGGGCCCGCTACTACGACAAGGCGGGCGCGATGGTGGACATGATCCAGAGCCACCTGCTGCAGGTGCTCGCCGTGCTCGCGATGGAGCCGCCGTCGACGATGGGCGCCCAGGACATCCGGGATGCGAAGGGCGCCGTGCTCCGCGCGACGCGCGTCTGGAACGACAGCCCGCTGGAGTCGAGCAGGCGCGCCAGGTACACGGCGGGCGCTGTCGAGGGCGAGAAGGTGCCGTCGTACGCGAAGGAGCCCGGCGTCGACCCGGCCCGCGAGACGGAGACGCTCGCCGAGGTCGCGTTCCAGATCGACACCTGGCGCTGGGCCGGTGTGCCGTTCACGCTGCGCTCCGGCAAGGCGCTCGGGGAGCGGCGCCGTGAGATCGTCGTCACGTTCAAGCCGGCCCCGCACATCCCGACCGGGCTGAAGGGCGTCAAGGAGCCGACCAAGCTGCGCATCATGCTCGCGCCGGACGAGATGTCGCTCGACCTCAACATCAACGGCCCCGGCGACCCGACCGAGATCGAGCGGGCGTCCCTCTCGGTGGAGTTCGGCCCCGGTCAGCTTCTGGCGTACGGCGAGGTCTTGGAGGGGATCCTCGACGGCGACCCGTCGCTCTCCGTCCGCGGCGACACCGCCGTGGAGTGCTGGCGCATCGTCGCCCCCGTGGTCTCCGAGTGGCAGAAGGACGAGGTGCCCCTCACCACCTACCGCGCAGGCTCCCGCGGCCCCTCCGCCTGGCGCCCCATCGGCTGACGCCGCATCTGACGCCCCACGCAATCGAGCCCAGGCTTCCTCACTGTTCGACACGGCGTGTCGGGTGAGAGAGCCTGGGCTCGATGGATGCGTGCGGGACTTAGGCGGCTGAGCGCTCGGCGAGCGTGGGGATCTCACCGGTGACCGGCTTGCGCAGGTCGGTCCAGACGGTGATCGGGGCTGGCTCCCAGCCGAAGGCGGCGGGCTCGTCGTTCGCGATGGATGCTGCGTCGGCCGGTGCGGACGTTGCTGCGTCGGCATCGACAACGGAGGAGTCGGCGTCCGTGACGGCGTCCGTGGCTGCGCCGTTCTCCGTGCCGGTCTCCGGCGCGAGGTGCTGCGGCTCTGCGGTAGCGATGGTCTCGCCCGCGGCGACGCGCTGGCGTGCATCCACCAGAGCGGTCGTGATGCTGAGGCTGACCGATTGCGCCAGCACGGAGTGGAAGATCGTGTCGGTGTCGTCTGCGGCGCGGCGTGACACGGTCCATTCACCGTGCTCGCCGATCAACTCGGCCACCTTGGTGTGCACGAGTTCGAGGATCTGCGCGTCCGTCAACTGCGGGACCGGGGGAACCGGTGCCAGGGCCGCCGGAACCGCGGCGGCGTGCCGCCTACGACCAAACATGGTCCAACCCCTTCCAGGCTGTTCTTGCACTTGAATACAAGTGTCCTGGAATAAAACTCAGATTCGGCGCGGACACGCCGTGCGATCAGCGCGATTTCTCGCTGATCTCGGCTTCTTTCGACTCTTCGAGCACGGTGCCGACGGCGATCACGAGCGAGAGGGCCGCGCTGATCCAGAGCAGAGGCACCCGCCAGTCCTTCGCTCCGGAGCGGGTGGTCTGGATGGTCGTCCAGAGCCCGAAGGCAGCACTGATGATCGCTCCATTGAAAATGAACTTGCGCATCCGCATCCTTTCGCTTCCGGTCAACGCTACCGGGTGCCTTCCGTAGCGTACGCTCGCAGAGGCGCGCCGAGAAGTCGGCGGCGCCGGATGGCGGCCGATGGCTCGAAGGAGGATGGATGCGTACCGCGATCGTCGGCGCCGTGCTCCTCGTGCTCGGCATCGTCGCGGTCGCAACCGGAATCCTGCCCGTGCCGGAGGTGGCGGAGCTCTGGGACCGGGTGTGGCCCATCCTGCTGTTCGTGGTCGCCGTCACCGTGGTCACCGAACTGGCCGCCGAGGCCGGTCTCTTCACCGCCGTCGCGCAGCAGACCGCGCGCTGGGGTCGCGGGCGAGCGTGGGTGCTCTGGCTGCTGGTCGCCGCCGTCGCGGCGCTCAGCACGATCTTCCTGTCGCTCGACACGACGGCCGTGCTGCTCACCCCCGTGGTGATCGTGCTCGCCAGGCACGCCGGGCTCGACCCGCTGCCGTTCGCCCTGACCACCGTGTGGCTGGCGAACACCGGCTCCCTGCTGCTTCCCGTCTCGAACCTGACCAACCTGCTCGCGCAGCACGCGATGGGCGATCCGAGCCCCCTGCAGTTCGCGGCGCTGACGGTCGTGCCGGCCCTGGTGGCCATCGTCGTCCCTGTGGTCGCGATCTTCCTGATCTACCGCCGTCGCCTGCTCACCCGCTACGTGACGGGGGAGGAGGACGGCATCGAGGACCCCGTGCTGTTCTGGTGGAGCGCCGCGGTGGTGGTCGCCCTCATCCCGCTGCTGGTGTCCGGCATCCCGGTCTGGCTGCCGGCGTCGGCCGCGGCCGTGGTGCTCGGCGCGGTGTTCCTGGTGCGACGCCGGGCGGTGCTGCGGTTCGGCTTGGTGCCGTGGCAACTCGTGGTGCTGGCCTCCGGTCTGTTCCTGTTCATCGAGGCGCTGCACGCGGTGGGACTCGGCCACTTGCTCTCCGTCGTCTCCGGCACGGGCGAGTCGCCGCTCGCGCTGCTGCGCCTGGCGCTGACCGGGATGGTCGGGGCGAACGCGATCGACAACCTTCCCGCCTATCTCGCCCTCGAACCGTCGGCAGACACTCCTGTGCGGCTGGTCGCCCTGCTGATCGGCGTGAACGTCGGGCCGCTCATCACACCGTGGGCGTCGCTCGCGACCCTGCTCTGGCACCAGCGCCTCACGTCGTTCGACGTGCAGATCCGCTGGAGCCGCTACATGCTCCTCGGCCTGATCGTCGCCCCCGTCACCGTCATCCTCGCCACCCTCGCCCTCTCCCTCACTCTCTGACCCCCGCTCCCGCACCCGCCCAGCCATCGAGCCCGCAGTTATGCACGCGACACGCCGGGGGGATGCGTGAATAACTGCGGGCTCGATTGCTCACTCGGCGGGGAGGAGCTGGGCGACGCGGACGATGCGCTTGCGGGCGACGGCGATGAGGGAGAGCGCGAAGCCGAGCGCCGCCCAGAGCAGCAGGCCGCCGAGGCCTCGCCAGACCCCGTCCGTCGACTCGACGACGCCGCGGAACGCGGTGATCGCCGCCGAGGTCGGGAACCACTGCATCGCACTGGTGAAGAACCCGGGCACGGTCGACACGATCCCGGCCGCGAGGGTCACGACGACGACGAGCATCGACACGAACCGCCCGATCCCGCCGAGCAACGCCACGAGCCCGTGGTTCACCGCGGCGAAGGCGACGCCGACGGCTATCGCGACCCCGGCGAAGCCGAACCAGTGACCGGCATCGAGCGACAGCGCGAACTGCATGATGCCCGCCACGAACACGCCCTGCACGGCGCCGATCGCGGCGGCGGGGAGGAAGCCGTCGAGCGCGATCCTGCCGGATGCCCGCGTGGTGAGGATCGCCCTGCGCGACACCGCCTGCAGCACGAGGAAGGTCGCGAGGGCGCCGAGCCACAGCGCGACCGCGCCGAACAGCGGGATGCTCGATTGGCCGAACCCGCTGGTGTCCGTCGACTTCTGGGTCACCGGCTGCGCCGCGACCGTGGCGAGGTTGGAGCGCTCGTCGCTGGAGTAGCTCGGCAGCTTGGCCGTCGCCTCGGTGAGCCCGGAGGCGAGGGATGCGGTGCCGGCGCTGGTCTGGTCTGCGCCGGTCGCCAGCCCGGTCACGCCCGTGGCGAGCTGCTGCGCTCCGTCGGCGAGCTGCGACGCTCCCGACGCCGACTGCGTGGCGCCGGACGCGAGCTGGTTCGCGCCGGACGCACTCTGTCCGATCCCGGCGGTGAGTGCCGGCATCCCCGCGGCGAGCTGCTGCGTCCCCGTCGCGACCGAACCGGCCGCATCCACCAGGCTCGGGTTGCCGCCCTGGCCGGTGGTCATCCCGGCGATGGTCTGCTGGAGGCCGGCGCAGATCGGGTCCGACGCGCCGTGGACGGCCGCGCATCCCGCCGCCAGTTTCTGCAGGCCGGACACGGTCGCGTTCACGCCGCTGGACACCCCTGCTGTGCCGGCGGCGAGCTGCTGGGTCTGAGCGGGAAGGCCGGACGTCTGCTGCTGCAGCGTCGTCAGACCTCCCGCGAGCGAGGAGACGCCGTCCGAGAGCTGGCCGACGCCGCCCGACAGGGAGGATGCGCCCGCTGCGAGCTGTGTGGAAGCGTCGCCGAGCTGGTGTGCGCCGGACGCGAGCTGCGACACTCCTCCGGAGAGCTCCGTCGCGCCGCTCGCCGCCTTCGCGATCTGGTCGTGCAGCGTGTTGAAGCCGACGTAGACGTTCTCCAGGTAGGTGGAGGTGAGCTGCGTGTTCAGCACGGACGTTGCCGTCGTGGTCACCGCCTGGCTGATCGCGGGGTCGACCAGCTTCGATTTCTCGCTGGTCTGCACGTCGATGGTCGCCTGCTCCGCGTCCGCCGCGGAGCCGGACGGTGAGGTTGCGGCCTTCGAGAAGTCCTTCGGGATGGTGACGACCGAGACGTATGTTCCGTCGGCGAGTCCGGCGTCCGCATCCTTCTGGTCGGTGAGCACCCAGGAGTAGTTGTCGCTCTTGCCGTTGAGCAGACCGGCGGAGAGCTGGCGGCCGAGCGGCACGGTCTGGCCGTTGATCTGCACCGGCTGGTCGAGGTTGACGACCGCCGCCTTCACGTCGCTGAGCCGGTCGGTCGGGTTCCACAGCGCCCAGACGAGAAGGCCGCCGATGACGAGCGGCACCAGCAGCAGGCCCGCGATGGTGAGCCAGGTGACGCGGCGGTCGGAGCGCATCCGTTCGAGGGAGAACAGGGAGCGCGGGCGGCGGAGCGGGGAGGTCGGAGTGGTCATCGGACGATCGCCTTCTCGGTGGTGCTGTCTGTCGAACTGTCGGTGGTGCTGCCTGCGGTGTGCGCCGGCACGGTGTGCGCCGGAACGCCGGGCTGGTGGGCCGTGTGCTCGCCGTGGCGGCCGAGCTGGTCTGTCACGACGATCGAGGTCGGGTCGACGCTGTCCGGCAGCACGTCGTCGAGGCCGGCAGGGTCGACGACGCTCACGACGAGCGCGAACGGACGCTCCTCGATCCGGGCGCGGTTCACGGCGTCGGAGAGCTCGTACCGGATGCGCCTGCGTTCCACCGGGTCGGTGATCGCGTCTGCGGAGTCGATCGCCAGCACCTGCGGGTGACCGGCGAGTGCCCTCCGCACGTCGTCGACGGGGGTCTCCGTCGCGCCGAGGCGGACGACGGCGGTGCGGGAGCGGACCCCGGCGGCGCGGGTCGGCAGGGCGAGCCCGGCGACCTTGATCGTTCCCGCGTCCGTTCTGGTGCGTCCGGTGATCGCCATGAGCAGCGCCAGGGACGCCGTGCGGTCGTCGCCGTGCACGACGAGCACGTCGCCGTCGGAGATCCGGAACGAGACATCGGTGAACAGGCGCCGCTTCTTCGCGCTGATCGCCAGACCGTCCGCTGCGGCGATGTAGCGTCCGCCCGGCTCCGGCCAGTCGGCCAGGTCGAGCTCCTTCTGCAGTCCGTCGCCCTCCACATCGAACGACGGCAGGATGCGGTCGAGCCAGCGCGGCATCCACCACGCCTTGTCGCCGAGCAACTGGAGGACGGCGGGCACCAGGGTCATCCGCACGATGAACGCGTCGACGAAGACGCCGACGGCGAGCCCCAGGGCGATCGGCTTGATCGAGGTGTCGCCCTCCGGCACGAACGCGGCGAAGACCGAGATCATGATGATCGCGGCGGCCGTCACCACCTTGGCCGAGCCGACGAACCCGCTCTCGACGGCGCGCCTGGCGTTCCCGCCGTGCACGTAGTCCTCTCGGATGCGGCTCACCAGGAAGACCTCGTAGTCCATCGCCAGCCCGAAGAGCACGCCCATCAGGATGATCGGCATGAAGCTGATCACCGGGCCCGTCTTGGCCACGTTGAGCGCATCCGACAGCCAGCCCCACTCGAAGACGACGGTCACCGCTCCGAAGGCGGCGCCAACGGACAACAGATAGCCGAGCGCCGCCTTGATCGGCACGGCGATCGAGCGGAACACCATCGTCAGCAGCACGAGCGAGAGGCCGACGACCAGGATGCCGAACGGCAGCAGGGCGCCGCCCAGCCGGTCGGAGACGTCGATCTGCGCCGCGGTGTTGCCGGTGACCTTGAGGTCGACGCCGTACTCGTCGAGGAAGTGCTGGTGCTTGGCGCGGATGTCGGAGACGAGCTGCGCCGTCTTCTCCGAGTCGGGGCCGGTGGTCGGGATGACCTGCACGATGCCGGTGTCCGCTGTCTGGTTGGGGGTGGCGAGCGGCACGGCGGCGACGCCGGGCATGGCGGCGAGCTCGTCGCCGATCTTCGTCATGAGGCCGACGGGATCGGTGCTCGAGATGATCGAGCCCGTCACGATGAGCGGGCCGTTGTATCCGGGTCCGAAGTGCTCGGAGATGAGGTCGTACGCGATGCGGGCCGGGTCGTCCTCCGCGTGCGAGCCGGCGTCGGGCAGCGCGAGGCGGAGCTGGGCGGCGGGGATGGCGGCGATGCCGAGCACGGCGACGACCGCGACGATCGTGACGATCGGGAACCGGGTCACGGTGCGCACCCAGCCGCGGAAGAACCCGGGAGGAACGTCGGCCTTGGCCGCGTGCGCGAGCGTCGGAGCCGTGGCGGTGGCGGTGGCTGCGGTCGCGGTCGCCGTCTCCGACGGGACAGCGGAGGTCGCGTCGTCTCCCGAGCGCGCTGCCGCCCTCGCAGCCTGGCGTGCGGCCCGCTTGGCCGCGCGCCGGCCCGGCGTGATCCTCGCACCGGCGAACCCGAGCAGCGCGGGCGTCAGCGACAGCGAGATGAGCACGGCGACAGCGACGGCCGCTGCGGCGGCGACGCCCATCGTCGTCAGGAACGGGATGTTCGCCACCGACAGCCCGAGCAGCGCGATGATCACCGTGATCCCGGCGAACAGCACCGCCGACCCAGCGGTCGCGACCGACCGCGCGGCAGACTCCTCCGGATCGACGCCCGCTTTCAACTGGCTCTGATGCCTCGAGATGATGAAGAGCGAGTAGTCGATTCCGACCGCGAGCCCCAGCATCAGCGCGAGCAGCGGCGTCGTGGAGGAGATGGGCCCGAATAGGGTGGCGATGAAGATGAGCGCCATCGACAGGCCGACGCCGAGCAGCGCTGTCAGCAGCGGCATCCCGGCGGCCAGGAACGAGCCGAAGGTGAGTACGAGAACGACGAGCGCGATGCCGACGCCGAGCAGTTCGGTGAGGCTGAGGGTCGGCAGGCTCTGCGAGAAGAGCTGCCCGCCCACGGCGACCTGCGAACCGTCGGGGAGCTGCTTCTGGAGCGCCGTGCCCGCATCCTGCAGTTCGGTCTTGGTGTCGGCGGGGACCGTGGTGATCTGCCCCTCAAGCTGCACGGTGACGATGGCGGCCGAGCCGTCGTCGGAGACCGAGCCCTTCACCTGGTCGCTGAACGGGTCGGTGACGCCGGAGACGCCGTCGAGCTTCTTCAGGTGTGCGACCGTGTCCTCGACCGGCGGCTTGACCGCCGCGTCCGTGACGGAGTCGCCCTTCGGTGCGACGACCACGAGCTGCGCCGACGTGCCGCTGACCTGCGGGAAGGTGCGGCTGAGGGTGTCGAGCGCTTCCTGCGACTCCGTGCCAGGGATGCTGAACGAGTTGTCCGTGCCCTGGTTGAACAGCACGGCGCCGCCGCCGAGGGCGACCAGGAGCACGATCCAGAGAGAGACGACCAGTTTGCGGGCGCGAAACGCCCAGCGGCCGATCGAATACAGAATCGAGGACACGCGTTCTCCTAGATAATCGGGTGAAGAGTGAGGCAGTGGGGTTCGATACACCGTCGTATCCGATACCCGAATGTATCGGATACACTGGTGTATCTGGAACTCAGTTCAGGAAGGTTTCAGCTTGGAAACGACAGCTCTCAGAAACGAAGCGCCGACCGAGTCCGCACGGCGCCAGAAAACCAGATCGCGCCTGCTCGACGCCGCGTTCGACATCTTCGCCGAGCACGGCGTCCACGCCGCCAGCGTCGAGATGATCACGGAGGCCGCAGGGTTCACCCGCGGCGCCTTCTACTCCAACTTCTCCACCAAGGAGGAGCTGTTCTTCGCCCTGATGGAGCGTGAGATGTCGATGCGCATCCAGCAGCTCAGGGCCGGCGTCGCGCAGTACGTGGTGCCGACCGAGGACGACGCTGCCGCCCTCGGAGACGACGAGGTCGTCGAGATCATCACGAAGGTGCTCGAACTCCAGTCCGACGACCGACGCTGGTGGCTGGTGCAGACCGAGTTCCTGCTGCTCGCACTCCGCGATCCCGCGATCTCCGCCGACTTCCTCCAGTCGCAGGATGCGTTCTTCGCCCAGCTCACCGACATCGTCGTCGAAGCGCTCGAGACCGCCCACCGCCGCTTCACGATCGCGCCGGAGGAGGCCGTGCGCGTGATCGCAGAGCTCTGCGCGAACGGCGAGGCCCGCGCGCTGCTCTCCGGAGACGAGCGCACCTTCCCGGAACGGCTCTCCGCAAGCGTTCCGGCGGTGCTGCTCGCACTGACAGAACGGGTCTGAGCCGCGTCGCAGCTCGCACGCCGCGCGTTGAGCGGCAGCACGGCGAGCATCGAGCCCGCCCCCAGAATGCGCAGGTAACGTAGTCCGGATGCGACGCAGAGCCATCGTCATCCCGATCATCGCCGTGGTCGCTGTCGGCGCGCTCGCCGGGGGCGCCGCCATCGCCTGGTCGGCCAACTCCGCCGGCGACGACGGCATCCGCGCCGGTGCGCCCCCGCACCAGGAGGCGACGCCGACCCCGACGCCCACGGTGGACCCGTTCCCCGACGAGCCACTGACGCCGCAGACGCGGTATGTGGCGCTCGGAGACTCGTTCGCGGCCGGGATGGGCGCGGGGGGCGAGACGGGCAGGTGCGTCAGCAGCCAGAAGAGCTACCCGGACGTGTTCGCGCAGGAGTCGGGCGTCGACCTGATCGCGAACGCCTCGTGCAGCGGCGCCACCACCTCCGATCTGCTCAAGCGCCAGCTCATCGCACTCGACGACCGCACCGACCTCGTCACCCTCAGCATCGGGGGCAACGACCTGGGCGTCGCCGACATCGCCACCGACTGCGCTGCTGGCAAGGCCATCCCGTGCCGCAACGAGCTGTCCTCCGCCCTGTCGCTGCTCAACGTGCTGCCCGACCGATTGGATGCGGTCTACTCGGCCGTCGCGAAGGCCGCCCCGAACGCGCGCATCGTCGTCACCGGCTACGCCCTCACGTACGACGCATCGGACCCGAACGCCCCGGACTTCGGACTGGCGGCCGCCATCAACGCCGCGACCGTCGGCCTCAACGAGGTCATCCGCACAGCGGTGGACGAGCAGCGCGCGAAGGGCGTCCCGATGATGTACCTCGGCGTCGACTTCGACGGGCACGGCATCGGCAACCCGACGCCATGGGTCAACACCACGGGCTTCGCCGCGTTCCACCCGACGGCCGCCGGCTATCGCGAGTACGCGAGGGCGCTGATCAGGACGCTGGGGAAGGCGCAGTAGCCGACCCCGTGTGTGCGCGAGCGAACTCGAGGGTCTCGCTGAGCATCCCGAGCCGTTCGTCGTCGGTGCGCGCCTTGCGGGTGTTGACCTCGGCGACGATGCTGCCCGACCAGCGGCGGTCGGCGAGCATCCGCAGCACCTCGGCGACAGGCTCGCCGCCGTGACCGGGCAGCAGGTGCTCGTCGAAGACGCGGTTCTCGTCCAGCGGACCTGAGCCGTCGCAGAGGTGCACGTGCCGCAGGCGGTCGCCGAGCTCCGCGGCGAGCCAGAGCGAGTCGACGTTGCTGAGGGCGGCGTGCGAGAAGTCGAGGGTGACGGCGTCGCAGTCCATGGCCGCTGGATTCCAGCCGGGGGAGTACGCGCCGAGCGCGCGTCCCGCGAGCTTCCACGGGAACATGTTCTCGACGGCGATCGCCACGGTGTTCGCCTCAGCGGTCTCGCGCACGATCGCCAGGAAGTCCTCCGCGTATCCCGACTGCCAGCGGAACGGTGGATGCACGACCACGGTTGCAGCGCCGACGGACGCCGCCAGCTCGGCCGACCTCTCCAGCTTCACCCGGGGGTCGCGGCCCCAGACGAAGTGCGTCAGCAGCAGCACCGGAGCGTGGACGGAGAGGATGGGCATCCCGTAGCGGTCGGACAGGGCCAGCAGCGCATCCGGGGATTGGGTGGTCTCGTCGCGGGTGACCATCACCTCGACCCCGTCGAAACCGGCCTCCGCCGCGTAGCGGAAGCCATGCTCGACCCCCAGAGGGTAGACGCACGACGTGCTCATGCCGATTCGCATCACGCGCGTCACTGTACCCACGGGTGCTGAACGCCGCATGACCGCCCGGAGAACGCCAGCGGCTCACGAGCGCCCTGGGTAGGGCTAGAACACGCTGGTACCCTGGCATACAGTGCGCAATGGCCGCGACCCGACGGATTGGACACACCATCACACCCCACCGAACCTCCTCTACGAGCACGGATGCCACCACGGAGTCCGAGACATACGAACTCGTGATCGTCTCCAACAGACTCCCCGTCGACCGGGTCACCGACGACAGCGGAAACGCGAGCTGGCGTCCGTCGCCCGGAGGGCTGGTGGCTGCGCTTGAGCCCGTGATGCGGGCGGAGGACGGCATCTGGATCGGCTGGGCAGGGGTCGCGGACGAGGACATCGACCCGTTCGAGGCCGACGGCATCAACATCCTGCCCGTGCGGCTCAGCGAGCAGGACCTGCAGGAGTACTACGAGGGCTTCTCCAACGACACCCTCTGGCCGCTCTACCACGACGTGATCGCGCAGCCGAGCTTCCATCGCGAGTGGTGGGACACCTACGTCAAGGTCAACCAGCGGTTCGCGGACGCGGCGGCCGAGGTGTCCGCGAAGGGCGCCGTGGTCTGGGTGCACGACTACCAGCTCCAGCTCGTTCCCGCCATGCTGCGGGCGCAGCGGCCGGACCTGGTGATCGGCTTCTTCAACCACATCCCGTTCCCGCCGTACGGCATCTACTCGCAGCTCCCGTGGCGCAGGCAGATCATCGACGGGCTGCTCGGCGCAGACGTGATCGGTTTCCAGCGCGTCGCGGACGCAGGCAACTTCTCGCGCGCTGTCCGTCGGCTCAAGGGCTACGAGACGCGCGGCCCGATCATCGAGGTGCCGATCGACTCGGACGATCCGGATGCAGGGTCGCACCGCCACGTCACCACCAACAAGCACGGCGGCCTGGCGCGCACCGTCCTCGCCAGGCAGTTCCCGATCTCCATCGACGCCGAGCGCTATCAGGAGATGGCCAAGCGGCCGGAGATCCAGGAGCGCGCCCGCCAGATCAGGGAAGAGCTCGGCAACCCGGAGAAGATCCTGCTCGGCGTCGACAGGCTCGACTACACCAAGGGGATCGGCCACCGCCTGAAGGCGTTCGGCGAGCTCCTCGCCGAGGGGAAGATCGACTCGGAGCATGTCACGCTCGTGCAGGTCGCGAGCCCGAGCAGGGAGCGCGTCGAGACGTACATGCAGCTCCGTGACGAGATCGAGCTGACGGTCGGCCGCATCAACGGCGACTACTCCACTCTCGGCCACACCGCCATCGCATACCTCCACCACGGCTATCCGCGCGAGGAGATGGTCGCCCTCTACCTCGCAGCGGACGTGATGCTCGTCACCGCCCTGCGCGACGGGATGAACCTGGTCGCCAAGGAGTACGTCGCCACCAGAGCCGACGACGACGGCGTGCTCGTGCTCAGCGAGTTCGCCGGAGCCTCGGACGAACTGCGCCAGGCGCTCCTCATCAACCCGCACGACATCGAGGGGCTGAAGGAGACCATCCAGCAGGCCATCGCGATGCCGAAGCGCGAGCGGACCAGGCGGATGCGCGCGCTGCGCAAGCGTGTGCTCACCAACGATGTCGCCAGGTGGTCCGCGTCGTTCCTCGACGCGCTCACGCGCAGCGCCCACGGCGACCACCCGCTGCAGAACCCGCCCGTGAACCGGCGCTGAGCCGCATCCACCGACCTCGCGCCCGTGCAGGGCGACACGCACGACCAGAGAAAGCAGCATGACAGACACCGCCCCCGCAACACCGTCCGCCTCCGCCGTCGCCCTCGTCGACGCCCTCCGCGCTTTCGCATCGACAGAGCGGATGCTTCTCGCCCTCGACTTCGACGGAACGCTCGCCCCGTTCGTCGACCGTCCGAAGGCGGCCAGGATGCTCCCGCAGGCCAAGGAGGCGCTCGACCGTCTGGAGGCGCTGCCGAACACCTGGGTCGCGTACATCTCCGGAAGGCCGCTCTCCAGCCTCGAGATCGTGACGGAGGCCGACGCGGATGCGCTCCTGATCGGCTCGCACGGCGTCGAGATCCGGTTCGGCCGCGACGGCGTCTCGCTCGACCTGAGCGTCACAGAGCAGGAGACGCTGCAGAAGCTCGGGGATGCGCTCGGCGCGCTCGTCGAGTCGACGGAGGGCACGCGGCTGGAGACGAAGCCGGTCGGGTTCGGTGTGCACTACCGGCTGCTCGGCGACGACGACGGCAAGAAAGTGGTCGAAGCGGCGTACGCGGTCGCGGCGTCCGTCAGCGACGACCTCACCATCCGCGACGGCAAGGACATCATCGAGTTCTCCGTGCGCGGGGCGAACAAGGGCGACGGCATCGAGCGCCTGCGCGAGTACACGAAGGCAACGGCCGTGCTGTTCGCCGGGGACGACGTGACCGACGAGGACGGCTTCGCCGTGCTCCGTCCTGGTGCGGGCGACGTCGGCATCAAGGTGGGAACGGGGGAGACCGCCGCGCAGTTCCGCCTGGCAGACGAGAACGCCGTGGCGACCATGCTGACGCTGCTCGCCGACGCGCGCAGTTCCTCCACAGCCTGACCGTTCAGCGGCTTCTCCACAGACCTGGGACATATGTTCAGAGCAGCATCCGGGACGTCCTAGAGTTGATCCATGCCTGACATCGATTGGAAACCGCGTTCGCGCGTCGTCACCGACGGAATCGAAGCAACCACGAGCCGCGGGATGCTTCGGGCTGTCGGAATGGGCGACGCCGACTGGGAGAAGCCGCAGATCGGAATCGCGAGCTCCTGGAACGAGATCACCCCGTGCAACCTGTCCCTCGACCGCCTCGCGCAGGGTGCGAAAGAGGGCGTGCACTCCGGCGGGGGATACCCGCTGCAGTTCGGCACCATCTCCGTCTCGGACGGCATCTCGATGGGCCACGAGGGGATGCACTTCTCCCTCGTCTCGCGTGAGGTCATCGCCGACTCGGTCGAGACCGTCATGATGGCGGAGCGTCTCGACGGCACCGTACTGCTCGCCGGGTGCGACAAGTCGCTGCCTGGGATGCTCATGGCGGCAGCGCGCCTCGACCTCTCGGCTGTCTTCCTCTACGCGGGCTCCATCGCTCCCGGCTGGGTCAAGCTCTCCGACGGCACGGAGAAGGACGTCACGATCATCGACTCCTTCGAAGCGGTCGGCGCCTGCAAGGCGGGCAAGATGAGCGAAGAAGACCTCAAGCGCATCGAGTGCGCCATCGCCCCTGGCGAGGGCGCCTGCGGCGGCATGTACACCGCGAACACCATGGCCTCCGTCGCGGAGGCGCTCGGCATGAGCCTTCCCGGTTCCGCAGCTCCGCCGTCGGCCGACCGCCGCCGCGACTACTTCGCCCACCGCTCCGGCGAGGCCGTCGTCAACCTGCTCAAGCTGGGCATCACCGCGCGCGACATCCTCACCAAGAAGGCGTTCGAGAACGCCATCGCCGTCGCGATGGCCTTCGGCGGCTCGACCAACGTCGTGCTGCACCTTCTGGCCATCGCCCGCGAGGCGGAGGTCGACCTCACGATCGACGACTTCAACCGCATCGGAGACAAGGTCCCGCACATCGGAGACCTCAAGCCGTTCGGCAAGTACGTCATGAACGACGTCGACCGCCACGGCGGCGTCCCCGTCGTCATGAAGGCGCTTCTCGACGCCGGTCTGCTCCACGGAGACTGCCTCACCGTCACGGGCAAGACCGTCGCGGAGAACCTGGCCGAGATCAACCCGCCCGCTCCGGACGGCGAGGTCATGCGCTCGCTCGACAACCCCATCCACGCCACCGGAGGCATCACCATCCTCAAGGGCTCGCTCGCTCCGGAGGGCGCTGTCGTCAAGACGGCCGGCTTCGACGCCGAGGTGTTCGAGGGTCCAGCACGCGTCTTCGAGCGCGAGCGCGGAGCCATGGATGCGCTCACCGAGGGCAAGATCAACGCGGGCGATGTCGTCATCATCCGCTACGAGGGCCCCAAGGGAGGGCCGGGGATGCGCGAGATGCTCGCGATCACCGCGGCCATCAAGGGCGCAGGCCTCGGCAAGGATGTACTACTATTGACGGACGGACGATTCTCAGGCGGCACAACCGGCCTGTGCATCGGCCACATAGCACCCGAAGCGGTGGACGCAGGTCCCATCGCCTTCGTGCGCGATGGTGATCTGATACGGGTCGATATCGCGGCTCGCTCCCTCGACCTACTTGTCGACGAGTCAGAGCTGACCGCCCGCCGTGAAGGCTGGGCGCCTCTTCCCCCGCGCTATACCCGTGGCGTCCTCGCGAAGTACTCCAAGCTCGTGCGCTCCGCTGCGGAGGGCGCGGTCACGGGGTAGCTCCGCTTCCTCGCATCATCCGTTTCGTACGTAAGGGACTCGCCCACACATGTCCTCGGAACCTAGTTCTCCCAGTACCGTGTTGCCATCCGCGACGCCTGGAAAGGCGTCGCCCGAATCGCTGACGGGCTCGCAGTCCGTCGTCCGCACCCTGGAGCTCCTGGGCGTCACCGACGTCTTCGGGCTCCCTGGTGGGGCCATCCTCCCCATCTACGACGCGATCATGGACTCGTCCAAGATCCGTCACATCCTGGTCAGGCACGAGCAGGGCGCCGGTCACGCCGCGGAAGGCTACGCATCGGCGGCCAACAAGGTCGGCGTCGCGATGGCCACCTCCGGCCCCGGCGCGACCAACCTCGTCACGGCCATCATGGACGCGCACATGGACTCCGTCCCCGTGGTGTTCATCACCGGCCAGGTCTTCTCCACGCTGATGGGGACGGACGCCTTCCAAGAGGCCGACATCGTCGGCATCACCATGCCGATCACCAAGCACTCGTTCCTGGTGAAGAGCGCGGAGGACATCCCGGCCACGATCGCCGCGGCGTACCACATCGCGGGAACGGGCCGACCAGGTCCCGTGCTCGTCGACATCACCAAGGACGCGCAGCAGAACACGGTCCCGTTCATCTGGCCGCCCAAGGTCGACCTGCCCGGCTACCGCCCGATCACCAAGGCGCACGGCAAGCAGATCCTCGCGGCGGCACAGCTCCTCGCCGAGGCCAAGAAGCCGATCCTGTACGTCGGAGGCGGCGTCATCCGCTCCCGCGCATCCCAGGAGCTGCTCGAGCTCGCCGAGGTGACGGGTGCGCCCGTGACCACGACGCTGATGGCGCGCGGCGCCTTCCCCGACTCGCACAAGCAGCACCTCGGGATGCCGGGGATGCACGGCACGGTTCCCGCCGTGCTCGCGCTGCAGGAGGCGGACCTCATCGTGTCGCTCGGCGCGCGGTTCGACGACCGCGTCACCGGCAACACCTCGCTGTTCGCCCCGAACGCGAAAGTCGTCCACGTCGATGTCGACCCGGCTGAGATCTCCAAGATCCGGATCGCCGACGTGCCCATCGTCGGCGATGCCAAAGACGTCATCGTCGATCTGACCGCGGCCTTCACCGAGGCCACGAAAGACCAGGCGCCGGACACGGTCGAATGGTGGACGTACCTGAACGGGCTCCGCGAAGAGTTCCCCCTCGGATTCGCCCCGACGACGGACGGCCTGCTCGCCCCGCAGCACATCATCAAGCGGATCGGCGAGCTGACAGGACCGGACGGCGTCTACGTGGCCGGAGTGGGCCAGCACCAGATGTGGGCAGCGCAGTTCATCAAGTACGAGCGCCCCAACTCCTGGCTCAACTCGGGCGGCGCCGGAACGATGGGATACTCGGTGCCCGCCGCGATGGGCGCCAAGGTCTCCCAGCCCGATCGCGTCGTGTGGTCGATCGACGGCGACGGCTGCTTCCAGATGACCAATCAGGAGCTCGCCACCTGCACGATCAACAACATCCCGATCAAGGTCGCGATCATCAACAACTCGTCGCTCGGCATGGTGCGGCAGTGGCAGACCCTGTTCTACGACGGCCGGTACTCCAACACCGACCTGAACACGGGCCACGACACGGTGCGCGTCCCCGACTTCGTGAAGCTGGCAGAGGCGTACGGCGCTCTCGGCATCCGCGTCACCAAGGAGGAAGAGGTGGATGCGGCGATCAAGCTCGCGCTGGAGACCAACGACCGCCCCGTGGTCATCGACTTCGTCGTGAGCGCGGACGCCATGGTCTGGCCGATGGTTCCACAGGGCGTCAGCAACAGCTACGTCCAGTACGCCCGCGACCACAGCCCGGCCTTCGGAGAGGAGTAACCATGAGCACGCACGTTCTGAGCCTCCTCGTCGAGGACAAGCCGGGTCTGCTGACCCGCGTCGCAGGTCTGTTCGCCCGCCGCGGCTTCAACATCGAGTCCCTGGCGGTCGGTACGAGCGAGGTCGACGGCCTCTCCCGCATCACCGTCGTGGTGGACGTGGAAGACCTCCCGCTCGAGCAGGTCACCAAGCAGCTCAACAAGCTGATCAACGTCATCAAGATCGTGGAGCTCGACCCTGCGCAGTCCGTGCAGCGCGAGCACCTGCTGATCAAGGTGCGCGTCGACAACACCACCCGCTCGCAGGTGCTCGAAGCCGTCAACCTGTTCCGCGCCCGCGTCGTCGACGTGGCGACGGACGCCCTCGTGATCGAGGTCACGGGCGACAGCGGCAAGACCCAGGCGCTGCTCAAGGTGCTCGAACCGTACGGGATCAAGGAGATGGCGCAGTCCGGCCTCCTCGCGATCGGGCGCGGCTCGAAGTCCATCACCGAGCGCGTCTTCAAGAACTAACCGTTTTCTGCAGAACCACACGAACAAGGAGAATCCACCAGTGGCTGAGATCTACTACGACAACGATGCTGACCTGTCGATCATCCAGGGCAAGAAGGTCGCCGTCATCGGCTACGGCTCGCAGGGTCACGCGCACGCGCAGAACCTCCGCGACTCCGGCGTCGAGGTCGTCATCGGGCTCAAGGAGGGCTCGAAGTCGAAGCCGAAGGCCGAAGAGGCCGGCTTCCAGGTCCTGAGCGCCGCCGACGCGGCGAAGTGGGCAGACGTCATCGTCATCCTCGCGCCGGACCAGGTGCAGCGCCACCTGTACGCCGACGACATCCAGCCGAACCTCGAAGAGGGCAACGCTCTCGTCTTCGGCCACGGCTTCAACATCCGCTTCGGCTACATCGAGGCGCCTGAGGGCGTCGACGTCATCATGGTCGCCCCCAAGGGACCGGGCCACACCGTGCGTCGCGAGTACGAGGCCGGCCGCGGCGTGCCCGTGATCGTCGCCGTCGAGAAGGACGCCACCGGCAACGCGTGGCCCCTCGTCCTCAGCTACGCCAAGGGCATCGGCGGCCTTCGCGCCGGCGGCATCAAGACCACCTTCACCGAGGAGACCGAGACCGACCTGTTCGGCGAGCAGGCCGTGCTCTGCGGCGGTGTCTCGCAGCTCGTCCAGTACGGCTTCGAGACCCTGACCGAGGCGGGCTACCAGCCGCAGGTCGCCTACTTCGAGGTGCTGCACGAGCTCAAGCTCATCGTGGACCTGATGTGGGAGGGCGGCATCGCCAAGCAGCGCTGGAGCGTGTCGGACACCGCTGAGTACGGCGACTACGTCTCCGGCCCGCGCGTCATCGACCCGCACGTCAAGGAGAACATGCAGGCCGTTCTCGCCGACATCCAGTCCGGCGCGTTCGCCGAGCGTTTCATCGCCGACCAGGACGCGGGAGCTCCCGAGTTCCTCGCGCTCCGCAAGAAGGGCGAGCAGCACCCGATCGAGGCCACCGGCCGCGAGCTGCGCAAGCTGTTCGCCTGGAACGCCTCCAACGACGACGACTACGTGGACGGCGAGGTCGCCCGCTGATCGTCGCCTGAGCGACCGACTGGCTAGTCTGGAGAGGTGCCGCTTCCGCCCGCGCGGAGGTCGGCACCTCTTCTGTTTTCCTGTTCCGCCGTTCGCGTCGGCTTCATCCTTTCGGAGGTTCCGTGTCCCGTCGACTCGCCGTCGAGATCGCTGTCCAGGACAGGGCGGGCGTGCGCGTCGCCCTCGAGGCGGGAGCGGACCGCATCGAACTGTGCTCCGCGCTCGGCGTCGGCGGCCTCACCCCGTCGGCCGCCCTCATCCAGGCGGCGGTCGAGGAGGCCGCGACGGCGGCACGCGACGGTTTCGTGCACGTCCTCGTCCGGCCGCGCGCCGGTGGATTCGTCTACGACGCGGACGAGGTGGGGCTCGTGGTGGCCGACATCCGGTTCGCCAGGGAGGCAGGCGCATCCGGAGTCGTGGTGGGTGCGCTCGACGGGATCGGCGCCGTCGACACCGACGCCGTCGCGCGCTTCGTCGAGGCGGCGGGCGACCTCGACGTGACCTTCCACCGCGCCATCGACATCGTTCCCGACCCACTCGCGGCGCTCGACGCGCTCGCGTCGCTCGGCGTGCGCCGCATCCTGACCTCTGGCGGAGCCTCGCGCAGCGTCGACGGCGTCGGGATGCTCGCCGCCCTCAGCGCGGAGTCGGCCGGGCGCGTGCAGATCATGGCAGGCGGGGGAGTGAGCGTCGCCGACATCGCCGCCATCGCGGTGACAGGCGTGGATGCGGTCCACCTCTCGGCGCGCACCACCGTCACGGGCTCGCCGTCCGGCCCTGGCGGCGGCGAGGCGTCGTACGACGTCACGGACGCGGCCGTCGTGCGCGAGGCGATCGCGGCCGCGGGCTGAACCTCGCGGCTGCTCGTCACGACGGAAAGCCGACGCGCGTCATGGTGGAGAGCTGAAGCGGGTCAGGCGGAGGATACGACCGCGGCGACGGCGAGCAGCGTCAGCGCGGCGACTCCCGGTACGACGCGCAGCAGGTGGAACGAGACCCAGCGGTCCCGGCGCTCCCGCCAGTCGGCGGGCAGGGAGTCGACGGTCCAGGTCTCGATGGTCTTCACGATGGGAACCTCGATCGTCATCGTGACGACGAGCGTGAGCGCGAGCAGGACGAACGCGGTGCCCGCCAGGATCAGAGTCACCGGTTGCCCGAACGCCGCCACCGCGACGACCGCGAGAGTGGACAGCAGGGCGAGCGGCATGAGCAGTGTCATGACGGGCGCCAGGTTGGCGCTCAACCGACGGACGAGCGGCAGGAAGACGGCGGGCTCCAAGGTCGCGATGGTGCGGGTCAGCGCGATCCACGGCCCCCAGTAGACGCCGACGACCAGGGCGACGAGCACGATGCTGACCACGATGAGGACGGACACGGGACTCCTTCACTATTTACAGTCACAGTATAAATCGTGTTGCTGTAAAATAATCGCGTGAGTGATCGAACTGTGGTCTGGGAGCCGGACGAAGCGGGGGAGAGGCTCGGCCTGCGCGAGCGGAAGAAGCGCCGGATGCGCCGCCTGCTCTCCGACACGGCCACCGAACTGTTCGTCGAGCGCGGTTTCGACGCCGTCCAGGTCGCGGAGATCGCCAGGGTCTGCGGTGTCTCGGAGAAGACGGTCTTCAACTACTTCCCCAGCAAAGAGGCCCTGCTGCTCGACCGCGGCGACGCCACCAGTGCCGGGCTCAGGCGCGCCATGGACGACCGCACGACACCCGCCGCGACGGCGGTCGCGGCCATGCTCGACGACGAGCTCGGGCGTCTGGCGGCCTGGATCGACGCGCAACCCGATGCGCGCGAGGCGTACAGGAAGACCGCCAGGTTCGGCGACCTGATCGCCGAGACCGCGTCGCTGCGCGCGCACCAACGCGAACAGCTCGACACGCTGGTGGTCGAGGCGAGCGGGCTGCTCGCGCGTCGCTACGGCTACGCCGACGGCGACCCGGAACCGCGGGTCACGGCGGTGGCGCTGATCGGCCTGGTGGAGATCCAGGCGCTCGCGCTGCGTCGCGAGCTCGCGGCGGGAATCCCGGCCGCGCACGTGCGGGCGGCGGTCGCGGCCGACGTCGGACGCGCATCCAGGGTCGTCGCGGCGGCCGAAGCCACGCTCGCCGCGCGCTGAGGCAGGCGTGTCAGAGCGTGCAGAACACGCACAGCGCGATGAGCAGCACCTGCAGCAGCAGGCGCGGCACGAGCGGCGTTCCGAACGCGCCGAACCGGTCGGGGTGACGCGCAGCGTACGCATTGGCGGGGAACACCGCCACCAGGAACACCACGAGGCAGACCGCCGCCGCGACACGGGTTGCAGGGATCAGCAGCCCGATGCCGCCCGCCAGCTCGCACACGCCCGTGAAGGCGACGAGCGCCTTCGGCGAGAGTGCGCCCTTCCAGCGCATCCGGGGTGGGATCATCGCCGCCATGCCGCGTGCGGGGCCGGGAACGAAGTGCAGCACCCCCATCCCGACGAAGACGCAGGCGAGTGCGATCCGCACGACGAGCTGGGCGATGTCGAAGGCGGTCACGCCTCCCAGTCTGCACTGTCCAGCGGGCTGCCGGATGCACGGACCCTGCGCAGGCGGCGGCGGTGGGCCAGGATCGCACCGCCCGCGACGAGCGCCACGACGACGGCCGCGCCGCCGAACGAGATCAGCGCATTGACCCCCGGGGAGCCCGCCTTCGCGACCAGCAGCGTTCCGGCGAGCATGGCGAACAGCACACCGGCCACACAGGCGTATGCGGACGCGGCCCGGGGAGTCCGCCGGCGGAGGATCATCGCGAAGACCAGCAGTGCGGCGATCACGACGCCGAGGCTGCGCTCGTCACGCCACAGCCCGGAATCGGACAGTTCACGGAAACCCGTCCGCGCGAAATCCTGGACGGCGATGATGACGAGCGCGACGACCGTCACACCGAAGGAGGTGAGGCCGACCGAGCGCGCAGCAAGCGGGGCCCTGCCGATGGCGCCGACGATCGCGAGAGCGCCGAGGAACACCAGCGTCGCGGGTGCGGGCAGGAAGGCGACAGTGATCGTCTCCCCGGCACGTGGTCCGGACAGGTGGCCGCTGAACGCCGAGGCGGTCACCGGGTAGAGGAGCGTGGAAGCCAGTGCCGCCGCACAGAGAGCCACCCTCGCCGTGCGATCCCAGCGGAAGGCCGCGAGCACGAACGCGACCAGCCAGACGGCATAGACGATGGCGCCGGGCGACAGAGCGGCCCCGAACGCGGGCAGGCCGTACTCCGCGGGATCAGGGCGATCGAACGGCCCGAACTCGTAGGCGACGAGGAAGAACAGCGAGAACCCGGCGCCGAGCCCGACCGCCGCAGCGCGAGCGGCCCTCCTGCCATCGGCGGGGACGACCGTGACCGCCGCGATGGCGCGCTCCCGCATCCCGTGGATGCGCAGGTCGGTGAGCTCGCCGGGCGCCGGGTGCGCGCGCTCCTCGTCTGCAGCGCGCTCCAGCAGGGTGCCGAGCATCGCGTCGCCGTTGGCCGCTCGCCAGACAGGGGGGTACCAGCGGAGGGCGCTTCTGTACCGCGTCTCCAGTGCGGTGCGGATCACGACAGGGCCGCCCGCCGCCGGTGCGCCAGGCGTTCGCGTGCGCTCGCCGCTCGTGCCTCCAGCCGTCCGGCTTCCTCGGCGAGCAGAGCTGCGCCCTCGTCGGTCAGCCGGAAGTACCGCCGCAGGCGTCCGTCGACCACCTCTTCGCTGTCGCGGCCGACCAGGCCGTCGCCGCTCAGGCGTTCGAGCGCGGAGTAGAGCGTGCCGACGTTGAGGGTGATCCTGCCCGCGGAGAGTTCCCGAGCATCCTTGATGATCCCGTAGCCGTGTTTTCGTCCGCCCGCCAGGGCGGCGAGCACGAAGAAGGTCGGCTCCCGCAGTTCGTTCGTCATGCCGCCGAACATAGTACGACCGTCGATATATAGCAACGCGGACAGTATGCGTAACGCGGCGAAAGGCACCACCGCGCAGCCGGTAGAGTTGAGGCGATCCGCGCCCCGATGACCTGTGGCGCTTTCTCCCAAGCCAGCCTCTGCAACTCTGTAAGGAACTGCCACGTGACAAAGCCGGTCGTGCTGATCGCCGAAGAACTTTCGCCCGCCACCGTCGACGCCCTCGGGCCTGACTTCGACATCCGCAGCGTGGACGGCACCGACCGCCCTGCGCTGCTCTCGGCCGTGGCGGACGCCGACGCCATCCTGGTGCGGTCCGCGACCAAGGTCGACGCCGAGGTCATCGGCGCCGCCCCCAGGCTTCGTGTCGTCGCCCGCGCGGGCGTCGGGCTCGACAACGTCGACATCAAGTCGGCGACCAACGCCGGCGTCATGGTCGTGAACGCCCCGACCTCCAACATCATCTCGGCCGCCGAGCTCACCGTCGGCCACATCCTGAGCCTCGCCCGCCACATCCCCGCCGCGCACAACGCGCTCGCCCAGGGGCAGTGGAAGCGGTCGAAGTACACCGGAACCGAGGTCTACGAGAAGACCGTCGGCATCATCGGGCTCGGACGCATCGGCGCGCTCATCACGGCCCGCCTGCAGGCGTTCGGCACCAAGGTGATCGCGTTCGACCCGTACGTCACCTCGGCGCGCGCCCAGCAGCTCGGCGTGCAGCTCGTCACGCTCGACGAGCTCCTCGCCGAGGCCGACTTCATCACCATCCACATGCCGAAGACGCCAGAGACCACCGGCATGATCAGCGACGACCAGCTCGCGCTGATGAAGCCGACCGCGTTCATCGTCAACGTGGCCCGCGGCGGACTCATCGACGAGGACGCGCTCTACCGTGCCCTCTCCACCAAGTCCATCGCCGGCGCGGGGCTCGACGTGTTCGTCACAGAGCCGCCCACCGATTCGCCGCTGCTCGCGCTCGAGAACGTCGTCGTCACCCCGCACCTCGGCGCATCCACCGATGAGGCGCAGGAGAAGGCCGGCGTCTCCGTGGCCAAGTCGGTGCGGCTCGCGCTGTCCGGCGAGCTGGTCCCGGATGCGGTCAACGTCGCGGGAGGCGTCATCGACCCGTACGTGCGCCCTGGCATCCCGCTGGTCGAGAAGCTCGGCCAGGTGTTCTCCGGTCTCGCGCACAGCCCGCTCACCAGCGTGGACGTGGAGGTGCGCGGCGAGCTCGTCGACTACGACGTCAGCGTCCTCAAGCTCGCGGCGCTGAAGGGCATCTTCACCAATGTCGTCAGCGAGACCGTCTCCTACGTGAACGCTCCGCTGCTCGCCGACCAGCGCGGCATCGAGGTGCGCCTCATCACCGACTCGGTCAGCGAGGAGTACCGCAACCTGATCACCCTGCGCGGCGCGCTCAGCGACGGCTCGCAGGTGTCGGTGTCCGGCACGCTCACCGGCACGAAGCAGATCGAGAAGGTCGTCGAGATCAACGGCTACGACGTCGAGGTCCCGATCGCCGAGCACCTCATTGTGATGGTCTACGACGACCGCCCCGGCATCGTCGCCGTCTACGGCCAGGAGTTCGGCGAGGCCGACATCAACATCGCCGGGATGCAGATCGCCCGCACGTCCGCCGGAGGCAAGGCGCTCAGCGTGCTCACGGTCGACTCGCGCATCCCGGAGGGTCTGCTCGAGAAGGTCAAGGTCGCGATCGACGCCGACCTGATGCAGGAGATCGACATCACCGAGTGACCCGACCTGCGCTCCGTCCGAACGGAGATCCCGGCCGCCACGCCGCCGGTTTCTCCGTCCGGACGGAGTTTCGTGCATCCGGGGCCGATTTCTCCTTCCGGATGCAGGCGACGAGAGGCCGCGCGCGGCTACGTTCGGCAGGAGGTTCCGCGGGCGACGGCCGTATTCTCCGTCCGGAAGGAGGAAACGGCGGCGTGTCGCCCGCAATCTCCTTCGAAAAAAGTCCCAGGCTGTCGATTTCCGCGGTTGACTGACGTCGTAGTGGTGTTCACATCCGCTGCGCGCGAGCGCGAGAAACAAGGAGACATCATGTCGGAGGAATACGTCGTACTCATCAGGGAACCGAACTGGGACCCGGCCTCGATGACAGAGGAGCAGTGGGAGGCCGGGATGGCCGGCCACCGCGCGTTCCAGGATGCGGTGATCGCTGCCGGCGAGAAGGTCCTCGCCTCGAACGCCCTGCAGCCCGTCAGCGCGGCCACCAAGATCACCCCGCAGGAGGGCGGCGCCCCGCTGTTCACCGACGGCCCGTTCGGGGAGACCCGCGAGGTGGTCACCGGGTTCTACGGCTTCACCGCTGCCACGCCGGAACAGGCGAAGGAGCTCGCGGCGCTCGTGCCGACGGACGGCTGGATCGAGCTGTACCCCGTGCTGGTGCTCGACAGGGTCAACTGATTGTGCCGGTGGTCGCAGCTTGTTTGAATGGGCTGTGACCACCGCCATCGAGCGCGCCTTCCGCACCGACGCCCCGCGAATCCTGGGCGCGGTCGCCCGCACCGTTGGCGACCTCCTGATCGCGGAGGACGCCGTGCAGGAGGCGTTCGCCCGCGCGGTCGCGGAAGCGGCTGCCGGGCGCGAACCGGACAACCCCGCCGCGTGGATCACCACGGTCGCCAAGCGCATCGCCGTCGACACGCGACGCCGGGAGAGCACGGCGGCGCGCGCCGCACCCATGCTCGCCGCGGAGGCGGCCCGCGCGGCCGACCGGCAGGCGGAGATCGACATGCAGGCGAACGAGGTGTTCACCGGGGACGAGCGTCTGGAGCTCATCCTCCTGGTCTGCCACCCCGAGGTGGCGGAGGAGACGCGCGTCGCGCTCGCGCTGCGGTTCGTCTGCGACGTGCCGACGGCGCAGGTGGCCGAGGTGTTCCTGGTGCAGGAGGCGACGATGGCCGCCAGGCTCACGCGGGCGAAGAAGCGCATCCACGACTCGCGGCTCCGGTTCAGGGCGGGCGACGACGCCGACCTCGCCGCCAGGCTGCCGGATGCGCTCACCACGATCTACCTGCTGTACACGGTCAGTCACGCCAGAGCGGACGGGCGCCTGCGCACCGCTGCCATCGAACTGGCCAGGGATGCGTACCGCCTCCGCCAGGAGGACGACGAAGCCGCCGGGCTTCTCGCGCTGCTGCTCCTCACCGAGGCGCGGCAGACCACCCGCCTGTCCGATGCCGACGAGTTCGTCACGCTCGCCGAGGCGGACCGCTCGCTCTGGAACGCGGCGCTGCTGGCGGAGGGGGAGCGGCTCGCCACGGTCGCCCTGACCACGGCGGCGCCTGGTGGGCCCGGCCGGTTCGCGTTGCAGGCCGGCATTGCGGGGCTGCACGGTCTGGCACCGACCTGGGATGCGACGGACTGGCCGGCCATCGCGCGACTCTACGACGGTCTGGTGCTGCGCTGGCCGTCCGCCGCCGCCCAGCTCGGGCGCGCCGTGGCGCGCGGGTACAGCCCCGATGTCGGACCGGAGGCGGCGCTGGCGGGGCTGGACGCGCATTCCGAGCTGTTCGACGGCGTGGTCGCGGCGCAGGCTCTCGCCGTGCGCGCCGATCTGCTGCGGCTGGCGGTGGATGCGCGGGCAGGGGAGGCGTACGCGCTCGCGGTCGAAGCCGCTCAGGATGCGCGGGTGCGGCGGTTCCTGGAGAAGCAGCGCGACGCGCTCGGCCGCTGACCGGCCGCCGTCAGCTCGCGGCGGAGTCCGCCAGGCGCTTCACCAGCTCGATCACCCTGTCCATATCCGTCTCGCTGCGGAGCACGGCGTTCGTGTCGGGGAGCAGAGCGGTGTTGTAGTACATCCCGTCGCCGATCAGCATGATGACCCGGGCCACCAGCGGGTCGCCGACCGCTGACTCCAGGATCTCCAGCCAGGAGCGCTGCATGGACGACAGCGCATCCCGAGCCCGGCTGTCGGCGCTCTGGGCGAGGCGCGCGACGGCGACGATGGAGCGTTCCAGGTCGTTGTCGGTGGGGACGGAGGTGCGGATGAAGTAGGCGACGGGGCCTTCTGGCGCCACCCGCATCCGTTCGAGGTCGGCGTCGACGTGGGAGCCCAGCCGGTCGAGGACGCCGTCGACCATCGCGTCTTTGGAGGCGAAGTGGTAGAGGAGGCCGCCCTTGGAGACGCCGGCGCGTGCGGCGACCGCGTCGAGGGTCGCTGCGCGTTCGCTCTGCTCTCCGAGCAGTTCTTCGAAGGCGTCGAGGATGCGATCGCGGGCGGAGGGGGTGTCTGCCATGACGCCATCGTAGTCGCTCGGGGTTGAAAACTGTACCGTCCAGACGGTACAGTAAATGCATGTCCACCACGACTCCCACTACGCCGACGCCCACCGCCGCCCCGCGCGCCGGTGCGCGCCAATGGGTGGCGCTCGCGGTCCTCATGCTTCCCGTGCTGCTCGTCTCCGTCGACAACACGGTGCTCAGCTTCGCGCTTCCCGCCATCTCCCAGGCCCTCGAACCGAGCGGCACGGGGATGCTCTGGATCATCGACGCGTACCCACTGGTGCTCGCGGGCCTCCTCGTGTCGATGGGCAGCCTCGGTGACCGCATCGGCCGTCGCAAACTGCTCATGATCGGCGCAACCGGGTTCGCGCTCGTCTCCGTGGGCGCGGCCTTCGCGCCCACCACGGAACTCCTCATCGCGGCCCGCGCGAGCCTCGGCTTCTTCGGCGCCATGCTCATGCCGTCCACGCTTTCGCTGCTGCGCAGCACCTTCGTCGACCGCGAGCAGCGTCGCATGGCCATCGCCGTGTGGGCCTCCGGGTTCGCCGCGGGCTCCGCCCTCGGGCCGATCGTCGGCGGCATCCTGATCCAGCACTTCTGGTGGGGGTCGGTGTTCCTGCTTGCCGTGCCGGTGCTCATCCCGCTGCTGGTGCTCACGCCGCTGCTCGTCCGCGAGTCGCGCGACCCGAACCCCGGGCCGATCGACGTGCCGAGCATCCTGCTCTCGCTGCTGACGATGGCTCCCATCGTCTACGGCATCAAGTCGCTCGCATCGGACGGCGTCTCCGTCGCCGGGGTGCTCGCGATCCTCATCGGACTCGTCGCCGGGTGGCTGTTCGTGCGCAGGCAGTTGCGGCGGCCCATCCCGATGCTCGACATGCGGCTGTTCCGGCGCGGGCCGTTCAGCGGCGCGGTGCTGATCAATCTGCTCAGCGTCGTCTCCCTCGTCGGCTACCTGTTCTTCGTGTCGCAGCACCTGCAGCTCGTGCTCGGACTCAGCCCGATCGACGCCGGCCTGGTGCTGATTCCCGGGCTCGCGACCATGATCGTGGCCGGTCTCGTTGTCGTTCCGATCGCCAGGCGCGTGCGTCCGGCCATCGTGGTGCCCGTGGCGCTGCTGATCTCGGCGGGCGGCTACCTGCTGGTCGCGCTGACCGGAGGCGGCGCGCAGACCGGCGTGCTCATCCTGTCGTTCGTGATGCTCGGCCTCGGCATCGGCGCGGCGGAGACCGTGTCGAACGAGCTCATCCTGTCGAGCGCGCCGGCGGAGAAGGCCGGAGCGGCGTCGGCGGTGTCCGAGACGGCGTACGAGCTGGGCGCTGTGCTCGGCACGGCGACGCTCGGTACGATCCTCACCGCGTCGTACCGTTCCGGCGTCGTGCTCCCGGACGGGCTGACGACCGCGCAGGCCCACGCGGCGGGGGAGACCCTGGGCGGGGCGACCACCGTGGCCGGTCAGCTTCCAGCCGACCTCGGCGAGCAGCTGCTCGCCTCCGCGCGGGCTGCGTTCGACTCCGGCGTCGCCCTCACCGCGGGGATCGGCGTCGCCCTCATGGTGGCCGCCGCCGTGCTCGCCGTCGTCTCCCTGCGCACAGTGCGTGGCTGACCGCCGCCCGGCCGCGCATCCAGTGGTCCCGGATTGCCGTACGCCCATGGATGCGCGCGGCGCGTCGGGACCACTCGCCGGCCGGTAATGTGGTGATGGTCCGCCCGCAACGAACCGCAGGAGTGCCATGTCCGAGTCCGTCCCGTCCGCCGTCAAGCTCGCCGTCATCCCCGGGGACGGCATCGGACCGGAGGTCGTCGCCGAGGCGGTCAAAGTCCTGGACGCGGTCACGGCCGGAACCGGGCTCACGTTCCAGAAGACCGCGTTCTCGCTCGGCGCGCAGCGCTACCTCGACACAGGGGACGTGCTCACCGACGCCGACCTGGATGCGATCAAGCAGCACGACGCGATCCTGCTCGGCGCGGTCGGCGGGGTGCCAGGCGACCCGCGCCTGGCGGGCGCGAACATCGAGCGCGGCCTGTTGCTGAAGCTCCGCTTCACCCTCGACCACTACGTCAACCTGCGACCGACCACGCTGTTCCCC
The DNA here is from genome assembly GCF_054780215.1 of Leifsonia lichenia. NCBI lineage: Bacteria > Bacillati > Actinomycetota > Actinomycetes > Micrococcales > Microbacteriaceae > Leifsonia > Leifsonia lichenia. The sequence goes on from NZ_BAAGWT010000002.1 coordinate 96,471, forward strand.
GGCATCGCCAGCCCGCTGGCGAACCCCGGCGACGTCGACTTCGTCGTCGTGCGCGAGGGAACGGAGGGCCCGTACGTCGGCAACGGCGGCGCCATCCGGGTCGGGACCCCGCACGAGGTGGCCAACGAGGTCTCCGTGAACACCGCATACGGCGTCGAGCGCGTCGTCCGCTACGCCTTCGAGCAGGCGGAGCAGCGGAGCAAGCGGCTCACCCTGGTGCACAAGACCAACGTGCTCACCTTCGCCGGGTCGCTGTGGAAACGGATCGTGGATGCGGTCGCCTCCGAACATCCCGAGGTCGCCGTCGACTACCTGCACGTCGATGCCGCCACGATCTTCCTCGTCACGAACCCTGCTAGATTTGACGTGATCGTCACAGACAACCTCTTCGGCGACATCCTCACCGATCTCGCGGCCGCAATCAGCGGCGGCATCGGACTGGCGGCCTCGGGCAACATCAACCCTGCAGGCGAATTCCCCAGCATGTTCGAGCCGGTTCACGGATCGGCCCCCGACATCGCAGGCCAGCAGAAGGCCGACCCCACCGCTGCGATCCTCTCCGTGGCACTCCTGCTCCGTCACCTCGGACGGACGGAGCTCGCGGAGCGTGTCGAGCAGGCGGTGACCGCCGACCTCGCCAGCCGCGGCACAGCGTCCCGCGCCACCGCCGAAATCGGCGACGCGATCGCCGCCGCCGTGGCGCAGAATTAGTTCATCCGCTTCGAACGAGCGCAGCGCAAAGGATTCTCATGACATCTTCGACCAGCATCACCCTCACGGGCGCCCCGACCCCCAGCGGACTCGCGTTCGCCGTCACACGCAACGAGGAAGCGCGCAGCGCAGCCGAGCGTGAGGAGATCCTGGCGAACCCGGGCTTCGGCAACTACTTCACCGACCACATGGTCGACCTGTGCTGGTCGGTCAAGGGCGGGTGGCACCGGCCGCGGGTCTCGCCGTACGGCCCGATCCAGCTCGAGCCGTCTGCGGCCGTCCTGCACTACGCGCAGGAGATCTTCGAGGGCCTGAAGGCGTACCGCCACGAGGACGGGTCCGTGTGGACCTTCCGCCCGGAGGCGAACGCGGCCAGGATGCAGCGCTCGGCCTACCGCCTCGCCCTGCCGGAGCTGCCGGTGGAGTACTTCCTCGACTCGCTCAAGCAGCTCATCGCCCTCGACGGCGACTGGGTGCCGAGCGCACCGGAGACGAGCCTCTACCTGCGCCCGTTCATGTTCGCCAAGGAGGCGTTCCTCGGGGTGCGACCGGCCAACAAGGTGGCGTACTACCTGATCGCGAGCCCGGCAGGCGCTTACTTCTCCGGCGGCGTGAACCCGGTCTCGATCTGGCTCTCCGACCACTGGTCCCGCGCGGGCAAGGGCGGAACGGGTGCGGCGAAGACCGGAGGCAACTACGCATCCAGCCTGCTGCCCCAGGCCGAGGCGGCGGAGCACGGTTGCGCTCAGGTGCTGTTCCTCGACTCGGTGGAGGGGAAGTACCTCGAAGAGCTCGGCGGGATGAACGTGGTGCTGGTCTACAAAGACGGCACCCTGGTCACCCCCGAGTCGGACAGCATCCTCGAGGGCATCACACTCGAATCGGTGCTGCAGCTGGCCCGTGACCGCGGCCACACGGTCGAGCAGCGCAAGGTGACGATCGACGAGTGGCGCGTCGGCGTCGAATCCGGCGACATCGTCGAGGTGTTCGCGTGCGGCACGGCCGCGGTGATCACCCCGATCGGCGAGCTCAAGTCCGACACCTTCACGGTCGGCGACATCACGGCGCCCCCGGGGGAGCTGACGATGTCGCTGCGCCAGGAGCTCACGGACATCCAGTACGGCCGCGCGAAGGACCGTCACAACTGGATGATGCGACTCGACGCCTGAGCCGCATCCCGAGCGTTTCATCTGCCCCGGTCCTGTTGCAGGACCGGGGCAGCAATTTTTCAAGCCAGGCGTGTCGACGCACAAGGTCGTCGCGTAGCGAGCGCGTCGCAGACGCGTCCGACGTCGTCGGGCGTGTTCCAGAGGTGAAAGGCCACCCTGGCGCGCCCGGCGCGTCCGGACGCGCGCATCCCGGAGGCGGTGATGGCCGCGAGGTCGGAGCCGTCCGCATCCGGCCAGGTGACGATGGACTGGCCGAGCGCAGGAAGGCCGAGACGTTCGCAGAGGGCGTCGCCCAGGGCGGTGGTGTGATCGTGAACGGCGGAGGGGTCGAGATCGGCGAAGAACGCGAGCGCCGCCGCCGTGCCAGGCCAGACCGGCCAGGCGGGGGAGACGTCGAAGCGCCGGGCGTCGGTCGCCAGGCGCATCGCCGGGCCGTAGCAGGACGCCCACGGGTCGTTCCCGGCGAACCACCCTGCCTGCGCAGGGCGCAGTTCGTCGAGCATCCGGTCGCCGACGGTGAGGAATGCCGAACCGCGTGGCGCGCAGAGCCACTTGTATGCGTGGCAGGCGGTGACATCGAAGCGGGAGGCGTCCACGGGCAGCCATCCCGCCGCCTGGGTGAGGTCGGCGAAGGTCAGCGCGCCGTGGCGGGCGGCTGCCTCGCAGATCGCGTCGGCGTCTGCGACGGCGCCCGTCGCCGACTGCACGAGCGAGAACGCCACAAGCCAGGTGCGCGGGCCGATCGCGTCCGCGAGCCTTTCGAGGGGAGCGTGGACGACGGTGACCCCTCGGTGCGCCTGCGCGAGGAACGGGAAGACCATCGAGGTGAAGTCGCCGTCGACGCAGACCACCTCCGCGTCGTCGGGGACAGACGCCGCGACGAGAGCGGCGAGCACGGAGACCTGAGACCCGATCGCCACCCGTGAGGAGGGGACGCCGACGATGCGTCCGAACGACGCGCGCGCGAGCTCGACCGCATCGCCGTAGGCGGCTGGTGTCGCCTCTCCGCTCTCCCAGTCGTCCAGCTCGTCACGGGATGCGCGGAGCGTCGCCAGCAGCGGAAGGCCCTGAGTGCAGGCGGCAAGGTAGCCGTCGACCGGCGCGAAGGCCGCCCGGGCGGCGGCGAGCTGTTCGGTCGCGGCGGGTGCGGCGTGTGCGGGCATGGGTCCAGCGTGACGGCCTCGAAACCATTCGAGAAGAGCAGGTGTTGAATCGCATCCATCACCTGTGGTTATGTGTCCGTGTGTCCCTCGACGACCTCGACTCCCACAGCCTGCGCGTGGTCCGCGCCATCGCCGATCACGGCTCGATCACCCGGGCGGCCGACGCGCTCGGCTACAGCCAGCCCGCGATCAGCCAGCACCTCCGGCGGCTGGAGGCGAGGCTCGGGATGCCCGTGGTCACGCGGGCGGGACGAGGGGTCAGGCTGACAGAGGCCGGGCGGGTGCTCGCCCGGCACGCCACCACGGTGACCACGGCACTGGATGCGGCGGCGGGCGAACTCGCCGACCTGCACGGCCTGCGCTCCGGCCGCGTGCGTCTGGCGGCCTTCCCATCGGCGTCGTCGACCATCGTGCCGCGTCTGCTGCGCACGATGAAGGCCGCGCATCCCGGTGTGACGATCACGTACACGGAGGCGGAGCCGCCGGAGGCCGTCGCCGCCGTGCGCGCGCAGACCGCCGACCTCGCAATCACCTTCGGATACCCGGGCGACAGGGTCGACCCGCACAGGGAGAGTGCGCGCGGGCTGGCCGTCGTGCCGGTGTGGCGCGACGAGATGCTGCTCGTCCTTCCCGCAGGGCACAGGCTCGCCGACGCGGAAGCGATCGACCTCGCCGACCTCGCCGGAGAGTCATGGATCGCGGGCTGCCCGCGCTGCCGCGGCCACCTGCTCGAGCTGACGGACGCGCGCGACTTCGTGCCGAGGATCGCCTACGAGACCGACAACTTCGTGGCAGTGGTGAGCATGGTGGCCGAGGGAGTGGGTGTCGCGCTCATTCCGTCGCTCGCCGTCGGCTCGGCCGGCCGCAACGAGGGCGTCGTGGTTCGGCCGACCGTCAACCACGACCATCGCACGATCAACCTGGTCGGTGCGGCGGGGGCGGACGCGGTGCCCGCCATCGCGACCACCGCGTCCGCACTGCTGGGGCTCGACGGCGCCGCGTGGTCGCTAGCATCGGTGTCATGAGCACCGAGCAGCCCGCTGAGCAGCGTTCCGAGAAGGGCGGGGACCAGCGCCCCGTCGTCGCCGTCGTCGGGCCGGGGGCCGTCGGCGGGCTCCTGGCTTGGCTGCTGCACCGCGCGGGCACCGACGTGGTCGCCGTCGGACGCCCGGCGACCGTCGCCGCCATCGAGCGCGACGGGATCGAGGTGCGCGGCGAGGGCGGGGGCACGGAGTTCGCGGACGAGCGGTTCGGCACCGGTGCCGAGCGGGTGCGGGCGAGCGTCGACGTGCCGGAGGGTGCGAGCGTCATCCTCGCGACGAAGACCTACGGGCTGGACGACGTGCTGCCCGGCATCGTCGCCGCCCGGCCCGCCGAGGTGCTGTCGCTGCTGAACGGCGTCGAGCACATGACGCCGCTCCGGGAGGCGCTGCCCGGCGTGCCCGTGGCAGGCGGGGCCATCGCAGTGTCTGCTCTGCGCGCATCCACGTCGGTCATCGATCTGCGGAGCCCGTTCGTACGCATCGAGGTGCCGGAGGCTGCGGCGGGGTTCGCGACGGTCTCCGCGCTGACCGGGGCCGGCCCGGCCGTGCGCGTGCGCGGGACAGAGGGCGAGGTGCTGTGGGGCAAGTACCGGATGCTGGCCTCGATCGCGCTGCTCACCTCGTACTGGCGGCAGCCGGTCGCCGCGGCGCTCAGCGAGGACCCGGAGCTCACCGAGGCGCTGCTGAGCGAGGTGGTGGCGTGCTCGAACGCATCCGGAGTGCCAGCATCCACGTTGCAGTTGGTCGAGGTCCTGTCCAGCGTGCCAGGCGGGATGCGCACCTCGCTGCAGGAGGATCTGGCGGCGGGAGCACCCAACGAGCTCGACGCCCTCGGCGGCGCGCTGCTGCGGATCGGAGCTGCGAACGGCATCCCGACCCCCGCGGTCGAGCGGATCGTGGGCGCGCTGACGGTGGCATGACGGCAGTAGGCTCGGAAGCGTGAAAATCGCACGCTTCAGCCACGAAGGCGCCATCGACTACGGAATCGTCGACGAGGACGCGCTCGTCGTCCTCGCAGGAGACCCGATGTTCGCCGGGTTCGACACGACGGGCGAGCGGGTGCCGCTCAGCAAGGTGGGCGCGCTGCTCGCCCCTGTCATCCCGCGCTCCAAGGTGGTCGCCGTCGGCAAGAACTACCGGGACCACGCCGCGGAGATGGGCGGAGACGCGCCGGAGGAGCCGCTCCTGTTCCTCAAGCCGAACACCGCCGTGATCGGTCTGGGCGACGCGATCGTGCTGCCGCCGCAGTCGCAGCAGGTCGACTTCGAAGGCGAGCTCGCCGTGGTGATCGGGAAGATCGCGCGCAACGTCTCCGCCGAGGACGCGCACGAGTACATCTTCGGCTACACGGTCGCCAACGATGTGACCGCCCGCGATCTGCAGAAGAGCGACGGCCAGTGGACGCGCGCCAAGGGCTTCGACACCTTCTGCCCGCTCGGCCCGGTGATCGAGACCGAGCTGAAGCCGGACGCCTACCTGCGCACCCGTGTGAACGGCGAGCTGAAGCAGGATGCGACGATCGCGGACATGGTGCACGACATCCCCTCGATCGTCGAGTACGCGTCGAGCGTGTTCACGCTGCTGCCGGGAGATGTGATCCTCACCGGGACGCCGGCGGGGATCGGCCCGATCGTCGCCGGGGACACCGTGGAGGTGGAGATCGAAGGCGTCGGCTCCCTCGTGAATCCGGTGCGTGCCGCCAAGTAGGATTGGGGGAGTATGTCTGACTCCAACTCGCACCCGTTCTCCACGGCCACCGGCTCCGACGTCCGCGTCCGGTTCTGCCCGTCGCCGACCGGCACGCCGCACGTCGGCCTCATCCGCACCGCCCTGTTCAACTGGGCGTATGCGCGGCACACCGGCGGCAAGCTCATCTTCCGCATCGAAGACACGGATGCGGCCCGCGACAGCGAGGAGAGCTTCGGCCAGATCATCGAGGCGCTCACCTGGCTGAAGCTCGACTGGGACGAGGGCGTGAACGTCGGGGGTCCGGACGGGCCGTACCGGCAGTCGGAGCGCTACGACATCTACCGCGACGTGATCGAGAAGCTGAAGGCGTCCGGCCACATCTACGAGAGCTTCGCCACCGGCGAGGAGATCGAGGCGCGCAACGTCTCGCTCGGCCGCGACCCCAAGCTCGGCTACGACAACTTCGAGCGCGAGCTCACGGATGCGCAGAAAGACGCCTACCGGGCGGAGGGCCGCGCACCGGCGCTGCGACTCCGGGTGCCGGACACCGACCTCAGCTTCGACGACCTGGTGCGCGGCGAGATCACCTTCCCGGCCGGATCGTTCAGCGACTTCGTGGTCGTGCGTCCCAACGGCCACCCGCTGTACCCGTTCGTGAACCCGGTGGACGACGCGCTGATGGGCGTCACCCACGTGCTGCGCGGCGAGGATCTGCTGTCATCGACGCCGCGCCAGATCGCGCTGTACCACGCGCTGATCGAGGCGGGCATCACCACGTTCGTGCCGCGCTTCGGCCACCTGCCGTACGTGATGGGCGAGGGCAACAAGAAGCTCTCCAAGCGCGACCCGGAGTCCAACCTGTTCCACCACCGCGACCGCGGGTTCATTCCGGAAGGGCTCGTCAACTACCTGGCGCTGCTCGGCTGGTCGCTCACCCACGACCGCGACGTGTTCTCGATCGACGAGATGGTCGCGGCGTTCGACGTCGTCGACGTCAACCCCAACCCCGCCCGGTTCGACCAGAAGAAGGCCGAGTCGATCAACGGCGACCACATCCGGCTGCTGGAGGTCTCCGACTTCGCAGAGCGGACCATCCCGTACCTGGTGGCCGCCGGCATCCTCACGGAGCCGCTGAGCGACGCGCAGCGGGCGATCCTGGCCGAGGCGGCGCCGCTCGTGCAGGAGCGCGTGCAGTTGCTCGGAGAGACACCGGGGATGCTCGGCTTCCTCTTCACCGACGCCGCGTCGCTGACGATCGAGGAGGATGCGCGCGACTCGCTGCCAGCGAACGCCGGTGAGGTGCTCGCCGCATCCCTCGGGGCGCTCGAACTCGTGCCGGAGTCCGAGTGGACGCACGAGGCCGTCGAGGCCGCGCTGCGGGATGCGCTGATCGAGGGACTCGGGCTCAAGCCGCGTGTCGCGTTCGGTCCGCTGCGCGTCGGAATCTCCGGCCGCCGCATCTCGCCTCCGCTGTTCGAGTCGATGGAGATCCTCGGCAAGGCCGAGAGCATCGCCCGGCTCGACAGACTCTCCGCCAGCCTCGGATAGGCGCGGGTCGTGCCACGCGAGTCCCACGAGGTCGTCGTCATCGGCGGCGGTCCGGCCGGGCTGTCCACCGCGCTCAATCTGGTGCGTGCGCGCCGTGACGTGCTCGTGGTCGACAGCAACCGGCCCAGGCACGCCGCAACGCTGGTCGCGCGCGGCTACCTGACGCGCGACGGCGTCGCCCCGCTCGAACTCCGCCGCCTAGGCCGCGAGGAGGTCGAGTCATACGACAACGGCGAGGTCGCTTTCGCGCTCGCGCAGGGCATCGAGGTGTCCGGCTCCGGATTCCGCGTGAGCGCGAAGGGCGTGCGCGGGGCGGCAGACATCGACGTGGTCGCGCAGACGGTGGTGCTCGCCACGGGCCTGCAGGAGACGCTGCCCGCCATCCCGAGCATCCGGGCGTACTACGGCACGCAACTGCACAGCTGCGTCGAGTGCGACGGCTATGAGAAAGCTGATGCGCCCCTCGCGCTGATCGGGGAGACGAGCGACCTCGCGGAGCGCGCCCTGCTGCTCACCCAGTGGACGGACGACCTGATCGTCTTCACCAACGGTGTCGGCACGGTGAGCGACGACGACGAGCGCGTGCTCGCCCGGCTCGGCGTGCGCGTCGAGCGCAGGGCGATCGACGACGTGGTGGGGGAGCGCGGCACGATGACCGGTGTGCGACTCGCCGACGGCACGGTCGTCGACCGCGCGGGCGGCTTCGTGCGCCCGCTGTGGACCCCGTCGCTCGCGTTCGCCTCCGGCCTGGACCTCGAGACCGACGACGACGGCTACCTGCTCACGGACGCGCACGGCCGCTCCTCGGTGCCCGGCGTCTACGCGGTCGGAGAGACGAGACCGCCGGGGCCTCAGCAGCTCATCGTCGCGGCCGGGTCCGGGGCTGTCGCAGCCGCCGCGATCAACCGCGACCTGATCGGCCTGACGGTCGACGGCGCGCCCGGGATCGCCGTTTTGTAATTGAGGGTCGGCGTAGGATAAAGTTGACTCTCGTGCCCGGGCTTCGGTTCGGAACGGTGGGGTATGGTGTAATTGGCAACACGGCGGTTTCTGGTACCGTTGTTCTTGGTTCGAGTCCAGGTACCCCAGCAGTGAGAAAGGCCCGGTCATCCGGGTCTTTTTTGTTTAACGGCGCGCTGATGCGGTCGCTGGCGCTCCGGCGTGTCCGCTACGCCTCGACGTGCCGCTCCGCCGACTCGATGACCGACTCGACGCCCAGGCTGAAGATGTCGTCGTCGCGCAGGGCGAGCAGTTCGGCGGCGGCCGACGCCAGGTTCGGGTGCTTGGTCGGGTCGACCAGCAGCGGTCCTTCGAACCAGCGGTTGTCCTCGGGAGGCGTGCCGGGCTGGGTGCTGCGCGCGTGCGCGATCCCCGCCGCCTCGGACAGCGTGTACGACGAGAACAGCGCGTAGTGCCTGACCTGCGCCGCCCCGTGGATGCCCGCCTCGGCGAACGCGCCGAGGACCAGTTCGATGGTCTCGGTCTCCGCTGGGCCGTTCGTGGTGAGCACCGTCGCCTCCGATGCGATAGCCGGGTACTCCGTGAAGACGGCGAGGGTGTGCGCGGCGAGCTGTCTGAGCCTGCCCCGCCAGTCGGCCGAGCGATCGACGTCCGTGAGGATGCGGGCGAACAGCTCGTCCAGGAGCGCCTGCATGAGTGCCTGCTTGCTGGGGAAGTAGCGATACGCCGCCGTCGGGTCCACTCCGAGTGCCGACCCGATGTTCCTGACGGACACCGCGGAGGCGTCGCCGTGCGCCGCGAGGTCGAGCCCCGCCTGGACGATGCGTTCCCTGGTGAGGCGTGATCGCGGTGTTCCGCTGGTGTCGTGCGCTTCGGTCATCGCTACCACTCTAGGTGTCGCAGAGATGTTGTCAACAGTGTTGACACGCGGTGGATGCGCGACATAGCATCCTCCCCATCCACATTCGACGACGAAAGGGAGCGACTCCGTGACGGCAGGCGACACCATCTTCACCGGGGGCTCGGTGTTCACCGGCTCCGGACGACCCATCGACGGGCACGCCGTCGTCGTGCGCGACGGGCGCATCCAGGGCATCGTGCCGGACACCGAGATCGCCGGGCACCGAGGGGAAGCGACCGTGGTCATCGAGCTCGACGGGGCGCTGATCGCTCCCGGCTTCCAGGATGCGCACATCCACCCGGCGGGCGGCGGGATCGAACTGCTCCAGTGCAACCTGAGCGACAGCGACGACGCGGACGACGCTCTGCGCCGCGTCGCCGAGTACGCGGAGGAGAACCCCGAGGGCTGGATCCTCGGCGGCGGCTGGTCGATGGACCATTTCGCGGGCGGAGCACCGACCAGGCAGGCACTGGATGCGGCGGTCGGCGACCGTCCGGTGCTCATCAGCAGCCGCGATCACCACAGCGTCTGGGCGAGCACGGCGGCGATCAGGCTCGCGGGACTCGACGGCACGACCCACGACCCGGCGGACGGCCGGATCGAGCGCGAGGACGACGGCTTCCCCGCCGGGACGTTCCACGAGGGCGCCGGCGACCTGTTCGACGCCGTGCGCCCGGAGACGGACGACGACCTGGTCTACGCCGGGCTGCTCAGGGCGCAGGACGTGCTCCTGGCGCTCGGCGTCACCGGCTGGCAGGACGCGATGATCGGCACGGCGGCCGGCATGGCGGAGAATCTCGGCGCATACCGCCGCGCGGTCGACGACGGCACGCTGGTCGCGCACGTCGTCGGCGCCCAGTGGTGGTCCAGGGCGGACGGCGGAGAGCAGGTCGCGTCGATGATCGCCCGCCGTGACGCCATCGCGGCCCTCGGCTCCGACCGGCTCTCGCTCGGCACGGTGAAGATCATGGTCGACGGAGTCGCCGAGAACCACACCGCCGCCATGAAGGCGCCCTACCGGGATGCGCGCGGGCACGACACCGACAACGCCGGCCTGTCGTTCATCGACCCCGCGCTGCTGCGCGAGTACGTCACAGAGCTCGACCGCTGCGGATTCCAGGTGCACTTCCACGCGCTGGGCGACCGGGCCGTGCAGGAAGCGCTCGACGCGCTGGAGGCGGCGCGCGAGGCGAACGGGGCGACGGACGGACGCCACCACCTCGCGCACCTCCAGGTGGTCGCCGTCGAGGACGTGCCGCGCTTCGCCGACCTCGACGCCGTCGCGAACCTGCAGGCGCTCTGGGCCTGCCACGAGCCGCAGCTCGACCAGCTCACGCTGCCGTTCCTGCAGGAACCGCAGGCGACCAGGCAGTACCCGTTCGGCGACCTGGCCAGGCACGGCACACGGCTGGCGGCGGGAAGCGATTGGCCGGTGTCGAGCGCGAACCCGATCGAGGCCATCCACATCGCCGTCAATCGGGTGGCGCCCAGCGCCGGCGCCGGCGCCGGCGCCGACGCCGACGCCGAACCGCTCGGCGGTGACGAGCAGCGGCTCGACCTCGCCACCGCGTTCGCCGCGTACACGTCGGGGAGCGCCTATGTGAACCACCGGGACCACGACACCGGACACATCATGCCCGGGTACCTCGCCGATCTCGTCGTGATCGAGCCGGACCCGTTCGCGGGGAGGGAGGAGGACATCCACCTGTCGGTCGTGGCGTCCACCTGGGTGAACGGCGAGCGGGTGTACGCCCGCACCGAGTGACGCACGCACGACGAAACACCCCCCCGCACAACGCACAGCCCAGCACCGCACAGCCCTCGCACCGCCCCAGCTAAGGAGCGCATCATGTCCTCATCCCGCCCGAGCAGGCGCAGGCGTAGGCGTCTCGCCGTCGCCGTCGCAGGCGCCGTCAGCGCCGCGCTCGTCCTCGCCGCCTGCACAGCGCAGACCCCGGCAGCGAACACCGCCAAGCCGTCGTACACCCTGACCGCGCAGACCCCTGCGCCGTCCGGCGACATCGATTCGTTCACCTGGGCGCTGTACGCCGAGCCGTTCTCGCTCGACTACACGCACGCGTTCGACTATCCGGACAACCAGGTGCTGGCGAACGTCTGCGAGTCGCTTCTCCGGCTCAATCCCGACTGGACGCTCTCGCCGAGCCTCGCCACATCGTTCAGCCACCCCACCCCACTGACCTGGGTCTACGAGCTCCGCGACGGCGTCACCTTCCACGACGGCACACCCCTGACGGCGGCGGATGCGGTCGCCTCCATGCGCAGGCACCTGGACCCGGCCGTCGGCTCGTCCTGGTTCTCCGTGTACCAGAATGTCGCATCCATCGACCAGACCGGGCCGATGCAGGTCACGGTCACCACGACGAAGCCGGACTCCCAGTTCAACCTTGCGATGGGCGGAGCGGCCGGCGTGATCGAGTCGGCGGCCACGCTGGCGGCGAAGGGCGCCGACTATGGCAACTCGACAGGAGGCGTCAACTGCACGGGGCCGTTCGAGTTCACCTCCTGGAAGTCGGGGGAGAGCATCACGCTCACCAGGTACGACCACTATTGGGACCAGAAGCTGAAGGCCAAAGCAGGCAGAGTCACCATCCTCTTCATGAACGATCCGACCTCGCGCGCCAACGCGCTCTCCTCCGGCCAGGTCGACGGGAGCTGGATGATCCCGCTGGATGCGATCGACAAGCTCAAAGCGTCTGGCTCCGGCGGCCTGTACTTCGGCCTCAACACCGCCGTCAACAGTCTCATCGTCGGCAACCTCACGGGGCCGCTCGGCGACCTGAACGTGCGCACGGCGCTCCTGATGGCGCTCGACCGGCAGGGCATCGTCGACGCAGCGGCCAAGGGCTACGGCTCGGTGACGAACGCGCTGACGACACGCTCGGTGTGGTCCGGTGCGAGCACGGACGCTCTGGCGAAGGCGTTCGACGGGCTGAAGACATACCCGTACGACGTGAAGGCCGCGAAGGCGCTCGTGGAGAAGGCAGGGGCGACCGGCAAGCAGATCGTCATCAAGACGGCGCCGCTCGGCAGCGACTTCAGCGTGGTCGCGCAGGCGACCGCCGCTGCAGCCGAGGCGATCGGGCTGAAAGCGAAGATCGAGACGATGACGCCGGACACGTACACGACGCTGTTCACCGATCCGAGCGCTCGCGCGGGCGCCGACCTGTTCTACACCTCCTGGTACCTCTCGTCTCCCGATCCGCTGGAGATGTACTCGGTGCTTCGGACGGGCGACTACAGCAACTACGGCAACTGGTCGGACCCGGCGTTCGACGACATCGTGAACACCGCCGCCGGCATCGACGACCCGGCCGAACGCTCGGAGAAGTCAGCGGAGGCGCAGCGGATCGCCAATGAGCAGCTCCCGTGGCTGCCGCTGTTCGAAGGGCCGATGACGGTCTACCTCGGTAAGCGCATCACCGGCGTCGCGCCGTCCGTCGCGTTTCTCTACTACCCCTGGGCGGCCACCATTGGCGCGCGGTAACCGGGGCGTCGCCGCGAGCCTCGGCGGGAGGGCGGACCGGTGACCGTCGCCCGCCGGGTGCTCGGCAAGCTCGGCTCGCTGCTGCTCACCCTGTTCCTCGCCTCGCTGCTGGTGTTCTTCTCCCGGTTCCTCGTGCCTGGCAACCCGATCGGCTTCCTCCTCCGCGGCCGCAAGCCCAACCCGGAGACGGTCGCGGAGCTCACCGCGCAGTACGGACTGAACCTTCCGCCGTGGCAGCAGTACGTCAACTGGGTGGCCGGGATGCTGCACGGCGACTTCGGCAGGTCGCTGCAGTACCGGCAGTCGGTGTCCGCCGTCATCGGCGAACGGCTTCCGGTGACGTTCGGACTCGTCGTGCTCGCCGGGCTCATCATCACGGTCGTCGGGCTCGCGGCCGGGATCGTGGCCGCCCTCAACAGGGGCAGGATGCTCGACAGGGCCATCCTCATCCTGCTGACGGTCCTCGCGGCGATCCCGTCCTTCGTCGGCTCTATCGTGCTGATCTCGGTCTTCTCCGTGCAGCTCGGCTGGTTCCCGTCGTTCGGCTCCGGCACCGGCCTGCCCGACACGATCTATCACCTGATCCTGCCGTCGATCGCGCTCGCCATCGTGTTCATCGTTCTGATCGGCAAGGTGACCCGCACGTCGATGGTCGAACAGCTCGGCAGGGAGCACGTCGAGGTCGCGACCAGCAGGGGCCTCACCAGGGCCACCGTGATCCGCCGCCACGTGCTGCGCAACGCGATCGGGCCCATCGTCACCGTGAGCGGCGTGCTCGTGGCAGGCCTGCTCGTCGCCAGCACCATCGTCGAGTCGGCGTTCGGGCTCGCGGGGATCGGCTCACTGCTCGTCCAGTCCGTCGACAGGCTCGACTTCCCCGTCGTGCAGGCGATCGTCCTCCTCGTCGTCACGGCCTTCGTGGTCGTCAACGCGGTGGTCGACGTCCTCGAACCCGTGATCGACCCCCGATCGGCAGCAGGAGCTGGAGCACGATGACCACACCGACCATGGCCGTGAAGGTGCTCCGTGCATCCAGAGTCGCGCGGCCGACCGTGAGCTGGACGATCAGCCTGGTCGCGCTCGCCGTGATGACGCTCGCCGCGATCTTCGCGCCGCTCGTCGCACCGTACGATCCAGACCACATCGACTTCGCCGCGATCTATGCGCTGCCGAGCCCCGCGCACTGGCTCGGGGCCGACGCTCTCGGGCGCGACACCCTGAGCCGGCTCATCTTCGGCGCGCGGACGGCGCTGCTCGGGCCGCTCATCGTGGTGATCGCCTCCACGATCGTCGGCATCCTGCTCGGGCTGCTCGCCGCCTGGCGCGGCGGCTGGATCGACGCCGTGCTCGGCCGGGTCTTCGACGTGCTGTTCGCGTTCCCGTCGCTGCTCATCGCGATCATGGCGGTGGCGCTGTTCGGGAAAGGGCTCGTCGCCCCGGTGATCGCGATGAGCATCGCGTACGCGCCGTTCGTCGCGAGGCTCACGAGGTCGCTCGTGCTCGCGGAGCGCACCCGGCCGTACGTGGCCGCGTACCGGGTGCAGGGCTTCTCCGGAGGGTGGATCGCGCTGCGCCGCGTGCTGCCGAACGTGTCGCCCATCGTCGGAGCGCAGTCCACTCTCAACTTCGGCTATGTGCTCGCGGAGCTCGCCGGGCTCTCGTTCCTCGGTCTCGGCGTTCAGGCGCCGACGGCGGACTGGGGCGCGATGATCAACGACGCGCAGGCCGGGATCGTCGGCGGCCACCTGCTCCCGGCCATCGTGCCAGCGGTGGCCGTGGTGATCGTGGTGGTCGCCGTCAACATCGTCGGCGAAGAACTCTCGGACAGGATCGGAGGCGGGTCGGGCGCATGACACTCCTCGACATCTCCCAGCTCACCATCGACCTGGCGACCGGAACACGACTGCTGCACGCCGTCTCGCTGCACGTCGCGGACGGCGAGACGGTCGGCCTGGTCGGCGAGTCCGGCTCCGGCAAGTCTCTCACCGCCCGCGCCGTGCTCGGGCTGCTGCCCGGCCGCGCGACCACGGGCGGCACCGTGCTCCTCGAAGGCTCGGACGTGCTCGGCGCGTCGCGCGCGGAACTGCTGCGCCTGCGCCGAACGCGGGCAGCGATGATCTTCCAGGACCCCCGCGCGGGGATCAACCCGATGCGCACGGTCGGCGACCACCTCACCGAAGCGCTCAGGCTCGGCGACGGCTGGTCGGCCTCCGCGGCGCGCGACCGCGCCATCGAGCTGCTGCACGCCGTGCGCCTGCCGCGACCGGAAGAGCACCTGCGGCAGTACCCGCACGAGTTCTCCGGTGGGATGCTCCAGCGCGTCATGATCGCCGGCGCGCTCGCCGGGTCCCCGCAGCTCCTGGTCTGCGACGAGCCGACCACCGCCCTCGACGTCACCACGCAGGCGGAGATCATCTCCGTGCTCACCGAGCAACGGGCGGCGCGCGGGATGGGGATGCTCTTCATCACCCACGACCTCAACCTCGCGGCGTCGCTGTGCGACAGGGTCTACGTGATGAGCGGCGGCAGGATCGAGGAGGAGGGCGACGCTGCGCAGGTGTTCCAGCGCCCGGCGGCGGCGTACACCCGGCGGCTGGTGGCGGCGACGCCGACACTGGGGAGGGATACGGCGGACGGGACGGGAGGCGGCGCATCCAGGCGGGTTGGCGCATCCACAGGGGTTGGCCCATCCACGAGGGTTGCCGCAATCACCGCCGCTGGCGCACCGATGCTCGAGGCGCGGTCGCTCTCGAAGACGTACCATCCGCGGGGCAAGGAGGCTGTGCGCGCCGTGATCGACACCTCGATCGCCGTCGCAGCAGGGGAAGCGCTCGGCGTGGTGGGGGAGTCCGGCTCTGGGAAGTCGACGCTGGCGCGCATGATCGTCGGCCTCGAACGGGCGGACACCGGAGACATCCGCATCGCCGGAAGGGAGCGGGCGACCACGCCGCGCACCCGCGCGGAACGGCTCGCCCACGCCCGCAGCGTGCAGATGGTGTTCCAGGACCCGTACCTCTCGCTCGACCCGCGCATCCCGGCCGGTCGCGCCATCGAAGACTCGCTGCGGCTGCACACCGCGCTCACCGACCGGGATGCGCGCAGCAGGGTGCTCTCACTCCTCGCCCAGGTGGGCCTCGACGAGACCCACGCCGACGCGCGCCCGCGCACCCTCTCCGGCGGTCAGCGGCAGCGCGTCGCCATCGCCAGGGCGCTCGCGATCGAACCGGACGTGCTCGTGATGGACGAGGCGACGAGCGCGCTCGACGTGTCCGTGCAGGCGCAGGTGCTCGACGTCGTCAGCGCGATCCGCGAGGCCAGGCGGCTGACCGTGCTGTTCATCAGCCACGACCTCGCCGTGGTGCGCCGGGTGTGCGAGAGCACCGTGGTGATGCGGTCGGGCGAGATCGTCGAGCGCGGCGCGACGGCGGAGCTGCTGGAGAGGCCGCAGCATCCGTACACGCGGCTGCTGATCGACTCCGTACCGCGCGGGTCGTAGCGGGCGACGCGGGCGGGGTGGGGCGACGCGGGGCGGTGCGGTGCGGCCTCAGCCGAGGTGGTCGAGGTAGCGCAGGATGATGCCCTCGCGCAGCGCCCACGGGCACACTTCGAGCTCGTCCACGCCGAACGCGCGCATGGCCTCGCGCAGCACGATGCCGCCCGCCACGATCTGGAACGTGCGGTCGGCCGTGATCCCCGGAAGCGCCGTGCGCGCCTCCGCGGGAAGCTGGGCGAGTCGCGGCACCCAGTCGGAGAGCTCCGACCGCCGCAGCAGGCTGCGCTCGGTGCCGCCAGGGCCTGCCGCCGTCGACCCAGCAAGGCGCGCGAGGGAGCGGATGGTCTTGGAGGTGCCGACCACGTGGCCGCCGGAGGCGCGGCCGTCGAAGCGGCCGACCGCATCCTGCAGGACGGAGCGGGCGTGCATCCGGAGCGCCTCGACCTGCGGTTCGGTGGGCGGATCGTCGTGGAGGAAACCGATGGTGCTTCGCCCGGCGCCGAGCGGCACGGAGACCGCGATGTCGGGGTACTCGTCGCGTCCGGATGCGATCTCCAGCGATCCGCCGCCGATGTCGAGCAGCAGGAGGTCGCCGGCCGACCAGCCGGACCAGCGGCGCACAGCCAGGAAGGTCAGCTTCGCCTCGTCCTCACCGGACAGCACCTGCAGGTCGACGCCGGTCTCTGCCGCGATGCGCGCGAGCAGCGCAGGACCGTTGCTGGCCTCACGGATGGCGGAGGTGGCGAAGGGCAGTAGCTCCTCGATGCCCTCGGCCTCGGCGACCCGCATGGCCGACGCGATGGCGTCGAGGATGGCCTGAGCGCCCTCGTCGCTGATCGCGCCGTCCGGCGTGATGTACCGCATCAGACGCAGCACCGACTTGTGCGTCGCCGCGGGTATCGGCCGGGCGCCGGGATGCGCGTCGACGACGAGCAGGTGGATGGTGTTCGAACCGACGT
Organism: Leifsonia lichenia; assembly: GCF_054780215.1. Taxonomy (NCBI): domain Bacteria; kingdom Bacillati; phylum Actinomycetota; class Actinomycetes; order Micrococcales; family Microbacteriaceae; genus Leifsonia; species Leifsonia lichenia. Next base: position 113,612 of record NZ_BAAGWT010000002.1, read on the forward strand.
CGAGGACTCCGAGCCTCATCGCCGGTCAGCGTCCCTGCCGGTGACGCACCCAGAACCCGATCAGCACGCCGCCGCCGACGGCGACCAGCACACCGACCCCGCGCACGATCCACTGCGTCGACCCGCTCGCGGCGTCGATCAGCAGGGGGACACCGAGCCCGACCGCCACGAGGACGATCCCGCCGATCAAATACAAAGGGGACCCGTTCGTGCGTTCGACCATGAGGAAGAGAATACCGGGTGCGACTCGTGCGAAAGGTGCGGTCGCGACGCCCGCGACCGCACCTTTCGCACGAGCTGAGCTACGGCAGGTAGTACGTCGGGTTCGGCAGCTTCACCGCGCGGTCGGCTGAGCCGCCGATCAGGTCGCTGAACTGGTCGCCGTAGTTGGCGACGATGTCGTATTTGCCGCCCGCCGCCGACTCGACGTGCTTGCGGGTCTGCGACTTGTACTCGATGGTCGTGCACTTGGCGGTCGCGCAGGTGATGTACGACGGCTGCTGGGATGCGCCGACACCCGTCCACTTGGTGTAGTAGTTCGGTGCGGTGAAGCCGGTGTATCCGACCTTCGCCAGGTTGCCCAGGGTGGCCGCCTTCTGGTCGTCGTTGCGTCCGGTGAGGCCGATGAGCGTGCATCCGGATTTCTGGGCGACCGTGGCGAGCGTGGTCATCGACGGGGCGGCGGGGAAGCGCTGGTCCTGCACCCAGACGTCCTGCTCGGCCGGGTTGAAGGTGAAGTGCATGTCCGCCACCTCCATGTCGTAGGTCCACAGTGTCGTGTCGTCGGCGTCGAGGACGATCGCCGGGTTCTTGTGCAGCTTCTTCTCGACGAAGCAGGTCGCCGCCAGCACGGGCAACTGCCGCAGCACCAGGCTGCGCATCTCGCGGATGTACGGGGAGTCGGTCTTGTTCGCGATGCCGGTGCCCGGGTCGCCGTAGTAGGTGGCGATGGTTTTCTTCACCGAGTCGATGTTCGGGATGCCCTCGCCTCCCGCCGTCGCGCCGCTGGAGCCGTCCGGCGCCATGGTGAAGTGCGTGCGCGGGGTCAGCGTCGGCTCGTTCACGCCCGGCAGGTCAGGCGACGGCAGGTAGTAGGTCGGGTTCGGCAGCTTCAGCGCGCGCTCGGCGTAGCCGCCCTGCAGGTCGGACCACTGATCGCCCACGTTGAGGTCGATCGTGTAGCCGAGGTCCTGGATGTGCTTCCTGGTGAGGGCCTTGTACTCGACGGTGGTGCACGCAGCGGCGGCGCAGGTGATGTATGAGGGCTGCTGGGATGCGCCGACCCCCGTCCACTTGGTGTAGAAGTTCGCGGCGGTGAACGGGGTGTATCCGACCTTGCCGAGGTTGCCGAGGGTGGCCGCCTTCTGGTTGTCGTTGCGGCCGGTGAGGCCGAAGACGGTGAAGCCGATGGCCGCCGCCTTGTTCACGAACGCGACCATCGCCGGGGTGGCGGGGAAGCGCTGGTCCTGCACCCAGACGTCCTGCTCGGCCGGGTTGAAGGTGAAGTGCATGTCCGCCACCTCCATGTCGTAGGTCCACAGCGTGGTGTCGTCGGCATCGAAGACGATCGCCGGCTTCTGGCCCTTCGCCTTCGCCGCCGCGTACTCGGCCTGCAGTCTGGCGGTCTCGCCCGCGATGATCGTCGACATCTCGCTGATGTACGGCGACGCGGTCTTGTTCGCGATGCCGGTGCCCGGGTCGCCGTAGTAGGTGGCGATGGTCTTCTTCACCGAGTCGATGTTCGGGATGCCCTCGCCCCCGGCGGTCGCGCCGCTCGACCCGTCCGCCGCCATGGTGAACGCCGTTCGCGGCGCGAGTTGCTGCTGCTGGCCGTGGCCCGGCCCCGGGTCCCAGGCGGACGCGGCGGACGCGTCGACGACGCCGAAGCCGACGACGAGCGCGAGCACGCCGGCCGCACCGGCCGCCAGGCGGCGGGGACGGGAGGTTTTCACAGAGGACCGGAGCAACATCGCAACACCAATCGGTCGAGGGGGTCCACCCCCGAATGGGGGTCTGCGAGCACGATAGCGGGATGCGGTCCGACGCGCCAGGGTTCGGGCCGGTTCACCCGTCGAGTGGTCCCGAATTGCCGTGCGCCGGCACGCTGCCACGGCAATTCGGGACCACTCGGCGAATCGCGGCGCGAAGCTTGTCGCGCGTGGGCATCCTGGCCTAGCATCGCGCCATGACAGACGCATCACCGAACGTCGCCTTCGACCTGCTCGCCACCCGTCTGCTCGAAGATCCGGACGACGACGTGGTCGCCACGGAGAAGGGTCTCCACGTGCACGGGAAGCTGTTCGCCTTCCTCGACGGCGACACGCTCGTGCTCGACCTGCCTGCCTCCCGTGCGCTCGACCTGGTGGACCGCGGGGTCGCGTCCCTGGCATCCGGAGGCGTGGTGGATGCACGGGGCTCGTGGGTCGGAATCGCCGACGTCGAAGACTGGCCGGAGCTCGCCTCGGAGGCCCACCAGTTCGTCGGCGAGCCGCCCGTCGGCCGCGACTCCTGACCGCCGCCCTCACGCAGCATCGAGTGGTCCCGAATTGCCGTGCGCCCGCACGCCGCGACGGCAATTCGGGACCACTCGATGGTGGCCGGGTCGCGCATCCGGGAATGCCGTAACCCTCGACTGCATTGCAGTCAGAGGAAGTAAGGTTTTCAACGCATGTACACCGACACCATCGACATCGCCCGCATCCGTGCGGATTTCCCGATCCTCGCGCGCGAGGTCAACGGGCATCCGTTCGTCTATCTCGACTCCGGCGCCACCTCGCAGAAGCCGCGCCAGGTCCTCGACGCCGAACGAGCGTTCGTCGAGCGGTACACCTCGGCCGTGCACCGCGGCGCGCACACCACCGCCGGCGAGGCCACCGAGCTGTTCGAGGACGCCAGGGCGCGGGTCGCGGCGTTCGTCGGCATCGACGCTGACGAACTGGTCTGGACCTCCAACGCCACCGAGGGCGTCAACCTGCTCGCGTACAGCATCTCCAACGCGTCGCTCGGGCGCGGGGGAGACGAGGCCGCCCGATTCCGGATCGGGGAGGGCGACGAGATCGTCGTCACCGAGTCGGAGCACCACGCCAACCTGGTGCCCTGGCAGGAGCTCGCCGCCCGCACGGGCGCGACCCTCAGGGTCATCGGCCTGCACGACGACGGCCGGCTCCGTCTCGACGAAGCCGCGAGCGTCATCGGCGGGCGCACGAAAATCGTCGCGTTCACGCACGTCTCCAACGTGCTCGGCGCGATCAACCCGGTCGAGACGCTCGTCGCCCTCGCCCGCGAGGTCGGCGCGCTGACCGTGCTCGACGCCTGCCAGTCCGCGCCGCACCTCGCGCTCGACCTGCACGCGCTCGACGTGGACTTCGCCGTGTTCTCCGGCCACAAGATGCTCGGCCCGACCGGGGTCGGCGCACTCTACGGACGCCGCGACCTCCTGGGCGCGCTCCCGCCGTTCCTCACCGGCGGCTCGATGATCACCACCGTCACGCTCACGGCAGCCGAGTACCTGCCGGCACCCCAGCGCTTCGAGGCGGGCACGCAGCGGGTCTCGCAGGCGGTCGCGCTCGCCGCGGCCGTCGACTACCTCGACCAGGTCGGGATGCGCGCGATCGAAGCCCACGAGGAAGCGCTGGGGGCGCGCATCCTGGACGGCCTGGCGGAGATCCCCGGCGTGCGCGTGCTCGGCCCGGGACGCGGGGTTCCGCGCGTCGGGCTCGCGAGCTTCGTCGTGGACGGCATCCACTCGCACGACGTCGGCCAGTTCCTCGACGACCGCGGCATCGCCGTGCGCGTCGGCCACCACTGCGCGCAGCCGGTGCACCGCCGGTTCGGCGCCACCGCCAGCACGCGCATCAGCACCTACCTGTACAACACCGCGGACGAGGTGGATGCGGCCGTCGCCGCGGTCGCCGACGCCCGCGCCTTCTTCGGAGTGGACCGATGAGCTCGTCCGACCTTCAGAACCTCTACCAGCAGGTCATCCTCGACCACGCCAAGCAGAAGCACGGCTACGGCCTCCAGCTCGGGGCGGCCGGCAGTTCGCACCAGCTCAACCCGACGTGCGGCGACGAGGTGACGCTCAACGTGCATCCATCGGCCGCCGGGGGCGTCGCGTCGATCAGTTGGGAGGGGCACGGCTGCTCCATCTCCACGGCGTCGGCGTCGCTGCTGAGCGACATCGTGCACGACGTGTCGCGCGAGCAGCTCACGGATGCGGTCGCGGCGTTCCGCGAGCTGATGCAGTCGAAGGGCGCGATCGACGGCGACGAGGAACTGCTCGGCGACGCCGTGGCCCTCGCCGGCGTCTCGAAGTACGTCACCCGCATCAAGTGCGCGATGCTGCCCTGGGTCGCCCTCGAGGACGCCCTGGCGAAGTCGGCCGCGTAGCCGCGTCTCCGTCCGAAAGGAGAACCGTCGCGCCACGCCGCGCGAATCTCCTTCCGAACGGAGTTCCCGGCGCGACACCCGTGTTCCTCCGTCAGGAAGGCGATGCCGGAGCAGGTCTGTACTCCGCTGGGACGGAGGTACGGGAGACACTGGGCGTGAACTCCGTTCGGAAGGAGATTCGGGCGGCGTGTCGGCGCGGAAGTCCTGCGGAAGCGCGCGCTACGGCACCGGCGCCAGGTCGACCTCGTCTGCGATGGCTTCGAGCGCGGACGGCAGGGACGGGAACGTCGTGCCGAAGACGAGGCCGGACGGGCCGCTGGCCGTCCAGGTCTGCGTGCCTTTCACAACATGGCCGACAAGGTAGCGGCGGTGGCCGTCGAGCACCTGACGCTGCGCGATGGCGAGGGTCAGCGGGAACGCGTACACGTCGCCTTTCGGGCTGACGACCAGCTCCCAGCGGGCCTTGCCCGGGTTGAATCTGCTTGTGAAGATGCGCGACATGATCGGACAGTTGTATCCCGGTCCGCGCATCCGGTGCCACGAAGATGACAGCCTGTTTCTTTTGTTGCGGGGCCGCCGTAACACGCCCCGTTCCGGCTTGACTCCGGCGCTACGCGACCCAGCCGGAGAAGCGGGAGAGGAACGCGCGCGTGCGCGGCTCCCGTGGCGCTCCGAAGAGCTGAGCGGGCGGTCCCTGCTCGGCCACGACACCGGCGTCGAGGAACACGACCCGGTCGGCCACATCCCGCGCGAACGCCATCTCGTGGGTGGCCATGACGATGGTCGTGCCGGACGCCTTGAGGTCGCGCACGAGCTCGAGGACCTCGCCGACCAGCTCGGGGTCGAGGGCGCTGGTGACCTCGTCGAGCAGCAGCAGCTCGGGGTCCGTGGCGATGGCGCGCACGATGGCCGCCCTCTGCTGCTGGCCGCCGGAGAGCCGATCCGGGAACTCCTTCGCCTTGTCGCCGAGGCCGATCGCGTCCAGCAGCTCGTGCGCCTTCGCCTCCGCCGCTCTCCTCGGGATGCGGTGCACCCGGCGGCTGGCGAGCGTCACGTTGTCGAGCACGGACAGGTGTGGGAACAGGTTGTAGTGCTGGAACACGACGCCGATCCGGCCGCGGACGGCGTCCATCCTGGTGCGGGGGTCGCTGATGTCGTCGTCGCCGAGGAAGATCTGGCCGTCGTCGATGCGCTCCAGCAGGTTGATCGTGCGCAGCAGCGTCGACTTGCCCGAACCGCTCGCGCCGATCAGCGCGACCACCTCGTGACGCTGCACGTCGAGGTCGATGCCGCGCAGCACCTCGGTGTCGCCGAACCGCTTGCGCAGCCCGGTCAGCCGCAGGACGGGAGTGGGACCAGGGGCGGGAGCCGCTCCCGGCGCGGGCGTCGTCGTCTGCTCGCTCATACGATGCTCCCCACCTGTTCGCGCTTGCGCACCCTGGCCGAGTACCAGTCGGTGAGCCGGATCATCGGCAGGGCGAGCACCACGAACAGCAGACCGGCCAGCACGTACGGGGTGAAGTTGTAGGTGGCGGCGGTCTCGATCTGGGCGGCGCGGACCGCATCCACTGCTCCCAGGATGGAGATGAGGCCCACGTCCTTCTGCATGGCGACGAAATCGTTCATCAGCGCCGGCGTGACCTTGCGGATGGCCTGCGGGAGGATCACGAGCCGCAGCGTCTGGTAGTGGCTGAGGCCCAGGCCGCGGGCGGCGAGCCGCTGCGATGGATGCACGGCCTCGATCCCGGCGCGGAACACCTCGGAGACGTACGCCGAGTACACCAGGATGAGCGCGATGGTGCCCCAGAACTCGGCCGGCATCCGCGGGAAGACGCCGAGGCCGGGAAGCCCGAAGCCGACCAGGTAGAGCACGATGATGAGCGGCATCCCGCGGAACAGGTCGGTGTAGCCGGCCGCCAGAGCGCGCAGCGGGAAGAAGATCGGCCCGCGCAGGGTGCGCGTGGTGGCGATCAGGATGCTCACGATCAGCACGCCGATCGCCGCGACGATCAGCACCCGGATGTTCAACAGCAGCCCGTCGAACACCCTCGGCCACGCCTGCACGGCGACGGCGGGATCGAAGAAGGTCTGCTGCACCGCCGCCCAGCCCGGCGTGTTGATCACGAAGATCCAGGCAAGCACGGCGACGACGATGGTGCTGGCGAGGCTGATCAGCACCGAGCGGGTGGTCTGCTTCTTCCGGAAGGCGCGGCGATCGAGCTCGACGGCGCTGGGCTCGACGCGGCTGGGCTCGACGCGGCTGGGCTCGACGGCGCTGGGCTCGACGCGGCCGGGCTGCGCAGCGCCCGGCGTTGGCGCGCCCGGCTCGGGCGCTCCTGGCGGCTGGATGGTGCTCACCCGTTGAACGCTAGCGCTTTCGCGCCGTTACTTGAGCACCGGGGCGTTGCCGTCCGTGGCGAGCCACTTCTCGGCGAGTTTGTCGAGGGTGCCGTCGGTGCGGAGCGCGTCGACGGCCGCCGTGATCTTGGCGGTGAGGGCGCTGCCCTTGGGCAGCACCAGGCCGAACCGGTCGCCGTCCTGACCGGACGCCTTCGGGAGCTGGCCGACGATCTTCCCGTCCTTCAGCTCGGCGTCGCGCAGGTAGAACGCGGTCGGCAGGTCGACGACGATCGCATCCACCTGTTTGTTCTCCAGGGCGAGCTTGGCGTCGTCGTTCGAGTTGAACGCCTGCACGCCGCCGGTCGGCGCGATCTCCTTCTCTGCGGCGGCGAAGCTCGTGGTCGCCGACTGGGCGCCGATGGCGAGCTTTTTCAGGTCGGCCAGCGACGTGGCCTTCGCTGCGGGGGAGGAGCCGATGGTGACGACGACCTGCGTGGTCTCGTAGTACGGAGAGGAGAAGTCGACGGCCTTCTTGCGCTCGTCGGTGATGGAGAACTGCTGCAGGTTGAAGTCGAACGTCTTCGGGCCGGGCGCGATGGCCTGGTCGAAGGTGGTGCGCACCCAGGTCACGTCCTTCTTGGCGAAGCCGAGCTTGTCGGCGACGGCGTACGCGACGGCCGACTCGAAGCCCTTTCCGGACTCCGGCTTGTCGTCGATCACCCACGGCGAGTACGCGGGCTCAGCGGTGCCGATGGTGAGCTTGCCTGGCGTGATGTATGCGTCGTCGGCCTTCGCGCTGCTGGTGCCGGTGGAGCCGGAGCCGGACGCGCATCCCGTGAGGGCGAGAGCGGCAGCGACGACGGCTGCGACGGTGAGGATGCGACGACGGGACATGGCGACTCCGGGCTGTGTGAGAGAGCGGTGAGCTGAGGGTGTGGTGCTGGTGCTGGTGCTGCGGGGGGTCTTTCAGCATGGCGCATCCCGTGCTGCGCGGGCAATGCGCGGGTCGCAGTGTTACGGGATGCGCGAGGTATTGCAGGAGAACTCGGCCGGCACGCCGACGGATTCTCCTTCTGGACGGAGTCTGCGGTGGATGCGAGCCGCTTCTCCTGCGGAGACGGGGGTGTCCGGCACGCTGGGGCGTGGCGGAGGGGCGGTCAGTCGCCGAGGGAGTCCAGGATGGCGCGGGACGGGGCGAAGAACGTGGTGCCCGTCGTCGCCGTGGAGAAGTCGAGGATGCGGTCGTAGCTGCCCTCAGGGTCTCCGACGAACATGCGCTGCAGCATCCGCTCGATCACCCAGAGTGCGCGCGAGTATCCGATGAAGTACGTGCCGAACTCGCCGTGACCTGCGCGGCCGAACGGCATGTTGTCGCGGAGGATGTCGTGCTCGACGCCGGACTCGTCCGTGATGGTCGCGAGGGTCTTGTGCGACTTCTGGCCGTGCTCGGCGTCGTCCAGTTCGACGTTGTCGATCTTGGTCCGACCGATCACGCCCTCCTGCGCCTGGGCCGGAAGCGAGCCCCACTTCCCGAGGTCGTGCAGGTACTTCTGCACCACCACGTAGCTGCCCCCGGCGAACTCCGGGTCCTCGTCGCCCACGAGGGTCGACGAGGCCATCTCGCCTCCGGTCGGATTGGCCGTTCCGTCGACGAAGCCGAGCAGGTCGCGGGAGTCGAAGTAGCGGAACCCGGTGACCTCGTCCACCAGCTCCACCGCGTCGCCGAGCGCTGACAGCAGCAGGCGCTCGAACTCGAAGGTGAAGTCGCTGCGCTCCGCCCGGATGTGGAACAGCAGGTCGCCCGGTGTCGACACGGCGGTGTGCACCGGCCCGCGGATCTCGGCGAACGGGTGCAGTTCGCGGGGGAGGCCGCGGCCGGTCAGCCTGGACCAGATCGCCGCGCCGACCGCGACATTGCAGGACAGGTGCGCGTTCAGGTCGCGGAAGCCGACCGTCTTCACCAGGTCGGAGAGGCCGGAGAGCACGTCTTTGACGATGGCGAACGCCTCGTCGTTGTCGGCCACGGAGACCACGAGGAAGACGGCGGAACGGGACAGGGGCGCGTCGACGCTCTGGGCGTCGATCGGGACGCGCTGCCAGGCGTGATCGCCGGTGTCCGAGGTCATGGGGAGAGTCTGCCGCACATCCACGCTCCGGTGGAAGAGGGGTCTGCGGGAGGCGCACCCAGGTAACGGAAAGGTAACGATGCCAGTGCCCGAGCGATCCGCATCACGGCGCGGATGCGGGCATATGCCGACAGGGGAATGCATGGTCAAATGCTGAATCCCGATTGGCTTTCTGTACAAACACATTGATAGCGTCGAGTCGCCCCGTTCGCCGCCACCGGCTGAACCGCGACCGACTGAGACGGGGCCGCAATAACCCAGCCCGCGCTCCGGGAACCGGGGCCGAGGTGTACACCGGCCCTGCAGGTCGGAGCGTACGGTCGGGCGGTGTGGGCGTGCCCCGATGGCGCGTCGGCAGCCGGTGATTCGCGCGTCGAACGATGCGCTTGAGTCGCCCGCTGTTCACGCTGCCCACCCGGGCGCAACCACGAGCACGCAGAGGCTGTATTGCGCGTGCCACGGAGATAACGTGAGCGAAACTGCCGCCGTCGAAGCGCGGAATCTGTACAAAGTGTTCGGACGCAAACCCGGTGACGTCGTCCGCCGGTTGAAGAGCGGGGCGACCCGCGACGACGTGACCGCCTCGGGGACGGCGGCGGTCATCGATGCGAGCTTCTCCGTGAAGGCCGGGGAGATCTTCGTAGTCATGGGCCTGTCCGGCTCCGGAAAGTCCACCCTCATCCGCCTGCTGAACGGCCTCCTCGAGCCGACCGCAGGCGACGTGGATGTGATGGGCACCACCATCACCGGTCTGCCGTCGGGGAAGCTGCGCGAGGTGCGCCAGAAGCACATCTCGATGGTGTTCCAGCACTTCGCCCTGCTCCCGCATCGCACCGTGCTCGACAACATCGCGTACGGACTCGAAGTCCAGGGCGTCCCGATCGCAGAGCGACGCGCCAAGGCGGAGACCGTCCTCGACCTGGTCGGTCTGTCCGGCTGGGGAGACAAGCTGCCCGGCGAGCTCTCCGGCGGGATGCAGCAGCGCGTCGGTCTCGGCCGCGCCCTCGCCGCTGACACCGACGTGCTCCTGATGGACGAGGCGTTCTCCGCACTCGACCCGCTCATCCGGCGCGAGATGCAGGAGCAGCTTCTCGAACTGCAGAGCCAGCTCGGCAAGACCATCGTCTTCATCACCCATGACCTCAACGAGGCCATGTTCCTCGGCGACAGGATCGCCGTGATGCGCGACGGCCGCGTCGTTCAGATCGGGACGCCGGAGGAGATCCTCACCGACCCGGCCAACGACTACGTCGAGAGCTTCGTGCAGGACGTCGATCGCGCCCGCGTGCTCACCGCGGCGAGCGTGATGGAGCCCGTTCGCGCGCTCGTCACCGTCGCGGCCGGTCCGCGCGCCGCGGTGCGGACGATGCGCGACCTGCAGACCTCTGCGGCGTTCGTCGTCGGCCACGGCAGGCGTCTGCTCGGCGCCGTGCGCGACCGCGACGTGATGCGCCAGGTCCGCGACGGCCAGTCCGACCTGTCGACCGTGATCGACGGCGGCATCGCCTCCGTCTCCCGCGACGAGGTGCTGAGCGAGCTCGTGGAGCTGTCGGTCGGCAGCGACCTCCCGCTCGCCGTCGTGGACGACAACCACCGTCTTCTCGGCGTGATCCCGCGCGTCACGCTCCTGGCCGCGCTCGGCAACGTGACGAGCGAGACCACGGAGATCCCGATCATCGTGGAGCCGCCGGCTACCATTCCCGCGGATGTCATGAACCAGACTCTGCTCGACACGGCGGCGGGAGCTGCTGCGCGAGACGGAGGAGAGACCGAGCTCGAGGGGGTGCGCTGATGGATGTCCGGCTTCCTCTCGGCGACTGGGCGACCAGCGTCGTCGACTTCGTCACGGAGTTCTTCGGTCCCGTGTTCGATGTGATCCGCACGGCGTTCACCGGCCTGTACGACGGCATGGACTGGGTGCTCCAGACCCCGCCGTTCTGGGGCATCATCCTGATCTTCGCTGTGCTCGGCGTCTGGCTGCGCGGGTGGGTATTCGGCGCGGGCACGGTCGTGGGTCTGCTGGTCATCGCGGGCATCGACCAGTGGTCGAACGCGATGGACACGCTCGCCCTCGTGATCGTCGCCGCGGCCATCGCTGTCGCGCTGAGCGTTCCGCTCGGCATCCTCGCCGCGCGGTCGAAGACGGCGTCCGCGATCATCCGGCCGGTGCTCGACTTCATGCAGACGATGCCGGCGTTCGTGTACCTCATTCCGGCCCTCATTCTGTTCCGGGTGGGCGTCGTCCCCGGCATCGTCGCGACGATCATCTTCGCTATGGCCCCTGGTGTGCGGCTGACCGAGCTCGGGATCCGCGGCGTCGACAGCGAGATCGTCGAGGCGGGGCGGGCGTTCGGATCGTCGCCGCGGCGCATCCTGCGTCAGATCCAGTTGCCGCTGGCCATGCCGTCGATCCTCGCCGGGGTGAACCAGGTGATCATGCTGTCGCTCTCGATGGTCGTCATCGCCGGAATGGTCGGCGCCGGCGGGCTCGGCCGCGACATCGTCCAGGCGCTCAGCCGGGTGGATGTCGGACTCGGCTTCGAAGCCGGTCTCTCCGTGGTCATCATCGCCATCATCCTCGACAGGCTCACCGCATCGGTCGGCGCCGCCCGCACCAGGATGCCGAAGCGGGCACTGGCGGCGCTGGGCGCTGCGGCCCTCGTCGCCGTCGCCGGCACCAGCATCGCTGCGGTCTCGCAGGCGGACGCGTCCAAGGGCGAGATCACGGTCGCCGTCTTCAATGGCTGGCCGGAGGGCGAGGCGGCGTCCTACCTCTGGAAGCACGTGCTGGAGGAGAAGGGCTACAGCGTGAAGTTCGAGTACGCGGACGCCGGCCCCGCCTTCGCCGGTCTCAGCACAGGTGACTACGACGTGGCCTTCGACGGCTGGCTGCCGACGACGCACGAGGCGTACCTGAAGAAGTACGGCGACTCGCTCGTCGACCTCGGAGCCTGGAACGACGAGGCGAAGCTCACCATCGCGGTGAACAAGGACGCCCCGATCGACTCGCTGGATGAGCTCGCTGCGCACGCGGACGAGTTCGGCAACCGCCTGGTCGGCATCGAGCCGGGCGCCGGCCTCACCGAGGCGACGCAGAACAAGGTCATCCCCGAGTACGGCCTCGGGAAGCTCGACTTCATGACGTCCTCCACGCCCGCTATGCTCGCCGAGCTGACCAGCGCGATGAAGAGCAAGGACAACATCGCCGTCACGCTGTGGCGCCCGCACTGGGCGTACGACCAGTTCGACCTGAAGGACCTCAAGGACCCGAAGAACACGCTCGGCACGGCGGAGTCGATCCACTCGATCGGCAGCGCCGACTTCGAGAAGAAGTTCCCGGAGGTCGCCACCTGGGTGAAGTCATTCACGCTCGACTCGAAGCTGCTCTACTCGCTCGAGAACGACATGTTCAACGGCAAGACGACGAGCAACTACGACCCGATCGTGACGAAGTGGATGCACGAGCACCAGCAGTACGTCGACTCGCTCACCAAGGAGTAGGGCAGCGCGTCTCGTACGCTGGACGGATGAGCTTCCCTCTCGCCCATCCCGTCGACACCACCAGCATCGATGCGGACACCATCGTCACATACCCGGACGGCGACGTCACCTCGACAGGCACCGTGCTCATCGCACAGCCGGTCGAGGGCGGCCGCACGGCGATCGTCCTCGACCGGACAGCCTTCCACGCCGTCGACCCTGTCTGGCCGGACCAGCCGGCCGATGAGGGGACGCTGTCGGCGGACGGGGTCGTGCATCCACTGGTCGGCGCCGTGGTCGGGGCGATCGACGGCGAGAGCCTGTTCGTCGGGGATGCGCCGGTCCGCACGGGCACGGAGGGCTGGGCGTTCGTCGTCTGCCACCTCGTGGAGGACGCGGCAGGCCTGGAGCCGGGCACACCCGTCACGGTGACCGTCGATCCGGCGGTGCGGCGCGCTCTGTCGGCCGGGCACACCGGCTGCCACCTGGCGTCGCTCGCGCTCAACGGCGCACTCGCGTCGCTGTGGAGCAAGGAGGTCGCGGTGGACGGGCGCGGCAATCCGAACTTCGACCAGCTCGCGATCACCGAGTCGCGCATCCTGCCCGACGGGTCGCTCGACACCTACCGCATCGGCAAGAGCCTGCGGAAGAAAGGCTTCCGGGCCGCGGAACTCGCCGAGGCACTGGCGGGCGTCGAAGCGGCGGCGAACGCGCAGCTCGCGGAGTGGCTGACCACCGGAGCGGCCGTGTCGATCGTCCGCGACGGCGACGGCCTGGGGGAGCGGCGCACCTGGCGCTGCGCCCTGCCGGACGGGACGGTCGAGATCCCGTGCGGCGGGACGCACCTACGTTCGCTGTCCGAGCTGCAGTCAGTCGTGGTGTCGCTCGCCCTGGAGGAGGCGGACGGCGCGATCGAGCTCCGGATGCGCACCGCGGCGACCCCGGCGGTGCAGTAGCGGCGTCGGCTGCCGGGCGGGCTCGGCGCCCGAGCGGGCTCGGCGCCCGAGCGGCTCAGCGCCCGAGCAGGGCGCCCGGCAGGAACGGCAGCGCGATCGCGACGGCGCTCAGCGCGACCGCGAGCAGCCAGCCCAGCCGCACGACGCGGGCGGAGCGGTCTTCGCGGGCGATGGCGTCGAAGCGTTCGACGGTGTCGGCGTTCGCCGGGTCGCAGCGCTCCGGCGCCGGGCTCTGCAGGCTGGTGCGCCAGGTGGCAGGGTCGTCGACGACCCGCACGATCGCGGCGACGGTCGCGGCGTCGATCACGGCAGGACGCCGGGTGAGCCAGCGGTTCAGGCCGTCCGCGCTCAGGACGGCGACGCGGGCCGGCTGCTGACGCACGGTCAGCTTCCTCGCACCGACGACGGCGACGACGGCATTCACCGGAGCGATCAAGCCCGCCGTGGCGAGCACCTTCCTGATCCGCGACGCCTCGAACTCGGAGTTGCGCAGGTACGGCTTCTTCGCGCCGTTCACCAGGACGGCGCGCTCGCCCACCCACACCTCTGCGCCCTGGTGGCTCTTCGTGTTCACGGCGAACACGCCGCCAGGGCCGACGACGAGGTGGTCGATGTCGGCGTCGCCGGAGCCGACGGGGAGCGCGTGGAACGCCGTCCAGCCGTCGGGGAGCCTGTCCAGCACTGCGCCCACCTCGCGCTCGCCGAGGGCGCCGGCGAACCACGGCCGGGCGTCGGGCGTCACCGGCCGCACCCCGAACGCGCGGGCGACGGCCGTCCGCGGAGGGACGTCGTCGTGCAACCGGACGACCTGCTCCATCACCGCGTATCCGGCGACCCTGTCGCGCATCCGTTGGCTGTTCTCCACCGCGCAACCGTACCGAGTGGATGCGCGGCCCTCCAGGCCCCCAACCAGGGCGCGATCCGTGCGGCCTACCCCTTGGTGAGGGGCAGCTCGTCGTCGCCGGGCAGGCGCTCCTGAAGGGAAGCGTTGCGCTCGGCGACGGTGTCGAGGCGCTCGTCGTCGTCGGCGCCGAGCTCGGTGACGGCGTCGGTCAGCTCGTCGGCGTCGCGGGGCTCGGTGTCCCTGGGCTCGGTGTCCCTGGGCTCGGTTTCAGGCTGGTCGGCCTCGCGGGGCTCCTCGGCTTTCTCGGCCTGGTCCTGGGTGCGCGGCGGGGCGGGCTTCGGCGCGTTCTGTTCGCTCATGCGGCGCACTCTACGCTCCCGTCGGATGCCGGGACTACACTGCCGCGCATGAGCCGAATCGAGACCGGAATCGTGTCGTACACCCTCTCCGGCGACTACTACGCCACGGTCGGAGCCGACTTCGACACCGAGGCCGTCGACGACGCGATCCTCGCCGAACTGAACAGGATGCTCCCCTCCGGCATCGTCGTGGAGCGCAGCGGCAAGGTCTTCGCGGATGAGGACAGGGCGGACGAGGCGAGCCGGATCGACTGGAGCGCGCTCCTGAAGCGCATCGACGTCGACCAGATCCTGGCCGAGCACGGCCGCTGACGCGCGCCCGACGCGCCCGCCGACCGCATCCACCATCGAGTGGTCCCGAATTGCCGCGCGAACGCGTGCCCACACGGCAATTCGGGACCACTCGGTGGTGGATGCGGCGCGCGAGTCAGCGCCCCTTCACCACGTCGTAGGCGGCCAGCGCCGCCCTCCGCGTCTCCGCCAGGTCGACGATCGGCTCCGGGTACGCCTCCGTCTGCCACTCCGGCACCCAGCGGCGCACGTAGTCGCCGTGCCTGTCGAACTTCTCGCGCTGCAGTTCCGGGTTGAAGACCCGGAAGTACGGCGCCGCATCCGCCCCGCTGCCCGCCACCCACTGCCAGTTGAACGGATTGCTCGCTGGATCCGCATCCACCAGCGTGTCCCAGAACCACTGCTCGCCGTGCCGCCAGTCGATGAGCTGGTTCTTGATCAGGAACGACGCGACGACCATGCGCACCCTGTTGTGCATCGTGCCCGTGTGCCAGAGCTCGCGCATCCCCGCATCCACCAGCGGGATGCCCGTCCGGCCCTGCTGCCAGGCGCGCAGCGCGGCCGGGTGCAGGCGGGGCCAGGGGAAGTCGTCGAACTCGCTGCGGATGTTCTCGGTGGCCAGCGCTGGGCGCTGGAACAGCGTGTGGTACGCGAACTCGCGCCAGCCGAGCTCGGAGAGGAACGTCGCAGCGCCCTCCGCGGTGCTCCGGTCCCTGGCCGCTGCCGTCGCGTGCCAGACCTGGTGCGGGCTGAGCTCCCCCCAGCGCAGGCGAGGCGACAGCCGCGAGGTCGCGTCGATGCCGGGGGTGTCCCTGTCTGCCTTGTATGAGGCGACGTCCTCGGCGAGGAAACGATCGAGCGCGTCGTGCGCCGCGTCCTCGCCCGGCTGCCAGGAGTCGCGGAGGCCGCCCGCCCAGTCCGGGTGTGTCGGGAGCAGCCCGAGGTCGGAGACGCTGAGACCGGGATGCGGTGGGGCTCCGGCGATGGAGGCCGGCGCATCCAGCGGTCGGCGCGGTGCCGGTGCGGCGAGGCAGGCCCGCCAGAACGGCGTGTAGACGGAGAACGGAGTGCCGGAGCCCGTGCGGATCGTCCACGGCTCGAACAGCAGGTTCGCGCCGAAGCTCGACGCCTCCCTGCCGTCCGCCCGCGCTGCGGACTTCACGGCCTCGTCGATCGTGCGCTCCGCGAGGCCGTAGCGCCGGTTCCAGAAAACGGCGGCGGCGTCCGTCTCGCGCAGCAGGTCGCCGACCACGCGCTCGGCCGGGCCGCGCAGGACGGTGAGGGAACCGCCAAGCGCATCCACTGCCGCCGCGAGCGACACGAGACTGTGGTGCAGCCACCACCGGGATGCGCCGCCCAGCGCTCGCACGCCGGGCGACTCCTCGTCGAGCACGTAGACGCAGACCACGGGCAGCCCGCTGCCTGCCGCCGCCGTCAGAGCCGGGTTGTCGGCGACCCGGAGGTCGTCGCGGAACCAGACGACGGCAGGCCGGTCATCCCGCTGCGCGTTCTGTCTGCTCACGTGCGCCTAGATGTCGAGCGTGTCGTTCGGCTCCAGCGGGAAGAACTCGCCGCCGCTCTGCTCGGTCGCCCACTTGATACGTGCGTTCGACATGTCCTTGCCGCCGCGGGAGAGCACCATTTCGTGCGTGGGGAAGCTGCGCTTGGGCTTGACGGCGAGCACGAAGTCGATGGTCTCGCCGATCTTCAGCCAGGGCGCGCCCGCCGGGGTGGCGAGCACATCCACGTCGACGCCCTCCGGGATGGTGAACGAGTCGCCAGGGTAGTAGAGCTCGTCGTTGATGAGCACGCCGAGGTTGTCGACCACCGGGATGCTCTCGTGGATGACCGCGTGCCGGCCGCCGAAGAAGCGGAGGGTGAACGGGGCGGCCTCGACGGTGTCTCCGGCGTGGACGACGGTGACGTTGAAGTCGGTCGCGGCGGTCGCGACGCCTTCGGGGGCGAAGATCTGCACGTCCGGGTTGAGGTCGAGGATGCGGCCGAGCTGCTCAGGAGTCCAGTGGTCGGCGTGCTCGTGCGTGATGACCACGGCGACGGTGTTGGCGGTGTCGGTGAGGGGGGAGGTCAGGCTTCCCGGGTCGACGAACAGCTTCTTTCCCGATTCTTCGAGGAGCAGGGCGGCGTGTTCGAACTTCGTCAGTCTCATGACTTCAGGAAATACCCAAAAGGGTGCCGGTGCAACTCGGCTGAGAAAGGCTTGAGGAATATACCCCCTGGGGGTACTGTTCTGATGTGGATATGAACGAGACGACGAAAAATCAGGCGCACGAGACCCCGCACGACCAGGCAGCGCACGACCACTCAGCGCACGACCACTCGGCCCACGACCACTCAGCGCACGACCACTCGGCCCACGACCACTCCGGCCACGCCGGGCACGACCCGGCGGTCTTCCGCCGCAAGTTCTGGCTCACGCTGGTGCTGACCATCCCGACCCTGGTGTTCTCGCACGGCCTGCAGGACATCCTCGGCCTCAGCGGCCCCCGGTTCCCCGGCAGCCAGTACATCCCGGCGGCGTTCGGCATCGCGATCTTCTTCTACGGCGGCCTGGTGTTCCTCCGCGGCGCCGTCGACGAGCTCCGCAGCCGCCAGCCGGGGATGATGACCCTCATCTCGCTCGCGATCGTCGTCGCGTTCGGCTACAGCCTGGCGGTCACCTTCGGGCTGCCGGGCATGGACTTCTGGTGGGAGCTCGCCACCCTCATCCTGATCATGCTGCTCGGCCACTGGATCGAGATGTCCGCGGTGATGGGCGCCCAGGATGCGCTCGGACAGCTCGCCAAGCTGCTGCCGGACGAAGCGGAGCGCCTGGGGACCGCATCCACTGGCGGCGCCGGAGCGGAAGGCGGGGCGACCGCACCCACCGCCGAGCTCGTGCCGGTGAGCGCCCTCGCGGTCGGCGACCTGGTGCGCGTGCGACCGGGCGCCGCCGTGCCCGTGGACGGGGAGATCGTCGACGGCCGCTCCGACCTCGACGAGTCCCTGCTCACCGGGGAGTCCAAGCCGGTCGCGCGCGGGGCGGGGGAGCAGGTCGTCGCCGGCTCCATCTCCGGCAGCGGCTCGCTCGTGGTCAGGGTGACCAGGACGGGCGGCGACACGGCGCTCGCCGGAATCATGCGGCTGGTCTCCGACGCCCAGGCCAGCAAGTCCGGCACACAGATCCTCGCCGACCGCGCGGCCGCGCTCCTGTTCTACGTCGCGCTCGCCGCCGCATCCCTCACCCTCGTCGTGTGGGCGATCCTGCGGCCGGGGGATCCATCGTTCGTGCTCGAACGCGTGGTGACCGTGCTCGTGATCGCCTGCCCGCACGCCCTCGGTCTCGCCATCCCGCTCGTCGCCCAGATCTCCACCGCCATCGGCGCGAAGAACGGACTGCTGATCCGCGACAGGCACGCGATGGAGGACGCCCGCCTCATCGACGTCGTCCTCTTCGACAAGACCGGCACCCTCACCGAGGGGCGCCAGGGCGTCTCAGCCGTCGCCGCCACCGATGGGGATGCGGATGCGCTGCTCGCGCTCGCCGCAGCCGTCGAGGCTCCCGCCGAGCATCCCATCGCCAGGGCGATCGTCGCGGAGGCCGCGGACCGCGGGCTCGCGGTGTCCGCCGCAGCGGACTTCGAAGCGCTCGGCGGGCGTGGCGCGACCGCGCGCGTCGGCGGCGCCGTGGTGACGGTGGGCGCGCCGCGCCTGTTCGCCGAGCGGGGCGTGGCGCCGAGCGCGGAGGTCTCCGCCGCCGCGTCGGCCGCCGAGGCGGAGGGGCAGACCGTCGTGTACGTGCTGCGCGGGGACGAGGTCGCCGGGATGATCGCACTGGCGGACGTGGTGCGCCCGGAGTCGGAGGAGGCGGTGCGCATCCTGCACAGCAGGGGTGTGCGCGTCGCGATGCTGACGGGGGACTCGCGAGCCGTCGGCGAGGCCGTCGCCGCCCGGCTGGGCATCGACGAGGTGTTCGCCGAGGTGCTTCCGGGCGACAAGGCCGGCACGGTGGCGCAGCTGCAGCAGGGCGGGGCCCGGGTGGCGATGGTGGGCGACGGCGTGAACGACGCCCCCGCGCTCGCGCAGGCGGACGTCGGCATCGCGATCGGCGCAGGCACGGATGTGGCGATCGAGTCGGCGGGCATCGTGCTGGCCTCCAGCGACCCGCGGGGCGTCGCCAAGGTGATCACGCTGTCGAGGGCCACCTACCGCAAGATGCTGCAGAACCTCGCCTGGGCGGCCGGCTACAACGTGATCGCTCTGCCGCTGGCAGCCGGGGTGGCGACGGGCATCGGCATCGTCGTGTCCCCGGCGTTCGGCGCTGTGCTGATGAGCGTGTCGACGATCGTGGTGGCGCTGAACGCGCAGCTCCTGCGGCGCGTGCGGCTGTAGCCGCGCGCTGCCTTCTCCTTCCGAACGGAGCTTCCGTCGCTGCACCCCGCGTCTCCTCCGTCCGAACGGAGATCGCGCGCCCTCCGCGCGAAACCTCCTGCAGAACGGCGCACCGTCCGTCTCTCCGTTCGGCAGGAGTTCTCGCGCGGATGCCGCGCAGACTCCGTTCGGACGGAGGTTGCGGCGGCGTGTCGAGCGGGGTCTCCGTTCGGACGGAGATCGCGGGCGCGGAAGTTCGGCCATAATCGTGCACTATGGCCACCTCCCGTACCGTCGTCGTCGCGGTGAACCCGATGGCGTCGTTCGGCAAGCGGCGCGAGGTCGGGCCGCGCGTGATCGAGCGGCTCCACGCGGCGGGGCACACGGTGGTGGCGCTCGACGAGGCCAACGTCGAGCTGCTGCGCCGGGAGGCGAAGGCGGCCGTCACGGCCGGAGCCGATGCGCTCGTGGTGGTCGGCGGGGACGGCATGGTGAACCTCGGCGTCAACATCGTCGCGCAGACCGACGTCCCTCTCGGCATCGTGCCGAGCGGGACGGGCAACGACATGGCGGACGGCCTCGGCATCCCGGTCGCGGACACCGAGGCGGCCATCGACGCCCTGCTCGGCGCCCTGCAGCGTCCTCCGCGGCGGATCGACGCCGGCGTGGTCAGGCACGGCGGTCTGAGCACCTGGTTCGGCTGTGTGCTGTCCGCCGGGTTCGACGCGACCGTCAACGAACGCGCCAACCTGATGACCAGGCCGCGCGGGCGCAGCCGCTACGTTTTCGCGCTACTGCGCGAGCTCGCGACGCTCCGCCCCATCCCGTACCGCGTCGTCGCCGACGGCGTGCCCGTCGAGCGGGAGGCGCTGCTGATCGCCGTCGCGAACAACCGGTCCATCGGCGGCGGGATGCGCGTGGTTCCGCACGCCAGCGTCGACGACGGGATGCTCGACCTGTTCATCGTGAAGGAGATGCCGAAATGGCGCTTCCTGCGGATGTTCCCCAAAGTATTCTCCGGAACGCATACGGACCTGGATGAGGTCTCGTTCGCGCCGGTGCGCACCGTCACGATCGACGCGCCGGGCGTCGTGGCGTACGCGGACGGAGAGCGCATCGGTCCTCTTCCGGTCGAGGTCTCCGTCGCTCCCGGCGCACTGCTCGTGCTCGCCTGACCTGCTCGGCCGGAGCCTGGGATGCGCCACGCCCGGGATGCACCGCCCGTTTTGGAACAGCGGCGAAGGGTGTGGCATACTCATTGAGTTGCAAAAACGGCCCCATCGTTTAGCGGCCTAGGACGTCGCCCTCTCACGGCGGTAACGCGGGTTCAAATCCCGCTGGGGTCACAACAGCCCGGATGTCAGTTCTTCACTGACATCCGGGCTTTTTTCATGCCTCCGTCGTCGTGCGCCGTCTGGCCGACCTGTCGCGTCCGTCAGGCGCCGGGCGTGGGCGTCGCGGTCGGCGTTCCCGCGGTCTTCGCCCGCAGGGGGACATGGACGACGCGGGATGCGGTCACGGTGTGGCCGGTGCGGGTTCCGAGCACGCCGACCCTGTCACCCACGACGAACGAACTCTTCGCGACCGGTGCCTTCGCGGTGCCGAACGCCGTGTGCGGGGTCAGCTTCACGGTGACCGTCGCTCCGGATGCGCTGTGCAGCGTCCAGGTGTCGCGGCCTGCAGCCGAGATGGTTCCGACCGCGCCGCGGGCTCTGTGCGTGGTGTGCGTCCTGCCGTGCTTCGCGGTGGTGTGCGACGCCGTCGTCATCGACGCAGGCGATGCTGCGGTCTGGGTTCCCGCGACCGCGGCGGAGACGCCCCACGCTGTGCCTCCCGCGACCACGATCACGGCCAGGACGGCAGCGGTGACGGCGAGTCCGACGGAGTGCCTGCGGAGGAAGGCGGGGGAGCCGTCCGCGGCCGCACGTCCAGGCGCCGCGATGGGCTGTGCATGGTACGCGGGCTGCGCCGGGTACGCGGGCTGCGCCGGGTACGCGGGCTGCGCCGCCTGCTGATTCAGCGGGACCGTGGGCTGCTCGTCAGGGCCGGGGCCGGGAGCAGCATCGGGGGTATCGTTCGTGTCCATGTCCCTCAGACTCGCACCGGAATGTCAGCGCTCCGCGGGCGAAATGTACGAGGACGGTAAGGACACCGAGAACGCCGCCCCGCCCTCTGGCGCGGCGTCGACCGCCATCGAGCCGCCCAATCGG
Source organism: Leifsonia lichenia (assembly GCF_054780215.1). Classification (NCBI taxonomy): domain Bacteria; kingdom Bacillati; phylum Actinomycetota; class Actinomycetes; order Micrococcales; family Microbacteriaceae; genus Leifsonia; species Leifsonia lichenia. The sequence goes on from NZ_BAAGWT010000002.1 coordinate 134,975, forward strand.
CCGATCAGGCGGCTCGCGATGGAGAGGCCGAGCCCCGTCCCGACCGAGCGGACGTCGCGATAGCGCGCGTGGAGCGCACCACGCTCGAACGCCACGGCCATATCGTCGGCGCTCAGCCCTGGGCCGCCGTCGCGGACGGTGAGCCGGACCCCGCCCGCCGTCGCAGCCGCGGCCACCACGATCGTCCCGTTCTCCGGCGTCACCCTCAGCGCGTTCTCGATCAGACCGTCCGCGACCTGACGCAGGCGCAACTCGTCGGTTGCCACCATCAGTGGCGCGTCCGGGATGTCGGCGCGCACGGTCACGCCGTCGCGTGTCGCGGCGCCGCTCCACGCGGTCACCGCCCGCTGCACGGTCTGCCGGGCGTCGAACCGCTGCGGGTCGATGGTGAAGTCGTCGGCCTCCAGGCGCGCGAGCTCGAGCAGGTCGCCCAGGAAACGGTGGAGCCGTTCGGCCTCCGCCGTCAGGGTGATACCGACGTCCGCCGCGTCGTCCTGGGTGACCAGGCCATCGGCGAGCGCCTCGGCGTAGCCGCGGATCGCCGTCAGCGGTGTGCGGATCTCGTGAGAGACGGAGAGCAGGAACTCGCGCTGCCTGTCTTCGCTGACAGCGAGCGCCGAGTCGAGGCTGCGCATGGCCTGGGCGATGTCGTCGATCTCCGCGATCGACTCGTCGGCGATGGACACCCCGCGGCGTCCCGCGGCGAGTTCGCGCGCACTGCCCGCCAGACGGCTGAGCGGCCGGCCGAGTCGCCGCGCGAGCAGGACGCCGACGATGCTCGCCGCGGCGAGACCGATCACGAGGGCGACGATCAGCCAGCGGACGAGGTCGGCGTTGGCCGCAGCGATGTCGGCGACCTTCCGCACACCCACGATGCCGCCGCCGTCCGCGGACGGGATCCCGACGAGCACCGCATCCGAGCCGCCGAGCGTCGTCGTGCCGGAGACGGTGCGCCCGTCCTGCAACGCACGCACGACGGAGGGGGAGACGGATGCGCGCGCACCGCCGGAGACGGCACCGCCGGGAGCGACGGTGGCGAACCTGTCGCCGAGGGAGGCAAGCCGGGCGGCTGCGACGTGCGATCCCGTCTCGCGAGCGGAGACGAGCGCCGTCGCCTGCGCCGTGAGCTCCTTCCTGGCCTGGTCCTCCGCGACCCTCTGCACCGCCTGCACGGCGATGAGCGCTGTCACGAGCACGGCGATGAGGCTCACAGCGAAGGTGGCGAGCACGATCCGCCCTGTGATGGATGCGCGCCGCCATCGGGTGCGCGCCCGCTCGTCAGGCATCCGGTTCCGCCACGCTGTAGCCGACTCCGCGCACCGTTCGGACGAGTCCGGACGCCGAGGCCAGTTTGAGCCTCAACTGCGCGACGTGCACATCCACCGTCCTGCTGCTGCTGTAGTCGGCGACGCCCCAGACCGAGGAGAGGAGCTGTTCGCGGGTGAACACCCGTCCCGGCTGACTCATCAGGTGGTCCAGCAGGTCGAACTCGGTCGCCGTCAGCTCGACTCTGACGCCTGCCACCTCGACGACGCGCCGACCGGCATCGAGGAACAGAACACCGATCCTTCGTTGCTCCAGACCGGTGCGCACCTGGGAGCGCCGGATCAGCGCGCGGACGCGCGCGACCAGTTCGCGGGGCGAGAACGGCTTGGTGAGATAGTCGTCCGCGCCGAGTTCGAGCCCCAGGATGCGGTCGACCTCGTCGTCGCGTGCGGTGACGAACACGATCGGCGTCCAATCCCCGGCGGACCGGAGCGCCCTGCACAGCTCAAGGCCGTCCAGTCCAGGGATGCCGATGTCGAGCACGATCGCGGCCGGGCGGAGCCGGGAGACGGCGTCCAGAGCGCGGCGACCCTCCGTCTCCACGTGGACTCCGAACCCGCTCCTCGTCAGGTACAGGCGTTCGAGGTCGACGATCGTCGACTCGTCCTCCACGACCAGCACCAGACCCTTGTCATCGCCCACGGCTCCATCTTCGCTGCGAGCACGACGACGACGCCGCGATTCGCAGGCGCCTTACCGCTTCTTTACATTCCGCTCTCACGCCCGACCTTCTCCACCGGATACCGGTCCCTGATCTCCTCCGCGAAATACCGCCCCGCGCTCTCCGCCTCCCAGAGCCCGCGCCACACCCGCTCCGGCACGATCCAGTACCTGTACACGTCCCCGCTGACGAACTCGAGTTCCAGGATGCGCGCCTCCCGGTCGTATCCGCCGGACGCGAGCACGCTGCTGGTCAGGGGGCGCCGCTTCATAGCGCGCACTGTAGACCGCCCGGCCACGCGCATCCGGTAGACTGTTCGGAGCGAAGGGGAGTATCCCGGACGGCCCTTTACGGGTCGGCGCTGTGGACGTCATCACGGTTCGAGTCTTCGAGCCCGGGCACAGCGGCACCCGATATCGGGTGCGGGAGAGACTTTCGGACCCGTTTCTGGTGCCCTTCGAAAGGTTTTCCCCGTGGAGCTTGCTCTTCCCGCTTGGTTCGAAATCGGATCGATGGTCGTTCTGCTGCTGATCCTGGCGTTCGACCTGCTGATCGTGTTCAAGCGACCGCACATCCCGAGCCCGAAAGAGTCGACGCTCTGGGTGTCGTTCTACGTGGCGCTCGCGCTGCTGTTCGCCCTCGCCATGCTCCTCATCGGGGATGCGGAGCACGCCGGGCAGTTCGTCGCGGGCTGGCTGACCGAGTACAGCCTGAGCATCGACAACCTGTTCGTCTTCGTCCTGATCATGGCGAGGTTCGCCGTGCCGAGGAAGTACCAGCAGGAAGTGCTGATGGTGGGCATCATCATCGCGCTCGTCCTGCGCGGCATCTTCATCATCCTCGGCGCATCGCTGATCGCGTCGTTCAGCTGGATCTTCTACATCTTCGGCGCGTTCCTGCTCTGGACGGCCATCCACCAGGCGCTCAGCAAGCACGACGACGAAGAGGGCACCAAAGACAGTTGGTTCGTGCGCTTCACCCGCAGGCACCTGAAGGTCTCTGACCAGTACGAGGGCAACAAGCTGCGCACCACGGTGAACGGCACCAGGATGTTCACCCCGCTGCTCATCGTGTTCCTCGCGCTCGGCACGACCGACCTGCTGTTCGCCCTCGACTCGATCCCCGCGATCTTCGGCATCACGCAGAGCCCGTTCATCGTGTTCGCCGCCAACGTGTTCGCTCTGATGGGTCTGCGACAGCTCTACTTCCTGCTCGGTCACCTGCTCGACAAGCTCGAATACCTCAAGTACGGCATCGCGTTCATCCTCGCCTTCATCGGCGTCAAGCTGGTGTTCCACGCGATGCACGAGAACGAGCTGACGTTCATCAACGGCGGCCAGCACATCGAGTGGGCGCCCGATATCAGCACCATGATGTCGCTCGGCGTGATCGTGGGATCCATGGCAGTCGCTACGATTGCAAGTCTGGTGAAGCTGAAGCTCAGCGGCACCTCTGTCGCCGCCGCCATCCACGGCGACGGTGAAGACGACGCGGACGCCACGGACGGCGCGAACGGGTCCACGGACTCCGGGCGCGCACCGGCAACGACCGCGAAGACGCAGGAGGAAACCGGTACATGACGTCAATCGTCGGCGTGAGCGTTCGCAGCGATGTCGGTGCGGTACGGCACGTCAACGAGGACAGCATGATCGCGGTGGACCCGGTGTTCGCCGTCGCCGACGGGATGGGCGGCCACGCCAGAGGGGATGCGGCCAGCCAGACGGCGGTCGAGTCCATCGGCCGCACCATCGCCGCGGGCAGCCTTCCCACCCCGGACGAGGTCATCGCGGCGATCGACGAGGCGAACGCCGCCGTGCGCGCACTGTCCGGCGCGGACGAGTCCGGGGTCGCCGTCGCGGGCACGACGCTCACCGGCGTGGTGCGCGTGCGGGTGCCGGAGCTCGCGGAAGAGCAGTGGATGGTCGTCAACGTCGGCGACTCGCGGGTCTACCTGTGGGACGGCAGGGCGCTCACACGCCTGAGCGTCGACCACTCCGCGGTGCAGGAGCTGGTGGACGCGGGCCTCATCACAGAGGCGCAGGCGGCCGTGCATCCCGAGCGGAACGTCATCACGCGTGCGCTCGGCGCTGAGGATTTCGTCGACACGGACTCGCTGCTGCTGCGCGAGGAGGGTCGCCAGACGTTCCTGATCTGCTCCGACGGGCTCACCAAGGAGCTCAGCGACGAGGCCATCGCGCGCATCCTCGCGGACGGCGGAGCGGACGTCGCCGACCGGCTGGTCACCGCGGCCATCGCCGCGGGAGGGCGCGACAACGTCACCGTGATCGTGGTTGAATCGACGGCGGGGGATGCGGAACCGGCTTCCGATGTCACGGAAGACAGGCCGGAAGACAGCCGCTCTCTCGAAGACACGCAGCCGAGAGGGTAGGTTTCACCGACGTGTTCGACGTGCAGCAGACGACAACCGGGGACTGGGCGGTGGTCGCGGCGGGAACGCGCGCGCTCGTCGTCGAAGCGCAGAACGCGTCGTCCCTTCGCACGCTGGCGTCCGCCGTCGCCTCGGGTTTCGCCGCGACGCTGGAGGCGCTTGCGGCGGACGGGTTCGCCAGGACGCCCTCTTTCGGCCTGATCGACGGCGGGGCAGGACGGGCGATGATCGCGGTCCGCGGCCCGGTGGTCGCGACCGTGCAGACGGCGGCGGGGGAGCGCCGCATCGACGCGGATGGCGTCTCCACCTGGGTGGAGCAGCAGGTGGCGGAGGCGACAGCGGTATTGCTCGCGGTCGAGGCCGGGGCTGCGGCGGATGCACGGGAAGCGGCGGATGCACGGGATGCGCGCCGCCCGGCCCTGCCGCTGGCCGAGGGGATCGTCTGGGGCACGGCGGTGAGCTGGGCCGGCGATGTCGGCTCTGCCGCACCGGCCGTCGCACAGGAGCGGAAACGCGCGCCGATCACCGCGCCGGTCGCGGTGGAGCCGCAGCCGGTCGAGCCGGAGCCCGTGCATCCCGAGCCCGTGGATGCGGTCGCGGACGAGACGCGCATCCCGGACACCACCGTGAGCGAGGCGACCATCGCGCAGCCGGCCGACCAGGACCAGGACCCGGACACCGATCCAGACGCCGACGCCGACGCGAACGGCTACGACCACCTGTTCGGCGCCACCATGGTGCGCAGCGTCGAGGACGCCGCCGTGCGCCCGGCGGACGAGGCGGAGCCCGCGCGTATCGACCTGCCGCGGTTCATCACCGATTCCGCTCCCGCGCGTCCGAGCGCGGAAGCGGGCGACCACGACGGCCTCACCATCATGTCGGGTAGCCTCGGCGGCCTCCGTGACCGCGACGGCCGTCACGGCGATCACGAGCAGGATCAGGCGCACGAGCAGCCTCCGGTCGCGACGTCTCCGCGGTTCTTCGTCGACCTCGCCGACGGCAGGCGCGAGTACCTCGAGCCGCCGATCGTCGTCGGCCGCGCCCCCGTCGCCTCCACCACCGCGCGCGGACCGGCCCCGCGCCCGGTGACCGTGGACAGCGCCGAGCGGGACATCTCCCGGTCGCACACGACCATCGCCGTCGAGGGCGACACGGTCGTCGTCACCGACCTGCACTCCCGCAACGGCACGATGATCGTGCTGCCGGGCAAGCAGCCGCAGAAGCTGCGCAGCGGCGAGCCGACCGCGGTCATCGCGGGAACGGTCGTGGATCTGGGCAGCGGCGTCACGCTCACGGTCGGTGAGGACGCATGAGGCGTCTCGCCTCGCAGCCGCCGGCCCTGCCGGGGTTCCATTTCATTCGGCTGCTCGGTTCCGGCGGGTTCTCGGATGTGTTCCTCTACGAGCAGGAGCTGCCGAAGCGCAGCGTCGCCGTGAAGGTGCTGCTCACCGACAGCGTCGACGACTCCGCTCGCGCCCGGTTCGTGGCGGAGGCGAACGTGATGGCCAGGCTGTCCGCGCATCCATACATCGTCACGATCTATCACGCCGACATGTCGGCGGACGACCGGCCGTACCTGGTGATGGAGTACTGCTCAGGCCCGTCGCTCGGCGACCGGTTCAAGCGCGAGCGCTTCACCGTCGAGGACGCCCTGCGCATCGGCGTGCGGCTGTCGAGCGCCATCGCGACGGCGCACAGCGTCGGCATTCTGCACAGGGACATCAAGCCGGCGAACGTGCTCACCACCGACTTCGGCTGGCCCGCGCTCACCGACTTCGGCATCGCCTCGGCGCTCGAGGAACTGCCCGTGCACACCGCGTCGCTCAGCTCGCTCCGCGGCGGGGACGCTGACACCGGCACGAGCGGCAGCCGCTCGGTGGGGCTCAGCGTGCCGTGGTCGCCCGCCGAGATGTTCGACGACGACCCCCAGCCGGATGTGCGCAGCGACGTGTTCTCGCTCGCCGCGACCATCCACACCATCCTCGCCGGGCGCACGCCGTTCGAGGTGCCGGGCAGGGCGAACGGCACCCTCGACCTCATCGGCAGGATCGAGCGCGGGATGATCACCCCGATCGACAGGGACGACCTCCCTCCGTCGCTCGTCGCCGTGCTCCGCAAGGGCATGGCGACGTCGCGTGCCGATCGCTTCGCGACGGCGGTCGACTTCGCCAGGGCGCTGCAGCGGGTGGAGCTGGAGCTCGGCTTCGCCCCGACCAGCATCGACGTGCCGAACCTGCGGACGCTCGACGAGTCGCCGCCGTCGGCGTCCGGCGAGGACGAGACGCGCGCCCGCTCGGTGCAGACCGTGGATGCGCAGGGACTCGCCGCGCAGAAGAAGCCGAACGCCCCTACGCCGAACGCCCCTACGCCGAACGCGCTGACGCCGAACGCGCCGACGAACGAGCGGCAGTCGCCCGCCGCACAGGACAGCACGGTGACGCGCTCCGGCCTGGTCGAGGTTCCTCCTGAGCTGCTCGCGGGACCGACCGTGGTGCGCGGCGCCATGCCGACCGTGCATCCGGGTCCGGAGCGGGAGACCGCTCCCGAGAACACGATGCTGCGCCCCAGGGGCGACGCGCGGACGAAGCAGGAGGCCGAGCAGGAGGCCGAGCGGGCACAGGACGGCACGTCCGAGTCCGGCGCCGCCTCCCGCGCATCCCGCCCGCGCTGGTTGCTTCCCGTGATCGCCGCGGCGGCCGTGCTCGTGGTCGCCGGCGGTGTGCTCGCCGCCGTGCTGCTGCCGTCGGCGACCCCCGCGGCGTCGCCGACGCAGCGCCCGGGCAGCGACCAGGACGGGACGGTCGCCGTCACCGTGGTCCCGCCGCCGACTCTGGTCTCCGCCACCCGCAACGCGCAGGGCACCACGGCGACCATCGTCTGGAAGACGGCGAAGCCGCAGAAGGGCGACCAGTACCAGTGGGTGCGGGAGGGGACGACGGACGTGCCGGAGGTCACCGCGCAGCCGAAGGCCGAGCTCACCGGGCTCACCGCCGGCGTTCCGGTCTGCATCGACGTCGCCACCGTGCGCTCCGGCAGGACGTCGGAGCCGTTGAAAGCGTGCTCGCAGTGAAACCGCTGACCATCGACTACTGCGGCGAGCTCTACACCGTGACCGAGCCCGCCGAGTTCGGCATCGGCCGCGAGGCCGACCTCAGCATCGACGACAACCCGTACCTGCACCGCCGGTTCCTCAGCATCAGCAGCGACTTCGGGATGTGGTGGCTCTCCAATGTCGGAACCCTCCTGACCGCGACCGTCAGCGACTCCACCGGCACCGTGCAGGCGTGGCTGGCTCCCGGCGCCAAGCTGCCGATCGTGTTCCAGACCATGCACGTCATGTTCAGCGCTGGCGCGACCACGTACGACTTCACGATCAGCAGCGAGGACGACTTCTTCAACACGGCGGTCTCCGTCAACGACGCGGGCGGCTCGACGACGATCCTGCCGGTGACGCTCACCACCAGCCAGCGGCAGCTCATCGTCGCGCTCTCCGAGGGCGTGCTGACGCAGGCCGTGCCCGGCCGCGGCACCATCCCGACCTCGGCGGAGGCCGCTGCGAGGCTCGGCTGGAGCATGACGACGTTCAACCGCAAGCTCGACAACGTCTGCGACAAGCTGGACAAGCTCGGAGTGGCCGGGCTCCGCGGAGGCAGAGGCAAGCTCGCGACCAACCGGCGAGCGCGGCTCGTGGAGTACGCGGTCACCACCAGGCTCGTCGGGCTGGACGATCTCGCCCTGCTCGACGCCGACACCGCGAGGGCATCCAGCGCCGAGCCGGATGCAGGGACAGAGGCGGATGCGACAGAGTCAGCAGAGCCGTCGGCGGCACGGGAGGATGGGTAGACCTCCCCATCCACGCCCGTCCGGGGGCCGTGTTAGCGTAGTGGTCGTTCTCGAACCCGGGGGGATAGCAGAGTAGTGGCATCGCTGAGCGCGTGGATACGCAAGCGCAAGACGCTCGCCTCCGTGACCGCTCTGGCCGTCGTCGCAGGCGTCCCTCTGACGATCGCGGTGCTGCACAAGGGTTTCCCGGTCAACGCCGTCGACCTGGACACCAGGGACGTGTGGGTGACCAACGGCGACAAGCTGATGGGCGGCAGGCTCAACCATCAGATCAACGAGCTGGATGCGGCGGTCACCGGCGCGAGCTCCGACCTGGACGTGCTCCAGGACGGATCGGCGTACTTCCTCACCGACTCCCCGCACGGCACGGTCGACAAGATCGACCCGGCTTTCGTGTCGCTCGGCGGCCGCATCCAGGTGCCGGAGAAGTCGCAGCTCGGGTACGGCGCGAACACGCTGTCCGTGCTGTCGCCGACGGGCCAGCTCTGGGTGCTCGACGCCAGCGGCCGTCTCGACTTCGACAAGGCGAAGACCAAGCCGGCCGCGAAGGTCGGCGCCGATGCGCAGCTCGCCGTGAGCAAGACCGGCGAGACGTTCGTCGTCGCTCCGCAGGGCAAGAAGCTGTACACCGTCGACCATCCGGGCGCTGAGGCGACAGCGGCGTCGTTCCCCGTGCCGGGAAAGTTCCAGGTCTCCGCCGTCGGCGACCATCCGGTGGTGCTCGATGCGCAGGCGAACCGGCTCATCACCGGGGACGGGAAGACGGTCGACCTGCCGGCGAAGGGCCTGAGGCTCCAGCAGCCGTCCGCCGACGACCCGTCCGCGCTGGTCGCGACGGCGTCCAGCCTGCTCAGCGTCCCGCTCGGCGGAGGGACCGTGGTCGCGCATCCCGCAGGGGCGACGGCGACGGGAGGAGCGGCGGCGGTCTCCGCCCCGGTGCGCCTCGGCGACTGCTCATACGGAGCCTGGGCTGGCACGGCGCGCTACCTCTACGCCTGCGACGGCAAGAACGACGTCGGCATCGACATCGACCAACCGGTGAATGGCGACGATCTCGAATTCCGCGTCAACCATGGCGTGATCGCGCTCAACAACCTGCGCGACGGCAACGCCTGGGTGGTGTCGTCGAACATGCGGCTCGTGCAGAACTGGGCGCAGCTCAAGCCCAACGAGACCACCGTGCAGGGCGACACCGGCGAGGAGAAGCCCGTCCTGCAGTCGTTCTCCGACACCCTCGCGCAGCGAACGAAGGTGAACCGTCCTCCCACCGCCGTCCCCGATGCGTTCGGCGTGCGCCCCGGACGCTCGACGGTGCTGCCCGTGCTCGCCAACGACACCGACCCGGACGGCGATGTGCTCACCATCTCCGACGTCTCTGCGCTGCCGGCGGCGCAGGGCACGCTGGAACGGGTCGAGGGAGGACGAGCGCTGCAGTTCACCCCGGCGTCCGGCCTGAGCGGCACCATCTCGTTCCGCTACGCCGTGGACGACGGGCGCGGCGGCACCTCCACCGCCCAGGTGGATGCGACACTGCACCAGCCTGCGCAGAACGCGGCCCCCGCATCCACGCGCGCGAGCACGGCGCAGACCGAGGTCGGCCAGTCCGTGAAGTACGACGTGCTGAACGACTGGCTCGACCCGGACGGCGACGACCTCTCGCTGGTGTCGGCGGCGTCGACCACCGAGGACGACGTGCAGTTCAAGCCGAACGGCGAGGTCACCTTCACGAGCAAGACGGGCCAGACCGGCTCCAAAGAGGTCAAGGTCACCGTCTCGGACGGCAAGAAGAGCACGACGGGCAGCCTGCTGATCACGGTCAAGGCGGCGGGGACGCTCGACCCGGTGGCCGTGCCGGACTTCGGAGCGGGGTTCACCGGCAAGCCGGTGGTTGTGCATCCCCTGGACAACGACCAGTCGCCGTCCGGGCAGCCGCTCAGCCTGGTCGGCGCATCCATCGACGGCCAGGCGAGCGCCGATGTCACCACGGACGCCTCCCGCGGCACCGTCACGGTGCTGAGCAACGCGCCGGGCGAGTACTACGTCACGTACACGCTCGGTGCAGGCCCGAAGTCGACCACGGGTCTGATCCGGGTGGATGTCGCCCCGGACGGCGGCTCGGACGCTCCACCGATCGCGGTGACGGACACGGCGTACGTGCGCCCGGGTGAGCCGACGTCGGTGAGCGTCCTCGACAACGACGTCTCGCCGTCCGGCCGGGTGCTCGTGGTGCGATCGGTCACGGCAGAGGCAGGGGCAGGAGACCTCAACGTCGAGGTGCTCGACAACGCCGTGGTCAAGGTCACCGCCCCGACGGTGCTCGCCGAGCAGGTGCAGCTCGTCTACACGGTCTCCGACGGCATCCACGAGGCCACGGCCGGGATCACCGTCGTCCCTGTTCCTCCGCTCGTCACCCATCAGCCGCCGATCGCGGTCGACGACACCGCGATGGTGCGCGCGGGCGACATCATCACCGTGCCCGTGATGGACAACGACTACTCGCCGGACAACGCGCCGTTCTCGCTCGATCCCGCCCTGCGTGACGTCGCGGCGGCCGGCACGGGCGCGACGGCGTTCGTGAGCGGCACGACCGTGCGCTACCAGGCGCCGACGGAGCCAGGGCAGTACAGCGTCGTCTACGGCGTCACCGACAAGCTCGGCCAGAAAGCGCAGGCGACGGTGAGCTTCGTGGTGACCGCGCCGGACAAGGGCGGAGACAGGGCACCGCGTCCGCAGCCGCTCACCATCCGGGCGTTCGCAGGGTCCACGGTGCCGGTCGACGTGCCGCTCGACGGCATCGACCCGGACGGCGACTCCGTCACGCTCGCGGGCCTCGGCAGCCAGCCCACGCTCGGCCGCATCTCGGACAGCTCCAGCACGTCGTTCACCTACGAGGCGTATCCGACCTCGGCGGGCACGGACACCTTCACCTACCAGGTCAAGGACACCTACGGGAAGACGGCGACGGGCACGGTCACCATCGGCGTCATTCCGCGCCCGACCGCCGTGCAGCCGCCGATCGCAGGGAACGACCCCGTGCAGGTCAAACCCGGCCGCACCGTCTCCGTCCCCGTGCTCGACAACGACTCGGACCCGAACGGCTACACCATCGCCGTGCAGAAGAAGCTGCTCCAGGTGGATGCGGGCCTGAAGGCGTCCGTGCACGGCAAGGTGGTGCTCGTCACGGCGCCGAAGACCGAGGGCGCATACATCGTGCGCTACCAGATCAGCAACGGGCAGGGCGGCATCGCCAGCGCGTTCATCCAGGTCACCGTCACCCCGAACGCGAAAGAGCAGTACCCGTCGGCGATCGACCACCTGATCGAACCGGACGCCGTCGCCAACAAAGACAGTGTGAAAGTGGATGCGTTGGCCGGGGCGACCAACCCGTCCGGCCTCGTCGAAGACCTCACGGTCGCGCTCACCGGCCCGAACGCGGGAGCCGCCGAGGTCGGCTCCGGCGGGTCGATCACCGTGCATCCGGCTGCCAAACGGCTCGCCATCGCCTACCAGGTGAAGGACGGGGTGACCGGGCTCACCGGCGACGCGTTCATCGTCGTACCGCCGAAGGGCGACGCCACGGCGCCGCCGGCGATCAAGAAGTCGCTGCCGCAGCAGATCGTGGAGATGGGCGGCAGCAAGAGCTGGAAGCTCTCGGAGATCCTCGACGTGCCCTCCGGTCGTTCGGTGAAGCTGACCGGCGCGAGCGGCGTCAGCGCCACCAACAGCACGGGAGCGTCGCCGTTCGGCGACGAACAGACCCTCCGCTTCACCGCGGCGAAGGACTACCGCGGTCCGGCCGCGATCACCTTCAAGGTCGACGACGGGCGGGACGCCGGCCAGACCAGCGACCGCATCACCACGCTCGTGCTGCCGATCACGGTCGGCAGCCCCGACCAGTCGGACGTCGCGCCCACCTTCACGTCGCCGAGCGAGAAGATCGAGCCGGGGGAGGCGCCGCTCACCATCGACCTGCGGTCGTCGAGCTTCCACCCCAATCCGGACATCCTCGCCAAGCTCGCGTACTCGAACCCGCAGTGGACCGACAAGAAGATCCAGGTCGCGCTCAGCGGATCGTCGCTGTCGCTGTCCGCCCCGCTCGGCGTCCAGCCGGGGGAGTCGACGGTCGTGACGGTCACGATCAGCTCGGGAACGCACACCATCACCGGAACGGTGAACGTGCAGGTCGTCAGCTCCAACCGGCCGGTGGCGAGCCAGAAGAACCCGCCGCAGACGCAGGAGCTGCAGCGCGGGAAGTCGACCACGCTGACGGGAGCGGCGAGCGACTCCGCCTGGGTGAACCCGTTCCCCGGCCATCCGCTGACCATCACCGATGCGAAGGCCGACAGCGCGCCGGCCGGGGTGACGGTGACGTACACCGGGTCTTCGATCACGGTGAGCGCCGCATCCGGAGCCGCCATCGGCGCGGTCAACGTGGTCTACCACGTGCAGGATGCGACCAAGGATCCGAAGCGGACGGCCGCGGCGATCGGGCAGTACCGCGTGACCGTGCACGACGTGCCGGAGAAGCCGTCCGCCCCCGCCAACGCCAAGGCCTCCGACGGACAGGCCACGGTCGAGATCGCGGCCCCGGCGAACAACGGGAAGCCGATCGACCAGTACGAGGTGCGCGGCGGCCCGAAGGCCGTGACGACGACCTCGATCGGCCAGGTGACGATCGGCGGACTCACCAACGGCACGGCGTACACCTTCACGGTCCGCGCGCACAACGCCGACGGGTGGAGCGAGCTGTCGGCGCCGAGCGCGTCCGTCACGCCGTACGGAACGCCGCAGTCCGTGAGCGGGGCGAAGATCAGCGCCGACCAGTATGCGCCGAGCGACCTCTCGCTGAGCTGGAACGCGCTCTCCGACCCGTCCGGCACCGGTGGCGGGCCGGTGACGTACCAGTGGCGGTTGAACGGGGGCGGCTGGAACAGCACGTCCGGCACCAGCGCGACCGTCTCGAACCAGGGCGTCGGAAGCTACTCGTTCCAGGTTCGCGCGGTGAACGACCACAGCAACAAGACCGGTGGCGCCGACACCTCGAACACCGTGTCCGTGGCCAAGAAGCCGGACCCGCAGCCGTCGATCGACCTCGCCCAGGGCGACCTGGAACCCGGATACGCGCACAGCTTCACCTACGACGTGACGCTCAACCACTTCAGCGGCAACACCACGTACACGATGAACTTCTACTGCAACGGCGGCAAGCTCACGAGCGAGTCGATCACGACGAACGGCAGTGGATACGCCCACTATCGCGGCGCCCCGAACAGGCTGCACGCCTACTGCGGCTACCACGGAGCGTACGTGACAGCGGGCGGCGTGCAGAGCAGCGTGCAGGACTGGGCTCCGTGATCAACACAGAAATGGATGGAACACCGTGGCAGTAACCCAGGAACAGGCCGACTGGTTCTCCGGAGCCTTCTCGCAGTTGGTCGCGAACGTCGACAAGGCGATCCTCGGCAAGGAGCACAGCATCCGGCTGGTCATCACCGCGATGCTCTCCGGCGGCCACGTGCTGCTCGAGGACGTGCCTGGCACGGGCAAGACCGTGCTCGCGAAGGCGCTCGCCAACACGATCGAGGGCACGCAGTCGCGCATCCAGTTCACGCCGGACCTGCTGCCGTCCGACGTGACAGGCGTCACCATCTACGACCAGAGCAACGGCAGGTTCGAGTTCCACCCTGGGCCGATCTTCGCCTCCGTCGTGCTCGCCGACGAGATCAACAGGGCGAGCCCGAAGACGCAGTCCGCACTGCTCGAGGTGATGGAGGAGGGCGTCGTCACCGTCGACGGCGTCGGCCACCCCGTCGGGGCGCCGTTCGTGGTGATCGCCACGCAGAACCCCGTCGAGCAGGCGGGGACGTACTCGCTGCCGGAGGCGCAGCTCGACCGCTTCCTCATCAAGACCTCGCTCGGCTACCCGGACCACGACACCACGGTGAGCCTGCTGCTCGACTCGTCGAACCGCTCGCGTGCGGCCGGTGTGCGGCCGATCATCGCCTCCGACTCGGTGACGGCGCTCGCGCAGCTCGCCTCCGACGTGCACGCCGACGCGTCCGTGATGGGCTACCTCAGCGAGATCGTCTCCGCCACCCGCGCGGACAAGGACGCCGCCCTCGGCGTCAGCATCCGCGGCGCCCTGTCGCTGGCGCGCGCGGCGAAGACCTGGGCCATCGCCTCCGGGCGCACCTTCGTGACGCCAGACGACATCCGCGAGCTCGCCATCCCCGTGCTCGCGCACCGCGTCATCGTCGACCCGGAGTCCGAGTTCGCCGGCGTGACCGCCGAGGACATCGTCGCCCGCGCCATCGCCGAGGCGACCCCGCCCGCCTACCGCGCCGCGTGACCTGCCACCGAACGGACGAACAGCCCCACCGATGACCGCCGCTCCCGACACCGCCACCGCCTCCCAGCCCGGCGCCGCATCCACCGGCCGCCGGCGCCGAGCGCGCCCGCTGTCCCAGACCCGTATCGCGTTCGGGCAGCTCCTGGATGCACTGCGCGGGATGCTCGGAACGCTCGGCCGCCGCATCCACCCTGCCTGGCGTGCGGTCACCGGGTGGCTCGCACCCGTGCTCGGGGTGGTGAGCACGTTCGGCTGGATCGTGCTCGGGGGAGCCGTGGTGTCGTTCGCGCTGCTCGCCGTGCTCGGCTGGGCCGAGTTCGCGTTCCTCGGGGCGACGCTCTGCGCTGCGTTCCTGATCGCCGTCGGTTTCGTGTTCGGCCGCTCGACCTACGACGTCGCCATCGAGCTGAACCCGCGCCGCGTCGTCGCGGGCGACAGGGCGCTCGGCCGCATGGTGGTGCGGAACTCCGGCAGCCGTCCCGTGCTGCCGACCAGGATGGAGCTGCCGGTCGGCGCCGGTGTGGCCGAGTTCATGGTGCCCAGGCTCGCGGCCGGTGAGGAGAACGAGGAGCTGTTCGCCGTGCCGACTGCGCGGCGCGCCCTCATCCTCGCCGGGCCCGCGCTGTCCGTGCGCGGCGACCAGCTCGGGCTGCTGCGCCGCACGACGGCGTGGACCGGCCAGGTCGAGCTGTTCGTGCACCCGAAGACCACCCGGCTGGCGGCGACCGCCCGCGGCCTGGTGCGCGACCTGGAAGGCCAGACCACCAAGGTCATCACCGACAGCGACCTCGCGTTCCACGCGCTGCGCACCTACGAGCCAGGCGACGACATCCGCAACGTGCACTGGCGCACGTCGGCGCGCACCGGGCAGCTCATGGTGCGGCAGTACCAGGAGACGCGCCGTTCGCAGCTCCTGCTCGTCTTCGACGCCGAGCGGTCGCACTTCGCCGACGACGACGAGTTCGAGCTCGGCGTGTCCGTGCTCGCCTCTGTCGGCTGCCACGTGATCCGCGAGGAGACGGAACTCGACGCGGTCTGGCAGCAGAAGACGATGCGCGTCGAGACGCCGACCGCCCTGCTCGACGACTCGTGCCGCATCCAGCCGGTGGACGGGATGCACCAGAGCCTGCGCGACTATGTGCGCCGGTCGACACTGCGCCTGGCGGCGCCGAGCTTGGTCGTGATGGTCGTCGGCTCACTGCTCGACCCCGCCGAGATCCGGGCGGCCGCGAGCCTGTACGGCACGGACACCGAGACCATCGGCGTGCGCGTCGACGTGAACGGAGAGCCGCGGCTGAGCAGGCTCGGCGGCATGATGCTCGCCACCGTGTCGACGCTCGGTGAGCTGCCGGCGCTCCTGAAGCGGGCGGCACGATGAGCGGCGCGACGAGCGGCGCGACGAGGCGCGAGACGACGGCGCAGCAGTCCCGGCCGCGCCGCGCAGCGCCTGCGCAGAAGCAGGGGAGCATCGACCGGCTGTCCGCCACGACCTGGATCGACGTGGCGGTGGTCGTCGTGCTCAGCGCCATAGCCGTGCTCGGCTTCCAGCCGGCGTTCGGCCACTTCTCGTTCCTGACGGCCGCCATCGGCGGTCTGGTGGTCGGGACGGGCTCCGCCGTCGTCTGCCGCCTGTTCCGGCTGTCCGTGCCGCTCACCGTCACGATCGCCGTCGCAGCGTACTTCCTCTTCGGCACGCCGCTGGCGATGCCGGGCTCCGCCACGCTGGTCGTGCTCCCGTCGCTCGACAGCCTCGCCGGGCTCGTGATCGGCGCGGTGTTCGGCTGGAGCGACGCCGTCACCCTGCAGGCGCCGCTCGAAGCGCCGCCGTACGTCGCCGTCGTGCCGTACGTCGCCGGGTGGCTCGTCACCCTCGTCTCCGTCTCGCTCGCGGTGCGCTGGCTTCCGAGCGCCACGGGCAGGGGAGCCGGCCGCGCCGCCGTGCTGGTGGCCGGGCCGCTGGCGCTGTTCGTCGCCGGGATCCTGCTCGGCACCGTGGATGCGTACCTCGCCGGGATGCGCGGCGTCGCGTTCGCCGCTATCGCGCTGCTCTGGCTCGCCTGGCGCCGCACCCGCTCGGCATCCGTCGAGGTCGTCGCCGACCCCGGTCTGCTGCGGCGCAGGATCGTCGGCGTCGGCTCTGTCGTGCTCGGCGCCGTGGTGGTCGGCGCGCTCGCAGGCTCCGTGCTCGCGCCGCCGCCCGCATCCCGGTTCGTGCTGCGGCAGGAGGTGACCCCGCCGTTCGACCCGCTCGACTACCCGAGCCCGCTGGCCGGGTTCCGGCAGTACACCAAAGACCTGGAGAAGACGGAGCTGTTCACGGTCGACGGCCTCAGCAGCGGCCAGGTGATCCGGCTCGCCACGATGGACAGCTACGACGGCGTGGTCTGGACGGTCACCGACCCGAAGGAGAGCAGCGACGCCTCCGGCAGCTTCGAACTGCTCGGCAGCACCATCCCGTCCCCTCCGCTGTTCACGCCGGGCGCGACCACCACGGCTCAGATCGACATCAAGGAGTACTCGGACGTCTGGCTGCCGACCATCGGCTACCTGACGACGCTCGGCTTCGACGCGTACGCGGGCACCGACCCGACGACCACGGTGCGCGTCAACACCACCACCGGCACGACGGCGGTGACGAGCGGCGTGAAGGACGGCCTCCGATACACCGTGGATGCGACGGCCCAGAAGATCCCGAGCGACAAGGCCCTGGCGAAGGTCGCGCCCGCGCGGCTCGATCTGCCGCCCGTCACCAACGTCCCAGACATCGTGGCGGCGAAGGCGGAGGAGTACGCGGGCTCCGCGACCACCGCGATCCAGAAGCTCCGCAACCTCGAGCGCTCCCTCAAGACCCTCGGCTACCTGAGCCACGGCCGCGCATCCGACCCCGTCCCGTCGCGTGCCGGAGAGGGCGCGGACCGGATGACCGACCTGTTCGCGAAGTCGCCGATGGTCGGAGACCAGGAGCAGTACGCGAGCGCGTTCGCGCTGATGGCCAGGCGCCTCGGCTACCCGACCAGGGTGGTGATGGGCTTCGCGCCCAAAGTGGTCGACGGCCAGGCGACGACGGTGACGGGCAACGACGTGACAGCGTGGGACGAGGTCGCGTTCGACGGGGTCGGCTGGGTGCCGTTCTTCCCGACGCCGACCAAGACGGACGCGCCGAAGAACCAGACGACCAAACCCAAGCTCGAGCCGCAGCCGCAGGTGCGGCAGCCGCCGCCGGCCGACCCGAAGGCGCAGGATCTGCTGACGCCGGTCAAGACCAAGGACAACGAGCGCAAGGAGACGAAGAGCGGCTTCGCCATCCCCGCCTGGGCGTGGGTGGTCGGCGGGATCGTCGTCGTCCCGCTGCTGCTGTACTTCGTGCCGCTGCTCATCGTCGCAGCGCTCAAACGCCGCAGGCGCAAGCGCAGGCTCACCACCGGCCCGCCCGACCGGAGAGCGGCGGGCGCGTGGGAGGAACTGGCAGACGGATACGACGAGCTCGGCCTGAGCGTCCCTCGCAACGCCACACGGCTGCAGGCGGCCGGCGCCCTGGAGAGGCAGAGCGCCGAGCAGGACCTGAGCGTGCCCGCCGGAGGCCTCGCCACCATCGCGCGCGACGTCGACGCCGCCGTGTTCGACGGCTCAGAGGTCGGCTCCGACCGGGTGGATGCGGTCTGGCGCGCCTCGGACGCGGCCGTCGCGGACGCCCGCTCCTCGGCCGGCAGGCTGCGCGCCAGGCTCGCGGCGTTCCGCTACCGCCGTCGCTCCAAGCGGGCAGGGCGTTAGCCGCCGCCCGGGCAGCCCGCACACCGCTCCCCGTCCGAACGGAGACCTCGCGGCCAGCGCGGCCGGACTCCGTCAGAACGGAGAAACACGCGGCGCGTCGCGCGCATCCTCCGTCTGAACGGAAGATCCGCATCCACTGTTCTTCGGCAGGAGATCGGACGCGCCGCGCCGGTCCTCACTCCGTTCGGACGGAGAAACTGCGGGCAGGTGGCGGAATCTCCGTCCGAACGGAGGAGGCGTGCGGTCGGGGTGGCAGGGGCGGGGGCGGGGAGGCCGCTCCCCGTATAGTGGCTGCGTGGAATCGCCCGACTTCATCGTGCCGCCGCCGCACCTCATCCCTCCCCGTCACGATACGGGAACGGAGACGGCGAAGGTTCCCGCGCGCGAGCGCTCGCTCCCGGTGTTCGCGCCACCGAGCCCTCCGCCGTCCGCCGCATCCGCCGCCGCCGCTGCACCCGCTCGCCAGTGGCGCATCGTGCTCCCCGGCGGCAGGGCGGTACCCGTGACGGGCACCGTGCTCGTCGGACGCAACCCGGTGACCTTCGGCGCCTGGACGGACGCGGAACTGGTGGCTGTCGACGACCCGGCGGCGAGCGTGTCCAAGACGCACGCCGCCTTCGAGGCGGACGGGGGAGCCCTCTCGGTCACCGACGCGCACTCCACGAACGGCGTGGTCGTCGTCGCGGAGGGCGCGCGGGAGCGAGAGCTCACCCCTGGGGAGGCAGCGCCGCTCGCACACGGCGACGTGGTGCACCTCGGACGCTTCGCCGTGCGCGTCGAGCTGAGCTGACAGGATCACCGCCGAACCGGTGATAACCTGACAACGTGTTTCACGGTCTGCTCCTCCTTAGCTGCCGCGACGAGTCCTAGATCCTTCAGGCCTCCCTCGTCGCGGAGTTCGTCGTCGGCTGATCCGGAAGCAAGCTAAGGAGTTCTTGAGCATCATGAATACCGATTCACTGACCCTCGCCGAGAAGGTGTGGCGTGACCATCTGGTCGTCAAGGGCGAGGACGGCTCGCCCGACCTCATCTACATCGACCTGCACCTGGTGCACGAGGTGACGAGCCCGCAGGCGTTCGACGGACTGCGTATGGCAGGCCGTCCCGTGCGTCGCCCAGACCTCACCATCGCCACCGAGGACCACAACACCCCGACCATCGGCATCGACAAGCCGATCGCCGACCTCACCAGCCGCACCCAGATCGAGACGCTGCGCAGGAACGCCGAGGAGTTCGGCATCCGCCTGCACTCGCTCGGCGACGTCGAGCAGGGCATCGTGCACGTCGTCGGCCCGCAGCTCGGCCTGACCATGCCGGGCATCACAGTGGTCTGCGGCGACTCGCACACCTCGACGCACGGCGCGTTCGGCGCGATGGCGTTCGGCATCGGCACCAGCGAGGTCGAGCACGTCATGGCCACCCAGACCCTGCCGCTGAAGGCGTTCAAGACGATGGCGATCACCGTCGAAGGCGAGCTGCGCCCCGGTGTGACCGCGAAAGACATCATCCTGGCTGTCATCGCCAAGATCGGCACGGGCGGCGGGCAGGGCTACGTGCTCGAGTACCGCGGCAGTGCCATCCGCGCGCTCTCCATGGAGGGCCGCATGACGATCTGCAACATGTCGATCGAGGCGGGCGCCCGCGCCGGGATGGTCGCGCCGGACGAGACCACGTACGCCTACCTCAAGGGCCGTCCGCACGCCCCGGAGGGGCAGGACTGGGACGACGCCGTCGCGTACTGGGACACCCTGGCGACCGACGACGACGCCGTGTTCGACGCCGAGGTCTACCTCGACGCCGCCGACATCGAGCCGTTCGTCACCTGGGGCACCAACCCCGGCCAGGGCGTCTCGCTCAGCCAGAGCGTGCCGGACCCCGCCACCATCGCCGACGCCAACCAGCGCGCCGCCGCCGAGCGGGCCCTGGAGTACATGGACCTGGCCGCGGGCACGCCGATGAAGAGCATCCACGTGGATGCGGTCTTCATGGGCTCGTGCACAAACAGCCGCATCGAAGACCTCCGCGCCTTCGCCTCGGTGATCAAGGGGCAGAAGAAGGCGGACGGCGTCCGCGTCATGGTCGTGCCAGGCAGCGCCCGCGTGCGCATCGAGGCCGAGGCGGAGGGCATCGACAAGATCGTCGAGGAGTTCGGGGCGGAGTGGCGGTTCGCCGGATGCTCGATGTGCCTCGGCATGAACCCGGACCAGCTCGCGCCTGGCGAGCGGTGCGCATCCACGTCGAACCGCAACTTCGAGGGCCGTCAGGGCAAGGGCGGCCGCACGCACCTGGTGTCTCCGCTGGTGGCGGCCGCAACCGCGATCCGCGGCACGCTGTCCAGCCCGTGGGACCTGGAGCCGGACGCGGATGGCGACACGCCGGGCCATGACGGCTCGGATACCCGCGCAGGAGAGAAGGTGGGCGCCTGATGGAAAAGATCCAGACGATCGAGGGCGTCGCCGTCCCGTTCCGCCGCTCCAACGTCGACACCGACCAGATCATCCCCGCGGTGTTCCTCAAGCGCGTCACCAAGACGGGCTTCGACGACGCGCTGTTCCACGCCTGGCGTCAGGACCCCGACTTCATCCTCAACCGGCCGGAGTACCAGGGCGCCCGCGTCCTGATCGCCGGGGCGGACTTCGGAACGGGCTCGTCGCGCGAGCACGCCGTGTGGGCGCTGCGCGACTACGGTTTCGCCGCCGTGCTCAGCCCCCGGTTCGCCGACATCTTCCGTGGCAACGCCGGCAAGCAGGGACTGCTCGCCGGACAGATCACGGAGGAGGACGCCGAGCGCCTGTGGCAGGCCATCGAGGCCCAGCCGGGAATAGCGGCGACGGTGGATCTGGTTGCCAAGACTGCGAGCGTCGGTGAGGTCCAGGTGTCTTTCGACATCGACGATTACACTAGGTGGCGTTTGCTCGAAGGGTTGGACGACATCGCTCTGACCCTGCGCGACGAGGCGCGCATTTCAGAATACGAAGCCCGCCGCGAGAGCTGGCGGCCCAAGACGTTACCGGTGAAACTTTGAACTCACTTCTTCAGGACGCCCAGGCAGCAGGAGCGCGTGTCGGCCTCAAAGGCGACCGCATCACGATCAACGGCGGGATTCCGCTCCGCGGCCGGATCGAGCTGAAGGGCGCGAAGAACCTCGTCACGAAGGCCATGGTCGCCGCCCTGCTCGGCGAAGGCCCGAGTGTGCTGCGCGACGTCCCGGACATCAGCGATGTCCGGGTCGTCCGCGGCCTCCTTGAAATCCACGGCGTCAAGGTGACAGACGGCACAGACGAGGGCGAGCTGCTGCTCGACCCGAGCGCCGTCGAGTCCGCCCACATGGCCGACATCGACGCGCACGCCGGGTCCAGCCGCATCCCGATCCTGTTCTGCGGGCCGCTGCTGCACCGTCTGGGCGAGGCGTTCATCCCGGACCTCGGCGGCTGCCGCATCGGCGACCGCCCGATCGACTACCATCTCGAGGTGCTGCGCAAGTTCGGCGCCATCGTCGACAAGCTGCCGACCGGCATCCGGATGACGGCCCCGAACGGCCTGCACGGCGCCAAGCTCGACCTGCCGTACCCGAGTGTCGGTGCGACGGAGCAGGTGCTGCTCACCGCCGTCCGCGCGGAGGGCATCACCGAGCTGAAGGGTGCGGCGATCGAGCCCGAGATCATGGATCTCATCAACATCCTGCAGAAGATGGGCGCGATCATCACGGTCGACACCGACCGCGTCATCCGCATCGAGGGCGTCAAGAAGCTCGTCGGCTACAGCCACACCGCGCTGTTCGACCGCAACGAGGCCGCGAGCTGGGCCGCCGCGGCCCTCGCCACCGGCGGAGACATCTACGTCGGCGGAGCACGCCAGCCGGAGATGCTCACCTTCCTCAACGTCTTCCGCAAGGTCGGCGGCGCCTTCGAGATCCACGACGACGGCATCCGGTTCTTCCACCCGGGCGGCGAGCTCAAGCCCGTCGTCATCGAGACGGATGTGCACCCCGGCTTCATGACCGACTGGCAGCAGCCGCTCGTGATCGCCCTCACCAAGGCGAAAGGCGTCTCGATCGTGCACGAGACCGTGTACGAGCAGCGCTTCGGCTTCGTCGACGCGCTCATCGACATGGGCGCCAAGATCCAGATCCACAAGGAATGCCTCGGCGGGCACCCCTGCCGCTTCGGCCAGCGCAACTTCAACCACTCGGCGGTCATCATGGGCCCGACCGACCTGAAGGGCGCCGACATCGAGGTTCCCGACCTGCGCGGCGGCTTCAGCCACCTGATCGCAGCGCTGACGGCGGAGGGACGCTCCACCGTCAGCAACGTCGGGATCATCAGCCGCGGCTACGAGAACTTCATCACCAAGCTGCAGCTTCTGGGAGCCGACTTCGTTCTCGAAGGATAATGGAGGGGTGTCCCGACCCTCTTCAGAGCAGAACCCGGTGTCCGATTCGAGCAAACCCGTGAGCGGGCGCGCAGAGAAGCTTCCGCGCAAGGAGACGAGCACCCCCTCGATCTTCTGGGTGCTGGCCGGGCTCGTGATCCCGATCATGAGCATCGCGGCGCGCTTCCGCATCGTGGACGGCGACAAGCTGCCACGGCGCGGGGCGTACGTCGTCGCGCCCAACCACTACAGCGAGATCGACCCGGTGATGATCGGGATGGTGAGCTGGAAGCTCGGGAGGATGCCGCGGTTCCTCGCCAAGGGCAGCCTGTTCCGCATCCCGGTCGTCGGCTGGTTCCTCCGCAAGTCCGGCCAGGTGCCGGTGGAGCGCGCCGGGTCGTCGCGCGGCTCGGCGCCGCTCACGGCGGCCAAGGAGATCGTGCGCGACGGCCGCATCGTCATCATCTACCCGGAAGGCTCGCTCACCCGCGACCCCGACATGTGGCCGATGCGCGGCAAGACCGGCGCGGCCCGCATGGCGCTGGAGAACGACCTGCCCGTGATCCCCGTCGCGCACTGGGGCACGCAGCAGGTCATGGCGCGCTACGGCAAGAAGATCAGCTTCTTCCCGCGCAAGACCATCGACGTGAAGATCGGCGATCCGGTCGACCTGTCCGCCTTCCGAGGCCGTAATCTCGACGCGGCGACGCTGAACGAAGCGACCGCCGTGATCATGGACGCCATCACCGCGCTGCTGGAAGACCTCCGCGGCGAGAAGGCGCCTGCCACCCGGTGGAACCCCGCCGAGCACGACCAGAAGGAGACCGGCCGTTTTGAAGGCTAGTTCTGCCAGACGCCCTGTCGTCGCCCCCCGCAAGATCGCCGTCCTCGGCGCAGGAAGCTGGGGAACGACGTTCGCGAAGATCCTCGCCGACGGTGGGGCGGACGTGACCCTCTGGGCGCGCAGGCCGGAACTGGCCCGCGAGATCAACGAGGTGAAGCGCAACAGCGACTACCTCGAGGGCATCAATCTTCCGCGCACGCTGAAGGCCACCTCCAAGCTGGCCGACGCGATGCGGGATGCTGAACTCGTCTTCGTCTCCATCCCGAGCCAGACCCTGCGCTCCAACCTCGAGGCCATCGCGCCGTACCTCGGTCCGTCGACCATCGTCGTCAGCCTGATGAAGGGCGTCGAGAAGGGCACGGGCTTGCGGATGAGCGAGGTGATCGCTCAGGGGCTGCCGATCGAGCTGGAGCGCATCGCCGTCGCATCCGGGCCCAACCTGGCGCTGGAGATCGCCCGGGAGCAGCCGACGGCCGCCGTCGTCTCCTCGGTCAGCCTGGAGACCGCGCAGGCGGTGGCGATGGCCGCCACCAACCGGTACTTCCGCAGCTTCGTGAACACCGACGTGATCGGCACGGAGTTCGGCGGCGTGCTCAAGAACCTGATCGCCGTCGCCATCGGCATCGTCGACGGAGTCGGCTACGGAGAGAACACGAAGGCGTCGATCATCACGCGCGGGCTGGTCGAGATGACCGACTTCGCTGTGGCGTACGGCGCGGAGGCCGTCACGCTCTCCGGCCTTGCAGGGCTCGGCGACCTCATCGCCACCTGCGAGTCGTCGCTCAGCCGCAACAACACGGCGGGACGGCTGCTCGGCCAGGGCTACAGCTTCAACGACGTCGTGAAGCAGATGAACCAGACCGCGGAGGGTCTGGCGTCCGTCGCCCCCATTCTGACGCTCGCGGAGGCCCGCGGGGTGGACATGCCCATCGTGCGCCAGGTGAGCCAGGTGCTTGCCGGTACGCTCGATCCGAAAGACATTGCGCCGCATCTGACCACCGATTCGGACGAACCTCAGGGTGAAAGGACAACGGATGACGGACAGACTCGCGGTCGTGCTTCTCTTCGGGGGGCGTTCAAGCGAGCATTCGATCAGTTGCGCAACGGCGGCGGGGGTGCTGGGCGCAATTGATCGCGCCCGCTACGACGTCATCCCGGTCGGAATCACCCGCGACGGTGCGTTCACCCTGCAGCCCGACGACGCGGCCCTGTTCGCGCTGAACGCGGAGAAGCTGCCGGCCGTCGAGGACAACGGCACGCGCATCCACTGGCCGGAATCGGCCGCGACGCGCGAGCTGACCGTCACGGAGAACGGCGAGACGCGCTCGCTCGGCGACGTGGACCTGGTGTTCCCGATCCTGCACGGACCGTGGGGAGAGGACGGCACCATCCAGGGGATGCTCGAACTCGTCGACCTTCCGTACGTCGGCAGCGGCGTGCTCGCCAGCTCGCTCGGGATGGACAAGCACTTCACCAAGACCGTGCTGCAGCAGGCCGGCATCCCCGTCGCGCCGTGGCGGACGGTGACGGCCTACGAGTGGCGCACCGCTCCCGATGCTGTCCGCAGGACCGCAACGGAGCTCGGCCTTCCCGCGTTCGTGAAGCCGGCGCGCGCCGGCTCCAGCGTCGGCGTGAGCAAGGTGTCCGACTGGTCGCAGCTCGACGCGGCCATCGAGACGGCCTTCGCCGAAGACGACCGCGTGCTCATCGAGTCCGGGCTGTCTGGGCGCGAGGTGGAGATCGCCGTGCTCGGCGGGCGTCCAGGGCAGGCGACCCGCGCATCCGTCGCCGGGGAGATCGTGGTCACCGGCAGAGACTTCTACGACTTCGAGGCGAAGTACCTGGATGCACCGGGCATCGACCTGGTGTGCCCCGCCGACCTGACCGCTGCCGAGCTGGCCACGATGCAGGAGCTCGGCGCGCGGGCGTTCGACGCCATCGGGGGAGAGGGGCTCGCGCGCGTCGACTTCTTCCTGACGGCGGACGGTTTCGTCGTCAACGAGATCAACACGATGCCCGGCTTCACGCCGATCTCGATGTTCCCGCGCTGCTGGCAGGAGTCCGGCCTGTCATACCCGGCCCTCATCGACGAGCTCATCGACGTCGCCCTCACCCGCGCCGCCGCCTAGCCGCCCTCCCGCGCCCCTCCGCAATCGAGCCCAGCCTTTTTCACCCTAAAAACGCGTTTTGCGGTGAAAAAGGCTGGGCTCGATTGCTACGGGGTGGGCGTGGGGGTGGGGGTGAGCGAGGTGTCGAGGGTGGAGAGGCACTTGCTCGTCTGCTTGATGGTCTGGATGGCGCTGGCGAACTCGGGGAGGACCGCCGAGTCGGAGACGCCGGAGACGTGGTCGATGACGACCTCGGTCGCCGGAGTGCGGCCGAAGGTCTGATAGACGATGGTCTTCGCGTCCGGGTCGGTCATCAGCACCCAGTCCACGCCATTGACCGACACGCACGGCTTGGTGGTCGGGCCGATCGGCGGCACGCCGCAGCGCAGCAGCACAGAGGTCGGATCGCCCCACGCGCCGGTCGCCTGCGCGTCGGTCTGACGCTCGGCCTTGCCCGCGACGGTGTCCGGCAGGCGGACGCTGACCTCCGCGCATCCCGGGTCGTTGGCCTCTGCTGCGGGCTGGAGCGAGACGATCGGCGCGCAGCCGGCGAGGGCGATGCCTGCGCCGAGGACGATCGTGAGGACGGCTGAGGTGCGACGCTGGGCGCGGTGACGGGTGGACATCGGTTTCAGGCTACCGTTTGATGCATGACGATGTCTGGGAGCGGAACCGCAGGAGCGACCATCGGGGAGGCGTCGGAGGTCGAAGCCCTGAAGCGGATCTTCCCCCGGCTTCCCGCCTCCTCGGCCACGATCGTCGGCCCCGGCGACGACGCCGCCGTTCTCGCCGCCCCGGACGGTCGATACGTCGTCACAACGGACATGATGGTGCACGGCCCCGACTTCCGCCTCGCCTGGTCGACGCCGTACGACCTCGGCTGGAAGGCGGCGGCGACCAACCTGTCGGACGTCGCGGCGATGGGCGCCGTCCCCACAGCCCTCGTCGTCGCCATCGCGGCCCCGGCGACCACCCCGGTGGTCGACCTGGAGCGCATCGCCGACGGCTTCCGCGACGCCTGCGAAGCACTCGCGCCTGGATGCGGCGTGGTCGGAGGAGACCTGTCGGCCTCCGACGTCCTCACCATCGCCGTGACGGCGTTCGGCGACCTGGAGGGACGCGCGCCGGTGCTGCGCAGCGGCGCGCGGGCCGGCGACACGGTGGCGGTGTCGGGTGCCCTCGGCCGGGCGGGCGCCGGGCTGCGTCTGCTGTTCGAGCGCGCCGTCGACGACGCGGGGGAGCCGGACCGCGCACGGTTCGCGGAGGTGCTCGCCGCGCATCCGGATGCGGTGACGGCCCAGGTGCGCCCGGAGCCGCCCATCCAGGACGGGCCGCGCGCCGCCATCGCAGGTGCGACGGCCATGCTCGACCTGAGCGACGGACTCGCGCTCGACGCGCGCAGGGTCGCCGCGGCGAGCGGGGTGGCGATCGACATCGACCCCGCGGCGCTCGGCGACGACGTGCAGGCCGCGCTCACCGGGGGAGAGGACCACGGGCTGCTCGCCACCTTCCCCGCCGGGACAGAGCTGCCCGGCGGCTTCCGCGCTATCGGGACGGTGCGCGACGGCGACGGCGTGCTCGTCGGCGGGCGCGCCTTCGACGCGCGCGGCGGCTGGGACCCATACGACGGGTGGGACGGCAACGCGGGCTGAGCGCGTCGCGCCGGCCCGGTCAGTCGGGTTCGACCCAGTACAGGGCCGTGTCCCCGTAGTCCTTGCGCCGCTCGACGACGAGCCCGGCCGGCATCGTCGGCTCCGGCGTTCGGGTGCTGCGCTCGACGCACACGGTCGCGTGCGGGGCGAGCCTGGGCACCAGGGCGGTCAGCACCGCGAGCAGTTCGTCGTCGTCCACGTCGTACGGCGGGTCGATGAACACCAGATCGTAGGTCGAACCCGCCCCGGCCAGGTAGCTCTGCACCGCGGCTCCCCGCACCTCGATGACCGGCACGGCGTAGCGCGGAGCCGCCTTGGCGACCGACTGGGCGTTGCGGCGGCAGACCTGGGCGGCGTCGGCGTTCTTCTCCACAAGGGTCACATGGGTCGCGCCGCGGCTCGCCGCCTCCAGCCCGAGCGCGCCGGACCCGGCGAACAGGTCGAGCACGCGCGCGCCCTGGATGGCGTCGCGGGCGTCGAGCGCGGAGAAGATCGCCTCGCGCACCCTGTCGCTCGTCGGGCGGGTCCCGCTCTTCGGAACCTGCAGGCTGAGCGAGCCGGCGAAACCGGCGACGATACGTGTCATGGCATTTCGAGCCTAGCGGCAGCGCGGCATGGGCGGCCAAGATGGGGGGATGGTAGACCGCCTGGAACAGGCAGAACTCGATGCCATCTGGAACTTCGACGACCCCGTCGCCTCCGCCGACCGCTTCGCAGCCGAGGCGGCGGAACCGCATCGGCCGGAGCTGGTCAGGGCGGAGCTCGAGACGCAGCGGGCCCGCGCGCTCGGCCTGCAGCGACGCTACGACGAGGCCGACGCCCTGCTCGATCTGCTCAGCCCGGCGACGGACACCCTCGGCGTGCGGGTGACGCTCGAACGCGGACGGCTGCGCAACTCGGCAGGACGCGCTGCGGAGGGGACCGCCCTGTTCGAGGACGCTCTCGACGCCGCCAGGCGCCAGGGGGAGACCTTTCTCGCCGTCGACGCGGCGCACATGCTCGCCATCTCCGACCCAGAGCGCTCAGAGCAGTGGACGGCCGAGGCGTTCGACCTCCTCTCCGCCACCAGCGATCCGCGCACGCTGCGCTGGGGCGTAGCGCTGCACAACAATCGCGGCTGGCGGCTGTTCGAGGAGGGGACGCCGGTGTCCGCTCTCGCCGAGTTCGAAGCAGCCGTGGATGCGGCTCGCGCGTACGGAACGGACGAGCAGCGCTTCGCCTCCGAGTGGACCGTCGCGCGCTGTCTGCGTGAGCTCGGGCGCATCCAGGAGGCGGAGCACATCGTGCACGCCCTCGCGCACGAGCGGCCGGAGGACGAGGCTGTGGCCGCCGAGCTCGCCGCACTGACGGATGCGGCGCATACGATCGATCCATGAGTTCCGTTTCCGCACCGGCCGTCGATGGTGCGATCAGTCTCGACTCCAAGCTCAGCGGAGTCCTCGGCGGGCGAACGTCCTCGGCGTTCGAGAAGGCGTTCGGGATGCGCACGGTCGCCGATCTGCTCAGCCACTACCCGCGCCGCTACGCCAAGCGCGGCGAGCTGACCGCGCTGGCGAACCTGCCGCTCGACGAGAACGTGACCATCGTCGCCGAGGTCATCCGGGTGCAGGAGCGCCCGATGCGCGCCCGCCGTGGCTCCATCCTGGAGGTGAAGATCACGGACGGCGAGGGCATCCTGACTCTCACCTTCTTCAATCAGGCGTGGCGCTCCAAGGAGCTGGTGCCCGGCGTGCGCGGCATCTTCGCCGGCAAGGTGTCCGACTATCGCGGTGCGCTCCAGCTCGCGCATCCCGACTACGAGCTGTTCGAGCCGGATGCTGAGAACGCCGTCGTGCCCGGCAGCGCTGCCGCCAAGAACTGGGCGCAGACCCCCATCCCGATCTACCCGGCCACGGGGACGGTCGCGAGCTGGCAGGTGCAGAAGGCCGTCGCCCTCGCTCTGGATGCGGTCACAGACGTGCCTGACCCTGTGCCGGCCAGGATCGTGGCCGAGCGCGGCCTGCTCGGGCTGCGCACGGCGTTCGAGTACATGCACCGCCCGGAGAAGGACTCCCAGTGGCAGCGGGCACGCGACACGCTGCGCTTCCACGAGGCGTTCGTGCTGCAGGCGGCGCTGCTGCAGCAGCGGGCGGCATCGCGAGCCGTCGCCGCCACCCCGCGCACGGCGAAGCAGGGCGGCTTCCTCGACCGGCTCGACGCGACGCTGCCGTTCGAGCTCACCGCCGACCAGGCGACGGTCGGCGCCGAGATCGCCCGCGACCTCGCGGACACCGCCCCGATGCACCGGCTGGTCCAGGGCGAGGTCGGCTCGGGCAAGACCCTGGTCGCGCTGCGCGCGATGCTCGCCGTCGCCGACTCGGGAGGACAGGCCGCGCTGCTCGCGCCGACCGAGGTGCTCGCGGGGCAGCACCTGCGCTCCATCGTGAAGATGCTCGGCCCCGACCTCGCCGCCGACCTGATGCCGACCTTGCTCACCGGGCAGTTGTCCACGGCGGAGCGCAAGAAGGCGCTGCTGCGCACGGTGTCCGGCCAGTCCCGCATCGTGGTGGGGACACACGCGCTGCTCGGCGACGCCGTCACGTTCTTCGACCTCGGCCTCGTCGTGGTGGACGAGCAGCACCGCTTCGGTGTCGAGCAGCGGGAGGCGCTGCGGGCGAAGGGCGGCACGCCGCCGCACGTCCTCGTGCTCACGGCGACGCCCATCCCGCGCACGGTGGCGATGACGGTGTTCGGCGACCTGGACGTGTCGACCATCGCGCAGCTTCCGGCCGGACGGCAGGGCATCGAGAGCTTCGTCGTTCCGCTCGCCGACCGTCCAGGCTGGGAGCGGCGCATCTGGGAGCGCGCGGCCGAGGAGATCGGCAAGGGCAGGCAGGTCTTCGTGGTGTGCCCGGCGATCACCGGCAAAGACCGAGAGGACGACGGCGAGGACGCAGAGCAGGACGAGGACGGAGCGCCGGCGAGGCCCATCGCCAATGTCGAGTCCGTCACGGCCCATTTGCGTGCAGACCCGCTGTTCCTGAATGCACGGATCGGGATGCTGCACGGCAAGCTCAGCAGCGACGCCAAGGACGAGACGATGCGCGCGTTCGCTTCTGGCGACCTCGACCTGATCGTCGCCACCACCGTCATCGAAGTCGGTGTCGACGTGCCGAACGCGTCGGCCATGGTGATCCTCGACGCCGACCGGTTCGGCGTCTCCCAGCTCCACCAGCTCCGCGGCCGGGTCGGCCGGGGCGGCGTGCCTGGGCTCTGCCTGATGGTCACCTCCGCCGAGCAGGAGACCCTCGCCAGGGAGCGGGTCGAGGCGGTCGCTGCGACGCTCGACGGCTTCGAGCTCGCCAACATCGACCTGGAGCTCCGCCGCGAGGGCGACGTGCTCGGCAGCCGCCAGTCCGGCGGCCGGTCGTCGCTGCGCCTGCTGCGCGTCGTCACCGACGGCGAGCTGATCCAGGAGGCGAGGACGGCGGCGGAGGAGACGCTCGCCGACGACGCAGGGCTTGCAGCGCATCCCGCGTTGGCTGCCGCTCTTGCCAGGCGGCTGGACGAGAGCGAGCGGGCCTTCCTCGGCAAGTCCTGACCACTGCGCGGGGCGCTGGCGTGCCCCCCGGAAGGGGGTGGGGACCACGCCGTACTTTGGTAACGGATTCACAACGAAATGCCGGGTACAGCGGGATAGTCTGAAGGTCTATGAACAGGATCGCCGTTGTCCCTGGATCGTTCGACCCGGTCACCCTCGGGCACCTCGACGTCATCGAACGCGCCGCAGGCCTGTTCGACGAGGTCCACGTGCTCGTCGTGCACAACCCGGACAAGAGCGCCCTCCTGCCCATCGCCCAGCGCGTCGCTCTGATCGAGCGCTCGATCGAGGACGCGGGGATCGTCGGCAACATCGTCGTCGCATCCTGGAGCGTCGGCCTGCTGGTCGACTACTGCACGGATGTGGGCGCGCACGTGCTCGTCAAGGGCATCCGGTCGCAGGTGGACGTGGCATACGAGACGCCGATGGCGATCGTGAACCGGCATCTCGCGGCCGTCGAGACCGTGTTCATCCTGCCCAACCCCGCCAACGCCCACGTCTCCAGCTCTCTCGTGCGCCAGGTCTCCGCGCTCGGGGGTGACGTGAGTCCTTACGTCCCCACCGCCGTCTACGAGTATTTGCAGGAGACATGAACAGTTACGCGACGCGCCAGCCGACCGAATCATCCGTCGCCCCCGACGAGGCCGAGCAGACAACAGGGATGGACCTCGACGAGCTGAGGCGCGCCGCGGCACAGATCACCGCCAATGTGGAGTCCGTCATCGACGGGAAGCACGAGGCGGTGCAGACGGCCCTGACGGTGCTGCTCGCGGAAGGGCACCTGCTCATCGAGGACGTCCCCGGCGTCGGCAAGACGATGCTGGCGAAATCGCTGGCCAAATCGGTCGACTGCACGGTCAGCCGCATCCAGTTCACCCCCGACCTGCTGCCGAGCGACGTCACCGGCGTCTCGGTGTACAACCAGGCGGAGCGTCGGTTCGAGTTCAAGCCGGGCGCGGTGTTCGCGAACATCGTCATCGGCGACGAGATCAACCGGGCGAGCCCGAAAACCCAGTCGGCCCTGTTGGAGTGCATGGAGGAGCGGCAGGTCACCGTCGACGGCTCGACGTATCCGCTCAGCGCTCCGTTCATCGTGGTCGCCACGCAGAACCCGGTCGAGATGGAGGGCACATACGCACTCCCCGAGGCGCAGCGCGACCGGTTCATGGCGCGGATCGCCATGGGATACCCCGACGACGCCTCCGAGCTCGCGATGCTCACCACCAGGGACACCTCCAGCCCGCTGTCCAGGATCGGCCCGGTCGTCACCTCGGACGAGCTGCGGGCCATGATGGCGACGGCGCGCAGCGTGTTCGCCTCCACGCCGGTCAAGCAGTACGCGGTCGACATCGTGCGGGCGACGCGTGAGGACAGAGACCTCCGGCTCGGCGGGAGCCCGAGGGCCACCCTGCAGCTCGTGCGGGCCGCGAAGGCGATGGCGGCGCTCGACGGCCGCGACTTCGTGCTGCCGGACGACATCGACACCCTCGCCGTTCCCGTGCTCGGCCACCGGCTGCTGCCCACCAGCAGGGCGCTCGGCCACCACCACGAGAGCGCGCCGGTCATCGCCGACATCGTGCGCCGCATCGTCGCGGCGACGCCCGTCCCTGTCGGCTCCGGCGCGATCGGCGGGGCCTCCGCCGGTGCGTCACGGCCAGCCAG
Organism: Leifsonia lichenia; assembly: GCF_054780215.1. Taxonomy (NCBI): domain Bacteria; kingdom Bacillati; phylum Actinomycetota; class Actinomycetes; order Micrococcales; family Microbacteriaceae; genus Leifsonia; species Leifsonia lichenia. The sequence continues at coordinate 167,531 of NZ_BAAGWT010000002.1, forward strand.
GTCGGGACAGGCCGGCTGACCGATGCCGGGGCGCGTCCGATCCTCGTCGCCGGTCAGGAAGCCCCGACCGACAGCACGAGGGTGGGCGCTGTTCGCCGTCGGAGTCGTCGCTCTCATCGCCTCGGTGGCGCTCGGCAGGACGGACGTGCTGTTCGTCGGGCTGTTCCTCACGGTCCTGCCGCTCGCGGCGATGATCTCGGTGACGATCGACCGGCCGCGGCTCACGGTGACGCGCAGCTTCCACCCCGATATCGTGGCCGCAGGCGAGACCGCGACCGTCGTGACGACGGCCCGCAACGAGTCGCCGAGGCCGAGCCCGGCCGCCAATTGGCGCGAATCGGCCCCTGGCGCCGTCGGCGTCCAGGGCCTCGCCCCGTTCCCACGGCTCGGCGCGCACCAGGCCACCGTGAGCCACGGCAGGGACACGATCGTGCTGAGACAGGATGTGCGTGCCAGGCACAGGGGATCGCATCCCATCGGCCCGTTCATCGTCAGCAGGGCCGACCCGTTCGGGTTGGCGTACGCCGAGTACGCGCTCGGGCAGCCCAAGCAGTTCGTGGTCACCCCGCGCGTGACGGCGCTGCCGGGCGGCGAGCTCGACGTCGCGCGCAGCGAAGGCACCGAGCACGAGCTGCTGCGCCACAGCATCCCGAGCGCCGATGAGCTGATCGCCCGCGAGTACCGGCCGGGCGACCCGCTCCGCCGCGTGCACTGGAGGGCGACGGCCAAGCACGACAAGCTGATGGTCCGCCAAGAGGAACGACGCAGCAACCCGGAGGCCTGGCTGATCGCCGACACGCGCGACACCACGGCGCCGGATGCGGAGTTCGAGACCCTGGTGGAACTGGTCGCCTCGATCGGCGTGCACCTTCTCGACGAGGGATTCGTGGTGAGCGTCGTCGAGACGGGGCCTCGGCAGCTCTCGGGCAGGAGCGGAGCGGGCAGGACGGGCACGCTGGGGGCGGCGACGCCGACCTACGACGTGGGCAGCGCCGACCGGCTGCTGCTCTCCGACCTCGCCGCGGTCGAGCCGAGCGATGTGCTCCGCGACGACGCCGTCGCCGAGCTCGCGGCAGGGCTCCGCCGGTCCGGCCGCGCGGTGCCCGTCTTCGCCGTTCTCCTCGGCGGAGCCCTCAACGAGCTCGGAGCGCTCGCTGCCGTGCGGTCGATGTGCGACCCCGCCGTCGCGTTCATCGGAGCGTCGGCGCCCGCGGAGGTGGAGGAAGTCCTCACCGACGCCGGGTGGCTCTGCGTCTCCTTCGCAGGGGGAGACGACCCGGCCGACTGCTGGCAGCGCGCTCTCGGCCGCCGCAGAGCAGAGGTGAGCCGTGGCTAGCGAGCAGGCCTTCGCGGGGTCGCTGCCCATCGCCAGGACGCGCAAGCACGGGTACTGGCGGCTCACAGCGGCGCTGCTGCTGCAGGTGGTCGCCGTCAGCTTCGCACTGGTCGGCCTCATCCAGGGCGCCGGCTGGTGGTTCGCGCTGGTGTCCTCCGCCGCCCTCCTGCTCGTCACCGGCGCCGGCCTGCGCAACCTCGGCGTCAGCAGGCGCCTCGTCCCCGTCCTCCTGACCGTCGAGGGCGCGATGCTGATGACGGTCGCCTTCGGGCGGGGCACAGGACTGCTCGGCCTCATCCCGACGCCGCGCACGTTCGCGGTGTGGGGCGACTACGCCAACCAGGCGATGCTCTCGATCTACCAGCAGGGCACGCCGGCGGAAAGCCTCCCGGAGTTCATGTTCCTGGTCGTCGGGGGCGGATGCGTCCTCGCCGTCCTCCTCGACACCCTCGCCATCGCGCTGCGCGCCCCCGCGTTCACCGCGATCGGCGTGGGAATCGTGCTCGTCGTCCCCGGCGCCCTGCTCGGCGACGGCCTCGACCCGTTCGCGCTCGCAGCGTCGGCCGCTGCGTTCCTCTGGCTCTTGCGCTGCGACGTGCGCACCAGGCGGCCGGGCACGCCCAGGCCCACCGCATCCCTCGCCATCTCGGCGTCCGCGGTGATCGTGGCCCTCGTCCTCGGCGGAACGGCTCCCGGCTTCGACAGGGGAGGGGCGACCTCGTTCACCGCAGGCGGCATCTCCATCGGGGGCACTGTCACCCCGCTGATCGATCTCGGCAAAGACCTGCGGAGACCGGCTGCGGTGCGAGCGCTCACGTACACGACCACCGCATCCACCGGGCAGTACCTCAAGCTTGCATCGCTCGACCAGTTCACCGGCAGCGTCTGGAAGCACAGGGAGCGCGACACCAAACGGCTGCCGAGCGGCAACACCATCGGGCCGGTGTTCGGCCTGTCGGACACCGTGGCGACCACGAAGATCACGACGAAGGTCGAGATCGACAACATGCAGAGCCGCTGGCTGCCCGTCCCGTACCCCGTGCAGGGAGTGAGCGGCCTCAACGGCACCTGGTCGTGGGATCCGGACGACCTCACGGTCGGCGCGATCAACACCACGACCCAGGGCCAGAAGTACACGGCGACCAGCCTCATCCTGCAGCCGACGGCCGACCAGCTCCAGGCCGCAGGCGGATTCGTGCCTGCCTCCGTCGAGCGCGACCTGTTCCTGCCGCCGGACCTGCCGGGGATCATCGCGTCCACCGCCGTCACAGCCACGCAGGGAGCGATGTCGGAGTACGACAAGGCGGTCGCCCTGCAGGACTACTTCCGCGACAACGGGTTCACATACTCGACGCAGACCCCGCTGAAGCAGGGGTACGACGGCGACGGCGGCCGCGTGATCGCCAAATTCCTGCAGGTGAAGAGCGGATACTGCGTGCACTTCGCGTCGGCGATGGCGCTGATGGCGCGCACGCTCGGCATCCCATCCAGGGTCGCGGAGGGCTACCTGCCCGGGGCGACCAGCGGGGGAGCGGCGAACAACCCTGGCCAGTACACGGTGACGAGCGACGACCTGCACGCCTGGCCGGAGCTGTACTTCGCCGGGGTCGGCTGGGTGGCGTTCGAGCCGACGGTCGGGAGGGGGACCATCCCCAGCTACACCCGTCCGGACGCACCCCAGACCTCGGCCGCTCCCGGTTCGACGTCGACGTCGACGGCCGGCGTGAAGGCGCTCGTGCCCACCGACCCGGCGAACCTCGGCAGCCCGACGGGCGCGACGGCGCCGTCCACGCTGCAGCCGGTCATCTCCGGCGTCGGCGTCGCGCTCCTGATCGTCGCGCTCCTGCTCACCCCGGCTGTGCTGCGCAGGGTGAGACGCAGGAACAGGCTCAGAAAGCTGAGCGACGAGTGGGGTGGCGCATCCGTCGCCTGGGACGAATTGCGCGACACCGCCCGCGACCTCGGCTGGAGCGTTCCGACGACGGAGACGCCTCGGGTGTTCGCCGGGCGGGTGGCCGCCGCGGTGGCAGGAACGCCGGGAGAGGACGCCGTCCTGCGCCTCCTCACGGTGCGAGAACGGGATGCGTACGGGCCGCCGACACGCGCGACGGCTGTCGGTCTCGGTGACGATCTGAACCGCGTCCTGACCGCCCTCGAAGCGCAGGCGGGGGCCGCGCTCAGGATCAAGGCGGCGCTCATTCCTGTGTCTCTCATCCCAGCCGGGTGGTCTCCGGCCCCGAACACAGGAAGACCCGCGTAAAATAGTCGCTCGTGACCAAGTTCAGAACGACGCCGTACACCGTCAATGTGTACGACATCATCCACCGCCCCGGCGAGATGCGCGAGCAGCGCATCCACCTGCCGGTCGGCGAGAAGATGGGCGAAGGACTGGTGAGCGTCCCCGCGGGCGCGACCATCGATCTCGACCTCCGGCTCGAGTCGATGCACGAGGGCATTCTGGTGACCGCCGAGGCCGAATCGACGGCCGTCGGCGTCTGCGGACGATGCCTCACCGACATCGAGCAGCCTGTCAAAGTCGATATCCAGGAACTTTTCGCGTATTCTTCTGACGAAGCTTTTGATTTTGAGGTTCACGACGACCACGTGGATCTTGAACCTCTGATCAGGGACGCGGTAGTGCTGTCACTGCCGTTTCAGCCGGTGTGCCGGCCAGACTGCCCAGGACTCGACCCCGAGTCAGGGGAGCGGCTGGCGGATGTGCCGGACCGCGAAGCCACAGGGACCGTCGATCCTCGATGGTCTGCGCTCGCGGCCTTCCAGGCTTCCGACACCACTGAATCCACCAGCAGCAGTAACAGAGAAGAGAGATAACCATGGCTGTTCCGAAGCGGAAGAAGTCACGCGCCAACACGCACGCCCGTCGTTCGCAGTGGAAGGCCGAGGTCCCCACGCTCGTCAAGACCGTCGAGGGCGGCAAGGTCACCTACAGCCTGCCGCACCGCGCGAAGGTCGTCGAGGACTCCGCAGGCACCGCCCTGTTCCTGGAGTACAAGGGCCGCAAGGTCGCCGACGTCTGATCGTCCACGTGACGAACGGAGTCGTGCGATGACCGCAGAGTCGGTCGCGCGCACAGAACTCATCGAGAAGCTCGGAGTCGACATCGGCCCCGAGCTTCTCGAGCTTGCGCTGACCCATCGCTCATACGCATACGAGCACGGCGGCATCCCGAACAACGAGCGCCTCGAATTCCTCGGCGACTCGATCCTCGGGCAGGCTGTGACGGTCAAGCTGTTCGTGGAGAACCCGCAACTCGACGAGGGCGACCTCGCCAAGCGACGCGCCAGTCTCGTGAGCTCGGTCGCGCTTGCGGAAGTCGCCCGCAGCATCGGTCTCGGCGAGTACCTGCTGCTCGGTCGCGGCGAGAACCAGAGCGGAGGGCGCGAGAAGGCGTCCATCCTCGCCGACACGGTCGAGGCGATCATCGGCGCCGCCTACCTGCACGCGGGCGGCGAGGAGGCGACGGCACTCGTGCTGCGCCTGATCGAGCCGCTGCTCGGCGACCCGGAGCGGTTCGGCGCGGCGATGGACCCGAAGACCAGCCTCCAGGAGGCTGCGGCGCACCGCGGAGCAGGCGCGCCCGTCTACACGGTGACCAACAGCGGGCCCGACCACTCCAAGACCTTCCACGCCACCGTGTCCGTCGGAACGCTCGTCACGGCGAGCGGCGATGGCACCAGCAAGAAGCAGGCCGAGATGGCGGCGGCGCTCAGCGCCTGGACCACCCTGACGCAGCGACGTGCCAGAGCTTCCCGAGGTTGAGGTCGTCCGGGCGGGCCTCGCGCCCGCTGTCACCGGTGCGACCATCCTCGGCGTCGAGGTCTTCGAACCGCGCTCTCTGAAACGCCACGACCCGGTCTCCGGCGCGTTCGATGTCCTCCTCACGGGGCGGACGATGCAGACCCCAGCGCGGCGCGGGAAATTCCTGTGGATCCCCCTGGCGCCGGAGGATGCCGGTTCCGGTGCCGCCGATACCGGTGCAGTCGCCGAGCGGCGGTCGGCGATCGTCGCCCATCTGGGCATGAGCGGGCAGATCCTCCTGCGGGAGCCGGGCACCGTGGAGAGCGGGCTGCTGCGCATCCGGTTGCACATCGAGCAGCCGGACTACGGCGAGCTCTGGGTGAACTTCGTCGACCAGCGCATCTTCGGCTCGATGGCAGTGGATGCGCTCGTCCCCACCGCGGACGGCGCAGCCGGCGGCCTCGGCACGCTCGAACCGCTCGTCCCGTCGCAGGTCAGCCACATCGCCCGCGACCCGCTCGACCCCGCGTTCGACGACGCCGCGTTCAGCGCAGCGCTGTCCCGCAAGAGCACCGGCATCAAACGCGCGCTCCTCGACCAGACCCTGATCAGCGGCATCGGCAACATCTACGCCGACGAGGCGCTGTGGGCGGCCAAGCTGCACTACGCGCAGCCCGCGTCGTCGCTGTCGCGTCCGCGCATCCGGAGTCTGCTCGCCGAGGTGCGCCTGGTGCTGCAGAAGGCGCTGGCGGAGGGCGGCACGAGTTTCGACGCCCAGTACGTCAACGTGAACGGCGCCTCCGGCTACTTCTCCCACAGCCTCAACGCCTACGGCCAGCAGGGCAAGCCGTGCCCGCGCTGCGGCACCCCCATCGTCCGCGAGCAGTTCATGAACCGCTCCTCCCACTTCTGTCCCCGCTGCCAGCGCCTCCGGCCCGCCCGCCCCCGCCCCTAGCCAACGCGC